>NZ_VFUK01000004.1:0-571711 GCF_006440835.1 Mesorhizobium sp. B2-5-11
TTCAAGGGCAAGGCCTTCCTGACCACGCTGATCGACCTGCCTTTCTCGGTCTCGCCGGTCATCTCGGGCCTGGTCTACGTGCTTCTGTTCGGCGCCCAGGGGCTGCTCGGCGCCTGGCTGAAGGCGCACGGCATCGTCATCCTGTTCGCCGTGCCCGGCATTGTGCTGGCCACCATCTTCGTCACCTTCCCCTTCGTGGCCCGCGAGCTGATCCCGCTGATGCAGGAGCAGGGCAATGGCGACGAGGAGGCCGCGCTGTCGCTTGGCGCCAATGGCTGGCAGGCCTTCTGGTATGTGACGCTGCCCAACGTCAAATGGGGGCTGCTTTACGGCGTGCTCTTGTGCAATGCGCGCGCCATGGGCGAGTTCGGCGCGGTCTCGGTGGTGTCGGGCCACATACGCGGCCTGACCAACACCATGCCGCTGCATGTCGAGATCCTCTACAATGAATACAACGCCGTCGGCGCCTTTGCCGTCGCCTCGCTGCTGGCCGGCCTGGCGCTGGTGACGCTGGTCCTGAAGACACTGCTCGAGATGCGTTACGGCGCCGAGATCGCCGCGGCGCGTGGACATTGATGCATGTCGCCCAAACGTGGAAACCGGTTTTGGGATAACGGCATGCATGATCAAGGATTTTGATGTCGCCCAAAAGCGGGAACCGGTTTTGGGATAACGACATGCAGCCACTACAAAGGGACTGTTGATGGAAGTTCGCGTTGCCAATGTGCGCAAGGAGTTTGAGCGGTTTCCCGCGCTCCATGACGTGTCGCTCGACATCAAGTCGGGCGAGCTGATCGCGTTGCTGGGGCCGTCGGGCTCGGGCAAGACGACGCTGCTGCGGCTGATTGCCGGGCTGGAGCGGCCGACGCGCGGCAAGATCTTCTTCGGCGACGAGGACGCCTCGCAGAAATCGATCCAGGAGCGCAATGTCGGCTTCGTCTTCCAGCACTACGCGCTGTTCCGGCACATGACGGTCTCGGACAATATCGGCTTCGGCCTCAAGGTCCGGCAGGGCTCGACGCGGCCGCCGGCGCAGGAGATCCGCCGCCGCGCCTCCGAGCTGCTCGACTTGGTCCAGCTCTCGGGCCTGGAAAAGCGCTATCCGGCGCAGCTATCCGGTGGCCAACGCCAGCGCGTCGCGCTGGCGCGCGCCATGGCGATCGAACCCAAAGTGCTTCTGCTCGACGAGCCGTTCGGCGCGCTCGATGCGCAGGTGCGCCGGGAACTGCGCCGCTGGCTGCGCGACATCCATGACGCCACCGGCCACACCACCGTCTTCGTCACCCACGACCAGGAAGAGGCGCTGGAGCTTGCCGACCGCGTCGTGGTGATGAGCCAGGGCCGCATCGAGCAGGTCGGCACCGCCGATGACATCTATGACAGGCCGAACTCGCCTTTCGTCTATGGCTTCATCGGCGAATCGAGCTCGCTTCCCGTCAAGGTCGAGAATGGCGAGGTCTGGCTCGCCGATCGCCCGATCGGGCTGTCGGCGCCGGAGGCCGCCAGCGGCAACGCCAGGCTGTACTTCCGCCCGCACGACGTCGAATTGCTGAGCGGCTGCTCTGGCTGCATCGCCGGCACGGTGGTCGCCAGCCGCCGCGTCGCCGGCACCCGCCGGGTGGAACTCGAGATCGGCGGCGAACGCCAGCGCGTCGAGATCGAGCTGCCCGTCGACCATCCCGCGGCGCAGAAGAGCCGGGTAGCGTTCCGCCCGGGCCGCTGGAAGCTGTTTCCGGCTGCTTGATATTAGACCGAGCACTACTCCAGCCAGTTCTCGATCTTGAGGTTGCGGATTCGGATGAACTCGCCCGTATTGGCCGTTACCAAAGTGATGCCCACAGCGCAGGCGTGCGCAGCAATAAAAAGGTCGTATAGTCAATGGGTTGGCCGGCGGCCTCCAGTTCTGCACGAAGGGCGCCATACTCTGCATCCGCCGGCACATCGAGCGGCAAGACCGGAATCTCAGCCAGCAATTGCTCGACTTTTTTGAGCAGCTTGGTTGATCCCTTCCTGGCACAGCCATATCGCAATTCCGAGGCAACCACGATACTTGTGCAAATGGCGTCGTCTCCCTCGCGGTCCACTGCATTGGCGGCTTTGCCAGCCGGATTTCGGATCATGTCACTGATGATGTTGGTGTCCAGCATGAACCGCATCAAAAAATGTCCTCGGATTCGACTGGCGCATCATTGATTTCGGGAAGATCGTCCTCGGGGCCGAGCGGCGGCTCGTTTGCCCATTGGGCGAGCAACGCGCCGAGCCCAGCTTTGCGGATCAGCTCAATGACAAGGCGGTCGCCTTCACGGCTGATCAGGACCTTCTCGCCGGGGAGCTCGAACTCGACAGGAATGCGCACCGCCTGGCTGCGGTTATTGCGAAACAGCTTCGCCTCCTTCGACGGCCGCGTTGTTGAATGGCGGTGTTGGCGCATGGTTGCCTCCTTTGTATATGCATATTGGGCGGAACAAAATTCTAATGACAGCGTTCATGACGACATTTTTTCTTACGGTGGCACCGCGAAACTATTGCACGTGCCTCGTCGGGCAAGTGGCGCAGGACTATGGTGAGGTGATTAAGCACTACACGGAGCCTTATTTCATGAAGCGATTTCTCCTCGGCGTCGCCACCGTCGCCGGCCTGTTCCTCGCATCTTCCCAAGCCTGGTCTGCCGACAAGCTGCTCAACGCCTCCTATGACGTCGGCCGCGAACTGTTCGTCCAGGTCAACAAGGCATTCATCGAGAAGCACCCGGGCGTGAGCATCGACCAGTCGCATGCCGGCACCTCGGCTCAGGCACGCGCCATCGCCGAAGGGCTCGGCGCTGATGTCGTCACCTTCAACCAGGTCACCGACATCGACTTCCTGGTCAAGAAGGGCCTCGTCTCGGCCGACTGGCAGAAGGATTTTCCCGACAACGCCTCGCCCTTCTATTCGCTGCCGTCCTTTCTGGTGCGGGCGGGCAACCCCAAGCACATCAAGGATTGGAACGACCTGGTGGGCGACGACGTGCAGGTGATCTTCCCCAACCCGAAAACCTCGGGCAATGCGCGCTACACCTATCTGGCGGCGACCGCCTACGCCAAGGAGGCCTTCAAGGGCGACGACGCCAAGGTGAAGGAATTCATCACCAAGTTGTTCAACAACGTGCCGATCTTCGACACCGGCGGGCGCGCAGCCACCACCACTTTCGTGCAGCGCGAGATCGGTGACGTGCTGATCACGTTCGAATCCGAAACCCGCGGCATCCGCAAGGAGTATGGCGACGACAAATTCGAGCAGGTCACGCCTTCCGTCAGCCTGCTGGCAGAATTCCCGGTGGCGATCGTCGACAAGGTCGCCGACGAACATGGCACGCGTGATCTGGCCAAAAGCTATCTCGATTTCCTCTATACGCCCGAGGGGCAGGACATCGCCGCTGACAATGGCCTGCGCGCCCGCGACACGGCCGTCGCCGCCAAACACAAGGCCGACTTCCCGGACGTGCGCCTGCTGACGGTGGAAAACGTCTTCGGCGGCTGGGACAACATCCAGAAAGAGCATTTCGCCGCCGGCGGCCTGCTCGACCAGGCCTATGGCAGCCGGTAGGATTTTCACGGCGCGATAGCACGTACGGTAAGCAAATCAGGAAAGCCGGCGCTTTGCCGGCTTTCGCCGTTTGCGGCAAAATATGGCAAATACGACGCCAGCCGCGCAAAAGGTTACGAAGAATCAACGCGTTTGCGCCTAACGTGCCGACAAATCGGCTTGTTCGCGAAACGGCAGCGCTCCACAAGCCCCGTCATCATTTGCACACAAACAGCCGCCAGATGCGGATTGTTGGGGCTTCATGGGTTGACTCGGGCATGCTGACTAAAAAAGGCAAATACGGCCTCAAGGCCCTCGTGCATCTGTCCGGCTTGCCGGCTGGCCAATTGGCCTTCGTCAACGACATCGCGGTCGCCAACAACATCCCGAAAAAATTCCTCGATGCCATTCTGGGCGAGCTGCGCAATGCCGGCTTCGTCCAGAGCCGCAAAGGCAAGGAAGGCGGCTATCGCCTCGCCCGCCCGGCCTCGGAGATCAAGATCGGCCATGTCGTGCGTGTGCTGGACGGGCCGCTGGCGCCGATCCCATGCGCCAGCCGCACGCAGTATCAGCGCTGCGAGGATTGCGACGAAGCGACGTGCCAGGTCCGGCACATGATGCTCGAGGTGCGCCAGGCAATCGCCGAGGTGCTGGACAACCGCAGCCTTGCCGCCATGCGCGATGCCGACAATGATGATTTTCCGGTCGAGTTGACGTCCCAGATCTAGATCCTGCGCATGCGCCGCGCTTGCCGGCGTAAGTCGCATGCCGGTATGGCGCCGATCAAGGTTCAGAACCGCCGCGTCATGCGCACCGCCTCGGCTACGAGATCGACGATCGGGTGCGTCGCATCGAGCGTCAGCGCCCGCTCATCCGCCGCCGGCGGCTCGAGAATGGCGAACTGGCTGTCGACCAGGCTTGCCGGCATGAAATGACCCTTGCGGCTGGCGACCCGCAGCCTAGCCATCGCCGGATCGATCTCCAGATAGAGGAAGACGATGTCTCGGCAAATGCCACGCAGGCGCTCGCGGTAGCTTCGCTTCAACGCCGAGCAGGCAGCGACCACGCCCCGCCCCTCACCGGCCGACGCTGCGATGCGCTCGCCGATTGCATCGAGCCAGCCTTCGCGCAGTTGATCGGTAAGCGGCTGACCGCTTGCCATGCGGGCGACGTTCTCGGGGGGATGAAGACGGTCACCCTCGATGAAGACCGCGCCCAGCGCGGTTGCCAGCGCTGCACCGACGACCGATTTGCCGCATCCGGCGACGCCCATTGCCACGATGACCGGCGCCGGCCCGTTGGTGCCTGTCGGCGATTGAACTGTCCTTTCCGCCACGATGGTCTAGCGGCTTGCCGGCGCGCGGCCGTAGAGCAGCAGCATGGCGACGATGACGACGCCGTAGATGATCTGCCTACCCGCCTCCGGCATCTGCATGACCGACAGTATGGATTGCAGGAGCGTGATCAGGATGACGCCGGCGACAGTGCCGAGATAGGAGCCGCGCCCGCCAAGGATCGAGGTGCCGCCCAGCACGACGGCCGCGATCGACGGCAGGAGATAGGCGTCGCCCATCGACTGCGCCGCCTTGGAGGCGTAGCCGGCAAGCAGCACCCCGCCGAAGGCGGAGAGCCCGCCGGAGACGGCAAAGGCGATCATCACCACGCGCCTTGTGTCGATGCCGGAGAGGTAGGCGGCACGCTCGCGGTTGCCGATGCCGTAGACGGTGCGGCCAAAGCCGGTGCGGGTCAGAACGAACACCATTGCGGCGCCGATCAGCGCCCAGATGATGACCGCGTTGGGAACTCCCGGAATGGCAAAGCCGGTAGCCAGGTAGCGCATGGCGCCGGTGGCCGAATCCTGGGGCGAGAAGCCGCCGGTGTAGACCACCATCAGCCCTTGCGCGACGGCGTTGGTGGCGAGGGTGATGATCATGGAGGGAATGCGCAAATAGGCGACGCCGATGCCGTTGACGATGCCGATCAGCACCCCGCACAAGATGCCGAATGGAATGGCCAACGCAACGCCGGCCGGGCCATAGGCGGCCGCAGCGCAAGCCATCATCGCGCCCGCCGCCACCGACCACGGCACCGACAGGTCGATCTGGCCGAGCAGGATGACCAGCATCATGCCGGTGGCGATGACGCCGAGAAACGAGGCCACCTTGAGCTGCTGCAAGAGATATTCAGGCGACAGGAAGCTGCGCGAATAAAGACTGCCCAGCAGGAGCAGGACCACGATGCAGGCAAAGGCCGTCAACACCGCGGGATCGGCGCGGCGAATGAATTTCGGCATGCGGCCGGCGAGGCCACCCAATGTCGTCTCGCTCACAGGAACCACTCCAGCCGGTTGCGGACCCGAAACAGGGCGAAGGCGCCGAGGCTGACGGCGATCAGCAGGATAACGCCCTGGAACAGCGGCTGCCACAGCGGATCGAAATCGAAGACGAACAACAGATCGCCGATGGTGCGGAAGGCGAGCGCGCCGAAGATCGCGCCAATGGCACTCCCCTTGCCGCCGAACAGCGAGACGCCGCCCAGCACCACGGCGGCAATGGAAAACAGTGTGTAGGAGTTGCCGCTGGCATAGGCCGCTTCGCCCGTATAGGTGAAGAACGTCAGGAACAGGCCGCCGATCGAGGCCAGCAGCCCCGCCAGCGTATAGGCTGCGAACTTGCCGCGCCGGATGGGCACGCCTGACATGTAGGCCGCCATTTCCGACGACCCTGCCGCATAGGCCGCGCGGCCAAGCACCGAACGGCTGAACGGCACCCAGATCACCAACACGACGGCCAGGAGCACAACCATGCTGGCCGGCACCACGTCAAACACACGGCCCGTCAGCGCGTCAGCCAGATCCTCGTTGACCGATCCGCCCGGGAACGGCCGCAGTAGAAGCCCGATGCCATAATAGACCGCGCCGGTGGCGATCGTGGCGACGATCGGCTGCAGCCGCCCGTAGATGACGATGGCGCCGTTGATCGCCCCGCACAGCAGTCCGACGGCCAGTACCGCCAACACGCCAAGCGCCGTCTGCACCGGCGTGCCCACCACCAGCCACGAGGCCAGGCAGTTGGTCAACAGGAAGATCATGCCGACGGAAAGGTCGATGCCCGCGGTGATCACCACCAGCGTCTGCGCCATGGCGACGAAGGCCAGCAGCACGCCCTTGTTGGCCGCCGTCTGCACGACATTGGCGGTGAAGCCGGCCGGATGGTTCGCGGTGTAGATGACGAACATGACGATGAAGATGCCAAGCGCCAGCAGCGTTCCGCGCTGCTCCGCCAACCAGTAGCGCCAATCCTTCACGCCAAAATCCCTTTCACGCGTTCGCTCCCCGGTTCACCGGGCTATCCCCGCCAGGCATGTTGAGCGCGCTTGATATCAGAGCCCGTTCGGTGATTTCGGCGCCCACCAATTCGCGCTTGACCGCCCCGTCATAGAGCACCAGCACACGGTCGCAGCAGCCGATCAGCTCGTCATAGTCGGTCGAATAGAACAGGATTGCCGCCCCCGCGTCCGCCAGCTTGCGCATCAGCTGATACAGCTCCTGCTTGGTGCCGACATCGATGCCGCGCGTCGGATCGTTGAGCAGGATGATGCGCGGCTGGCGCATCAGCCATTTGGCGATGACGACCTTCTGCTGGTTGCCGCCCGACAACGCGCCGACCGGAATGTCGAGGCCGGCCGTCTTGATCGCCAGCAGGCCGACCATGTCGTCGATAAGCCGCTGCTCGGCGGCGCGGTCTATTATGCCGCCTTTCGACAGCCGGTCGAGCGCGGCGAAAGACAGGTTCTCGCGCACCGTCATCGGCAGCATCAGGCCTTCGGTCTTGCGATCCTCGGGAATGAGCGCCATGCCGATGCCGTTCTCGCGTGCGGCGGCGGGGCTGGCGATGCCCACTGGCTTACCGTCGACCAGGATCTGGCCGGAAAGGCCACGCAGGACGCCGAAGAAAGCGAGCAGCAATTCGCGTTGGCCCTGCCCGTCGAGGCCGCCGAGGCCGACCACCTCGCCTGCCCTGACCGACAGCGAGATGTTGTGCAGGCGATCCGTCCAGGAGAGCTTGCGGGCTTCGAGCACCGGCGCGGTGGTGGCCGGCGCGAATGTCGGCTTGGGCGGGAAGATATGGCTGTATTCGCGCCCGATCATCAGTTCGACGACTTCACTGTCGCTCTTCGAGCCGGCGGGATAGCTGGCGACATTGCGGCCGTTGCGGAACACCGTGCACTGGTCCGCCAATTCGGCGATCTCGTTCATGCGGTGCGAGATGTAGAGCAGCGCCAGCCCTTCCGAACGCAGCCGCTTCAGCACGGCGAAGATCTTCGACACATCCGCCGCCGTCAGTGCCGAGGTCGCCTCGTCGAGGATCAGGATGCGTGGCTTCCTGGCCAATGCCTTGGCGATCTCGACCATCTGCCGGCGTGACAGCGGCAGGTCCTTGACCAGCGCCAGCGGATGAATGTCGGATGCTCCCGCACGCGCCAGCGCGTCCTCGGCGATGCGCCGCTGCGCCTTGCGGTCGATCATGCCGAAGCGTTTCGGCGGATCGGATATGACGATGTTGTCGGCGACGCTGAGTTCGGGAATCAGCGACAACTCCTGGAAGATGCAGACTATGCCGGCCTTGTTCGCGGCGCCCGGCGAGGCGAAGGTCGCCTCTCGCCCGTCCAGCACCATGCGGCCCTCGTCGGGCGCAACGACGCCCGCCATGATCTTGATCAGCGTCGACTTGCCGGCGCCGTTTTCGCCGAGGATGGCGTGGATGCTGCCGGCCTCGACCGACAGGTCGGCCTTCTCCAGCGCCCGCACGCCGCCATAGCGCTTCGATATGCCTTCCATGCGCAAGAGCGGAGCCGCAACGTCCATCAACCCTCCCAGGGCGCTCGAACATTCAAGAACCGGCGCCGCGGCTTAGCCGCGGCGCCGAAACGATATCCACTGGAAACTACTGATTTTCCTTGGTCTGACCCATGATTTCCTGGGCGCTGAAGTTGATGCCGCAGGTCGGGAAGGAGTTGCCGACGAAGAAATTGTCCGACTCTTTCGGGAAGTAATCCGTGCCTTCCTTCATGTTCGGATCTTCGGCGATCGCCAGCGGCAGCTTCACCTCTTGCGGCACCACTTCGCCTTCGAGCGCTGCAATCGCGGTCTTGATGGCGACGGCGACCTGGGCCGGGCCCGAGCCCGCGGAAGAGCACTTCAACCCGTCGGCCGAATGCGCCGCGCAGAACTTGCGGAAGCCGTTTTCGGTTTCACCGCCAAAGGGCACAAACGGATGCTTGGCGTCGATCATCGCCTGCACGATGCCGGTGTCGCCGCCCTGGCCGGTGATGCCGTCGAATGGCCCGTTGGTGGCGATCGCGTCGGCGGTGACCTTCTGTGCCACGCCGTCGTCCCACTTGCCGGCGACTTCGGTGACGTCCCATTTCTTGCCGGAAGCGTCGAGCACCTCGTGGATGCCGTTGTGGCGATCGGTATCGACGGAGGTGCCGGCAACGCCGCGCACTTCGAGAATCTTGCCGCCATTCGGCACCTTCGCGACCAGCCATTTGGCCCACAATTCGCCGAGGCCCTTCTGGTCCACATTGACGTTGATGGCATCCTTGGTGTCGAGGATGTTGTCGAAGGCGACCAGCACGATGCCAGCCTGCTTGGCGCGCTTGATGACCGGGCCGAAGGCAGTCGGGTTCTGCGCGTCGGTGACGATCGCGTCATAGCCGGAATCGATGAAGTTGTTGATCGCCGAGATCTGCGCCGGCACGTCCTCGCCGGTCGAGACGACCTTGAATTCCTTGATCTTGGCTTTGACGTCCGGCTGGGCGGCATAGGCCTTTGCGGTCTGCACCATCTGGATGCGCCAGGTGTTGGCGATATAGCCATTGGCGAAGGCGATGCGGTATGGGCCTTCCTTTTTGGGATATTTGAAGAATTTCGTGTCCGCGCTCCAGGGCGCGAAGCAGTCGGCTTGGGCGGCCGGGCCCGGCACGATCTCGGGGCCGGCGGCCATGGCGGCCGAGTTGAGCATGACGAATGTGCTGGCGGCAACGATGCCACCTACCAGTGACTTGATCATCGATAATCCTCCCATTTTGTAATTCTGACGTGGTTTCGCGATGTGAATTTCCCACGGTCGGCTCCGGCTCCTCCTGCCTTGCCGTACCTGCCTTTCCGATGGCCAATGGTCTAGGCGATGCCTCCTCCCCCGTCGTTCCCAGGTTGCTGGGAAAATAGCATATTATACATAATAAACAAGAATTAGTTGTCGCTTATGTATAATAGACAGGCGCCGTACCGTTGCATTTCTCTTTCCTGTCCGACGACGACGGTAGCGCTACCATGAACGGTGTGTAAAGCGCCCTTTCTCTTGATCGCGAAAGCGTGTTCAGCGCGCCGTGCTCTCGCGGCGCATGAGTTCGAAACCGAGATCCACGACGCGCTGCTGCGGAGGCTCGCCTCCTATCGCCGCCAGCGCCATGGCCACTGCCCGCCGTCCGATCTCGTAGCGGGGCGTGCGGATGCTGGTGACGGAGGGAAACGCCACCTGCATCATGTCGAGATCGTTGAAGCCGACGATGCCGATCCTCTTGGGCACACCGATCGAAGCGCGATGACACTCGAACAGCGCGCCTAGCGCGATGTCGTCATTGTTGCAGAATACGCCGTCGAGCGTCGGCATCTTGGCCAGCGCGTCGCGGAAAAGTTCGCGTCCCAGCGTCACACTGGACGGCACCGGCGTGGTGGTGATCAGTCGTGGATCGAACAGGCCGGCTTTCTCCACTGCCATGCGGTATCCGGCCAAGCGCCGCTGCGAGCGCGGATCCATGCGCGCGCCGATGAATCCGATGCGGCGGTAACCCGCTTCGAGCAGATGCTCAGTCGCCGCCCTGCCCCCGTCCAGATGCGAGAAGCCGACCATCATATCGACCGGGTCCGGGCCGGTTTCCATGACCTGGACCACCGGGCAGCCTGCATTCTCCAGCAGTTTTCGCGAGGCCGGCGTCTGGTCGATGCCGGCCACGATCAGCGCCGCCGGCCTTTGCGGCCCGAACACCTGCAGCAGCCGTTCTTCTTCGAGGCCGGAATAGTGGGTGTTGCCGAGCTGGATGCGGAAGGCGCTATCCGACAGGCTGTCATAGATGCCACGCACCACCTCGGCAAAGACGTTGTTGGTAAGCGACGGCACCAGCACGCCGAACACCTCGGCGCGGGCCGAGGCCAGCGCCCGCGCGTTGGGATCCGGCACGTAACCGAGCTCGTCGACGGCGGCCTGGATCTGGCGGCGCAGGTCCTGCGAGACCCGCTCCGGCTCGCGCAAAGCACGAGACACGGTGATGGCGCCTACGCCCGCCTTGCGCGCGACGTCTGATATGGTCGGGCGGCCGCCGCCTCGGCGCGAGCGCGGCTTGATCAAGGACAGGCTCCATGCGGTGCGTGGCCGCCAAGGCGCTGCCGCAATACGATCGACGTTGCTGTCGCCATTTCACCAGCCTGTGCCGCACCACTCGCCTCTGGCGTCGCGCAGCCCCGGCCCGTTGTCAAGCCGAGGCGCTTGCGGGCGAGTGCTTCCGCTCTGCCTCAGGCCATCGCCGTTGCGCCGCGTCTTGCCTTCCAAAGCACCAGCACCATCACCAAGATGTTCAGCAGGTTCCAGGCGATGCCGTTCAGGAACGCGGCGGCGTAGGAGCCGGTCAGGTCGTAGATCCAGCCCGACATCCAGCCGCCGATCGCCATGCCGAAAATGGTCGCCATGATGACAATGCCGACGCGTTGGCCGGCCTCCCTGGCGGGCATGTATTCCCGCACGATGATAGCATAGCAGGGCACGATGCCACCCTGCGACAGGCCGAAGACCAGCGAAACGACGTAGAGCGAGGCAAGCCCGTCGAAGGGAATGTAAAAGAACAGTGACAGGCATTGCAGCACCGAGCCGATAAGCAGGGTCTTCACCCCGCCGATGCGGTCGGCAACGAAGCCCGAAGCCACGCGGCTGACCACGCCGGCCGCCATCATGATCGACAGCATGTCGGCGCCATGCGCGACGCCGTAGCCGAGATCCATGCAGTAGGCCACGATATGCACCTGCGGCATCGACATCGCCACGCAGCAGCCAAGACCAGCAATGACAAGCAGCACCTGGAGTGCCGTCGGCGACAACGAGATCGGCTGCACCAGCCGGCTGCCCGCGGAACCGGCGGCCGCGATCGGGGCGCCGCGCCGCAGCATCAGCACCAGCGGCACCATGGTCGCCAGGCAGAAGATGCCGATGGCCACATAGGTGAAGCGCCAGCCTTCCGCCTTCATCAGGGGTGGCATGACGGTAGGCCAGATCGTTCCGGCGAGATAGCTGCCGGCCGCGGCCGCCGCCACGGCGACGCCGCGCCGGCGGTTGAACCAATGCGAGATGTCAGCGATCAGCGGCCCGAAGATCGCCGATGTACCGACCCCGATCAGCAAGCCCTGGGCGAGCGTGAACTGCAGGATCGAGGTCGACAGCGCCGCCAGCAGGAAGCCGGCAACCAGCGCCATCGAGGAAACAAGCGCCGGGATCCAGTAGCCGACACGGTCGATGGCGCGCCCGACCAGAACGTTTCCGGCGGCAAAGCCGACCATGGTCGCGGTGTAGGGCAGAGCGGCGTCGGCCCTGTCGACGCCGAACTCGGCCTGCACGGCCGGCAGCACCACGACCACGGCCCACATGCCGACGCCGCCGACTGTTGACAAAAGCATCGACACCGCCAGCCGTATCCATGCATGCGAGCTGTCGACGACCGCATTGCCGGCTGCTGGTGAGGAGAAGATCGAGGCCAAGCTGTTTCCCATTCCGTCATCGACATTGACCATGGTCGCGGTCATGCGGCCTAGCGGCCGACGGTCCTTCCACCACTATCGGCGCATTCGCGGCGCCGAGCAGCGCCACGTGGGTAATTCCATGGTTCCAGGGTTCGCCGGTTCCGGGCTCACCGGAACGTGCGACGATGAAGGACGTTTTGCAATCGGCTCAACGCGAAGGAGATTGCCATGACCGCGAAACGGAAATGGTCGGCTGAGGTGACCGAGCACAGCAATGCCATGGATCTCGAAGACCATGTCTTCGAATCCCACGACCCGAAGAAGATCGCGGCTTCGCTCAAGCGGTCGGCCGAACACAGCGACCGGCGCAAGGCCGAACCGTTCCAGTCCGCCATGTCGATGCTGAACTTCTACATCAACCGTGCCGGCAAGAACCTGCCGGCGAAGCAGAAGAAGGTGCTCGAGGACGCCAAGGACGAACTGCGCGCGGCGTTCGGACGTGAGAAGGAAGAGTAGGCAGCAAGCCGCGTGACGGGTTCCTGGAACGGCTTATCGTGACCTGATCACGCCGTCTGTGTTGGCGAGCAGCTTGCGCACCGCGGCACGCGCCGCGTCGGGCCGCTGCAGGCGGATGTTCTTCTCGATCGCCTCATGCATCTTCTGTGCGTGCTGCAAATCGTCGAGTTCCCGCGTCGTATAGGTGAAGAGATGGTCGAAGGCGGATTCGATCAGCACCCCGAGCGGCACCAGCAGGTCGTTGCCAGACGCCCGCAGGATCGCGAGATGAAAGCGCGTGTCGGCGCGGGTGCGCTCCTGCAGGCTTGGTGCCTCGCCCATCTCGCGGCAGGCCTGGCTGATTTCGGCCATCTGCTCGTCGGTCCGCCGCATGGCGGCAAAAGCGGATGCCTCCGGCTCGATGATGTGGCGGAATTCCTGCACCGTCTTCAGAAATACCTCGCGGTCCGGCGAGGTCGCGTACCAGGCAAGCACGTCGCGGTCGAGCAGATTCCAACGTTCTTTCGGCTCGACCCAGCTGCCGATCTTCGGGCGCGAGGCGAGCAGGCTTTTGGCCATCAGCATCTTGATCGCCTCGCGTACCGCCGAGCGGCTGACGCTGAAGGTCTCCGACCATTTGGCTTCGTTGGGCAGGATGGTGCCGGGCGGATAGTCGCCGCGCACGATCCTGAGCCCGATTTCGCTGGCCAGCGAGGTGTGCACGCTGGAACCCGGAATGCGCGCCGCATCGGTGCGGCGAACGCCGGCCTGACGCTCGGCCGATGCCGCTTTTGCCGGCGATTTTTCCTTGTTCGGCTTCGCGTCCCGCATAGTGTCCAGAAAGTCCGGATTGAGCAAGCTGTCAAGCACGGCAAGCGGGTTCACCCGCAAAGCCGGCTTCTGTGCACAGCTCAACCCCGGCGGGGCCTGTTTTCAAGAGATCCTCACGTATTTGCGCCAGCTGTGTTCCGGCCGAAAGCCCAACATGTCGCGCGCCTTGCGATTGGACAGCAGCGTCTCGAATTCGCCGAGCTCACCCTTGACCGGCACACCGGGATAGAAGCGCTTCAGCAGTTCCGCGGTCGGCAGGTCCGACGACGTGTCGTCATTGGCAGCGTTGAACACCTGGTAGCCGAGCCCATCCTTCTCGATGGCGCGCAGCGTGATCTGGCCGAGGTCGCGCGCATCGACATAGCTCCAGGCGATGCGCTTGCGGAAACCGGGATCGGCGAACCATTTCGGAAACAGGGAGTATTCGTGCGGTTCGATGACGTTGCCGATGCGCAATGCATAGATGTCGGCACCGTCGCGCTGCGCAAAGGCCCGTGCCGTCTTCTCGTTGACCACCTTGGAAAGGGCATAGCTGTCCATCGGATCGACGTCGTATTCTTCGTCGAGCGGGAAATATTTCGGCGTGCGCGGCTCGTTGGCGAAGACCAGCCCGTAGGTGGTCTCGCTGGAGGCGATTATCACCTTGCGGATGCCGAGCTTCACCGCCGCCTCGATGACATTGTAGGTACCGAGCGCGTTGATGCGGAACACTTCGTTGTCGGGCGTGATCATGATGCGCGGGATCGCGGCGAAATGCACCACGGCGTCGACGGGCTGGGGGCGCAGCGACGGGTCGAATTCATGCAAGCCCGCATAGCTCGACAGCGCGTTGAACACCTGCCCGCTGTCGGTGATGTCGGTGATCAGCGTGCGCACCTTGGGATTGTCGAGCGGCTTGGTGTCGATGTTGAGCACCTGGCAGCCCTGCTCCACCAAATATTGCACGACGTGGCGCCCGGCCTTGCCGCTGCCGCCGGTGAACATGATCCGCTTCATTATTCTGGTCTCCACGAAAGCTCAGGAATTATGTGTATTGTCAGACAATATTGCTTTCTGCAACCGCTTGCGGCTAAAAGAGCGGCGACATTATCGATAATCGCAACACAGGACAGACAGCATGAACACGACCGCCGCGAGCGAGAAGATCGGCTTCATCGGCCTTGGCCTGATGGGTCATGGCATCGCCAAGAACATCGTCGATAAAGGCTATCACCTGACCTTCCTCGGCCGCAAGAATCGCAAGCCGGCGGAGGATATGGCTAATCGCGGCGCCCACGAAGCCTCGACCTCCCGCGACGTGGCGGCGGCATCGACGATCGTCTTCATCTGCGTCACCGGTTCGCGTGAGGTCGAAGCCATCATTCGAGGCCCCGGCGGTCTCAAGGAAGGATTGAGAAAAGGCTCGGTAGTCGTCGACTGCTCGACCTCCGACCCAGTCTCGACCGTTGCGCTGGCCGCCGAACTCAAGGCGCTCGGCGTCAACTATGTCGATGCACCGCTCAGCCGCACGCCGAAGGAGGCTTGGGAAGGCACGCTCGACGCCATGGTCGGCGCACCCGACGCCGTCTTTGCCAGGGTCAAACCGGTGATCGAAACCTGGGCCGGCCGTATCGTCCATATCGGCGACACCGGCGACGGCCACCGCATGAAATTGCTCAATAATTTCGTCTCGCTGGGCTATGCGGCGATCTATTCCGAGGCATTGGCCTTGGCCGAGAAGGTCGGCATCTCGCCGCAGCGCTTCGACAGCGTCATCCGCAACGGCCGCATGGATTGCGGCTTCTACCAGACCTTCATGCGCTGGACGTTGGAGGGCGACCGCGACGCCCACAAATTCACTATTGCCAACGCCTTCAAGGACTTGACCTACCTCGAATCGATGGCGGGTTCTGCCGGCATTGCCAACCCCCTCGGCAACGCCACCAAGAACGCTTTCGCCGGAGCACACGCCACCGGACCGGCCGAGCAGTACGTGCCGATGCTGGCCACCCATATCGGCAAGGTCAACGGTGTCGATCTGATGCCGATGAAAGATGGAAAGAAACAGACGATTTAAGGGTGAGAAGCGGTCCGCGCACCGGATGAAAAGCCAATAGCTTGGCTTTTCGAGCTTCGAACGCCGGGAGCCTGCGAAAGGCCGCAGAAGGCTACGCATTGTCCATAGAAAGGTGATCACCAAGCGCGAGCGTCGATCACCCTCGCCCTCTTCCGATCCCTTCATCCGTATCGGCGAGCAGCTTGTGCACGGCGTTGCGCGCCGCTGTGGGTCGCTGCAAACGAATATTCTTCTCGATCGCCTCATGCAGCCTCTGGGCCCGCCGTTGGTCGCCGACCTGCTGAGTCGTGAAGACGAAGAGATGGTCGAGCGCCGACTCGATGAGCACGCCGAGCGGCACCAGCAGGTCGTTGCCGGACGCCCGCAGGATGGCGAGATGAAAGCGCGTGTCGGCCCGGATGCGCTCCTGAAGGCTTGCCGCCTCGCCCATCTCGCGGCAGGCCTGGCTGATCTCGGCCATCTGCTCGTCGGTCCGCCGCACCGCGGCAAAGGCGCTCGCTTCCGGCTCGATGATATGGCGGAACTCCTGTACCGTCCGCAGGAACACCTCACGGTCCGGCGCGGTCGCGTACCAGGCGAGCACGTCGCGGTCGAGCAGGTTCCAGCGCTCCTTCGGTTCGACCCAGCTGCCGATCTTGGGGCGCGAAGCGAGCAGGCTTTTGGCCATCAGCATCTTGATCGCCTCGCGCACCGCCGAGCGGCTGACGTTGAACGTTTGCGACCATTGGGCTTCGTTGGGCAGGATGGTGCCTGGCGGATAGTCGCCGCGCACGATCCTGAGCCCGATCTCGCTGGCCAGCGAGGCGTGCACGCTGGCACCGGGAAAGTGCGCCGCATCGGGCCGGCGCATGGCGACCGGACGGCGGCCGGCCTGTGCCTTGGTCCGAATGGCTCGCTTGTTTGATTTTTCGTCCGGCATCCACGTTCCAATGCGTCGGCCGTACCTGTTCCGGTCAGGAACTGTCGGTCCGCCGATGCCATTGCCGAAAAATTCGAAGCTCGGGCGCGCCAACGCCGGAGCCGCTGCCCCTGAAATGCGTGTCCCTGTTCGTCAGCAGAGGTGGCGGGGCGCCCGTCGGCGAGCGCCCCGATCGAGACGCCTACTTCTGGATGCAGGTGTCGACCGTATCCTTGGTGCATTCGTCGAGGCCGGTGAACACCGGATCATCGACCTTCTTGCCTTCGACCAGGTCGATCATCACAGACGGCGCCTTGTAGCCCATCTCGAACGGCCGCTGACCGACCAGCGCGGTGACAAGGCCATCCCGCGCGATCGCCACCTCGTCGCCGATCGTGTCGGCGGCGCCGATGACGAAGTCGTTGCTGGCCAGCTTGTCCTTCAACGGTCCGACCAGATCGCGATAGGGCTGCGGTGCGCCGAACAGCGGCCAGCCGCCCATGATGCCGAACGCATCGAGCTTGGGGTTGGCGGCAAGGATGTCGGTCATCGCCTGGACGCCCTTGGCGCCGTCGTCGTTGGTGAACACCGGACAGCCCGCCACTTCCGTCCAGCCGCCTTCGCCGGCAAGGGCTGCAAGTCCTTCCTTGCCCGACAGCGCGTCACGCATGCCTTGCGCGCGGCGAAGAATGTTGTCGGCCGCCGGATTGCCCTCGATGGTGCAGATCGTGCCGCCATTCGGCTTGGCCTTCTTTATGTATTCGCCGATCTTCTTGCCCATCAGATAGTTGTCGGTGCCGAGATAGGTCTTGCGAAGTGCTGCGTCTTCCTTGGCAAGGTCGGCATCGACGGTCATGATCGGGATCGACGGGTTGGCGCTCTTGATCGTTTGCGCGATCAGCGGCGCGTTGGACGGCGAAATCGCCATCGCCACCGTGTCCGGCTTGCTCAGCATATCCTGCACGATCTGCGCCTCGCCGGCCTCGTCGGAAGTCGACGCCGGACCGGTGTAGAAGCACTCATACTCCGAGTTGGCGTTTTCCTTGTTCCATTTCTCGCAGCCCTGGTGGATCGCCTCGAAGAACGGATTGTCGAGACCTTTCACCACGATGACGAGCTGCTTCTTGGCCAAAGCCGGCCCGGCGCCCAACGCCATGGCGGCGACGGCGGCGAGCAAAACTGTTTTCCTCATGTCAGTCCTCCCTTGGAAACAGACGGACACGGCGTGCCCGCCACACAGATCGGCCGAATGCGAGATGACAGAAGCAAGCGCTCGTGCCGCCAGGCCAGGCCGATAAGTATTTTCAGATGCGACCAGCCCGGCAACGATGCCGGCACGATCGATAATCCTCTACCGGTTGCCCCGTCAAACGACGTCGTCAAAGCCGGCATATCTTCCTCCGACGCTCAACTAATAACGGCTTGCTGCCAACGTCAATTGCTATTTGTCCTACAAAACGGATTTTTCCCGAAAAGCGGGATCTCATTCGTCCGACAATTGCCCAAATCTTATTCGTCAGACAATTGACGCCCGCGCAGGCATTTGCGTAAATGACCGGGTCGCTGCTTCCGGGAGGAGCTGGGGTAGCGAACCGAAGCCGTCGCCCCTTCCGGGACAGACGGCCAGACATGGGAGGCAAAAGGCTGGTGGCGGTTCTCGAACTCACCAACATCTCGAAGCATTTCGGCGCCATCCAGGCGGTGAACGACGTGTCGCTGTCGATCGAGCCCGGCCAGGTCGTCGGCCTAATGGGTGACAACGGCGCCGGCAAGTCGACGCTGGTCAAGATGATCGCCGGCAATTTCCGCCCGAGCCACGGCACCATGCAGATGGACGGCAAGGATCTGATCCTGCACAAGCCGGTCGAGGCCCGCCAGCACGGCATCGAGATCGTCCACCAGGATCTGGCGCTGTGCAATAATTTGACGGCGGCGGCCAATGTCTATCTCGGCCGCGAACTGCGCCGCGGCGTCGGGCCCTTCCGTATCCTCGACTATGCCGCCATGTACAAGCGCGCCGGCCAGATATTCGCCGAGCTCAAATCCGAGACGCGCCCGCGCGACCTCGTCAAACAGATGTCCGGCGGTCAGCGCCAGGCGGTGGCGATCGCCCGCACCATGCTGTCGCAGGCCAAGATAGTGCTGATGGACGAGCCGACGGCGGCGATTTCGGTCCGTCAGGTCGCCGAAGTCCTCAACCTGATCCGCCATTTGCGCGACCAGGGCATCGCCGTGGTGCTGATCAGCCACCGCATGCCCGACGTTTTCGACGTCGCCGACCGCGTCATCGTCATGCGGCGCGGCAGGAAAGTCGCCGACAAGGCGATCGCCTCGAGTTCGCCCGAGGAAGTGACAGGGCTGATCACCGGCGCCATCGAGCAGGTGGTGTGAGAGCGGCAAAACCGGATTTCATTGCGCTGGCGCGTTTCGCTCCCGGCAGGAAAGGTCGATAATGGCAGTCACCCTTGATCAGACGATCGCGCAGAAACAGCACAGTTTTCTGTCGCGGCTGCTCTCCAGCCAGACGTTCTGGGTGGTGATCGCCGTCATCCTCGCCTGTATCTTCCTGTCCTTTGCCACGGATGCCTTCGCCACCCCGAAGAACCTCTTCAACATCACCCGCAACGTCACCTTCGTCGCCATTGTCGCGCTGGGCATGACCTTCGTCATCATCACCGGCGGCATCGACCTCTCGGTCGGTTCGGTGCTGTGCCTGTGCTCGATGGTGCTGGCCGTTACCATGCATGCCGGGTTTTCGATCGAAGTCGGCATCCTGGCTTCGATCGTCACCGCACTCGTCATCGGCGGCTTCAACGGCATTCTGATCGCCTATCTCGGCTTTCCGCCCTTCGTGGTGACGCTCGGCATGCTGTCGATCGCCCGCAGCCTCGCCATGGTGGCCTCCAACAACACCGTCGTCTTCCAGTTCGGGCCCGATCACGACAAGCTGCTGGCGCTGGGCGGCGGCGCCTGGCTGTTCGGGATCGCCAATCCGGTGCTCTACATGATCCTTTTGGCGCTGATCACCGGCTTCGTCCTGCGCTGGACCAAGTTCGGCCGGCACATCTTCGCCATTGGCGGCAACGAGCATGCGGCGACGCTGACCGGCGTTCCGGTGCGCCAGATCAAGGTCGCCGTCTACATGATCTCGGCGTTGTCGGCGGGAATAGCCGGCATCATCCAGACCGGCTGGCTGGGCGCCGTCACCACCAATCTCGGCAACGGCATGGAGCTGCAGGTCATCGCCGCCACCGTCATCGGCGGCGCCAATCTCGCCGGCGGCGTCGGCACCGCCTTTGGCGCCATCGTGGGTGCCGCCCTCATCGAGGTGATCCGCAACAGCCTCGGCCTGCTCGGTATTAACGCCTTCTGGCAGGGCACCTTCATCGGCGGCGCCATCCTGCTGGCGGTGCTGTTCGACCGCATCCGCAACTTCAGGCGAAGCGACTAAAAGCCTGTCTTCGCCGAAGCGGCGTTCATTTCGGTCCTATCGCTCAGTCTGAAAATCGGCTGAAGCGGCCTGCCGCGAATACCGGGCGTGCGGCTATGCCTTGACGGACACGGAAAACCGGCCGCACAATCCCCAAGCAGGCGAAGGGAGGCCAGTCGCCTGCGGGAGGATATACCCATGACGGAAGCGATCAGGCTCTACTGGGGCCGGTTCGGACATGTTTCTGTCCTGAATGTCGCGAGCGACTTCGTCACCCATGCCCATGTCGAGGCACATCTCATCATCTGGCTGGAAGGCACCGCCGGCGAGATGACCATCGGCCGTGAGACGGTCCTGCTTGGACCTGGCACGGCTGCCGGCATCAACTCGCTGCAGCCGCATAGCCATGTGCTGTCGCACGACGGCACCCCAGGCCTGTTCCTCGCCTTTTACATCGACCCGGACTGGGCACGGCGGCGCCGTGACCTGCCCTCGTCCGCGCCGCTTTTCGCGCAGGCGGCAATCACGCTCGAACCCTGGCTGCACCAGGCTGCTGCCGGCCTGCTCGATCATCTGACCGACAATGAGAGCATCGACGATGTCGCCAATTACGAGATCGAGCGCTTCATCGACTCGGTGCTCGATGCCGCCGACGCTTCAGCTCCGCAGGAGCCGCGTGGCCGCGTGAACACCATGCAGGATTTCCGCGTCCGCAAGGCGATCCAGCTGATGAAAGCCAATGTCTGCGAGCGTATCTCCTTCGATGACGTGGCGCGCAGCGTCGGCCTGTCGCGGCCGCATTTCTTCGCCCTGTTCAAGGAACAGACCAGTTTGACGCCCAACGTCTACTGGAACACGCTGCGCATGGAGGAAGCGGTGCGCCAGCTCCAGTGGTCGCATGAGCCGCTGATATCGGTCGCCTGCAATCTCGGCTTCACCACCCAGGGCAATTTCTCGCGTTTCTTCCGCGACCATGTCGGCGTGCCGCCGACGCTCTATCGCGAAGCGGCGCGAGCAGTGTCCTGACGGGCCGGAAAGCGGCTATTTTCAGACTGATTGATACGTGCCCAAGACGCATTGATAAGCACCGCGACCACGATCGGCCTACCGTCCCAAGCAGAACGTTTGCAGGGGAAAGAGCATATGGCTGATGTCACCATCTCCACCGTCATCGACGCGCCGGTCGAAAAGGTCTGGGCGCGCATCCGCGACTTCAACGGACTGCCGAATTGGCATCCGCGCATGGTCGAAAGCCATATCGAGGACGGCAAGGACGCCACCACGATCGGCTGCGTGCGCAACTTCCAGCTGGCCAGCGGCGCGCGGCTGCGCGAAAAGCTGCTCGATTTCTCCGATGAGAATTTCCTCGTCAGCTATTCGATCCTGGAAACGCCGCAGCCGCTCACCAACCACAGGGCTACGCTGCAATTGCGGCGCGTCACCGACGGCGACCGCACCTATGCCGAATGGACCGCCAGCTTCGACGCAGCACCCGAAGAAGCCGACAAGCTGGCCGAGGGCATGGGCGCCAATGTCTTCCAGGGCGGCTTCAACGCCCTGAAGAGCCATTTCACCGGCCAGGGTTGAGGAGCGGGCCATGGCGCTGGCATTGCAGAGTTTTGCAACGGTGAAAGACGCCAGCGCGGCGCTGAAAGCCGCCGGCACGCGCTATCTCGGCGGTGGCACGCTCGTCTTGCGCGCCGCCAATGAGGGCGACGTTTCGGTCTCCGGCCTTGTCAGGTCGACCGACCCGGCCTTGTCGGTCATCACGGTCTCCGGCGGCACGATCCGCATCGGCGCTTCGGTGACCATGGCGGCGATCGCCCGCCATCCCGAGCTCGGCCAGCTTGCCAAGGCCGCGCGTGCCGTTGGCGGTCCGGCGATCCGCAACATGGCGACCGTCGGCGGCAATCTGTTTGCGCCAAGCCCCTATGGCGATTTCGCAGTCGCCCTGCTGGCGCTGGACGCCATGGTGAGCACCAATGACGGCGAAATGCCGATGGAAGCGTTTCTGGCCAAGCGGGGCGGGAGCCGCGCGATCGTCACCTCGGTCAGCTTCACGCGGCCGGCGCAGGGAAGCTTTCGATTCGTGAAGGTCTCGCGGGTAAAGCCCAAGGGCGTCTCGGTGCTCAGTATCGCCGCTATCCTGGAACAAGCCGGCGACGGCACGATATCCTCGGCGCGCATCGCGCTCGGTTGTATGGCCGACCGGCCGATGCGAGCCAAGACAGCCGAAAAAGCGCTGCTCGGCAGGACACTGGACGCGGACGGCATCGCTTCGGCACTGGCCGCCGCGGGCGACGGCACCGCACCAATCACCGACCCGATCGCCAGCGCCTGGTATCGCGCGCAAGTGCTGCCGGTTCATCTCGGTCGGCTGCTGCTCAGCTAGTCACATTCGGGGCGCGCGCTTGCCCTGCGGGGCAGGCGCGCAAGGAGGAAGAATGGCAAAGGTTCCCGTCCAGTTCACGCTCAACGGTTCTGAGAAGGCCGAATTCGTCGAAAGCGGCACCACGCTGCTCAACGCCTTGCGCGACAAGATCGGCGACACTTCGCCGAAGGGCGGCTGCCATCAAGGCACCTGTGGCGCCTGCTCGGTGATCGTCGACGGTGAGCTCCGGCTGTCCTGTTTGACGCTCGCCGAAACCTGCAACGGCGCTGCCATCACCACCACATCGGGTCTTGCCGAAGGCGGCGTCCTGCATCCGCTGCAGCGCGCCTTTCTCGACGCCTTCGCCACCCAATGCGGCTTCTGCACGCCGGGCATGCTCATGGCGGCCAAGGTGTTGCTCGACCACACGCCCGATCCCAGCCGCGACGATGTCGTCGAAGCGCTGTCGGGCAACATATGCCGCTGTACAGGCTACGAGCCTATCATCCAGGCGGTGCTCACCGCCGCTCGCGCCAACTCGCAGAACGCGGCCTGAGGGAAGCAAGATGGAACTGCGCAAAAGCTATTTTTCGGACGTCCGCAAGGATGACCTCAACGAGATCGGCCAGCCGAGGCCCCGCTCGGATTCGCCCGGCCATGTCACCGGCAAAACCGCCTATTTCGCCGACCGCAACTTTCCCGGCATGCTGCATCTGAAGATGGTGCGCAGCCCGCACCATCATGCCCGCATCCGATCGATCGATACGTCCGAAGCGGAAAAACATCCGGGCGTGGTGAAAATTCTCACCGCCAGGGACGTCCCGCACAATGTCTACACCATCCTGATCCTGATCCAGATCGGGCCGGAGGACGAGGCGGTTCTGGCCGACGGCAAGGTGCGCTGGAAGGGCGAGGCCGTGGTGGCGGTGCTGGCCGAGACGGAGCGCGCCGCCCAGGAAGCCGCGGCCAAGGTCAAGGTCGACTACGAGGTGCTGCCGGCCGTCTTCGACATGGAGGAAGCGCTGAAGCCCGGCGCGCCCCTCGTCAACGAGTATCACGGCCAGAACTACTATCTCTATGACAGCGGCGAGTGCCGCAAGGTGCGCTTCGGCGATGTCGAGGCGGGGTTTGCCGAGGCCGACTACGTCCTCGAACAAAGCTACCAGTCCTCGCCGATAGAGCATGCGCCGACCGAGACCACCGGCTGTATCGTGGCACCGGAGGGCAATGACCGCTTCACCTGCTATACCAACACGCAGGCGATGTTCTTCACCCTCGACAACACGTCGATCATTTTGCAGATGCCGGGCAGCAAGCTGCATTTCGTCGGCGGCACGGTCGGCGGCGGCTTTGGCGGCAAGGTCGATGTCATCGTCGAACCGATCGCGATCCTCGGCGCCAAGCTAACAGGGCGACCGGTCTGTTTTACCTACAGCCGCGAGGAGGAGATGCAGATCTCGTCACCTCGCGCGGCCGAAAAGGTCGTCATCAAGGACGGCGTGATGAAGGACGGCCGCATCGTCGCGCGCAAAGTCACCGGCTACACCGACGCCGGCGCCTACTCCCGCCATTCGCCCTATGGCGCCCAGAAGGGCGCGGGGCACTATCCCGGCCCCTACACCATCCCCAATGTCTGGATCGACACGTACTGCGTCTACACCAACCGCACCCCCTCCTCCGCCATGCGCGGCTTCGGCGTCACCATCGGTGACTTCGCGCTGGAGGTGCAGATGGACAAGCTGGCGCGGCTGATCGGCATGGATCCGCTCGAATTCCGCTTCATCAACGCCTATCGCGACGGCGATATGAAGGCGCATCGCCAGCCGACCGAAGGGGCGGCCCTCATAGAGTGCATGCAGGAGGCCTCGCGCGCGGCCAACTGGCCCGTGGCTGAGAAATACATGGCAATGTCCTCCTACGTGAAGGGAGCTTGAGATGGCGATCAGGCGTGGACGCGGCGTCGCCGCGATTAACTATCCCACGGGCATGAACCTTGGCGGCGATCCCACCCAGGCGCTGGTGCATTCGACCCCAACCGGCAATTTCATGGTGACCCTATCATCGGTCGATCTCGGCCAGGGCATGAAGCAGATCATGGCGCAGATCTGCGCCGAGACAATCGGCGTGCCGACCGACCGCGTCGTCGTCGACACCGCCGATACCGACACCGGCCCGCACTGCATGGGCACTTTCGCCTCGCGCGGCACGCACCGCGCCGGCAACGCCGTCATCCAGGCGGCGAGGGAAGCCCGCCAGGTGATGCTGGAAGTGGCGGCGGAGGAATTGGAGGTGAACGCCTCCGACCTCGAGACCGACGGCCAGGGCAACATCCTGGTGAAAGGGGCGCCGCAGAAATCGATCTCGATCTTCGACGTCGCGCTTTCGGCGCATTTCAAGCGCGGCCGCTCGATCTCGGGACGCGGCATGTTTCTCATCCCGCGCTCCTATCCGGAGAAGGAGACCGGCGCGATGAAGCCGTCGACCTGCTACGCGCATGCCTGCACCGTGGCGGAGGTCGAGGTCGACGACGAGACCGGCGAGGTGACGGTGCTGGCGGTGAAGAACGTCTTCGAGATCGGCCGTGCGCTGAACCCCAAGATGGTCGAGCAGCAGCTGGTCGGCGGCTCCTGGATGGGCATCAGCCACGCGCTCTACGAAACGACCGAGCCCTATTATCCCAGCCGTGACCACGGCGGCACCGACTTCAATCAGTATCTGATGCCAGGTCCCGGCGATCTGGCCGAAACCGAGGTCATCGTGCTGGAGCGGCCCTCGGCAGATGGTCCTTACGGCGCCAAGGGGCCCGGCGAAATGTGCGCCAATCCACAGATTCCGGCGGTCGCCAATGCCGTTTTCGACGCTGTCGGCGTGCGCATCGACACGCTACCGATCACGCCGGAACGCATTTTGCGTGCGCTCAAGGCGCAAGCGACGACCTGAGGACCGACATGCCCGAGGTAAACGCCGAAACGGTCGCGACTTCGCCAGAAGCGGTCGCCGAGCGCCTCGCTGCCTCGCATTATCTGGCTGATGAAAGCCTGGCGACGGCTATCTTCCTGGCGATCCGGCTGGGCAAGCCGCTGCTGCTCGAAGGCGCTCCGGGCGTCGGCAAGACGGAAGCGGCCAAGGCAATCGCCGGGCTGCTCGGCCGCGATCTGGTGCGGTTGCAATGCTATGAAGGCATAGACGCCGCGCATGCACTCTATGAGTGGAACTACCAGCGCCAGCTGCTCGCCATCCGCCATGCCGGCGAGCAAGAAGTCGATATCTACGACGACCGCTTTCTGATCGCCCGCCCGCTGCTGCAGGTCCTGAAGGCGCCGGAGCAGCGCATCCTGCTGGTCGACGAGATCGACCGTTCCGACCACGAATTCGAGGCGCTGCTGTTGGAGTTTCTTTCCGACTTCCAGATCAGCATTCCCGAGCGCGGCACCATCCGCGCCACCGCACAGCCGATCGTCATCCTGACCTCCAACCGCACCCGCGAACTCGCCGAAGCGCTCCGGCGGCGTTGCGTCTATCACTGGATTGGCTATCCCGATGCCGAGCGTGAGGCGGCCATCATCATGCTGCGCGCCGGCGATGTCGCAGAGGCAACGGCACGCGCCGTGGCCACAGCCGTGCAGACCATCCGCGCGCGTCCACTCGCCAAGCCGCCCGGCATCGCCGAGGCGGTCGAATGGGCCAATGCCGCGACCATTCTCGAAAAAGGCGGCAGTCCATGGCCGGAAGCCTTCCGCCGCGCCATCGGCGTGCTGATCAAGGACGAGGAGGATCTGTCCTACATCGCGCCCGAGCTCGGCCGGATCGTCGACGAGGTGCTGGCGTGAGCCGCGACGTCATTCAGCAACGCGGGCGGGACAGCGCCCCCCTCTGTCCTGCCGGACATCTCCCCCGCGCCGCAACGCCCTTGCTCAGCTTCGCTCGCCTGCTGCGCCGCTACGGCTTCGCTATTGCCCCGGAACAAGTCTCCCGTTTCATGCAGGCCGTGACCCTGCTGGGGCCGCGCTCGATGGCGGACATCCGTGAGGCGGCCCTGGCCACACTAGCGCCGCCGCCTGACCGCCGCGACGAATTCGAAGCGCATTTCCAGAGCCATTTCTATGGCAACGCGTCAGCTGTGATCGAAGGCGATGCAGACGAGGAAACGCGCATCAAGGATGATGGCGGTGCCGACGACGAACGGATCGAGGCCGAGCAGAAACAGGAAGGCGGCGAGTTGTCTTCCGCCCTGGAGCAGTTGAGCTCGCGCGACTTCCAGCGCGACGACGACAGTCTGACCGCGTTTCGCCGAAAGCTGTCATCGGCCCTGCCCGCCCGACGTTCCTTCCGCACCGTGCGTACCCATTCGCGCGGCAAGCTCGACCTGCGCCGCTCGCTCAGGGAAATCGTCGGCGCAGATGGCGATGTCCCCTCGCCGCTGCTGCGCCGCCGCCAGACCGTGCCGCGCAAACTGCTGCTCTTGATCGATGTCTCCGGCTCGATGAAGCTGCACACCGCCGACTATCTCAAGCTGGCGCATGCCGCCGTGCAGGGCGCGGACCGCGCCGAGATCTTTACCTTCGGCACGCGGCTCACCCGCATCACCTCGGCATTGCGCATCCGCGACCGCGATCAGGCGCTGGCGCGCGCGGCGGCCCAGGTCGACGATTGGGATGGCGGCACCCGCATGGGACCGACCCTGCTGGCATTCCTCTCGGTGCCGCGCTTTTCGTCGTTCACGCGCGGCGCCGCGGTCGTCATTCTCTCCGACGCGCTGGAGCGCGGCGACCATGCCGAACTGGAGATTGCCATGCGCAGGCTTAGCGCCCGCGCCTTCCGGCTGTCGCTGGCGACCCCGCTGGCCGGCGATCCGCGCTTCCAGCCGGCGACAGCGGCGCTGCGCGCCATCCTGCCCGACCTCGACGATCTGGTCGACGGCTCGTCGCTGGCCGGCCTCACCGATTTCATCCTGTCGCTCGCACGCCCCGCCCCGGCGGCCGCGACCATCTGGAAAAGGGTATCGTGATGCAGAAAGCCATCGACGCGCATTTCCACATCTGGCGCCAGAAGGACCAACCATGGCTGGTCGGCCCGATGGTGCCGCGCATCTTCGGCCTTTACGAACCGATCCGCCGCGACTATCCGATCGATGAATTTTTGGCCGACCAAAAAGGTTCGGGCGTCGAAAAAGCCGTCTATGTCCAGACCAATTGGGCCAAGGAGGATTTCGAGAAGGAGGTCGCCTTCCTGCAGAAGACCGCTGACGAGACCGGCTGGCCGCACGCCATCGTCGGCTATGCCGACATGACGGTGGACGATGTCAGGCCGCAGATCGACCGGTTGATGAAATACAGGCTGCTGCGCGGCGTGCGCATGCAACTGCACTGGCACGAGACTCCGGCCTTCCGCTTCGCCGCCTCGGCCGACCAGGTGATCGACCCCAAGGTCCGCGCCAACGTCGCGCGGCTGAAGGATTACGGCCTGTCCTTCGACCTGCAGCTCTTCCCCGCCCAGATGAAGGACGGGCTGACGCTGGTCGGCGAAAACCCGGAGACGAATTTCATCCTGACCCACGCCGGCATGCTGACCGGCATGGAACCGGAAACCACCGAAGCCTGGAAGGCCGGCCTGCGCACACTGTCGGCGGCGCCCAATCTCTACGCCAAGCTGTCTGGCCTCGGCACCTTCGTTCACCGCAACGACCCGGCGCTGATCGCCTACATCATCGACAATGCGATCGATATTCTTGGCAGCGACCATCTGATGTTCGGCTCGAACTTCCCGATCGAGAAGCTCTGGACCGGCCACGCCGAACTGATCAAGGCGCACCGCGATGCGGTGGAGAAGCATGGCACGGCGGCGGAAGCCGACATTTTCTGGAACGCGGCGGAGAAGGTTTACAGGCCGGTGTAGCGCGTCTTTCCTCACTTCACCTCGAACTGTGGATCGACCGGGATCTGCATTGCCGTCACCAGATGGTTGGTCTGTCCCGCCAACCCGATGATCGACACCAGTTCGCCATGCTGTGCGTCTGTCATGCCCTTGGCGCGCGCCGCCGCGGTGTGCGAATGGACGCAATAGGAGCAGCCATTGGCGGTCGACACCGCGATGTAGATCATCTCCTTGGTCAACGGATCGATCGCACTGTCTGCAACCATCACCGCCTTGAGCTGTTCCCAGATACGCTTCAGCGCCGCAGGATCATTGGCCAGCCCGCGCCAGAAATTATTGACGAAATCGGATTTGCGCGTCGCGCGGATGTCGTCGAACACCGCCTTTAAGGCCGGGATTTTCTCCACCTCGGCATCGCTCAGGAGTCTGGTGGTGGCCATGGTGTTTCCTTTCGTTTTTTCAATGCCGAACGTTTGAATCGGACGCTGAACAGCCGCCGCCAATCCATTCACTTCATTCGCCTATTCGCCTTTTGCGACGCAAACAGCACCGCGAGGGTGTGTCGAGATTCAGGTCAGGCCGAGTCGAAAACGACGGGTTCCGAGAACCGGAGCGGAGCGTACTTGAAGTACGTGAGCGCCGGAAGCGCAGGAAGTCGGCGTTTGCAGGCCGGCCTCACCTGAATACCGACACACTCTCTAATGCACCGCCGCATACATAATCTTCTCCTCCGTCGCCTCGGCCGGCGAAAACTCCTCGACGATACGGCCCTGGCGGCAGACCAGGATCCGGTCGGACAGGTTCATGATCTCCGGCAGGTAGGACGAGATGACGACGACGGCCAGACCCTGGTCGGCTAGCCGGTTGATGATCTGGTGGATCTCGGCGATGGCGCCGACATCGACGCCGCGCGTCGGCTCGTCGAAGATGACGACGCGCGGCTTCTGCACCAGCCCCTTGCCGATCACCACCTTCTGCTGGTTGCCGCCGGAAAGCTCGACCACGCGCGCATTGTCGTTGATCGCCCTGATGTTCAGCGTCTTGGTCCATTCGGCGGAGAGCGCGCGCATCTCCTGCTGATTGATCACCCAGCCTTTTTCGCGGCCGGCCGCCAGCAGCCCGCCGAACAGGTTCTCGGCAATGCCCATCGTCTCGAAAATACCTTCGCTCTTGCGGTCCTCCGTGACGTAGACGATGCCGTCGGCCACCGCTTCGCTCGGCACGAGATAGCGCACCGGCCTGTCGTCCAGCTCGATCGCCCCGCCGCGCAGGAAATCGCGTTTGTAAATGCCGGACACGATCTTGAACGTCTCGGTGCGGCCGGAGCCGATCAGCCCGAAGACGCCGGTGATCTGGCCTTCGAAGATCGAGAACGAATTGTTGCGCACGACATTGCTCATTGAGATATCCTGCACCGACAGCACTTTCTTGCCCGCCTTGCGCAGCTTGGCCTCGTCGCGCTGGCGATAGATCTGCCCCGATAGCGTGCGCCCGACCATGGCGGCAACGATCCGGTCGCGATCGAAGGCCGACGTGTCGTCGGTGATGACCAACTCGCCATCGCGCAGGATGGTGATGCGGTCGGCAATCAGCAGCGCCTCCTCCAACGCATGGCTGATGAAGACGATGGAGACGCCGCGCGCCTTGAGCCGCCGAATCAGCGCGAAGAAGTGCCGCTTCTCCTCCGGCGTCAACGTCGCGGTCGGCTCGTCGAAGATAATGATCTCGGCATTGTGGTGCACGGCGCGCGCGATCTCGACCATCTGGCGCTTGGCCGCGCCAAGCGTCGCCACCATGGCGTTCGGGTCGACCGGAAAATTCAGCGACTGCAGGAACTGCTGCGCCGAAATGTAGGTGCCGCGCAGCCGGTTGAGGAATTTCTCGGTGCCGAGATAGAGGTTCTGCGCCACCGTCATCGACGGCACCAGGCTGGTCTCCTGGAACACCATTGCGATGCCCGCCTCGAGCGCCGCATGCGGCGAGGCGTAAGCGATCTCGCGTCCCTTGTGGAACATCTTGCCCGAACTGGCGTCGACCACTCCGGCGATGATCTTGGTCAGCGTCGATTTTCCAGCGCCGTTTTCGCCGAGCAGCGCGTGGATCTCGCCCTTGCGCAATTCGAAGCTGACATTCTTGACCGCGGGCACGCCGCGATAATTTTTGGTGATGTTCTCCAGGCGCACGATCGGTTCCATCAACCCCCCCCGGCATCGACAGCCAACACGCAGTCGCCGCCCTTCGAGGCGACGAACAGTTCGCCATCTTTTTCAACCACGCTGCAAATGCCGTGACGTATGCCGTTGGCGCGGCTGTGCAGGCTGAACCGAGGCTGCATGTTCTGGTCGAGCCTGACCACCAGACCGTAGGAGCGGCTCGGCGACCAGGGCTTGTGGATGCCCATCGTGCGGATGCCGCCGCATTGCAGCGGTTCGAGGAAGCTGCGGCTTGAGGCCAGAGCCGGTGCGATCCAATAGGCCGGCGGCACCTGCTCGATCATGTCCTGACGGTAATGCGTCTCCTGCAGCACGAATTCGATCAGCCGGTTGCGCGGCGCAAACAGGGTCAGCCAGGCGCCGCCATCGGCTGCCGGCGACAGCCGCGCGGGATAGCCGGGCAGATGGGTCAACACCGTCGAGCGGCTGCCGCTTGCCGCCTCGAAGCGGATGAACTGATGGCGCCAGCTCTCGCTCACCAGCACATCCCTGCCGATGGGATGGAGCCCATAGGGAAAGGCGATGGCGCCGGCCACCTTGCGGAAGGTCCTGCCTGCCGCATCCTGCTTCCAAAGCGATCCGGACGCGCCTTTCTTCATCAGGTCGGCCGCCCATTGTGATGGTGCGAATTCGGCCGAACCATTGGCCAGCCACAGAGCGCCGTCATCGGCATAGGCGAGCGCGTTGATGCAGCTGACACCGGCCGGTAGCGAAACATCCCTGCCGCCGACCAGCAGCTTGCCGCTTTCCAATCCGACCGTCAGCTCGCCCGATGGCGAGAGCGCCAGCGCGGAAATGGTGGACGAAAAGGTCTCGACCAGCTTGGGCGCGGTTCCGGCGGCAATCGAATAGACTGCGTTGCCGCTGGAAACGAGCAGCTTGTCGCCAGCACTCAGCAGGTTGTCCGGTTCGGCCAGTTCGGCAAAAGCCGGCGCATCGTCGAGCTGCGTGTTGGGTCGGAAAGCGCCATCCAGCGGCGGGATGGTGACGGCCTTGCCGCGAAAGATATCCAGGACCGGATCGAGGATCATGGCTTTGCTCCCCAATAGGAAGCCGGGCTGGTCCAATTCGGGTCGGCGCCAGCAATCTTGTAGCGGCCGATGCGGTTGTTGAGGATGCCGCCGACGAAGAGATATCCCTTGTGCTCACGCATCGAGGTGACCATCGGATGCGCGCCGCCCGAGAGGTCGCCCATCGCTTCGACGATGTCGCCCTCCTCCGTGAATTTCACCACGCCCCCGGTGTTGATGTTGGGGAACAGCCATTCGTCCTGCGGCAGCCGCCGTGTCATGCGCTTGCGCATGTCGGGATGGCGCAGCGACAGGTCGAAGCTCGGGGTGCGCATGCCGAGCCACGCCATCCAGTAATTGCCGTCGGAAGCGCGGTTGATGTTGTCGGGGTAGCCCGGCATGTCCCGGATGACGCATTCGGCGGTGCCGGCCTTCGGCCCTTCCAGCCAGTAGCGATGCACACGGCAGGCCCAGCTCTCGGCGAAGAACAGCGACTTGCCATCATGCGCCATGCACACGCCGTTGGTGTAGCGGTAGCCGTCGAGCAGCGTCCTGGTCGATCCGTCCTTCGGATCATAGACCAGCAGGCGGCCGGTGGCGCGGTTCTCGATCGAATCCAGCGCCCAGTCATGCGCGTCGTAGCGCTTGGTCGAGTCGGTGAAATAGATGCGGCCGTCCGGTGCAATGTCGCAGTCGTTGGGATCGCGCAGCCGTGCGTCGTCGACGACCGATGTCCAGGAGCGCGACGTTTCGGCCGACAGGCGTTTGACCTCACGATCGGGCGAGACGGAATAGAGCCCCATGGCGCCGACACAACTGATCAGATTGCCTGATTTGTCGAAGGCAAGGCCGAGCGGAAAGCCGCCGATATGAGCGAACACTTCCGACTTCACATAGTCCGGTGCGAAGAAGCGTACGATCTCGCCATGGCGCGTGCCGCAATAGAGGTGGTCGTCACGGTCGAGGATGACATCTTCGGGTCCCTCCAGTTCGCCGAGCCCGATATGGTCGGCGCCCGACAGCCTGTCGTCGAGTTCGTATGATGTGCCGGAGCCGGGCGCCGCCGACTGCGTCTCGCCCATCCTGAGATAGACCGGCGCGACATAGACCTCGTTCAGCACCTTGTGGCGGTTCTTCAGCCAGCGGATGTCGATCGTCACCGCCACCGCCAGCATGATGCCCAGCACCATCTGGTTGGTGCCGGTACCGTAGCCCAGCCTGATCAGGCCGTTGGTCATGGTCAAAACGATGATGGCGCCCATCAGCCCCTTGATCACCGAGCCGCGCCCGCCTCCGAGGCTGACGCCGCCGACCACCGCCGCGGTCAGCGCCATGATCTCGAGGTTGAGGCCGGTGCCCGGCCCTGCTCCGCTCAGCCGGCAAGCTATGAGGAAGCCGCCGATCGAGGCGCAGAAGCCTGAGAAGACATAAGTCATGAACACGGTGCTGCGCACACGGATGCCGGCATTGTGGGCAGAGCGCCGGGAGCCGCCAACCGCCAGCACATGCCAGCCGGGCCGCGAGCGCGTCAGCGCGATATGAGTGACGATGGCGAGGATAATGGCCAGCCACACCGAGACCGACAGGCCCCAGAAGGTGCCGTCGCCGATGAAGTCGAGCACATCGGAGGTGGCTTGGGACAGCTGCACATCGGCGGCATAGGTGGTGACCAGGATGTCGAACAGCGCCCGCCCGAAAATGAAGGTCACCAGCGTGGTGAGGAAGGCGCGCAGCCTGAGGTATCCGACGAGATAGCCGTTGACGGCGCCGAAGACGAGGCCGGCGGCAAGCGAAGCGGCCAGCGCCAGCCAGATCGACTGTTCGAGGATGAAGAAGACATAGACGGCCGAAAAGCAGGACAGCGCAAAGATCGAGCCGACCGACAGGTCGATGCCGCCGCCAAGCATCACCACCGTCATGCCGGTGACGACCATCGAGAATTCACCGAGCTGGCGGGTCGATTCCTGCAGCGAGGTCAGTTTGAAGAAGCCCGGAATGATCGAACCGAACACGCCGAGTGTTGCCACCAGTGCCAGGAAGGGAATGGCATTGTCGGTCCAGCGCTTGGTCAGTATCTCGCCGACCAGATGGTCGGGCACGAGATTGTAGCGCCAGGCCTGGAGGCGTTCGCGAAAGGACATCAGGTCACTGCTATTGCGAGAGAAGAGAAAAAGGTGGCCGGGTAATCGCTCCGGAGCAATTCTCAACTTCGCCGCTGCCCCTCATCCGCCTGCCGGCACCTTCTCCCCGTGAAGACGCCCCCTCTCCCCGTTTTCACGAAGAGAGGGTAAGGTGAGGGGCAGCGCCGAGGTTGGCGATTGTCCACGTACAACCCGGCCGCCATGTTGATATCAGGCGTAAACTCGCGACCTACTTCGCCGCGGCTTCCGCTTGCAACGCCTTCAGGTCCCAGCAGCTGTCGGGCTTGAGGTCGGCCTTGGTCGTCGCCTTCTCCAGCGTGTAGATGTAGGTGTGCGACGTGCCGGCCGGCTGGCCGCTCTGCAGCAGGAACTTTATGATGGCATTCATGTCGCCCGACTGCCGGGCAAGGTCGGTCATGACAACCGCGCCATAAGTGCCGTCCTGCAGCTTGTCGCAGTCGGCCGCCTTTTCGCCGCCGCCGGTGGTGACCAGGAAAACCTTGCCGTCGAGCTTGGCGTCACGGATCGCGGCCGACGCGCCGGTAGCATCACCATCCCAGAAGTCGATGATCGAGCAGATGTCGGGGTTCTGCTGCAGCATCGTCGTCGTGACATTGCGCGAGGTGGTCGCATCCCAGTTGGAGTCGGGCTTGGCCACGACCTGAAACTCGGGATGCTTTTCCAGTACCTTCATGATGCCGGCGTACTGATAAAGGCTGGAGGAGTTCGCTTGATCGCCCTGCACAAGGCCGATCTTTTTGGACGAGTTCTCGCCGCAGCCCTTGATCGCGGCTTCCGCCTCGAGTTGGCCGAGCCGGTCCCAATCGCTGCCGACAAAGGCATCGGCCGGGAAATTGGCGGGATTGTCGACCAGGATCACGTAGGTGCCGGCTGCCTGCGCCTTCTTCATCAGCTTGGAGTAGGAATTGAGGTCGGGCGCGTGGATGATCAGCACGTCAGGCCTGGTGTCGGAGGAGATGGCATCGGTGATCGCCTGCGCGCCGGCATCGACGACCCAGTTCGGATCGCGCGTCTCGAACGTGCCGCCCCAGGCCTCGACTTCGGTCTTCAAATAGTGCGCCCAGCCCTGCGCCAGGTCGAAGCCCATCGCCAGCGGCACCAGCATGACGCGTTTGCCCTTGAGTGCCTGCGCATAGGCAGCGGGGCCCGGATCATCGGCAGCGAAGCTCGGCGCCACGAACGCGGTGACCGCAAGCGCCGTCGCGGCGGCCATCAATGTTTTGATCAGTTTCATGTCACATCCTCTGGTTGGTCGTTGTTATTTACGGCCGGCCCCAACCGTCCGCTTTGGTCTAGTCTTCCTGTTTGAGCATGATCTTTTCCGAAAAGTTCCCACTTTTCGGGATCATGCTCTAGATGTCGCCCTGCTGCGCCGTCTGTTCGTCACGCGGATTGATGATGCCGTCGACGATGATGGCACCGAGCAGGATCGCCGCCTTGATCAGGTTTTGGTAGAGCAGCGGAATGTCGATGATGGTCATCGCATTGAGCAGGATGCCGATCAGCGCCGCTCCGACCAGCACGTTTCGCACCCCGCCTCGTCCGCCCGAAAGCCCGATGCCGCCGATCACCGCCACCAGCACGATGTCGTAGAGCAGCGTCGAGTTGACGACGCGGGTGTTGATCGAATGCAGGCTGGCCGCTGTCAGCAGGCCGGCGATCAGCGCCACGAAGGCGGAAAGCACATAGCGCAGCACCAGCATCGGCCGCACTGGAATACCGATGTTGCGCGCGGCGACCGGATTGTCGCCGGCGAAATAGACGTAGCGTCCCCATTTGGTGTAGCGCAGGAACAGGAAGAACAGGAAGGCGAGCCCAGCGAAGACGAACACCTCGATGGGAATGTCGAGGAAGCGCAGGCCGCCAAGCAGTTCCACCCAATGGCCCTGCGGCACCGGAACCGCATCCTGCGTGATCAGTTGCGAGCGCACATAGCCGAAGACGAAGGAGCCGGTGGCAAGCGTCACGAAGATCGCCGGCACGTCGGCGTAAGCGACGAGAAAGCCGTTGAGCAGGCCGATGGCGAGCACGCCGGCCAGCACATAGGCGAAGGCGAGCCCGTCAGGCGTTCCTGAATTCATCAACTGCAGATACCAGGCGACCGACATCGCCATGATCGCCACCGCCGAGAGGTCGATGCCACGGCCAATGATGACGACCGCCATGCCCAATGCCAATATGCCCAGTACCGAGACCGAACGAACGATGGCAACGAGATTGTTCGGAGCGATGAAGCCCGGCAGGCCTATGGCCGCGGCAATGAACAGCATCACCGCTATGGCAAAGACAATACCTTCCTGGTTCAGGCTCTTGAAACTCGGCCGACCGATCGCGTTCATTGTCTGTCTTCACCCCGGCGGCAGCGCTGCCGCCCCTGGGAAGAAAGCTAATCGGCTCAACGTCGGTTCGTCAAATGAATCCGCGTTCAAAACACGGACTGCCGACGAGACTCGCGATGTGGACGCATTGATTGCTGATGCTGGCGCAATGCCTGGAAACTTCAGCGCTTTTAGCAATTGTTTGCGCCATCCCTGCGTCTTGCGCAAGCACGACACCAAGGCGCAAGGCGAAGATGGAATTTAACCCTGCGGTGGATGGGAAAATTCAATTTTCGGTTCCCGGCCATGTGGCCGGAAACCTCGGCGCCGGCGGTCCTCGGCAACACCAGGAAACGGAACGACGCCACCAGCCCGATGACGCCGATCACCAGGAAGGTGACTCGAAAATCGACAAGGTCCAGCGCCGGCTGGGCCCTGGCGATCTGCGACAGGTTGAGGATCGCCGCAGCTATCGCCACACCGAACAGCATTGCCACCTGCTGCAGCATCGAGGACAGGGTCGCCGCCGAGCTGCGCTGCGCCGCGGCGATATCGGCGAAGGCCAGCGTGTTCAGCGCCGTGAACTGCATGGAACGCGACAGGCCGGCGATCAGCATCAGCCCCACCACGAGCGCCTGCGGCGTCTGCGGCGAGATCGCCGCGCAGGCCATGATGGACGCGGACGCGATGATACCGTTGACGACCATCACCGAACGAAAGCCGAAGTGGCGCAGCATCGGCGTCGTCACCGTCTTCATCCCGAGATTGCCGAGGAAATAGGCCAGGATCATCATGCCGGCATCGACCGGGCTCATGCCAAAGCCGACCTGGAACAAAAGCGGCAGCAGGAACGGCGTGGCGTTGATCGCGACGCGGAATATGGTGCCGGCCGCAAGCGTCGAGATGGCGAAGGTCAGCACCTTGAACGAGGACAGGTCGAGCAGCGGATGGGGCGCGCGCCGGAGATGCCGCACCGCCAGCCAGCCGATGACGATCCCTGCCGCGATCAGCAGCACCGTCGGCAGCACGCCGTCGTCGGGATGCGCGATGCGCTCAAGGCCGTAGAGCAGGCAAGCAAGTCCCGTCGATGTCAGGAAGAAACCCGGCCAGTCGAGTGGCTTGGGATCGGCTTCACGGTCACCGGGGATGAAGCGGGCGACCAGCGCCAGCCCGATCAGCCCAAGCGGGATGTTGATGAAGAAATTCCAGTGCCAGGAGAGATAGGTGGTGATGAAACCGCCAAGCACCGGACCAACGACAGGCGCGAACAGCGCCGGCCAGGTGATGAGCGCGGTTGCGTTGAGCAGTTCCGATTTTGACGCGTTGCGCAGCACCAGGATGCGGCCGACCGGCGTCATCAATGCGCTGCCCAGCCCTTGCGCGGCGCGCGCCGCGACGAACTCGGTGAGATTCTCGGAGAAGCCGCAGGCGAGCGAAGCCAGCGTGAACAGTGCGATCGCCACCAGGAAGATGTTGCGCGCGCCGAACCGGTCGGCGAGCCAGCCCGACAGGGGCACGAACACCGCCATGGTCAGCATATAGATGGTGATGCCGATGCTCATCGCCACCGCCGGCACGCCGAAGGAGGCACCCATCTGCGGCAGCGACGTCGAGATGATCGTCGAATCCAAGAGCTGCATGAAGAAGGCGATGGCGACGATCAGCGCCACACGCCGCGAATTCCTGGCTGGGTCGGCTGAAGCTTCAATCTCGGGAATGGCAGTCATGACGGACCGCTTTGAACAGCATTTGACCGACGGCGTCCAGATCCGTGTCCATTCGCGCCGGCCGGAAAAGCCGCGACGGCTTTGCCGCCAGGCTCTCCACCGATCTCGGCAAGCCGGTCAAGGCTGTGGCCGATTGGCAAAGTTGCGTCGAGGGCGCCGACATCGTCGTCGAGGCCTCGCGGCTGCCGGAACCGCAGCCGCTGCTGAAGACCGAGTGGATCAAGCGTGGCGCGCTGGTCCTGCCCTATGGCACGATGAGCGCGGTCCGAAATACCTGTCGCCGGTCGGCGGCGCATCGGCCGGCTTCGCGCCGCTGCAGAAGGCGGTAACATCGATCCTGGCCGCCATCCGCCACGAGGCCAATCCGGTGATGCTCGATTTCCTGCCCGTCTCCGAGGACGTCGAGGACCATGCCACGCAAACGCCGCTGGCCGTTTCGAAATGCGCCGCCATGATCGCACTGTGGCGCCGGTTGATCGCCTTCGAACTGATGGCGGCCGCCCAGGCCGTCGACCTGCGCGACGGGCTGACGCTGGCGCCGCGCACAGCCGCTATCCATACGGCGATACGCGCGCTGGTGCCGGCGCTGAAGGAGGATCGGGCGCTCGGCATCGAAGCCGAAGCGCTTCATGCCGCGCTCGCCAGCGACAGATGGCAGCCGATCTTAGCCCCGGCCGACCTTGTCGAGGAACAGGCGTAGCTCGGCCGGGTCCATGTGCACCACATGCCTGTCCTCGGGATAGACGCCGCTGTTGACGTCGGCGACATATTCGGAGAATGCGGCCACCCGCTCCGCCTGCAACCGATCATATTCAGCGGAGAAGTTGCGATAGACCTTGGAGTGTCGTGGCATGTGGCCCCGATTCTGCCCGAGGATATCTTCGGCGAACAGATATTGCGCGTCGCAACCGGTGCCCGCGCCCATCGACAGCATGATCAGCGAGGTACGCTCGGAGATCGCCTTGGCGACCTCGACCGGCACCACTTCGATTTCGGCGCCGATCGCGCCGGCGCCCTCGAGCTGTTTCACCGCTTCGAACACCTGCATGGCGGTGTCGGCGGTTTTGCCGACCGCCTTGAAGCCGCCGGTCCACGTCGCGCGGGATGGAATGAGGCCGACATGGCCGATGACGGGGATGGCATCGTCCGCCATCCGCTTGATGGTGGCGTAGCCCGCGCTGCAATAGACCGCGTCGGCGCCGGCCTTGTAGAGCCGGAAAGCCCAACGCAGGAAATCATCCGATGTGCCGATTTCGTAGAAATTGTCTCCCGGCATGGTGAACAGGCTCGGTGCCGCATCGCGGTATTGCGGGTTGAGCACGAGTTCCGGCGGCACGGAGACGATATCGACCCCTGCCCGCTCGGCAGCTTCCGCCTCGTCCAGGGTCAGCACGCGCAGCATGGTCAGCTGACGCTTGCCTTTCATGGCGCGCAGGTCGGCGACGGTCGGTCTCTTTCGGCTCATTAAACGTTCCTCTTTTGCTTGCCGCGGTGCCGGATCGGTGTGCCGCGCTTCAGATCTCGATCATCACCTTGCCAGCTTCGATCTTCACCGGATAGGTCGCAAGATTAACGCAGACCGGCGCGCCCTTGGCCTGGCCGGTCTTATAGTTGAAGCGGCCATTGTGCTTGGGACATTCGATGATGTCGTCCATCACCAGCCCGTCGGCGAGATGTGCCTTCTCATGCGTGCAGAAACCGTCGGTGGCGAAGAATTCATTGTCCGGGGAGCGATAGATCGCGAAGGTTCGGCCACCGTGGTCGAAGCGGATGACATCCTCTTCCTCGACATCGTCCACCGCACACGCTTCAATCCAATCGACCATCTCTGTCTCCCGCAACCATTCGCGATCCTTATTCAGCCGCCGCCGACATGTCGAACTCATGGAATTCGCCGCGATAGGGCCTGGCCGTCGGCGGCAGCTCGCGCTTGAGGTAGTAGTCCTCGTATTTCAGCTGCCTGAGCAGGACCGGCCAGACCTCGCGATAGGCATGCCACATCGACGGGTTCGGCACGGGCAGGTCGTGCTTGATCAGCTCATGCAGCCTGGGCAGCGCATGATAGGGCACCATCGGAAACATGTGGTGCTCCACATGATAGTTCATGTTCCAGTAGATGAACCGGCTGATCGGGTTCATGTAGACGGTGCGCGTGTTGAGCCGGTGGTCGACGACATTGTCGGCCAGCCCGATATGCTGCAGCAGGCCGGTGGTCACCATGTGCCAGGTGCCGTAGAGGCGCGGCAAACCAATCAGCACCACCGGTATCCATGACCTGAGGACGACCGCGACAGCGATCGTCGCAATGTACACGGCAACATGCCACCGCGCGGCCGTCACGGCCTTTGCCCATTCCATTTCCGGAACATAGCTCTTCTCCTCGTCGGACAGCTTGCCGAACGCCTGACGCACGAGCGTCGGCAGCGAATAGCGGAAATCGAGGATGCCGGTGAAGGCCAGCGCCGCCTTCAACAGGTCCGGCGGCCGCATGACGGCGATCTCGGCGTCGCGGCCGACGATGATGGTGTCGGTGTGGTGGCGGGCATGGCTCCAGCGCCATTGCACTGGATTGCGCATCAGCATGAAGGAGGCGATGTGGTACACGACATCATTCATCCAGCGCGTGCGGAAGGCCGTGCCATGGCCGCATTCGTGCCAGCGCGAGTCACTCGACGAGCCGTATAGCACGCCGTAGACGAACAGGAACGGCACCACCCACCATGAGCCCCAGAACCAGATAATGCCGGCGGCCGAGCCCAGGATCGCAACAATCCAGATGATGGTGTCGCGGATCGCCGGCCCGTCGGAACGCTGCATCAGATCCTTCATCACCTTGCGGGGGACATCGGTGTGGTACCATTCGGCGGAGGCCAGGCCGGTCTCGATCGCGGCTCTGGTGCTTTCACCGACCAGGCTGTAATCCCGCTTTTTTGCCATCGTCTTCACACGGGCCTCCAAACTTCTCGCACCGCTCGCAATCCGGTCCGCCGACCGGAGGGCTTGCTTTGAATACATGTCGCGCTCATGCCGGGCCCGCCAGTCTCCGGAAATTGCCGGAGGGTCGAGGATAATCCTGTTCGGGCTGGCGGGCGATTGCCGCAATCCTGGCTTCGGCGCCGGTGATCGCTTCCCTGCCGTCCAGGACCCGGAACACGGCATCGTAGGCGCGGCCTTCGTCATGCTCCAGCCAGATCATCTCGCCGCGTTCGCGCGCGGCGAGATCGCCGAGCACATGATGCGTCGATGGCTCGATGCCCAGCGCATACTGTCCGGCCTGGAAATTCTGCCATTGATAGGCGCAAGGCAGCTGGTCTTTCCGCGTCACCATCTCGAAACCGAGGCCGAGCCGGTCGTTGACCACCGCCACTGGTACCTCGCCCTTTCCATCGGCGTCCATTTCATGCTGCCAGACCTGTTCGCTGAACCCCATTCGCGGTTCCGGCACGGTGCGGTAGCCGACCTTCTGCGCCTCATAGCGCTCGCCGGCATGGCCGGCCCACACCACGTCGCGGATTGGCGCGAGGTAGCGCGAGCCCTCGTCAAGCAGGGGATGACTGACATTCACATGGTAGAAATACATATGCGGCGTGCGATTGAAGCCATGGTTCACGACGCGGTCGGACAGCCGGATCTCGTTGCCGCCGACATCCGCCTCGATCCGCCGGATCAGATGCAGATCCTCGCCGAACACCGCCGATTGCTGCACGATGCCTTCCGCCCACAGCACGCAGCGGTCGCCGTCCCACGCCTCACCGTAGCCGGTCAGCCGTGCCGGGATGGTGCCGACACGGCCATGCAGCGAATGGATCACGGTCTTCTTGCCGGGATAGTTGTAGTTCTCGGCCGGCACCTCTTCCCGACCCAGTATATGGTCGAGGCCGCAGGTGACCAGCAAACCGGAAAAGGAGCGCGCCCAGGCCAGCCCCCCTTCCCCCTCATAGTCGTGAAGACCGGGGTTGCGAAAACCGCCCGGCGAGTGCCAGCCGATCGCCTGGCCCTTGAAGTCGCAATCGGCGATGTCGAGCGCGCGGTCGACGAGTGCGGTGAAGCGCAGGCCGGAGCCGGTGCGGAACTCCAGCATGCGGACACCGCGCTCCACCCCGTCGCCGAGGGTCATCAGCCGCACGCCGGCGAACTGCGACAGCATGCCGGAGCGTTCCGAGACCTGCCGGCGCGAGAGCGTCTTGCCGTAAAGCTCTACCATGCCGTCACTGCGCCCTCTTCATCAGAGCCGACAGGTCGGCGCCGGTGATGATGCTTTCCACGGTCAGCAGATCGGTATCGGCGACCGTCTGCTCGGCAACGATCTCGCCGCGGCGCATGACGATGATGCGGTCGGCAACCTCGAACACGTGATGGATGTTGTGGGTGATGAGCAGCACCGAATGGCCGGCCTGACGCATCTCCTTGACGAAGCGCAGCACGCCATGGGTTTCCTCGACGCCGAGATTGTTGGTCGGCTCGTCGAGGATGATCACCTTGGCGGCGAACTGCATGGCCCGCGAAATGGCGATCGACTGGCGCTCGCCGCCCGACAGCGTTGAGACCAGCGCGTCGGCGTCGAGTTTCTTCGAGATGCCGACGCGCTTCAGCAGGGAGGAGGCAGCATCGCGCAGCTTGGCGAGATCGAGCGGCGCAAACACGCCCAACCATTTGAAATTGACCGGTTCGCGGCCGAGGAAGAGGTTGCGCGCGATACTGAGATCCGGCGCCAGCGACGTATCCTGGTGGATGGTCTCGATGCCGAGATCCATCGCGTCGCGCGTCGAGCGGATCGAAACCTTCTGCCCGCGCACATAGATGTCACCGCGATCGACCGGGAAGACGCCGGAGATCGCCTTGATCAGCGTCGATTTGCCGGCGCCATTGTCGCCGAGCAGGGCCACTATCTCGCCTTCTCTCAGCGTCAGCGAGGCATTCTTCAGCGCGCGCACGCTGCCGAAGGATTTTTGCAGGTTCTGCAGCCGAAGCACTTCTTGCATCATAGTCAGCTCCTTGCCGCGTTTTTCTGCAGCAAAGCATGCAGGATGAGCATGGCGAGGATGATCACGCCGACGAAGATGTTGTAGGCGAGGCCGGGCACGCCGACGAGCACGATGCCGTTACGGATGGCGCGCAGCATCAGCGCGCCGACGATGGTGCCCAGGATGGTGCCGCGTCCGCCGGTCAGCGCCGTGCCGCCAACCACCACCATGGCGATCACTTCGAGCTCATAGCCTGTGCCGGCCACCGGCGAAGCGGCCGAAATACGAAAGGCGCTGATCATGCCGGCAAGCCCGGCCAGCACCGAGGTGGCGATGAACAGCCATATCTTGACGGCGTCCGCCGGCACGCCGCGGGCCACTGCCGCGTTGCGGTTGGAACCGATGGCGCTGATCCAGTTGCCGAGCTTGGCATAGCGCAGGACGTAGATTGCCAGCAACGACAGGCCGACGAACCACCACAGCGAGGTGTAGAAGCGGAACGAGCCGATATTGAAGCTGCCGGCAAGCAGCGTCACGAAGAAGCCAGGCTGGTCCCACGACTTCAGCGGGAAACCCTGGGTGATGTAGAGGGCCGCGCCGCGCACGATCAGCAGCATGGACAGGGTCACCAGGAATGACGAGATGCCGATCTTGGTGACGATCACCCCATTGATCGCCCCAATCGCGATGCACAGTAAAAGTCCAGCCAGAAGGGCGACGCCGATATCCACCCCGCCGTTCTGCACCAGAAGCATCACGACCACCGGCGCCAGGCCGAATACGGCACCGACCGACAGGTCGAACTCGCCGGCCGTCAAAAGCAGCGTCATGCCGAGCGCGATGATGCCGAGCTCGGGCAGGAACGCCATCATGTTGGAGATGTTGAGCGGCGACAGGAAATTGCCGTCCGCGATCGCGAATACCACGAGAAGGACGACGAGGATGATGAACGAGGAAAATTGTGGCGAGCGCATCAGCCTCGACCTGCTCCTGGCGCTTGCTGCGCCCTCTTCCGCGGTGACTGCCATGACGTTCTGAACCATGCTGTTTGCAGGCGCCCGCCGCCGGCGCGGCGGGCGTCCATTTTCACTTCTTGTCGTAGAGTTTGAGGATCGGCTCGACGCTCGAAGGATCGTAGAGACCGAAGGTATGGATGTCGTAGCCGATCGGCTCGCCCGAGGCGGCAAGCCCGAGCAGCGCCACCGGCATGAAGCCCTGTGCCGATGGGTACTGCCAGGCGGCCGCGTTGACGAAACCGTCCTTGACGGCTTGCGCCGTCTCCTTCGAATTGCCCCAGCCGACGACCGGGATTTTGCCTGCCGGCACGCCGGCGCCGTCGAAGACCCGCTTGACGCTGGCCGCCACGGAATCGCCGAGCGCGATGATCGCCGGCGGATTGTTGGCAACCATATAGTCGGTCATCTTGGCGATGATGCCGGCCGGATCGGTGCCGCAATCAACCACGTCGTACTTGATGCCGAGCGGATCAAAGACGCTGGCGATGCCTTCGGTCTCGAGCTGCTGGTAGCTTGCGCCGGGGACTTCGACCGGCAGAAAGACCCTGTCACCCTGCTTCACCATTTTGTGGTCGACAAGATACTTTGCCCAGATCGTGCCGGCCTCCTTCAGGTCGGCGCCGACATAGGCCTGCCGCCCCGTCGCCGGATCGTCGGTGTTGAAGAACACGATCGGGATGCCGGCGGCCTTCGCGGCCTTGACCTCCTCGGTCCACAGGCCAGGCTGCGCCGAGGTGGTGGCGATGCCATCGGGCTTGGCGGCAAGCGCGGAATTGAAGGCTTCCTTCTGCGCCGCCATGTCGCCGCCGCTGAAGGAGATCTTGCAGGTCACCTTGAGCTGGTCGCAGGCCTTTGTGGCGCCGGCGTTCCAGTCGATCCAGAACGCATCCGACGGGCCGCCATGGGACAGTAGATAAAAGGTCTTCTGGCCGTCCTGTGCCTGCGCGGCCGACCCGAACGCGATGCCGGCAAGCACAGTCGCGGCGGCCGCCAATTTCAATGCAAATTTCAACATTGCTTTCCTCCTTGTTTGGAGCCGTGCCGCCATGCACAGGCGGCGCGGCCGGCCGTCACAGGCCGTTGGCGCGGAACTTCCCGTCGAGGAATGTCTTGGCGCGCGGCACGTCGTCTTCCGACAGGTGCTCGATGATGACCGGAATGTTCGGGTGCTTCTCGGCAAGCCGCTGAAGATAAAGGTCGTAGTTGAGCGAGCCGAGGCCGGGCGCCGGCAGTTCGATCTCGCCGACGCCGCGGAAGGTGTGGCTTTCCATGGCATCCTCATCGCCGATGTCGGCGTGCTTTTCCGACTTGTCGCTGCCCGAGCGCTTGACGTCCTTGGCATGCGCTATCTTGATTTTGTCCGTCAACGTGTCGAACACCTGGTTCAGGATCTGGTCCATTCTGTCGATGTTGTGCGTCTCGAAGTAGTTGGTCGGGTCCATCAAGAGGCCCAGGCCGGGATGGTCGACCTGCGCGAACATTTTGACCGTCTCCTCGACCGAGCCGACGACGTTGTTGACATAGGTTTCGAGCAGGAAGACCGCGCCATGGTCATAGGCGGTCTGGGCAAGGTCAGCGATCACCTTGCGGCATTCCTCGAACCCCTCCTCGGTCTTGTTCTTGGGGTGGTGCACCCAGTCGGATTCGGTGTTGTAAGTGCCGGTTTCCGAGATCACGTAGGGCGAGCCGAAATGGCGGGCGTTGCGGATGATCTCCTTGAGGTAGCCGACGCGCTTGTCGCGCTCTGCCTTGTCGGGATGGATGATGTTGGTGTAGCCCGACACGCAGCAGACCGGCAGGTTGTGGTCGCGGAAGACATCGCGCACGGTCTTGGCCTTGTCCTTGGTGATCTGCCCGGCCGACAGGTCGATATCCCTGAAATGCAGGTCGAGCTGCACCGTGTTGAAACCGAGCCCGCGGATCTTCTTCGCCGTCTCTTCGAGGCCGTACGGGAAATAGCCCGTGAAAATACCTGCCTGCATCATGGTGTGAATTCCTCCCTGTAAGCGATTCAGTTACCAGTGATTTCAATTGATCGGGTTTGTCGAGATTTCGGAAAGCTTGACCGTGCGGCCCGAAGCGATCGAGCGGTAACCCGCCTCTACCAGCGCCATGGTCTTGACGTTGTCGGCGACGGAAAGCGCCGGTGGCGTGCCTGTCTTCACCGCGTGCTGGAGTTGTTCCATCACGCCGATGAAAGCATGCGGGAACCACATCGTGTCCCAGCTTGGGCTCACCCACTCGCCATCCGTCGTCTCGGCCGAGGCATAGGTGAGCGTGGAGGCCGCACCGGTCGGCCAGCCGATCGTGCCCTTGGCGACGCCCTTGGTCCCGTCGACGCGCCAGTTGATGTGCTGGTCGTCCTTGTAGCCTTCCTGGCGTGGGCCGGACCAGACATCCTCGAGCGACACGGCAAGCACGCCGGACGGGAAGCGCAGCGTCGAGACGGTGATGCCGTCGGTGTGTTCGAAAGTCGTGCGCGGATCCTTGCGCGTCAGCGTGGTGATCTCATCGGGATCGCCGAACAGGAAACGCAGCACGTCGAGATGATGCACGCTCATATTGGCAAGCGTCAGCCGGTCGTACTCCTCGAGGAAGCCTTGCCAGTGCGGGATCGCATGCATGTCGATCTGCGCGAAGACGACGTCGCCGAGCGCGCCGCTGTCGATGATCTGCTTCAGCACGCGCATCGACTGGTCGTAGCGCATGTTCTGGTTGACCGAGAGGATCTTGCCCGCCTTCGCCGCCTCGTCGCGCAGCTTCACCGCTTCCTCGACCGACAGCGCCAGCGGCTTCTGCGCCAGGATTGCCTTGATGTGCTTCTGCTTCAGCGCGTGGCGGATCAGCGCCGGCTGCTGGTCCGGCGGGAAAGCCAGGTCGATGATCTCGACTTGCGGATCCTCGATCAGTCGTTCCGGCGTGTCGTGGACGGTCGGAATGCCCCAGCGCGTGGCGACCTTCTGCGCATTCGCCCTTGTACGCGAAGCGATCGCCACGACAGGAAAGCCTGCTTCCCTATAGGCCGCGAGATGGCATTCGGCCATGATCATGCCGGCGCCGACGCAGCCGATCTTGAATTCCCTGGTGCGAACCTTCACGTCCGGCTCGAAGCCTTTGCCTGCCATGTCTTCCTCCCGAAACTCTTTCCTTGCGTCCGCTGTCACAACGCGCCTCCGCCTTGAGCGAAATAATGCACTCTGGCCGACACGCAGGATATCGCCACCATCGCATCGGGCCTGATCTCGGGCTGGCCGCGCAACAGGGCCCTCAGCTGCGGTGAGGGGTAGCGCCGACCTGCAGAAATCTGCACGAACAACTCAGTCTCCTGTCTTGACGGCAAAACCGGTGGCAGCATCGAACCCACTCACCGACGCCGCCTCTGGCGCAACGGCGGCGGTCTGCCCGATCGCCAGCCCGACATCATTCTCGAACACCGCCTTCATCGCACCCTCACCTTGGCCGAGACAGCCGGTCGGCCTTGCGATCGGGAGGTGGGGTCAGCTGCGGCATTTCGGCAATGGCGCCGTCACGACGGTCGATCTCGGCCTTCGCCGCCCCCCGTATTCTGGGGCCGTAGGCGAGATTCCGGCGCACCGTCATATGGGTGAAGATGGCGTAGTTCTGGAACACGAACCCAACACCACGGCGGCCCATCGGCACGCCGGCCATGTCGCGCTCGCCAAACAGGATCTTGCCGCTGGTCGGCTCCTCCATGCCGGCGATCATGTTCATGGTCCTCGACTTGCCGCAGCCGGACGGCCCGAGCGGCGTCGCGACATCCGGATCAGATCAGACATTGGAATTCCTCCCTCAGGACCAATGTTTCCTCCACAGCCCATGAGGGACATTGACGGCAGTACGGGAAGGCTGTCAACATCATAAATAATCAAAACACCTCACAACATCGCAACGAGGCAGGGAAATGCGTCATACGGAGATCCATCTAGCGCTCATGATGCCTCGATTTGATGGGAAATCTATTTTCCCATGCCGACGCGATCCTGCCGGGCGATCTGATTTAGCCTGGCTGCTTGCGCATCGGCCAAGGCCGGATACATCATTTCCCATCAGAATCGCGGATGGCGAAGAGCAGTCGCCACCCGGCCGGCGGTCGGCATTGCGTGATCCTGATGCATTGAGGAGATGAAAGACGGTGCGTTCCACCCTGACTGACATAGCCCGGGAAGCCGGCGTTTCCGCCGCCACCGTCGACCGTGTTCTCAACAACCGTCCGGGTGTGCGGGCGCGCACGCGCGAAATCGTGCTCGAAATGGCGCGGCGTCTTGGCTACATCGCCGAAGGCGCGAACGGGGCACCTCTCAAGCCCTTGTCCGGCGATGTCATCCGGCTCGACTTCGCGCTGCCGGCCGGCACCAATTCCTTCATCAAGATGCTGCATCGCCACATCGAAGCCCAAGCCTTGGCGCGGCCGGATCTCGATGTCCATATCGCCACCATTGAGGGTTTCAATCCCGACCGGCTCGCACGCCTTTTGCAGGATCTGCGCGGCCAGACGCAGGGCGTTGGGGTCATCGCGCTCGACCATCCAACGGTGCGCGAGGCGATCCGCTCGCTGTCGGCCAACGACGTCAAGGTGGTGACAATCGCCTCCGACATCCTGCATGTGCCAAGGGTCGCGTATATCGGCATCGACAACCGCGCCGCCGGGCGCCTGGCCGGCTATCTGCTCAACCGTTTCATGGGGTCGGAACGTCCTGGCAAGGTGGCGCTGTTCGCCGGCTCGCTCTCCTATCGCGGCCATGAGGAACGCGAGATGGGATTCCGGCACATATTGGCCGAGGAATCGCCCAATCTGGAGATCGTCGAAATGCGCGAGATGCTTGACGACCGCGAAAAGGCCTATTCGGAGGCATCAGCCCTTCTGGAGCGGCACCCCGACCTGGCCGCGATCTACAATGTCGGCGCGGGCAACACCGGCATTGCCCGCGCGCTCAAGGAGCGCGGCCGTGCGATATCGATGGTTTTCCTCGGCCATGAGGTAACCGAAGGCACCAAGGAGCTTCTGCTCGACGGCACGCTCGACGCGGTCATCGACCAGAACCCGCGCGTCGAAGCGCGCGAAGCGCTCAACACCTTGACCCATGCGGTCCGGAGACTGCCTTACGAATTGCACCAGCCGAGGCTCCAGGTGATCTTCAAGGAGAACATCCCGGAGATCTGACACTCTCTGAAATGGAGCGGCGCCGGAACCCCTGCCCGTTCAGCACGCCCGCTACTGGCCGGCCGCGACTTCCGCGCCGGCCGCGTCGACAAAGCTCTTGTCGATCCATTTGCCGTAGTCGATCGAGCCCTTCAAAAGCCCGGCACCGGCCATGAATTTCTCTTCGCCCTTGAGCGCCTCGATCGCATCGTCGGTCAGCCTCGGATCCTGGTGAAAGACGCCGTCCGCATAGGTCTTGCGTACCGATTTCTCCGACGACTTGGTCGCCTCGACGAATGTCTTGATCGTCTCGTCGGGATGGGCATCGGCCCAGCGCGAAATCTCGATGTCGACCTTCAGCAGCCGCTTGACCAGGTCGGGATATTTCGCCGCGAAGGCGCCGTTGACCGAAATGACGTTCGGCACGTTCCATTCCGGATGGGTGCTGGTGTCGAAGAGCACCCGTGCCTCGCCGGTGTCGACCAGCTTGGCCGCGGTCGAATCCGTTTCGACGAGGGCGTCGATGTCGCCGCGCAGCAGTGCCGGGCCGGATGCCTCGAAAGGCAGGTTCAATCCCTCGACATCACCGGTCGTCAGGCCGACGCTGTTCAGCGCTTTGCTGAAATTCGAGTGCCGCACCGTACCGGTGAGATAGGCGACCTTCTTGCCTTTGAGGTCCTGCAGCGTCTTCAGTGGAGAGTCGGATTTGACCACGATATACGAGCCGCCCGACCGCACATAGCTCGACAGGCCAATCAGCTTGACATCGGCGCCGGAGGCGGCGACGCGCAACGCGGGATTGTTGCCGGTATAGGTGAATTCGATGGCACCTGTCGCAAGCGCCGTCGTCGCCTCGGAGCCGCCATTGAAGGTGACAAGTTCGACCTTGATGCCGTCCTTGGCGAACTCCTTTTCCCACCAGCCGTCCTTCTGTGCGAGGACGAATTTGAGGTGCCCCGGCGCGGTGCTGCCGATGCGGATGAATTCGGGCTTGTCCTGCGCGAAGGCGGGCATGCCGCCAAGGCCGATGACGACGGCAATGGCGCCCTTCAGGAACAGCCGGCGAAATCCGTCGAATGCAATGTTGGACATGAGGAACATCCTTGCTGATTGGAATGAGTGAACGGCTCAGATGAGCGAGGACTCGGACTGGCCTTTCCAGGCGGTCGCCCAGCGCTCGAACCAGACGAGCAAATAGTTGACGGTGAGCCCGATGACGGTCAGCGTCAGGATGCCGGCATACATGTCCGCCGTTTCCATCATCAACTGCGAGTTCTGAATAAGGAAACCGAGGCCGGATTTGGCCGCCAGCATCTCGGCGCCGATCACCGCGAACAGCGACGACTTCACCGCCAGCCTTGCGCCGGCGACAACAGAGGGGATGCTGGCCGGCAGGATAACCTTCCGGAACAGGTCGAAGTCGGACGTACCCATCGAGCGCGCCGCCTTGATCAGCAGCGGATCGACCGACTTGACGCCGCTGATCGTGTTGACCAGCAGAAAGAAGACCGAGGAGTAGAAGGTGATCGCCACCTTCGATTCCTCGCCGATGCCGAGCAAAAGGATGAACACCGGAAGCAGCGCGAATTGCGAGGTGTTGCGCAGCGTCTGCACAAGCAGGTCAGAGACCTTCTCGAACAGCGAGTAGCGCCCCATCAGCAGGCCGAGCGGAATGGCCACCACCACGCCGAGAGCGAAGCCGATCACAGCGCGCTGCAGGCTGATGCCGATATGTTCGACCAGAACGCCCGAGGCGAGCAGGTTCCACCAAGCGACCAGCACCTCGCTCAGCGGCGGAAAGAAGATGCGGTTCAACCAGCCGAGCCGTGGCGCGATTTCCCACACGAGAAAGAACAGGCCGAGCAGCGGCAAGCCGTAAAGGAAAGTCCCGTGGCTCGTCCCTTTGCGCCGGACCTTGGCACTGTGGGCGGTGATGGCCGGGACTCTTGCGGCGGCCGCCGTCTCGCCGGCGCCGGCAAACAGATGAAGAGCGCCGGCAGGGCCGAACTTTTCGGTAAGATAAGCCATGGCTCTACCTCCTCAATGACTGAAGGCTGGCGACAGCGTCCAGTCCTTTTGCGCCTTGTTGACCTCATCGCGCAGCGCGTCCCAGACGCGGCCGCGATATCCGTTGAATCCGGCGCTGGCGCGGATGTCCCCGTCGCGCGGCCGTGGCAGGTCGATGTCTATGATCTCCTTCACCGCGCCCGGCCGCGCCGTCATCACCACCACGCGGTCAGCGAGGAAGATTGCCTCGTCGATCGAATGGGTAACGAAGATCACTGTTGTCTTGATCTTGCCCCAGATCCGCAGCAACTCGCCCTGCAGGAGCTCGCGCGTCTGCTGGTCGAGTGCGGCGAAGGGTTCATCCATCAAAAGCACTTCCGGGTTGCTCGCCAAGGCGCGGGCGATCGCCACGCGCTGCTGCATGCCCCCGGAGAGCTGGTTGGGGAAACGGTCCTCAAAACCGGCAAGACCGAACAACGATAACAAATGGCGCGCCGTCACCGTGCGCTCGGCCTTGGCGACGCCACGCACCTCCAGCGCGTATTCGATGTTGGCCAGCGCCGTGCGCCAGGGAAACAGCGCATATTGTTGGAAGACATAGCCGGTCTTAGGATCCGGCCTGGTGATGCGCCGGCCGTCGAGCTGGACATCGCCGCCGCTCGCCTGCGTCAGCCCGCCGATGATGTCGAGCAGCACAGATTTGCCCGAGCCGCTCGGGCCGACCAAAGTGATGAACTCGCCTTTGCGGATCGAAAGATCGACGCCGTCGAGCACGGTGACGCGGTCGGTCTCCTCGCCGTCGACGGTGACGAACTGCCCCGGCTTGAGCAGAAAGGTCTTCTTGATATCGCTGACGACGATGCGGTCCATGTCCTGTCGCTTCCTATTGCGCCACGCGGATGCGGTGCGTCGGGTCGAATTCAGAGCCGCCGGCCTTGCCGCGCTTCCAGCCGAGCGCGCGGGCGTAGCCGCCGAACAGTTGACGTGCCTCGACCTGCGCTTCCGTGATGCCGGTCGGCCCCTCGGCGAACTCGGCCACGTAAAGCGCGTCGGTCGGGCAGTAGATTTCACAGAGAAAGCAGGTCTGGCAGTCGTCCTGACGGGCGATCACAGGCGCGCCGTCCTTGGTAGCGTCGAACACATTGGTCGGGCACACCTTGACGCAGATGTCGCATTCGACGCAGCGCGCGGCCGAGACGATCTCGATCATGACGCCAGCTCCGCCAGGCGCTCCGGCGCCCCGGCAATGCGGAAGTCGCCGACGCCGGTGATGACCAGCCGATGCGCGAGGGCCGGGTTCTTGCCCTTCAGATCGGTGCGCCGATGCATGCCGCGGCTTTCTGTCCGATGCAGCGCGGCCGCCACCGACCAGCGCCCCGCGGCGGCGATCGACGCCGCCTCGCGCGCGCGGACCCGGTCCACCCCTTCGCCCCGCAGATGGTCGCGCACGTCGCGCCAGACACTCTCCAGCCGCCCCCGGCTTTTCTCCAAGCTCTCGCCGTTGCGGAAGAAATTTTTGTCGAGCGGCGTCACCTCGTTGCGCACCGCCTCGATGACCTCGGCTGCCGCGATGTCGGCACGCGGCGAGGCCGCCGGGCGCAGGCCGGCCTGGCCGAGTGGTTCGACGGTGTCGCGGAACGCCCTGCCGCCGCGACGCTTCGAATGGGTCGAGGCGCCCTTGCCCGCCCACCAGCCGCTGGCCAGCGCCCAGGAGGAATTGACGGCGCCGCCGCCCGATACCGCTCCGGTCATGATCTCGCGGCTGGCGGCGTCGCCTGCGACATAGAGGCCGGGCACGCCGGTGGCGCAGTCGTCGGAGACGATGTCGATGCCGCCGGTACCGCGTACCGTGCCTTCGGCGCGCAGGGTGATGCGGAACAGCTCGGTGAATGGATCGACACCGGCGCGGTCATAAGGCACGAAGCAGTTCGGCTGCCCTTGGCGCAACCAGCCTTGCAGCGCTGGTTCCGCTTGATCGAGGCGCGCATAGACCGGTCCCCCGATCAATGCGCGCGCCACCTCGTCCTCGCGGTCGCCGATGCCGTTGCGCAGCGGCTCACCGGCAGGGCCCAGGATCGGCGATCCATCCTCGCGATGGAACGAGGCCCAGCGGAACGGCAGCCCCTTGTTCAGCGAAGATCCGAAGGGCGCCAACGTGTATTTGCCGGTAAACTCCATGCCCGACAGGCTGGCGCCGGCCTCCGCCGCCATCAGATAGCCGTCGCCGGTCAGTCCAGTCCCGCCGAGGATGCGCTCACGGAAAGCGCAGCCGCCGGTCGCCAGCACCACTGCGTTGGCGTCGACGCGCCAGTCCTGGCCGGCCTGCCGGCCGATACCGGCCGCGCCTACGACGGCATCGCCATCCGACAGGAGTTCCAGCGCCGGATGATGGTCGAGCACGGTAACGCCAGCCAGAAGCACACGGCGGCGCATGAAGCGCATGTAGTCGGGCCCGCGCAGATTGGCGATGTAGAGCCGGCCGTCATCCTCGCTCGGGAACGGATAGCCCCACTCGGAAAGCCTGAGCAGGTTGCGATAGGCCGTGTCTACGCAGCGCAGCATCCAGCGCTGGTCCGCAAGCTCGCCGGTGCGCTGCCAGCGTCGCTCGACCACCGCATGCCTGTTGTCGCCCGGCGGTACGCACCAGGTACCCGTATTGGACGGCGCGGTGGCGCCGCTGGTGCCGAGATAGCCCTTGTCGGCCAGCACCACCTGCGCGCCGCTTTCGGCAGCGGCGACCGCCGCCCAGGCTGCGGACGGGCCTCCGCCCAGCACGAGCACGTCGGCCTGGAGTTGCAGCCTGTCGGACGCGGATTTTTGAGGCATGGACATGGATGCTCTGCGAAGGAGTGCGAGGCGCTAAGCAGCGCGCGCAGCGCCCGAGAACCACGCCGGCTCATTGCCGGCGCTCCATTTGATGTTGCAGCCGATCGACGGCACCTGGTCGGCGGCGGGCCTGCCGCCCTCCAGCACCGCGTCGACCGCCGCGCGCAGGTCGTTACCCGTCACCGCCTTGCCATTGCCCGGCCGCGCATCGTCGAACTGGCCATGATAGGCAAGCCGCCGGCCGGCGCCGAACAGGAAGAAGTCGGGTGTACAGGCCGCGCCATAGGCTTTCGCCGTCTGCTGCGAGGCATCCTTGAGATAGGGGAAGGAATAGCCGAATTTCTCCACTTCCTCGCCGATGCGGGCCAGCGTCTCTTCGGGATGCGCCTCATGGTCGTTGGCATTGATGGCCACCACTTGCAGCCCCTTGCCCGCATATTCCCTGGCGAAAGCGGCAAGCTGCTCGCGGATCAGCACGACGAAAGGGCAGCGGTTGGAGATAAAGGCGACGAGCAAGGCGGGCTTTGCATCGAAATCGCCGAGCCGGTGCAGCACGCCTTGTGCGTCGGGCAGCAGGAAATCGGCCGCTTTGGTGCCAAGCTCGATCGAGTTGGATTCTGTCTTCGGCATCAATGCGCTCCCTTCTTGCTGCCGCTCAGACGGACCATGCCGTGCAGCGCCGGACGAAGTTAGTCTATGAATTTAGTAGAATTATAGGCTAGACAACCCGCCTCCGGTCAACCGCGCCGCTTGGAATATCGTGCCAATGTTTCGGGCCGGGCGAAAAGTTTGTTCGAACGGAAGGCCGTTTTGAAAGAAATGAGATTTGGCGGGGAGCGAAGCCGCAACTGCCTTCGTCGTCCGCGTCGAGCTTGGTCAGGAAACGGTTTCCTTGCGGACAATTGCCCTGTCATCCCCGCCGACATCGATCGCGATCCGCTCGCCGGAAACAATGCCGTTAATGTCGCAGACCACCAGCGGCATGCTGATCCCGTAGAGAAATTCCGCGACGATGGCGCCCACTGCCAGGATCGGGTCAGGCCGTTCCAGGAGGATGCCGGCCGGAGCCGTGCCCCTGCGGATTGCCTCGGCCAGCACCGAGGATGAGGACGAGGAGCCGCGCCCGCTCGGCATGATCAGGATTTTCCCGGCGACGTTCTGGCCGAGGCCAGGATGCGAGTGATCCGTTATGTCGCCTGTCGTGGCATCAACGCCGCCCCAGAAGCTCAGCGGTTGCGAGAATACCAACGCCCGGCCCTCGGCACTCCCGGCCAGTTGGAAGGTGCCGGATCGCTGGACGACGCCCGGTTCCACCGGCGCGGTCATGACGCGCCCCGCATGACATGCCCCACCGCGGCGGAGCGGATGCAATCCGCCATATCCGCGAACGCAACCGTCACGCCGATATTGCCCGGAGCGTAATGCGCCCATTTGCCGGAATTGGTCATCACCACGCCGTCGAGCCGTTCCAGAATCGCAGTGACATAGGTGCAGGTGTCGGCGACGGGGATCAGGCCGAACGCCTGTGTGCCATCAAGCGCGCCCTCCTCCTGCAATCGCGTCAGCGTCGCGCGACCGGTGTTGACATAGATCGGGATGCCCCTGCCCGGCGCGATGGCACGCAGCAAGGGCAGCAGGCGCATCCATTCCGCATGCGAGAAATGCGGAGTGCCCAGCGACACGGCCGCCAGCGGCGCCCCGTCGGGTACGCGCGACAGCTTGGCCAGTGCATGATCGATATCGGCGCGCGTGATGCGGATCGTCTCTTCCGGCGCTTGACCATGGAACGCCTCGTCGAGCGTTCCCGCTTCGGGCGTGATGCCGACCGCATGGAACAGCGCCACGGCGCCGGTAGTCGCTGCTGCCGCGCCCAGCGCCTTCAGCTGGTCCTCGTCGCGCGGCCGTGGCAGACCTGTGACAACCGGAACGCGATCGCCGCTGGGTTGCCCGATGATCAGTCCGACGCCGACGAACAGGGCGTCGCTCGGCTCTGGCTCAGCAAAGTCCAGCTCGAACAGGATGCGGCCGCGCCGGTTCTCGCTCAGATGCAGGCCCCAGGCCGGCGCGCGGCCCGTCATGGCGCAGCACAGGTCGATGAAATCGCCATAGCGGTTGGTGCGCGCGCCGATCACCGAATTTGCAAACACGATGGCGTTGGATTCGCCCCAGGCGATCTGCTGCCCGAAATCTGGCCGGAACCGCGTCTGGTAGGGCGCGCAGGTGAAGGTCGCCTGGCAGCCGAGCTCGATATGCGCCTTCATCAGCCGCCGCGCCGGCGCTTCCTCCGCCGCGGGCATCTTCACCATGCCGGGATGGATGAGATCGAATGAGCCGACATTGAGCGTCGTCGGCACCTGCACGCGGCCGCCGCCCTCGACCAGCCGTTCGACGAAATCGAGCCCTGCCGTGCCATGGTAGAGGCAGCCATCGATATGGGCGCCGGCAATGTCGAGGAGGCTGTCCGCTCCGACGGCTTTGGAAAAGGCGACGAGGATCTTCATGGCCGCGGCCGCCGACGGCCCTTGCTCGCCGTCGAGCATGGATTGGTCCTCGGCAGTCAATTCCAACGTCATTGCCGCTCTGGCCCCTACTCGATCTTATGGCGCGAAGGAACGCCAGCAGTTCAGTGAACTACCCCGCAGGGATCAACACCGTGCTCTGCGGGGACCAGCGTAGTACGACATGCTGACCTTCCGCCAGCCTGTCAGCGCCGGTGTTCTGGACGATGACCTTCAGCGTCTGGCCGGCACGCTCGACAAAGTAGGTGCTGTTGTTGCCGGCGAAGATGCGTTTGCAAACCTGGCCCTTCAGTATGTTGGCATCGCCGCCCGAAGTTCCGGCATCCAGGGCAATCCGAATACGCTCCGGACGCACGGCGCAGCTTGCCTTTGCGCCGGCGGCAAGCCTGGCGCCGGCCCCGGCGGCGATCGTCGTGCCGTCCGCCAAGCGGATGCCGTTGCCGGTGGTATCGCCGCGAAAGATGTTGGCATCCCCGAGGAAGATGGCGGCGAATTCGCTTTTCGGCCTGTCGTAGATCTCCTCCGGCGGCCCTTCCTGCACCAGCCGGCCATCGCGCAAGATACCGATGCGGTCGCTCATCGTCAGCGCCTCTTCCTGGTCGTGGGTGACGAAAATGGTTGTGATGCCGATCTCGCGCTGGATGCGCTTGAGCTCGATTTGCATGTCGACGCGCAGCGCCTTGTCGAGCGCGCCGAGCGGCTCGTCGAGCAAAAGCACGCGTGGCTTGGTGACGATGGCGCGCGCCAGCGCGACCCGCTGGCGCTGGCCGCCGGAGAGCTGATGCGGCTTGCGACCGCCGAGCGAGCCGAGCTGAACGAGGTCGAGCGCGCGTTGCACCTCGGTGGCAATCACCGCCTTGGCCTCGCCGCGCACCGACAGGCCGAAGGCGACATTGTCGGCGACGCTCATATTGGGGAACAGCGCGTAGTTCTGGAACACCATGCCGATGCGCCGCTTCTCGACCGGTACCCGCTCGACGCTCTCGCCGCCGATGGCGATGCGGCCGCTGTCGGGAAAATCGAAGCCGGCGATTTGCCTGAGCAGCGTGGTCTTGCCGCTGCCTGATGGCCCAAGCAGCGCGTAGAAGCCGCCATCGACGAAATCGATCGAGACGTCGTCCAACGCCTTGTGCGCGCCGAAGCTGCGCGAGACGTTTGATACCTGAACGCCCGCCATTATTTCTCTCCGCCGAATTTGAAGAAGCGCGCTGTGAGCAGCATCAGCGCCATCGACACCACGATTATGATGGTGGAGACCGCGTTGATCTCGGGCGTGAAACCCTTGCGGATCGCGGCGTAGATCTCGACCGGCAGCGTCGTCTGCCCCGGCGTCGCCAGGAAGTAGGACACCACGAACTGGTCGAACGACACGGCGAACGCAAACAAGCCGCCCGCGATCACACCCGGCATGATCCACGGCAGCGTAACCCGGTTCGTTACCTGCCACTGATTGGCCCCCAGCGAGCGCGCCGCCTCTTCCAGCTCCGGTGCGAAAGTTTGCAGCCGGGCCGAGACGACGACGATGACATAGGGCAATGCCAGCGCGACATGGCCGAGCAGGATGGCGAACAGGCCGCGTCCAATGCCGATGCCGAAGAAGAAGATCAGCATCGCCGTGCCGGTGATCAGCCAGGGAATGGCGATCGGTGGGAACAACAGCGCCTGCAGGAATTTCTTGCCGCGGAATTCATTGCGGTAGAGCGCCAGGGACGCGGCCGAGCCGAGCACGGTCGAGATGACCGTGGTGATGACGGCGATCTCGATGCTGTTCCAGGTGGCGGCGATGAGCTGGTCGTTCTGCCACAGCGAGGCGTACCATTCCGTCGTCCACTCGAACGGCAGCTGGTAGAATGGCGAGACGTTGAACGACATCAGCGCCATGATAATGATGGGCAAATACAGGAAGGCGAGCAGCACCGCGATATAGAGGCGGCCGAGCCACTCCAGGATACGCGTCGTCGCCATCACGCCACCCTCCGCAGCACCGGTGCGGCCAGCGCCAGAATGATCAGCACGACGGCCAGCAGAATGAAGGAGAGTGCGGCCCCCAGCGGCCAGTTGAACACGGCGACGAACTGGTCCTCGGTCACCGTGCCGTAAAAGGTGCCGCTGCGGCCGCCGAGGATCCGCGGCTCCATGAAGGAGCCGACGACGGGCACGAATATGAGGGCCGCGCCCGCCACCAGGCCCGGCATCGACAGCGGGATGATGACCCGCTTCAGCACCTGCAGCCGCGAGGCGCCGAGCGAGCGTCCGGCCTCGAGCAATGAATCGTCGATCGCCTGCAAAGTGAGATAACAGGTCAGCACCATGTAGGGCACATAGGAGTGCACCAGTCCGATGATGATCGCCGGATAGGAATACATGAGGTCGATGTTGATCTTGAACGGCAGCACAGCGTTGAGCGCGGTGTCGAGAATGCCACCTTCGCGCAGAACCATCGCCCAGGAGAAGATGCGCACCAGCCCGTTCGACCAGAACGGCAGGATGACGAGCAGGAAGATCGCCTCGCGGCTGCGCCCCTTCAGCACCTTGGCCAGTACATAAGCCGCGGGATAGCCGATGACGATGCACCACAAGGTCACCTCGAGGCCGAGGCGCAGCGAGGCGAGCAGCAGCGTCAGGTAAAGGTTCTGCGAGAAGAAGGCGGCGTAGTTGCCAAGCGTGAACGCCCACGGCTTTCCCGTCAGCGGCAGGTCGGTCATGAACGAGAAGAACACCATGGCCGACAACGGCAGGAAGATCGCCACCGTCAGCCAGAGATAGGCGGGCGCCAGCAGCGGCAGTGCCGACCTCAGCCCGCCGCGCACTGCGACCGCACCCTCTGCTGCCATGCTATCCTCCTCCCCGGATTGGAAGGACCAACCGGCGCGAACGCCGGCTGGCCCTGGCGCGGGTTTTACTTCACGTCGACCTTGAGCTGCTGCCAGAGCGTAAGATAAGCTTCGCGCTGCGCATCGGTGATCGGAGCCTGGAACTGGATGCGCTTGGCGACTGTGGGATCACCCATCACCTTGCGGTTGAACGAATCCTCGGGCAACGCTTCCACCGCCTTGGTGTTGGCCGACACCGGTGCACCGACCTTGGTGACCCATTCGACATAGAATTTCGGATCGATCATGTAATTGATGAAGGCTTCGGCGCCCGCGACATTCTTGGAGCCGACCGGGATGGAGAAGGCGTCCAGCCAGGCGACGGCGCCTTCCTGCGGGATCACGAGCGAGACCGGCAGCTTGAAATGCGTCTTGGCGCGGTCGGCCGAACCGCTCCAATAGGTGCCGATGTCGATCTGGTTGGAAGCCACCATCTGGTTCCAGTCGTTCTCCGAGCTCCAGAAGGTCTTGATCTGCGGCATCAGCGAGGTGAGCTTCGTCTTGACCGCGTCCATATCCTTGATGTCGTTGATGTTCTGGCCCGTCGCGATGGCGCCGAACTGCACCGCCTCGACGGCGTCGTCGCGGATGACGACGCGGCCCTTGTGGGCGGGATTCCACATTTCGGCGATCGACGTCGGCGGCTTGTCGAAGGACTTTTCGTTGATGGCAAGGGCGGTCAGGCCCCACACCCACGGCACGCCATAGACCTTGCCGTCATGGTCGAGCATCGGCGAGTTCGCCTTGTCCTTGCTGATATCGGCATAGTTGGGCAGCTTGGAGGTGTCGATCGGCTGGATCAGCTTTTCAGCCATCGCCTGGTCGTTGAAGGCGGCGTTGATCATGACGACGTCATAGAGGCCGGGATTGGTGCGGATCTTGGTCAGCATTTCCTGTTCGGAATTGAAGAAGTCGTTGACCACCTTATGGCCGGTCGCCTTCTCGAAGGCGGCGATCGCCCATGGCTCGTCGGCGCCGTAGCCCTTCCAGTTGAGCACGTGCACTTCATCGGCCTTGGCGGCAAAAGTAAGTGCGGAGGTGAAGACGGCCGTCGCCGTCAGCAGGGCAGTAAAGTCAGGCATGCGCATGTTCGTTCCTCTCTTTTGTTTGCCCGCTTCCCGGGCTTAATCAGGCTGTCTGATGGGCCTTCCGGTTCTGGCCTCGCGCGCCGGCCGAGCCACCGTCGGCATGGCTCAGGAAAGTCCGGATCTCCGCGTCTGTGGGCGCGGATGAACCGCCATGGCGAGTGACCGAAATGGCCGCCGCCGCATTGGCGTAGCGCGCCGCCTCGAAAGGCAGCATGCCGCGCGCGAGCGCACTTACGAAGGCGCCAATATGAGTGTCGCCGGCGCCGTTGGTATCGACCGCCGCCACCTTGAAACCGGGAATGGTCCCGGCGGAACCGTCCGCCAGTCGGATATGGCAGCCCCTGGCGCCGCAGCGGATGACGACGCCGTCGGCCTTGGGACAATGATCGGCAAGCAATCGCGCCGCAAGGGCGTCGGCATCGCCCGGGCCGGCAATGTCGGCGGCTTCCGTCGTATTGCAGCTCAGCCAGGTCGTGCGGGCGAGCACCCGCGACAGGGTGGCGCGCGAAATGTCCGAAACGACCGGCGTCGGGTCGAAGACAAGTGGAATGTCCGCCGGCAGCGTCTCGATCCAGTCGGTGAGCGCGTCGCGGCTGCCGGGATAGCTCAGCGTATAGCCTGACGTGAACACCCAATCCTCGGTCGAGACCAGCACCGGAGCCATCATGTCGAGGCTGAGCACGCTCTCCGCCCCCGGCCACGACACGAAGGTGCGTTCGGCATCGCTGGAGATCATGGCGACGCAGTTGCCGCTATCCATCAGAGGCGAAGGCTGCGTCAGAATGTTGATATCTTCGACGGCGAAGGCGGCGCGCAGGAAGTCGCCATTGGGTCCGCTGCCGAGTTGGCCTGCGAATACCACCTTCATCCCGGTGCGGATTGCCGCGACCATCATGTTGAAACCGCCACCGGCGACCTGCGCATAGCTCGAAGCCGTCTTCTCCGTGCCCGGCGCCGGCAAGGCATCGATACGGTAGACATAGTCGACCACCGCGCTGCCGATATGGACGAGACGCGCGCTCATGCCGCCGCGTCCTTGCCGGGGCCGGCCTGCTCCAGGCGGCTGTTCGAAGTCCGCGCCGCGACGAGATCGGCGGCGAGCGCACGAACGCCCGCCATGTCAAAGCCTTTGAGGCGGGCGATGCGGTCCTGCGGCAATCGTGAAAGGCCGGTGCAGGCGCCGGCCATGCCTGCGGCGATGGCGCCGATCGTGTCGGTGTCGCCGCCGAGATTGGCGCTGATGACCGCCGCTTGCCAAGCATCGCCGCCGGCGACCTCCAGCACCGCAAAGGCGGCCGGAACGGACTCCTGGCTGGCAACGCCGGTGCCGACCAGATCGGTGATCAGCCGGACCGCGTCTCGTGGCGCCTTGCCGCGGATCAGATCCTGCGCCCAGGCGACGCGCGCGGCGATGTCGCCGCCGGTCACCCAGTGGCCGTGTGTCGCCCCCCGCCTCGCCGCCGCGACGGCGCTGTCGGACGCGGCGCGCCAGTCGCCGCCGGCGATGCCGCGGCTGACGGCGGCCGCGACCGCCGCGGCGGAGGCAATGGCGATCGAGGTGTTGTGTGTCGCCCGGCAGGTTTCGGCCACCTTGTCGACGAGCGCATCCAGCGGCTCCGGCTGCATCATGATGCCGAGCGGCGCGATGCGCATGGCCGCGCCATTGGTGTCGCCGCCGCGCCCAGCCTCCTCGGCTGGCACGCCCTTGTTGATGGCGTCGATGGCGCGCTTGGTCGACGGTCCCAAAAGGTCGTAGCTGCCGCGCGCCTTGACCTCGCGCTCCCAGTCGAGCAGCGCGTTGACCCAGCGCGCATGGTCGAAGCGGTCGCCTGAGGCAACCAGGATGCGGCCGAGCAGCAGCGCCTGCTCGGTATCGTCGGTGATAGTCCCGGCCGGCAGCCCTTTCGACACCGGATGATCGGCAAAGGGCGAGACGAAATCCTCGACATGGCCGTAGAGTTCGGCGATGCGCTGAGGCGACAGAAGCTGCGTCGGCATGCCGAGCGCGTCGCCCAGCGCCCCGCCGACGAGCGCACCCATGGCGCGGTCCATCTCAGGCTCGTTCTCCGGCATCGCTCAGAACCTCATATGCAGCGCGAAATGGGCGGGATTGAGCAGGCTGGTGACATATTCGACCGGCCGCTCATCGGCCGCACGCGTCAGGCGACGGCCGCGCAGGAAGGGTGTGCCTTGCGGGCACCCGAGGATAGCGGCATCATGGGCGTTCAACATCTCGATGTCGACCCACTCCTCGCCATGGTCGGGTACAAGCCCCGCTTCGCGTAGCGTCTGGTGCAGCGAGCCTTCGCGCAAGCCCCGCAGAGGCACGTCCTCCAGCTCTGGCGACAGCGGCAGGCGGCTGCGTTCGATGGAGATGGCATGGCCGTCGCTGGCATTGGTGCGGACCCGGTCGACGGCGATGAAGAGCGGACTTTCGACGCCTAACAGCACGGCAAGCTCGGGGTCTTCGATCACCTCCAGCCGCAGCGTCCGCGTTTCGGCGTTGGCGCCGGCATTGGCCAGCGCGCGCGACCAGCCGATCGCATCATCGACCGGCTTGCCGTCAAAGGTGACGAAGGAGCCGATACCGACCTTTGTGGTGATCAATCCGCGGCTGGAAAGTTCCTCCAAGCCTTTGCGCACCGTGTTGCGGCTGACGGAGAAACGCTGCACGAGTTCGTTTTCGCTTTGCAGACGGTCGCCGAAACCCAGCACGCCGGAGCGGATCTCGTATTCCAGAACGGTGGCGATCTGCTCGGGCTTGCCCGTGCCGGGAGACAGTTTGATCGCGCTCCGCTTCATATTCGTACCTGTATAGTGAACCTGTCTAGTCCTGTTTAATCTCTCCTCGTATAGCGGACTTGTCAATGGGACGGGTCATGTGCCCCGATGCACTGCTTTCGACGATCCGCCGGCCGCAGGCGGCAACGAAGAAGGAATTTCCCCAGTGCTGGACGCGTCGCACCGTGTCGCGATCCTGCTGCGGTGACCCTACCGGCAGAAGAACGAAAGCCCGCTCCGGGAACCGGGGCGGGCCTTGGAGGAGGACAAGGGGTGGGACCTCTCCTCTTGCTTTCCACGGGGGGTGTGGACCGAAATCACCTTACGGGAGTTTCGCCAGAGGCCCGATCACAAGCCTGTTTGCCCGCATCACGATCCGGTGCGCACCGGCATCGACATTGGTCACGGGATCGCGATCAGCGACCAATGCATGTCGCCCAAACAATGCATGTCGCCCAAAAGCGGCTCTCGCCTTGTGAGAACGACGTGCACGACGCGCTTTAGATGCGTCCGAGCACGACCAGAATAATGACGATCAGCAACACAAGCCCCAGCCCGCCGCCACCATAATAACCGGTTCCGTAGAACGGACCGCCGCCGAGGCCACTGAAGCCGCCGAGCAGGGCGAGGATAAGGATGATGATAAGGATGGTTCCAAGACTCATGGCTTCCACTCCCGCAGGCACTTGCGCGCCGGTTCGGCACTTCTGGGTTGAGAATGTTGCTCACAGACAACGCTTTGAACGCGTTCGCGTTCCACCTAATGCATGACGTCGAGAAGGCGACGGCGCAATTCGTGCAGCAGTCCTGCCGCAATGGCGGGGCTTTCCGACCGGCCGACGCGCAGGATACGATAAAGCTGAAGGAACGTGACTACGGCGTAAACGGCGAGATTGTAGAAGGATAAAGCCGACAGCAAAAACAGGCGGTTGAGCGTCAAGATCGGATCCACTTCGACTTATCTCGATCTTGCATCGTCAGATCTGTGAGAGCGGATTTGCAATTCATGCTTGCATTTCTGGAACAAATAAGGAACAGTAGGGAACCTAGCTGCCAAGGCGGATTAAAGTTTTGGGGGGACCAGCGATATGATGAGGTGGAAGGATGCGGGGCTCCTCGCCGCCGCGATCGCGCTGACAAGCCTTGCGCCCGACCGGTGGCCCTCAGCCGGGCTTGGCGCCGCTCTCGCCCGGAACACGCCTGCGCTCGCAGCCGAGAAGGATTATGCAACCTGCTTCGGCGAGGACATCGAGTCGGACAAGCGCATTGTTGCCTGCTCCGCGATTGCGGAGGACGCCGCAGAGCCAGCGCGCAGCCGCGCCACAGCCTATTTCCAAAGGGGCGTCGCTCTCGGCGACCAGAAGCAATACGACCGATCGATCGCCGACTACAGCGAGGCGATCGCGCTCGATCCGAACGACGCTTCCGCGTATCTCAACCGCGGCGCCGACTGGTTCAGCAATGGAGACGACGACCGTGCGATCGCGGACTTCAACATCGCCATCAGCCTGGAGCCGTCCTCCAGCGATGCCTACAGCAACCGTGGCCTCGCCTTCCTGCACAAGGGCAAGACCGACGCGGCCATCATCGATTTCCAACAGGCAATCGAGGCGGACCCTCAGAATGGCAAGGCGCATGCGGGCCTGGGCATCGCCTGGGACAGGATGGGCGACCCGAAACAGGCCCTGGCCGAGTATGACGAGGCGGTCCGTATCGATCCCAACAACATATTGGCCAATGTCAAACGCGGTATCGCCCGCGCCGCCGAGAGTGAGTTCGATCCCACTGTCACCGATGACGATGCTGAACAGGCGCCCGGCGAGAACTTATCCGCCGCCAAGGATACGACCAGCAATCGCGCAGCCGCAAAGACCTTGATCGAGCGTGCGGGGATGCGGCTGTCGAAGTATGGCCTCGAGGGCGCGCTTCTCGATTTCGACAAGGCGATCAGCCTCGATCCCGACAATGCGGACGCCTATCTCGGGCGCAGCCGCGCAAGGACACTCAAGGGAGACAGCGCCGGAGCGGCGGCGGATTGCCTGCGCGCCATCGAGCTTGATCCGACGCGGGCAGGAAGCTGCGGCGCTCAGCTTGCCGCCGACCAAAGCAAGCCGGCACCGTTGCCGGACACCCAACAGCAAAAGCAGCGAGCCGTCGTTCCGGATATCACTGCCACCCAAGACACGCTGGCCGCAAGGGTTCTGGAGGCGACCGATCCGCGCGCCCTCGAAGCGATCCTTGGCGGCGATGCCTTCCTGGACATGGGCAAGTACGATCAGGCGATCGGCGCCTACAACAAAGCGATTGCGCTCGATCCGAACAACCGGTTCGCCTATTACGGCCGCGGCAAGGCCCAGGCCGCCAAACGCGTTTACGAGCAAGCGATCGCCGATTACGACACGGTCATCCAGCTCGCCCCCAATTTTGCTGCGGCTCATTCTCGCCGGGGCCTCGCCAAGATCACGTCAGGCGATGCCGAAAGCGCTCTTGCCGATTGCAGCCGGGCTTCAACACTCGATCCAAAGGCGCGCGACGCCTACTTCTGCATCGGCATGGCCTGGCACGCCAAGGGCGACGCGGGGCGCGCGATTGCCGCCTATTCGATAGCCATCGAGATCGATCCGAAAGACGACGCCAGCTATTATGGGCGCGGCATGGCGCGTGCTGACATGAAGGACTATGACGAGGCAATCGCCGACTTCGGCCAGGCGATCAAGCTCGATCCCGACAATCGCGATTACGCGGTCGCCCGCAAGGCAGCTGTGGCTGCGAAGGGACAGGGCGATATGGCGGCCGCCACGCTCGGCGCCGTCAGCTCGGCGGCGGCCACCGCCAGTTCAGCCGCCGGTTCGGCCGCACCGAGCGATACTGATTCGGCCGCCAAGGCGCTTTTCGCCAAGGGTCGGAGGCTGTATGAGAAAAATGACTATGACGGCGCCATAGCCCTGTATGGCAAGGCGATCGCACTGGTCCCGGCATTTCATGACGCCTATCTGGCCCGGGCCATGGCTTGGGAGGCGAAGAACGATTATGCTCATGCTGTTGCCGATTACACGCAGGCGATCGCGATCAATCCGAAGATAGCCGAGACCTACTACAGTCGCGGCCAGAACCTCAGTTTCCAGGAAAACTACGACGGGGCGTTTGCCGACTTCGAAAAGGCCATCAATCTCAACCCCGCGGACGCAAGGGTCTATGCCGATCGAGGCCTCCTATGGATGGGAGGGCACGAGGACGTCGCCGCGCTGCGCGATTTCGAAAAGGCCATCAGCCTCGATCACAAGAACCCCTTTGGCTATTTCGGTCGAGGCGTGATCCGAACCAGCAGAGCGGACTATGAAGGGGCCATCGCGGATTTCAGCCAGGCGATAAGGCTCAAGCCGGATTTCGCAACCGCCTACGAGGCGCGGAGCCGGGCGTGGGAAGCCAAGGGCAACCGCAAGCGTGCTCAGGCCGATCGCAAGAAGGCACTGAGCCTCGGGGTAGATTAGACGGGCTTTTCGGGAGGGCGCGGATTTTGCGTTGGAGTGGTTTGGGCGTAATGGCAGTCGCCGCTCTGTGCTTTATTGCCTTAAAGGTTGGCCTTGGGCGCAGCTCTGACGAGACTGACGAAAGGCAATCAGCTTGAGCAGCGCTGGCGCCCGATGCGGTTTGATCCCTACCCCAGATAGAAGTTACTGAAATAGTTGCCAAAATCCGGTTGCCGGGCAACGGGCTCGCCGTCCCCGTTCCGGAGGATGCCGGCGGCGAAGAGATAGGAACCGATCGCTTCCATCTTGGCCGGGTCCATGCTGCCTATGGCGCCGTTTTGCCGGCGCAGATAGTGCCCGTCGATCAGCGTCTTCAGCGAGGCGTGGATCAATGCCGGATTGGTCAGGGCGTCCTTGTTGGCGGCGATCAGCAGTGTGGCCGCTTCTTCGGGATGATCGACGGTGAACTGGTAGCCGCGCCGCGTTGCCCGTATGAAGCCCGACGCCAATTCCGGATTTGCACGCAGATACGCATCGCTAGAGGAGATCAGCGTGGTGTGCTCGTCGGGCACGCCGTAGTCGGCATAGACGAAGCTTCGCTGTTTGACGCCTTTCAGTTCTGCCTCGACGCCTTCCCAGGTCGAGACCTCCAACGTGAAGTCGACCGAACCGTTGGCCAGCGCCTCATAGGCGGACGTGCCGAGCGTCACCGTTTCGAAAGCCCCCTTGCCGCCATCGTGACGGATGATGGTCGAGATCAGCGCGTTTTCCCAGGCACTGCCGAAACCGCCATAGGTCAGGCCGTCAAGATCCCTGGGGGTTTTGATCTCGTCACGCGCTGCATTGAACACCAGCCGTCCGGTTTCGGACTGCACCACGGCATAGACCGCCTTGAGATCGGCGCCGGCGGTTTTCTGGGTGAAGAGGCCGATGGAGCCGTTGATGCCGAAATCGGCAACGCGGTTGGCAACCAGCGTGCCTGCACCGGTATCGCTGTAGGGCAGGATGTCGACCTCGAGGCCGGCCTCGCTGTAAAACCCTTTGTCGCGAGCGACGAACAGGCCGATATGGTTGGTGTTGACCGTCCAGTCCAGCGCCACCGTTACTTTCCGGGCGGCCGCCTGGGCAAGAGATCGGCCTGGCCGGGCTACAAGGGGAAGGCCGGCAGCGGCAGTGAGCAGCAAGGCTTGCCGGCGCGTCAGGTCAGTCATGGTCCATGTCCTTCTGGTGGCTCGGGTTGAGGAGGATGTCGAGGATCTCGGCTTCGAGGGTGCCGGCCTGCCGTGCAGCGCCGCCGGCCAGTTCGCGTGGACGCGGCAGCGGCACGGTGATCTCAGCGACGACGCGCGCCGGCCGCGCCGAAAGCACATAGATGCGGTCGGACAGGAACACAGCTTCGCGCACGTCGTGGGTGATCAGCAGCGCCGTCCAGCAGTGGCGCCGCCACATCTGTTCCAACCAGCGTTGCATGGCGGCGCGGGTCAGCGCATCGAGTGCGCCGAACGGCTCGTCGAGCAGCAGCATATCGCGTTCCTGCACCACGGTGCGCAGCAAGGCCGCGCGCTGGCGCATGCCGCCGGAAAGCTGCGCCGGAAAATGCCGTTCGAAACCGGCAAGCCCGAATTCCTCGAACAGCGGAGCAACGCGAGCGCGGGCAGCCTTGCGCCTGACACCTTGCACCTCAAGCCCGAGCGTGGCGTTGTCAAGAATGCGCCGCCAAGGCATCAACGCGTCGCGCTGCGGCATGAAAGCGAAATGCCGGCCGTGGTCATCGAGCGGCTTGCCGTCGAAGAATATCTCGCCCTCGCCGTGAAGCGCGCCGGTCAGAAGCTGGAACAGCGTCGACTTGCCGGCGCCGGAGGGGCCCAGAATGGAGACGAATTCGCCGGCGCCGACGCTGAGCGAAATGTCGGCAAGCACGTCGAGTCCTTCGAAGGCCTTGCGCACATGTCGCAGTTCGAGCCGGTTCATCGCCACGGCCCCTTTCCTGCGGCCCGCCCGCCGGCGGTCCGTTCCCATGGCATGGCAAGGCGCTGGACCAGCATCGTCAGCCCGAACAGGACGAGCGTCAGCACGGCGCTGACGGCGACGGCGGCCAGCACCAGGTCCGGGCGGAAGTTGTTCTTGGCGTTGAGCATGTAGATGCCGAGGCCCTTCGCCGCGCCCGCATATTCGGCGAAGATGGCGCCCACGACAGCATAGGTGATCGAGATCCTGACACCGGCGAAGAAGTAGGGCAGCGCCGAGGGCAGCCGCGCCAGGACGAAGACACGCCAGCGCCCTGCCCCCATGGCGCGCAGCATTTGGCCGATCTCAGCCTCCGTCGCCTCATATCCTTCGGCCAAAGCCACCAACATCGGAAAGAAGGTGACTAGCGCCACCAGCATGATCTTGGGCATCAGCCCAAAGCCGAACCACAGCACCACCAGCGGTGCAATCGCCACCAGCGGCAAGGTCTGGCTGACCACGAAGACCGGAAAAAGGGCGCGCCGCAATGGCTGGGAGAAGTCGATCAATATCGACATCGCAAAGGCACCGCCGAGCGAACAGGCAAAGCCTGCGAGCGTGGCACGGAGGGTTGGCACGGCGTTATCGGCCAGCGCGTGCCGGTTGAGCATTGCCTGAGCGAAGACGCGCGATGGCGCCGGGAGGATTGTCGGCTTGATGCCACCAAAGCGCGCATAGAGTTCCCACGCGGCTAGCAGCAGCCCCACCGAAAGCATCGCCGGAGCGGTTCTGGCGATGAGGTCCACGATCGGACGCGAAGGGGCGGACGGGGAGGACACGCAGGTACCCGGAGCGGATGGCGCGGGGCGCGCCGTCAGACGGCGGTGGGGCTGTTGGCCGAGACGGTGACGTCGAGCGTTACGTGGCCGGCACCCGGCCCGAAGCGGCAAAAGGCCTCGTTGAGTGCGGTAAAAATGGCGCCTGCGTCGCCGCGCAACTTTGTGCAGAAATGCTTGGAGCGCTCATATACGCCCGACTGCTTCAGGAAGTCGATGCAGCCATAGATCTCGTCCATGTGGTCGTGGGTGCCCATGACATAAAGCGAGAACTGCGCCGCCGCCGGCTGGCCGGTGGCGGCCACGCCGCGCACGGCGGCGATAGCGGCTTCCTTGCGCGGGCCGAGCGGCCCGGCAGGTCCGCCAAACGCGTCGGAGCGGCAGATCGGATCGTCCGGCTCGCCCGGGCAGCCGCGCGAGATGGCGGCCGAAAGCACGCAATGCTTGCCGCTGCGCGCTGCCGCCACGAACAGGTCGCGCATGGCAGGAAACAGCACCTCGGGCGGTCCGACCAGCAAGGTCGAGATATCGTCGGTCTCGATCCGCAGTCGATCACGATAAGGGTCCAGTGCCCCGAGCGCGCCAAGGATGACGCCGACAAAATCGCTGGACATGGGATATAGGGAAATCTGTGCGCCTGAAAACATCGCCCGCCTCGCTCCGCTGGTATTACCCAGATCAGCTTCTAGGGTCTGTGGGCTTGCCGCCCCCGTCTCAGCCCCGACCGTACGGAGCACCCCTGTGGATGGACGCGTTAAAGCACCAATCGGGCGGCTATGAAAGCTGTTTTTTCAGGACCATCGCCGGAAATGCATTGCGCCAGGCCTGATTTATGGGCGGTTCCGTCGGGCCCGGTCTTGAGGGAAATTTGTCCGGAACCTTAGCCACGACGAGTGGTTGTCCCTATAGTCGCAAACGCGACGAACTTCGTGGAAACGAGCGAAGACTTCACAGAAATGGAGACAAACCATGCTCATGAAAATCCTCGCAGCTTCGGCTCTTACCATTGGTCTCGCGACTTCGGCGATGGCGCAAAGTGCTGGCGGAAACGGCGCCAATAATGGGCCCGGCAGCGGCCAGTCGGTCACGGTCGACCCGAACACGCCGGCATCGCCGAACACGGTGGATCCTGGCACGACCGGCAGCACGACCGTCATGCCCGACGGCATGAATTCGAACGCGGACCGGAACTGTCCGGCCAGCCCACAAGGTGCTCAGCCGGATGCCAGCCACACCGCTCCGGGCACGGCTTCGCCGACCGTCAATGACAAGCATTGCGGCAAGTAGCCATTCGCCGAAACTGCTGGAGAACGCCACGGGGCGTCTGTTCCGTGGCGTTTCCGTCTCTTTATGTTTCACCCTCGCCGAACAGGCAGGCGCCTGAGACGTAAACCGCCACCGGCCTTCGTCTCGGTTCGGGCGCCGTCTACGAAACAGCCTTTTCGCGAACCGGCAGCTTCCAGCCCGGCCTGACGAAATGACAGGTGTAGCCGTTCGGGTATTTCTGCAGATAGTCCTGATGCTCGGGTTCGGCTTCCCAGAACGCGCCGGCCGGAGCCACCTCGGTGACCACCTTGCCGGGCCACAGGCCCGAGGCGTCGACGTCGGCGATAGTGTCTTCGGCGACGCGCTTCTGCTCATCGGTGGTGTAGTAGATCGCCGAACGGTAGCTCATCCCCACATCGTTGCCCTGGCGGTTGCGTGTCGTCGGATCATGAATCTGGAAGAAGAACTCCAGCAGCGTACGGTAGCTCACCCTGGCGGGATCGAAATTGATCTCGATGGCTTCGGCATGGGTGCCATGGTTTCGGTAGGTGGCATCAGGCACGTCGCCGCCGCTGTAGCCGACGCGCGTGGACAGGACGCCCGGGATGCGTCGGATCAGATCCTGCATGCCCCAAAAACAGCCGCCGGCAAGCACCGCGCGTTCGCTTGAAGTCGCCATATCAAATCTCCCCAAAGCAACTCCGGGGAAAGGTTGTAGCCGTTTCCGTCCGGAATTGCGCACGATAAAACTGGAGGCCCGGCGCTATGACAGCCGCTCCAGGATTTCCCATAGATGGGCATTGTCGTCGGCTTCGTCCAGTCGACGGGGGCGTCCTGCTGCCGATCACCACGGACGCGCGGCGTCACTCCCCAGGCCTGAACCTGCGCACCACGACCTCGAATACGATATCCGATATCCACATCGCGCAGACGCCGATGAGGAATGCGGCCGCCAGGGTCGTGGTGTCGTCATTGGCCATCGGCAGGCCCATGGCGCGGGAATACTGGACCACGGGCAGCGTCAGATAGGCGGCGGCGAGCGCGCCGCAGATCGGCGAGGCCACCATCTCGCGCGGCTTGTAGCGGTGGCGCGACAGCGCGCGCAATATGCCGCCGGACAGGCCGGCGACCACCACCGGCACCTTGATACCGAGCAGGTCGAAAAGATCATGCATCATTTCATTGTCTCGCGATCAGGAAACAGAATGACCGATCTGGCACCGAAGATGAGCGGTCCCCGAGCAGCAGGGCCCGAATCGAGCGGCAATACGATCGTCATGGTTTCCACCCGCACAGTTTCTCGCCCTTGCGGTTGTGCGCCAGCAGCGTCCGGACTTCCGCATCCGACAGCGCTGCGACGGCGGATGCGGACAAGCGCAGCGGGCTCGAGACCGCGCAAAATCCGCCGGTGACGGTGGTGCAGCCGGCTACCGCGACAAGTGCTGCGGCCGCTGCGACAATCAATTCCTTGCCCATGACCTGAGCTCCTTTCGGGCAGTGGCGGCGGGCAGCGCGCCGATATCGTTGTCAACCTGGTCGGCGACGTCGCGCGCCGCCGCCTCGGCCGCGGCCTGCCGACTACGTTCGGCGCGCTCGCCGGCAAGCCGCTGGCGAACACCCCAGCCAAACGCAGCGACGATGGCTGCGCCGATGCCGAGAACGGTCGAATTGCTGAGCAGGAAGGAGAGGAGCGCGCTCATTGGTTTGGCGCGTCCTTGACGAGATAGCCGACGGCAAACACGGCCAACGGCAGCAGCGTGGCCCATGTCTCGGCATCGTACCAGGACGGCCAGACATTGCGTACGAAGACGCCCGAAATCGAAACGGCGGCGGCGGCGATGGTCGCGGCCGTCAGCTTGTTGGTCGGGCGGATGGTCGGCTGGGTTGTCGTGGCCATGATCAGAACATTCCTTGCAAGGTGGCGGCGACGTGGTGCCAGGCGGCGTAGGCGACGAGCAGGCACGCGACAATGATCCCGCCCGCCTTGGCGGCGGCTGGGATGTTGGCGCCGGCAGGCGCCGCCGCGACCGGTTCGACGGCATCTGTGGCAGCAGCGCCGCCCGGCGCCGCCGCAGCAGCGGTCGGCGCAGGATCTGGCCGCGTGGCCGATGCCTCGCCTGCCCCGACAGCCGTCAGCAGCAGCGCCTGTGCGCGGACGGATCCGACCCGGCTCGACCAGCCTTTGCCGAAAGTCGGCCAGGTCGGAAGCCGCTTCAGGAAAGCCAGGCGGGCATCGCAGAGATTGTCGATGACGACGGCGGCCGGTCTGGAACCGACGGCAGCGAGCGTCTCGGGCCCGATGCGGCCGTCCTGGGCGGTGCCGACCACTGCTTGAAGATATTTCGCCGCCCTGCTTGGCCCACTGTTCACGGCATAGTCGAACACCGCGTAATCCACGCCGTCGGGCAACTCGGCGCCAGCCACCGCATCCCAGTAGAAGCGGCGGTACACCGTGGCGAGTTGGGCATCGCTGATCTTCCTGAGATCCGCCTTGGCGGCATCCGCCTTCACGTAGCGGCGGAAATTGGCGAGCGTGACGCCCTTCATGGTGGCGCCGCCCGGATCGGCCGGATTGTCCGACCAGCCGCCTTCGGATTTGAGGACGAGCGCAAGCGCCCGCGTAAAATTGCGGTCCATGATATCCCTTTCGATTTCTTGGTGGATGAGGTGAGTGGGTGATCGCCGGCAGCACAGGGGTGCGGATAGTCGCCGTTGCGCGCGCCTCGGTGCCTACTTGCAGTGCGTCAAAACCGGAGGTCGCCTTGCGCGCCGGCCGGCGCATGGTTAGAAAAAATACAATTTTGGGACGAACAGGTCTGGGATGAGAGACTTTGTTGGCGCCGCGCGGCGCCTGGCCTTCAACAGGCTGTCGGCCGCCATCGATCGCCGCTGGAACGTCGACCCGCTGGGCTCGGCGCCGCGTGCCTCGAAAGAGGAATATCTGAGGCTGTTCGAAGCCACCCGGCGCGTCTCATTCGCTGAGATCGACAGGCTCGAGGCCGAAACCGGCTTTGCCGTCGATCGCGACTGGCTCGACGAACTGGCCCTCCACACCCAGATCACCATCAAGACCAGCGCGCTCGCCTACCCGCACGGGCGGGTGCTCTACAGTCTTCTTCGCCGCCAGCTGGCCGACAGCCCAAGGCCGTTCACCACCGTCGTCGAGACCGGCACCGCGCGTGGTTTCTCCGCGATCTGCATGGCCAAGGCACTCGCCGATGCCGGCGCCTGCGGGCATGTCGTCACGCTCGACGTCCTGCCGCACCATCATCGCTTCTACTGGAATTGCATCGACGACCATGACGGCAGGAAGTCGCGCGCCGAACTGCTTCGGCCGTGGCAGCCGCTGGCCGACCGGATCATTTTCCTGCAAGGCGATTCACTCCTTCAATTGCCCAGGGTCGGCGTGAACCGGATCCACTTCGCCTTCATCGACGCGCAGCACACCAGGAAGAACGTGCTGGCCGAGCATCGCTGCGTTTCGGGCGTTCAGCGCGAGGGCGACATGGTCGTATTCGACGACGTCACGCCGGGGTCCTTCGATGGCGTGGTCGAAGCGGTCGCCGAGATCGAGCGGCAGGGCCGGTACGAGGTGCGCCGTCTGAACGCGTCCAAGCAAAGAACCTATGCCTGGGGCATCAGGCGATGACGAGACGACAGCCCGGATAAACCATCGGAGGCGAGACCTTGCTCAGAAATATCGCCCGCAGGCTTTATCTCGGCATGCGCCGGAACATCGACACCCCGCCCCATGGCGGCCGATGACTACCTGAAGGTGCAGTACTTCCCGATGGCGACGAAGCATTGCTGATCCTGCGCAAGAAACCGACCTAGCGCGCCACCCAGCGATTGAGCCTGACCGCGCGGCCGGCAGCGGCTGCTGCCGGCAAGGCATTGGTCAGTGTCACCGTGTTACCCGAAGGTGCGCCGTTCACAGTTGTGTGGTGCCATTGGAGCTCTGCTCCGGTAATCACAGTGTCAAGTTCGATTCCAATACGGTCGCCAGCCGTGATTCCCGCGACGCTTGCTATGCCAATCGTGGTGGCACCGGAAATGGCGGCGGTGGAGATGGTGGTCTTCAATAGGAATGTATTTCGATATCCACCAAATTGTGCCCGCTCGATGGTCGCTCCAACGGGAAGATAGCTTTCCATAAGGAAGCTATAGCAAAGCCGGCTGATGTCGGTCTCTTGATCACGCAATCGCAGGATGGGCGCAGCGAAGCCTTGTTCAAAATCGATACTTTCAATGATCGATGCGCCAATCCATCCGGACGCCCCAACGAAGAATGAGGCGACAGATGGGTGTATCCACAGCCAGTTGGTCGAAAATTCATAAACCGATGCACCGGTCCGAGCGATTGACTGGCCGTTGCTGCCTTTTGCATAGTACGGGGCATTGCCTGACATCACGGTGCCAGAGGCGTCGAAACAGATGACCGTAATGGCGCGCGAACCGTTAAGGAAGTTGAGGAACGCGTGCTGTGTGGTGTTGGCTTTTTTGTAGATGTGGCCGACAGCCTGGCCCGAGCTTGACACCACAAGTTGGCCGTCGCCGTTGGCCCGCGACGTGCGCGCCGTGACACCATTGGTCAGGAAGGGCGATGGAGCTGCATAACCGCCGGTCGCGCTGTCGTACAAAACGACGCCAGGTACCGTGATGCGGCCCTCGGCCTGCACCGGAAAGAACCGCTCGCCCTGAAAGCGCCTCACCAAGTTGGCCCCGCCAGTCGGCCTATTCGACATATCTCGCAGCGAGACAAACAGGCGCTTCAGATCAGGCGAAAGGATGTTCGCGTCATCGATGCCTGACGCGCTCAAAAGATCAATGTTGAAGGAGGCGAAGCCAGTCGCGGATGGCACGTTGACGAGGGCAAGTGTGTTGGTGAAGGCGCTGTAAGTTTCGATGCGCGCATTCTTGAAAAACACGGTGGTCAGGTTGCTGGTGCTGCCGAGCGCGGCGCAGATGAAAGCTGCATGGCCGACGCCGGCCGAGCCGCCATCAATGCCGATTTGAGGGCTGTCGATCAACACCTCTTCAACGGCAGCGGTCCCGGCGAGCGTCAGCTTGAAGGTCCCGCGACCCGCCGCTTTCTGGTTGGTGCCGACGTACCAGGTTCCACCGCGGAACTGGTTGTTTACGAAATAGCTCGCGCCAGCCAGATCGCAATGCACATGGGAGCCGTTGTTGTAGAGAGTGATGATGTTGAATTCGTTGCTTACCCAATTTGTATTTGCCGCCAGGCCGTCGAAATAGAGCCCTTCGTCATAACCACGGGCAGCAAGCCAGAGCTTGCTCTCAGCCATGCCGCCGAAGTGAATGCCTCGCGTGTTGGCGACAACAGATTTGTCTGGTGTATTCTGGACTTCCAACCAGATCTTTGCGCCGCGCAAAACATTGGTTCCGGTCCCACCGATGCGGACCGCCGAAAGGCCGTCGAAAGCACCGCGTATCAGCGCCCCCTTGCCATTGATCTCGCTGATGTCGCGCCAGTCGATAGAAGAGCCAACGGCGTAGTATGTTGCTACGGCAGGCAGGACGAGCACGGCCTTGGTAATCCGGCAATAGGAGCCGAGCGCGTTTAACGCAAGCGCGTTGTCGGCAAGGCCTTCACGGGCGCCAAACATCGTGGCGGTGGCGACGCTTTCATTCAACACCCAAAACCCGCCATTGACCGCATCGGTCGTCCCGTCCGGCATGAAGCGGTCGGCGGAGCGGAAATAGGCCAGCGCCGGGTAGCCGCCGGCGGTGATCGCCGCGCGCGACATGCGGGCATAGTTGGCGCCGCCCACCAGGGTTGCCGGGGTCGTGAAGACCGGGGCGTAGAATTGGGTCCTGATGCTCTTGACGCCGGCAGCGATCGTCGAGCCCGATGCTGTCGCCACGGATGCGTAGATCGGCACGTTGACGCCCGAAACCTGCGCGGCGTCGGCGGCATATTGCTGGGCCAGGTCGCGCGCGAGTTCCGCGATGTGGATGACTGCCGCCAGCGCTCCGCCGATATCCCCGAGCGGATCATCCGACAGATAGTAGGAGATTACGATGTCGCTCGTGCCGATCACCGGGTTGAGGGTCTGGAAAGCGTAGACCAAGCCACCCGAAACAACCCCCTCCTGCACGTGAACGGTCGTTCCCTTCTGCATCGTGCGCGCGGTGCGGGCGTCCGCCGCGCGGTACCAGTAGCCCTCGCTCGCCGTATAGATGCCGTTCAGCCGGGCGTCCGACTGGTTCTTGACCAATACCCGGTCGCCGACGGCGGTCAAAACCCCGTCGATCGTCTTCAGGCCGAGGATCCAGGCAACGCCGTCGACGATGACCGTCTCCAGATTTGCCGTCGTCGCCAGGCGCACGGGTTCGCGCTCGCCAGTCAGAAGACGAACGGCGGCAGTTGCGGGTCGGGCCATGAGGCTTGCTCCATAAAAAAGCCCCGCGAAAGCGAGGCTTGGAATTCGGGTTGGTTGGCGGCGTGGCGACGGGTTCGGATGGGATAAGCGCTGGCCCGTGCTGCCACGGCGCCACGGTCGTTCAGGTTCTTCCTTGAGAAATTTGGTCACGGCCGCTCGGCCAGGCGAGAGACAATTCAGCGGTCGGTTTTCCGTCCTTGGGCACGCACTTCCTGAACAAGCAGCAATGCCGGCTTGCTCCCGGACTGGCTGCCGTGTTAACACCCGCGCACTGCGGTGGCTTGCGCTATGGGAGCGTCAATGTCGCAGCGCTTCCACAAGGTGTGATTTCCGATGAAAAAATCCGCGATTGTCGTCGCTGCAAACGACAACCGCACGGCAGAAGAAAGGCCGTTCGCTTCCCGGTACAAATCCGTTGGAGCGGTAGCGGCGCCGGCGGATTCACAGGCAGCAGGCGAAGAGCCGACCGAGGCCCGCGCCCTGACGGCTTTGCAGATGTTCTGTCGCGTAGCGGGCGTCTAGATCGCCTTTGAGGCTTCATCCAGACGGCAAGGACAGGCTCTAAAGTCCCGACCCGCTGTATCTGGTGGCCTCCTTCCACAATGCGAGCGCAAGGGCGGGTGTCCGCCCCTTCACCGCATAGTCGCGGTCCCGGTAGCTTCCGGCCGCAATCCACACCGTTTTCGAGCGTTGATAGATCGTAATGCCCCGCTCGCTCGCCCGAGCGAACAGTTCTGTGTCATTTCGATACATCGGTTCCAACCCCTGTGGCCCCCTCAAGGGGTAAGGTGCAACGAACATGCCAAAGTTTACGCCTAGCTAATATTATACATCGCAGAGCTGCCAGCTGCGCCATCGAAGTGCACTGGCAGCCCTAATGCCAAGGTGTTCCGTGGGTGTTTCCGCTGTATTGCACCTGAACTGCCGCCAGGTAACAGAATAGACCAATCCGGAAACATTTGCTTAAAATTGTATTCTTCGGCCATCGGGCGCCGACTGGCCAGAAATTCACCCCACCAGGAATTTGGATGACGGAACTAGCTCTCCTTCAGTTCCGGAAATTCGTCGGGCATTTTGCTCCGCCTCCATGGTGAGGTCTTTGTATCGCGCCGAGCATGCCAACCCACTGGCAAATCTGCCAATTGTGCAACCGTATTATCAAGCTCTACCACTTCGGCCAAACCCACCAAATTAGGTCGCCTTGATCAACTTCAGCTTCATCTCCGTAGAATTGCCACGACTCATCATCGGCATCATGTGAGGCGTAGGCAACCCAGCCGCCACCACCAAATATTTTTCGGGTCGATATGACGGCCAAATTTTCTGGACCTTCGAACTTCCATTTATCCATATCTTAGGCTCTTCTGCTTGCCGAGACATCATTCTTGAAGCAGCGGCAGAATCTTTTCGTCGAGGAATTTAAGCCGTCCACTCAACATCTCGGCGTTGGCGGGATTCGCCGGGACATTAACGGGAATGAGCTTCGCCACGGACTTCCCTTGCCGCGCAGCTTCAACCCACTCATCCATTGCACCGATATATCCGTCCAGCGCCTCGTACGGGGTCTCCAAATCGTCACCGGGCATGTACGCTGGGGGTACATCACCGACGAGCACCCATATCCATCGTGGCGCATCTGGTTTCCCGGGTGAAATCTCAAAGAGAAAAATGTATATTATCCCTTCGGCACCATATCCGAAATACTCGCCTTCGATTCTCCTTACCCAGTCGTATGATTTGATATATTCACGAGCTTCCAGAAGGGCGCTGTCAAGGTCATCATCTGCACCTGGGTCGTCTGCTGGTAGAGGAAGACGGCTTACTTTACCGAGATCCGGGGTAATTTTGCTCACAGTTTCTCTCCACTACTTATCTTAGTCCGCAGCCATCGTCTCCTAGCCCAGCGCTGAAAATCGCCGGCTTCCATGTGGAGCCTTATGTGCTCTTCCCTGGTACGAGGCTTAATATTTGATACGTGATTTAGCCCACCATTGGCGACGATAAGATCTTTTCGTCGAGCCCGGCTGACATTAAACCGAAGGCAGATGTGTGACGCTGCTCAAAATTGGATTTGGCATTGATCGTCATGATTAACTCGACACTTATCCGAGGCGCTTTAACGTTCGTCGGCAACGACGCGGGCGACCCCACTACTTATTGCCGACGTCGAACGGTTGGATGGATGCGGAAGGAAGTCCCAGTTCATCAATCACATCGAAGGCGCGCTCCGATATCACGAGGTTCAGTTTCTGATTGACGCCGAAGTCGTCGTGACCTGCTCTACCGTCCACCTTGAGCCAAACAAACGGAGGGAGCTCGACATCGGGCTGCAGCTCCAGAAAATTTTCGGATTTGGTGACTTCGGCAGGAGCGAATGTAGCGCCGGAGATGCCAATATCGAGCAATCCGCGCTTGGCTTCTTCCGTCACCAGGAAACAAGGAAAAGTGGTGACAAGCGCGTCGCCGAACCATCCCTCAACCTGATAGTGGAGCTTGCTCACGGCAGGCGGATGGACGCTGGGGTCCATAACAGTGTTCTCACCCAGCCCGCCAGCCACGTCAGGCCTAACTTCATAATATCTCATCAATCACCTACCGGCGGGTCAAACAAATGCCCATATACTTTGTCTAAATTTGTCGCGTAGTCAAGAACTTGCTGCCGGGAGGCGGTTGCGTGCGTCCTATTCGTCAATTCTGATCGAATGACTTTTATACACAAAAACGACTTCATAGAAATATTGTCTCACGGAATTGTCGATCGACTGTGATGGCGGCCATCATTCACTCCCGGTCCGAGGCGGCAACCATCGCCTCAGTGGGGGCCATATAGCCATCTGCGCAAGCGTTATATGCGCACTGGTGTTCCTGGTGGCAGGCCTCGCACCTTCGCGATAATTTGGCCCATATATGCCAATAGACGTCCAGATCCGATCGTCCAACATTGGCGCTTATTGCGAGACGCCAGCACTTCACTTTCGAAGTAACGGAAGAACATTATCATCAAGGAACTTGAGGCGCCCACCCAACATTTCCGCATTTTCAGGAATAGCCGGCACGTTCACCGGTATAATGTCCTCGACCGACTTTCCTTCTCGCGCGGCTTCGACCCATTCTTCCATAGCGCCTATATAGCCGTCCAGTGCCACATAGGGCGTCTTGGCGTGGTGGCAGCTTATATAGGCCGGGGGCACGTCGCCAACGATCACCCATGTCCATGGCGGTACATTCGACTCGGCCGGCACGAACTCGAAGAGAAAGACATATATAATTCCGTCGAGCCGATATCCAAGGTATTCACCTTTGATAGCCGATACCCAGCTATGCGATTCCAGATATATTCGTGCATAGTGGCGAGCGCCCTGGAAGTCGACGCTGCCAGACCGATTGCCCGGGGGCAGAGGTTTTACGCTGCTCAGATCAGGACCGGCATCACCCAAGCTTGTGTTCACGGCTTTAACCCTCTCTTGCCTCTACTCCAACTGCCCCACATTTTAAAATGGCCTTGTTCTTTGTGATGCTTGATGTGGTCGGCTTTGCTGAGTGGCCCGTAATTCCACACATCATCTGTTCCGCCCAAAGACTTTGGCTGTTTGTGATGAAGATCCATGTACCAACCCGTGTCGGGATCTCTGGGCCAGTCCAAATTGTACTCCTTTTCCCATTTCCTCCGAAGAGACTTGGAACGCCCACCAAGCCAACCTGGCAGCTGGTCGTGAACTACGATTGACCCTTCTTTCAAGAACTGATTGCCAGCGCCCCATAACGCACCGGAGGCTACGCCGCTCACTATCGATTCATCACGGCCGGCGGCTTCGACCCCACCATAAGCAGCGCCCTCAGCGCCCATTAGGCCGGTACGAGCAAGAAGGCCGGACAGTCCTTCCATGGTGGCTGTGCCGAACCTGCCACTGAGCGTGATGCCGGCCTCTCCAAGACCGCGGCCGCTCAGATACGCACCAAGTGCCTCCGCAGCCGTCCCTGCGGGGCCAGCTCGATCCAGTGCATCTTGTGTCCTGGCACGCTCAGCGGCGAGCTCCTCCTCGTAGTTGCTCCCCGAGATCAATGAATTCATGCGGGCAGCAAATTTGTCGGAATACCCAAGGGTCGCGCCGTCTGCCATCAGGCGTACGGTGTCATTGAGCGCCACGAGCGGCTTCAGGTAGCCAGGCAAGGCGTCGAAAGCCGCCAGATTTCGGCTGACACGCTCCTCCGCGGATACGGGAACTGAGTTGTTCGCAATGCTTCGTGCAATCCGAGACTGGTTTTCGTCGCTCAGTTGCAGCGCCATGGCTGCCAGAACACCTGGATCGGATGTGCCCGTGAACAGATCGCGCAGCACCGCATCCCGCTCGCGTTGCGGCACTCTCTCATCGTTCAAGGTGTCGACCAGGTACTTAACGACAGACGGCGGCAGCGGCTGGACTTTTTTGATTCCAAGCTGCAGCTGCACGGCGACAGAGCGGGCGACCGCCTTCTGGTAGGCAGCCGGATCGTAGCTGTCCTCGCTCGATACCGCGTTCCAGTATGCGTCCGCTGTCGGGTCGATCTTGCGGACAAAGTCGGCAGGAGCGGCGGCACGAGTCTGCAAAACCTGCCTGGCGGCGGCTGATGCTATCTCAAACTGCGCCTGATCCTGCTCCGAGGTGGTACTGCCCGGTTTTGGCTTGGCTGCAAACAGCTTGGCGTCAATGGCATCCTTCGGCATTCTGACCATGTCGAATGCCTGAAGGCCGACCTCGAAGGTCCGTTCGAGGACCAGAGACTGTTTGCCGCCTTCCTCGACGCCGTAAACTGCGGCGAAATCACCGTCGTCCGGCTTCTTTCCAGCGTAGCCGCCAGTGTACATGAGGGCATCCGGTGCGTTCTGGCGAGCGAGTCGGATATTGGTGTGCGCATCAAACAGCTGCTCAGTCATCGCGACCTGGACGTTTTGGCCAAGTTCCTGAAGGTCGTCCGGCGACAGGTCGGCAATCCATGAACCCGCAGCCCACGTTGCGGCATTCGCGTGAGGCGTCTCAGGGTAGCCCGCCGGCTCGTCTATTGAGACATTGGAGTTCGCAGCGAGTTTGGTCGCGGCAGCCGAACTATTCACGGCATTATCCGTCGTACTCACCTGCATCGACGCTCGCGCCCCGCCCAACATCTCGGCGGCCCGCTTCGGATCCTGGGCGATCATCGCCTGAACCAGTGCCTTGGCCGTGTTGCTGCTCCAGGCCACTTCCGCCGCTTGCCTGATAACCGGGTTTCCGATCTTGGCGATCAGATCGGACCCGTTCTGCCGGATCGCCTCGAAAGCTCCGATGTCGTTCGGGTCGCCTTTTGCGATGGAGCTGGTGGACATGGTGTCGACCTTCGCCCACTCCGCCAGCTCATACTCATCGCGCTGCTCTTGCTGCCGCTGTGCCATGCGCGGCGAGCCGGCCGCGCGCATCGGCTCCTTCTGCCTGGCGAAAGCCGCGCGCTGGCTCTCCGGTATGTCAGGCAGAGCCTCATCGAACAGCCTGTCGAACAGGCCGGGCTTGACCACCTGCCCGCTGCGCGGGTCGACCTCGCCATACATCGCATCGTGCAGGCCGCCGCCGTCGGCCGGCGCATTCGCCGCCACCTCGTCTTCCGCCTGCGCGATGCGCTCGGCGAACCGGCGGCGCGCCAGCTCCGCGTCGAACGCTTCCTGCCGCTCCTTCATCTGCCGGTAGCGCTCGGCGACGGCCGAGAGCTCGTCGCCAAGATCCTGCATCGCCCTGCCGGCCGGCGACCCCTCGGGATAGGAAACGCCATTGCCGGCCTCGAGCCGGCGCTGGGCAAGCTGGAGAGGAATCGTCGCCATCAGTAGAGCCCTCCCGTGAAGGCGCCGCCCGGCGCCTGCGGGAAGGCGCCCTTGCCGAAGGTCACGGCCTTGGTCGGGTCGTAGAGACGGGAGAGACCGGACACGAGGCTGCCGCCGGCCTTGAAGATCGACGCCGCCGCGGCCTGCCTGCCGGAGTAGCGCGCGAGCGCCGCCTGGCTGTCGAGAGTGTTCCGGCGCAGCGCCGAGCCGTACTGGATCGCCTTCAGGTCGAGCTGGCCTTGCCTGGCATTGGCCGCCAGCACCTCGGCCGGCGAGCCCGACAGGCCGACGCCGGAGGCGCCCGCCCGGGCCCGCGCCTGCGAAAGCAGCAGATCCTGCCTGTGGCGCTCCTGGCTCTGTTCGAAGGCGGCACTTTGCGCATCGGCCTGCGCCTGCTGCCCGTAGGCCTTGGCCTGGTAGCCGGCCGCCTGGTTTTGCTGCCGGCCTTCGATCAATGCGCCACCCACCGAGATGGCCGTGCCGAGAAGGGCTAATGTGCACATGGTCAGCCTCGCTGGGATGCGGCAATGGGGGTTTTCCTGGCCGGGCGCGCACCGATCGCCGGTCGCGGGTCGAGCGCGCCGCCGGGGTTGGTGAACGACAGAAGCAGCCTGTCGGCCTGGATTGCCGGGCGGCTGAGGCGCGCCGGCGCCGCCGCGCGCGGCCCGGCCATGGCGGCGCGGCGGGCAACGGCCAGGTTCACCTTCAGGTCAGGCATGCCGGCGGCGTCGAAGAGGCCGTTGGCGGTGGCGAGCGCGCGGGCGAGCGCATCGGCCTCGAACAGTTCCTGGCGCAACAGCTCGACCAGGCGACGCACGGCGCGCCAGCGCTCGGTCAGCACCTCCGCCTTGGCTTTCGCTTGCCCGCCCAGCGCCTCGACGGCGGCGCGCGCCTCTGCCGCGGCGGCCGCGGCACGGCATTTGTCCGCTGCCGCGATGATCTTCTCCAGCAGCGCGACGACGTCGTTGCAGTCGTCCAGCGCGATGCGCGCGGCGGAGAGATCGCCGTCGCCGAAAACGGCGCGGTCCTCGGCCTGTTCGCAGCCGCGCCGGCGGGCGATCGCATCATTGAGGTCGGCATCGAGCAAGGCGATGACGGCAGCATATTCGGCAGCCGTCCGCGCCCTGCCGAGCTGTTCGGCATGGGGGGATGTGGTCACGGGATGGGTTCCTTGTGGTGGGCTGGAGGCGGTGGAGCGCCGATCTCCCCCCTTGTGGAGGAGATTGGCAGGACAGAGGGAGGCGCGAAGGATCGCGGCGTTGATTCAGCCTGGGTTCCTCGCCCCACCAAGTGGGGCGAGGTGGCTCGGCGAAGCCGAGACGGAGAGGGGATGGCGCCGACCTGTGCCGGACTCTCCGGCAGAAGCGCCTGCGCCTTACGAAGGCCCCCTCTCCGACCGCTTCGCGCCACCTCTCCCCCGCCTCGCGGGGGCGAGGAACGCCAGCTCGCCCTAAGGCTCGGCGTCGAACACCGGCGTGAACGCCCGTATCGTGCAGGGCGTCGGGTTGACGTGGCGGATCCGCACCCGGCCCTGCCCTTCCCAGCTGTCGTCGATGGGCACCTCGACATTGCCGGTGAACAGGCTCGCCTCGCCGTCGGGCGCGACGATGGAGGGCATGCGCACGCTTTCCCAGCGGCCGCGGATCAGCGACTGCACCTGAAGCCCTGTCGTGTCGGTCTCGAGCAGGGACAGGATGACACCCGCCACCTTCTTGCGTCGCCCGAGGATCGAGCCGTCCCGGCCGGCGACGTCGAGCTCCAGCGTGTCGGCCTGCGACTGGAACGCAAGCCCGGCCTGCCATTTGGCCGCGACGGCGCCGCCGGGCAGCGTCACCTGGCCGGAGGCGACCGGCAGCCCGCGATAGACCTTGCCGCCGGCCAGCACGTCGACCTTTTCGCCGTTGAGATGGCCAAGCCCGGACACGGTGTTGACGGCGGCGCCCGAATAGGTCAGGCCGCAATCGACCTGGAAGGCATCCTCCAACGCCCCATACTCGAACGGCGCCGTCATGATCTCGATATAGCGCCTGGTCACGCCGCCGATGGTCCGCCTGACGATCAACCAGATGTCGTCGACGCCATCCTGGCCGGGCGTCACGACAGCGCTTTCGACGGCCGCCCAGCCGGAACCGGCGACGGTACCGCCGAGGCGGTGGCGGTGCATGCCGCGCACCTCCTGCGAGGGCTGGTGGGTGTAGCCGCCGAGCTCGCCATTATCGAGCGGAAACCACAGCATCGGGTCGGGGTCGGTCTGGAACGCCAGCTCGACCACGCCACGCTTGGCGATATGTTCGGAGATCTGGCCGATATCGTCGGAGGTGAAGCGGCCGGTCGAAGCCTGCGTCAGCTCGGCGATCGAGCGGCGCGAGCGCGTGACATAGAGGAACGACTGGCCGGCATCGACGGGGCGGATGCGGGCGCAGCCCGATGTGCGCGAGCGCCGGTTCTTGAACGAGGACGGCGTCAATGCCTCGTCGATGCCGGAGCCGGAGAGTGCGCGGATGCCGCCGAGCGTCCCGATCAGCAGCGCGCCGTCCGATTCCGCGATCCACGTGATGTCGTTCGCCTGGCCGCCGCCGGCCTGGAGGAATTCCAGCGCGTCGTCATCCTTCTCGCCCAATGCGAAATTGTTGAAATCCCCCGTTGCCGAGGCGTAGACCGAAAACTTGCGGCTGAAGGCCAGGCGCTCCTCGTAGAGCGATCCGCTTTCGACATATTTCCCCGGCACAAGCGTGCCCAGGCGCCAGCGGGATATCGGGCTGAGGTCCGGCAGGGCAAATCCATGCAGTTGGACTTTCACCGCCGTGGCGCTGGTGCAGCTGGTGATCTTGGCCCAGCGCCAGCGGCCGTCGGACGCAAGCAGGCGAATGGCCCGGCCGACGTCCGAAGCCTGGAAGCCGGCGCCGCCGTTGATGCCGGCGGTCGATGACGCCGTGAGGTCGAACGGCGTCTGGCTGGCCGCCGCCCGGTTGAGGTTCAGTTCGGAAAACGCGCTGTCCGAGGCGCCGTTGATCGCCTTCCAAGTAAAGCGGTGATATTCGAACGCCAGCTTGTTCAGAAATTCGTAGTAGCGGGTTTCGCCGCCCGACCAGCCGGTCTCGCCGGTGCGGCTGTCGAGCGTCACCCATGTCGCGCCGTCATTCGATCCTTCAAGCACCCAGATAGTCGGCGTGCGGTCGACCGTTCCGCCGGTGCGTGCGGTCAGATAGTAGTTTTCGACGATGGCCTGCGCGCCACCGGCAAGCTGGTAGGTGACCGAGCCGTTGGTGGCACCGGCGATGCCGCTGTCCGTCTCTGTCGCCTTGTCGAAAAGCTGGAAGGCGTCCCCTGCCCCGCCCATGCCTGAGACCGTGCCGGAAGGCGCGGTGTTCGACGTCATCTTCGGCGTCAGCGCCCCATAGTCCGCGGGCGTCAGCGTGGTCGGCGTATCGTTGATGTCGTCATAGGGCCCGTCGTCGATCGCGTAGTCGTCGAGCGCCCATGCCGTATGGGCGGTGCGCGTCAGCACCTTGAGCGGATAGTCCCTGTGGGAAATCCACATCTGGTCCGCCGACTGCACATAGTCGAGATCGAACAGGTCGGCTTCAAGATAGGGCGAGGCCACTTCGACCGTGCCGACACGCGCGCCATAGGCGTAGACGCGGATGTAAAGATTGCCGAACTCCAGCATGTAGGCCTGGTCGGCCGAGAAGATGAACGGGATCGCCCGCGTCGCCTTGGCGGACGTCTTGACTTCGCCGACGAAACAGGTGCCGCCGCGCTTGCGGATGCCGCCATGCGGCAGGGTGACGAAGTTTTCGCATTTCGACAGCGCCGCGCGGTAGAGATCAAGCGAGGCGCGCGCGTGCAGGCGTGGCGAGATCTCGCCGCGGGTGAAGACGTCCTGGACCGGATAGAGCGTCGCCATCAGCGCATGGCCCCCGCATAAAACCGGCTGTCGCCGCGCTGCCGCGCCCAACTCGATGTCGAAAGCCGTCCGCCGCGCTGGATGGCCTGCGCGGTGAAGGCGGCGTCCAGCGCGCGGTCGTAGGCCGAACGGGCAATGTCGATCATGCCGGCCTTGTGCGTCAGCGGATGCGCGATCTTGATGGCGAGTGCCGCCACCAGCACTTCGGTGAACGGCGCGTCCCAGTCGTTGGGGTCGGTGAGGTTCGCGACATAGCGGATGGTGAGCGGTCCCGCCCGGTCGCTGTAGACCAGCCCCGCCTCCTGCCGCCACGAGATCGCGATGCCGTCCGGCTCGCCATTGTGGGTCAGCGGCAGCGGGCGAAGGCAATCGACGGGGAGTTCATAGACCCAGTTCAGCGTGCAATCGCCGGAACCGGTATCGCTGCCGGCCAGGGATGCCGAAAGGATGGCGAACACCCAGGCGTATTTCGTCAACTCGGCCTCGCGGGTCAGGTCGAAATGCATGTTGAGCAAGCGCGCGGCCTTGATGTCCTCGTCAAGGCTGTCGATCGGCGCCTCGTCAAGGACGGCCAGCGCCATATTGGCGATGTCGGTCGGGGTTATGGCCATGGGTAAGACCTCCGTGGGTTGTGATTGGGGGAAGTGCGTCTTTCTCCCCGTTCACGGGGAGAAATGCCCGGCAGGGCAATGAGGGGCAGCGCCGGCATCGACGGTTGGCGTCAATGTTCAAGCGCCGGCGCTCGCGGGAAGGAGGTGGGCCTGGCCCACCTCCCGGGAGACGAAACCCTATGCCTCGGTCGTCTTCAGAGCGATGAACGTCATGGTCTTGACGCTCGACGCGGTGCGGTCCCAGTTCGCCGCCAGCTCCGCGTCGGTGGCGAATTCGCCGGCGGTGGAGGCGTCGAGGAAGCGGGTGCCCGGCACATGCGGCACGAAATGCCGGCGGCCGACCATTTCCGTCACCCCGCCGCCATGGCCCTGGCGCGGCTTGCGGTCGAACTCGAGCGGCCCGCCTTCGGTGTTCACGGGCAGCTCGTTCCACAGGATCGCCTTGTCCTTGAACATGAACGCGGTGTAGACGCCCGCCGCCTGCGGGATGTCGTCGTCGACCACGCAGCGCAGCCCCATGTAATAGGGGATGAGCGGCCCGCCCTGCTGCGAGGACGGCACATAGTCGATGAGGTCGGCGAGCTTCAGCGCTTTCATCTGCTTGGAATGGATCCAGAGGGTGCGGAACTTGTCGGCGCGGTCGCCCATCAGGTAGGCCGCCTCGATGATGTCGGTGTCGACGATGGAGGCGCCGGTGGCGCGCACCAGGTCGCCGCCGTCATTGGCCAGATTGTCGGCGACGACACCCTTGAGCATGCCGATGAGGGTCAGCTTGTTGGCGCGCTGCCAGTACTCGGTCTGCCGCTTGACGATCAGCTTCTGCGGATCGTCGCCCGCCAGGATGGAGGTCAGGTCGGGAACGCCCCACGCCTGGGCGCGGACATTGCGGGCGGCGACCTCGCGGCGCGAGCCGATCTTCTTCATCTCGATGGAATCGGCCGGGTCGTCATTGACCGGCTCGGACGGATCGTTGCCGAGGTCCTTCCAGCCGGGCATGTCGACGGAACGGCCGCCCATCGACAGTTTCGAGGAGATGGCCGGATCGGAAAACAGGATGCCGGCCTGGTAGATTTCGAGCGACTGGACGTGCTCCTCGAAAGCGTATTGGGCATAAACGGACGGAACGATCGCGTCCGCGATACGGGTATAGGCGTCTGCCATTTTGTCTTTCCTTTGAGAGATTGATCGGCGGCTGATGCGTCGGGATCAGAGCGGGTTGTTCGGCATCCAGAGATCCGGGTTTTCGCCCGCTTCCCTGGCCAGCCGCCGGGCGCGTTGAGGGTCGCTTTTGACAAGGGCTGAAATGGCCGAAACGTTGCGCTCGCCGGCGGCGTTGCGCCGGAAGGGGTTTTGCCCCCGCGGCGCCGCGTCGGCGTCGATCGTGTCTTCGCGGAACATCGCCTCGCCGATCGCCTGGAAGGCCCTGGCGATCTGCGGATCGGTCAGGGCGCCGTCGGGCAGAAGGATGCCCTTCTGCTTGTAGGCATCGACCAGGCCGAGCTTCTTCATCGCCCGGTTGGCCACCTCCAGCTTCTGGCGAAAGCCATCGCTGTCGGCCGGGCCCCAATCCTTGACGAGGTCGTCATGGGTGGCTTCGACCGAGCGGGCGAGCGCTGCCTGCTGGGCCGCCGCCTGCTCGGCCATGTAGCCGACGAACCTGTCATGGTAGGCCTGGGCGATCTTCGGCGTGGCGCCGGCTTCGACCGCCCAGGCCTTGGACGCCTGGGCGAGTTCGTCCGAATAGGCGAAGGTTTCCGGCAGGCCGTCGGGCCGCCGGTATTCGACCTTTTCGGGCGATGTCAGCGGACGCATCGCCTCGGGCAGCCGGGCATGGAATTTGTCCCAGTCTTCCTTCGGCGCGTCCCTGGCTGGAACGAGCAGGCTTTCGCCCTGCCGCCGCTCCAGCTCCGCATAGGATGTGAAAACCCGATCGAGGCTTTCAGGCTTGGTCCAGCCCTTGGCTTCAGCAAGCTTGCGGTTGCCTTCGGAAAGACCGTCAAACCAACTTTTGCCGGCAAGCCCGGCGGACCCGTTATCCGCGCCTGCCGGAGGCCGTTCCGGGTTGCCCGCCGGCTGCGACGAGGCAGCCACGGACCCGGCATCTGCCAGATCTGTCATGTGATGTTCCTTTTGAGGGTTAGGTTAGAAAATGAGCCGGCCGGCCAGAGGGCTGGCAGGACAGCGCCCGATCGGCAGCGCGATCTCTATGGACAGGCACTTGAGCTGCGTGTTCCATGCACAACACGAAGAGCGCGACGTCGAAAAGGCAGCCATGCTCAGTTCAAGCACACGACCAAGCCGGGTCGGGTTAAGGTTCCGCATCCCAAGCGGGACATCCCGATCGGCACGCTGAAGAGCATCGAAAAGCAATCCGGTCTCAAGTTGAGGTAGACAGATGCGCCAATATATCGGACTGATCCACAAGGAAGCAGACAGCGATTTCGGCGTCTCTTTCCCCGATTTTCCCGGCGTGGTGACTGCCGGCACGACACTGGACGATGCCCGTGCCATGGCGCAGGAAGCGCTCGCTTTTCATGTCGATGGTCTGGTCGAGGATGGCGAGGCCATTCGCGAGCCCTCGTCGCTCGAGCAGGTGATGGCGGACAGGGATAATCTTACCGGTGTGGCCGTTCTGATCCCCCTGAAGATCGAGACAACGAAGGTGGTACGGGTCAACGTCACCATTCCCGAAGATGCCCTCGGCGAGATCGACGACTATGCAAAACGACACGGCTATAGCCGTTCCGGATTTCTGACCGCCGCCGCCAGGAAGATCATCGAGGCGGCATAGGCCGGCTGAATCATTTTGCCAGGAAGCGGTGCTAGCGCCTTGTTCGAAAGAGGTGTTTTCGCGCCCTCGGTCCATCAACACCCGAGAAACCATGTCTTATATCGTGAGAGCCTGTGCCGCCGTTCCGCCGCAATGCGGCCGCACGGGACGATCGATAGGGATCTCAGATCTTCAAGGGAGACGTCACATGAACATTCACAAAGCCATAGCCGCCGTTTTGATGACTGCCGCGCTGGCAGGCTGCGCGCAGACGGAAGGCCAGCAGCGGGCCGGAACCGGTGCGCTGATCGGCGGCGCCGGCGGCGCCCTCGTCGGCCAGGCCATCGGCGGCAACACCAAGAGCACGGTGATCGGTGCGGCCAGCGGCGCGCTGCTCGGCGCCGTCGTCGGCTCAGCCACCACCCCGCAGCGCCGCGGCGACCAGCTCTGCCGCTACCAGGACCGCTACGGCCGCATCTACACCGCGCCTTGCGACGACCGCTATTACAACGGCAATTATTGAATCACCGGCGGCCAGACCGCCGATCTCCCCCCTTGTGGGGGAGATGTCCGGCAGGACAGAGGGGGGCGCCGTAGAGCGCCGACCTCGATCGTCGCCGAACTTTGAACATGCCCATAGGTTTGCCGTCTAGGGCCAGGCCTGAGCGACCGCTCGTGATTTGATCGCCGTGCGATGAGCACGGCAAAGGTCGGCGGGACAGCGCCCCCCTCTGCCCTGCCGGGCATCTCCCCCACGAGGGGAGAGATCGGCGCTTCAGCGCCTCACCTCTCCTCCATCCGTGCCGCCTTTCCAGCGCCACGAGCTGCGCCTCGTCCAGCGTCAGGAACCCCATAATGTGCTGCACCACTTCGGCGCGCGCGTTGCTGAGCGCGCTGTGCAGCTCGAAGCCATTGGGGGTTCTGGTCCGCGCCATCCACTCGCCGTATGACGGGCGCCTGAAATAGCCGACCGTCGCCGCGAGATCGGCCAGCACCATTTCGCCGTCCTCGCCGGAAAACACGCGCATATACGCCTTGGCCAGCGCCTCGCGCGCTTTGGCGGGGCCGCCGCTTTGCGACGCGTGAGCGAAGCGTTTGCGGCTCATGCGCGCTGTCCGGCCGGCATCGCGCCCTGGGCGCCGGCATCAGGTGCCGGCCCATCGGCGGTGCCGCCCTGCAGCATGCCTTGCAGGCCTTCGAGCAGGCCGCTGTCGCGCGCCTGCACGGCCGCCGGCACCGCGTCCTTGGCCACCTTGCCGGCGGTGGCGATCGCCGCCATGCCGGCCTGCGCCTGGCTGGCCTTGGCCCTCGCGTCGCGCAGGCCCGCCACCTCATCCTTGCGGCGGAAGATGCGCTGCGGGCTGCGGCCGGCGCTCTGCACGATCTTGAGCGCCTCGTCGCTGTCGATATTGTCCATCACATCAGGGTCGAACTGCGCCATCTGCATGGCCGTGGTCACCAGCTGGATGGTGTCGCGCGCTTCCGCCGAGCGGCGCAAGACATCGAGCGGACCGGTGAAGGTCGGCCGCACCGCCTTGCCCGCCAGGCTCGCCGGCGGCAGGAACCGGCTGTCCTCGTCATAGAGGCCCTTGTCCTCCAATATGCCGAGCTCGCGGTCGAGATTGGTGGCAAAGCCCGCCTGGATGATCGAGCCCGACGGCCCGAGCAGCGCGCCCTTCTCCTCCTGGCGGATCAGCGCCTCGGTGGCGGTCATCTGCGGGTTCTGCACCAGGGTCTGGAACAGGTTGACGAACATCATGTCGCGGATCTCCTCCGCCCGGCTCGCCGCATAGTCGAAGGCGTAGCTCGGGTTCTGCCCGGTGGTGATCGGCGCGATCAGCGGCCTGCCATTGTCGTCGATGAGGCCCGGATAATTCTCGCCCGGATCGAGCACCGGCACATAGTCGAGCCTGGCCTTCGACGCCGTCGGCGGATCGGTGATCTGTTGCAGCGCGCGCAGGCCCGAGCGGCGGACCGCGTTTTCCTCGCGCACGGTCGTCAAGGCTTCGATGGTCGGCGAGATGCCATAGGCGTCGCCCTCGTAGCGGCGCCAGTTGAAGGCCGACACCGGGAAGGTGCGAAAACCGCTCTCGCGCACGATCTCCTCCTCGTCCTCGATGACGTGGTAGGAGGCAAAGGCGGCGTCGAGATAGCGGTAGCTTCCGCCCGAGCGGTACATGCGGCGCTCGTCACGCGGCTGGATGCACTGGATGAGCGCGATCTTCTCCTCGCATTTGGCGGGATCGTCGACCAGCGTCCTGATGCGCGCCGGCAGTTTTTCGTAGCCGAGCAGCTGCGCCGCCTGGCGCGCGGTGCGTTCGTAGCGGCGGTGGAAGATGTCGACCTGGCCCCAGCGGTTGCGCGAGAGATAGCCTTCCACCACCGGGATCGAGGCGTAGCGGATCAGCGTCGAACCGAAACCTTCCTCGGCATAGAGATAGGCCGGACCGTAGCGCACGACATTGCGCAGGCAGGCTTGCGTCGCCGGCACGAAATTGGAATTGGCGGAGTAGCGCAGCGAAAACAGGAAGTCGCGCAGGTTTTCCGCCCATTCCTTTTCCTCGTCGGTCTCCTCGTCGTCCATCTCGGCGGTGGTCAGCCCGTGCCATTTCTCCGACTGCGGGATGATCAGGCTTTCGAGCCCCGCGGCCAGCCGGTTGGCGGCCGAGTTGATGGTGTTGGCGTAGACACGGGCGCCGCGCCGCTCCTGCCGCTCGGCCTGGCTGTCGCCGCGGCGGGCACCGCGCCCGGAGCGGATATCGGGCGCATCGGGATCGCAGAACTCCGCCACCGCCTCCCATACGGGCTCGTAGGCGGCGCGCTCGCTCACGAGCTCGGACTGGCGGGAAAGAATATCGCGGGCGCGGGAATCGCTGGTCATGGGGGCCTCGTTAAAACTGGGGGATCTCCCCCCTTGAGGGGGAGATGGCCGCAAAGCGGCCAGAGGGGGTCGGATCGACCGGGTTCGGCCTTCTGCAACAGAAGGAGGTTAGCGCTTCATGCGAGGCGACCCCCTCTGTCGCCTCCGGCGACATCTCCCCCTCAAGGGGGGAGATCGGCAGCTTCAGCCGACGATGTCATTCTTTTGCGCGGTTCTTGGTCTAGGAACGTCTCGCGGCGGGGTTTTGCAGGAGGTCGATGTGACGACGACAAGCCTTGCCGCCCTGAAGAACCAGAGCAAACGTACCGTTAAACGGCTCATCGGCTATGATTCCCGCAACTGGCTGCGCATCCGCCAGATCGAAGCCTTCACCACTTTCCTGACGGCCGCCAACCGCAAATCGCGCGACGTGATCGAGATCTCGCCCGGCTGGAACCGCTACTGGAAGGCGATGTGCCCCAACTATCGCTCGGTCGACTTCCCCGATTTCGACATCTGCAAGGATCGCACCGACGAGCAATATTCCATCGTCATCGCCGACCAGGTGCTGGAACATGTGCAGCGGCCGCAGGCGGCGGCGCGGAACATCCACGCCATGACCCGCGAGGGCGGCTGGGCGATGGTGGCGACGCCCTTCCTGTTTCGCGTACACGCCAGGCCGCACGACTACAACAGGTGGACGCCGGCCGGCCTGAAGCAGCTGATGGTCGATGGCGGCTTCGCCGAGGACAACGTCCAGGCGTTCGGCTGGGGCAACAAGGCCTGCGCCCGCGCCCACATAGGCGGCCCGGTCCGCGCCTACGGCCTGTGGCGGGACCTCAGCAACGACGAGGAATACCCGATGATGGTCTGGGCGTTCGCGAAGAAGGGATGAGCGGTGGAAGCTGCCAATCTCCCCCCTCGTGGGGGAGATGGCCGGCAGGCCAGAGGGGGGCGCTCTCCCGCCGACCTGTCAGCTGAATGGTCGATCCCTCAAGCCATCGCAGGTTGAAAACTGAGAGGTCGGCGTTCCTTCACGCCCCCCTCTGCCCTGCCGGGCATCTCCCCCCTCGTGGGGGAGATTGGCAGCGTTCACCCGCCACGCCGCTTCACCAACCTTGCATGCCGTCTCCAATGCCACCAGTCCAGCACGCGCCGGCGAAAACTGCGCTTCATCGCGGTCATGGTTACACCCCCAAAAGCACGCGGCGCTGGCCGGCGAGGCTGCCGGGCGCCAGATCGGTCTTTATGGTGCTGGCCGTGCCCTGGCGTTGTTCGAGCTCAGCCCGAAGTGCTGCTTCGCGCGCCTGCACGTCCTTATCCCCGGCCGTCGGCACTGCCGGCAGCGGCTTCAGTTCCGGTGGTTTTTGAAACAGACACATGGTTCCAGCCTTCTCTTGTCCAGTCGTAGAGGAAAAAATCTTCGCCGTTCCGGCCATATCCGGGCAGCAGGCAACGTTGCGTGGCGCCCAGCCGCGCAAGCCAGCGCAGCGCCAGTTCATTGCCGGCCAGCGCCCGCGCCTCGACCCGCCAGGCACCGCGGGCGGAAACTTGCGGACCGAGCACCGCGTGAAAGAACTCCGTAATCCCGGGCACGCAGCGCCTCATGCGGCGCGTGCCCCAGCTCCAGGCGATCCAAAGCCCGCTCCGCTGTTCGGCCGCGCCGAAGCCGGCCTCCGGATTGCCGCCGAGCTCGGCCACATAGGCAAACCCTTGCAGCGCGGTGAGCGCCAGCAGCGCCGGCGACCAGTAGTCGAGCTGGCAATCGATCTCGGCGCGATCCTCGGGCCGCAAATTGGCGGCGATATAGGAGAGATCGCGCAGGGTCGCGGGGATGATGCGGAGGGTCATGCGGATGCCAGAGCCCGGGGGATAAGGTTCATCTGTGTGAGTGCCGCGTGAAAAATTCACGCCCTTGACCGGTCTCCTCTCCGGTGACCTACTTCGACCATAGAATGCGGGAGCAAAACATCGGTCATCCAATTGAAGGGAGACGGGCGAATGGACATTCGATCGGCGCTGACGCAGATATCTGAGGCCTTCAACGCGCACGATCTCGATCGGATCATGGCGTTCTTTTCCGACGACTGCATCCTGGAGATTGCCGAGGGGAGGCAATCCTTGGGGCTCTCGTTTCGAGGGCAAGGAAAACGTACGGCAAGCACTGGCGACACGCTTTGAAGGCTTGCCCGATGTCCACTACGGCAACGCCGAGCATTTTGTGGATTCGACCGCCAATACCGGCATCTCGAAATGGATCCTCACAGGTACCACCCGCGAGGGGGAGAAAAAGGAGGTCAGGGGTTGCGACTTCTACACGTTTCGCGACGGCAAGGTGATCCGCAAGGATTCATATTGGAAAATCGTGGAGTAGGCCCCGCAGGGACATCGCAGCGCGGGCTATCGGGCCGGCGCCGGAGCGCCCGTTTCCTCCAGCGGGAATTGCGCTGCCGCGACGCTCCGAAGAGCCCTCCGCCCTCACCTGAACGCCCCCAGCGGATCGCTCTGCCCCTTCGCCCGTCTCGCAGTCCTGAACTCCGCCGGATCGACCACCGCTTCCCTGAGCATCATCACGCCATAACGCGTCGCCGCCATCAAATCGTCGCGAAGTTTGACCACCTGGCCGTCCTTGCGATGATAGAGCCGGAACTCCTCGAACCAGGGGACAAGCGTCGAAAACACCTTGAACCGGCCGGACTGCATGCGGTCGAGCATCTCCATCAGCCCGGCCTCGACCGAGACCGAACCGTCGGGGAATTGCGCGTGGCGCGACAGCATGTTCAGCCCGTGCGCGGCATATTGCTTGGCGAGCGCGGTGCCCGCCCCTTCCAGCGTTTCGCGGCGGCCGTCGCGCGGCCACGCCCAGGGCAGCCATTCGCCCCAAGGCTTCAGGGTCAGCGCCTGCATGGCGGGAGTCTGCTGCGAGGCGCGCGCGGCCTTGGCGACATAGACGACGTCGGCCTCCGTATCCCAGGCGAGCTCGACCGCGGCGGAAGGGTGGTCCCAGCCGAAATCGAGCGCCCCGATGCGCGGCCAGTAGCGCGGCAGCCGGAACGGCGCGCAGGCAATCAGCTCCTCCGCCACCGGAAAGATGCGGCCGGACCCCAGCACCGGAATGCCCCGGGCGCGGGCCTCGCGCTCATGCGCGGGATAGGCGGCAACGATCGCCGCGCGCTCCTCGGGCGAATAATGCTCGGCGTCGTCGATGGTCATGAAGGTGACGTGACGGGACATGGGGGATCCTGAATCACTTTCGAGATAATCGATGTAGCGTCTTGTGAAGGCTACGTTTTTCGGACCAACGTCGCGCCGCCCCTCACCTGCCTGCCGGCATCCTCTCCCCGTATAGTGACGGGGAGAGGGGTGCTGTTGTCGACGATTTCGCCAATCGCGAACGTTCAAGAATCGGCGCCGAGATTGCGGCCAGCTCCCTTCTCCCCGTCATTACGGGGAGAAGGTGGCGGCAGCCGGATGAGGGGCAGCGCCGACGAAGGGGAGCAAGCGCCAAGTGCGATGCCGCTCGTCCCCAATCAGTTTCTTCTCCATCACCCCTTCCCCATCCCCTCCACCTTCGCCGCCGACAAAAACAGCAGCACCACATCGGACATGCCGAGCAGCGGCGTGAAGGTGACGATGGTGATGCCGCCGGTGGCGTTGGTGCGGGTGAGGCCCTCGGAATAAATGTCGAGCGGCGGTTCCTCGTCGAACCAGACGCCGTGCAGCGTTTCGCCCTGCCATTTCTCGCGGCCCTTCTCGAAACTCTTGAACGACAGCACGCTCTCGCCGGCCTGCACGTCGCCGCCGCCGCCATGGCGCACCACGATGCTGTCGAGCGCGCCCGGCGCGCCGCGGCCCATCATGGTGTCGACGATGGCATCGGCCGGGATCATGCCGGTGCCCCATTGCGCCTGCTGCTGCGGCGGGCCGACCAGCACGCGCTGCGGATTGTCGCGCGTGCCCTCGCCGGTCACGCCGGCGGCCCACAGCCGCACGGGCGCATCGAAAACCTTGCCTTGCCACCACGCGGGATAGCGGCCGGTCAGGTGCATGGCCCATTCGGCGCCGCCGGCGCGGGTCTTGCCGAGCTGGTTGCCGGCCATGAACAGCCGCTCGCGGTTGGCGGCGCCTGCCGCGTGAAACGCCGCCTGCCTGGCATAGGGCCGGTAGGCGGCAAGCTGGTTGGTACGACGCCTGCGGTCAAGCTCCGCCAGCAGCGCCAGATATTCCGTCCTCGCCGCCACCGGCGATGTCTTCGAGGAACGGTTTGACCGCGGCTTCGAGCGCGCGGATGCGGCTGCGGATCTCTTCATCGCTCAGGGCATCCAGATGGTTGACGGCGACATCGAAATCCTTGGGCAGCACCGAAAGCACGATCTTCAGATACTGGTCAGGCTTGTCGGCCCGCACTTCGGCGATGACGCCGGCGCCATGGGCGCGGAAATCGGCGCGCACGGCGGCGAGAAAGTCGTCGCCCAGCGTTTTCTTCGGGCGTTTGCGGCGGGTCTCCGGCGCGGTTTCCGGGCTTGCGCTCCGGCTGGCGGCCGGCTTGCGCCCCTTGCCGCGCGCCGGCACTGCGGCGGTTTCGTCAGCCATGGCCCGTCACCGTCTCGGCGTCGCCGGCGCGGGCCTTGGCCTTCGACGGCGCGGACTTGACCGACCGGACCCGCTTCTTCTTCGAGCGGGCGGATTTCTTCCTGGCATTCGTGCCGCCCTTCGGCCGCCCGGCAAGCTTTGCGGCGCCCGGCAGGCCCTTCAGGCCCGCCATCACGAGGCCGACGGCGCCGCTATGAATCGCTGGCTGCGGGAAAGCGAAGCCGCCGGCCGCGTCTCGAACCATGCCGATCAGCACGCCGATTGCGACCTGCTCGATCCGGCCGAGCCGCGTCTGCGGCGCCGCACCCTCGAATTCGCCAATGGCGCTGACGACCTCAAGGCCGTCATCCCCGGTGATGATGGTGGCATAGCGTGGCATGGGATTTCTCGCGGATAATCGTCAGGTTCGAAACGTCGCATTCCTTCGCGTCCCCCTCTGTCCTGCCGGACATCTCCCCCACGAGGGGGAAGATCGCAGCTTCGGCGCCTCGCTTTTTTCTACAACGTTGGCGATTGGCGAAAGCCGGGACAACAGCCGATCTCCCCACCCGTGGGGGAGATGGCCGGCAGGCCAGAGGGGGGCGCCGTAGAGCGCCATCGTTCGAAGAGGAAAGCAAAACCAGAAACACAAAACCCGCCTCGGCGGCGGGTCATCGGCGCAACTCAGCACCATAGATAAAAACATAGCATAGTTGCCTTCACCCCGTCAACAGGTTTTAGGAAAAAATTCCTTATCGGCTTTAGGCATCCCCGCGCAGCGAATGCACGCCTTCACGGCATGGGCGAACAGGATCAGCCCAACTAATGAACCGGGGCTTCGTCACAATCTCGCTGTGAAGGTCGCCAAGCGCGTTGAATGAAGATCCGCTCGAATATCGCGCCAATACCCAGCACGACCGGCGCTCTTGTTTCGGCGGCGCCAGAATCAAAAACCCGCCTCGGGGGCGGGTCATCGGCGCAACTCAGCACCATAGATAAAAACATAGCATAGTTGCCTTCACCCCGTCAACAGTCTTTAAGAAAAAAATCCTATCTTGCCCGTCCCAGCGTGATCCTCCCCCGGCCTATCGGCTTTGTCAGTTGGGTGCTGGAGCATTGACCGCGAATTGCGCGGCGAACGCCCTGCCATAGGCGGGTCGGGCTTCGCCGCGGGCCACATAGGCAGCCAGGTTTTGATATTCGTCCAGAATGCCCGACATTCTGAGCCGCAGCAGCACAGATACCATCAACAGATCGCCCGCGCTGAACGCGCCGTCGAGCCAGTCGGCGCCGCCCAGATGGGCCGAGAGCCTGTCCAGCCGGGCGCGAACGCGGTCCTTCACCAATGGCAGGCGCTCCTCGCTCCAGGGCTTGTCGGCCTCGAATATTTTTGCCGTCGTCAGTTCGAGGATCGGCAGCTCGACGGTGTTGAGCGCGGCAAACATCCAGGTGATGGCGCGGGCGCGGGCATCGCGATCCTCCGGCAGCAGCCCCGGATACCGCTCGGCAAGGTGGAAGACGATCGAGCCGGTCTCGAACAGGCAGAGCGAACCGTCCTCGTAGGTGGGGATCTGGCCGAAGGGCTGAATGGCCAGATGGTCGGGCGCCTTCATCTCGGCATGGGAAACAAGACGAACCTCATACGGCTGGCCCACTTCCTCGAGCGCCCAGCGAACGCGCGTGTCGCGCGCCAGTCCCTTGCCGCCGTCGGGCGACCGTTTGAATGCCGTAATGGTGATTGTCATTGCATCCGCTTCCTTGCCTGTTTCCTGGGCTTCCTGGCGATGACGAACAAGCCTGCGCGGCAGCCCGACATCGGTCTTGAACTATTTTCCTTGCCGGGCGCGGATCGCGAATGGATGTCCGCGCGTTCTGAACGCCTATGCACGCCGCCTCAAAGTGACCTCGGTTTTGGGCGACATGCGTAGGCCGATACCTGCAAGTGCGTCGCACGGGCCCTGTTCAGCGTGACGCGCCTCACCGATGGGAGCAACCGCCATGAACGTCGCCAACCTGCAACTCGAGGGCCTGCTGATGGCCGTCGCATCGATCAACCACGTCCTGGTCAGGAAGGGCGTGCTGACATCAGAGGAGATCGACATCGCCCTGCGCAAGGCCGAAGCCGGCGAAACCAGCGAGGAGCGGTCCGAGGGCATGTCGGCGTCGAGCCGCGACGCCGTCAATTTCCCGATCCGGCTGCTGGAGCTCGCCAACCAGTGCCAGCCCGAAGCTGACATGCCGTCCTTTTCGAAACTGGCGCGCATGGTCGGCCAGATGAAGGAACCCTACAACGACCAGATGTAGCTACGCCCTGCCCGGCCATCCCGGATTGAACGAAAGCACGCGGCCCGGCCCGTGCACGGCGGCGAACAGCAGCCCGGCCAGGAAGGAAAAATGGTCGACGAAGAAGCCGAATTCCGCCTGGTTGCCGGCCCAGTGGCTCGGTCCGTGGAAGGCGAAGCCGAGGAACAGCACGTAGACCGCCGCGACCAGCGCGGCCGGCGTGAAGAAGGCGCCGGTGAGGAAAGCGATCACCAGCAGCACCTCCAGTATCGCCGCGCACCAGGCCAGGAACAGCGGAAACGGAAAGCCGGCGGCGGCGATATAGCCGGCGGTGGCGCCCATGCCCATGAACTTGAACGTCACCGCCATCAGGAAGACGGCCGCGAAGATCAGGCGGGCGATGAGCAAGGCGGCGGTCTGCCACGGCGATTGGACGGTTGGCGACGGCATGGTTGTTCTCCCGTTTCGTTTGCTTGTCTTACCCAATTCCGGATGGAAACCGAACTTTCCTGGAATTGCTCCTAGGACGCGCCACGCACCGCGCATCCGACATATCCGCCGAAGTTTTTTCCGGATGTCGTGATCGGCGCCACATGATCGGGCCGCTGTCGCAAAAACTGGAGTCCGGTTTGCCGGCTCCTTGATGAAGTGGGCCGCATCGTCCCTGATGTATCTCGCCGCCATGCGCCTGGAGCCGGCCTGAGGCGGCGGAGCCGATATTCCGGTCGGTGTTCGCCAAAGCCTGCAAAAGCCGCTATGGAACCAGCGGCGTCAAATGCTGTTATGTATGACCGCAGGGTCGCGCCGCGACGGCGGCGCGCCGGGGGTGGAAAGTGAGGCTCGGCATGGCGGACGACAAATCGAAGATCAAGCAGGATCGCAAGCTGGTTTCGCGCGAGGAAACCTATGAGGTTGCCGCTTTCGCCCGCAAATACGGCATCCCGCAGAGCGAGGCCCAGACCATCATCAAGCGCTACGGGCCCTCGAGGAAGAAGCTCGACAACCACATGGCCGCGCGCGGATAGCTCGGCGCGACCGGCTTTGGAAGCGTTGCCCGGGGCAGGACCCGGGCGCATTGCGGCACCGAATGGTTGGAGGCCACGGCCATGCCCGACACCGCGCGCAGAACCGGCAGTTGCCTTTGCGGCGGCGTGCAGTTCACCGTCAGCGGTCCGCCCCTGCGGGTGGGTCTCTGCCATTGCAAGGATTGCCGCAAGACCAGCGGCTCCGCCTTTGCCGCCTTCGCCATCTGGCCGCGCCAGGCGTTCGAGACATCGGGCATTCTCGGCACCTATGCCGGCCGCGGCTTCTGCCCGACCTGCGGCAGCCGTGTCGCCTCGCTCAGCGACGACGAAGCCGAGGTGATGATCGGCAGCCTGGACGTGGCGCCGACCGATCTCATGCCGGAGTACGAATTGTGGATCGGCCGGCGCGAATCCTGGCTGCATGCCTTGCCCGATACGCGGCAGTTCGAGCACGACCGGCCCGCCGCGCAGGCTCCCGGCCCGCCGCCGAGGCCGCTGTCGGACGCGGCTCCCGGCGGCTGAAAATTAGTCGAAAAGTTTAGCGGCCGCGACGGAACCCCGGAACGGCGGCCGGCGTTATCGGGCGCCTCAGTTTCAATGGAGATCGCCGTGAACGACAAGTTCTTTCCCCGTCCGGTCAGGCTGAAGGTCGGACCGGCCCGCGAGCGCGTGGTGCGCAGCGCCTGGGAAGGCCTGGAATGCCTGCGCGACTGGCCCGGCAAGCACGGCCGGCGCTACCGCGCCGCATGGCGCAGCTGCCGCGATGCCCTCGATGGCTGGACCCCGGCCGAGAAGGCGATGCGGGCCATGATCGATGCCGGGCGCGAGGCGGAATTTCTGCCCGGCAACGGCAAATCCTGAAAGCCTGCCGCCTCAAGGGGCGGTCCGGAACCCGATAGCTGCATCGCGGCAAGCCGCCGGCTACTGTTTCGGCGGCTGCGGCGGCACTTCACCCGGTTTGATCACCGGCGTCTTGCCTTCGTTGGGCGCCGGCGCGGCCATGCCCTGGTCGCCTGTGGGCGGCGGCTTCAGCACGCCGCCGCAATCGTTCAGCGTCTCGGTCAGCGTGTTGTCGGTCGGCTGCTGGTTGCCGTCGGGCTTGGCCCGGCATTTTTCGCTGGGCGCCTGCTTGTCGGGGTTCTGCTGCTCGGCCTGTGCCAGCGCCGCGGCGGGCGCGGCGAGCATCAGGCTGACGGACATGATGGCGAGAAGTCTCATCTCGGCCTCCTTTCCGGGTTGGGCCGCCCTCACCGGCCGCCCAATGGTCGATGGCTTGCCTTCGATGGCTTGCCTCAATAACCGCCGACGATCGGCAGGATTTCGCCGGTGATGTAGCTGGAGCATTGCGGCGAGGCCAGGAACACATAGGCGGGCGCGATTTCCTCCGGCTGGGCGGGCCGCTTCATCGGCGTCTTGGCGCCGAACTGCGATACGTCCTGCGCCTCCTTCTCCGACGGATTGAGCGGCGTCCACACCGGCCCCGGCGCCACAGCGTTGACGCGGATGCCCTTGCCGACGAGGTTGCCCGACAGCGCCCGGGTGAAGGCATGGATGCCGCCCTTGGTCATGGAGTAGTCGACCAGGTCCTTCGATCCCTCGATGCCGGTGACCGAACCGGTATTGATGATGGCCGAACCCGGCTTCATATGCGCCACCGCCTCCTGCGCCATATGGAAGTAGCCGTAGAGGTTGGTCTTCAGCGTGGTGTCGAAATGCTCCTCGGTCAGGTCGGCGAAATCGGTGGAATGGATCTGGAAGGCGGCATTGTTGACCAGCACGTCGAGCCGCCCCAGTTCCTTGACGACCCTTGCCACGGCCTTGGCGCAGAAGGCGCGATTGCCGACATCGCCGCGCAAGGCGAGGCAGCGGCGGCCCTCCGCTTCGACCGCTTGCTTGGTCGCCTCCGCGTCACGGTCCTCGCTGAGATAGACGATGGCGATATCGGCACCCTCGCGCGCGAACAGCACGGCCACCGCACGGCCGATCCCAGAATCGCCGCCGGTGATCAACGCCGCCTTGCCTTCCAGCTTTCCCGAACCCCGCCAGAACGGCGCGTCATAGAGCGGCGCCGGCTCGATGGCCCATTCCTCGCCGGGTTTGGGATGATGCTGGGCGGGAAAAGGCGGCGCGGGATATTTTCGCGCGCCGGCCTGCATGGCGCCGTCGCCTTTGGGCTTGGCCTTGGCGCGGTCCTTGGCGTCGACCTTGCGCTGGATGCTGCGCTGCTTGCTGGTTGCTTTCGAACTGTCGCTCTGGGTGCTGGTCGGCATGGTCGTCTCCTCTGTGTTCGGACCGGAGACATCCCGAACCTCCTCGCGCAACGCGCGGAACTGTTCGCGATGTCTTCGGTCCAAACGTTTTGCTCGCAGGGACAACGCATGTCGGCGGAAAAAGTTGGCGGCTTTCGCAGGCGCACATTGCAACCCTCGCATCCTGCCGCCGTTTCGCCTGCCGGAGGCAATCATGTTCGAAGGTTTTCAGACCCTCAAGGTCGACTGCGGGGATGCCCGCATCTTCGCCCGGCGCGCCGGCGACGGGCCCGCCGTTCTTCTGCTGCACGGCTTTCCGCAGACGCATCTGATGTGGCGCGACGTGGCGCCACGCCTAGCGGACCGGTTCACCGTCATATGCGCCGACCTGCGCGGCTACGGCGCCAGCTCATGCCCGGCGTCGAGCGCCGATCACGCCCCTTACGCCAAGCGCGCCATGGCCCGCGACATGGTGGCGCTGATGGCCGAGCTCGGCTTTTCCAGCTTTATGGTCGCCGGCCATGATCGCGGCGGACGTGTCGCCTACCGCCTCGCGCTCGACCATCCCGACCGCGTCGAAAGGCTTGCCGTGCTCGACATCGTGCCCACCGCCGACGCCTGGGACCGGGCCGACGCCAGGCTGGCGCTCGGCTATTGGCCGTGGTCGTTGCTGGCGCAGCCGGAGCCGCTGCCGGAAAAGCTCCTGGCGGGCGCGGCCGACGCGATCGTCGATGACGCCCTGGGCGGCTGGGGCTCGTCGCCAAAGGCGTTTTCCGCCGGCGTGCGCCAGGCCTATGTCGAGGCCCTGCGCGATCCCGCCCATGCCCATGCGATCTGCGAGGAGTACCGGGCGGCCGCGAGGCTCGACCGCAAGCACGACCATGCCGACAGCGCCGCCGGCCGGCGCATCGCCTGCGCGGTGCTGGCGCTGTGGAGCGGGCAAGGCGCGCTCGCCGAATGGTATGCCGGCGAAGGCGGACCACTGGCCTTGTGGCGCGGCTGGGCCGGCGATCTGCGCGGCCATGCGGTCCAGGGCGGGCATTTCTTTCCCGAAGAAGCACCCGCGCAAACGGCCGCCGAATTGAGCGCTTTCTTCGCCGGCCCCGAGACCGCAGCCCGTCCGGCGAATGCCCGGAAGAGTACGTAGGGCTTTCCCGGGAAAGGGACGTGGCGCTTTCCCTTGGGAATCGCGTCGAACTCACGCCTGGAGCGGTTCAGCGGGAACCTTCGCAGCCGGCCGCGACCAGGGGAATTGGAACCACATCCTTGGCTGCGCAGTTGCAGGGGCATCGGATGAACCCGGGAGCAGAGCCATGCCACGTGGAGAAAAATCGAAATACACCGACAAGCAGGAGCGCAAGGCAGACCACATCGCCGAGGGCTACGAGCATCGCGGCGTGTCCGAGAAGGAAGCCGAGCGCCGCGCCTGGGCCACCGTCAACAAGGATGATGGCGGCGGCAAGAAGGAGGGCGGCTCCGGCCGCGGCAAGCACACCGGCCATCCCGCCGCGCACAAGGGCGGCGAAAAGGGCGGCAAGGCTTCCGCCTCGCGTTCGGCGGGGAGCCGGTCGGCATCGGCCAGGAAGGCAGCCGCGACCCGCAAGCGCAACGAAGCGCACGCTCATTGATGCGCGGGGCGACCGGGCCGCGAAATTCCTATGCGCCCCTGCCCGCCCTCGCCCGGGCCGCTCTTGATCAGATCGTCGCCCGGCGGATCACCGAAGTTCGGCTCGGCCGGATTGTCGGACGGCGGCCTTTGCGGACAGTCCTCGTAGCCGTGGTCGCGGCCGCCGCAGAACGAACAGCACATGGCTTCGCGCTCCCTGTTCCCGGGCGGCCATCGCGGGGTCTGGTAAGGCTTCCTGCCGAGCATGCCCAGCAATGCGCGAGGCGCGATTTGGTTGCGCGCCCGCGCCGTCCCTCGCAAGAGAAGACGCCGGCTGTTGCGCAACCGCCAGACAAAGTGCGAATCTCCCCGGCATGCCGCAACCAAGCTTAATCGCCCGGCGTTGCGGATCATGCCTTGGAGAGACCGCCATGTCCGTTCGAATCCTGTTGCCGACCGTGGCTGCCATGCTTGCCGCCACCGGCCTGGCCGAAGCCCGGCCCGACAGCCGCGCCATGAGCTGCGCGCAGATCCGCGCCATGATCCAGAGCCACCGCGCCGTCGTGCTGACCACCGGCCCCAATACCTATGACCGCTATGTCAGGCAGTTCGGCAATGAATGCGATTGGCCCGAAGTGCCGATGTCGGCCTATATCCCGGCCCGCGACGGGCACTGTCCGGTCTACCGCTGCGAGGAGCCGGTCAACAATTTCCCGAATTGACCGGTCGGCCAGGCGCCGGCATCGACGTTCGGGGATTGCCGCATCCCTGCCTGAAACCATTCCGAGGGGCCGGCGTTGACGCGTGGGGTGGCCGCCACAGGAGATGCCCATGACCGTCACCTGCCGCGTATCCATCGACAACCGGCCTCAATCGATCGAGGCCGTTTTCCAGGCCGTGCCCCGGATCGGCGAGAGCGTTTCGCTGTCCGTCGACGGAAACGCCCAGGACCTGCGCGTTTCGCGTGTCGTGCATGTGCCCGACGGCTCGCTCGAAGGAGCTGCGATCATCGTCGAGGTGACGGCCAACATCCTCTAGCCCCCTGAATCCGCAAATGCGGCGCGCCTTGGCCACGGCGGCGGCTTTCAGATGCCTAAGCCGATCGTCTGGCCGGCGTCTTCCATAGGGTGCTGCGGCACGATGATCGACGCCAGCGGCGCGTTCAGCGTCCATCTGAAATAGCCGGGCGAGCGCTCGATCACGGCGGACCCGCCGAGCGACTGCGGCGCCACCCTTTGCAGGACAACGGTGCCGAACCCCTTGCGCGTGGTGTCGTCGCGCTCGTCGCCGCCGCTATAGGGGGGCGACCGCTCCTCCCAGACAAGTTGGAATTCGCGTTCGGCCAGAGCGTCGTCGCTCATGCTCCAGGTCACCTCGACCCGGCCGGAATCGCTGGCGAGCGCTCCATACTTGGACGAATTGGTGCCGAGCTCGTGGAAAGCCATGCCGAGATTCTGCACCGCATTCGACTGCAAGGTCAGCAGCGGTCCCGAAAGCAGTATCTGCTCCTCGCGGCCGAACGGTTTGAGATGTTCCTGGACCAGGTCGAACAGGCTGGCTCCCGCCCAGTTCGAGGTGACCAGCAGATCGTGCGAGCGTGACAGCGCCATGATGCGGGCGCGGATCATCTCCTCGAACTCGCGCGGGTCCTGCGAGCGCTTGCTGGTTTCCCTGACCATCGACAGGATCACCGCAAACTGGTTCTTGACGCGATGGTTGACCTCGCGCATCAGCATCTTGATCCGGCGCTCGTTCTCCCTGCTGGCGCTGATGTCGCGGGCGATCTTCGAGGCGCCGACGATCTCGCCGCTGGCGTTCCTGATCGGCGACACCGTCAGCGAAACGGCAATGAAGGTGCCGTCCTTGCGCTTTCGCGTCGTCTCGTAGCTCGCGAGGCGTTCGCCGCGGCGGACCTTGGCGATGATCTCGGTTTCCTCGTTCTTGAGGTGGTCGGGGATGAGCATCAGGATCGACTGCCCCAACGCTTCCTCCGCGCTGTAGCCGAACATGCGTTCGGCCGCCTGGTTCCAGCTTTTGATGATGCTGTTCAGGTCCTTGCTGATGATGGCGTCGAAGGAGGAATCGACGATCGCCGCCAGCTGCGCATCGGCCGTTGCGTCCTGTTTTTCACCGCTTGCTATGTCAGCCATTGCCCCGCCAGGTGTCAGCCTATAGCCACTAGATAACGCGTGCGCCGGACAAGGCAATCACCTTGAAGCGGCCTGCTGCTTCAACTTCATCGAAATCGCCTCGCCGGCTGGAGTGATCGAGGGGAAGGTCGTTCCGCAGATCAGGGCGGCCGGCATCGGAGACGCCAGCGACCATACAAAATGGTTTTCGAGCACCAGGACAGAGCGGACATTCAAGTCCATGGGCACCGGAAGCGCGGAACCCGTCCTTGCGGGCCGGCATCACCTGAATGTCACCGCGCCTCAGTCAGAATGGCCGTCGCCCACATTGCCGTTGCCGCCCGGGGTGGACAGCAGTCCGAAGTCCTGGGACTTGACGCCCTGCTCCGCCGCCAGGAATCCGTCCGAGGCGAGGCCACGCCGCAAGAGCTCCCTGACCGCGGCCGAGCGGCTCGGCATGCGCTTGTCGAAGCGCCAGTTCTCCAATGCCGCCAGTTCATCGGCGGTCAGCATGACCTGCAAGCGTTCAGGACGTTCCAGTTCAGTCACGGCACTTCCTCGCAAAACCCAATACGCGAATGAGTATCTGTCTCATTCCACTAATAATTAGGATAGGAATCCTAACACGTCAAGGTCGGCAAATACGCGACCTCCCCATCCTGCTCATGATGACTATAAAGCGTCGGGTGCGCCTTTGCGTAACCATGCTAACTAACTGATATATATCGACTATTTTCATATTTTCGCTTGCCAGACGCCGATGCGAGGCGCATGCTACAAAGGCAAAACCAGTCCAGGAGGTTTCGATGCGGTATGACTACTCGACGCGGTTGCGCGATGACGTTCAATCCGCGGTCACGACGGCTTTCAGGACGTACGGCATCGTCAACATCACCGCGGTGGCCGAACGGATCAGGCTCAGGAACCTCGACGAAAACGTTGCTCTCGAGGACGTCGAGCACCTGGTCCTGGCGGCCGCCCAACTGCTTGGAGCCGCCATCGAATTCGAGGGCCTGACCATGATCGACCGCTTGCCGGACGCTCATGTCAACGGCCGCCCCGGCGGACCGGCCCCTGCCCTGAAGCGCCTCGTCTGAACAGATTTGAGGCGACGCGCTAAGTCATTTCGGGCGACCTGCATCAGGGCTCCGGTGGCCGGGCGAGCCCGCTGGACGCCGCCTACCTGTGGAAATTAAGCGCGCGCGCTATATGGTGTTTGAATTCCCCCCTCTGGAGAACACGCCATAACGCTCGACACACGCAAGCTCGGCAGCCAGGGGCTGCGGGTCTCGGCCATCGGCCTCGGCTGCATGGGCATGAGCCAGTCCTACGGCCCGGCCGACGAAGCCGAATCCATCGCCACGCTGCACCGCGCCATCGAACTCGGCTGCACCTTCCTCGACACCGCCGAGGTGTATGGCCCTTACGCCAATGAGGCGCTGCTCGGCCGCGCCTTGAAGGGCAAGCGCGACCAGGTGACCATCGCCACCAAATTCGGCTTTCGCATCGAAAATGGCCGGCAGGTCGGCACCGAACGCGACAGCAGGCCGCAAACCATCAGGGCGGCGGTTGAAGGGTCGTTGAAGCGGCTCGCCACCGACCATATCGACCTTCTCTACCAGCACCGTGTCGATCCAGCCGTGCCGGCCGAGGATGTCGCCGGCACGGTCGGCGAACTGGTCAAACAGGGCAAGGTCCGCTTCTTCGGCCTGTCGGAGGCGGGAGCCGCGAACATCCAGCGGGCGCACGCCGTGTTTCCAGTCTCGGCGCTGCAGAGCGAGTACTCGCTGTGGGAGCGCAATCTCGAGCCGGAAATCATTCCCCTGCTGCGGCAAACCGGCATCGGCCTGGTGCCGTTCTCACCGCTCGGCCGCGGCTTCCTGACCGGCGGCGCCAAGCGCGCCGAGGACTATCCGGAAGGCGATTACCGCCGCGGCGACCCGCGCTACCAGGGTGCGAACTATGACGCCAATGTCGAGGCCGCCGCAAAGGTCCGCGACATCGCCGCCGCCAAAGGCGTCAAGCCAGGGCAGATCGCGCTGGCCTGGCTCCTGGAGAAGGGCAACGTCTTCGGTGTCGACATCGTGCCGATCCCCGGCACCAAGCGGATCAAATATCTGGAAGAAAATGTCGCCGCTGCGTCGCTGAAACTGGAGGCCGCCGAGATGGCGGCGCTCGACGACGCGCTGGCCCCGGGGAAGGTCTCCGGCCCGCGCTACGGCGACCGCACCATGATGATGATCGACCGATAGGCTGCCGGTTCGGGCAGGTCCGTCCTGCCAGCAGCGTCAAACCTCGGTTCGCACGTCGCCGGTGAATCGGGCCTATTCCACCGGTGCCGGCTTTTGCCGAGGATCAGGCCGCAACCGCTGGTGCAGCTCCCTGCCGGCGTGCAGGGTCCGGTCCGCCAGCGCGGCGAGTGTTCCGCGCAAGGTCCTTGTTCCCAGCACCGAATCCAGCGTCACCGACTGGGTCGCGAAGCGCCGCTTGAAGTCCTCGCCGCCGCACAGGAAGTCGACCATCGTCAGCCCTCTGTCGATCGACCACTGGATGTAGTCCATCATCAGCACCATGCCGGGAGACGCCCGTTCGACATCCGGATCGTAGGTCGTGACGAAGGCCATCATCGTGTTGCGCTGGACGAAATTGATCGAGACCGCCACCACCATCCCGGCGCATTCCAGCACGAAGACATGCAGGAGCCCTTCCCTGGCCAGCACCGCGACCAGCGCGGCCAGGGCCGGCGAACCCTCATCGAACAGGTTGGATTCGTGTCCGCGCGCGGCGAGCCATTTGCGCTTGAACTCGGCGAGCCTGTCGAGGACGGGCTGCATCGGCTCGTCCGGCGACATGAGGCGGAACCGCACTTCGCCGCCTTCCTCGAGGAATTTGCGGCCACGGCGATAATTCTGGCGCATCTTCTTCGTTTGTTCCCCGAACCAGTCCGCGCCCGTACGCCATGGCCCGGCGACCCGGAAGCTGGTTTCGCTGCGGCGGTTCGGGCGCAGCGCCATCTTGGGCGCCGAAGCGGGAGCAAGCAGCGTGCGCATCGCGGCGTCCGGCAGCAGGCGGTTCAGATAGACGAGATCGAAGCCGCCCGCGGCCGAAATTTCCTGCCATAGCGCCGCGACCGCCGCCGGATCGCAGTCCGGCGCGACCAGCACGTCGCCATAGTCGCTGTGGTCCTTGGCAGCCCATTCCAGGACGTTGACGCCCTTGCGCCGCACCGTCGCCAGCGGGATGACGGCGTCGATCCGGTCACCGTTCCAGACGAGGCCGATCCTGAGACCACGCAGCTCCCGGTCCGGGGCCGTCTGCCACCACGCCGTGACCCAGGCGTGGCTTTGAAAGATCAGCCCCTCCGCCCGGCGCCACAGCTCCGTCCAGGCCGGCCCGACCGACGCGAGGCGCTCCTCGGAGGTGACGATCTCCAAAGCGCCGGCCTTCGGGCCCTCGATCGCGGCGTGAGCGTTCATGGCTGCGGGCTCCGTGTCGGCTCGGACGAAGCGCGGCGGCGAAACCGCCGGGCGATGTGCCCCCACATCTTCTTGAGCGGCAGCACGTAAAGCCCCGACAGGGATTGATAGTCGCGCGCGCCGCGTTCCATCAATCCGAACCTGAAATCCTCATCGGGCTTGGGCACGCACAACGTTCCGAATAGCCGGTCCCAGAACGAGAACAGCAAGCCGAAATTCTTGTCGTAGTGCCTTGGATCGACGCTGTGGTGCAGTTGGTGCCAATGCGGGCACAGCACGATGTTGTTGAGCGGCCCGAACGATATCTTGAAATGGGTGTGCCTGACGAAATCCATCATCAGGATATTGCGCATGACGTAGACGTTGACGCCGAAGATCGTCACTTCGACGAGGTTAAGCGACAAAAGGGTCCAGATGCCGAAGCAGATCCCGGGTATGACGCCGTCCCAGGCGCGGTTCATGAGCTCGTCGAGCGGATGAACCCTATCCTTGGTGATCCCGACCATCACCTCCGCCGAGTGATGCACCTTGTGCAGTTCCCACAGGAACGGGAAGCGGTGCTGGGCCACATGGTACAGGTAATAGGATATGTCGTAGGCGATCAGCATCGTCACCGTGAAGATGACGATCGTCACCGCTCCCGGCGGTCCCGGCAGCAGCGGCGGCTCGATCTGGAGGAGTGCCGCCAGCGTCCGATTCGTCGCGTAACCGACGGCGACGACGAAGGTCACGCCCGCGGGCAGCATCAGGAAGGGCATAATCGCCTTGCGGGTGATCCAGAAAAGCAGGTCCGCCCGCGCCGAGGGATGCGTGACGATCTCGTTGGGAAAGACGAAATCGAAGAATTCCCTGAAGCTCTTGCGCTCCGCCGTCCGCCAATAGGCGATCAGGGCGCTGCCCAGCGCGGTCAGCAGCAAGAGGCCGGCCGCAAGCAGGCTGGAGCCGGACAACTTGTCCAGGATCCTTTCGATGATGCCGGCAATCGACATGGGCCCACTCATTTATGCAACCGAAGCTTGACTTGCAGGAGGCGATTGACCTGACTGGCCGGGCAAGCCGCCACGCCGTCAGGGCTCTCGATCATTTCGCCGTCACCCTAGTCGAGAATCCATAGCGAAAGCTTAAGCTAATTAAAAACAATGAATCCGCTAAAAAGCCCGCTATATATTGCCGAATTCTGAATAAAACTCCTAAAATTGACAGCAAAGGACCGGCAGCGCTTGGCGTGGAGATCGCAACTTCGGGGAATCGCCGGGTGATCGTGCCGGTCCCGAGCTCGCCGGCCCGCGGCCGGGCTGCCAAACCCCTCCCAAGCTTATTTCCCGGCGCCCGGCTGCTTGTTGAAAATCGTGAGCAGGTCCATCGGCAGCGGAAACACCACGGTCGACGAGCGCTCGCCGGCGATGTCGTGCAGCGCCTCGAAATAGCGCAGTTGCATGGCCTGTGGCTCCTGCGCCAGCATCTTGCCGGCCTCGACCAGCTTTGCCGCCGCCTGCTGCTCGCCATCGGCGTTGATCACCTTCGCGCGCCGCAGCCTTTCAGCCTCGGCCTGCTTGGCGATGGCGCGGACCATGTTCTCGTTGAGGTCGACATGCTTGATCTCGACATTGGACACCTTGATGCCCCATGCGTCGGTCCGCTGGTCCAGGATCTCCTGGATGTCGCTGTTCAACTTGTCGCGCTCGGCCAGCATCTCGTCGAGTTCGTGCTTGCCGAGAACCGAGCGCAACGTGGTCTGCGCGAGCTGGTTTGTCGCGGCCATGAAGTCCTCGACCTGGATGACGGCCCGCTCGGCGTCGACGATGCGGAAATACAGCACCGCGTTCACCTTCACCGAGACGTTGTCGCGCGAGATCACGTCCTGCGGCGGCACGTCCTGGACCACCACGCGCAGGTCGACCCGCACCATCTGCTGGACGAAGGGGACGAGGAGGATGAGGCCGGGGCCCTTCACCCCGGTGAAGCGGCCGAGCGTGAAGACCACGCCGCGCTCATATTCCCGCAGGATGCGAATGGCGGCGGACAGGAAGATCAGCACGATGAGGGCGAGCACCAGATAGGCGACGTAACCGATGATCATTGCCTTGCTCCATTGTTCCTGCGCCGGACCGTCAGCACGAGATCCCTGACGTCGGCCACCTCGACGCTGTCGCCGGGGGCGAGCGGTTCATCGGCTTTCGCCCGCCAGCGCTCGCCCTGCGCGAGCACATGGCCTTCGCTACCCGACCAGTCGAGAATCCTGGCCGGCAGCCCGTGCATGGCCTGCGCGCCGACACGCGGCAGGCTCCTGCGCGCCCTCCACAGATAGCTGCCGGCCAGCAGCGCCAGGCCAAGCGTCAGCGCCGCGGCGGTGCCGATGAGCGCCCACGACATCTCGAAGCCCGGGCCCTCGACCTTGAGCAGCATGGCGGCGCCGAGCAGGAAGGCTGCCACGCCTCCAAGCCCGAGCACCACGGTCGGGTTGAAGGCCTCGATGACGAGGAAGGCGATGCCAAGCAGCATCAGGGCGAGGCCGGTATAGCTGATCGGCAGCAGATTGAGGGCATAGAGCCCGAGCAGCAGGCAGATGGTCCCGATCACGCCGGGCGCCACGGCGCCTGGGCTGGTGAACTCGAAGACGAGGCCGTAGACGCCGGCCAGCATCAGGACGACGGCGATGTTGGGATCGGTGATGACGGCGAGAAGCCGGATCAGCCAGCCGGGATCGAGCGTCTCGACCGCCACGCCCTTGGTCGCCAGCACCTGTTGCTTGCCGGCCACCTCGACCGTGCGGCCGTCGGCAAGCTGGAGCAGTTCGGCGGTGTTGCGGGCGACGAGGTCGACTACATGTGCCTGAAGTGCCGCATTGGCGGAAAGGCTGGCTGCCTCGCGCACCGCCTTTTCGCCCCAGTCGGCATTGCGGCCGCGCAGTTCGGCGAGCGAACGGATCAAGGCGACCGCGTCGTTCGTCACCTTTGTCATCATCGGGTCGCCGGCCGGAGGCCCGGTGGCGTTCTTCTGGTCGCCCTTGTCCTTCTCGTCGCCACCGGGAAGGGACGGCAACCCGCCAAGCTCGACCGGCGTGGCGGCGCCCAGATTGGTGCCGGGCGCCATCGCCGCGACATGGGTGGCATAAAGGATATAGGTTCCGGCACTTGCCGCATGCGCGCCGGCGGGCGCGACATAGCCGATGACGGGAACCGGCGAGGCAAGGATATCGGCGATCATTTCGCGCATCGAGGTGACCAGCCCGCCCGGCGTGTCGATCTCGAGGACAACGGCTTCGGCGTGCCGCTCGGCGGCTTTGGCCAGCGCTTCGTTGAGCTGCCTGGCGCTCGCCGGGCCGATGGCGCCGTCGATCACGACGCGCAACGCGACCTTCTCCGTAGCCTCCGCGGTCACGGAAGAGTGACTGGCGGCCGCGGCGGCCATGAAGGCCGCTGCCAGAACCGCCATCCGCGCGAGGGTCACGCTCAAAACTCCCTGAATTACGCAGGATATGCTGTGCAGGATATGGCGTTCGGTCCGTCGAGATCCATGGCCTGGCCTCAGATTGCAAGCCGGCGACCCTGCCCTTCGCAGCCGGCGGCAAACGCAATGGGCAGACGTTCAAAGCCGGAAGGGGCCCCGCTCGCGCGCCGGCCCCGTCCTTGGTCAGCGGTCACGCATGTGCGTGCGGGTGACGGACGTCCCAGACGGCCCAACCCGATACGGCAACCACCAGCACGCCGAGAATGACGTGGGTGGCCATCGCATTCGTGTTCGCCATGAATTTGAGCAGCCAGGGCGACACGATCAGCCAGAGCCCGAGAACGACACCTACCCATTCCTCCCACTCGGCGAAGGCGGCAAGCGCCGCCACGGCCACCGCGCCCAGCACGACGCCGACAATCCAGGCGTTCCATGCGGGAGCGGTTTCAGCAGCGAAGCCGATTATCCAGGGTGAGATGAACAGGCAGACGGCAAGGACCAGATTGAGCCAGTCCTGGCCTTTCTTTCCTTCCATGAGTGTATTTGCCATGACAACCTCCATAGATGAAGCTTGGCCAAAGCGTTGTATTCGCGTGCAAACGCACGCTTAATGGTTGATGTAACTATGCCTCACATGGCCTTCAAGGCCCGCCCCGCGTGGGGTCGCCTTGGCATCGATCGAGTTCCTCCACCCGATTGGGATCAAGCCGGGACGGGCCACATCAAGGCAAAACCACCCGCCTCTTGTCGGCGCATTCTAGAACGTGATCTTCACCGAGGCGGCACTGCGGTTGGCCGCCCCGTGATGCACCGCTTCGATGTTGTTGCCGTCCGGGTCGAGAAGGAAAGCGGCGTAGTAGCCGGGGTGGTACCGGCGTTCACCCGGCCCACCATTGTCCCTGCCGCCGCCGTCCAGCCCGGCCTTATAGAACGCATCGACCATGGCGCGGTCTTTCGCCTGGAATGCCAGGTGATGGCGACCGGTCAACTCTCCCCGAGCCGCGCGGCTGTCGGCGGTTGAAATGAAAAGCTCGTCGGCCCAGAAATAATCGGCGGCGCTGCCGCCGATCGGAATATCGAGCACTCGAAATACTGCTTCGTAAAAGCGGCGGCTGGCGGCGATGTCCCTGACCACCAGTTGGATATGATCGATGAGCCGGCCGCGATGCAGTTCTTCCATGCAAGCTCTCCTCTCGCCAAGGGCTCGAATCTAACTAGCTTCGCGTGATCCGCCGTCAATGCCGCGCCGAACGTCAGGACTTTCGCGCGGCATGCCGCGCCAGTGCGTGCTCGATCAGCACGTCGATGACCTGGCTGTAGCCGATGCCGATCGCCGCCAGCGCCTTGGCATACATCGAGATGTCGGTGAAGCCGGGCAGCGTGTTGACCTCGTTGACCAGCAGCGAGCCGTCAGCCCGCAGGAAGAAGTCGACGCGGGCCATCGCCTCGCAGCCGAGCGCCTGGAAAGCCCGCGCGGCCATCTCCCTTGCCTTGTCGGCGACGGCGGCCGGGACATCGGCGGGCACGTTCACCACGGCGCCGTCGGCGTCGAGATATTTGGCTTCATAGGTGTAGAAGCCGTGCTTGCCGGCCGGGATGATCTCGCCGGGCAGCGATACGGTCAGCGTTCCGTCGGCCCGCTCCAGCACCGAGCATTCGATCTCGCGGCCGTCGACGAACTCTTCGATCAGGACCTTGCCGTCGTAGCGGAAAGCCGTCTCGACGGCCCGTTCGAAGCCGTCCCGGTCGTTCACCTTGCTGACGCCGAACGACGAGCCCTGGCGCGCCGGCTTGGCGAAGAAAGGCAGGCCGAGCGCGCCGGCGATCTCCTGGAACGGCCCGACATCGTTTCGATGCACGGTGACGGAACGGGCAACCGGCAGCCCGGCCTCGCGCAGCAGCCGCTTGGCGACATCCTTGTCCATGGCGGCGGCCGAGGCGAGAATGCCGCAGCCGACATAGGCGACGTCGGCGACCTCGGCATAGCCCTGCACCGAGCCGTCCTCGCCGAAAGGACCGTGCAGCACGGGAAAGACGACGTCGACCGGCGGCAGGTCGGGCTGTGCTCCGCCGCCCCGTGCGGCCACCAGCCTGCCTCTGCCACCGGGCAACAATGCGACCTCCACGCCGTCCTCAGACACCGGTGCCCCGGCTCTGTCGTCGCCAGCCTCGGAGGATGGTTGCAGCAGCCATCTTCCGTCCCTGGAAATGGCGATCGGGACCACCTCGTAAAGCGTCCGGTCGATGGCCTTCAGCACATTGGCGGCCGAAAGGCGCGATACGTCATGCTCGGCCGAACGTCCGCCATAGAGGACGGCGACCCTAATCTTGTTCTTCATTGAAAAGCCTTGTCCTTCATCGAAATCCCACAAGATCAAATGCTGACGGCAATGCCGCGATTGGCAAAGAAGCGATCGAAATCGGCGGCCGCCAACACTGCGTTCGCCTGTGTGGCGCCGGTATGGCCGGACGGATTGTGAAAGCGAAAACCTTCATCCGATGCCGACATGACCAGCACCAGATGGCCGCCCTTGGACGGCGGCTCGCGTTCGGGCCAGCGGATCGAACTGCTGACCGAGGCGATGAAGAAGCGCGACTGCCCGAGGATCGCCGGAATATCCGATGTAGCGACACTGGTCATCACCTTCGCTTCCAGGCCGAATTCCGCCTTCACGAACCTGACAAAGGGGGCGTAGATCAGGCCCTTGATCGATCGTTCGGTGACGACATAACCGCCATATCCGGTGCAGCGCCTGGCCAGTTCGATGGTCGGCACGATCTGGCCGCGCGTCGCCAGGATCATCTTGAGGCACGCCATGCCGCAGACATTGGCGGCCCACAGCGCGTATTCGTCGAGTGTGCGCGCGCCCGAGTTCTCCCACAGCGGATCGCGCCGCAGCGCCACCTCGGCGCCATCGGCAAGGACGGCCAAAGTCATATCGGGCGTCTCCCACTGGCTGAAAAACGGCACGGTTCCAGGCGGTGGGCTCATCAATTCCTCAAACAGATCATTTCAATTTCGTATACAGGGATACGAGAGCGGAGAACAGTGCTTCAAACCTCATTCGCCTGATCAGGCGATGGCCCGCGCTCGGGTTTTGCCCGCCGGGCGAAGCTTGCCAATGCCCGCCGATCGGCGCACTCTCAGCCCTACGAAGCCGGTCGCCGGGTGTCGGTTCCTCTCCTCGCCCGTCGTGTTAGGATTGCGCAATGACCCGCGACCAGATGCTCGCCCACCTCCATGCCGCCGACGCCGTCGCTCGCGAGGCGGCCGTGCACGGCCATCATCCGTTCGGCTGCGTGCTGGTCGGGCCGGACGATCGCGTGCTTATGCGCCAGGGAAATCTCGACACGGTGCGCCATGCCGAGACGGAGCTCGCCCGGCGCGCCGCGGCTGCCTACGAGCCGGATTTCCTCTGGTCCTGCACGCTGGTCTCGACCGGCGAACCCTGTGCGATGTGCGCCGGAACGCTCTACTGGGCCAATATCGGCCGCCTGGTCTACGGCTTCGAGGAGACGAAGCTCCTGGCGCTCACCGGCGATCACGCCGAGAATCCGACGATGAGCCTGCCCTCGCGTACAGTCCTCGCCTCGGGCCAGAAGAAGATCGAGGTCTTTGGCCCTTTCCCCGAGATCGAGGACGAGCTGATCGCGCCGCACCGCGATTTCTGGACGCGCTGACGCGCCGGCCGAAGCGCGCGCGAAGCGCCAGATGGCCACCGGAACGGAATTCAAACGATCTCTTGGAACGTGTTTGCCAACAGCGCCGTCAATGCGCTGGTGGCCAGGGCGATTGCCTGAACCGGTCTTGCCTACCGCCCATAGGTGTACGTCACGCTCGCCTCGCCGAGCGCCTGGCTCTTCGCGGCCACTGCCACCATTTCCGGAGAGGGATTTTCCGGCGCGCGCAGCTTCGGCGCGCCGAGCGCATAGAGCGTGAAGACATAGTGATGCGTGCCGCTGCCGGGCGGCGGGCATGGCCCGAAATAGCCTGCGCGGCCGATGCCGCCCTTGCCGAGCACCGTACCCTTGGGCAAGCCCTTGCCGCGCTTCGAGCCCGCCCCTTCGGCCAAGCCCTTCGCGCTTGCCGGGATGTTCCAGGCCAGCCAGTGCCAGAAACCCTTGCCGCCGCCGGCGTCGGGGTCGAACATGGTGAGCGCGTAGCTCTTGGTGCCGACCGGCGGGTCCTTCCATCTCAAAGCGATCGATACGCTTTGCCCGCTGCAGCCGCCGGCCTTGTCGCCGAGATATTTTTCGGCCCATTTGCCGTTGGAAACCGACGGGCTTGAAATCTCGAAAGCCGCCGCCTGATTGGCGAGGCCGAACAGCACCAGCACGGCGAAACCGAGGCGCAAGCTCATGGCTTCCTCCACTTCCAGCCAAGATGCCGACAAGTTTAGCCGAAAAGCGGCCCGAAATTAGGCAATTTGGCGCGAAACTGCTGGTGGGAGCCGCGGGAATTGCTGGTCCCTGCAACAAAAGCTGCCGGACGGCGCTATTCCGCCGCGCTGCATTCTTCGGTCGGCTCAGCCGGACCGATCGCCGAGATCCAGAGCCGGTCGATGTCGGCTAGCTGCGCGCGGTCGATTTCGTCGAGATGGTTCCAGTACATGCCATCCTCGTAGAAATAGCCGAGCTCGCGCTCGATTTGCTCGGCCACTTCGACCCTATGCTGATGGATGCCCGCACGCGCATCCATCTTCATGCCGGCGAGGCGCTCGGGGGACAGTAACCGCAATTCCTCGAAGGACAGCCTTGGGAAGACCAGGCGGCTTTGCGGCAGGTCCGACAGGTTGATGCAGAGTGTGCCGCGTCGCAGCGCATGAATGAGCAGGCGGGCGGATTTGGCCTCGAGGCTCTGCAGCGTGACATCGTCGCGCAGCGGGTCGGCGCGGCCGACGCCGTAGAAATGGGTGTCGCCGGCCGTGTCGTAGATCATGTCGCAGCCGAGGAAGGCGAGCACGTCCGGCCTCTGGCTGTGGACGGCCCAATAGGCCGCCGTCAGCGACATGGTGGCGCCGGCATAGACGAAGCCGCCGAAAGTATTCTGGGCCGGCACGTAATGCGCGGCGCTGAAGATCTCGGCCTGCCGCAGCGGTTCCAGAGGCGGCATCCGGTCGGACGGGAAATCGCCGGCATGCACCAGCACGTCCCAGTCGGGGCGCACGCGCCAGGCATTGTTGATGGCGACGATGCTGGCGAAGGTCTCCTTCGGCCAGGCGGCGCAGCGCACGACATCGGGCGCGCTGCCGAGAAGCAGCGTCACTCTGGGCGTTGCGGAGACCATGACATCCTCATTCGACCGGCAAAGGCACGCCCGCATTTACCGCACGCCTTGCCAGGCGCACAAGGGCTGCCGACAAGCCGGCCTGACGCCCCGGGGGCAGGAATCCGGTCGGTTGCTAGTTCCTCAGCAGCTTGGCCAATCTGGGAATGCCTTCGGTCACAGTGCGGCGGTCGGCCAAGGTGAAGGACAGCCGCAGCGTGTTGCGCCCGGTGTCATCGGCGAAGAAGGCGCTGCCGGGCACGAAGGCGACACGCGTTTCCTTCACCGAGCACGCCAGGAGAGGTTCGTGGTTCAAAGCTGGGCTTCGATGGCGGCCTTGTCGATGATGGACCACACGAGCCGGATCTTCGGGCCGCGAAACTCATAGAAGACGTTCTCGGCGAAGGACACTTTCCTGCCGTTTACCGCAAGCCCGAGGAAATTCCCCCTGGGCGTGCAGTCGAACATCAGCCGGCTCGCGACATGAGGCGGATCGCAGACCAGCAGCCGGATATCGAAACGAAGATCCGGAATGTCGTCGAAATCCTTCTCCAGCATCGCGCGGTAGCCGGAGAGACCGATCCGCCTGCCATTGTGGGACACGTCATCGTCGACGAACTGCCCGAGGTTCGGCCAGTCCTGCCGGTTGAGGCAGGCAATGTAGTCGCGGTAGATACCGGAAAGGTCGGTCATGGCGCATGAACCCGCGTTCGTGGACACAAGGCTATTTTGCACCCGCAACAAGTCAGGGCAACCCGGGTTTGTTCGCCGCTGGGGCGATGCACCGTCGTCTGGCCGGCGCCTTAAGCCTTGAGCAGCGCCGCCAGCCGCGGGATGCCCTCGGTCACCGCGCGGCGGTCGGCCAAGGTGAAGGACAGCCGCAGCGTGTTGCGCCCGGTGCCATCGGCGAAGAAGGCGCTGCCGGGCACGAAGGCGACGCGCGCTTCCTTCACCGAGCGCGCCAGGAGCGCGGTGGCGTCAGCGCCTTCCGGCAGCGTCACCCAGACGAACATGCCGCCTTCCGGGCGGCTCCAGGTCACGCCTTCCGGCATGTTGGCCGCGAGCGCGCCGAGCAGGCCGTCGCGGCGTTCGCGATAGGCGCCGATCAGCTTTTCGACCTGGGCCTCGAACACCGCTTCGGCCGCCCGGTGCATCACCATCTGGTTGATCGACGGGCTGTGCAGGTCGGAAGCCTGCTTCATCAGCACCAGCTTTTCCACGACATGGCGCGGCGCGCAGACCCAGCCGACGCGCATGCCCGGCGACAGGATTTTCGAGAACGAGCCGCAATAGAGCGTGCGCGCCTTGTCGATGCCGCCGGAGCGCGCGCAGTCGAGCGCCAGGATCGGCGGCACGCCCTCGCCATCATAGCGCAGCGCCCGGTAGGCGGCGTCCTCGACGATTGCGATGTCGAGCTCGCCGGCAAGGTCGAGCACCGCCTCGCGCTGCTGCCTGTCCAGCGTGTTGCCGGTCGGGTTGGCGAAATCCGGCACCAGATAGGCGAACTTGACCCGGCCGCCATTCGCCGCCGCCGCCGCGCGATAGGCATCCGGCGTCATGTTACCGCCTTCCGGCCGCAGCCGGTCGTAGCGCGGTTCATAGGCGTTGAAGGCTTGCAGCGCGCCGAGATAGGTCGGCCACGTCACCAGTGCGGTGTCGCCGGGCGACAACAGCAGCTTGCCGATATAATCGAGCGCCTGCTGCGAGCCCGAAGTGATGAAGATGTTGGCTTCCTCGCAGGCGACGCCGAGCTTGCCCATCTGCCCGGCGATCCATCGCCGCAGCGGCAGATAGCCCTCGCTCACCTGGTACTGAAGCGCGGCCCCCGCCTCGCCGCCGCCGAGCACGTCGGCATAGGCGTCGCGGATCGCCTCGGCCGGAAACAGCGCCGGATCGGGAATGCCGCCTGCGAAGGAGATGATGTCCGGCTGGTCGAGCAGCTTCAGCAGCTCGCGGATTTCCGAGGCCTTCATGCGCGACGAGCGCGACGCCAACAGGTTCATAAGGGTCAAGCACGCCTCCCCGGACGCATCGAATATAGGTCAACTTAGCTGACCTATATCTGGTCTCGCCGCAAATTGAATAGGGCCTGCTAGCCTTCCCGCATGCGCCAGCCGCCCGCCTTAGCGGAAAGCGACGGCCCCGCCTGCGCTACAAGGTCTTCTTGTAGCCGAGATGGGTGCCGGTGAAGCCGAGGCTTTCATAGAAGCGGTGCGCGTCCGCTCTGGTCTTGTCGGTGGTGAGCTGGACGAGGCCGCAACCGCGCGCCCGGCATTGATCAACAGCCCATTCGATCATCAGCCTGCCTATGCCTTCGGAACGGCGGTGCCCGGCGACCCGCACCGCCTCGATCTGACCGCGCCAGGCGCCCTTCCGCGACAGCCCGGCAAGGAAGCTGATCTGCAAGGTGCCGACCACGTCGGCGCCATCGACCGCCACCGCCAGCAACTGGTTGGGGTCGGCATCGATGGCGTTGAAGGCATCGACATAGCCCTGCGCCAGCGGCAGCGAGGCATCCTCTCTGGCCGCGCCAAGCGGATCGTCCGCCAGCATGGCCACGAGGGCAGGCAGGTCGGAGGCCAGGGCCTTGCGGAAGGTGATCATGAGCACGACTTACGGCGACGCGCCGGCGCCGGCAAGGCCGTTGGTTTGGAAGCCTCACCCTATCTTCGTCATCCTAGGGTCTGCGCCGCGTCGCTTCGCTCCTTGCTCCGCCCTAGGATGACGAACCGAGGGAACTTCTTCAACCCCATACCCATCCTGGTCTTGCCGCACGGCGCCAGCGCCTCCCTCCAACACATTTGCAGCACCCGCCGGCAGCATATAGGAAAAGCCACAAGATGGCATTGGCGTCGGCGCCGGTCCTGGTTTCGCGGAGAGCGGTGTTGAGAGCGTGTGTTCGTCTGTGCCTGTCGCTGGTCGCGGTGCTCGCCTTGCCGCTTGCCGCCCATGCACAATGGAAGCCGGTCGAGACGATCGAGCCCTACGCCATTTCAGGCCGGACCGGACAGGAGCTCTACCGGTCGATCGGCGAGAACGGACCGCTGATCCGCGGCGCCAAAACGCGCACCATCGCCTACACCAATTTCAAGCTGACCTGGACCAGGGACTACCAGAACAAGGGCGGCGATTGCGTCCTGGCATCGGCCAGGCCGAAGCTGATCATCACCTATGCCTTGCCGAAGCCGTCAGGCTCCCTGCCGCCGGCCGTGCAGAAGAGCTGGGACAGCTTCATCGCCGGCGTCGCCGCCCATGAGAAAGTGCATGGCGCCGATATCATCGCCATGGTGCGCAAGATCGAGGCGGCGACCGTCGGCCTCAGCGTTGCCGACGATCCCAAATGCGCCAAGATCCGGACCGAGATGACCAGGCGCCTCTCCGAATTGTCGCAGGCGCAGCGGCGGGCAAGCCGCGATTTCGACCGCGTCGAATTCGGCAATGGCGGCAATTTGCAAAAACTGGTTTTTGGCCTCGTGACCGGTCCCTGAGAGGAAGGCGCCACCCTCACCGCGTCTGCGCGCTCGCCGCGAGCTCCGCCCGCTTCTCGTCCGACACCACGGCCAGATCCAGCACCTTCTGCAGTTCGGCGGCGTGGCGGAAGGACGGTTCGGCCTGCACGCCGGTCCGCACCGCGTCGGCGAAACGCCGGTAGTTGGTCGCCACCGTGCCGGCGTCGAGCTCTTCCCATATCCCGTCGTCGACATTTTCGCCGAGGCAAGCCTTGAGCGACGAGCCGTCGAGATTGTGCACCACTTCGAGACCGCCTCGATCGCCATAGATGCGCAGGCGCAATTCGTTGAGATGGCCGGTCGCCCAGCGGCTGGCATGCACCACGCCGAAGGCGCCGTTGGAGAAATCCACCGTCATGGCGAAACTGTCATTGGCGTCGAGCCCGTAGTCGCCGATGCGGTTGCCCGGCGCCTTGTCGAAGGAACGCAGCCGGCAGAACACATGATCGATGCCGAGGGCCGCGCCATAGCTGGCGAAATCGAGGATGTGGATGCCGACATCGCCAAGCACGCCGTTGGAGCCGTGGCCGCGCGACAGCCGCCAGAGCCATTTCGGGTCGCTGCGCCAGTCGCCCCAGAATTTCGACACCAGCCAGCTCTGCAGATAGGACGCCTCGACATGCCGGACCGTGCCGACCTCACCGGCCTGCACCATCCGGCGGGCCTTCTGCAACGCCGCCACATTGCGGTAGGTGAGGTTCACCATGTTGACGATGCCGGCTTTCTCGGCGGCCTCGGCCATCTCGATCGCCTTGCCGAAATTCTCGGCCAGCGGCTTCTCGCACAGCACCGGTTTGCCGGCGGCGATCAGCTGCATGGTGGTCGGGTGGTGGATGCGGTCCGGCGTGACATTGGCCACGGCGTCGAAAGCGCCCCATTTGAGCGCCTCGTCCAGCGCGGTGAAGCGGTTGGGGATGTTGAAGCCGTCGGCGAATTCGCCGACGCGCGCCGGATCGAGGTCGACGGCCCCGACAATGTCGACGCCATCGATGGCGCTGAATTGCCGTGCATGTTCCTGCGCCATCCAGCCGGTGCCAAGTATCAGAAGCCGCATTTTTCCTCCTTGGTGCGAGATGTCGTCGCGCCAGGCGGGATGCCGGACCCCCTCCGCGGCGCGCGTCGGACAGGCCTCCCCTCCCGGACCCGCCTCAAATAGCGCGAATGATCCCGCCGTCGACGCGGATGTTCTGGCCGGTGATGTAGCCAGCGCCGTCCGAAGCCAGGAAGGCGATGGTCGCGGCGATCTCCTCCGACGTGCCGTAGCGCTGCATCGGCACCGAGTCGCGGCGTTCTTCCGTCGCCGGCAGGCTGTCGATCCAGCCGGGCAGCACGTTGTTCATGCGCACATTGTCCGCTGCATAGGTGTTGGCGAAGATCTTGGTGTAGGCGGCGAGGCCGGCGCGGAACACGGCCGAGGTCGGGAACATCGGGCTCGGCTCCACCACCCAGGCGGTCGAGATGTTGATGATGGCGCCGGCCTTCTGCTTGACCATCTGCGGCGCCACGATGCGCACCGGCCGGATGACGTTGAGCAGGTAGACGTCCATGCCGGCGTGCCACTGTTCGTCCGTGATCTCCAGGATCGGCGCGCGCGGCCCGTGGCCGCCGCTGTTGACCAGAACGTCGATGCGGCCATAGCGCTCCAGCGTCAGGTCCGCGAGGCGCCGCAGATCCTCGTTCGACTGGTTGGAGCCGGTGACGCCGATGCCGCCCAGCTCCTTGGCCAGCGCCTCGCCCTTGCCGGATGAAGACAGGATGGCGACCTTGAACCCGTCCGCCGCCAGCCGCTTCGCAGCCGCCGCCCCCATGCCGCTGCCGCCGGCCACGATGACAGCCACTTTTTCTGAACTCATTGGGTTTTCCTTCTCGGGTTGGCGGGAATTTCGTCTCAGCGGTCATATAGCCGGTTTCGTCGGCCGCTTCGAACCAGAAAGGCTGAACCGACCTGCAGAAAAATGCGACGCGCCAACCGCCCTAGCCTTCCACCGTCTCCAGCACGCTGAGCAGCGTGCCTTCCATGTCGGGCTCGTCGCCGGAGCAGACGCACAGCATTTCGGCGTCGCCGTCGCCCACAGAGAGGTAGGCGTGGCCCATGGTGGAATCGATATAGACGCTCTCGCCCTGTTTCAGCCGCACCGGCGCGTACTGGTCGGTGTGCAGCTCGATCTCGCCCTTGAGCACGATCAAAAATTCCTCGCCGGCATGTTTCGTCAGCGGCCCGAACTCCTCGGGCGTGCGGGCGCGCGCATAGGCGTGGATCGGCACCATGCGCTTGCGCACCAGGTCGGTGGCCAGGTACCGGTAGTCGTAATTGCGGGTCAGTTGGCGCAGTGTGTTGGACGGTGACGTCACGGAGCGGCGGGTGCGCGCCGCCGGCTGCTTGCGGTCGCCGCTGAGCAGTTCCGTTACATGGATGCCGAGCCCTTCGCAGATCTGCAGCAGCTTGTCGTAACTCAGCGACATCTGGTCGTTCTCGACCTTGGACAGCGTCGACACCGCGACACCGGTGAGCCTGCTCACCTCCTGGAGGGTCCAGCCATGCGTCTTCCTCAAGCCGCGCAGGCAATCACCCAGCTTCGGTTGCTCCGACATATCAGCTCCATGCCGCGGGATCGCGCCGCTCCATCCTAGGTAATTGAACTTCCCGCCGTCATCAACAACGCCAACAATTTTCTTATACGCTAAATATTGACTGGATAAGAAATTATTTTTACGACTGAACGATGCAGTCGAATTCACTCCCGAAAATCGTCGTCATCGGCGGCGGCATTGCCGGCCTCTCGCTTGCCGCCGAGGTGGCGGACTGGGCCGACGTCACCCTCATCGAGCGCGAGAGCCAGCCGGGCTATCATGCCAGCGGCCGCTCGGCCGCCCTGTTCACCGAGACTTATGGCAACCGCCTGGTGCGCGCGCTGACGCTGGCGAGCCGCCGGGCGATCTTCGACGGCGGCTTCGTCGCGCATCAACGTGGCGCGCTGCATGTCGGCCGCGCCGATGACGACGCGGCCGTCGACCGGCTGGCCGGCGAATTGCAGGCCATGGTGCCGAGCGTACGCCGCCTGTCGGCCACTGAGCTGCATGCGCTGGTTCCCGTCATCGATCCGCAAACCACATGCGGCGGTGTCCATGAACCGGGTGCGGTGGACGTCGATACCGGCAAGATGCTTGCGGCCTGCGCTTCGGCACTGAAGGCCAGGGGCGGCATCATGCGCACGAGCGAAGAGGTGCGCGCGATCGCGCGCGCCGGCAATGGCCTGCGCGTCGCCACCAGTGCCGGCGCCTATCCCGCCGACATCGTCGTCAACGCCGCCGGCGCCTGGGTCGATGTCGTGGCCGGCCTGGCGGGGCTCACCGGCCTCGGCTTCCAGCCCAAGCGGCGCACCGCCTTCCTGTTCGACCCGCCCGCGGGCGCCGATATTGCCAGCTGGCCGCTGGTGGTCGATCTGCACGAACAATTCTACTTCAAGCCAGACGCCGGCAGGCTGATCGGCTCGCTGGCCGACGAAACCGATTCCGAGCCTTGCGACGCCTGGCCGGAAGACATTGACGTCGCCATCGCCGTCGACCGCATCGAGCAGGCGACGTCCATGCGCATAGGCCGCCCGTCGACGCCCTGGGCCGGCCTGCGCACCTTCGCGCCAGACCGCACGCCGGTCGCCGGCTTCGACCCGCGCCTGCCCGGCTTCTTCTGGCTCGGCGGCCAGGGCGGCTACGGTTTCCAGGTGTCGCTGACATTGGCGAGGCTCGGCTCGGCGCTGATGCGCGGCCACCCCTTGCCCGACGATGTCACCGCGCTTGGCGTCACCGCCGCGGGGCTGGCGCCAGACCGCTTCCTGGCGCCGGCGGCGACCCCATGAATTTCATGCCCTTCCCTCAACCAGAAAAAGCGTCATCAGGAGCGTTTGCGATGAAATCCACCGTTCTGCGCACAGTGCTTGGCTCGACCCTTCTGGCCTCGTCCGTCCTTCTCGGCGGGCAGGCTCATGCCAAGACGCTCGTCTATTGCTCGGAGGCCAATCCCGAGACCTTCAACCCGGCGATCGGCATCGCCGACTCCACCATGGATGCGGCCGCCAAGACGATCTTCAACCGGCTGGTCGAGTTCAAGCCGGGCACGACCGAAGTCGGACCGGCGCTGGCCGAGAGCTGGGATGTCTCGCCGGACGGCAAGACCTACACATTCCACCTGCGCCAAGGCGTGAAATTCCAGTCGGACGAGCATTTCACGCCGACGCGCGAGTTCAACGCGGACGACGTCCTTTACACGTTCAACCGCCAGCGCGACGCCAACAATCCCTACCACAAGCTCGGCGGCGGCTCTTACGAATACTTCAACGCGCTGGGCATGGGCACGCTGATCGACAAAATAGACAAGGTCGACGATTACACCGTGCGCTTCACGCTGACGGCCCCCAACGTCACCTTCCTGGCCGGGCTGGCGCTCGACTACCTCTCGATCTTGTCGCTGGAGCAGACCGAAAAGATGGTGGCCGCCGGCACGCCGGAGCTAATCGACAGCCAGCCGGTCGGGACCGGCCCGTTCATGCTCGAGGCCTATGTGCCCGACAGCCAGGTGCGCTATGCCGCCAACAAGGATTACTGGCGCGGCGCGCCGAAGATCGACACGCTGGTCTTCGCCGTCACGCCCGAGCCGACCACCCGCGTCGAGCGCCTCAAGGCCAATGAATGCCAGGTGGCGGCCCCGCCTCCGCCCAGTGCCGTCGCCGAATTGCGCGCCGATCCAGACATTACGGTCCTCGACCTCAAGGGCCAGAATATCGGCATCCTCGGCTTCAACGTCGAACATCAGCCGCTGGGCGATGTCCGCGTGCGCACCGCGCTTGCCAAGGCCGTCGATCGCAAGGCAATCGTCGATGCCGTCTATGCCGGCGCCGGCACCGTTGCCGGCAGCGTCGTGCCGCCGGCGCAGCTCGGCGCCGGCACCGTTGCCGGCATCGACTACGATCCCGACGGCGCGAAGAAACTGCTGAAGGAAGCAGGCCACGAAAGCGGTCTCAAGATCAGCCTGTGGGCGATGCCGGTGTCGCGCCCCTACAACCCCAACGCCAAGCGCATGGCCGAGATGATCCAGGCCGACTGGGCGAAGGTCGGCGTGCAGTCCGAGATCGTCAGCTTCGAATGGGGCGAATATCTCAAGCGCACCGCAGCGGGCGAGCAGGACGCTTTCCTGCTCGGCGGCAGCAGCGACAATGGCGATCCCGACAACATGCTGAGCTATCTCCTGTCCTGCGACGGCGTGAAGGGTGGCTCGAACCGGTCGCGCTGGTGCGACAAGGATTTCGAGAAGCTGCTGGATGAAGGCCGCGTCGCCGCCGACCCGAAAGAACGCGCCGCGATCTACGGCAGGGCGCAGGCAATCCTGAAGGCCGAGGTGCCGGTGGCGCCGATCGCCCATTCGCTGGTGGCGATCCCGATCCGCAAGAGCGTGCTCAACTACATCCTCGACCCCTTCGGCCGGCAGAATTTCGCCGCGGTCGATGTGGCTGAGTGAGGGCAGGCGCTCCCTGTCCTTCCCCCCCTTGTGGGGGAAGGTGGATCGGCGCGCAGCGCCGAGACGGATGAGGGGTGTTCCAGCGGAATGAGACGTTGGTGTTCCCTGGAGCACCCCTCATCCGACCTCGCTTCGCGAGGCCACCTTCTCCCACAGGGGGAGAAGGAAAAAAGAAAGCGATATCAATGCCGAAAGACCTGACCTCCCTCCTCAACAGCTACCTCGCCGACGGCGCGGTGGGTGCCTCGCTGGCCTATTCGACAGGCGCCGCGCCAATCGCCCTCACCGCGGGCCTAGCCGATCGCGCACATGGCACATCAGTCACACCGGACCAGTTGTTCAAGATCGGCAGCTGCACCAAGACCTTCGTCGCCGCCGCCCTGGTCAAGCTCGCCGAGACCGGCAAGCTCGAGCTCGGCGCGCCGATCTCCTCCTGGTTCCCGGATCTGCCGGGCGCCGGGAATATTTCGGTGCGCCAGCTGATCAACCATCGCAGCGGCCTGCCGGAATTCGAATATTACATACCGATGGATCCGGGCCGGCAATGGACGCCGCAGCAGCTGGTCGACATCGCCTTCGCCTCCGACAAACAGAAGGCACCGGGCGGACCCGCTGTCTACAACAACACCGGCTATGTGTTGGCCGGCATGGTGATCGAGGCCGTCACCGGCCAGTCGCTCGGCGCCTATGTCAGAAGCGCGGTCCTGCGGCCGCTCGCCCTGGAAAACACCTGGTCGCCAGCCACCGAAGCATTCCCGGAAAGGTCGATGGTGCGCGGCTACTACCACCGGCCGCCGCTGGCGCCGGGCGCACCGACAGACATCGCTTCCGGCGGCGAGATGTGGCGCATGGACGGCGTGCTGCCCTACTCCGACGAATTGCAGGATTCTTCCGATTCCTTCCCATTCGGCGCCGCCTATGGCTGCGGCGACATGGTGTCGACGCCGTCCGACATGGTGAGCTTCATGCGCAGCCTGTTCTCCGGCAAGCTCTTGTCGCCGCCTTTCTTCGCCGAGATGTTCGAACGCCGCGTGCCGGCGAGCTTCCCGGGCACCCGCATGCGCGAGACCGGCGCCGGCATGTTCCAGAGCGCCTATGCCGACCGCGCCTTCTACGGCCATCAGGGCAGCATTCCGGGCTATGTCGCGGTCATGCTGCATGATCCGGCGACCGGTCTTACCATCGCCATGACCAGCAATGTCGGCTCCGGCAACCGCCTGTCCTTCCAGGCCAGCGGCCTGCATCCCGTGGTGGATCAGGCGATCCGGATCATTCTGGAGCAGCCAAGCCGGGCAGCATCTGGCTGAGCACGCGATCTCGCAGAAGAACGTGGTGGAAGACGGCCGCCGCGGCGTGCAGGCCGGCCAGCCACATGAGGATGTCGCCAAGCGTGCCGTGGATTTCCGCCAGCGAAGCGCCGACGTCCCATGGGGCGAAAAGCGGACCGATCGGACCGAAGCCGTACACCGTGACCGGATGGCCGCCAAACCATGCGCCGAGCATGGCGGTCACCGGCACAGCGAACATCAATGCGTAGAGCGCCCAATGTACCGCCTTCGACCCGACATACATCCAGGCGGGCATGGACGGAGCATCGGGAATGCGATCGAACAGCCGCCAGGCCAGGCGGATCACCAGCAGCCAGAAAACCGCGAAGCCGAGCGATTCATGAAGCAGCAGCATCGAGGCCCTGGGCGCTGAATAAACGCGCGTAGGAGGGCCGCCTGCCGAGACCAGGAAGGCGATGAGCACGAGCAGTGCCGTCAACCAGTGGAATGCCTGGGCAAGGCTTCCGTAGCGAGTTGTGGTACCGGACAGTGACATGCAGGAACTCCGCGGCAGTTGCACAAGGCTCCCCGCGCCAGGCCGAATTTGCCTTTATTTAGCTGCGCCTCGAGTGAGAACGATTTATGGCGGAGCAGGTCGGGTCGGCTTGTCGCACCGGCTGCACAGCCAAGGCGCTTGAGACCCTTCAGGTTTTCGACCAAAACACCGCCGCCGTCGCCGCGACGATCTCCGCATTGTCCAGCGCCACCTTTCCATCGGGAAGCGTCCTGCCGTCTTCCAGTCCGACCCGCGTCGACCAGCGCCTTCGACGCGCCAGCTCCACGAACGGCCAGACCGTGGCGTCGGCGCCGTGCAGCAGGATCGGCCGCCGCACCCCGGCGCGGTCCAGCGCGGCGACGATGCCGTGCGCCTCGGCGAGTGCGGCGGGCAATTCCTGTATGTCGATCTCGATCAGGATGCGCAGCACCCGGTCGTGATCGGCAAGACTGACGAACCGCTCGGCATCTTCCGTTGTGGCAAGGCCGGCCTCGATGCCGACGCCGCGCTGGCGCAAAAGCTCCATCACGCCGGGCGCGTCGGCCTCCGAAAGATTGACCGAGGCATAATCTGGCAGTTCGCGCCAGCCGGCGATCGCCGCGCGGGTGCGCTCGACGTCATTCTCGATCCAGGCGCCTGTCGACACGCCGATCGGCGTGCCGGGACAGGCCCGACGCACCGCCAGCACGGTCGCGTCGACGGCGGCCAGGCTCTCGCGCCCGTCCGCGCCACGCGGATGGATGTGCAGCTCGGCTGCGCCCGCGACGACGCAGGCGGCCGCATCGCTCGCCATCGCCTGCGCCGTCAGCGGCAATTTCGGATGAAAATCGCGCGGTCGTGCGCCATTGATGCAGGCCTGGACGATCATGGCTGCCATCCTCGGACAAGGGAGTAGCATTCTAGCCGCGTGGCAAGGCATGGCAAAGGGGTTGGGCGTTGTCTCTCCTGACAGCCACCGCCTCGCCCTTCTTGCCGGAATCCCCCGGCATTTGAATAAAATCCGCCTGTGGATATTTACCCTGCGTTCCGCCGGACCGGCCAAGGTATATTAGGGCGAGGTAATGGAGGGATCATTGACCAGCGATTTTTCAGCCGCCCGGGTGCATCTCGAACGCGCCTATCACTATTTGCGCGGCGACGACGAGACAAGCCGCTCGGCATGCGAAGCCCTCGACCTGCTGATCGAAGCGGTCGCGGAGGCGCAGCACAGGCGATCGGAGGCAGAGGTGTTGGAGTTTCCGCGATCGGCACGGTTCGCCGACCGCCAGTGATCGTTCCACCGCGCCCGGCCGACCTCCCGGAGCCGTTCCAGGGCCGTGCTTAACAGCTCTTCGGGATTGCCTAATGGAGTGTTGGAGTGGCTCGGCGATTCTGGCGGGCGGCTTGCCCGCTTCAGGCGCGCCGCCTGTCGGGCGTTCCGGCCGTCGCGCGCGAAACGATCGCCTCCAGCGGCTCGGGACGATGCAGAAAGAAGCCCTGACCGTAGGCGACCCCCATGTCCTGGAGCATCGCCAGCGTATCGTGCCGTTCGATCTTCTCGCCTACCACGGCGAAGTCGAGGCTTCTGGCAATGCCGGTCATCGCCAGCACGATCTCGCGGTCGAAGCGGCTGTCGGTGATATGTTCGATGAACGAGCCGTCGATCTTGATCGCATCGACGGGAAAGCGCCTGAGATACTCGAACGAGCTCATGCCGGCGCCGAAATCGTCGAGGCTGACCCGGCAGCGTCGCTCACGCGCCTTGCGCACGAAGTCCTCCGCGGCATCGAAATTGGTGACGGCCGCGGTTTCGGTGATCTCGAATCCGATGCCGGAATGCGGCGCACCGGTTTCCTCGATGGTGTTGTCGACGAAATCCCACAGCCCCGGATCGCTCAATGTCTGAGCCGACAGGTTGAAGCCCAGCGTCAGCGCCCCGGCACGCAGCGCCGGTCCGTGCCGCAACAGCGCCGTGCGAATGATCCAGCGGTCGAGTTTCGAGGCGATACCGAAACGCTCGGCCACCGGGATGAATTCGCCCGGCGGCACCAGCCGCCCGTTGCGCGCGGCGAGCCTCGCCAGCACCTCGACGTGCCGGCACTCTTGCCATGGCTTTCCCAGGAGATGGATTTCCTGGCCGAACAGTTTCAGCCGCCCGTCGTCCATGGCATCGACGGTGTCGGCTGCGATGCGCGCCGCGTTGAGTCCGGCTGCCCCCGATCGCGCCGCGGCCGAAAACACCGCGAAGCGGTTGCGTCCCGCCGCCTTGGCCGCGTAGCAGGCGTCGTCGGCGCAAGCCAGCGCATCGGCCACGGTGGTCGTGGCATCATCGATGAAGGCGATGCCGATCGAGGCCGCCAGTCGGCGCGATGATGCGGCCGGGCCGAGATCGGCCTCGCGCACCGCCCCAAGCACGGCGCCGGCGATCCGCTCGGCCTGCACCGCGTCGCAATGCGGCACCAGCAGCGCGAACTCGTCACCGCCCAGGCGCGCCGCATGCGCCGACGGCGGCAGGCAGCCGCGTATGCCCCCCGCGACGCTCTTCAGCGCCAGGTCGCCGGCGGCATGCCCGGCGAAGTCGTTGAGCGCCTTGAAGTAATCAAGGTCGACATAGAACACCGCCAGCGGCGCTCCCGCCGCGATATGCTCGCCAAGCAGCCTGTCGAAGGCGGCGCGGTTCCACAGGCCGGTCAGCGCGTCGTGGCGGGCGGCATAGGCCAGTTCCTGTTCGCGCAGCTTGTCCTCGGTGATGTCGCGCACCGTGCCGAGGATCTGGCCGGCGGCACCAGCGGCGGCGACGAAACGCACCAACGATTCGACATGACGGATCTCGCCGTCGCGCCTGATGATGCGGTATTGCGCGGCAATGACGCCGTCGGTTTCCAGCGGCGCCCTGTGGGCGCGTTCGGCCGCCTGCTTGTCGTCGGGATGCAGGTAGCTGTGCCACAGGTCGGCCGTCACCTCGTCGGTAACGGCGACAAGGCCGAAAATTTCCCTGGTGCGGAAATCCCAATAGCTTTTGTTGCTGGCGATGTCGTAGTGCCAGATGCCGGTGCCGCTGGCCGCGAGCGCCAGGCGGAAGCGGATGTTGACCTGTTCCAGCGCGGCCTCTGCCGCCTTCTGTTTCGAAATATCGGTCTGCACGCCCATCAGCCGGATCGGCTGGCCGTCGCCGTCGCGTTCGACGATGCCGCCGCGGTCGAGCACCCAGACCCAGTGGCCTTGCTTGTGCCGGAGCCTGAGCTCGGTCTCGATGGTGTCGGTCAGGCCGGCGATGTGACGGTCGCCGCTGGCCAGCGCCTGCTCGCGATCGTCGGGATGGGTAAGCCGCAGCCAGAGGTCGCTGCTGTTGGCGAGCTCGCTTTCGTCATAGCCCAGCATCCGCGCCCAGGTGGCGGAATAGAAACACTCGCCTGTCCGAAGGTCCCAGTCCCAGACGCCAAGTTGGGCGCGCTCCAGGGCCTTCTCCCAGAACGTTCCATCACGGCTTTTCTTGTCCTGACCCGCCATCTTCCGTTTCGTCCAACCCCGCCGCGGGGCAATCTGCGGCAAAACCAGAGAAGAAAGCGTTACCGCGCCGGTGGCTCCGCCGCGTTCCTCGCTTGCGGTCCCGACTTTCGATTGGCGGGCAAGAAGCGGAGTTTGCCCGCCCGCCGATCCTCCTAGTGGTTGCGCGGGGTCGCCGCCCGCCCTGGCGATCTCGTGCAAACATAAGAGGACTTTCCCCATGACCAAACAGGAAGACAACAAGGCCGTCGTCGTCAGATGGTTCACCGATTTCTGGGGTGAAACCTGCGATCTTTCCGTCGTCGACGCCATCGCCGCGCCCGACATGCTCCTGAAATATTCGCTGCACGAACCGCGCCGCGGCCGCGACGACATCAAGGCCTTCATGACCGATTTCCGCGCTGCCTTCCCGGACCTCAACTTCTGGGCCACCGCCGACCTCATCGCCGAAGGCGACTATGTCGTCGGCCAGTGGGAAGGCGGCGGCACCCATGCCGGTCCGGCCTTCAGCGATTTCCTCGTCGGTTCGCTGCCCGCCGCCACCGGCCGCACCATGCGCTTCACCGGCACCACGGTGCTGAAGGTGATCGAGGGCAGGATCGTCGAGGAGATCGGCCTCGACGACGGCGTCGCGGCGTTGACCCAGCTCGGCCTGATCAAGGCGGCTTGAATGAGAGGGACCATCGCCGTCCAGGCAGTGGTCCCTCTCGATTGCACGTGCGTGACGAAAGGCCTCTTGGCAGCAACCCAACACAGGGCCAGCACCGCCATCGACCTCAGCCCGTATTTGAATACAATACTACACTATTGAGTATTATATTGGAAACCAGACACCATTACGGGTGCAACAAGATATTAATACGTTGCCGCCAGAACAATCATAACAAGTTCGAAAGCTGGCGGGACCTCCCTGATGAGTGGGCACACCGGAACACAGGGCGGCGATCTCCGATCGGTTTCCACTGTTGATCTTGGCGTGGCGACAACCAGAAGCAGCTGGCTGCTGACGGGCCTGTGCCTGGTCTGCGTCGCGACGGCGCTTTGCCTGCGGCCTGAGCGATATCTTCTGCTGTCCATAAAGTACTTCGGGACATTCCTCGGCTTGCTGCCGGTGCTGCTGGTGGTTGGCCTCGGGTTGACGGCATTGGTGTATGGCGGGCCCAGGCCGACAAGATTCATGGTGCACATACTCAAGGAACGCGGGCCGGCGGCCGCGCGGGTCGTCTTGCTATTCTTTCTCGGCATCATCGCTTTCACGACATTCAGGATCACCATACCGGAGATCGTGCCTTACTATGCCGATCCCATGCTGGCCGACCTCGATCGTTGGCTGCACGGCGTCGATCCTTGGGTATGGACGCACGGCATCGTTTCAGAGCCCGCCTCCATGCTGGTTTTCAAGGCCTATATGTCCTGGTGGTTCATGCAATGGCTTGGCGTCGTGCTCTTCGTCGCCTTCTGGAACAGTCCCGCCCGGCGCATCCGCTATCTCTGGGCGTTCGCGCTCACCATGGTGTTGTGTGGCACCGTTCTTCCAATCATGCTGTCATCCAGCGGGCCGATATTCTACGACCGGTTCTATGGCGGCAGCCGATTTGCCGGGGTGCTCGCAGCGCTGATGGCAGACCCGTATGCCTTACCGGTGCGGTTCGCCGCCAGCTATCTGCTCGATGCACACGACAGCGGCAGCTCCGCGCTGGGCAGCGGCATCACGGCGATGCCAAGCATGCATGTCGCCATCGTCACGCTCAATGCCTTCTTCCTCACCGGCTTTGGTCGCCGCTGGGCCGTTGCAGGCTGGTCGTTCGCCGCACTCATCCTGTTCGGCTCGGTCTATACCGGCTGGCACTATGCCGTGGACGGCTACCTGTCGATCCTCGTGGTCTCTCTGCTCTGGTACCTGACCGGACGCTTCGTTCTACCGGCATCCGGGCGGCAGGCTTCCGACGTGGCCCAACAGACTTCCGATACGGGATTGGCGGCCCCTAATCCCGCGCCGCGATAACGGCCGGAGCGGACAGCGTCGAGCCAGGCGGCCTGCACCGCCTGGCTTCATTGCTTACTGGCTGGGTGCCGCCGCGTGTTCGCACGACACTTTCGGGTTCATGTCGGCGAAGGTGCCGGTCGGGTTGCCCTTCCAGGCCCAGACATGCAGCTCGTAGAATTCGCCCAGGCCGTAACGGTTGGGCGCACTGTTGAAGTTGAACAATTGGCCGTCCAGTGACGCCGGCCCCTTGGCGGTGATGTATTCGACCGCCACCAGCTTCAGTGTGCCGTCGGCCATCGGCTCGTACATCACGGCCTCGGGACGCGCGATGTCGATCTTGTCGTCCTTCAGGTATTGCCCGTTGACATAGTGAATGCCCATCGCGCCGCCGGTGATGCCGCTGGCGCAGGGAATGGGCGCATAGCCTTCGTCCGTGGCGACCTTGGCGTCGAGGAACCGGCTGTTCGCCGCCCGCACCTTGCCGGCCAGTGGATTCGCGCCGGATGCAGGCACGGCCTCTTGCTGATGGGCGTGGGCGAAGGTGGCGCAGGCGGCCAGCATGGCCCCCGCCATGAGAAGCCCGTTGCGGAATTTGCGTATCATGTTCATTCCATTCTTCTTGAAAAGGCCCAGCGCGCTGACCGCCGGAAATACGGAGGCGCGGCAGGCAAGCGCCGTGATTGTCGTTGCTCGGAGCACCCGAAAGCGATGCGACGGATGGAGGAAAGCTTCATCCCTTCGGCAGATACGGGATCGTCCCCGCCAGGTCGGTGTTGTCGATCATCTGGAAGCGGCTGTCGCTACCGTCCTGACGGGCCGAGACGAAGGGCGCGTAGGCCGGATCGTTGGCGAAGGCGCGCGCCGCCGCTTCCGACGGGAATGCCATCAGCGCGATCAGAGTGGTGTCGAGCGGCTTGCCTTCAAGCGTCTTCACATTGCCGCTGCGCGACAGATACTTGCCGCCATGCTTGTGGACGAGGTCGTGCACCGATACGGCGTAGGCCGGCATCCACTGCGGGTTCTTCACCTTGATGTCTGCGATCACGTATGTGGTCATGGTATTCTCCCTGTTACGGCGCACAGGGGAGATCCCCGCGGCCGGTCAAAGGGCTCGCATGGCAGGGCCGGCGCCGGCCAGTCCGCGATCTGTACCGGGCCGGTACAGTTTCCGTACTGGCCGCTTCCTTCATGAAGGCCTAATGTTCAGCCCAGTTTCGAGGGAGGACGTCGGATCATGGCCCAGCACGGATACAAGCAGTTCTGCCCGCTATCGATGGCCGCCGAGGTGCTGTGCACCCGCTGGACGATGGTGCTGATGCGCGAATTGGTGGCGGGTTCGACCCGTTTCAACGACCTGCGTCGCGGCGTCCCCAAAATGTCGCCCAGCCTTCTGTCGCAACGGCTGAAGGAGCTCGAGCTCGCCGGGATCGTCGAGCGCAAGGAGGTGCCGGGCGAGAAGGGCATCTCCGAATACCGGCTGACGGAGGCCGGCCGGGATTTGCGCCCCGTCGTCGAGGCGATGGGCTTTTGGGGACAGAAATGGGTCGAGTCCCGGCTGTCCCTCAAGAACCTCGATCCGTCGCTGCTGATGTGGGACATGCGGCGCAATCTGAACCCCTCGCCGCTGCCCGACGGGCGCACCGTGATACAATTCCTGTACCAGGAGCTGCCGGCGTCCAAACGGTCGTGGTGGCTGATCGTCGAAAAGCATGGCGAGGTCGATCTGTGCTGGTACGATCCGGGCTTCGATATCGACCTCTACGTCTCGACCGACCTGCACACGATGACGGCGATCTGGATGGGATTGATCACCGTCGAGAAGGCCGGCGCGAAGGTCGCCTTGACCGGCGATCAGCACATCGCAAGGAAGATGCAGACCTGGCTCGGCCTCAGCCCGTTCGCGGTCGAGCCCAAACGGGCGGCGTAGGATTCTGGAGCCCGTTAGGCGCGCTTTCGACCCCGATCATTTGCAAGATGATAGGGTTGCACGAGGATTTCGGCCGGAATGTTCCATTCCTTGTTCAGTTTGAAGACCATGTCCAGGGTCAAGGCCCGCTTCCTGTTCAGCACCTCCGTTGCCCGGGGTGATGATCCGATCACCTCGGCCAGAGCCTTTCGCGGCAAGTTGAACAACTCCATGTGGGATTGAATGGCTTCAACGGGATCGGGTGCTTCAATGGGATAGTGCTTGTCCTCATAGGCCTCGATCAGGGTTGCGAGAACATCAAATCGGTCGCCATCGGGAGAGCCGATTTCCGGCTCGTTCTCGAAATATTGGGTGATTTCGGCAATTGCCCAATCGTAATCGGCTTCGGTCTTAAGAGGTCGAATGTTTTCCATCACACCTTCTCCGGATCAATCTTGTCATATCCTTTGTGTGTCCCGACGAATACGCTCGCGTCCACCTCTCAATTGGCAGGAAACGGGTGGCGACGCGGGTCGTCTGCGGCTTCAATGCCGGCCATGTTCATCACCCTTGCCAAGTATCTCAAACCCGCGCCGCTGCCGGTCGCCGACGATCCGCGCTGGACGCAAGTCGTGGCGCGCGACAAATCGGCCGATGGCAGCTTCTGGTATTCGGTGGCGACGACCGGCGTCTATTGCCGGCCCTCCTGCCCGTCGCGGCGCGCCAACCCGAAGAACGTGCAGCTCCACGACACGCTGGACGAGGCCAGGGCGACCGGCTTTCGCGCCTGCCGGCGCTGCAATCCCGACGGACCTTCGCTCGAGGCCGGCAACGCCGCGATGGTGGCCGAGGCCTGCCGCAGGATCGAACAGAGCGAGGAGGAACCGTCGCTCGGTGAACTGGCCGCCGCCGCCGGCCGCAGCGCCGGCTATTTCCACCGCACCTTCAAGGCCGTCACCGGCCTGACGCCAAAGGACTACGCGGCCGCCCGGCGCGCCGAAAGGGTGCGCCGGGGCCTGGAAGACGGCGCCAGCGTGACAGCGGCGATCTACGATGCCGGCTTCAATTCGAGCGGACGCTTCTATGAGAAGTCGGCCGGCATGCTCGGCATGACGCCGACGCGCTACCGCGCCGGCGGCGCCAGCGAGGAGATCCGCTTCGCCGTCGGCGAATGCTCGCTCGGCGCCATCCTTGTCGCATCGAGCAGGAAGGGCGTCGCCGCAATCCTGCTCGGCGACGACCCGGACGCGCTGGTGCGCGACCTGCAGGACCGTTTCCCCAAGGCGCGCCTGATCGGCGCCGACCGCGATTATGAGGCGCTCGTCGCCCGCGTCGTCGGTTTCGTCGAGGCTCCAAGGCTTGGTCTCGACCTGCCGCTCGACCTGCGCGGCACCGCGTTCCGGCAGCGCGTCTGGCAGGCCCTGCGGGACATCCCGGCCGGCCGCACCGTCTCCTATGCCGAGATAGCAGGGCGCATCGGCGCGCCGAAGGCGACCCGCGCCGTTGCCGGCGCCTGCGCCGCCAACGCGCTCGCGGTCGCCATTCCCTGCCACCGCGTGATCCGCAAGGACGGCGCCCTGTCCGGCTACGCCTGGGGCGCGGAGCGCAAGCGCGCGCTGCTCGGCCGCGAGGCCTGAGGAGGAGCGGCAATGGGCGCGATGGCAAGATCTTCCACCACCGATGCGGACATTGGGATCCCCCATCGCGGCGCCGTCAGACGCGCCAAAGATGCGCGGTCGCTGGTGATGGCTGCGCTCGGGGAGCTTGTCGAGAGCGGCAAGGCCGAGTGGAGCCGTGGCGCGACAGGCGAGATCGAACTGCGGCTGTTATCAGGCGAGGTTTTTTTGCTTGGCGAGGTTGCTGTCATTCGTATCGCATAAATCAGCGCTCTACGGCGCCCCCCTCTGTCCTGCCGGACATCTCCCCCACTTGGGGGGAGATTGGCTGTCACAACCGCCTTCGCCAATCTACGACGTTGCAGGAATGAGTGGGGCGCCGAAATTGCCAATCTCCCCCCTCGTGGGGGAGATGTCCGGCAGGACAGAGGGGGGGCGCCGTAGGGTACTTACCTCCGCACCGTTCCGGAAATTGAATTTGAAAGCAACCATCGGAGTGAGGAACGGAAGGCACGCGGCTAGGGTTCAGGCACACAGAAGGAGTGAAGCAATGAACCTCATGCAAACCCACACGCCGGCGACAGCCTCCGGCGCCGACACCATCACCTACGCCATCGCCCAATCCGCGATCGGCAAAATCCTCGCCGCGCGCGGTTCCCTCGGCGTCTGCGCCATCCTGATCGGCGACGACGCAGAGGCGCTGGCGCAGGACCTCGCCAGCCGCTTTCCCGGCAAGATGCTGGTCGAGAACGAGACCGCCTTGCATGACGATCTCGCGGCGATAGCATGTTTCATCGAAACGCCCGCCGCCGGCCTGGACCTGCCGCTCGACATCAGCCACGGCACGCCGTTCCAGCAAAAAGTTTGGGGCGAGCTTCGCAGCATCCGCCGCGGCGCAACCATCACCTACGCCGCCCTTGCCCAGCGTCTCGGCCAATCGAACGGCGCCCGCGCCGTGGCGACGGCCTGCGCCGCTAACGCGATCGCGCTCGGCATTCCCTGCCACCGCGTCGTCCGCGCCGACGGCACGCCCTCCGGCTACCGCTGGGGCACTGAGCGCAAGCACGCTTTGCTCGACAAAGAGGCCGCGATATGAACGCCCATGCCAAGGTTGCGGCATCGGTGGTGAAAGCCGCCGAGGAACGCGTTGCCGCTTACGACTGGCCAGCCCTAGCCGCCGAACTCGACGGCTTCGGCTGTGCGGTGATGGAAAAGCTGCTCACGCCGCAGGAGTGCCGACAACTCGCCGGGCTCTATCCGCATGAAGAACATTTCCGCAGCCATATCCACATGGCCAGGCACGGCTTCGGCAAGGGCGAATACCGCTATTTCCGCTACCCCTTGCCGGACCTGATCGGCGGGCTGCGCACGGCGCTCTATCCCAGGCTCGCCGAGGTCGCCAACCGGTGGAACGAGCGCATGGGCATCGCCATGCGCTATCCCGAAACGCATGCCGCCTTTCTCGAACAGTGCCATGCCGCCGGCCAGGTCAGGCCGACGCCACTTCTGCTGCAATATGTGCCCGGCGACTTCAACTGCCTGCACCAGGACCTCTATGGCGACCTCGCCTTTCCGTTGCAGGTGGCGGTTCTGCTTTCAGAACCCGGCGAGGATTTCACCGGCGGCGAGTTCGCCCTGACCGAACAGCGGCCGCGCATGCAGAGCCGGGTGGAAGTGGTGCCCTTGCGCCAGGGCGATGCCGTCTCCTTCGCCGTCCACAATCGGCCGGTGCAGGGCACCAAGGGCAATTACCGCGTCAATCTGCGCCACGGCGTCAGCCGCCTGCGCTCGGGCATGCGGCACACGCTCGGCATTATTTTTCACGATGCCAAGTGAATTGGGAGGTCAAGGCGTGGACCAATGGGTACATTGAGGCGCGTCATCCCTTCTCCCCTGGGAGAAAGTGGCCTCGCGCTTGGTCCTGCATCGCCGACTACCATGCCCAAAACTCAAGGCAGGTATAATATTGCGCGATGCCTTTCGGTCAGCCGGCCGGCGCGTAGCGGCTCACCACCATGCCGCTCGCATAGGCCTTCGAGCCGAGCAGCCGCAGCCTGCCGAACCCGCCTTGGTCGAAGATGCGGCGGCCGGCGCCCAGGACGGCCGGGTTGATGAACAGCTGGAACTCATCGACCAGCCTGGCCGCGATCAGCGCCGAGGCGAAGCCGGCGCCGCCGAACACCGCGATGTCGCCGCCCTCACCCCTCTTCAGCAAGTCGACCTCCCGCGGCAGGTCGCCGCTGACCACTGTCGTGCCCTCCCATCGCGAGGCCTTGAGCCTGTCGCTCGGCACCACCTTCCTCGCCTCGACGATGCGCTGGGCGAAAGCATAGAACGGGTCGCGCGGATATCTCTTCGCCGCATTGCCCCAATGGGCGAGGTAGCCTTCCTCGGCCATCTTACGGCTCAAGAGGATGGTATCGATGCCGGCGAAGACGGCGTTGAAGTCCCGCTTCAGCTCCTCGTCCCAGGCGCTGTCGTCGCCCCATTCCCAGAGCTGCCAGCGATGATCCCCGGCGGCGCCGACAAAACCGTCGACCGACATCTGCATCTGGAGGATCAGCTTTTTCATTATGGTTCTCCCAGTCAAGGGCCGAGCGGCTCGTTTTACCCGTCCGGCCGGCACGGTTGCCGATGGTTTACATTTGGAACTATTGACCTGAGATGAAAACGATGTCAATAGTAAAGCGATTTAAAAATGGAACCATACACATGTCGACACAGGACCGGTCTGGCTGCCCCATCAACCTGTCGCTCGAACTGCTCGGCGACCGCTGGACGCTGCTCATCATCCGCGACCTGGTCTTCGCCGGAAAAAAGCACTTTCGCGAATTCCTGCAATCCGATGAGGGCATTTCCTCGCGTACGCTGGCCGAGCGCCTCCAGACATTGCAGGACGAAGGTATCCTCACCCGCAGCGGTGATCCCACGCATGGGCTGAAGGCGATCTATCGCCTGACCGAGGCCGGCATCGACCTTGTGCCCGTGCTGGCCACGCTCGGCGCCTGGGGCAGCAAGCACCGCAAGGCCGACGATGATCTGGCAAGGATCGCCGATAAGCTCGCTGCCGACGGCGAGCCGGCGCTGGAGCGCCTCAAGCAGGCGCTGCGGGCGGAGCATCTCGGTTGATGGATGTCGCCAAGGCGGCCTCGGGGACAACGACCCGCACAGGCAACGCGCCTCAGAAAGCGCGTCACGGCCCTCTGTTCGGAATAGCGCAAAAACAAGCAATTGGAACGGTTGCGTGATGCATTGCAGCACGCCGGCGACGAGCTATGGCGTGCGCAATATGTCGGCGCCCGCCTGCTCATCGAACAGCACGGCGCAGCCGCACTGCAGCGCGACTTCACTCAGCGCATTCGCGACTGTTTCGTCGGCCGAGACGAAATCGCCGGTCAGCACCCGCAATTCCTCCACGGCCTTGGCCATCGAAACCAGCCGCCCCGCGGCGCGGTCGGTCGAGCAGGCGTTGACGACGCAAACCAGATCGATCATTTCAAAGTTGCCCATGCTAGCCTCCGCACGCGGCGCCCTTCGGCCGTCAACGCGATTGTGAGCGACAATGTTCCGGCGGATCGCGACCTCGCTTGACAGCGAGCAATGTTTGTTCTCTTTATGTTCCATACTCTACAACGTCGCGAGGAACCGGGGATGGAGCCCACCATCCTGCATGCCGATCTCGACGCTTTCTACGCCTCGGTCGAGCAGCTTCTCGACCCCTCGCTGCGCGGCAAGCCGATCGCGGTCGGCGGCGGCGTCGTGCTCGCCGCCTCCTACGAAGCCCGCGCCTTCGGCGTGCGCGGCGGCATGCCGGGGCGCAAGGCGCGCGAGCTCTGCCCGCAGTTGATTTTCGTCGGCGGAAATTTCCGCGACTACCAGCGGCTCGGCGACGCCGCGATGAAGGTGCTCGACGATTTCACGCCGCTGGTCGAGCGCATCTCCATCGACGAGGCCTTCGCCGATGTCGCCGGTTGCACGCATCTGTTCGGCCAGCCGCGGGAGATCGCCTCGACCATTCGCCGCCGCGTGCGAAGCGAACTCGGCCTGCCGATCTCGATCGGCGTGGCGCGCACCAAGCACCTGGCCAAGATCGCCTCGCAGGTGGCCAAGCCCGATGGGCTGGTGGTGGTCGAGCCCGGCACCGAGATCGCCTTCCTGCATGACCTGCCGGTCTCCCTGATGTGGGGCGTCGGCCCGGCGACCAGCGCGCGGCTGGCCGAGATCGGCGTCCAGACAATCGGCGAACTGGCCAGGACGCACAGCGGCGCGCTGGCGCGGCTGCTCGGCCCTGCCGCCGGCGAAAAGCTTGCCGCCTTGTCGTGGAACCGCGATCCGCGCAAATTGGAAACACGTCGCCGCGCCCATTCGGCCGGTGCCCAGTCGGCGCTTGGCCGCAAGCCGGCACTGGAATGCGTCTACATACCCGTCCTGCTGCATCTGGCCGACCGGGTCGCCAGCCGGCTGCGCGCCAAGGCGCGCCCCGGCCGCACGGTGACGGTGCGCGTGCGCTTCGCCGACCTCAGCGCCGTCACCCGCTCGATCACGCTCGACCAGCCGATCTCGGCGACGGTGATGCTGGCCGAGATCGCGACAGACCTGGTGCGGGGCGTGCTTGCCGATCATCCGCATGACAGGACGATTTCGCTGCTGGCGATCTCGGTCTCGCATCTGGAGGAAAGTGCCGAATTGCAGCTCGAACTGCCGCTCGGCCTCGCCGACGAAAAGCGCCGCCCCGGCACCAGGAAGGGCCTCGCACGCTTCGGCGCCGACCGCGCCATCGACAAGATCCGCGAGCGTTTCGGCAAACAGGCCGTCGGCTACGGCACCGTGGCGCTGGAGGCGGCCCGCTCGGTGCCCGACGAGTTCAGGGAATTGGCGCAGAAGGAATTGTAAGCGGGAATGGCTGTCTGCGCTTCCCGAATGGCGCACACCAGTTGGCTTCAGAGCCGCATCGTGCCGAAGACCCGATCCCAGAACAGCGACGTCACGCCGAAATTGACGTTTTCGTCGACATGATGATGCAGCGCGTGGCGGCGCTTCAGCGTGTAGAGATAGCTCGGATGAGTGGGATGCCAGTGATGGATCACATGGTGGATGCTGACGTACCATAGGTAGCCCAGCATCAGCCCGCAGCTCGCCGCGCTGGCGACCGCGAAATCCGAGACCATCCATACGGGAAAGAACGCGACAAGCGCATGCACGCCGAGGCTGAGCCAGGTCGGCGTGCCCACCGGACTGCGCTCCTCGACATGATGGCGGGCGTGCAGATCCCTGATCCAGGGAATGTGGTGAAGGACGAAGCGGTGCATGACGTATTCGATCAGCGTCCACAGACACAGGCACGCCAGCGCCGTCGCCAGCCAGCCTGGCGCGCTCTCTTCGCCGGCCTCGATAAGCCCGGCCACAGCCAGCAGGGCGATCGCCAGGGGGTAAACCACGAAGTCGCTGTAGTATCCAATGAGACCGAGTTCCATCGGAGCAAGCCTTCAACGCCGAAGAAGCGACAGATTGCCGAATGCGCGGGCGGGGAGCAACGCGGATGCGCCTGACATAGCGTCGCAATCACCTCGCGCAAGGTCGGCGGCAACGATTTGGAAGCAGAGTCAACCGGCTGCTGCCCTCGAAACCAGCCTCGCAACGAGCTGAAAAATGGCGGAACTCAGCGCGGCCCGAATGGACGGCCAACTCTTGATCGCCATCAACCGCGCGGCACCGTCGACGTGGCCGCGATGGCGTACTTCACATTGGATGGCACACCCTCACCCAAACCTCGCCGCCGTCCACGCCCCATCAGCCGCGTTCGACTCCACCGCCGCAGCGACGAACTTCACGCCGCGCGCGCCGTCGACCACATCGGGCACCTGCGCCGCCCGGGCCGCATCGACAGCAGCGCCCGAACGATGCGCGCGGATGATGTCGGCGGCGTCGCGGTAGAAATTGGCGAAGGCCTCGATATAGCCTTCGGGATGGGCGGCCGGCATGCGTGACACGCGCCGGCTTTGCTCGGTCGAGCCATGGCCGCCGCGCACGAGCGTGCGGCTTTCCTCGCCATATCTGGAGAAACGCAGTTCCTCGGGCCGCGTGCCCGACCATTCAAGCCCCGCCTTGTCGCCATAGATGCGCACGGAGAGATCATTATAGTGGCCGGGCGACGTCTGGCTGGCCAGGATCGTGCCGCGTGCCCCGCCCGCCCAGCGCACCAGCACATGCGCGTTGTCATCGAGCCGCCGTCCCGGCACGGCGGTGAACAGGTCGGCCGACACCGTCTCGGCCTCGCGGCCGCTGATGAAACTCGCCAGGTTGAAGGCATGCACGCCGATATCGGCCAGCACCGCCGACTGGCCCGCGCGCGCCGGGTCGGTGCGCCATTCCGCCTGTTTCTGGCCGTCGGCATCGATCGGCCTGGTCAGCCAGTCCTGGATATAGGCGCCGTGCACGGAGACGATGCGGCCGAGTTCGCCCGCCGCCACCATCTCGCGCGCCTGGCGCACCATGGCGTAGCCGGTGTTGTTGAGGGTGACGACGAAGCGGCGATTTTTCTCCCGCGTCAGCGCCACCAGGGCTTGCGCCTCGCCCAGCGTCGTCGACAGCGGCTTGTCGCAGATCACATCGATGCCGGCTTCCAGAAAGGCTGTCGCGACCGGCGCGTGCAGGTGGTTGGGCGTGACGATGACGACCGCCTCGATGCCGTCCGGGCGCGCCGCCTCCGCCTTGGCCATCATGCGGTAATCGGCATAGCTGCGCTCCGGCGCGATGCCGATCTCGGCGGCCGAGGCGGCGGCGTTCCCGGGGTCGGACGACAGCGCTCCGGCCACCAGCGCGATCTGGTCGTCGAGCCGCATGGCGAGGCGATGCACCGCGCCGATGAAGGCGCCCTGCCCGCCTCCCACCATGCCGACGCGCAAACGCTTGCCCGCCGATCCGTCCGATGTCGCATAAACCATGTTTGTCTCCTCCGATTTAAGGATGTTAAGCCAGCACCCACCGTCGAGTTCTGTAGCGCCCCCCTCTGTCCTGCCGGACATCTCCCCCACAAGGGGGGAGATTGGCAGCGTCGACCGCGACGCCTTTCATGCAACGCTGGCAATTTGGCGAAAGCCGGCGTGACATCCGATCTCCCCCTTGTGGGGGAGATGTCCGGCAGGACAGAGGGGGGCGCCATAGGGTGCTATGTTGAATGCATCGAACTTCTTCGCTGCAGAACAGCTACCACCCTCGAACAGGATTTCCAATTTTCATATTGTAAAACGATCGTATCGCGCTAGCCTGAAATCATGAGCGGGACGCGCAAATCATCCGGACGGTCCAGCGCCGACGAGGCGGCGACCCGCAAGCGCGGGCGTTCGCTGGCGGCGCTCGGCTATATCAAGCCGCAGACTTACGAGGAACTGCGCGCGGTGCTGTCGTCGGGCACGGTCCATTTCCCCAAGCGGCTGCGCCAGGTCGCGATCTTCCTGTGGCAGCATCCGAGCGACGTCGCGCTCGGCACCATCGCACAGGTCGCCGCGCAGGCAGGGGTGCAGCCTTCGACGCTGGTGCGCTTCGCCCAGATCTTCGGCTATGCCGGCTTTTCCGATTTCCAGGGCCTATTCAAGGACCATGTCAAGGCGTCCTGGCCGGAAGGGCGCGGCCAGGAACGCACGCCGCGCGTATCCAATGCCGACCTGCATTTCCTGCGCGGCATGGTCGGCGCCTCGCAGGCCTCGCTCGGCCGCATCGAAACCGGCTTCGATATCGAGAGCTTCGAGAAAATGGTGGCGTTGCTTTCGGCCGCCGAGCTGATCTACGTCATCGGCTCCAAGCGCGCCTTTCCCGTCACCAGCTATCTCTCGCTGACCTTGTCGCAGCAAGGCGTGCGCAATGTGCTGGTCGACAATGTCGGCTCCACCGCGCTCGACCAGGTCGGCTGCATCGGCAGACGCGACGCGGTGCTGGCGGTCTCCTTCAGTCCCTACAATTCGATCACGCCCGACCTCGTCTCGGTCGCCCACGAGCGGCGCGCGCGGATCGTCACCATCACCGACAGCACTTTTTCTCCGCTGGTCAAGTTCTCGGACACCTGGCTGGAAGTTGTGGAACAGGACTTCGCAGGCTTCCGCTCGCTGGCGGCGTCGCTCGCCGTCGGCATGGCTTTGGTCCATGGTGTCGTGGCCCAACGGGCAGAATGATTGCGCGGTTGACTAACGGGAACTGACATTCCATATCTTCAGAAATAGAAACTTTGTTCCGGGAGGAGGAATGGAGCTTCAGCTCGACGGCAAGATGGTGCTGGTCACCGGCGCGACGCAAGGCATCGGCCGGGCAGTCGCCGAAACCTTGGCGCGTGCCGGCGCCGGCGGCCTGCTGGTCACCGGCCGCGACGGGACGCGCGGCGAGGCCGTTGCTGCGGAGCTTTCGCAAGCGGGCACGCCGGCACACTTCATCGCCGCCGAGCTTTCCGACCCGGCAGCCCCTGCCCTCCTGGCGCAAGCCTGCATCGACCGCTTCGGCCGTATCGACGGTCTCGTCAATGCCGCCGGCCTGACCGACCGGGCCTCCTTCCTCGATGCGACCCCCGACGACTGGGCCTCGCTGTTCGCCGTCAACGCCCGCGCCCCTTTCTTCCTCATGCAGGCGGCGATTGCCGACATGCGGAAGCGGGGCCAGGGCGGCGCGATCGTCAACATCCTGTCGATCAATGCCCATTGCGGCTCGCCCGAGCTCGCCGTCTATTCCGCCACCAAGGGCGCGCTGGCGACGCTGACCAGGAACGCAGCCAACGCCCACCGCTTCGACCGCATCCGCGTCAACGGCATCAATGTCGGCTGGACCGATACGCCCGCCGAGCGCGTCATGCAGGCCGAGACGCTCGGCCACGGCGCCGGCTGGCTCGATGCCGCCAACGCCGCGCAGCCCTTCGGCCGGCTGTTCTCGGCGGAGGACGTGGCCAGGCTCGCCGTCTTCCTTCTCTCCGACGCCGCGGGACCGATGACCGGCTCGCTGATCGACCAGGAACAGTGGGTGATCGGAGCCAACCGGTGAGCACAGCCGCGCCCGAGACGCTCGGTCCGGCCTTGCTCGGCCGCCTGACGGCGACGGTGCAAAGGCCCGGCTATGACCGTGCCTTGCTCCAGGCAGGCATGGCGCATCTCGGCGTCGGCGCCTTCCACCGCTGCCACCAGGCCGAATACACCGACGACCTCCTGGCGCGGAGCTTCGGCCGCTGGGGCGTGGTCGGCATCAACATCCGTCCGCCGGCGCTCGCCGATACGCTCGGCCCCCAGGACGGGCTCTACACCAGGCTCATCCGCCAGGATTCCCAAGTCGAGGCGCGCGTCATCGGCAGCATCGTGCGCGTTGTCGATAGCCAGGCGAGCGCTATGCCCGCGCTCGAAGTGCTGTCCTCCCCGGACATCGAATTCGTGACGCTGACCGTTACCGAAAAGGGCTATTGCCATATTCCGGCCAGCGGCGCGCTCGACCTCGACCATCCCGACATCGTCGACGATCTCGCAAACCCGCTGACGCCGCGCAGCGTGCCCGGCATTCTGGCGCGGGCGCTGGAGCAACGCATGGCCACGCACGGCCGGCCGCTGACGCTGCTCTCGTGCGACAATATCCCGGCCAACGGCACCATCCTGGAAAATGTCGTGCGGACTTTTGCCGAACGGCGCGGCAACGGCCTTGCCGGCTGGATCGCGGCCAATGCCGCCTTCCCCAGCGCCATGGTCGACCGCATCGTGCCGGCGAGCACGCAGGCCGATCTCGACGGTGTGGAGCAGCTTTTCGGCTACCGCGATGGAGCCGTCGTTGCCGGCGAGCCGTTCCGGCAATGGGTGATCGAGCAGAAATTCGCCGGCCGCGTGCCGCGCTGGGACCTGGTGGGGGCAACCTTCGTCGACGACGTCACGCCGTTCGAGCATCTCAAGATGCGTGTGCTGAATGGCGCTCAGACGACGCTCAGCTATCTCGGCGTGCTGGCCGGCCTCGAACACACTTTCGATGCGATGGCGGACCCGCTGCTGTCGGCCTTCGTGCGCCGCATGCTCGTCGAGGAGACTCTGCCAACGTTGAAGCCGGTGCCCGGCATGGACCCATCAGCCTATGTCGAGCAGAGCCTTGGCCGTCTGCAGAATACCGCGATCCGCCACCGCAACCACCAGATCGCCACCGACGGCTCGCAAAAGATCGTGCAGCGCCTACTCAACCCGATCCGCGATCGGCTGGGCGAGGAAAAAAGCATTGCGCTGCTGTCGGTATCCGTCGCCGGCTGGATGGCCTATCTGATCCAGGCTTCATCCCGGTTCGGCCGGCGCTGGCCGGTGTCGGACCCCTATGCCGGCAAGATCGCTGGCATAGCGGAGGCAAGCGGACGCGACGTCCCGGTACTGGCTGCGGGCATCCTGGCGATTGACGCCATCTTCGATCCCGCCCTCGCCGCCAACGACATGTTCCGCAAGGCCGTCACATCGGCGCTCGACGGGCTGTTGTCGGACGATCCGATGGCAACCGTCAGGCATGCATGCGCGCAACCGGCAGATGAGCGGTTGAAGCAACCGGCACGATCTGCATAGTAGGAATCGGTCGTGAATTCACGACCAGGGGAGGCACTATGAGGCTTGGACTGCTCACCGCACCGTTCGCGGAGACGCCGCTCGACGCGGTCGCCGACTGGGCAAGCTCGGCCGGCTTCGAGGCGCTGGAAATCGCCTGCTGGCCGAGAGCCTCCGGCGCCAGCCGCCGCTATGCCGGTACAAGCCACATCGACACCGCCGCGACCTCGCCGGCGCAGGCCAGGGACATCGCGGCAAACCTTGCCGGCAAGGGGCTGACCATTTCCGGTCTCGGCTATTATCCCAACCCGCTGCATCCCGATGCCGCCCACCGCAAGACGGTGATCGACCATCTGAAGCAGGTGATCGTGCTGGCCGCGAATATGGGCGTGCCCCTGGTCAACACCTTCTGCGGTGGCGATGCCTCGAAGACCGTCGACGTCAACTGGCAGCACGCGCTCGAAATCTGGCCCGATATCGTCGCCCATGCGCGCGATCACGGCGTCAAGCTCGCTTTCGAGAACTGCCCGATGATCTTCAGCTATGACGAATGGCCGGGCGGCCACAACATCGCCTATTCGCCGCTGGTCTGGCGCCGCATCCTCGAAACCTGGGGCGGCGATGTCGGGATGAATTTCGATCCTTCACACCTGGTCTGGCAGATGATCGACCAGGCCCGCTTCATCAGGGAATTCGGCCCCTACATGTTGCATGTCCACGCCAAGGACCTGATGATTGATCATGATGGTTTGTACGAGCGCGGAATCCTTTCGTCTGGCATAGGCTGGCAGGTGCCGCGCATGCCGGGGCTGGGCGATGTTGGCTGGAACGGCTTCTTCTCCGGCCTCTACCGTGCCGGCTATGACGGCCCGATCATCATCGAGCACGAGGACCGGTGGTTCGAGGGCAGCGACGATAAGGTCAAGCGCGGTTTCCTGCTTGCCCGCGACGTGCTGCGTCCCTTCGTCAAATGAAGGCGGAAAAACAACATCGAGGCGCCGCCTATCTCTTTCTGCGCGGCCCCGTGTAACGACTTGGAATCGAAATGAAAATCAAAGTGGAGGAAATCTGAAATGAAGAAATACCTGACCATGGTGCCGCTGCCCATTGTTCCGCTCCTTGCCGGTGCTGCCTTGCTGGCCTCGATGGGCGCCTCGTCCGCCGAGGGCAAATACACGATCGGCATCTCCAACACCGTGCAGGGCAATGGCTGGCGCGAGGAGATGGTCTGCGCCATGAAGGCGCAGGCGCTGGCCTCCGGCGAAGTGACCAAGCTCAACATCGCCCACCGCAACACCGACGCCGCCGGGCAGCTCGAGGACATCCGCAACCTGATCAGCGCCAAGGTCGACGCCATCGTCGTCAATCCGGCTGATCCCGCCGGCATCAAGGCGGGGCTGGAGGAAGCCACCAAGGCCGGCATCGTTGTCGTCGCCGTCGACCAGGCGGTCACCGAACCCTCGGCCTACATCATCTCCAACAACCAGGAACAATATGCCTATCTCGGCGCCAAATGGCTGTTCCAGCAGATGGGCGGCAAGGGTGAGGTGTTTTACATGCGCGGCGCCGCCGGCGCCTCCGCCGACTCGGATCGCGACAAGGGCTTCAAGAAGGCGCTGGCCGAATTCCCCGACGTGAAGGTCGCGCAGGAAGTGTTCACCGGCTGGCAGCAGGACCAGGCCAAGCAGCAGATGCTGTCCTTCCTCGCCACCGGCACACCGTTCAACGGCGTGTGGACCTCGGGCATCGACAACGTCATCGTCGACGCGCTGGTGGAATCGCAGGCGCCGATGGTGCCCGTGGTCGGCGCCGACAATGCCGGCTTCGTCGGCCAGCTGAATTCGGTCAAGGACCTGGTCGGGGCCGCCGTGACCAATCCCGGCTCGATCGGCGGCGCCGGCGTGACGCTCGCGCTCCAGATCCTCGACGGCAAGAAGCCGGCGCAGCAGACCGTTCTGGTCGAGCCGCAGCTCTGGGAAAACGCCACCGAGGAAGGCAAGGCCAAGCTGAAGGCCGCCGCCGATCCGTCGCTCAGCCCGGAATGGCCGGTCTCGATCTCGATCCCGGACTGGACGACCTACACCAAGGACCAGATCGTAGCGTGCAAGGGGCCGGGGGAGTAAGGGCTATTTTGACTGGCTAGCGAGGATGGCGTTTGCCGTCCCCGCCAACCAAAGGTTTGATAGGTTAGCGCTCTACGGCGCCCCCCTCTGCCCTGCCGGACATCTCCCCCATTTGGGGGGAGATTGGCAGTTTCGGCGCCGGCTCTCGTCTTGCCACGTTGAAAATTGGCGAAAGCCGAAGTTACGGCCAATCCCCCCTTGTGGGGGAGATGTCCGGCAGGACAGAGGGGGGCGCCGTAGAGCGCCAGCAATTCAGTTTCTGATACGGACAGCAATTTGACCACCAGTCCCCTCCTCGACGCCTCCGGCGTCGCCAAGAATTACGGTGCGGTTGCCGCGCTGCGCGACGCGTCGCTGTCCGTGCTGCCGGGTGAGGTGCATGCCCTGATGGGCGCCAATGGCGCCGGCAAGTCGACGCTGGTGAAGATCCTGACCGGCGCGGTTCCTGCCTCGGCCGGGCGCGTGCTGATCCGTGGCGAGGCGCGCGACATACGCTCGCCCGCCGCCGCGCGTCGCGCTGGCCTTTTGCCCGTGTACCAGGAACCGTCGCTGATCCCCGATCTCGACATACTGTCCAATCTGCGGCTGACCGGCACGCCCGTCGAGCCGTTCCGCGCCTGGGTGCGCGAACTTGGCATTCCCGACCTCGACCTGCGCGACACCGCGCGCGACATTCCGCTGGCGGTGCTGCGCGTGCTCGACCTGGCGCGGGCGCTCGCCGTCGAGCCCGACGTGCTGCTGCTCGACGAGATGACCGCGGCGCTCCCCGCAAATCTTGCCGAAAAGGTACTGGAAGTCGTGCGTCGCCAGGGCGACAGCGGCCGCGCCGTGATCTTCATCTCGCACCGCTTCGTCGAGATCTCGGCGCTCTGCGACCGCGCCACCGTGCTGCGCGACGGCGCGACCGTCGGCGTTCTCGACATCGAGCCCGGCGTGGAGGAAAAGATCGTCGAGCTGATGCTCGGCGCCCGCATCGAGAAGACCAAGGTGACCGCCCGCGCCGCCGGCCAGGCCGCCACATCGGCCCCTGCCCGCCCGCGTCTCGCCGTGCGCAATCTGCGCGTCGGCACCAAGCTCAACGACGTCTCCTTCGATCTCGCCGACGGCGAGGTCGCCGGCGTCGTCGCGCTCGAAGGCCAGGGCCAGGATGAATTGTTCGCCGCCCTTGCCGGCTCGATCAAACCGTCCGGCGGCACGATCGAGGTCGACGCCCAGCCGGCGAAATTCACCCATCCGATCGACGCCATCCGCGCCGGCATCGCCTATGTGCCGGGCGACCGTTCCGAAGCCCTCGCCATGCAGCGCTCGGTGCGCGAGAACATCGCGCTGCCCTTCAGCGCCGCCTTGCGCAACTGGGGGCCGATCGCCATGCGCAAGGAGCGCGCCACGGTGGCGAGCGCCATCGCGCGCCTCCAGATCGACACCCGCGCGCAAGGCGAGGTGCAGCGCCTGTCCGGCGGCAACCAGCAGAAGGTGACCATCGCCCGCTGGATAGCGGCGGATGCCCGCACCATCCTGTGCTTCGACCCGACGCGCGGCATCGATGTCGGCACCAAGCAGGAGATCTATAAATTGCTGCGCGAGCTCGCCGGCCACGGCAAGTCGGTGCTGTTCTACACCTCGGAACTCGAAGAGGTGCAGCGCGTCTGCGATCGCGTCATCGTCATCTTCGGCGGCCGCGTCGTCGATATCTTCCCGGTCGAGGAGGCGGACGAGCCGGCACTGATGCGCGCCGCCTACGGCCTGCCGCGCGGCGCCAAGGCCGATGTCGGCATTTTGGCGGACCCCACAGCAAATACCCCGGATGCACCGGAGGCGACGCCATGAGCCATCTCCTGCGCCGCCAGGGCTGGGTCGCCGGCCTGTTCGCCCTCCTCGTCGTGCTGTTCGTCGTCACCAAGCTGATCCAGCCCGGCTATGGCAGCGGCGATTTCGGCTCGCTCGCGCGGGCCGTCTTGCCCTACGCCTTTGCCGTGGCCGCGCAGACCGTCGTCGTCATCGCCGGCGGCATCGACCTGTCGGTCGCCGCCATGATGGCGCTGACCAGCGTCACCGCCGCCTCGATGATGGCCGGCGCCTCGGAAGAATACGCGCTGTTCGTGGTGCCTTTCGTGCTGACCATGGGTTTTGTGCTTGGCGCGCTCAACGGCCTGCTCATTGTCGTCACCCGCGTCCCCGACATCGTGGTGACGCTCGCCATGCTGTTCGTGCTGCAAGGGGCGGCCCTTCTGGTGCTCGGCGCGCCGGGCGGCGCCGCCGCCGAATGGCTGAAGGCGATGATTTCAGGCACGGTCCCGATACCCGGCCTGCCGCAGAGCATCGACGCCTGGCTGCCGAAGGCGCTGCTGGTGCTGATCATCTGTCTCTGCATCGTCTGGATACCGCTGCGGCGCTCGCGCCTCGGCCTGTCCATCTACGCCATCGGCTCGAGCGAGCTGGCGGCGTTCCGCAGCGGCGTGCCAGTCAAGCGCACCCGCATCATCGCCTATGCGTTGTCGGGCCTGTTCGCGGCCATGGGCGGCCTGGCGCTGACCATGAGCACCGGCATCGGCGCTCCTATTCCCGGCCCCTATCTGCTCGCCAGCGTCGCGGCCGTGGTGCTGGGCGGCGTGGCGCTGGGCGGCGGCAAGGGCGGCCTGCTCGGCCCCATCGTCGCCGTCTTCGTGCTGCGCCTGGTGCGCACCGATCTCACCCTGCTCGCCATTGATCCCAACGTCACCGCCATCATCGAGGGCCTGATCATGGTCGCCGTGGTGATGTTCGGGGCTTTCATTACGATGCGGGGGCGGCAATGATGAGTGGGCGTGAAATGTGGCGCAGCGCTCTACGAGGCCCCCCTCTGTCCTGCCGGACATCTCCCCCTCAAGGGGGGAGATTGGCAGCTTCGGCGTCTCGCTCATTCTTGCAACGCCGACAATTTGCGAAAGCCGTCACCCCGTCCGATCTCCCCCCTGGAGGGGGAGATGTCCGGCAGGACAGAGGGGGGCGCCGTAGGGTGCTACATTTGCAGACAAGAGCCACCCCATGAGCACGTCAGCGGTCACGCCCCAACCCGTCCCCTTCGGCCGCCGTGTCAAACGCTTCATGGCCGACCGGCCGCTGATTCCGCTGGTCATCCTGCTGGTCATCCTGGTTGTGATTTTGCAGATCCTGCGCCCCGGCATCGTCAACGAGCGCTGGATCGCCAACACCATCAAATTCGCCATTCCCTTGGCGATCCTTGCCGGCTGCCAGACCATGACCATGCTGACCGGCGGCATCGATCTCTCTGTCGGCACGGTGGCGACGATGAGCGCCTTCATCATGGCTACGCAAGCCGTCAACCAGGAGCCAGCCGTGGCCTTCCTCCTGGCGATGATGCCGGCGGTGCTGATCGGCCTCGTCAACGGCATCGGCGTCGGCGTCTTCCGCGTCCATCCGCTGATCATGACGCTGGGCACCAGCCTGATCGGCACCGGCTTCCTGCAGGTCTATCAACGCACGGTGATCGCCTCGGGCGCCAAGATCCCCGATTTCCTCGCCTGGCTCGGCACCGGCGTGACCGCAGGGTTTCCCAACGCGCTGCTTCTGTTCGTCCCCGTCGCGGTGCTGATCGTCTTCGGCCTCAACCGCACCGGTTTCGGCCGCCTGCTCTACGCCGTCGGCGACAATGAGCGCGCGACCCGCCTTTCCGGCGTGCGCTACTGGCAGGTCATCACCGCGCTCTACGTCCTCTCCAGCCTGCTCGCCGGCATCACCGGCTTGCTCTATATCGGCTTGATCAAGGCCCCTTCCCTGTCCCTCGCCGAACCGCTGGTGCTGCCCTCCGTGGCCGCCGCCGTCATCGGCGGCACCTCCATCTTCGGCGGCCGCGGCGGCTATACCGGCACCATCATCGGTGCCTTGATCCTGACCGTGCTGACGACGCTGCTGACGATTTTGCAGATGCCGGAGGGGGCAAGAAGGATCCTGTTCGGCCTGATCGTGCTGTTCGTGACGGCGGCCTATCTGCGGATCGTGGAGGAGCGGTAGGGAGGGGCCGCCGGCTCATCCCTCGAAACACCGACGCAGTGACCGCCCTCACTTCACCGTGATGCTCATGCCGCTGAGATCGGCGTTGACTTGCAGCCCTACCTGCCTGCCCGTGAGCTCGAGCTGGGCGCCCTTGTCGTTGGTCATGACGATCACCTGGGCGCCCTTGCCGAGCGCGCCGCCGCCGCCCGCCGCGCCGTACACACCCGTCACGTCCCGGGCGCGCTTGATATGGCGCACGGTGCCCCGGAAATAGGTCTTGGAGGCACCGAAGGCGAGGCCGCCCGAAATGCCGCCGACCGAGATCGGATACCGGCGGCCATGGAAGGTCAGCGTGCCCTCGCCTCCGGCGCCGCCGATGAAGAAGGCCGCCTTGTAGATGGAGAAGCGGATCGTTCCGGTGTCGGCGTGCGCGACACTGGCAAAGCCAACGCCCGCGGCAGTGATCACGGCGATGGCGACTGAACGAAATCTGGACGAAATCTTCATGACAACGGGCTCCTCAAGGTCGCTGCTCACCCGACCGGGCCGGGACGTCGGCGTCGCATCGAAGTTCATGGCTAAACAGTCTCGCCCATCATTGGTTCCAAGCACACGGTCTCGTTCCGGCTGCGAGGAGACCGTCGCGAAACGGGCCCGCCGGCTGGCGAATTGTCCAGCGGCGGCTGGCGGCATCGCGGGTCGAGCAGGGGAGCACGGGGAGACCCATGGCGCCGTCTGGAGCGGGCCTGGTGAAACTTTTTGATTTTTAGGCCGTTGTCGCCGTTACATCCGAGGCTGAACTCATGCCGAAAACGGTCGACGGCGCCAGGCGGCGCAAGGCAGAGAAGTCGCACCAGGAGAAGGCCTCGACAGTCGAAGTTGCGTCCGAGGTCGTGGGCGAGGCTGCGCCACCGCCCGGGGCCATCGAACCCGGTCCGGAGCTGACGCCGCAGGAGGCCGAGCAGGCGCGCAAGCGATACCTGCTGAGGCGCTTCTGGATCAGCGCGCGCGGCTACTGGAGCACGCGCGGCGACAAGCTGGCCTGGCCGTTCACGCTCGGGCTGTTGATGCTGATATGCATCAATGTCGGCTTCCAGTATGGGATCAACATCTGGAACCGCTCGATCTTCGACGCCATCGAGCAGCGCAACGCCCACACCGTCTATGTGCTCAGCGCCGTGTTCCCGCCGCTCGTGGTTGGAAGCGCAAGCCTTGTCGTCGCGCAAGTCTACCTTCGCATGACGATCCAGCGCCGCTGGCGTTCCTGGTCGACCACCGCCATCATCGCGCGCTGGCTCGCAAGCGGCCGCTACTATCAGCTGAACCTCGTGGGCGGCGACCACACGAACCCCGAGGCACGCATCGCGGAGGATTTGCGGATCGCCACGGAATCGCCCGTCGATTTCATCTCCGGCGTGATCAACGCGTTTTTGTCGGCCTCCACTTTCATCGTGGTGCTGTGGACGATCGGCGGGGCGCTGACTTTGCCGATCGGAAGCTGGAGCGTCACCATTCCCGGCTTCCTGGTCGTGACCGCGGTGATCTACGCCGCCATCACCTCCACTTCGATGGTGGTCATCGGCCGCCATTTCGTGCGGCTCTCCGAGCAGAAGAACCAGGCGGAAGCCGATTTCCGCTACACGCTGACGCGCGTGCGCGAAAACGGCGAGAGCATCGCCTTGCTCGGCGGCGAGGAGGAGGAGCGCAGCGGCATCGACAAGACGTTCGGCACGGTGCTCCGGCAATGGGCGCTGCTGACAGGCCAGCACATGCGCACAGCGCTGGTGTCGCAGGGGTCGAGCCTGTTTGCGCCGGTCGTGCCGATCTTGCTTTGCGCGCCAAAATTTCTCGAAGGCAGCATGACCCTTGGACAGATCATGCAGGCTGCCTCAGCCTTCGCCATCGTGCAGGCCGCGTTCGGATGGCTGGTCGACAACTATCCCCGCCTCGCCGACTGGAACGCCTCGGCACGGCGTATTGCCTCGCTGATGATGTCGCTTGACGGGCTGGAGCGCGCCGAACGCAGCGACGCGCTGGGCCGCATCAGGCACGGCGAAACCGAAGACGGTGCGATGCTCAGCCTGGACAATCTCTCGGTATCGCTCGACGACGGCACCGGCGTGGTCAAGGAAACCGAGGTCGAGATCGAGCCTGGCGAGCGGGTGCTGGTGGCCGGCGAATCCGGTTCGGGCAAGAGCACGCTGGTGCGGGCCGTCGCGGGCCTTTGGCCGTGGGGTGGCGGCAGCGTCGACTTCCACCCCGGCAGGCGGCTGTTCATGCTGCCGCAACGTCCCTACATCCCCTCCGGGACGCTGCGCCGCGCGGTCGCCTATCCGGCCGCCGCCGACAACTGGACGCTGGAGAAGATCAACGCCGCCCTCGACAAGGTGGGGCTCGATTATCTCAAGCACCGGATCGAGGAAGACGCGCCCTGGGACCAGACCCTGTCGGGTGGCGAAAAGCAGCGGCTCGCCTTCGCGCGCCTCCTGCTGCACCATCCCGATATCGTCGTTCTGGACGAAGCGACCTCGGCGCTCGATGAGAAGAGCCAGGACAAGATGATGGAGACGGTCATCCATGAATTGCCGAAGGTGACCATCATAAGTGTGGCGCATCGCGCCGAGCTGGAAGCCTTCCACAGCCGTAAGATCACATTGGAGCGGCGCGAGGGCGGCGCAAAGCTTGTCAGCGATATTAATCTTGTCCCGCGCAAGGGCGGACGGAACCTGCTCAGGCGCGCCTTGTGGGGCTCCGGCGCTGCGGCCCAAAGGCCGCGCGAGCTGGACTAAAGCCGACTTCGCCCCTCCTCAGCGCCCGCTCAGCGCCGCGACGCGGTCGAGGGCGGCGCCGAGGCCTTTCAGGGAGACGGGGAAGTTGAGCTTGGTCTCGGCGTCGGTGATGACGTTGAGCGTCAATACGCCGCCCGCCTTCAGCTTCTGCGCAAGCGCCCGATCGATCGGAAACTGCGCCACGCATCCGTTCGGCAGGCAGGTGCGGAACCGCAACTGGCCGAGGGGCGGCTGGTCGTCGATCTGGATCGTCACGCCTGGGTCGAACAGGATACCGAACGGCAGAAGCAGGGTTCCGGTCAATCCACCCTTCGGCCCCGCCCGCAACTCCACCGCCAGCAGCCTCTGGCCGTTCTTCTGCGTCTGGTCCTGCGAAACCGAGCAGGCGCGTGCATTGTCCTGGATGGTGCAGGCCAGGCTCCAGTCCTGATAGGTCTCCTGGAGCGACGACGCGCCGTTTGGAAGCGTGGCCGCCTGCTGCTGTTGCGCACAGGCACTCGATGCGGGCAGCGCCGCCGCGCAGATTGCGGCCGCCTTCAGAAGAACAAATCTGTCAAACAACGATGGCGACCTTCTCTTTCGGGGTTCACGCGCGTGACCCGAAAACCGGATGGGATTTTCGGGGCCGCGGGCATGGTCATCTGCCTCACGCAGCGTGCAAAAGCAATTCCAAAGCGCGCCGTGTGAGCGCGGCGCGCTTCAGGTACAGACCCACTCGCGGACCTTGCATTCGGTTCCCGCCGCCTCGCAGGCATGCAGAGCGAGGTCTTCCGCGTCTTTGCGGGTCTCGGCGGAGTTCGCGCCCCACGGCGTCAGCCGGTCGCCCTGCTTCTCCTTAGCCACAGCCAGGGCGCCGCAGTGCTTGTAGGGAAAGCCGGTCTCGTCGTCGTCTGTCCAATGGCGATGATTGCGGAACACCGTGACAACAGTGCAGCCCTTGCCGCCGGCGTTCTCGCAATATTTCATCGCGGCGTCCTTCGCCTCCTGGCGCTTGTCGGCGCCCCAGAAGAAGCCGTGCTTGGTATCGATGCTGGAATAGGCGATCGCCCCCCAGATGCCCTTTTCCTCCTTCGGCTCCGGCTCCGGCGGCGCCACAAGGTCGGCCGAGACAACCTGCCCGCTCCACAGCAGGGCCATGCACAAAACTGCCAGACGTCGCGATATCATGGTCTGCAATCCTTTCCAGGAGCCCTCGCCCATTCGCCTATCCCGTGTCTCACTTCGACGCCGACGCTATGGAAATCACCACGCAGCTATTGCCGGTCGGCAGCAGAAGCGCTTCGCCCGAATTGCCGCCCAGCTCATACACTTCTACCTGGCCGAGATGGTCGGTGATCTTGCTGCCTTGCGGAAGAACGGACGGGATCTCCGAACACGGGCTGGCGAACGGTGCCACCCGCACCATCGCGCCTTCGCAGCCGGAAGCGGTGGGCGATGCGAAAACCACGCCGGCGGCCGGTCCGCTGTATTTTTCCGTCGCATAATCCATGCCGACGAGGGCCTGCACGGCGTGCTTGTCGGCGGCCTGGTCGTTCCACAAGGATTTGACGCTGTATTTAGAACCCGTCGTCAGCACCTGTCCGAGCACGGGAAAGATCGTCGAGCAGGCCTGCACCCCGGCCTGTTTGACATGTTCGAGGAAGGGCGAGTCCGGCAATGCGGGCGGCGCCGTCCCGGCCTGTGCGGCCGTCGGGGTGCCGACGAGACCGGCGATCGCGGCATAGTTGGCGGCAGCGAAGCCGATGCCGATCATGGCCAGCCCCAGCAGCGAGAAGCCCAGGACGCGCGGCCACCGCCGCTGCGGCTCGGCGCCCCTCTTGCGATCGGGCTCGACGATCCTCTTGCGGTCCGGCTCCACACTCGGGCCGCGCGCTGGGGAGATGAACGGGTCTTGCTGGCTCACGGTGCTGCCTCGGTTATTTGATTGGCGCAAGGGCCTCGGACAGCCCCTTGAGCGTTGCGGTCACGGTAATCGTCTGGCCGTCGACGGTCTTGTAGGAGATCGCCGGCGTCGCTTTCTGCACGATCTGCTGGCGCATGATGGGCCCCACCGGCAGCATGCCGACGCAGACCACTTCGTTGCAGCCATTCAAGTGGACGTCGATCGGGTCGCGCCCGTCGAACTTCAGCGACACCAGGCCGTCGCTTTTCGCGTTCGGCGCGGTGCGCAGGATCATGTAGGGCTTGCCGTCCTGCGTGGCCGCGAGCGACCAGCTGAAGGCCATCTTGCCGGCCCCGTCCTCGATCACCTGCGAGACATTGCAGACCTTCTTGCGCGCCTTGAGGTTCTCGTCGCAGATCAGCGTCCAGTTCTCGAAGGGCCGGATGGTGCGCTGGTATTGGCCCAGCTTCACATCCGGCGGCACCGCCACGTCGGATGGCTTGATCCTGTAGGGCGCGGTCGCTTGCGCGGCGGCTGGCGCGGCGGCCAAGGACAGGCCGCCGGCAAGCGCCAGGCAGGTCAGGAGGAAAAGCCGGGCATGACGGCTGGTTGCCCCGTTCATTCCCGCCTCAGTTCAACGTGAAGCTCAGGCCGGCGCCGACACCGACATTTCCGCCCGCCGCCGTGCCCGAGACGTTGCCGCGGATGCGGCCGTCCTCGCTGGTGTAGCCCGCGCCGAAGGCAAAGGCGCTGGCGTCCCGCCAGAAGCCGCCGCCCGCCGCGACGCTCAGCTTTCCGGGACGGTCGTCGTAGCGCAGCGAGGCTGCGGCAAGGCCGATTGCCGCCGCTTGCCGGGCTTCGTCGCGGATGCCGCTGATGTCCGAATTCAGCTGGCCGAGTTTCTGGTCGGTATAGTCGTTGGCCTGTTGCAGGGTCGTGGCCGCCACCTTGTCGGTATAGCTGTTGGATGTGCTGATGGCGGTGTCCAGGCCCTTGGTCAGCTGGTTGACATTGACCGCGTCGGTGCCGGCGACGCCGGGTCCGACATTGGAGATGACGACCGGCGCGTTGACGTCGCCGCCTTGCAGCGTGATGGTGTTCGTCTTGGCGCCGCCCTGCGTGTCATACGTCACCGCATTCTGGTTGAGATTTCCGACGCCGGTTTGCAGGGCCTCGATCGCCTGGTTGGAGGCGAAGAGTTGCGAACCGTTGATCGCGTCGGTGCTGTCGGCGGCGATCCGTCCGGCAGCGACATTGGTGATCGTCCTCTCCGCGCCGGCATCGCCGACGCTGACTGTCCCGGTCGGCGTCGTGCCGGCAAAGGCATAGGTCTTGCCGTTGATGACGGTGCTGGAGGTGCCGACGGCGGTCTGCGTCACCGAGCCGGAGCCGAGCGCCACATCGTTGGCGTTGTTGGCCTGCGCGCCCTGGCCGAGCGCGACGGCGCCCGCCCCGGTAGCCGTAGAGCCATGGCCGGCGGCCAGGCTGTCGTTGCCGCTCGCCACGCTTTCGGGCCCGATCGCCACGGCGTCGGTGCCGCCGGCGATACTGTCGGCCAGCGACGAATTGGCGTGGAAGTACTTGATGCCGCCGCCATTGCTGATGGTGGTCAAGGCATTGTCGACCGCCGTGAGCCCGTCATAGACGGTCGTGTAGGTGTTGCCCTGGACGGTGTAGGTCGGCCCGGTGATCGAGCCGTCGGGGTTGAGCGTGGTGGTGCCGCCGAACAGGTTGGTCACGTTTTGCGACACGCCGCGCAGCTGCGAGACGTTGACGCCGTCGGTGTCGGCCGAGCCCGCCGCGACATTGGTGAGCTTGCGTTCAGCTCCGGCGTCGCCGATCGACACCTCGCCCACCGAGGTCTGCGGAGCGGTCAGGGCAAAGGCCGCGTAGCCGGCCTGCGCACCGACCGAGGTGATGGACTGCGCGCCCAGCGCCACGCTGTTGATGAAGGTGCTTTGGGCGCCGGCGCCGAGCGCCACCGACTGGATGCCGGAGGCGAGCGAATTGGTGCCGAAGGCAAGGCCGTCCGCCAGCATCACATGGGCGTTCTGGCCGATGGCGGTTCCGCCGGGCGCCGTCTGGTCGACGATGGCGCCGTTACCGATGCCGATGCCGTTATCGCCGTTGACGACCGTGGTCGGACCGATCGCGACCGATTCCGCGCCGACCGCCAGCGAGTCGGCCGCCACCGAATTGGCATGGAAATACTTGGTCGAGGTGGCCGACACGGCGGCGATGGCGCCGGCGAGCTGGCGCACCGTCACCGCGTCCTGGTCCTGCGTACCGTCGGCGACATTGGTGATCTGCCGGTAGGAGGTGGCGTTGCCGACCGAAACGGCGCCGAGCAGCGCCTTGTCGGTGGTGTTGTACTCGATGAAGTTGGATGGGCCGGCGGGCAGTTGCCCGGTAGCCGGAGCGATCGGACGATCGGAGAGCGAACCCGAGCCGAGCGCCACGCCGCCGTCGATGCTGGCATTGCTGTCGCGGCCGAGCGCCAGCGCGCTGACGCCGGTCGCGGTCGCATTGTAGCCGACCGCCGTGGAACCGACGCCTTGGGCGAAGGAATCGGTCTGCGCCAGCCCGAACTCGTTGGTACGGGCATAGCGGATGCCTTCGCCATTGGCGTCGGTGAAGACGGTCGACGTGTCGCCGGTGATGTTGTTGATCGTGTTGCCGAGATTGGTCACGCCAGCGCCGATATTGGCAATGTCGGTCGTGTTCTGGGTCACCTGCTGGTTGGTGGCGAAGAGCTGCGAGCCGTTGACGGCATCGGTCGAACCGCCGTTCAACTGTCCGGCCGCGACGTTCTGGATCTGGCGCTCGGCGCCGGCCGAGCCGACCGAGAAGGCGCCCGCCGGCGTGCCGCCGGCGAAGGTATAGTTGACGCCGCCGATCGTCGTGCCGCCGACATTGGTCGTGGCGCCCGACGTCGAATTCAGGCCGATCGCGACATCGCCGGCATTGTTGGCGACCGCATTCGGGCCGACAGCGACGGAATCGGCTCCCAGCGCCTGCGAATCCGCCAGCGTCGAGTTGGCATGGAAATACTTGATGCCGCCGCCGACATTGATGTTGTTGACGACGGCGCCGATGGCATCGACCGCCTGGTTGGTGGCGAAGAGCTGCGAGCCGTTGATGGCGTCGGTGGAGAGCGCGCTGATCCGCCCAGCCGCCAGGTTGGTGATGGTGCGTTCCGCGCCGACCGCGCCGATGCTGACCGTCGAGGTCGGGTTGGTGCCCTGGAAGGCGTAGGTGGTGCCGTTGACCACCCCGCTGGCCGTGCCGACCGCCGTGGTGGTCACCGAGCCCGAGCCGAGCGCCACGTCGCCGGAGCTTGCCGCCGCCGTCGCGCCATCGCCGAGCGCGACATTTCCGGCGAGGCCGGCCGCGCCCGCCGTCGAGCCGTTGCCCAGCGCCACGGAACCTTGCCCGATCGCCTTGTTGCTGTTGCCGATCGCGACGGCGCCGTTGGCCATGTTGGCCGCGGTGGCGGTCGCCGTGCCGTCGCTGTTGGCGATGTTGTTGGCGCCGCCGGTGAAGGCGCCGGTGCCGCTGGCATAGCTCGGATCGCCGATCGACACCGCGCCGTCGCCATAGGCGGTGTTGCCGGAGCCGATGGAGACGGCCTTGCCGCCGGTCGCCACCGCATTGGTGCCCATGGCGACCGCTTCGGCGGAATCCGCCTTGGCGCTGGCGCCCAAGGCGATGGTGTTAGCCGCCGTCGCGTTGGTCGAGGGGCCGATGGCGATGGAATTGGCTCCGCTCGCGGTACTGGTGGCGCCTACCACAATGGAGTAGGCGCCGGACGCAGTGGAGCCTGCGCTGCCCACCACGGTGGCGCCGGCGCCAGTGGCGTTGACGGAAACGCCAAGCGCCACGGCCTGCGTGGCTGTCGCGTTGGTAGAGGAGCCCATGGCGATGGCACCGTCCTCCGTGGCATTGGCCAGCGTGCCGAGCGCCATCGCGTTGTTCTTATTCGCAAGCGCGCTGGTGCCGATGGCGATGCTGTTGGGCACGGCCGTGTCGGCCTGCACGCCTGCCTGCGCGCCCACACCGAATGCAATGGACTGATTGCCCCAGGCGCTGGCGTTCTTACCCATCGCCGTGGCGCCCGTTCCCGTTGCCTTGCTTTGGCGTCCGATTGCGGTGGTGTCGACCTGAGACGCCGTCACGTCCGTACCGATAGCAACGGCGCTCTGGGCCAAGGCTCCCGTCCCGGCAGCGGTGCGCGAGCCGAGATAGACGGCGTTTATCGCGGTTGCGGTCGACTGGAAGCCGACGGCGACGGCATTTTGGCTGTTCGCAACGGTGCTGGTGCCTTGTGCAACAGCATCCAGCCCGGACGCCCCTGCGAACTGCCCAATCGCAGTGCTGCGCAGCCCGCTTGCTACGGATCCGTAGCCAGCGGCGAACGCATAGTTGTTGCTGGCCGTGGCGCTGACACCGACTGCGGTGGAGTTCCCTCCCGAAGCTTGGGCGTTGGTGCCCAGCGCGCTGGCCCCGGCACCAGTGGCACCCGCGGCGACGCCGATCGCTACCGTGTTGATATTGTTTGAAATCGTACCGGAGCCGATCGCCACTGCGCCGCCGGTGCCCGTGGCCGACGCGGTGCGACCAATGGCGACGCCGTATTGCGCCGTCGATTGGGCCTGGAAGCCGAGCGCTATGGCCCAGTTAAGGCTGGCGTTTGAGCCGTTTCCGACCGCGATGGCCTCGGGAGCGGTCGCCGAACCGCCGCCGGCCTGATATTGCGCCTGAGCCGGCGTCGCGGCCATGCCGATCGCGAAGGCGCCCAGCGTCACGGCGGTCCCGAGCGCCCCGCCGACGCCCAGCGTTCCCAGCCCCAAGCGCTTGCGCCCCATGCCCAGCGCACGATGCGCCATGCGCAGGACCGCCATCAAGCGGCGCCGGGCCGAACGGGACCGAGGATCGCCATTCGCGATCCAGTGACTGGCGAAATGCGCCGCACGGCGCTGAACAAGGAGCGAGCCGCCCGAAATATGGCCGCCCGAAATATGATTGTCGGTCATGGTTCCCTCTCCGCTGGCCGGCACGAAATGTCTGACACTTCCACTCCACAGCAGGAAGACATGATTCCCCTTCGCGGTATTTCACGAAATTGCTGTCTTGTGAGAAAAGATACGAGCATATACGCGGAGGTTAACGGCTCGTTACCTTAGCAACTGCTTTAAAATCAAGTAATCAAATAATGACGAGAGCGCGGCTTCATCTAATCTTTGCGTTAAACTTGCCCGCCCGTGCCTGCATCGGCGTCATCTGCCGGTATTTCTTCATCATGGTGGTGAAGTGGCTCTGGCTCGAAAACCCGCTGAGATGGGCGATGTCGGCGATGGTCATGCGGCTGTCGGCAAGAAGTCTTTCCGCGAAGTCCAGCCTGAGATCGAGAACATATTGATGCGGCGGCATGCCGAACGTCTTGGAGAAGGCGCGCACGAAGTGGTACGATGAAAATCCGCAGACGGCGGCCATTTCGGCAAGCGCCAGCTTGCGCGAGAAGTTCTCGTTCAGGAACTCCTGCACCTTGCGCGCACTGCGGACGGAAAGCCCGCCCTTCACGTTGAGCAGCGGCTGCCGGGCCGGATTGGCTCCGGATACCGATCCGGGGGGACCATCATCGCCCGGCATTTTTCGGCCTCCCGATATTTCCCAGATGAACTTCAACCCGAGGCCTCCCTCCCCGTTCCCCTGAAAAACAATTCGTGATTGATCGAAGCGGGCCCGCATCGCCAACCCCGCTCATGTGATCGATCCGGCCGGATGGCAAGCAATGCGCGAACTGAATGGCATTCCAAATGACTCCAGCAAAGCTTGGGGCACAGGTGGTGACGGACGTATTTTGAAAAACTCCGAAAGCCTTGTAGGAAATTCCGGTCTTGGATCGCTGGCCGGCAGCTGTTGCTACTTTGCCATGGTCGGGCTTTCAATTCCTGCGGAAAGCGTCACCAGCCCGCCTGGCGTCCTTCCCCTGTATCTCTTCATGGTCGCGGCCAGGTGGCTCTGATCCGAAAATCCGGCAAGGTAGGCGACTTCGGCAATCGGCAACTCTCCGCCGGCCAGCAGCTTTTCCGCGAGGTCGAGGCGCAGGTTGATCAGATACCGATGCGGCGGCATGCCGAATGTCCCGGCGAACCTTGCTATGAAATGATTTGGTGACACCCCCGCGACCGACGCGAGCTCGGCGACCATGACTTTCCGCACGAAGTTCTGGTCGAGATACTCTCGCACGCGTCGGGCGCCAACGGCGGAGAGCCCGCCTTTGGGCGACGCGGCCTGCCTCTTGCGACCCGTATAACCGCGCAGCAGATGCACCCCGAACACCGTCAGCAGCGAGTCCAGATAGAGCTCGTTCGGCGGCAGCCTGTCGGTCAGTTCGGCAGTGATCATCTGGGCTATGTTGAGCGCCCTCAGGTCAACCGTGCCGAACGCGGGCGGTTCGAGCTTGACGTCCGGGAGGTCGAACTCATGGGCCGCCAGCTCGGACAGCGCTTCGGGAGAGATCGAAACGACGGCGTTCTCCCTGGTCTGCGACCAGGCCAGCGTGCTGTCGACGCCCGCCGGATTGACGACGAGACAGCCGACCGGCGCATCGTACTGCGTGATCCTGTCACTGCCGAGCGAGGCTCTCAGCTTGCGTGCCGGCCTCAGCACAATCCCCGTGGAATGCTCCCTGGCCAGGAATTTCTGCGATCCCGGACTGCGGACGGAATAGATGACGCTTCCGCGGGCGGTGGCTCTTCTGGGACCAGCACTTTCCGGAATGATATCCAGGACGTATCGAGCTGTCCGCTCTTGATCGACGCCCTGGGAATCGCCGCTTTCCCGAGCCCCGCCCGCATGTTTCATACGTGTTGCCTCAGCCGGCTTACCGCCGCTTGGTATCCCCTTCCCCTGACCCGGAATCAACGTAACGCACACGCCTCGAATTGAAAAGAACTTCCACGCGCAAAGAAAATTCTTTATTCGAGATAAGAAAGAAGAACTGACCGTCGAAGGAAGTTCAGCAGCATTTCTGTCAATAGCGAAGAGCCTTGACGGATCTTCGCTTCCGGATTCGTCGGCCCGGGCGTAAGCCGGCAACGCATCGGTCACGAAGGAGGAGTTCACATGCGAGGCTGTGTCGGCCCTGTGGTTCGACAGCGTTGTTCGGCATCAGTGGCACGCAACGGCGCGGCGCGGAGCCAGTCGTTCACGGCCGTCTATTGCGGGTCCCCGCGACCTTTTTCGTAAAGATCCCACGCGAGTTCCACAAAAGCCAGAAGCACATCATCCTTGTCCCAGCCGGCCGCGACAGCCGCCTCGACGATTTCGCCCACGAGAGGCAACAATTGGCGCTGGCAGGCGAGCGGGATGTCAGCCTCGGATTCATCCACTGGAGGTCCATCGAAGTTGAACTTCATCGTTTGGCGCTCCCCTCGCCATCAAACGAAATGCTACTCGTTCCCAACAAACGAAGTGCTATTCGCCAGACCTTATTCCTATACAATAACTCCAACATTAAACATAGCAGGCTAGGCCGCCAACGGAGCGCAACACCGGATAATCCGTGTATCGACCGGCTGTCCTAGTGACGCTGGGGAAGCGTTATTACATCACTGTCCAAGGCAAGCTGCCGAATGGACGCCCGTCGGCCGCGCCGTCATGAAGCACGAGGAGTTGGCCGGGTTCGGAGACGAACCAGGCGAACGAGCCCCAGGCAAGCTGCGCGACGGTCTTCTTGAAGCCGGCGGACTGGCGATCCTGATAGGCGGTCAGGAACGCGATCTGTTTTCGGTCGAAACCGGCCGCGTCCGTGACAGCATGGAGGGCATCGCGCCGGCGATCCGTGATCGCGCCATCGGTCGCCACCACTTCCACGAACAGGATCAACGGCTCCTTGCGGCCGAGATCGGCGAGGATGATGTCGGGCAAGTTCCTGTCGGCCTCGATCTTGAGGCCGATCGCACTGGCGATGGCGTCGTCGCGCAGGACCACCTTGTTGCCGCTCTCGCTCAGCCACAACATGGCAGGGGCGGCGAGAAACCGTTTGGCGAACACCTCGATGACGGCTTGCGCGATGACCGAACTCGGTCCCGGCGCCAAAAGCCTGGTGTCGCCGTTCGGAAACGTGACGCGGATGCCGGCGGTGTTGGCGACAGCGCCGGCGCGCATGATGGTCACGCGGGCCAGCGCGCCCTTGCTGAGATGCGTTTCCTGGAAGTCCGCGATGGCGGTTTCCAGCGCCTCGCCTTCCAGCGCCGGGTCGAACAGGGCTGCAAATGCCGCCCTCAGCGCATAGCGGGGCTGGCCTGAAGTCGTCGGCAGATCCTCGCGACGCAGCACCGAGCCGATCGCCACCAGCCCGTCCCGCAGCGTCTCGTCGCGGATGGGCTCGCGCGTATTGTCCGCGTACCAGCGTGATCCCGCGACGGCGCCGTTCTTGCGCAGGACAGTTGCGGCGTAGGCATCCCGATCTGCATCGTCCGCCAGCGCCGCCTGCTCGCGGGTCATGCGATAAACATGGACAGGGCCCAGGAATCGCCCCGAACCCTCGACGGCGCCGATGTAGAGAGCGGCGAACACGGTGCTGGCGGCAAGTTCGCGGATGCAATAGATGCGGTTCGGCGTGCCTTCCGGAAAGATCAGCGGCAAGCGCCCGGCGACAAGATCGCGCGTCGCATAGGGCGGCCGTGCCGTCATGCAGGCTCACCGTAGAGGCGGCTGCATTCCGCCTCGATTTTTTCGCGCGTTGCACCGGCTGCGACGAGCTTCGCCAACGTGCTGGTGCTCTTGGGCGGCGGCAGCGGCAGCGCTTCCAGCTCGAAGGCGGAAACGGCGACGCTGCCGCTGATGCAGCGGAAAAGATCATCGATGACGCGGCTGTTCAAAAGCGCCGCCACCACCGCCGCCGGCACCTTGATGCCGCCGGTCGCGCGGACCATGTTGAGATGGTTTTCGACGACGACGCCGCCATGCGCATCGATGAATTCCTGGCGAAGTTCGGCGGCGATCAGGCGCCGGGCCTGTTCCTTGGCGGTGGTACGCTGGACGAGGATGCAGGGCTCCTCGACAAGCAGCCAACCGTCCCCGGCCTCCAGCTTGAAGTAAGGGGCGTGGTTCTTCTTGCGCGCGCGATAGGCGAACTGGCCGTCGGAGGTCACGGCTTCGGCCCAGATCAACGGATGCACGCCCTTGCCGCCGGCGCGATCGCGCAATTGACCCTTGAAGCGGTTCCAGACCAGCGGGCCGGTCGAAACCCCATAGCCCCAGTCGACGAGGCGATGCGTCATCGTCTCGGCCCGGGCGATGAGCCGGCTGTGCTCCGGCGTGCGCGGCGCAAGCCAAGGCATGGCGCGGTCGGATGGCAAGCCTATCGTGCCGTTGCGGGCAATCCCGGCCTCGGTCTCGGAGGCGACGGTCACGTAGTGGATCTGCGCGCGCCGCGGCTGCGCGCCGTTGACATAGACGGCAAGCAGCGTCTCCTGCAGCACGTCCTCGAAAACGCCGCGCCGCGCATGCACGAAGTCGATCGCGACGGGCGGCGCCTCGTTGGCCAGAAGGCTGCGCAGCGCCGAGTAGTATTGGCCGCCGAGAAAGCTTGTCGGCGTCAGGAAGGCGATGAGGCCGCCAGGCTTGGTCCAGCGCAGCGCGGCGTCGGTGAAAACGCCGTAGAGATTGGCGTGCCCGTAGAGGCCGCGCGCATAGCGCTCGCGCAATTGCGACGGCAGCGAGACCCGCCCATAGGGCGGATTGCCGACGACGAGATCGAAGACGGGTTCCGGATCGGCTTCAAGCGTGTCGCAGGCCGTCACCATGGCCGGGGCGGCGCGCCCGGCCCTGGTCGCAATATCGGCGAGCGCGATCTCCAGGGCGCCTTGCGCCAGCCGCGCCGCGAGAGGATCGAGCTCGAAACCGGCAAGCCTGGTGCCGACATGGCTGAGCGCGAAGGCGGGCTCGCAATCGCCGAGCGCGGCGATCATGCGGTGCGCGGCATGAAACAGAAACGTCCCACCGCCGGCGGCGGGATCGAGAACCCGCGCGCTGCGCCAGTCCAGGCCCTCTTCCTCGGCCTGGTCGAGCAGGCGGTTGACCAGCGCCGGCGGCGTGTAGAAGGCACCGCGCTCACCGCGCTCCCTGGTCGGCAGCAGGACCGGATAGAGGCTGGTGACGAGATGCAGCGCTTCGAGGATCGGCAGCCGCGCGGCGGTCTCTCCGATGCTGTGCGCAAGCGCGGAGGCCGGCTCGTCCAGCGCTTCCGTTTCGAAGGCGAGCGAGGGGCAGATCGTCGGAGAAATGCCGAGGGCCGCCGACAAGGCCTCCAGAGCGCGCCGGGTCAGCGAAACCGCATAGGTTTCGCGGTCGCATTCGTCGATCGTCTCGCACCATGCGCGTGCCAGAAGGCGAGCCTTCGACAGCTCCGCGCGCGCCGCTCGCAATGCATCAGCCACCGAGCGCAAGACGGCAGGCAATTTCGACCCACGAATCTGTGAAATTTTTCCCATCGCCCTCGACCGTACCGCGCAAGACTCACCGATGCGATAGAGTATCACATGTTCTCGTTATGTTCCAGTGGACAACCGCAACCGTCCCGCCCACGCCATCACAGCGCCAGGCTGCCCTGCTCCGCCTCCTCGGTATTGGGATCGCCCGGCGCCGCGTTGCGGTCGCCCGGCGCCGCATTGGGGTCGCCCGGCGCCGTCGCCCAGGCGAGTTCCACCAGCGTCACGGTGCGCCGGCCGGTGCCGTCGAGCTGGCACACGATCAGGCCCTGCTCCTCGATGTAGGTGAGCAGGCGCCGGGCGCGGCGCATGGAGTGCGAGCCATAGGCGCGGGCGATCGCGGCGTCGCTCGGGCAGGGCCAGCCTTCCTTTGCCGCGCGGGCGATCATCATGAACACGCCCTGCATGTCCTCGGGCAGCAGCGAGGCGCGCACGGAGACGTCGCGCCACGCATCGTCCTCGGCCATATCGGAACCCACGCCGGCGCGGGCGCGCGTCAGCATGCGGCGGAACTCCTGCAGATCGGGCACGACCGACGCCAGCCCCTCGATGCGGCAGCGCACCACGAACTCCTGGTAGAGCACGCCGATGACGCGGAAGCCCGCGTCGGGCTCCGCCAATATGGCGCGCAGGATGCGGTCCATCCGCTCGCGCCGCTCCGCCAGGTCCTCGGCGCTGGGCGCCGGCTCGGCCGGTTCGGGGCGGATCTCCAGCGCCGCGGACTTCGCCGCCATCAGCTGGTCGAGCAGGTCCGGCGATGTCACCCGCCGCTGCGGCCGCACGGCCTCCGGCGGCGGTGCCGCCAGGATGATCGCGCGGGCATCCTCCAACGCCGCTTCCGGCAACGGCATCAGCCGCGGCGTACCGTTGCGCGGGCTCGTATCCGTCGGCCCGATGCGCAGGCCGAGCGGGCGGCGCGACAATGCCGGGCCCAGCGCCATGAAATGCCCGCGTTCCAGGTCGCGAAAAGCCTCCGCCTGCCGCCGCTCCATGCCGAGCAGATCGGCGGCACGCGCCATGTCGATGTCGAGGAAGGTGCGGCCCATGAGGAAATTGGAAGCCTCGGCCGCGACGTTCTTGGCAAGCTTGGCAAGGCGCTGCGTGGCGATGATGCCGGCAAGCCCGCGCTTGCGGCCGCGGCACATCAGATTGGTCATGGCGCCGAGCGAAAGCTTTCTCGCTTCGTCGGAAACCTCGCCGGCCACCGCCGGCGCGAAAAGCTGCGCCTCGTCCACCACCACCAGCATGGGATACCAATGGTCGCGCGCCACCTCGAACAGCCCGCCGAGGAAGGCGGCGGCGCGCCGCATCTGGTTCTCGGCGTCGAGCCCTTCGAGATTGAGCACCGTGGAGACGCGGTGGATGCGCGCCCGCTCGCCGGCGCTCTGCAACCCGCGCTCGGTATGTTCCTCGGCATCGATCACCAGATGGCCGAAGCGTTCGCCCAGCGACACGAAGTCGCCTTCGGGGTCGATGATGGTCTGCTGCACCCAGGGCGCGCTCTGCTCCAGCAGCCGGCGCAACAAATGGGATTTGCCGGAGCCCGAATTGCCCTGCACCAAAAGCCGCGTCGCCAGCAGTTCCTCAAGGTCCAGCGCCGCCGGCGCGCCGGCGGTCGTCTGTCCCATCTCGATCGCAACGGTCATGTCAGACTCAGCCGCTCCTTCGCAAAGGACTTATCAACCCGATTGCAAAGCGTCGAGCGCCGATGGCCGCCAGTTGGGCGTTGCGCACAGTTGTGCGAATACTGCCTGCCTGATGCGAACATCCGGCGGGCTGAACGATCGCATGACAAGCGCGCAATCGTTTCGGATGCACGTGAAAACAAGCAGTTGAAGCGGAAGCGCGAATCAAATCCTGAAGCCTGGTCGGCCGCTCCCGCGTCGTCTCACGCGGGCATCACCGTCCGGGGACCGGCGCCAATGCGGGCGCGTCCAGCCCCTGGAACGGATCGCGCCAGGCCTCGATCTCTTCGAGCCGGCGATACCAGCGCTCGATCTCGGGATAGTCGCCGAGCGGCAGGCGGGCGGCGTCGTTGAAGGGCAGGAACGTCGCCATGCGGAAATCGGCATACGAAACCGAAGTCCCGGCCAGCCATGGCCGCCGGCCAAGTGCCGCCTCGAGGATCAGCGCTGTCCTGTGGAACTGTTCCAGTCCCTCCGCGACCTTTTCCGCGTCGATCGGACCGATGCCATAGCGCTGCTTGGTGCCGCGCTCGAAATGCACGATGTCACAGGCCCTGACGAACTCTTCCTTGCCCCAGCTCAGCCAACGGATCATCTCGGGTTCGTCGTCGCCCGCGCGCCAGAAATCCGAACCCATGTCGCGCGAAAGCCGGCAGGCTATGGCGTCCGCTTCCCAGAGGCTCCCTCCAGGCCAGGCCAGCAAGGGCAGGGAAAGATTGGGATTGAGCGGGCGGAACCGCTCCGCCTGCCCCGGCGCCATAGGCGAAGCGAATTCGAACGCGACCTTCGCCCCGAGGTGACGGGCCACCGCGACTCCCAGGCGCGGATTGGGGTTGCGGCTGAAGAACAGTTTCATCTCCGCGTCCGCCCCGTGCGGTTTCGGCCCGACCTTGTCACTCGCCATCGCCTCGCTCCTTGTTGCGGCATGCACGCCAAGGACGGATAGCGCCGATCGAATCCGACAATGCGGTCGCGACCGCAAGGACCGGTTTGCGAAAAGTCCGGGTTGACCGCTTCCGGACGCGAGGCGACTATCCCTCTCGAAGCATGGCAATGGATCTCGAGGAGGATGAGCGATGGATGAGCCCGACCGCTGGCGCCACATGTCAAGCGCGCCCAAGGACGGCAGCCGGATCCTCGTCACGGTCCGGCCGTCCGAGCAGGGGCCGGCGGAAGTCGACCTCGCCTATTGGTCGGATGGCGACCAGTTCGGCGAAGAAGGCTGGCGCGCGTCGGACTCCTCGCCCGGCCGCATCGTCGAATATGCCGAGCCCGAGCTGAAATGCTGGATGCCGATGCCCTCGGCCAACCTCGCCCGCGCCTCCATGCCCTCGCCCTGGGAAGGCGACGACGCCCAGCAGCTCGACGGCTCGGGGATTTGAGGCACTGAAGCTGCTGATCTCCTGAGACGCCGGCGGGACAGCCCCCCTCTGCCCTGCCGGGCATCTCCCCCACAAGGGGGAGATCGGCTGTCGCGAATGCTTTCGCCAATCTTCAACGTTGAAGAATGTAGCGCCGGAGCCAAAGCTGCCAATCTCCCCCCTTGTGGGGGAGATGTCCGGCAGGACAGAGGGGGGCGCCGTAGAGTAAAAACGTTGGTGACCAACTTCAGCATCAAGCCTCTCACACCATGCCACACACACCCTTGCCCCCAAGACACCGCGCTAACGCGAAATCGATGCGCAGGATCATGACCGATGCCGAACTAAAGCTCTGGAACGAGCTGCGTGCGCATAGGCTGATGGGCCTGGGCTTTCGCAGGCAATTCCCCATCGCCGGCTACATCGTAGACTTCGCCTGCCCGGAGAAAAAGCTGATTGCAGAGGTCGACGGTTCACAACATGGCGACCCGGGTCTTGCCAATGCTGACGAGGCCAGAACCAAACGCTTGGAACAGGATGGCTGGATCGTCTTGCGCTTCTGGAATGACGATGTCATCCGCGACATAGACAATGTCTGCCAGCATATCGTTATCGCGGCTGGTTTGGCAGACGCGCCCTGACAGGCTGGCGGGACAGCGCCCCCCTCTGCCCTGCCGGGCATCTCCCCCACAAGGGGGGAGATTGGCAGCTTTGGCTCCAGCGCCACATTTTTCAAAGTTGAAAATTGGCGAAAGCATTCACGACAGCCGATCTCCCCCCTCGTGGGGGAGATGTCCGGCAGGACAGAGGGGGGCGCCGTAGAGTAAAAACGTTGGTGGCCTCAAAACAAGAACGCCGCCGTCGCAGGGTTCGGCCCGACGCGGCCATCGGCTGAATCCATGCCGCGGATGGCCTTCAGGTCCTGCGCGTCCAGTTCGAAATCGAAGACGTCGAAATTGGCCGATATGCGGTCCTGGTGGACCGATTTCGGGATGACGATCAGCCCTTCCTGGAGGTGCCAGCGGATCATCGTCTGCGCCGCGGACTTGCCGTGCTTTGCGGCGATGCCTGCTATGGTCGCGTCGCCGAGCAGCCTGCCGCTGCCGAGCGGGCTCCAGCTTTCGGTGTGGATGTTGTGCCGGGCATGGAACTCCCTGATCTCGCGCTGCTGGAAACGCGGATGCAGCTCGATCTGGTTGACGGCTGGCGTGACGCCGGTTTCGCCGATGATGCGCTCCAGGTGATCCCGGTTGAAATTCGACACGCCGACCGATTTGATCCGGCCGGCTTTCTGCAGCTCGACCAATGTCTGCCAGGCCTCGACATATTTGTCCTGGCTGGGCACCGGCCAGTGGATGAGGAACAGGTCGATCTGTTCGATACCGAGCTTGTCCATCGTATCCTCGAAGGCGCGCAATGCGGCATCGCGCTGGTGCGCGCCGTTGCGCAGCTTCGAGGTGATGAACAGCTCGCCCCTCGGCACGCCCGCGCCCCGGATCGCCTCCCCGACGCCCTTCTCGTTCTGGTAGCCTTCGGCGGTGTCGATCAGCCTGTAGCCGGCCTTGATCCCCCAACCCACCACCTTGGCGGTGATAGCGGGATCGACTTGCCACACGCCAAGGCCGAGCCGGGGAATGGTCGAGCCGTCGTTCAACGAAATCTGTTCAGGCATGGTCTGGTCCTCTGCGAAGATGGTCCAGCCTATCTAGGCCCGGCATCGGGCAACGGCCAGCCGGCGGCGGACAAATTGCCGAATCTGTGATCGACACAGACGATGCTCCTGTCGCTTGTCCGCAGGCGTCGGCACGTGAGCTCACCGCAAAGATCAGCCCTCATTTCGGTCGGCGCACGGTCCTCACCACGCCGCCCGGGCCGCCGCCGCAGAAGAAGCGGTCGCCGCCGTCGGATTCGAGCCCCGACACGCCCTTGCCGGGCGGCATGTCGAGCCGTTCCAGCACGTCTCCGTTCTCCGGGTCGACGCGCCGCACATCGCTCTGATCGCCTTCCCAGGTGCCGTGCCACAGCTCGCCATCGACCCAGGTCACGCCGGTGACGAAGCGGTTGGATTCGATGACGCGCAGGATCGCCCCGGTCTCGGGGTCGATCTGGTGGATCTTGCGCTGGCGGTTCTGCCCCACCCACAACGTGCCCTCGGCCCAGGTGAGGCCGGAATCGCCGCCGCCGCCGGGCGCCGGAATGGTGGACAGCACCGCGCCGGTGCCGGGATCGATCTTCTGGATCCGGTCCTTGGCGAGTTGGTAGAGGTACTGGCCATCATAGGCCGTCCCGGCATGGGCGGCGACATCGATCGAGCGCACCGCCTGCCCGCTCTCCGGGTCGAAGGCGGTGAGCCCCTTGCCCGAGGCAAACCAGACGTTCTGCCCATCGAAGCTCACCCCATGCACGCTGTCCACGCCCGCAAAGGGGCCGTATTCACGCAGGATTTCGGCCGCCGCATGTTTCATGTCTTCATCCTCACCTTTTGATCGTGTGATCCATTCCTAGCCGCTCGGCAACGGCGCCGGGAGTAACAAGGTGGTCGTGAAACCCGCCACCGGCGGCGTCATCCAGCGGCGCGCCCGGCCGCGGCCGAACCATTGCACCTTGCCGGTCTCGGCAAGCTGCTCCAGCGCGCGCTGCACGCTGCGCTGGCTGGATGCGAGCGCCAGCGCCAGTGCCGAGCTCGACCAGGCTTCGCCGTCGGCGAGGAAGGCGAGCACTGCCGCATGCCGCTCCTCGAGAGGCCGCGCCAGCACCACCACTTCGCCGCCCCGTTTCGGCGCCAGCGAAAAACCGCGCTTCGTCGCCTGGATGTCGGCCAGCCCGCGCAGCTCGGCGCGCAGCCGGCCGATCTCGACCCGCAGCCGGGCGCGATGCGATTCATCGGCGTGCCTGCCGCCGAAGGCCCTGGCGATGAGCGCCGCACGCGGCATGTCGCCGGGCCAGGCCTCGGCCAACGCGCGCGCCAGCGCAAACAGCACCGGGCGCGTCGCCAGAGAGGCCCGCGCCTCCTGTCTGCGCACGGCATAACGAAGACCGTCGACCACCAGCGCTTCCGATGCCTGCAAGGTCTCGACTTCCTCGAGCAGCAGCGGATGCTCCTGGCCGTTCGCGATCAGCCGCGCCGCCGGCGTTGCCAGCACCCGGAATGCGCTGTCGACCTCGGCCATCAGTCCGGGAATGCCGGCCCGCCATGCGGCGTGGCGGGCCCGCTCGAGTGCCGCGCGCGCGGTCTTCGTCCTGAGGCGCCGCATGGCGATGCCGGCGACGACCAGCTCGTGCGCGGCCCGCGAAGCCGGCGGAAACGGCGTCGCATCGAGCCCGGCCAGCACCTGCTCGGCCTCGTCGAGACGGCCGATCAGCAACAGGAATCGCACTTCCAGGTGCCGCGCATGCGCGGCGTTCAGCCGGTCGCCTTGCTTTTCCAGCGTCGCCCGCGCCGCGTCGAGCGCCTTGGCCGGCCAGCCGAGGTCGCGCGAAACCAGCGCGATCTCGGCTTCGGCGATGACGCATCTGGCGCGCGCCACCGCTTCCCTCGGCCCGAAGGTGCGCCCCGCCCGCCGCAGCAGAGCCCTGGCCCGGTCGAGATCGCCGAGCTGCGCCATGGCGATGCCGCGCAGCGCCAGCGCCGGCGCGTCCTCGCGCAACGCCACGCGGTCGAGCGCGCCGAGCGGATCACCCGCCGCCAGCAACAGCCCCGCGGCCGTGATCAGCGAATCCATCAAAATCCCGCCACGGCGAATCCCGCCATACTTGTAACTCTCACCATCCCGCTGTCCGGCGCTATGTCAGTCCCGTCACATCAAACCGGAACAGCGAGGCAAAAGCCATGACCAAGCAAATGCACACACCGCCGATCGTTTCCCAGCAAGCATGGGAGGCGGCGCGCCAGCAGTTGCTCGTAAAGGAGAAGGCGACGCTCCGCGCCAAGGATGCGTTGGCCGCCGAGCGCCGCCGCATGCCGTGGATGGCCGTCGAGAAGGACTACACGTTCGAAGGACCCAACGGAAAGGCGAGCCTGCTTGACCTGTTCGAGGGCCGCCGCCAGTTGATCGTCTACCGCGCCTTCTTCGAGCCCGGTGTGTATGGCTGGCCCGATCACGCCTGCCGCGGCTGCTCGCTGGGCGCCGACCAGGTCTCTAACCTCGCCCATCTCAACGCCCGCGACACCACGCTAGCCTACGCCTCGCGCGCGCCGCAGGCCGACATTGCGCGGTTGAAGAAGCGGATGGGCTGGGCAATGCCCTGGTACACCATCACCGACAGCTTCGACAAAGATTTCGGCGTCGACGAATGGCACGGCCACAACGTCTTCATCCGCGACGGGGACCGCATCTTCCGCACCTATCTGATCAACAACCGCGGCGACGAGGCGATGGGCACCGTCTGGAGCTACCTCGACGCCACGCCGCTCGGCCGCCAGGAGGTCTGGGAGGACTCGCCCGAAGGCTATCCGCAGACCCCGACCTACAAATGGTGGAACTGGAGCGACAATTACGACGCAGACACCGCGCCGGACAGGAAATGGGACGAAGTGTCTGCTGCCGGCGAGGCGGCGTTCCGCAACAAGGACGTCCAGTAGAGCCTGGCTAGAGCGCCGGCTCCACGCAAGCGCGGCCGGACGCTCTTCACAAGGCGGCAGCTTTCCCAGAACTGCTGCTGCTTTCCGGGCTTGCGCCAATGCGCAACCGAGGAGAAAGACATGAGCGACATCCATACAGACGCCCGCCGCTGTCCCGATCAGGACGCGGCCCGCCTCGGCATCGCCGACTGGCTGGGCCTCGCCGCAGCGCCGATCTTCGCCCTGATGGCGCTGCTGGCCGGCATCTTCGGCGGCGATGCGGCGATGCTGTGCATGGGCACCTCTTCGCCGCTCACCGGCATGCCGGCCATGTACCTGCTGATGAGCGCCTTCCATCTGGCGCCTTGGCTGCGCGTGATTTCCAACAGGCAGGCGGGCCGGGAGAAAGCAACGCGCTTGGAGAAAACTCTGCAAAAACAGAGCATTGCGCAAGCAGCTTGAATCGCCGATGCAACCCATCAAGGAGAAGAACCATGACACGGACGAGTGAGACGCACGGTCCCGACACACGGGAGCCGATCGAGGCGGAGCCGACACGGCGCGGCGACGAGCCGTCGCAACCCGCCAAGGGCTGCCCCTGGTGCACGCCCGAAAAGACCTGACGCTTCGACGGCGGCGCCGACGCGCCGCCCGGGGCGAAACACATCGCCAATGACGCCCGGGCGGTTCGCGCTTATCGCCGTAAGGCACTGGCCTTACGTCGCGATGTCGTTGACAGGCAGCAATGGCGCGGGAAGGTCGATCTCGCCGAGCCCGGTCCGCATTTCGATCTCTATGTCGCGGCAGATCTGCGAGATCGGCACATCGTTGGCGTTGCCCTCGAAAGGGTTGGCGCTGCTCTCGCCGACCTGGTCGAGCGACATGTATGCCCAGCCCAGCAGCGTGCTGAACGGGATCGTCAGCCAGATCGCGATCGAGCCCAGCGCGCCGCCGAATTTGCCCATCTCGGCGAAGACCGGAACGACGCCGAACGGCAACAGCGTGCAGAAGATCATGACGAACATGGAACTGACGATGGCGTATTGGCGGGGATAGGGATTGTTCTTGATGCGGTCGCAGCGCGCCTGCTGGTCGTGGAAGTCGCGGATGAGTTTTGTCAGTTCGCCATAGATCTGCGGAGGAATTTTGGCGTCCTTGAACAAGCCGTTGACCTGCACCGATTGCATTTCGAGCAAGGCGATCGCCGGGCGGGGCGATTTCAGGACGCCCCCGGTCTGCTCGGCTAGCAACGGCCGCAATTCGTCGGTGATCGAGCCCGTATCCTCCTGGACATGGTAACGCCGCCGGTATTCGATATTGGCGGCCCGCGCCATGGATTCCCATGGCATCGGCCGCCGCAGCGCGAAACGCAGCGCCGTCATCCAGGCGATGTGGCGATAGATGAGTTGCTTCGCTGTCGGGGCGTCGGTGAAGTCCCTGCAGAAATTGGACCACAACCGGCTGCTGGCCGTGATTTGCGCAAAGGCCTGCAGCGCTTCACCGCTGCGGGTAAACACCTGCGAATTCTTGAAGCCCGCAACCAGTGACACCGTGGTGCCGAGCACCAGCACGACAGACCACGGCACCGAGAACCCGGCAAGTCCGGGAAAACGGTAGGCGGCCACCGCCAGTCCGCTCACCACCACCATGTAGATGACGCTGCGCCGCGACCAGAGCGCGAAATCCATCACCTTGTAGGAACGGCCCACATACATAAGATGCCCCCAAATCGCGGACGTGCCCGCTAGCCGCAGGCCAGTCTCCAGTCGCCCTCACCTAGCCTTGGCGGCGCCGAACCGCAATCCGTCCATCAGCAGCCGGACCAGCCGGCGCGAGCGATCGCGCCAATCCGGGGTGTCGGGCGCCGAATAGATGCCGCCCAGCGCGTGCAGCACGTCGGACGCGTCGACATCGCCACGGATGGTGCCCTCGGCCACCGCCGCCTCGACCAATTGCCGCAACGCCGCCGAGACCCGACCCGACGTGTCGGAATAGAGATTGGCATTCGCCGTCAACAGGATCCGCAGGCTGGTCGCAAGCCCTCGCTTGGTGGCGATATAGTCGACGAAGCGCCGCATCCATTCTTCCAGCGCCACGTCGGACGGATGCTTTGCCGCCAGTTCGCCGGCGGCCGCGCACAGCCCCTCCACCTCGCGGCGGTAGACCACCTCGACCAGGTGCTCGCGTGTCGGGAAATGCCGGTAGAGCGTGCCGATGCCGACGCCCGCGCGGCGCGCGATCTCCTCCAGCGAGGCGTCGATCCCGCGCTCGGCGAAGACCGACGCCGCCACCTCGACCAGCCGGTCGCGGTTGCGCTGCGCGTCGGCGCGCAGCGGCTTGGCCTCTGCGGTCTTCTGGTCGGGGATGGCGGACGGCTCTGCGGCCAATTTTTTCTCCACTGTCGAAATATGGGGCTTGAACCCCATCGGGTCAGCCCCCACGTAATAAACGGAGGCACCTCCGCTTTAGTGGAGCACCTTTATCATATAATCAGGGGAACCGGTATGTCACGTGCTGAAAGCTTGCAAGCCAAAGCCGATTTCCGTCAGGGATTGGTGAAGGCGCCGAAGAGCGTAATCTCCCCCCGCACGGGGGGAGATCGGCCAAGCTGACCACATTGCGCCTTGCCCTTCCCCGCCCCGACACCACTTCATTTCCCTCAGCGTCAAGCAACTGGAGCCAGACGCCCATGACGAACACCACAATCCCCGTCCATCTCGATATCAACGGCCAGCCGCATACGCTGGACCTCGAACCGCGCGTCACACTGCTCGACGCCTTGCGCGACCGCCTCGGCCTGACAGGCACCAAGAAGGGCTGCGACCACGGCCAGTGCGGCGCCTGCACCGTGCATGTCGACGGCGAGCGCGTGCTGGCTTGCCTGACGCTCGCGGCACAGGCCGAAGGCCGCACCGTCACCACCATAGAGGGGCTTGCACGGGAGGGCGAACTGCATCCCGTGCAGGCTGCCTTCCTCGATCGGGACGCCTTCCAGTGCGGCTATTGCACATCGGGCCAGATCATGTCGGCGGTCGCCTGCATCCGCGAGGGCCATGCCGGCTCCGATGACGAGATCCGCGAATACATGGCCGGCAATCTCTGCCGCTGCGGCGCTTATCCGCACATCGTCGCCGCCGTGCGCCAAGCAGCGCTGGAGGCCGCGTCATGAGGGATTTTTCCTATCTTCGCGCCAACTCCGTCGACGCCGCACGCCAGGCGGCCGCCCTGCCCGGCGCCATGCTGCTGGCCGGCGGCACGACGCTGATCGACCTCGCCAAATGCGGCGTCGCCGAGCCCGACAGCTTGGTCGACATCACCCATCTCAAGGGGCTGGACACCATCGAGATCGACGAGCGCGGCGCCGTCATCGGCGCGCTCGCCAGCATGAGCCATGTCGCCGACCATGCCGGCATCAAGGGCGGCTTTCCCGCTGTCTCGGAGGCGCTGTGGCAGGCGGCTTCGGCGCAGCTCCGCAACATGGCGACCGTCGGCGGCAATCTGATGCAGCGCACACGCTGCCCCTATTTCCGCGATCCCTCGAATTTTGCCGCCTGCAACAAGCGCGAGCCCGGCAGCGGCTGTTCGGCGATCGGCGGCGTCACCAGGGGCCATGCGGTGCTCGGCACCAGCGAGGCCTGCATCGCCACCTATCCCGGCGATCTCGCCACCGCGCTGGTCGCCTTCGATGCGGTGGTCCATCTCGGAGAACGCCGCGTCTTGGTCGACGACTTTTTCCTGCTGCCCGGCACCACGCCTCAGAAGGAACACGCGATCGAACCGGGCGAGATGATCACCGCCATCGAAATCCCGGGATCCGCCGCCGCCCGCCGCTCGAGCTACGTGAAGGTCCGCGACCGGCAGTCTTACGAGTTCGCCGCCGCCAGTGCCGCCGTCGGCCTCGAACTCGAGGCCGACGGGCGCACCGTCCGCGACCTGCGCGTCGCGCTCGGCGGCGTTGCCACGAAGCCCTGGCGGGCGCGCGCCGTGGAAGAGGCGCTGAAAGGCAAGGTGCTGGAGCCTGCGGCTGTCCGCGCGGCCAGCCTGCTCGCCGTCGAGGGCGCCGTCGACCATGGCGCCAACCACTACAAGATCGAGCTCGCGCCGCGCGTCGTGGCCAGAGCGATCCTCAAACTGGGAGAAGCGGCATGACCGTTCACATCGCAAGACATGGCGACGCCTCCGACGGCGTGCTGGCACAAGCCGTCGGAGGCCGGCTGTCGCGCGTCGACGGCCCGGCCAAGATCACCGGCGCGGCCAAATACGCCGTCGAACAGCAGCTCGAAGACCTGGCCTATGCCGTGCTGGTCGACAGCACGGTCGCGTCCGGCAAGGTGCGCGCCATCGATACGGCGCAGGCTGAGGCGGCGCCCGGCGTGCTGCAAGTGCTGACGCCGGACACCATCATGGCCCTGAAAACCGCGTCGGACTGGTTCGGCACGCCCCCGCCCGACAAGCCTTATTGCCCGCTGGCGCGCGACATCAGCTTTTCGGGCCAGCATGTCGCCGCCGTGGTCGCCGAAACCTTCGAGCAGGCGGTTGCGGCAGCGGCCCTCGTCAAGGTCGACTATGACGAGACGCCGGCCATCGTCGACCTCAACGATGCCAAAGCCGGCGACGGCATTCCGATCGAGGCCATGACCAAGGAATGGGGCGACGCGCAGGCTGCCTTTGCGTCCGCCCCGGTCCGGATCTGCGCCGCCTACAACACGCCGCGCGAATACCAGGCGCCGATGGAGCCGCACGGCCTGATCGCCCGCTGGGAGGGCGACCGGCTCACCGTGTGGGAGCCGAGCCAATGGCTCGACGGCATGGCGCGCACCTATGCCGAGTGGTTCGATGTGCCGTTCGAGAATGTGCGGCTGGTCTCGCCCTATATTGGCGGCGGGTTCGGCTCCAAGGCGCTGGCGCTCGGCCACGGCGCGGTTGCCGCGAGTGCAGCCAAAATGCTCGGCCGGCCGGTGCGCCTGGTGATGACGCGCCCGCAGACCTTCACCGGCTATGGCGGCCGCGCCGCGACGCGCCAGACGGTGGCGCTCGGCGCGGATGCGGAAGGAAAAATCCAGTCGATCGTGCATCGCGGCGTCAATGAAACGTCGATCGATGGCATGTGGGTGGAGCCGTTGGCCTCGGTTACCTCGATCATGTACGCGACGCCGAACTTTTCGTCCCGGCAGAACGTCGTGCGGGTGAATTCCGTGGTGCCGGGCGCCATGCGCGCGCCGGGCGAGAACCCTTCGGCCTTCGGCATCGAAAGCGCCATCGACGAGCTCGCCTATGAGGTTGGCATCGACCCGCTGGAGATCCGGCTGCGGAACTATGCCGAGCAGGACCCGGAAGTGAAAAAAGCCTGGTCCACCAGGCAGTTGCGCGAGGCTTTTGCCACGGGCGCCGAGCGCTTCGGCTGGGCCAGGCGCTCACCGGAGCCGCGTTCGATGCGCGACGGCAACCAGCTGATCGGCTGGGGCGTGGCCGCCGGTACCTATCCGGTGCGGCGCGCCTATGGCGAGGCGATCGTGCGCATCCTGGCCGACGGCTCGGTGGAGGTCGAAAGCTCCTCGATCGACATGGGCCAGGGCACCTACACCATCCTGGCGCAGACGGCGGCCGAGACGGTGGGCGTGCCGGCCGACGACGTCGTGGTGAAGCTGGGCGATTCCCGCTTTCCCCGCGCCGGCGTCGCAGGCGGCTCGCGCCTGGCCGGCGTCATGACCGGTGCCGTCTACAAGGCCGCGACCTCGGCGCTCGACCAGTTGGTCGGGTTGGCGATCAGCGACCCGCGCTCGCCCTTCCATGCGCTGCAGGCCAACACGCTGGTCGTCGCCAATGGCCGCATCACCGCACCGCGTGGCGACGGCCCCGATGTGTCGATCGCCGAGCTCCTCAAAAGCGTCGGCCGCGATCGCATCGAGGCGACAGGCGATACCATGCCGGCCAATTCGAGTGCCGAGGACCGCTACAGGAACTACACCACCATCGCCATGGCGCTGCCGCACACCGAAGGCGACTATTCCCGCCACTCCTGGTGCGCGCATTTCATCGAGGTCCGGGTCGACGAGGATTTCGGCACCGTGCGGGTCTCGCGCGTCGTGTCGGCGCTGGATTCGGGACGGCTCTACAATCCGAAGCTGGCGGAAAGCCAGTGGAAGGGCGGCATCATCATGGGCATCGGCCAGGCGTTGCTGGAAGAAGGCATCATCGACCGCCGCCACGGCCGCATCGTCAACAACAACCTCGCCGACTATCTGGTGCCGACCAATGCCGACATTCCCGACATCGAGGTGATTTCGGTCGGCATCCCCGACCCGCACTCCTCTGTGCTCGGCGGCAAGGGCGTCGGCGAACTGCCCATCGTCGGCGTGGCGCCGGCGATCGCCAACGCGGTGTTCCACGCGACGGGGAAAAGGGTGCGCGACTTGCCGATCACGCTGGAGAAGCTGATCTGAGCGGTGGAAGCGAGTAATCTCCCCCCTTGAGGGGGAGATGGCCGGCAGGCCAGAGGGGGGCGGCCAGGCGCGATCCCGGCGAGCGAGCGCTTCGCGCCGGAGCCGCTCTGGAGGCGGTGAGCCGATCTCGCGCTGCGGACTACGCCTTCAGCCTCAATGCGCTGCCAGGGGCGTGCCTATGTCCGAGACGAGCTTGACGAGGTCGGCTTGGCGTCTCGTCCCGGTTTTGGCGAAGATACGATTGAGGTGTGTCTTCAAGGTGTTTTCGCCGATGCCGAGCGACAAAGCGCTCTTCGACGCCGACAATCCGCTGCCGATCCGCAGCAGGACCCGCGCCTCCGCGGGCGTAAGGTCGAACAGCGTGGTCAGGACGGCCTCCGGGAGAGGAGAAGCCGACGTTGTGGTCGATATGAAGACAGCCGCGCATGCCGGCCGGAAAGCCGCGCGCGCGGTTCCTTCGGTCAGCGGCAGCACATAGGCGACAGCGGGCGGCCGGCCTGGGGCCGAGACCGGCAGTCCTATGCCCCGGGCGCCAAGCGAAGCATCCGCGTTCGCGGCGCTGGCGATCGCTTCCAGCAGGGCGCGGGCGACCGCCGGATTCTGCGCCTGGAGTAGGCCGTTCCTGGAAAGAATCGGACCTTGCGCCGACAACATCCGTTCGGCAGCGCCATTGGCATGGAGGATGGCCCCGTTGGCGCCGGCAAGCACGACAGGCACTGCGAGATTGTCGAGCGCCTGGCGGTAAAGGCTGGCGGTAACGCGAGCCTGGTCGAGCAGGTCTCCGATCAGGGAAGCACGGCGCAGATGCGGCGAGAGCAACGCCAGGAAATGTTGGTCTTCGGCTGATATGATCCCCCTGTCGGCCCATGTGGTGCAACCCATGAGCCCGATCCGGTCCGATGTGTGGACGAACTTGGTGATGCAGGCTTCGCGCAGTCCCTGAGGTTTGGCCCAGTTCTGAAAAAATGCCGTCTGCCCGAGTTCGGCTTCGCTCATCAGCGACAGCGTCGCGACAGGCGTGTCGACATCGCCGACGACCGACATCTTCAGACCGGGAATTGCGTCAAAGTCATAATCCTGGAGCACGCGCATTTGCACGGGATCCCAAGGCGATTGAGCGGCGAAGCGGCCATGATTGTCGGCGGTGCTGGCGAGCGCGATGGTTGTATAGGCCGCGTCCATGGCGGTCGTGATCCGGGTCATGACGCCGGCCCAGCCTTCCGGGTTCAAAACGCAATCGTAAATATCGCCGATAATGGAACCAAGGACTTCGCTGCTCAGCCTCTCCACCACGCCTCCAGACACATTGCGATCTCGCCTCGGAGAATTTTGTGGCGTCATACTTTTGGATGACGCCACTCCTGGCCGATCTCGATTAGGATTCAACTCGATTGCTTGACGCCAGCCGCCACTGTTGCCGGTTATTCTGCCGATTGAAAGTATGGCGATCGGTATTTTTTAAGCGCGGATACTTTATCGAGGTTTTCCATTGTCGCGAAAGACGGTGTTTTCATCGGCTCAGTTGCCACCGCATCTTGACGAACGCGAGCGATTTTCCCTGTGGCAGGACATCCACGTCGCGGAAATATGGTCGGTGGAATACGGCATATCGGAAAACCTGCCCTTCGAGGCCTCGATCGAAGCCACGGCTGTCGGTTCACTGGTTCTCGGTCAGATGTCCGGAACGATCAAGCAGGCGACAAGGAAGGCGAGCAACATCGCCGAGGACGACAATGACGGCTATTTGCTGTTGATCAACAAGGCCGACACCCTCTTGTCGGGCGTGCAGGTCGGCCGCGAATATGCCGTCGGTCGGGGAGAAGCGGTCCTCGTCACGGCCTCGGAGGCGCTGAAAATGACCGGTGCCGACAGCAATATCTGGACCAATGTGGTGGTCCCACGCGCGGTCCTCATGCGCGCCTTCCCGCAGATCGACGACCGGCTGGGGTTGAAGATCGGCGCCGACAACGAAGCCCTCGATCTTCTCAAGCGCTATTGCGAGCTTTTTGAAAGCGGCAGCCCGCTCGCCTCGGCCGATCTCATAACCCATGCGACGGACACGATCGTGGACCTGATCGGCCTGGTGACCGGGGCGAAAGGCCGGGCTGCCGAATTGGTCGGCCTTCGCGGCCTGCGCGCCGCCAGGCTGGAGGCGATCCTGGCAACGATTGCCGAGGATTTCGCCGATCCTGGCATCTCCGCCCAAGGTGTCGCGCAACAGCTCGGCCTGTCGGCGCGCTACGTCCATGATCTCCTTCAGGAAACCGGAGTGAGCTTCTCCGAGCGCGTTCTCGAACTGCGGTTGCAGAGCGCCCACAGGATGCTCTCTCAGAGACACAGCGACATGCGGGTCAGCGATATCGCGATGACGAGCGGGTTCAGCGATGTATCGTATTTCAATCGCTGCTTTCGTCGCCGTTTCGGCTATACGCCGACCAGCGCCAGATAGGGTTGCGGCATTTTCTGTGGCCGGCCCTGGCGCGGCGTCCGATTCTCTCTTTGAGAGGCCGGTGGAGCGGCACCTGCGCGATCGTGGCGCAGAACTGCCACAGTGCGCGCAAAAGGCAGGGCTTTTCGCTCCAGTCCAATTCCAGTGCGCCCCTGCCCAAGACAAGCCCGAGCTCCAATGACATGTCAGCCTCAGGGTGAAATGACTATCATGTCAGGGGTTTGGATGCCGCAGAATGGTTTTGGTGGCCGCAGGGCTAACGCATGGAAATATCTGGCGCTGACGTCGACCGCGCTGGTCGGACTCGGCCAGCCGATCGCCGCGACGGCGGCCGATGCCTGGACCGGCACCACCTCCACGGATTGGTTTACCGCCGGAAACTGGAACGCTGGGTCAGTGCCGACGGCGGCCGATATTGTATATATCAGCAATTCGACACCGAATCCGACTGTTATCAACGCTGGCAACGCTTTTGCCGACGATATTTACCTTGGCTTTGTAGCTTCTTCGGACGGCAGCCTTGTCATTTCGAACGGCACGTTGACGACCGACCGAGCATTCTTATCCTGGGGGGATAACTCCACTTCTGATGTCACCGTAACAGGTGCGGGTTCCTCGTGGACCAGCAGCAGTTTGGTGGTTGGTAGTTTCGGGCTGGCTACGCTCGATATCCTCAATGGCGGTGTCGTGACGGATGCTGTGGGTATTGTTGCGGGCGGCAGCAACGTTCAAGGCGTCGTAAAGATCGATGGCGCCGGCTCAACGTGGCTTAACACTGATAGCCTCACGGTCGGCAGTTCCGGCGTTGGTGCGGTAACGGTTTCCAACGGCGGCAACGTCATCAGCGACAGCGCCTATATTGGCCAATATTCAGATTCGATCGGCTCGGCGACGATCGATGATGCCACCTGGACAAACAATGGAACGCTCTATGTCGGCCATGATGGCGACGGCGCGTTGATAATCACCAACGGCGGTGTGGTTAGCAATGCTGATGCCATGGTGGGCTACAGCACCGATTCAGCCGGTAAGGTGATGGTCGATGGCATCGGCTCAACCTGGCTCAACAGCGGGAACTTGTCCGTCGGCGTCGACGGGACAGGTACGTTGATGGTCTCGAACAGCGGAAAGGTCAGCAATACTTCAGGTTATATTGGCGCCTCCGCGGGTTCGACCGGCAAGGTGTTCGTCGACAACTCGACCTGGACAAACAGCGGATCGCTGAGTGTCGGCGATTTCGGCACCGGCACTCTGGCGATCAGCCATGGCGGCGACGTCAGCTCCAATGGGGGGACTATTGGCGCGAATGCCGGCTCGACCGGCAGCGTGTTCATCGAAAATGCCGGCTCGACCTGGACCAACAGTTCCGACCTGGCTGTCGGCGATTTCGGCACCGGCACGCTAGCGATCAGCAACGGCGGCGCTGTCAGCAATGACAAGGCCTATGTTGGCAAGTCGGCGGGCTCGACCGGCATCGTGATAGTCGTCGACTCAACCTGGACAAACAGCGGGTCGCTGATCGTCGGCGATTTCGGCAAGGGCGCTCTGCAGATCACGCAAGGCGGCGCGGTCAGCAACAGTTGGGCAACTGTTGGCGCGAAGGCGGGCTCGACCGGCATCGTATTCGTCGACGGTGCCGGCTCGACCTGGACAAACAGTTCGGACCTCATCGTTGGCGATCAGGGCACGGGTACGCTGGCGGTCTCGAACAAGGGCGCGGTCAGCAATCAGAACGGCATTTTAGCCAACGTTGCGGGCTCCACCGGCACGGCAACGGTCGACGGTATAGGCTCGACCTGGGCCAGCGTAGCCCTTTTCGTCGGTTTCGCCGGCACGGGCGAACTGAACATCCTCAACGGCGGCGCGGTCAACAGTGGCCTGGGCTTCGTTGGTTTCGGTTCGGGTTCCGCCGGCACAGTGACCGTCGACGGCGGGGGATCGACCTGGACAAACAGTTCCAACCTGTTCGTCGGCGATCAGGGTACTGGCACGCTGAATATCTCGAACGGCGGCAAGGTTAGCGATACCACAGGCTATGTGGGCGCATTCTCTGGCTCGACCGGCACGGTGACGGTCGACGGCGGGGGGTCGGCCTGGAACAACAGCTCGGACCTGTTCGTAGGCGGTTTCAGCACGGGTACTCTGACGATCTCGAACAGCGGCACGGTCAGCAATGGCTGGGGCTATATCGGCTACGTTGCCGGTTCGACCGGCATGGCGGCGGTTGACGGCGCGGGATCGAAGTGGACGAACAGCGGGGACCTCTATGTCGGAGGCTTTGGCACGGGCACGGTGACGGTTTCGAAAGGCGGCGTGGTCAGCAATGGCTTGGGCTTGGTTGGCTACGCCGCAGGTTCGGTCGGCACGGTAGCGGTCGACGGCACAGGCTCGACATGGGCCAGCAGCGGAGATCTTGATGTCGGCGTTAGTGGAACAGGCACGCTGACGATTGCCAATGGCGGCGCGGTGTCGAGCGGCGGCGTGGTCAACATCGCCGCCATGGCGGGCTCCGTCGGCACGCTCAACATCGGTGCGGCGAGCGGATCGCCAGCGGCGGCCGCGGGCACGCTCAATGCGGCGAGCGTCCAGTTCGGGCCGGGCGCGGGTGCGATCAACTTCAACCACACCGATACGAACTACGCCTTCGCGTCGGCGATCGGTGGCGCAGGCACGATCAACCAGATCGCCGGCGCGACGAACCTCACCGCCGATTCGAGCGGCTTCACCGGTGCCACCAATGTGGATGGCGGGCGGCTGGCCGTAAATGGTTCGCTGGCCAATTCGCTGGTGACGATCTTCGGTGGCACGCTGGGCGGCAACGGCACGGTGGGCGGTGTCATGGCGCGGTCGGGCGGCATCATCGCCCCCGGCAATTCGATCGGTACGCTCCACGTCGCCGGCAATCTCGACCAGGCGGCGGCCTCGATCTACCAGGTCGAGCTGACCTCGACCGGCCAGTCCGATCTCATCCACGCGACGGGCACGGCGACGATCGCCGCCGGTGCGGTCCTCGACGTGATCAAGACCAACGCAGCACCTTACGTGGCGGGCACGCATTACACCGTGCTGCAGGCAGACATGGGCGTCACCGGCACCTACACGCTCAGCGGCCTAGGCCCGTTCACCGGCCTTTTCGCGAGTTACGACCCGACGCATGTCTATCTCGACGCGACGCAGGCAAAATCCTTCGCCGAGGTCGGCCTGACACCCAACCAGATCGCCACCGGCGGTGGTGCCGAAAGTCTTGGCAGCGGTAATCCGCTGTTCGATGCGATATTTGCTTTGCCGAGCGAAGCAGCCGCCCAGGACGCCTTCGACCAGCTTTCCGGGGAAATCCATGCCTCGGCCAAGGGCATGCTGCTTGAAGACAGCCGCTTCGTCCGCGACGCCGCCAGCAATCGCATTGCTGCTGCCTTTGGCGATGGCGGCGCGGCGGCGCTGCCGGTCATGGCCTATGGCGAGGGTGGGCCGGAAATGGTGGCGGCCGATACCGACCGCTTCGCTGTCTGGGGCCAGGTGTTCGGTTCGTGGAGCAACACCGACAGCGACGGCAATGCCGCCGCCTTCGACCGCTCGACCGGCGGCCTGTTGGCCGGCGCCGACACTTTGGTCGGCGGCTGGCGTGTCGGCCTCATCGGCGGCTACGGCCATTCCTCCTTCGATGCCGACGACCGCGATTCATCGGGCAAGGGTGATAGCTATCATCTCGGTCTCTATGGCGGCACCAACTGGGGTGCCATCGCCTTCCGCAGCGGTGCAGCCTATAGCTGGAGCAGCATCTCGACCAGGCGCTCGGCTGCTTTCAACGGCTTTGCCGATCAACTGTCGGCGGACTACGACGCCGGCACCGCGCAAGTGTTCGGCGAACTCGCTTACAAGGCTGATGCCAGTGGCTTCCATTTCGAACCCTTCGCCAACCTCGCCTATGTCAGCGTGCACACCGACGGCTTCACCGAAACGGGTGCTGCCGCGGCGTTGACCAGCGCCAGCACAAACAACGACGCCACCTTCACCACGCTCGGCCTTCGCGGCGCGACCGACTTCGCGCTTGGCGGCATCGATGCCACCGCTCGCGGCATGCTCGGCTGGCGTCACGCCTTCGGCGATGTCACGCCGACCTCCGCTTTCGCCTTCGCCGGCGGCGATCAATTCACCATCGCCGGCGTGCCGATCGCCAGGGATGCCGCGGTGATCGAGGCCGGCCTCGATCTCAACATGTCGGCCAATGCGACGCTCGGCTTGTCCTATACCGGCCAGTTCGGCAGTGGCACGGTCGACCAGGGCGCGAAGGTCGATCTGGGCGTGAAGTTCTGAACGACGGTGGCGAAACCGGGTTTGCAGCACGAACCTGCACGCTGATCCGCCCTACTCCGGCGACGGCACCGGCGGCTTCGAGGTCAGTGCGGTGCCGGCGGCCGCGACGATGACGGCGGCGATGCCGGCCAGTTGCGGCGCGGTCAGGCTCTCATGCAGGAACAGGAAGCCGGCCAGCGCGCCCAATCCTGGCTCCAGGCAGGTCAGCGTGCCGTAGATGCGGGCCGGCATCCGGGTCAGCGCCACCATCTCCAGAAAGAACGGCAGCGCGCTCGAGAACAGGCCGACGAGCAAGGCACTGACCAGGATCGACGGCGCGAGCAGGCCAGCTCCCGCCTGCGCCACGCCGAAAGGAAGCACCAGCACGGCGGCGATCGCCATGCCGTAGGCGGTGGTGCGGGTGCCGAGCTCGGCGCCCGCCTTCTGCGCCAGCACGATGTAGAGCGCCCAGAAACCGCCAGCCGCCAGCGCCAGCATCACCCCAGTCGGATCGAGCGGCTGGAACGAACGGATGAAGGGCGACAACAGCACGATGCCGGCGACCGCCAACGCGATCCAGGCAAAGTCGCCGGCGCGCCGCGAGGTCAGCGTCGCCACCAGCAGCGGTCCCGAAAACTCCAGCGCCACCGCAACGCCGAGCGGAATCGTGGCGAGCGCGGCGTAGAACAGGAGGTTGAGCGCGCACAGCGTTACCCCATAAGCGACCAGCCACGGCACGGTGGCGCGCGAAGGCCGCATCTGCCAGGGCCGTAGCACGGCGATCAGCATCAGCGCGCCGACGACCAGCCTCAGCGTCGTCGTGCCCTGCGCGCCGATCACCGGAAACAGGCTCTTGGCGAAAGTGGCGCCGATCTGGATCGACACCATGGCCCCCAACAGCGCCATCACAGGCAAAGGCGCCGCTTCGCGACCGACAACCGGCGTCGATGTCACTTGATCCCGTCCTCCGTACGCCATCAGGCAAACGCTGCGTCATGGGAGATAGGGCGAACCGGCCCGCTCGTCGTGAGGCAGGGCCGGCATCTCGATGGGGCAAGAAAGGGCCGGACGAGCCGGCCGCCCTCAGACGCGGCCGTTGCGCGCGTTCGGCAGTCTCGTGATCGCTGTCAGGACCAGCAGCGCGGTGCCGCCCAGAAACGCCATGGCCCCCAGCGACCAGGCAATGCCGACATTGACGATGGCAAAGGCCAGCGCAAAGGGCGCGACGGCCGAAACGAGCAGCCGGGCCGATGTGACGCGCCCCTGCAGACGGCCATAGTCCGCACTGCCGAACAATGTCAGCGGCAGGGCGCCGATGACGATGCTGAAAAGCCCGTTGCCCATGCCGAAGACGACGGCGAAAACCATCGCGCCTGCAACGGAAGGCGCCGTGCAGTTCAGCACGACGACCCCGCTCGTCATCAGGCCGGCCGAGATGATGGCCAGCGTCAATGGCGGCAGGTTGATGCCGAAGATCATGTTGATGAAGCGGCTCAACACTTGTGACGGCCCGAACAGCGTTCCGACGACGGCAGCGGTCGCCCCGAGGCCAAGTCCGGAAAGCAGCGGCACCATATGCACCAGGACAGCGGCGCCAAGCAGGTTCTGCAGCGAGAAGGCGATGACCATCAACGCGAAGCCGAGCGGCCGCGCCGAGGCCGGAAGCGATCCCTGGACATGCCGTGGCGGCTCGGTCGCCGAGCGCCTGCTCTTGGCCAGCCCGTGCGAGAGCCAGGCGTGCAGCGGCAGGCAGACGAGCAGGTTCAGCCCCGCGAAGACGAGATAGACGGTTCGCCATGACATCTGCGCGTGCAGGGCCGAGGTGATCGGCCAGAACACGGTCGATGCGAAGCCGGCGATGAGGGTGAGATAGGTGATGCTGCGTTGCGCTGCACGCGGCCTTATCTGCACAAGGAGCGCGAAAGCGGCGCCGTACTGGACCAGGTTCGATGCCACTTCCAGCACGATCAGCGCCGCCACGAAGGCCCCGGCCGCCGGCGCGTAGGCACAGGCGGCGAGCGCAGCCGCGGCAAGGATCGAGCCGACGGTCATGATCTTGCCGGCGCCGAAGCGGTCGATCCAGTTTCCGAGCCAGGGCGCCGTCAGCCCGCCAACCAGCAGAGCCGCCGAGAGCGCGCCGAAAATCCATTCGGTCGGCCAGCCCAGATCGCTGGCCATATCGGCGGCGAGAATGCTGAAACTGTAGTACAGCGTGCCGTAGCCGATGATCTGGGTGACGCCGAGGGCGGCAATGGCGGCCAGCGGCGAGCGCTCCGGGACTTCGAGATCGGAAAGGCTTCGATCACTTGATGCCACGGTCATGGTTCACTACCTCGCCATCTTCCTTGGTGAAGCGGACCACCGGATGGTCGAGCAGATCGAGCACGAGCTCGGACGGACGGCACAGCCGCGTCCCCTTGGGCGTCTCGACGATCGGCCGGTTGATCAGGATCGGATGCCTCAGCATGGCGTCGATCAGCTGTTCATCGGTCCATTTGGCGTCACCCAGGCCGAGTTCGGCATAGGGCGTACCCTTTTCGCGCAGCAGAGCGCGCGCCGGAATTCCCATGGCGGCGACAAGCTGGCGCAAGCGGTCCCGGCTGGGCGGATGTTTCAGATACTCGATGATGTCAGGCTTCTCGCCGCTCGCCTGGATCATGGCAAGCGTGTTGCGCGAGGTGCCGCAGTCGGGATTGTGGTAGATCGTAGCGGTCATGGCTTGGCCTCGACGGCAAGAGGTTGGATTTCGGATTGCTGATGCGGCGCGGTCGGGACGATCGCCCGGGCTGTCGGCGCGACGATCACTGAACCGGTCCCTTCACATCGGCGGCGCAGCAGTCTGGAGCCAACGCCGAAGCGCGGATCTCCAGCCGGCCGGAGCAGCAATCCTCCATCAGGAAACGGATGAGGCCGCTCAACGTGTCATATTCGGCGCTGTAGACCATGGAGCGCGAAGCGCGCCGCACGCTGATCAGCCCTGCCCGCTCGAGCTCCTTCAGGTGGAAGCTCACATTCGAGGCCGAGACCTCGACTTTTTCGGCGATGGCGCCCGCGGCAATCCCGTCCGGACCGGCGATCACCAGATGCCGCAGGATGCGCAGGCGCGTTTCTTGCGAAAGAGCCGCAAAGGCGGAAAGGGCTTGACGTTCATCCATATTTCAACAATCCTAAAAATGTTGAAACAAGGATTACCCCACATGCTCGTTTCTGACAATCGGGAATTTGAACCCGCTGACGTCGTTGATCCCGACGACATCACCATCGCTGGCTTGCTGGAGTTTCTGGCGGGCTACGAGGACCGGCGCCTGGTGTTCTTCTACGACGGCCGGCCGGTGAGGCCTGGTTACCACGTCACCGAGGTGAAGGCCGGCCAGTTCGCTGCGCTGGACTGCGGTGCAAACCCGGAATCCTGGGCCGAGATCTTCGTGCAGCTCTGGGACGTCGAGGAGGACCGCACGCATATGCCGGCCGGGAAATTCTCGGCGATCATCCGCAAGGTGACGGAGCATGTCGGCCTCGACCATTCCGCCAAGCTTACTTTCGAAGTCAGCGACGGCGTGCGCCCGATGCAGCTCTACCGCGCCGCGCTTCCCCGGCTCGCCGGTGATGCGGTGCATGTCGAGCTTTCGCCGCGGCCGGCAAGCTGCAAGCCGCGTGACCGCTGGCTGGAGGAAGAGAGGAAAGCCAAGGCCTGTTGCGGACCTTCGGCCGGACCGGAACCTTGCTGCGGCTGACGTTTCGCAGCCAAGCAGATGGCTTGGCGCCGTCTTGACGGACGGCCTTCCGCTCCCTCAGTTCAGCGATTTGCGCCGCGGCGGCGGCGTGCGATCGCGTTGAGGCAGCGGGCGCGGAACGCTGCCCCGCAGCGGGACCTGCGGCCATGCCGGCGAAATGAGCTACGGCGTGGCGCGGAGGTTCCTGCGGATGCGCCGCCTGCCCGTTCCACGGGCTTTCTCCGCCACCACGGCGGCGATGTCGACCACGTCGGCCTCGCGCGATCTGCCGTTGGTGGCCTTGTGGAGCCGTTCGTAAGGCAGCAATTCCTTGATCCGGGCATTGAGCGACGCGATTTCAGCTTTGAGGTCCTCGCATTCCTGCCTCTGGACATCCAGCTGTATCTGTTCCGATGCTTGTTGCAGCGCAAGCTGCGAAAGATTGGCGTTCGCTTTCGAAAGGCTCGTCTTGTCGTTTTCGTTCTCGTCGGTGAGCGAGGACAACTTTTGATCGGCGATTTTCTTTTCGGCCAGGGTGTCGTTCAAGTCGGTCTTGAGCCTGGCGATCTCGGCTGTGGCCTCGCTGTTCTCGTGCGAGGCCCGCTCCAGCCGTGATTGCAGGTCCTGGATCTCGGAACGCAATCCGCGCATTTCCATCTGGCTGCGCGCGAGTTCAGCTTGCCTGTCGCCTTCCATCATGCTGGCCGCTTCGGTCATTTCCGACAGCTTTGCCTGGGCAGTCTCGAGTGACTTCTGGAGCCTTATCTCCTCCTTCTCGCTCTTGCCGAGCGCGGCCAGCAGTTCGGCAAGCCGCGCTGCTTCGCTGGCATGGATCGTCGAGAGCTCGTCGAGCCTGTGGCGCGTCTGGGTTTCTCGCTTCAGCGCCTTGTCGAGCTCGATCGACAGGCTGACATGTTTTTCCCGCAGCATCTTGCTCTCGCGCAGGCGCCTGTTGGCCTCGACCGCCCTGGCCGTCAGCCGCTTGGCGATGTCACCGAACTCCGCGTCGCGTTTTGCGCCCGCATTGGCCGTTTCGGCAAGTTCCAGCCTGGCCGCTGCGAGCGCTGCGCGAAGCGCCTCCCTGTCCTGGACCAGGCTTGTCTCGCGCTGTTGCAGCAATTCGCAGGCGCTTTCACGCTCGCGCAGCTTTCTTGCCGTGTCGTGCAGCTTTTCCGACAGCGTTCTTTGTTCCGCGACCAGGTCGCCATTTGCGAGCTCCAGCTCGTTGGCGCGAAGAATATCGGTGTGGAGGATGTTGAGGAACTCGCGCGTCAAATGGTGTGAGGTAGCGATCTCCGACAATTTGCCGTTGATCTCGTCCATATAGTTCCTGGCGTCATGGAACATCCCTTCGAAGGCACTCAATGCCGCCATCCGGGTCTGGGTATGGGGCGTCAGTCGTGGTGCGGTTTCGGTATCGTCGGCGTTGCCCGCGCCGTCCGGATTATCCGCATCATCCGCATTGGCCTCGGGTGCCGAGGCCTCGGCTCCTGGCGCGGAATCTGGGATATAGCCGCTGTCCGGCGGCGCGTCGTATTCGGTATCGAGGCTGGCATCCAGAGCGTCCGCCAGATCGGCCTGCAGCTCCTGGAGTGCATCATCTACGTCTTCGGCACGCTTGATCAGACCCTTGAAATTCATAACGAATGCCCTTTACGCATACCCCATTCAGTATTTAATAATTGGCTAATATGTATGCTTACATCCACTGATTGCGCAGGGGAAGCCCCCCATTAGGGGGAGCGTAAAGTTGGACATTTGGGGTTGGGATGCGGCGGGCGACCAGTGCCGCGGCCGTCTTTTTGCAGAATTGACGCACCCGATTTCTGGGTGGAATCTGATGCGGAAAATCCTGGATCCTACCTTCCCCTCGTGGAAGGTAGGACTGAGGCGCTGGCGCTGAAGGATGCTCGTCCTGTAGCGCCGCGCCAACTCCGCCCGCTGCTTGCAGCGACCCTCCCCACAAGGGGAGGGTAAAAGTCAGCCCGCCATGGCCAGCGGCACGGCGCTTTTGTTGGGGATCTGGATGTCGATTTCCAGCGTCGACATGGTCTCGCCGCGGTCCATCGAGATTTGCAGATAGTCCTGGTCGATCTGCACGTGCTTGGCGATGACGGCCATGATCTCCTCGCGCAGCACGGAGACGAGATCGGGCTGGCCACGGCTGCGGCGTTCGTAGGCGAGCAGCACCTGCAGCCGCTCACGCGCCACGGGCGCGCTGGAGCGCCGCTTGAAGAGGTCGAGAATGTTCATGCCGCCCTCCTTCCGAGCAGCCTGTCGAGGAAGCCCTTGCGCTCGAAGGGAACCACGACCGGCAGGTCTTCGCCTTCCAGTCTCCGCGCCGCTTCGATATAGGCTTTGGCGGCGGCGTTCAGCGGATCGCTCAGCGTCACCGGCGAACCGAGATTGGAGGCCCTGAGCACATCCTGGCTCTCCGGGATGATGCCGAGCAGCGGCACCGACAGGATTTCCAGCACGTCGTCGATGGACAGCATCTCGCCGCGAGCCGCGCGGCCGGCATCGTAACGCGTCACCAGCACGTGCTTGGCGATTTGCTCGCCCTGTTCGGCACGCATGGTGCGGGCGTCGAGCAGGCCGATGATGCGGTCGGAATCGCGCACCGACGACACTTCCGGATTGGTGACGATGACCGCCTCGTCAGCGAAGCGCATGGCGAGCTGCGCGCCGCGCTCGATGCCGGCCGGGCTGTCGCAGAACACATAGTCAAACACCGAGCGCAGCTTCTCGATCACCTCGCCGACGCCTTCTTCGGTCAGCGCGTCCTTGTCGCGCGTCTGCGAGGCCGGCAGCAGGAACAGCGTGTCGACGCGCTTGTCGCGGATCAGCGCCTGCGACAGCTTGGCCGTGCCCTGGATGACATTGACGAGGTCGAACACCACGCGCCGTTCGGCGCCCATGATCAGGTCGAGATTGCGCAGGCCGACGTCGAAATCGACCAGCGCCACTTTCTTGCCGGTCCTGGCGACCGCGGCCCCCAATGCGGCCGTCGAGGTCGTCTTGCCGACACCTCCCTTGCCTGAGGTGACCACCACTACCTTGCCCATGAAAAAAGCCTCCGTCGCCTGATGTTGTCGTTTGTTATTGCTCCGTGCGTCGCACGGCTATTGTTGGAACCTGCCATCATCCCACGCGAAACCGGTCCCAACCTTGCGGACCTGAGCGTCCTGTTCGCGGTCGCACAAGACAAGAACTGGTTCGGCGTTTTCATCCCGGCGCCCTAGTTCAGCGGCACGACGCGCAGCACGCCGTCTTCGAGGAAGGCCTGCACCGGCTTGCCGCGCGAGGCGCCTTCCATGTCCTCCGCCGTGGTGTACCAGCCGTCGATGGCGAGCAGCTCGGCCTCGTTCCTGCGGCAGAAGATGCGCGCCGAAATATTGCCTTCCGAGCCCGCAATAGCGCGGCCGCGCAGCGTGCCGTAGACATGGATCGAGCCCGCCGCAATGATCTCGGAACCGGAAGCGACCGATCCAAGCACGATGACATCGCCATGCGGATGAAAGATCGACTGGCCCGAGCGAAGGGGCGACTTGACCATCAGCGTTCCGGCCAGGGCCGGCTCCGCCGCGCCGGCTTGCTGTTCTGTCTTGGCCGCCTTGGCCGCCTTGGCCGCCTTGACCCTTCCAGCCTCGGCCCTGCCCTCGTCGGGCTTGCCCGTTTCCTTGCCGCGTTCCGAAGACACCGCTTCCGTCTTGCCGGCCTCTTCCGCCAGGCCTGCCTTGCCGTTGCGGCCGGGCTGCGCCAGCAGGCCATCTGAAGTGGCCTCCTTGGCGCCGGCCAGCAGCGGCGGCAGCTCGGGCCCGAGCGAGGCCCCTTCGAGCTCGATGGCATAGACCCGGATGCCACGCGTGCCGAGCGAAGCGACCAGCGCCGCGATCTCGTCGGCCGCAGGCTTCAGCGCATTGAGATCGAGCACCACCGGCCGCCCTGAGAAATAGCCCGGCGAATTGCCGATCCAATGATCCAGCCCCTCCAGCCAAGCACCGATCGGCGCCTCCGGCGTCAGCGTGAAAGCGACGAACGAACGGGCGCGAAAGCGAATGGATTTGGTCTCCAGGGGAGCGGCAAAGGTCACGGCTGGCGAATCCTTACTCAATGGTTAAAGGGTGCCGGCCGAATGGTTAACAAATGGTTAATAAAGACGGCTGGCACCTTGGAAGCCGCCAGAAATTGGAGGGTCGGCTAACCGCCAGTTGCGGATGCCGGCTGACAACACGCGGAATGTGTTGATAGCGCCGCGTCAGCAAGCGGATTACCGCCGTTCAATCGACAAGCTAGATCTCAAAATGCGCCATGACGGCAACAGGGAGGGGGCACCGCCAGCGACGACAGATCCCCTCCCGAAAGGCGCGCGCAGGTTGACAATCCTTGGGTTGATGCAACATCCTGCCGATCTTTGACCGGGAGGTAGTATGACTGTTTCGATCAACCGTCGCGTCTTTTCCGTCGGCGCGGGCACTTTGGCGCTGGCCGCGGCAGGGTTTTCGCCGGCGCGCGCGCAGCAGGCTTTTTTCCGTATCGGCACCGGCGGCACGTCCGGCACCTACTATCCGGTGGGCGGGCTGATCGCCAACGCGATCTCGGCGACGGGGCCGGCCGGCGTCGAGGGCCTGGTTGCCAGCGCCACGTCCTCCAACGGTTCGGTGGCCAACATCAGCGCCATCCAGTCGGGCGCTTCCGAATCGGGCTTCACGCAATCCGATGTCGCCTACTGGGCGCATTCGGGCACCGGCCTCTACGAGGGCAAGCCCAAGGTAGAGGATCTGCGCCTCATTGCGACGCTCTATCCTGAAACCATCCATCTGGTCGCGCGCGCCGACGCCGGCATCAAGACGGTGGCGGATCTGAAGGGCAAGCGCGTCTCCCTCGACGAGCCGGGTTCCGGCACCATCGTTGATGCGCGCCTGGTGCTCGGCGCCTACGGTCTAACGGAGAAGGACGTAAAGCCCGAATATCTCAAGCCCGGCCCGGCCGGCGAGCGCCTGCAAGACAGCGCCATGGACGCCTATTTCTTCGTTGGCGGCTATCCGACCGGTGCCATCGTCGAGCTTGCCAGCACCAACAACATCACGCTGGTGCCGATCACCGGCCCCGAGGCCGACAAGCTCCTGTCCGAACAGAAGTTCTTCTCGACCGACATCGTGCCCGCGGGCACCTACAAGAATGTCGGCGAGACCAAGACCATTTCGGTCGCCGCGCAATGGGTGACCAGCGCCAAGCAGACCGATGACCTCATCTACAAGATCGTCAAGTCGCTCTACAGCGACGAGACCCAGAAGGCGCTGCAGGCTGGTCATGCCAAGGGCAAGCTGATCACGCTCCAGAACGCGGTCACCAGCGCCGGCATTCCGTTCCATCCGGGCGCGGAGAAATTCTACAAGGAAGTCGGCGCCCTGAAATAAGAGGCCATCAACAAACTGGCGACAACGAGGCGGAAGGCGTGCTTTCCGCCTCGTTTGTCTGGGGATTCAGGATACGGAACCGACTATGAGCGACGACGACAAGATCAGGCTTTCCGGCATGGAGTTCGACGAGGAAAAGGCTCGCGAACTGGAGGAGAAATTCGATTCCGAGATCCGGTTCCGGCCGCTGACCCGGGCCGCCGGCTGGCTGGTCGGCTTCCTCCTGGTGGCCTTGTCGCTGTTTCACTATTACACGGCTGGATTCGGCTTGCTGCAGGAGATGCTGCACCGGGGCATCCACCTGTCGATGGTGCTGTCGCTGATCTTCCTCGTCTTCCCTCTGGTGAAGAAGGGCTACGACCAGCCCGCCCAATCCAGCTTTCTGCGGCCGCTCGGCATACCGGTTTTCGACTGGCTGCTGGCGCTTGCCGCGGTGGTAGCGGTCCTGCACGTGCCGATGATCCCGCTCGACGATCTTGCCTTCCGCGTCGGTAACCCCACGACGACGGACGTGGTGCTCGGGCTGACCCTCATTCTGCTCCTGCTGGAGGCGACGCGCCGGTCCGTCGGCATCCCGCTGCCCATCATCGCCGTCCTCTTCATGGTTTATGCGCTGTTCGGCCCCTATATGCCGAGCATCCTGGTGCATCCCGGCGCGTCCGTCTCCCAGCTCGTCGACCACCTCTACCTGACGACGCAAGGCATCTACGGCATCGCGCTCGGCGTCGTCGCCACCTACGTTTTCCACTTCGTCCTGTTTGGCGTCTTCGCCACCCGCATCGGTCTCGGCCAGCTCTTTCTCGACTGCGCGGCATGGGTCGCCGGCCGCTACGCCGGCGGTCCGGCCAAGGTATCGATCTTCGGCTCGGCCCTGTTTGGCATGATCTCTGGCTCGTCGGTCGCCAACACCGTCACCGTCGGCTCGCTTACCATCCCGGCGATGATCCGGCTCGGCTACAAGAAGCATTTCGCCGCCGCGGTGGAGGCGGCTTCCTCCACCGGCGGGCAGGTGACGCCGCCGATCATGGGAGCCGCCGCCTTCCTGATGATCGAGTTCCTCGAACTGCCCTACACGACCATCATCCTGGCAGCGATAGTGCCGGCCTTCATGCACTTCTTCGGCGTGTTCATGCAGGTGCATTTCGAGGCCAAGCGCACCGGCTTGCGCGGCCTGCGGCCGGACGAGATGCCCGACGTGGTCGAGGCATTGAAACGGGACTGGCCGACCATCATCCCACTCGTCGTCCTGATCGGCGTGCTTCTTGCGGGTTATACGCCCTACATGGCTGCCTTCTGGGGCATTACCCTGTGCATCCTGGTCGGCCTGTTTAACCCGCGCCGGCGCATGTCTGTCGCCGACATCGTGGTGTGCCTGCGCGACGGCGCCAAGTATGCGCTCGCCGTCGGCGCTGCCGCCGCCACGGTCGGCATCGTCGTCGGCGTTGTCACCCTGACCGGCGTCGGCTTCAAGCTGTCCTACATCGTCACTTCGACGGCAGGCCATCTGTCGCTGCTGTTCGGCACCTTTATCCCCGAAGCGATCTTCTCGACGCACGGGCTGACCCTTTTGTTCACGCTGATCATGACCGGCGTGGTCTGCATCCTGATGGGTTGCGGCATCCCGACGACAGCGAACTACATCATCATGGTGACGATTGCCGCGCCGGCACTGGTGATGCTCGGCACCGAGCCGATCGTCGCCCACTTCTTCGTCTTCTATTATGGCCTGCTGGCTGACATCACGCCGCCGGTTGCGCTGGCTGCCTACGCTGCCGCCGGCATGGCGGGAGCTGATCCATTCAAGACCGGCAACACTGCCTTTCGGCTCGGGCTCGGCAAGGCGCTGGTGCCCTTTGTCTTTGTCTTCTCGCCGTCGCTTCTGCTGGTGACGAAAGATTTCACCTGGCCGAACTTCTTCCTGGCTTTCTTTGGCTGCGTGCTCGGCATCACCTGCCTGGGGGCCGCCCTCTCGCGCTACCTGCTCGTGCGCACCCGGCCATGGGAAAACGTGTTGCTGGTCTTGGCCGCCCTGCTTCTGGTGGCGCCCGAACTCTATTCGTCCCTACTCGGCCTGGTTCTGACCATTCCCGTCATCTGGCGCCATTGGAGCGCGCGCAACGTCGAAGAGGCGCGACCGGCTTGATCAGCGCCGCCCCAACGATCCCTCCCCGAGAACTCAAAGGGGCAGGAAACGTTTTGGGGACTTCAGGAAGTCAGCGTGCTCTCAACCTGAATCTGACGCGAACCGCCAGGATCGGTTCCGCGGGGGAAAAGTTCCCCGAGAGCTGACAGACAGCCTTCGACATCAGAAAGCGACAGCCGGAGTTTCAAGTCATTGAGGGTCAGTGACGAAAGGCATGATGTCCACGCCGTCTCCCGGGAAGACGGTGAAATGCGGATGGCTTTCGAACAGGCGGGCGGCGGCATCGATTGTATCGGCCTCGACGACAATGTAGCCGCAGAAAGGGTTCACGGCGTCTGCGACCCCATCCTTGGTAACGCGCGTCGTCCTCCCGACCATGCCGCCGCGATCGGGGAAAGATGCGGCATTTCTCTCCTCCCAGTCCGTCCACTGCTGTAGGCCGACGCTATCAATCGCATCTTGCTCGGGCTTGGGCAGGCTGCGAAAGCGGGCAAGGTCTTCAGGCTTCATGGTGTAGACGGCAAGAAAGCGGGGCATGTGACGGTCTTCGCGCTGACAGAACCGATGCCAGCCTAGACTCTCGGTTGGCCGAAGTCACTAAGCACTACCACCCTCAGGCACGGCGAATTGCCCTTGTCCGGGCACTTTCGGATCATCTCACTCTCCTTTCGAAAAGGGCCACGGTCGGGCCCTTCAGTCGCGGTGCTCCGGCACTCCTTTCAGCTGGTCCTTGGTCCATTGGGTCACGGCGTGGCGCCGTCCTCGTCGCGCATGAAGTCAAGCTCGGTGACGGCCACCGGGCTCGGCGAAGGGCGAGGAACGCCAGCCGTTCAAGTTTTCTCCGCGTCCGCGCAGGTCACTAAACACCGCTCTTGGCGCTGCGATGGAGTCGTCATCGCATCGTCTCTGGCCAGCTTCAGGCCGGCGCCTGGTCGGATGTGGGTGACCCCATGCCAAAGACATGGGGGCACATCGCTCTCAGACACTTTGATACGACTGCCCGCCAGTCAGTGAATGTTGATACGTCGCGTCACCTGACCGTTGCTTTCCCAATAGGTATGCTTCTTGGCAATGATGGGATCGTCCATTGCGGGTTGGACCTGCCCTCCCGTACCAACCGCGCGCGAGGTGACGGCGTGCTCTCCGGCGGAAGGCTTGGGCCAGTCGACGGACCATAGTTTCCAGGCAAAGTCCGCCTTGTCGGTTTCGTCGATGGCCGCCGGCATCCATGGCCCGTCATCGATCTTCACCTCGACCCGGTCGACCGGTGCGCCCCAGGCGGCCCCGACGATCCGGTAGTCATCGCCGATATGAGTGACCCGGGCCGGTGCCGATTTCAGCCTCGCCCGCCCGACCGAAGTTTCCACCCATACTGTCTCGCCGTTGTGGTTTTCCTCGCGCAGCGTGACATAATCGCGTCCCATGAACCGGTTCTCGAAGCGCTGATCGTTCACGTCTATGCGCTTGATCCATTTGACGTTCGCGATCCCGTACCATCCCGGCGCAATCAGCCGCAGCGGGAAGCCGTTGTCAGAAGGCAAGGGGGACCCATTCATCTCGTAGCAAAGGATGTTTTTGGTATCCATGGCGTCGGCAAGTGACATGCTGCGCGCAAAATTCTGCGTGAACTTGACGTCGTCGGCCCGCTTGATTTCCCCTTTATCGGTGCCCCAGAAGACGACCTCGATACCAGTGTCGAGGACTCCGGCCTCCTTGAGGATCGGCGCGAGCGGCGTGCCCGCCCAGCGCGCATTGCCAATGCCGCCATTGAAAAACGGCAGACCGGTATTGCCCGAACATTCGACCGTGAAGGTGACTTCCTGGCGCGGTCGAGCCTTGATGTCGGCGAGCGTCAGGGTTGTCGGCTTTTTAACGGAGCCGCCGATTTCGAGTTTCCAGGTGCTTTCGTCGATCACCGGCCGGTCGAAATGCGCGATTGAAAAGAACTTGTCGTTGGGCGTCACCCAGGAATCGAGATCCTCCCACACCAGCTGATTTTTGATGACTTTCGGAACCGGGTTCGGCGGCAGCTGATCCAACCATTTGATGACTTCCTCGCCGGCCCGGCTTGGAAAGGCAGAGGCAATCCGCGATTGAAAGGACGCCAACGCTGCGAGGGCTGCCCCGCCTTGAACGATGAATTCACGTCTGGGAAGGTAATGCATGACGACTTCTCCTCCAGTGAAAAGCTCAGTTCTCCTTCAGTGATAGATGCAATAGCGACCGGGATCGCGCAAAGCAGAGGCCGGCCGCGGCGGGCAATTATGAGAGCGTGTGAAACAACCCGAGTTAGAAGCGCGCCGTAGTTAAAGCGACGTCTCCGCTCTCAATCGCCAGCTTGTCAGGTCCGAGCCGGCGATCTTCAACTATATGCCCTATCTGTCCTCGTGGCGAGGGCAAGGGCCGCATCTTCGCATCACGATTGGCATCTGCCTCGTGTTCCAAAATCCAATGCAGCCTACAATTGGTGGGTCGGATTTTGTGAACGGCAGGGACAACGCCGAGAATAAAGGACCAACGAGTCGATTTCCTCAATGGCGCTTGAAATACTGCACCTCGCGCTCATGCTTCTCCGCCGCCTCGCGGCTATCGAAAGCCCCAGGTTCCGTCGCTTGCCCGTCTTCTCATCCTTCTTGCGCGAATAGAGCCGGTATTTTCCGTCCTTGAGTTTGCAGATCATTTGGCCTCTTCCTGACCGGGATTTCGCCGCCGCTTGCCCTTCAGCCCGAGTGCTGCCTGTTCGATCGCGGCGCGGTCGTTGCCCAGCCTGTCGATCAGGTCCTGTGCCTGCTTGCCTGATATGCCGGTGCGCATGGCCAATTCCTCGACCGTAAGCACGTCGGTGCTGGCGATCTCGCGCGGCGGCGCGTTGCCTGCCGCCATCGACAGCTCCCTGTCGATCTCTGCCTCGGCCCGGTGCCAGTGCTGCTCGGGGTCGCCGCCGCCTTCGCGCTCCCAGATCCGATAGGCGCGCTCCTGGATTTTCCCATGCCGTTGGTCGTCGCCCATTTCTCAAATCCTCCATTGGGTAGCATCTGAACGCCGCCCGCCTCCGAACGATCCAAAGAATTTGCGTGATCGCCGGGCTGGGTCGTTGGAGATTGGGATGGTACGAGGCGCGCCGGGCAGAGCCGGTCATGGCGCGAAATGATCCAGGCGGCGGGTCCGCCCGCCGCCTGGATGCCGGCCATGGCGGCCGGCTTTGTTGTCAGCGTCCCCAGATGCCCTGACCATAGCCCTGTGCAGGCATGTCGGAGTTCGAGTTTGCCCCCATTGCGCTGTCAGCGATGCTGTTTGTGACGCTCGGGACAGCCGTCTTGGCGCCGCCCGACATCATCGCATGTGTGGTTGGATAGCTGCTTGCGGCAGGGATGAAGTCGGAGCCAAAGTGGTCGCTGCCGGCAAAAGCCATGCCGGAGGCGAACAACAACGAGGCAACGGTCAATACGATCTTCTTCATTTCGGTTTCCATCTTTTGAAGTTGACATTTGGCCCCAACGCGCCGCCCGCCCGCGTTCATGGGACCGTGTTTGTTGTTTCAGGCGAAACCGGCCAACCGCGATCCCACTGGATCTTGCAGCGACAGGTCGTTCAGCGCACGACCGTCTCGGTCCGTTGTTGCGCTGTTGGCGGCTTGATAGGGGCGTGGTGTTTGTGCGGGCGTGGTAGGCGGCGTGGTAAAAACCCTTGCCGGAGTGGAATTTTGCGTGGAATGCAGCCGGAAAGCGCAGCGCCCGCTATTGGCATTGCCGCCTCGGCCCGCCGGAATAGGGCTGGTAGCTGTTGTCTTCCGGGCGGTAGGAGCGGTAGCGGCTGAAGCAGGAGGCGACATGGTCATCATCGCCAGCGGCGGCATAGGCGCCCGGCCCAGTGCCGTTGTCCTCGACGTAGCTGGCCTCGGCGGCGGGTGGCGCGGCACGGTCGGCGTCGAGATAGGGCGAGATGCAGGGGCGCTGCTGCCCGCTATAGGACATGTAGCTGTTGTCCTGCGGCCGGTAGGAGCGGTAGCGGCTCGCGCACCAGGCGACATGCGGCTGCGGCAGTTCGGCCGTGGCGGGCGCGATGGCGCCGGTGGCGGTGGGGTCGGTATCCCCGGCCTGGCGCTTGGGCTCGATATTGGAGGGCGCGGGCTGCTCGGCCGGCAGGCGATCGAGATTCTGCGCCGTTCTGTCCACCGGCTGCGCCGTTTTGGTCCAAAGCTCCGCCATACTGACGGTGGCCGGTGCCTGGCGCGGTGGGTTCGCGGTGATTAGCCAGACGGCGAAGGCTAGACCGCTACCGAACACCGCAAGGGTCAAAACGAAACCGCAGACCAGTCCCAACAATGCTTTCACGCCGCGCTCCTTGAGCCCCTGCTAAAGCAATGCGGGGGGGTCAAGGCTGGTTCCAGCAAAGCGCGGGAAATAGGCGCGGCGCTCCGCTGGGCGAATGCGAAGGCGGCGCCGTTCAAACCAGCTGCTTCACGTCCACTGGCAATTGGTTCTCCGCTGTGGGTAACGCGGCCGGCATGTCCTCGCCGCGCTGGCGCTGCCGCAAATGGAGCGCCAACAGCCGGTCCAGCGAGACCCTGCCGGCGCCCGCAACGGCCAGCACGAACATGCCGCCCGATATCGCCAGGTCCTTTTCGAAATGCAGCAGTTCGTTCTGGCTGCCGAAATCGGTGTGGAACAGCATGGCCGTTGCCAAACAGAACAGGCCGAGTGCGATGGCGCCAAGCCGCGTCAGCAGGCCTGACGCGAGGGAGAGCCCTGCGCCCAGTTGCAACGCGACGGTGGCGACAAACAGCGGCAGGTTGACACCAAGCGCTGCCATGGCCCTGGCGGCGGCATTGAAATGGGCGGCCAGCGTGGCGCCCTCATGCAAAAAGATGAGAGACAGAAGCAGGCGGCCGGCAAGCAGGCCCACGTCCCCGAGGTGGTATTTAGCGGCAAGACCCTGCAGCTTCGCGGAGCGTTCGGTCAATGTCATGGTCAGCCTCCGATCTTTTTGGCACGGGCAGGCGCCAAGCGCCTGATGTTGAAAAGGCCGGAGCCGGCGCGAGGGAGAGGATGCCGGCTCCGGCAAAGCGCGCCAGCCACGAGCGCCCAGCCGTGGTGGACGAAGGGGCGAGCTCGGGGCCAACGCCCCCTTCCGTCTCGGCTTCGCCGTGGAGGGGGAGGAAAGGTCTTACTTCGTCACCCTGGTGTCGATGGCCTGCCGCAGGTCGGAAAGCTCGTCGCACCCGGCCGGGCACAGCTTCTCCAGGGAGGCCAGCTGCTCCTTGGCCTTGTCCATATCGCCGGTCTCGACATAGAGCTCGCCCAGATATTCGCGGGCGGCCTTGTGGTCGGGCTTCAGCTCCAGCGCCTTGGTGTAGTAGGTGAGCGCGGTCTTGAAGTCGCCGGTCTTGCGCAGCGTGAAGCCGAGCAGGTTGTAGACGTCCGCCTGCTGCGTGTCCTGCGCCAGATCGCGCAGCTCAGCCAATGCGCCGGAATAGTCCTTGGCATCGATCTTGGCCTTGATGGCGGTGAGATCCGGCGCGTCGGCGCCTTCGATGTCGTCGACCGCATAGGCCGGCATGATTGTCGCGACCGGAAGCACCGTGAGCACGGCAATGGCGCCGAGCAGGCCGAACAGGGCATGTCTGCCCGACAGGGCGTTTCTGCTCAAAAGGGATCGTTTCATTGTCTTTCTCGCTTGCGTTGGAAGCTCGTGCTCAGATCTGGACCGGAGTAAATCCGTACGCCTTGCCGTCCTTGACGAAGGTGCCGGTGCCCGGGAACGGGAAGTGCGACCCGGAAATGCGGATATTGTCCGATATCACCCGGTCGATGATCTTGTGGCGCGTGGCGATTGCCGTCGGTCCGTCCTGGTCGTAAGCGCCCTGCCACTCCGGATGCGGCGCCAGCAGCGCCGGCACATACATGGTGTCGGCCGAGATCATGATCTGCTCCTTGCCGGAGTTGGCCAGGTAGACAGAATGGCCTGGTGTGTGGCCGGGCGCGGCGATGATCTGGATGCCGGGCGTGACCTCGGCACCGTCCTCGACCAGCTTCCAGTTCTTCCATTTCGGAAAGTTCTCGGCGATGCGCTTGCCCGCCGGCTTGCGTCCCTCGGGCAGCTTGGCCAGCCGGCTCGGGTCGATCCACCATTTGTATTCGATGGCGTTGACGATGAGCTCGGCATTGGGGAACACCGGCGCGTTGGTGCCCTTTTCCATCAGGCCCCAGACATGGTCGGGGTGGAAATGCGAGATCATGACGGTGTCGATCGCCTTGTAGTCGATGCCGGCCGCGGCCATGTTGGCCGGCAGATGCGTGGCATTGGCCTGCCACTGGCCGACACCCGAGCCGGCATCCATCATGATCAGCCTACCGCCCATCTTGAGCACGACGACAGTGAGCGGGATGGGCATGAAGTCGGTGGTCAGCCCCGCTTTGGCGAGTGCTGCCTTGGTGTCCTCGACTGAGACATCCTTGATGAAGGCCGGATCGTGCGGCTTGCGCCAGATGCCGTCATAGATGGCGGTGATCTCGATATCGCCTACCTTGTATCTGTAGAAGCCGACGGTGGGCTCGACCGGAGCTTGCGCGAAGGCCGGACGGATGAATTCAAGCTTGCCGGCAAGGCCGAAGGCGGCAGCAGCGGCGGCGGTGCCAAGCACTGTGCGGCGTGTCATGGTGAACATGGTGATCTCCTGTTCGAGGTGGTGGCTAAAGTCGCGAATGGCCAAAGTCCTGGAAGGAGTGACGAAGAGAGGCCGGTACCCGTCGGGAGCCGGCCCGGCCCATGAATTCAGCGACCCCAGAGGCTGTCGTTGTTGTGCCTGGTGATGATGTCCTGCACCGACCCCTGGCTCGGCCCCGTCTTTATCTTGGTGTCGGCGCCATTGGGGCGTGCGGTGTAGGCGATCGAGCCGGTGGCATTGGTGTCGACCGGAGCGACCGGCTGGTTGGCGTTGTTGGCGCCATGATCGCTGCCGGCGAAGGCAGCGCTCGAGGCAAGCATCATGGCAGCCACGCTGAGAGCGAGCTTGGTCATTTTGGCTAGGTCCTTGTTTCGTTTCCTCGGCGCGGGCCGTCAGATTGGCCCGCTACAGTGAAGACCCTGCAGCCCCGCGCTTTATTCCCGGGCGCGATGAGATTCTTTTGAAGGAGAAAAATCAGGGGCTCGGCGGCCAGGACTGAAGTCCTCGCCCACGAATATTAGCGAGAGGAACCAGGCTGGGAATGCCGCCGCGTTCCGGCACGCCGACCGCGTGCACGCACGAAAGGCGCCGGCGCAGCGCGCCGGCGCCTCTGATGATACGCCGAGTCCGTTCTGGTTACGGACAGGTCTTCTTGCCGCAGACCGCGATGCAGATCGCCGGGTTCGAACAGGTGTAGGTTTTTCTCGAGCTGGTCCCGGACGAAGACCCGCTGCTGGAAGCGGCGATCTGCCCGGACGCGCCTTTGGACAGGTCCAGCGCCTTCATGTCGGGATCGCGCGCGGCGATCTTGCCGCATGTTTCGCTGCCGCAGACCGCCCTGCAGATTGCCGGATTCATGCATTTGTAGGCCGCGAAGACCTCGGTCGGAAGAATTGCGCAGAAAACCGTAATGCCCAGTATCAAGCTTCTCGCCGCACGCATTTTTATCTCCAGGGCCAGCTTTCCGATGTCACGGAGGCCTGGCCGCTCGCCCCCGCTCCCGCGCATGCCGTTGCACCCGCGTCCGCCGGCGCGACCATGCCCGCACCGGGGATAAAGGCGTATCGCACTGGCGGCACAGGCAAGTGGCACTGACGGAACAGGTGACCGGGTTTGCCATGCGTGAGCGGCCGCATGCGTCTCACGGCGCGCGGCCGGCGCGCACCTCCGATGGGGTCATGCCATAGCGGGACCGGAACTGCCGGTAGAAGGTCGAGGGTTCGACCAGCCCCGCCTCGAAAGCGAGGTCGGCGATCGGCCTTGCTGAAAAAAGCGGGCTGGCGAGCTGCCGGTGGACCCGCTCCAGCCGTCTTTGCATGACATAGTCGGAAAACCCCTGCCCCTCTTCGGCGAAAAGGCGCCTGATGTAGCGCGGGCTGAGCCCCAGCCCCCGGCCCGCCGTCTCTGCCGAGAGGCGCGCTCGGTGCAGGTTCTCCTCGATATAACGCTTGATGGCATGCATGCGGGCGGTACGAACGCCGCGGCCGGCGACCACCTGGTCAACCTCGCGGTTGGCGCCGACCGCCGCGGCGAACAGATCGGCAATGTGCTGGGCGGCCAGCGGCGCCAGACCGGGGCCGATCGCCCCACCCGCCACCGCCTCGACATAGGCCAGCAGAAGCCGCGCTTCAGGCGTGCCGGGATTGATGGCATCCGGCCTGAGATCGCCGACATGGCGAAGGAGAGGAGTGAGCGTCGATCGGGCAAATCGCGCGCAGATCGTCCAATCGCCGTTCTGCGCCCTCGCTCGCCAGCTCCGGTCCATCGGCATGATGCAGGGCGCACCGGGCGAGGTCTCAACCGCCTCGTGCCGTGCCGTATCGAAACGCCACCCGCCCGCGATCCAGGACACCACCAGGTCGTCATTGGCGTCCTGCTGGAGCGCGGCCGTGCGTTCCCAAGCCATGGGCGCGACCTGCCCGTGGGCCACGCTCACCCCTGGCAGGATGGTGGTGGAGGCGCTTAGCCGCAACTCGCCGCGTTCAAGCGGCGCAAGGTCCAGCCGCATGCAGATGCGGCCATAGAACTCGCGCACGGCAGCTTCGCGCTCTCGGGCCGCGATCGCGTCCGTGGACAGAACTATGATGGTGTCCTGGTCGGCCACCTGCGTTCGATCCCCGCTCAGAACCTCACGGGGTGCCGCCGATGGCGGGCGCCGTTTGCTGCCTCTCCGCTCTAGACAGTGCCATGAACCCCTCCAGTGCCCTCGACGTGGTGTGAGCCTTCGGCCGCTTTTCGCGCGGGCTGCGGCAGAATTTCAAGACCTATGTGAGGGCTCCGCGCAAATGTGGCATGAGGCGCAGGGAATGTGGCCGCTGGTGCAACCGATCGGGGAAATCGCCTCGGAAAGCACGGGAAGGCTCTTCACATGCCTGCTGATCGGACACCGCTTGTCCATTGATTCATTTGCCTTTCGGCTGGCACGCCGCCTCTATCGCAGTTCGCGGATCCAGTGCCACATGGTGCGGTTCTCGCCATGGCCGAGGGACTGGCTGCGCCCATGGGCGGCATGTGCCCGCATCTCCCGCGGGGTCATGTCGAAAGAGCGGCGGAAGGCGCGCACGAAGCTCTTGCGGTGACCGAAACCATAGCGACCGGCGATCTCGGCAATGCTTTCGTGCCGGCGGCCGGGATCGGCGAGCTCGGCGCGGCAGCGGCGCAGCCTCTCCTCCTGGATATATCTGGAAAGACCGCCATGAGGTTCGAAGAGGTAATAGAGCTTGCGCATGGACATGCCGAACATGGCGGCGATGGCCTCGGCGGTGAGGTGCCGGCTGCGGATATGCGCGTCGATGTGGCGACGGATCTCGCCGGTAAGCGCCAGGTGGACCGAAGCGGCGTTCTCTTCCGCCACAGCCGAATTTACGGCCGCGGCGGCGAGTTCCAGCGTCGGCCCGATCACCGCCTCGGCGTCCTGACGGCTCATTGCGGGCGCGGCCCCGTAGAGGCCCACAAGATGCCCACGCAACAGCGCCGCCAACGGCGCGTTGCCGGAAATGACGCGCATATTGTGCTCGTCCGGCGCCTTTAGGAATGGCGCCAGCAGGCGGCGCGGCATGGTCAGGTTGAGGCTGTCGAAATCGGACGTACCCGTCGACTGGGCCTGTGCCAGGTCGGCCACGATCAGGTCCCCCGACGAGGCCTTTTCATCCGATGCGCCATCGCGCCGTCCATGGCTTCCGCGCAGGCAGACCTGCACAGTGATGTGATCGAGGCCGTCGCGGCTGATCCGGGCGCGCGCGCGGTCGAAGCTTTGCGCGATGCACCCATACGAGGTGAGGACGATCTCGCCGAAGTGAAAGGCATCGGCGTGGAAATGAAACCGGTCATCGCCGGCGTTGCGCAGGCGAACGTCGTAGAGCAGGCCGATATTCTCCTGCCACAACGCAAGGGCTTGCCGAGGCGCCAGGCCTGCCGTGTCCAGCACGCAGCGCTGAACCCCGGTGTCGACGAATTGCCGTTGGGACACAACGCCTTGACTGCTGCCTGCCGCTGCCACCGCCCATGCTCCGCAACCGCGAACCGCTCACAATATGCATTTATGCCGGGGCGCGACAACGCCTGATCGCACGGACGCCGCCGGGAATGTGGACTCAGAGCTGGCTCACCACTTCGGTATATTCCCTCACTTTTCCATCCTGCCCACGAATGCGCCAGTTGCCGCCGTCGCGGTCTTCCACGTAACCCGGCCCGATCGGCACCTTGCCGCCACCGTCGGGCAGGTCGAGCACGTAGATGGGATTGCAGATGCCGGACAGGCGCGCGCGCAGCGCGGCCACCAGCGCCTGGCCTTCGGCGATCGTGGTGCGGCGGTGCGCCATGCCGCGCGCAAGGTCGCCGTGGTGGAGGTAATAGGGTTTTACCCCCAGGCGGTACATCAGCTCGCGGCAGAGTTCTTCCTGCACCTCGACAGTGTCGTTGACGCCCTTGAGCAGGACGCTCTGGTTGAGCAGCACGAAACCCGCCTGCCGCAAGCCACGGCAGGCCGCCTCGGTCGCATCGGTGATCTCGCGCGGATGGTTGAAATGAGTGACGACCGTGATCATCAGCCGGCCTTGCAAGGCAGCGACCAGCCCTGGCGTGATGCGTGAAGGCAGCGCGACCGGTACGCGGGTGTGGATGCGCATCAGCCGCACATGCGCGATCGCCTCGATGCGGGCGCGGATTTCGCTGAGCGCCTTGTCGGGCAGCGAGAGCGGGTCGCCGCCAGTCAGGATCACCTCGCGGATCTCGGGGTGGGAAGCGATATAGGCGAGCGCCGGCTCCAGGGCTTCGCGCGTATAGCCGCGTCCGATCGAGGTCAGGGACTCCTTGCGGAAGCAGAAGCGGCAATAGACCGCGCATTGATAGGTGGGAAACAGCAGCACCCGGTCGGCATGGCGATGCGTCAGCCTGGGCACCGGACTGAAGGCGTGATCGCCGATTGGGTCGTCGAGCTCGCCTTCGCCGGTCACCAGCTCGTCGGGAGACGGGATGACTTGCGCCCGGATAGGATCGGCGGGGTCTTCCCAGTCGATCAGGTCGAGATAGGATTTGGGGATACGCACCTTGTGGCGGGAGGCTGCTTCCTGGGCCGCCGCGCGTTCGCCCGGCGACAGCGGCAGCAGGGCCAGGTCGCGCACATGGCGCACGCCGGCGCGGATGTCGTCCTGCCAGGCGGCGTCGGCATCGGAAACGGGCTCAGCTGCGGCCGTCGTCTCATCGTGGAGCTGTGTGGTCATGGGGTTCTCGAGGTTTTTAGCGGACCTATCGGCCGGATGGCCTGCCGGGTCAACCGCCTTGCGCCGGCCTTCCCCGTGTAGCAAGGAGGGTCTGTGCTCTCGAAAATGCCGCGGAGAAGACCCGGGATGAGACTTGTGGTGTTGGTGGTGCTAGCCACGGTGGCAACTGGATGTGTGAGCTCTCCGGTGGATTATGGGGCCTCGCTTTCGACGCAAGACCCGAAATGGATATCGCCGGAATGCCAACAGGCCCGGGTCGAGGCCTCGAACTATGATGCGCGTGAAAAAGAGCATCCCGGTTGGGGGACCGGTGTCTTCCTTGGCCCTTACGGATTGGGTCTCGCGGCAGCCATCAAGGAGCACGAGCAAAAGGAGCGCAAGATATTCGCCCGCAGGATACATTTGCAGTGCTCGAGTTTGCCGCTGCCGAACGAACTCGCGGGCGAGCCGAGCCCCCCGGCCACGACAAAATATCCATAGATGATATGCTTTGATGCTTCTGAAGGCAGGCCAGCGTTTGATGGGATCGCAGAAGCGGAAGCAGGCCTGAACTTGGGAACGCCGGCGATGACGACCATTTACGAATTCGCGGTTGTCGAGGGCCAGGAATGGGTGCTTCCGGTCGACGAGGCCTACTACGAGGTCTTCTCCTCCCTTGACGGAACACCCCTCGAGAACTGGGATCCACCGGTCATGCGCCGCGTGTCGGAGGGCGACCCCCTCTATTCGGACTTCCCTTGGCTAGGCGAGCATGCGCCGCTTTTGCGCAAGCCTGCCGTCGACGCGCTGAAGGCATATCTGCTGCCCTATGGCCAGCTGATCCCGTTGCGCGGGGAAGAGGTCTGGCTTTTCAACGTGACCACCGTGATCGATGCGCTGGACGAGGAGCGGTCTGGAATCGTCTATTTTGATGACGGCGCCATTCTCGCGATCGAGCGATACGAATTCGATGCGGACAAGATCGGCACCGCCGAAATTTTCAAGCTGCCGATGCGCGCGTCCCCGGTGTTCGTCAACGACGCATTCGTCAATCGCGTGCGCGACGCCGGACTGCGGACGGTATCGTTCAAACCCAGGTGGCGTCGCATCGAAGCGTGACGTTTGACGACCCCGCGATGCCAACTAGATCAGGTTCTGTCCGCCATCGATGCGGATCGTCTCGCCGGTCGTGAATTCGCTTTCCATGAGGTAGAGATAGGCGGGGGCGACGTCGGCGGGCGTAGCGACCTTCCTCGCGGGCAGGCGGGCGGCCATGCCGGCGAAAAAACCGGATTTGGCCTCACCGACGAGTTCGTCCCACATCGGCGTGTCGACCCATCCCGGCGACACGATGTTGACGCGCGTCGGGGCCAGCTCCAGCGCCAGCGCCCGGGCGAAATAGCCGAATGAACCGGCGATCGCGGAAACAACCGAGCCTCCGGGAACCGGCGGGCGGTCCTTGTTGATGCCTGATGTGAAGGTCATGGACCCTCCGGCTTTCAGCGTGCGCCCACCATGTTTGGCGAGCATCACGGCGCCGATCAGCTTGTTGTCGACGAAGCGCCGCACGTAGTCCATGTCGGTCTGGCCGATCGGGTCGTTGGGCGGCGGCGTGCCGGCTGTCGAGACGAGGTGGTCGAAGGCACCGGTTTCGTCGAACATCCGGGCAATATCCGCCTCTTTCGTCATATCAGCGGAAAGGCTTCGCACGCGACCGCCCGGGCCGAGCGTCCGTTCCGCGGCCTTGAGCTTTTCGCCCGAGCGGCCGACGATCACCAGCTCCGCGCCGCGCTCCAGCGCGGCTGCCGCTACGCCGAGCCCTATGCCGGAACTGCCTCCGACGACAATAATTCTCTTGCCCTTGAGCGATGCCATGGGAACCTCCGTCTTCAGGATGGACTGCTGGATTACGCCTTGCCGGCGTGGGCCGCCTCAATGTGGGCGACAATGATCTTGCTCATCTTGTACATCGCCTGCCGCGCCCGGCCCGCCTTGTCGCGGTCCGGGTCGTTCATCAGGCGCAGCGCCGCTTCGGGGATCACCTGCCAGTAGACGCCGAATTTGTCCCTCAGCCAGCCGCAAGGCTTTTCTGCGCCGCCGCCCGCCGTCAGCGCGTTCCAGTAATAATCTGTCTCGGCCTGGTCCTTGGTCTCGATGTAGAGCGAGATCCGCTCGTTGAACGGCGGCATCGAGCCGGCATTGAGCGCGGTGAAGCGCTGGCCCTCGAGCTCGAAGTCGAAAATCGCGTGCGGCACCGTTTTATTCGTGCCGCCGACGAAATCGGTGAATTCGATCGCCTCAAGCGCCCGGCCATTCTTGAACACAGACAGATAGAAGTCGCGCGCCTCTTCGGCGTTGAGATTGAACCAGAGGAAGGGGTGAACGGTAGCCATGCTGCTCTCGTGACGTTTGATCACAAATCCTGCGAGCATTCTGTCCAGCATGCGCTGGACAGACAATCCAAACTTTGGCAAGGATTTGTGATCAAATCTCACAGATTGGCCATGATCCGCAGACTTCCCCCACTCAACGCGCTGCCGGCCTTCGAGGCCGCCGCGCGGCATTTGAATTTCTCCAGGGCAGCCGACGAGCTCAACGTCACGCACGGCGCCGTCAGCCGGGCGATCAAGCACCTTGAGGAACAGCTCGGCGTGCTTCTGTTCGAGCGCGCGACGCGCTCGGTGCGCCTCACCGCCGTGGGCGAGCCCTATGCGAGGGCGGTCCACGAGATGCTCGACCAGCTTGCGGCCGCCACCCAATCGGCGACGGCCGCCCATTCGGGCTCGACATTGAACGTCTCCACCTCCGACGGCTTCGCGGGAAAATGGCTGGTGCCGCGGCTCTATCGCTTTCATCGCGCGCATGGCGACATCGACGTCAGGATTTCGACGACGGGCAGGTTGACCAATTTCCTTGGCGACGGCATCGACGTCGCCATCCGCTATGGCGCCGGAAACTATCCGGGTCTCACATCGGAATTCCTCACTGGCGAGGAGGTGTTTCCAGTGTGTAGCCCGAGGCTCATGCAGGGCGCCTGGCCGCTGGAGAAGCCCGACGATCTCAGGCACCACACGCTGATCCATGATGGTTTCCCGATCGGCTGGGCGGCCTGGCTGTCCAGCGCGGGAGTGGAAGGCGTGGATCCGCGGAGCGGGATTACCTTCGATTCCGCCACTTTCGCCGTCGAATCGGCCGTGCAAGGTGAAGGCGTGGTACTTGGCCGGACCATGCTCGTGGCGGCCGACCTCGCCACCGGAAGGCTTGTCCGCCCTTTCGGCCACGCGCTGAAATCGGTTTCCAGCTTCTACCTGGTCTACCCTCCGGACGCGGTCCGACGGCGCAAGGTGAAGGCTTTTCGCGATTGGCTCTTTTCGGAAATGACGGCGTAGCGTTCCACGGCCGCTTCCGGAGAGTAGCCTCTGTGCTTATCCCCTCAGCCCCGGTGCCTCCTGCCCGGTGCGCTCGACATATTCGGTGTAGCCGCCGCCATAGGTGTGGATGCCATCCGGCGTCAGTTCCAGCACGCGATTGGACAGCGCCGCGAGGAAATGGCGGTCGTGCGAGACGAACAACATGGTGCCCTCATACTGCGACAGCGCCTCGATCAGCATCTGCTTGGTGACGATGTCGAGATGGTTGGTCGGCTCGTCCAGCACCAGGAGGTTGGGCGGGTCGAACAGCATCAGCGCCATCACCAGCCGCGCCTTTTCGCCGCCCGAAAGCACCCGGCACTTCTTCTCGATCTCGTCGCCGGAAAAACCGAAGCAGCCGGCAAGCGCCCGAAGCGGCGCCTGGCCGGCCTGCGGAAAATTGTCCTCCAGCGTCTGGAACACGGTGCGCTCGCCGTCGAGCAGTTCCATGGCATGCTGGGCGAAATAGCCCATTTTCACGCTAGGCCCGCGCGCCACCGAACCCTGGTCGGGATCTGAGGCTCCGGCCACCAACTTCAACAACGTCGACTTGCCCGCGCCATTGACGCCCATGATGCACCAGCGCTCGCGGCGGCGGACCTGGAAGTCGAGCCCTTCGTAGATCGAACGGCTGCCATAGGCCTTGTGGACGTTCTTCAACGTCACGACGTCCTCGCCGCAGCGCGGCGCCGGCTGGAACTCGAAATTCACCGTCTGGCGGCGCTTGGGCGGCTCGACGCGATCGATCTTGTCGAGCTTCTTCACCCGGCTCTGTACCTGGGCCGCATGCGAGGCGCGCGCCTTGAAACGTTCGATAAAGGCGATCTCCTTGGCCAGCATCGCCTGCTGGCGCTCGAACTGCGCCTGCTGCTGCTTGTCCGCGATCGCGCGCTGCTGCTGGTAGAATTCGTAATTGCCGGAATAGGCGGTGAGCGACCCGCCGTCGATCTCCACCACCTTGTTGACGATGCGGTTCATGAACTCGCGGTCGTGCGAGGTCATCAGGAGCGCGCCGTCATAATTCTTCAGGAACTGCTCGAGCCAGATCAGGCTTTCCAGGTCGAGATGGTTGCTCGGCTCGTCGAGCAGCATGGCGTCGGGCCGCATCAGCAGAATGCGTGCCAGCGCCACGCGCATCTTCCAGCCGCCGGAGAGTTTTCCGACGTCGCCGTCCATCATCTCCTGCGAGAAACCGAGACCGTCGAGCACTTCCCGCGCCCGGCCGTCGAGCGCATAGCCGTCGAGTTCCTCGAAGCGGTGCTGCGCCTCGCCATAGCGTTCGATGATCTCGTCCATCCGGTCCGCCTGGTCGGGATCAGCCATAGCCGCCTCCAGCGCCGCCATCTCGGCCGCCACTTCGCTCACCGGCCCGGCGCCGTTCATCACTTCGGCCACCGCGCTGCGGCCGTCCATATCGCCGACATCCTGGCTGAAATAGCCGATGGTGACGCCGCGATCGACCTGCACCTGGCCCTCGTCGGGCTGCTCCTGCCCGGTGATCATGCGAAACAGCGTCGTCTTGCCGGCGCCGTTGGGGCCGACGAGCCCGACCTTCTCGCCTTTCTGCAAGGCGGCCGACGCCTCGATGAAGACAAGCTGACGACCGTTCTGCTTGCCGATGTTTTCCAGTCTGATCATGAGTGGTCCGGGAGGCTGATGTGAGGGTGCGGGAGTTGCCCCGGCCCATACGCGAATGACAGCGGCGAGGAAAGAGGCAGAAGCGCCGCAGCGGGCGCGGCGCTCTTACGCTTCCCACGGCGGAGGAGGGAGAAGAAGTGCCCTCCAGACACACTTCAGAAACAAGATTCAACATCCGGGAAAAACTGGAGAAAAGCGGTGCTGCGATAACCACCCCCGCGGCGGCCGGAACCGGTCGCGGCGCAACGCAAAGGGACGGTCCCGAAAATGAAACCACGTTCGACCGGATGGATGGGTGCCCTGCTTGGCATTTCGTTTGCCATCAATGCGGTCGCACCGTCGGGTGCGGAAGCGGCGGTTACCCGCAGCGAGTCCTGCAGCCGGCTCGGTCTTCAACTCGACGGAGCCATCGAGACGAAAAACGACCTCGGTGCCAGTGCGATCCATCTGGCCGAGGCAACCGCGCTCCAGAACAAGGCCAGCCGTTTTTGTGCCGAACGCAAGGAGGCGCAGGGCATCCGTACCTTCGCCAACGCCTTGAAACTTCTGGGCGTGACACCGGTCGATCTGAACCAGTGACGTCCACCATCTATCTCTGAAACAAGGAAGCCTTTCATGAACAAGCCTCTCCTCTCCGCGCTCGGCCTGGCCATTGCACTCGGTCTCGCAATGCCGGTTCTCGGCGCCAGCACCGCCAACGCGGCCGCCACCACCGCGGCAGCCTCGACCGCGGCTCCGCTCGCTGCCGCTGCCGTGAAGAAGCCGGTCAAGGCGGCCGCGCACAAGCATGTCAAGCATCCCAAGCACGCCAGCAGGCATGTGAAGAAGCCTGTACGCAAGCACAGCCACAAGCACGCCGTCAGGAAGCACAAGGCCGCGGCTTGATCTTCTCAAGCCCGAACAAGGAGATAGAACGGTATCTTGAATCCCTTGATCGTTTTTTCCTGACGTCGTCCCAGGGAAAAGCCGCCCTCGCGCAAGCGACGGCGGCTTTTCTTTTCGGACTGGGCTGAAGGCTTTCCTTCTCTGCTGCCGAGAAGGTAACGCGCTCACTGCAACTGCGGCTTCTTCAGGAAACTGTCGCGATCGGCGGATTTGACGCGCAGCCAGGTTTCACGGCCGTCGCGCAGGACCCGCATCGGGATCTCGGCCCCGGCCGAACCGCTCTCCCATAGTTTGCGATAGAAATCGGCCAGCCCGTCGACCGCGCCGTCTCGTATGTCGGAGATGACGTCGCCCTCGCGCAGGCCCGCCTTGGCGGCCGGACCGCCTTCGGTCACGCTCATCACCACCACCCGGCCGTCGCTTTCGGCCGAGAGGGCGCCGAGCCATGGCCGTGGCGGCCGCGCCACCTGGCCGCGCGTCAGGAGATCGTCGAGGATGGGCGGCAACAGGTCGATCGGCACCACCATGTTGATATCGGCGACCTCGCCGTCGCGGCTCATCTGCAGGCGCAGCGACCCGACGCCGAGCAGCGCGCCCTTTGCATCGAACAGCGCCGCGCCGCCCCAGGAAGGATGCGCCGGCGCGATGAAGATCGCTTCCTCGAGCAGGTATTCCCAATAGCCGGCGAATTCCTGCTTGGTGACGATCCTGGCCTGAACCGACTGGCCGATGCCATCGGCGAGCACCACGCTATCCCCGATCCTGGCCCTGCCGGCGTCGCCCAGCGCCACCGCAGGCAGGCCAAGCGGCGCCAGCGCCTGGACCAGGCCAAAGCCCGATTCCTGGTCGTAGGCCAGCGCATGCGCCGGCACGATGCGGCCGTCATGGGTCGTAAGCCACACCTCTTCCGCCTCGGTGATGAGATAGCCGATGGTCAGCACCAGCCCATTGTCGCGGATAACGACGCCGCTGCCTTCGCGCAGCGTGCCCAATGCCCCGGCAGTGAAGGCATCGTCTGGAATGGTGGCGCGCACCGCCACGACGGAGCGTCTGTTGGGATTGATGGGCATACTCTTGTCCTGGACGGGCTTGGGGGTCACGTTCCTATAGGTATGGCACGCGAACCAAGGCGCAAGGGGTTGGGGGCATCCCCTCCATCCTTTCGAAGCCCGAAGGGAAGATGAGAGGGATGGTCATTGACAATAGTTCAACGCAAGTTGAACTTTCCCGTTTGCAGCCCTAGCTGTAGGTGCAACTGCCAGTCCCGCTTCCAACCTGTCTCTCCCCACAATACGAGGCCCCGCGATGACCGAATACACTCCGCCGAAAGTATGGACCTGGAACAAGCCGAGCGGCGGCGCCTTCGCCAGCATCAACCGCCCGATCGCCGGCCCGACGCATGACAAGGTGCTGCCGGTGGGCAAGCACCCGTTGCAGCTCTATTCGCTGGCGACGCCGAACGGCGTCAAGGTGACGATCATGCTGGAGGAACTGCTGGCGCTTGGCCACAAGGGCGCCGAATACGACGCCTGGCTGGTCAGGATCAACGATGGCGACCAGTTCGGCAGCGGCTTCGTCGAGGTCAATCCGAACTCCAAGATCCCCGCACTGATGGACCGCAGCGGCGCCACGCCCATCCGCGTCTTCGAGTCCGGTTCGATCCTCACCTATCTCGCCGAAAAGTTCGGCGAGTTCCTGCCGACCGACCAGCCGGCGCGCGCCGAGACCCTGTCCTGGCTGTTCTGGCAGATGGGCTCTGCCCCTTATCTCGGCGGCGGCTTCGGTCATTTCTATGCGTACGCGCCGACCAAGATCGAATACGCCATCGACCGCTTTGCCATGGAAACCAAGCGCCAGCTCGACGTGCTCGATCGCCGCCTGGCCGAAACCGAATATCTTTCCGGCGCCGGCTACTCGATCGCCGACATGGCGGTCTGGCCCTGGTATGGCGGACTGGCGCTCGGCCGCATGTACAATGATTCCGGCGAGTTCCTTTCGGTGCAGGATTACAAGAGCGTGCAGCGGTGGGCGAAGGCGATCGACGAGCGCCCCGCGGTCAAGCGCGGACGCATGGTCAACCGCGCCTTCGGCGAACCCGCGATGCAGCTGCACGAACGCCACGACGCCAGCGATTTCGACACGAACACGCAGGACAAGCTCGCGGCTGAGTGAGCTGCGAGGGCGGGCAGCGGCGCTGCCCGCCCTCCGTTTGATTTTGCGAAAGCGTCGATGACGGCAACGTCTCACCTGGAGGCGTGGATATCGCGCCGATCCGCTCCGCGCCGTCCAAGAAGGCAATGCGTCTTCTTCTATCATCGTCCGACGTCAACAGCGGTCCTCTCACACAGGCCCCATAGAAATCTGTTGCGCAAATGCCGGCCGGGGCGCAACGTGTTGCCAGCAGATCGATGCAAGCGAGCAAATCGATCCTGCAGCGCGGCGTCCTTGTCGCGCAGGGCATGCCTAGGGTTGCCGCGGCGTCCTTTTTGGGCGCGAGCACGCGGCCTTGGTTTGGTCGGGGGAACAAATGACGCTCACGCTGATCGGGGCCGGCTTTGGCCGCACCGGTACATGGTCGACCTTCGTCGCGCTGAACAGGCTCGGCCTGCCCTGCTACCACATGCAGGAAGTGATCCTGAACAAGGCCAACAAGGGCCATCTCGATTTCTGGCGCAAGGTGGCCAACAGCCCGCCCGGCACGCAGCAGGACTGGAGCCGGGTGTTCGGCAATTACAAGGCGACGGTCGACAATCCCGGCTGCTGCGTGTGGCGCGAACTGATGGCCGCCTATCCCGACGCCAAGGTGCTGCTCACCTTGCACCCGCGCGGCGCGGAAGCCTGGTACGAGAGCACCATCGACACGATCTACTTCACCGAGAATGTCTGGCAGTTCAAGATCCTGGAATGGCTGACGCCGTTCGGCCGGAAATTCGGCGACATGTCACGCAGGCTGATCTGGGGCCGCACGCTAGCCGGCGTCATGGGCAACCGCGCCAAGGCCGTGGAGCGCTACAACGCATATGTCGAGGAAGTGAAGGCGGCGGTGCCGCCGGAAAAGCTGCTGGTGTTCAAGGTCAGCGAAGGCTGGGCCCCGCTCTGCCACTTCCTCGACGTGGCGCAACCGAACGAGCCCTTCCCCAATCTCAACGACCGCGAGGCCATCAAGAAGATCATCGCCGACATCATCAAGGGCTCCTACATCATGCTGGCGCTAAGCGTGGCGGCCGTTATCGCGGTGATCGCGGCGCTATGGTGGTGGCTGGGGTAGTTGGGCGCCGTTCGTCGATCCCTCGGTGCAGCGGGAGCGAAGCGACGCGAAGGCTTTGCGATCCAGGCCACGCGATTGCGAAAAAGCGCTACGGTCAAAACAAGGGCGTCGTTGTCGATACCGCCAAGCAGGCTGAATCGCGCGATCACCGCGTTAATTGGTGCCGCCGTCCGAGGACCGTCGTACCCGAATCTCGATACGCCGGCGTTCCCGAACATCGCCAACGCGGCTGCCGTCGGCGATAATGTCTCCCGGCATTACGAGCTGTGCCGCTGACAACGGAATGATCTTCACACTGCCCAGCCGTCCCGTCTGGATCAGCGCGTTCGCTACCGCGATAGCGCGCGAGAGCCCCAGCCCCGCATTGTCGGCCGGGGTCAAATCGCTGATAGCGCTGGCTCCGTTCATCGCCGAGATCGCAACCGCATCGAGGTTGGACGGCTTGGCCGGATTGATTTTCTGCTCATCCGTGTGACCGACGATCTCGACGACATCGACTTTGTAGCGTGTCAGCAAAGACAGAACGTCGTCCGTGACCTTGGTCTGCAAACGAGCCCGGAACGCGTCGGTGAGAGCAGCGCTGCCACGTTCAAATGTATAGCCGTCGTCGCTCAACGTTATCATCGGCGGCCACTGCATCGACGATTCAGCGTCCGCGCTCCTGTCGTTGGAGGCCGAGAGCGTCTTTTCAAGTCGGTCCAGCAGACGGGGGTCGGCGGCTTTGGCTTCGCTGATTTCGAGCAGCAATTTCCGCAGCGTCGGGTCTGACGTCGGCGCGGCATCGATGCCCTTTTCCGTAAGCCCGTCGATCACCGCTTTGGCCGCAACGAGCTCGGTCCAGTTGGCTGGCGGCAAAGGAAGCGCCGCTTTTGGAAACAGCGCCTGCAGGCGCGCCAGTTCGGCACGCATGTCGGCAAGCTGGCCCACCGTGATGTCCAGGTTCGCGGAGGCCTGCAGCTCGGCGATCCTCTCATCTTTTCGCTGTGCGATGCTGGCCGAGACCAGAAGGAGGCAGAAAAGCAGAAGGAGGAGAAGCTCGGCCATTGTGAGCCCAAGCACCACGCCTCGGCGATGGCCGCGTTCCCCTTCGGCGATAAGCGAGGAAGGCATCTTCATCGACATCGTCCCACACTGACCATGCAACGCGCTTTAGCCGCCACGCCAGAGCCGTCTGAATAGACCCTGCCGCGTCGGCGCTCGATCATAACCCTCAAATGTCGCCGCAAGTTTGTCGAGCACATCGCTGGCCCGAAGCGCTTCCGCCGTGGACTGTTCCAGCCCGCGCCGAAGCTCCGCCACATCGCCAAGACGGGAAGAGAAATCGCTCATGGCGGTTTCGATCGCCCGCTGCAAACCGGCCACGACCGGCTCCAGCCGAACCTCGATGACCTTGTCGGGTGTCGACATGCCAGCGAGCTTGTCGGCCATCATCTGTGTCGCGGTCGCAATCTGCGTGCTGGCGCTGGTCAGGATGGCGTTGATATCGTGAACTGCCTTGGCTGTCTGGTCGATGCCGCCCCGCAGCTCCTTGGTGTCTATTCCGCTCTGCATCGCCAGCGAGGATGCCCTGATGTGCTCGGAAGCTTCCTTGGCGAGCAGGTCCAGAGACTGGACCAGGGATTTCGCCGAGGTTTCCACTTGCGTTCGTATCTCGTGATAGCCCTCTTGCAGCATCTGCTGGTTGGAGCGTTGGAAATGGTTCATCTCGCTCAGGATGCCATCGAGTTCCCGGCGCACCTTGCGGGATGTTTCTGCGAGCTCGAGACGTGACACGCGTTCCACTTCCATGGGGTCGCGTCGGAGCTGATTGAAGACGATGCGAAATGCAATGCCGGCGATGGTGGAGGCAACCGCGATGCCGAAATTGCGCACGATCTCGTCGACTGCGCCACCGCCTCCATACTGGTAAAGCGAAACGGCGAGGCTGGTGAGCGTGAAGATGAAGCCCATATAGTAGAAGTTGTCCCCGGTTTGGTCGTCGCGCAGCCGGAGCCCGCGCGCGATCATGATCATCGCCGCGTAGCCCATCATCAGCGCGATCGGCACGAAGGTAACGACGAATGCCGACACGGAAAGCGATTTGGCCACGACTATGTAGGCGGCGCCCAGGCCGGTAAAAACGATAAAGACCAGTGGCGCCGCAGCGTCCAACTGCCGGCTGGCCACGCGCGGCCGCCTCACCCTTCAACTCCTTGCAACGACTTGGCAGAGCTGAAAACGCCGTGATTGTAATCAATCCACTGCTGCCAGAATGCCATCAACGCGACGCTGTCGACGGGCGACTTCGCCCGGCGTATGAGCCAGATCGACACATCGCTGCCAGCGAGATCCGTAGCGAAGCGGTTTGCCGCGGGCGACTTTTTGAAGGCATCGAAATCTGTGGCGCCGCGGTAGTGAGAGAAGAATTCGGTATTCTCGAACATGTCCGAAACGACAATCAGCCGCGAGGGGACCGCACGCGTTTTCTGGGCGACCAGATGGCTGACGGCTATCGACTGAATGCCGGCCATGATCGGCGAGCTGTCGGCCTTGTTTGCCTCGACCGCTTTCTCAAGCGCAACCAGCAGCGGCTGGCCGAATCCCGCTTGCCAACGCTCTCGCGCCAGCGCCGCATTGCCGGTGAAAGCACTGAGGTCGCCGCCATTGCCGGGGTTGCACAGCGAGAAGAGTTCTTTCGTATAGGGTACCGCTGATGTAAGGGCCCTGATCTCGAGCAAGCCACCGCGCTGGATGCCGGAGGCGGTATCGCGCAGCAGGGTCTGGATGTTCAGTTTGGTGACGTCAGCGATTGCATCCGTGGTATCGATCAGGATGATGGTTTGCGACGCAGCTCCGACGACCGGGCAAAGCCGATCGTCAAGTTCGACGAGTTGCGAGCGCGCAGAGACATAGACGTAGGTAAAGCCTATCGCGGCGGCAATGAGGCCGAGCGCGAATAGAATAATCCAGCCCCAGTTGACAAGGTTGGAAGGCGAGCGCCGGGACCGTCGACCGCTCATTGGGCTTCAGGCACCAGCACATCCAGTTCGCGATACTGCTTCAACGCAGCCTCGAACTGTTCACCCAGGACGACCAGCATCTTGTCGAGGTCGCCTTGCGCATCCTTGATGGAAGCTTGCAATTCGTCGCTGTTCCATTCCCCGTCGCGGAAATACTGGACGCCGATGCGGCCGAGTTGGTATGGCCGCGAAAAGCGCTCCGGCGCGGGTGTCGTGCGTACAGCGATATTGGCGTCCCTGTAGATTCGGAACAGGCTGTTTGCCGCACGTTCAAGCTGAGCTTGGTGGGCGTCGAACAGCCCAACCAACCGAGAGCGATGGGCCACGATCGCATCGTGTTCTGTCCGCTGCTTGCTGAGGTCGGCGCGCGCATCGGCGAGTTCGTCCTCATAACCACTGCGAACATCGGAAAGCTCGCCGATCAGGCCTTGCCGCTTGTTTCGATAATTTGCCCGCGCCTCGTCAAGCCGGTGATCAACCGTGGCGTAGCCTGGATAAGTGTCACGCATGCTGAGCCCATCGATCAGGGCAAAGAGTGAAAACATCACACCGAGGAAGAAGAGTATCCAGGAGCGAAATTCGTTCAGCGCGAATGGCGCGCTTAGCAAGCGTCGCATCACCTCGTCGCCATTGGTCGCGATCGTTCCGGCAACCTCGCGGTAATGCGCCAGACCAAGATTGATGGCAATCGCTGCGCCGATATAGGCCGCGATGGCGAGAATGCCGACAAACTTACGGAAAATCGAGCGATGCGCGATCTCGCGCACGCCATAGAGGGCGAACATCAGCGCGACGCCGACATTGAGAATCGCGAAGATCAGCGCCTCGACGATGCCGCCGACCAGCCCGAGCTCGTTTCGCTTTGCAAGCAGTTCGCCATTGATGACGAGCTCTGCCATCACCAGCGCCACCACAAAGAGCCATTTCAACGTCGTACCGATGGCGGTGGTCTTCTTGCAGGGCCGGCGAAGCCCGTTCTGATCCTTGAAATCACGATGCCAGGACTCTGCCTCCTTCAGATCGCGACGCAGCCCATGCAGATCATCGATTCCCATCTGCAATTCGGCTTTCAAGTCGGAGAGACCAGCCGTGGATGCCGCTTTTATGTTGGCAAAGCGCGATTCAAAGTCGAGGTCGATGAGACGCTGCCTGAACCCCGCAAGTTGGTTCTCCAGATGATCGTGGGATTGTTTCTGGGCGGCTCCGACCAATTCGACGATATCGTTTTCAACGGCATCGTAAGGTAGGTCATCGCTTTGAGGCAGATTCTCCCTGCCCCGCTTCTCGCCTTTCTCCGCAAGCCGCATATCCGTTGCAATGCGCTGGACGTCGATGTCGGGGAATGACTCTGTCGTCGGCCTATAGGCATGCGGCGGCCGCAACAGCCGTTGCTTGAGCTTTTCCAGTGACCCGAACATTCCACCCCACGTACACTCTTCCGACCACCCGGATCGAGGCTAGCGGTAAGCTCCGGATTCTTCAACGAGTTTCGCCCAATCGAAAGTGGAGCTTTTGCGGACGCAAAAGCACGGCAATTCCATCAGAATGACTGTCTACTGCTAGGGAGCCGTATTTTACTCTGCGCCGTATACTGTATGGTCGCTGTCGCCGAAGGGCGGAGAAAAAGAGAGCGGGCATTCTGCTTCGCCAAACGCCGCCCCTCACCGCAACTCCACCCACACCGGCGCGTGGTCGCTGGCGCCGTCCTCACCGCGCACGTCGCGGTCGATGCCGGCAGCCTTGAGCTTGCGGGCGAGCTTCTTCGACAGGAGGATATGGTCGAGCCGCAAGCCCGCATCGCGCGGCCAGCGGTTCCGCCGGTAATCCCAGAAGGTGTAGAGCGTCTCTTTGGGGTACACCTTGCGCAGTGCGTCCGTCCAGCCTTGCTCGATGAGCGCCGCAAAGGCTGCCCGGCTTTCCGGCTGTACCAGCGCGTTATCGTCGTAGGAGCGCGTGGCATAGATATCGCGCGGCTCGGGCACGATGTTGTAGTCGCCCGCCAGCACCACCGGCAGACCGGTGTCGAGCAGTTGTGCCGCATGCGCGGCGAACCTGTCATGCCAGGCGAGCTTGTACTGGAATTTCGGTCCCGGTCGCGGATTGCCGTTCGGCGCGTACAGGCAGCCGATGACGATTCCGTTCACCGCCGCCTCGATGTAGCGGCTCTGCCTGTCGGCATCGTCGCCGGGCAGCACACCGCGCGTCAGCACCGGCTCGGCGCCCCGCGCCAGTATGGCGACGCCGTTCCAGGTCGGCTCCCCCTTCCACACCGCGCCGTAGCCGGCATCGGCCAGGGCACTGCGCGGAAAATGCATATCGCGCGCCTTCAACTCCTGCAGGCAGACGACATCGGGTCTTGCCGCCGCCAGCCAGGTCAGCAGATTCTTCAGTCGGCTGTTGACGTTATTGATGTTGAAGGAGGCGATTTTCATCGGCGGGTCAAGAGACGAGCTTGCCCGTCCAAGCCTTCACCGTTTCGGCCAGCGTCTTCAGATGATCGGCGGTCGAAAACCCCGAGATGCTCTTGCGCGGCTTCAGATCGTGATCGCCATCCTCCAACCATACGATCTCGATGCTGTCGGAGAGCCCATAGCCGGCAACCTCGTCGGGCGTGCCGAACTCGTCGCGCGTGCCCTGGAAGATCAGCGTCGGTATCGTCAACCCGGCCAGATGCTTGGTCCGCAACTGCTCGGGCTTGCCGGGCGGGTGGAAGGGATAGCCGAGGCAAAGCAGGCCCGAGATTTCGCCCCTGGCAAACATCTCGTCCGCCACCATCGAGGCGACGCGACCGCCCATCGATTTGCCGCCGATGATCAACGTCCCGGTCACGCCCCTCGCCCTGAGGTCGGCGATCGCCTTGATGTATTCCGGGTTCACTGTCTCGGCGCGCGGCGGCGGCTTGCGGTGGCCATAGCGGCGGGACGCCATATAGTGGAACTCGAACCGCGCGACCTGAAAGCCTACTGCCGCCACCGCCTTGGCGGTGGCGGTCATCGAAGGAGAATCCATCGACGCGCCGGCGCCATGCGCGAGCAGGATGGTGACGGGAGCTGTGTCGTCGCCGTCGAAGAGGAAGGTGGTCATGGAATAGGGCTCCCGTGGCTCGGCGTTGGTGACCCCTTCTCCCCTTGTGGGACCCGAAGGGCGGGCGAGACCGTTGGCTCGCCCCGGGGGTGGTCTCGCGAAGCTCGGCCGGATGACGGGTGTTCCAGGAAACGCAAACGCCTCATTCCAACACGCACCCCTCAACCGTCTCGGCGCTGCGCGCCGATCCACCTTCTCCCAAAACGGGAGAAGGAAAGAGCTTTACCCCGCCGATTTCGCCAGCTGCATGTCCACGAACTGCACGCCCCTGGCCGCAACGCCGGCCCATTCGGACTCGGCATCGAGTTCCAGATAGCGCGCCCAGAGCCGCCGCGCCTCGAGCAGTTCGCCGGCGTCGAATTCGAGCCGGGCGAGATTGAAAACCGGATCGGCGTAATTGCCGTCGAGTGCGATCGCCTTTCGCAAGTGCCTTCGCGCCGACGCCGTCTTGCCCTCCTCGCTCATCAGCCCGGCGAGATTGAACCAGGCCTCGACGAAAGCCGGATCGAGTTTGATCGCGCGGGCATAGTCGTGGGCCGCTTCCGCCGCGTGGCCGCCGGCGCGCAGGCAGTTGGCGCGGTTGAAGGCGGCGATCGCGTCGCCTGGATCGATGGCAAGGCAGCGCTGGTAGAGCGCGGCGGCACCATCATGGTCGCCGCCCTCCTCCGCCGCTTCGGCCTCGGCGAACAGCTCTTCCAGCGGATCGTCGTCGGAGGCGCCGAGATCGAACAGCAATTGCCCGTCGAGCTCGCTCTCGCCGCCATCCAGATAGATCGTATCGGGCCGTCCGGATGCCGAGCCGACCGCGAGCGACTTGGCGGTGAGCGAAGCCACCGGGCCGGAACGATGCACCGAGCGCGCGATGGCGCCCCATGTCGCGCCACCGGCGACCAGCCCGGCATATTTGCGCGCCAGGATCAGGTCGCGGAAGGAATAGGGTTCCGCGTCATGTTCGAAGGCATCGAACAGCGACAGGAGATCGAGGTCGGCGCCGGACAGTCGCGACTGATCGATCAGCGATTGCCGCGACAGGGAGGAGGCCTCAGGCGCCTTCATCAGTCCGAGCAGGCGCAGAAAACCGTTCTCGCTGAGCAATGCACGCCCGGCGCCACGCTCGGCGGCGACGCGGCGTTCGATGTCGGCATCGCCGGTCTTCGTGAGCCCGGCTTTGACCAGACCGGCCTTGACCAGCAGACCGCGACCGAACACGACATGCGTGGTGCGCCGGATGACACCGCGCCTGAGTTCGCCATGCTGGCGCGCGACCTCGCGCGCCGCCAGCCTGAGCGGAAACGCCGCCAGCGCGCCGATCGTGCCGAATATGGCGCCGGCTGGTGCCGTCACTTCTTGCTCTTGCCGACCGCCTTCAGCAGGTTGGCTTTCAGCGGATTCTCAGCAGCGCCGCCCGCGGCCGCCTTGGCCTTGGCGGCGGGCTTCTCGTCGGCCTTGCTCTTCGACTTGGCCGGCGGCTTCGACTGCGACTGCGACAGGCTCGCCTTCAGCGCATCCATCAAATTGATGACGTTGCCGCGCTCGGGTGCCGCCGCGATGATAGGCTTGTGGCCCTTCAGCTTCTCGCGGATCATCGCCATCAGCGCGATCTCGTAGCGATCCTCGTAGTTCTTCGGATCGAAGGTGGTTTCCTTCTGCTTGATCAGCGCTTCGGCCAGTTGCAGCATTTCAGGATCCGGGTTGCCCGCAGGGATGTTGCCGAAATATTCAGCCGTGCCGCGCACTTCGTTCGGGTTCCTCAACGTACACACGAACATGCCGTTTTCGCGCGCGCCGATCGTCACCACGCGCTCGCGGCTGGACAGGACCAGCCGGGCGATCGCCAGCTTGCCGGATTTGCGCATCGCTTCGCGCAGCACGGCGAAAGTCTCCTCCGCCATCGCACCGTCCGGCGCCATGTAATAGGGCGCGTCCTGGTAGATGACGTCGACCTCGTCCTCGTCGACGAAGGCCTCGATGTTCATCGTGTGGTTGGATTCGATGCGCACCGCGTCGAGGTCGCTATCGTCGATGATGATGTACTGCTTGTCCTCGTACTCGTAGCCCTTGACCAGGTCCGAACGCTCGACCAGTCCGAGTTCCGGATCGACCGGCTTCATGTTGATGCGGTTGTGGGTCTTCTTGTGCAACTGGTTGAACGAGATGCGCTCGCTGGCGCTGGTGGCGGGGTATAGCCGCACCGGACAGCTCACCAGACTGAGCTTGAGGTAACCTTTCCAACTTGCCCTGGGCGCCATGATGAACTCCTACGCGGCCATGCACTGAAACTTTTCGCAGCGCTTTCGTCCGAAGGACGAACAAGGCTGCGTAAATCCTACACCGACCCCGCACCTTACCGGCAAATCCTGACGAAATGTTTTAGGACGCCGGAAGGGCCGCGAGTAGAGAATAATTCAAATTGTCAAAAGCGTCGATGGACTTGGGTTTCTTCGCCCTCGCGAAGCGGGGAGGAAACCAATCTATTTGAACGTAGGCAAATCCCGAGCAAACTCGTCGATCTCAGCCCACGGATCGCCCGACGTTTCCAAGAGTCCCGGCAGCGACGCATAGTTCAGGTCCTGCGGCGCGTCGATCGTCTCCAGATCCGCCCAGCTCACCGGTGTCGAGGCCGGCAGGTTGGTGCGGGCGCGCAGCGAATAGGGTGCGGCGGAGGTGTGGCCGCGCGCGTTGCGGTGATAGTCGATGAAGATGCGCTTCTTGCGGTTGTCCTTGCCCATTGTGGTGGTGAAGGTGTCCGGCGCGCTTGCCGCCAGATGCGCGGAAATAGCGCTGGTCGCCTGGTGCAGCGTCTTCCAGTTTTGCCTGGCCGTCACCGGCACGGTGATATGGATGCCCTTGCCGCCCGAGGTTTTGGCGAAGGGCACCAGCCCCAGCTCCTCCAGTTCGCCCTTGATGTGCACGGCGGCCTCCACCACTTCGCGCCAGGAGATCCCTTCGCCCGGATCGAGATCGAAGACAATCTGGTCGGGCCTGTCGAGGCTGGTGCGATGCGTGCCCCAGGTGTGGAACTCGACCACGCCGAACTGCGCCAGCGCCAGATAGCCCTTCGCGCCCTCGACCGAGAGGTAGGATTTGGTCTCACCCTCGGAATTGGTCGCCTCGAAGGTGGCAACCGAAGGCGGTATGCCGGTGAAGGCATGGCGCTGGAAGAAGCAGTCCTTCGGCAGGCCGGTCGGGCAGCGCACCAGCGACACTGGACGCCCTAGAATATGCGGCAGCATGAAATCCCCGACCAGCGCGTAGTAGACGGCGATGTCGAGCTTGGTGGGCCCGGTCTTGCCGAACAGGCGCCTGGTCGGGTTGGTTACCCAGATCGTGGCGAGGTCAGCCTCCGCGATCAGCCGCTTGCGCTTGGCCGAAACCGGCGTCGACAGGCCGACATCCCTGAGGCCGCGAAACACCGCATGGCGCGGAGCATTGTCCGCCGTGCGGTTGGCGTAATGGATATGGGCTGAAAACAGCGGCTTCACCCAATGCATCTCGCGCATGATTTCGCGCGGCGCGCCTTCGGGCGCCATGGCGCCTGATGTGAGCGGCTCCAGCCGGGCCAGAAGATCGGCCGCGGTCTCGGCGTCGAAGCCGGTGCCGACCTTGCCGCGATAGTGAAGCTCGCCGTCCTCGAATTCGGCAAGGCCAAGCGCCGCCAGCCCCTCGGCTGCATCCGAAACCGTGTAGCCGGCGATGACGAAATCGCCGGTTTGCAGCGCCTTGGTCTTGGTCCAGCTCTTCGTGCGGCCGCTCTGGTAGGCCGCGGTTGCGCGCTTGGAGACGACGCCTTCCAGGCCAAGCTCCGAGGCCTGGTCGTAAAGCCCCTGCCCGTCGCCGCCCACGTGATCGCTGTACTGGATCGCGGAGTTGGCGCGCAGGCCGGCGAGCAGTTCGGCCAGCAGCGCCTTGCGCCTTTCCAGCGGCGCCTTGCGCAAATCCCAGCCGTCGAGATGCAGGAGATCGAAGGCGTAGAAATGCAGCTTGCTGCCGGCGCCCTCCGCCAGCGCGTCCTGCAGAAGCGCGAAGCGGGAAATGCCCTTGCCGTCGAGCACGACGATCTCGCCGTCGATGATGGCCTCCCGGCACGGCAGCTTGGCGAAGGCATGCGGCAGATCGCCATAACGCTTGGTCCAGTCGATGCCGCCGCGGGTGATCAGCCTGACCTCGCCACCTGTCAGATGCGCCATGGTGCGGTAGCCGTCGAACTTGATCTCATGCAGCCAGGACTCGCCGGTGCGGTCGCAAGGATCGTCACCGCCCGGCGGTTTCGGCACCTGTGTCGCCAGCTGCGGCTCTATGCGGGCGGCGGGAGAGGCCTTGACCGCGCCGGACAAGGCGCCGGGCTTCAGCGTGCCGGGCCTTGGCGCAGCCTTGGCCGGCGGCGGCGCCACCAGCTCCTCGATACGGCGGCCGGATTTCACGCTCTCCGGCCGCTCTTCGAGGATGTCGAGCGTGGGATTGGAAGCGAGATCGCGCTCCTTGAACAGAAGCCAATTCTTCTTGCCCTCCTCTTCGCCGGGCTTCGGCTTCAGCCTGGTCAACATCCAGCCGCCATTGAGCTTTTTCCCGGCCAGCCGGAACTTGAAGGCGCCGGTGCGCAAGCTCTTCTCGACATCCTCCATCGGCGCCCAGCTGCCCGTGTCCCAGACGATCATCGGCCCGCCGCCATACTCGCCTTCGGGAATGACGCCCTCGAAGTCGATATATTCGAGCGGATGGTCCTCGGTCTCGACCGCCAGCCTTTTGTCGGCCGGATTGAGCGAAGGTCCGCGCGGCACCGCCCAGCTCTTCAGCACGCCGCCGACCTCAAGGCGCAGGTCGTAGTGATCCGCCGTGGCATGGTGCTTGTGGACGACGAAGCGGTTGCCCTCCTCGGCGATCAACCCACCCGCCGGTTCCGGCGTCTTCGAGAATTCGCGCTTGGCGCGGTAAGGTTTGAGCTTGGAGGGCGTCGTCATGGCATCGACCGTCGCAAGCCAGCCAATTGCAACAACAGAGCGCCATGCCTGCTCGAACGGTCCGATGCGGCATGTATCAGGGTGACTAGCCGAAACGTCGCTGCCAACCAGTCACCACGCTCAATCGTCGGCCGCCGGCGTCAGTTCGAGCTCAGCGGGCGACAGGCCCTGTCGCAGCTGGCTCAAGCGGAATTCGTCGACCCAGTAGGCCTCGCCATCGACCAGCACGCGCGCCCTATAGGTGCCGCCTGAAAAACTCTGCGCGGTGATGTAGACCTTGTGGCGGTCGAGCGCCTTGCGCACCGCGGCACGCTTGGAGTTCTGGCTGTTCACGGCACTGGACATGCGCTTCGCCCTCGGTCGCCCTGACACGGAACTCGACCGCTCTTCGCGGTCCGGCGACTGGCCCCAAGGATGGCGGAGAGCGGCGCGGGTGTCAATTTCTTCGCCGCGGCGGCTTCCCTGCAAGACGCAAGCATAGCCGACGGCATTGGCTCGATTATGTCCGCGAACCTGTGGGCTGGAACAATATGACATCTTGTTTGGCATATGCGCCGAGGCGGCTCGGCGCTTCTGCTTTCCGCATTGTTAACCTCGGCGCGCCTAGGAATAGGGCGGGCTCCGGCCGCGGCGCCAATGCGTCAGAGCGGCGCGGGGATGGCGCGGCCATCCAGGAGAACAAGGTTCATGACCGCTTCCGTGCGAAGCAATGACTGTGAAGTGGCTGTTGTCGGCGCCGGACCTTTCGGACTTGGCGTCGCCACGGCGCTCAGGGCAGCTGATGTAGACGTGCTTGCCTTTGGCAGCCCGATGGGCTTTTGGCGCGAGAACATGCCTCGGGGCATGCGGCTTCGCTCGCCCTGGCGCGCAACCTTTATCGGCAACCCGAACGGCCCGCTCTCCCTCGATTCCTACGCCAGCGGCCAGCGCGTCCAATTGCGCGAGCCATTGCTGCGGCAAGATTTCGTCGACTATGGAATGTGGGTTCAGGCTCAGGCGGTTCCGGATCTCGACACGCGCATGGTGAGCCGTGTCGAACGGACCAATGCGGGATTCCGGCTGATCCTTGCCGACGGCGATGCGGTTCGCGCCGGCCGCGTCGTCGTCGCCATGGGCCTGAAGAACCAGGAACTGGTGCCCGCCGCCTTCACCGGCCTGCCCTCCGAACTGGTCAGCCACACCAGCGCGCACATTGGATTCGAAGCCTTTGCCGGCAAGCATGTCGCCGTTGTCGGACGCGGACAGAGCGCCTGCGAATCCGCCGTCCTGCTGAGAAAGGCGGGAGCCGACGTCGAACTCGTCTGCCGGGGCGACATCCATTGGCTGGGCGCGCCGTCCAGCAACCGGGGCCGCAATGTGCTCGGCGCCGCCGAGGAACTCCTGGCGTCGCCCTCGCGCGTCGGCCCGTTCCCGCTGTCCTGGCTGATCGAGGCGCCGGGTCTCGTGCATGGTTTGCCGGCGGCGGCGCGACGCTGGGTCAATGCGCGTGGCCTCAGGGCCGGCGCGTCAGGCTGGCTGCGGCCGGACTTCGGCGGCATCAAGGTCAAGGCCGGCCGCGTGATCGTCGGCGCCTCCGCCAGCAACTCCGGACTAGACTTGCGGTTCGAGAACGGCTCGACCGCTTACGATCACGTCCTGCTCGCGACCGGCTATCGCATAGACATCGGCAAGCTCGGGCTCTTCGCCCCCGATTTCCTCGATGCGATCGCCTGCCGCGACGGATCGCCTGTCCTTTCCACGGGACTGGAATCGAACATTCCCGGCCTGCATTTTGTCGGCGCCAGCGCGGTCGCGAGTTTTGGCCCGTTGATGCGTTTCACCGCCGCCACCCCGTATGCGGCGCAGGTCGTCACCCGTTTCATACGCACTGCCAGAAGCAAGGGGCAGAACGCACGGCGCTCCACCGTGAGACTGGGCGAAGCCTCGGTTCCCGCCGGCCCGAAGCCGCGTTGAGCATCGCGGGCCCCGCCATGTATCAGCGCGATCAGGCGGGGCTCTCGCCTGTCAAAGCGGAAGAGCTGGGCAACCGGCCGTGCCGGACAGCATGTGAGGATGTAGGCTTGGCGACGTCAGGCGCAGTGTTTCTTGGGGGCGCGCACGGCACGCTTGCCCTGGCGCGCAGCCTCGGCGCGCAAAAAGTGCCCCTCACCTACATCACCAATGATTCGCCGCTGCCGGGCTGGTCGCGATTTGTCGGAGCCACCATCCGCTGGCCCGGCCCAAACGATGAGCGGGCACTGCCGTTTCTGCTGGAAGCGGCGCCTAAACACCGGCTGGAGGGATGCCTCCTGATCCCGGCCGCCGATCCAGAGGTTCGCCTGGTCTCGGAAAACCTCGCCGCCCTGTCGGCGATCTATAAGATCTTGCTGCCTTCCTGGGATGCGTTGCAGTGGGTCTGCGACAAGCCTCTCCTCTACAGGCGGGCAACCGAGTTGCGGCTGTCCATTCCAAGGACCTATGACATCGCATCCATGGCGCAGGCCTCATCCCTGGACATGGTTTTTCCGGTCGTTCTCAAGCCTCACATGGGCGGCGGCAACACCCGCATCGCCAGGGCCAAGGTCGTCCAGGCCGACGACAGGGCCTCGTTTCTTGCCGCCTATCGCGACGCGGCCGAACAGGTCGGCGGCCAAAACGTCGTCGTGCAGGAGCGCGTGCCGGGCGGGGGAGAAAGCCAATTCTCTTACGCCGCGCTCTGGAACGAGGGCAAGCCGATCGCGGAGTTCACCGCGCGCCGCTCGCGGCAGTATCCGGTCGACTTCGGCTATACCAGCACCTTCGTCGAGATCGTCGACGAGCCCCGCGCCGTCGCTGCCGCGCGCACATTGCTGTTGTCGATCGGCCATAGCGGCCTGGTCGAGGTCGAATTCAAGCACGATTGTCGCGACGGCACGCTCAAGCTTCTCGACGTCAATCCGCGCCCCTGGTCGTGGTTCGGACTTTGCGCGCCTGCCGGCGTCGACCTGGGCGCGATGCTGTGGGAGACAGTGAACGGCCGGGCCACCGCAGCCGCTACCGCTCGCCCGGGAACGGCATGGATGTATCTGGCCCGCGACGCTGTTTCATCCGTGACGCTGATGCTGGGCGGCAGGCTTGGCATCGCGGCCTATGTCAACTCCTTCGCGACGGTTCGATCCTGGGCGGCGTTCGCCTCAAACGATCTGCTGCCGGGGCTGATCGAACTGCCGCTGACGGCATGGCGGGTGCTGACGAAACGGCTGCTGAACCCGGCCGGCCGCCGGCCCTGACAAAATCGCCCTTTATGATGGCCGGTAGTCGAAGATCGCGTAATCGATGGTCCGCACCGCGTCGAGGAAACGCGGCATGGGCGGCGTCACGCGTTGCTGGAAAGACCCGGCATCGCGGATGGCGGGCTTCGCCCATTCGATGGCCCTGTGGCTCGAACTGCCGTAAACGACGAGGCAGGGCCGCGGGTGCCGTTCCAGCGACGACATGAGATTGCCCAGCACGATTTCGAACACGTCCCTGGAAAAGGGATTGTAGAAATAGACCAGCAGCGGCGTCGGCGGGAACTCATACGTCGCGGCATCCGCTTCGATAACTGCAATCTGGCGGCATTTCTGGGCCGGGCTCTTGTATCGCTCGATGTTGCGCCGGGCGATTGCGACGAGCTCCCGCGCGAACTCCACACCGACAATCGCGGCGAACGGGTAGTGCGAGGCCAGCAGGAGCGTGCGCGACTTGCCCGAACCGATATCGATGAAGGTGTAGTCTGCGAGATCGTCCGTCAGCCTGTCCATGATGAAGGCGAAGGATCTGGGCGACGTGCAGACGCATTCATTGCCCTGGTCCCGGTGCGGTCCGACGACATCGAGCGCGTCGAGCCGGATCGAACCCGCCGTATCGACGCCATTGTCGCGATCCCACCGGCGCGCCAGCCGGTCGGCAACGAGATGGCGGATGTTGCGTGCGACGAAGCGGCCGCTGTCACCAAGGCCATGCCGCCGCACGAGCCGGAGCGGTTCGAGGATTCCTTGCTGCCGGACGAACCGCAGCGCCCTTGCGATGCGTCCCCTCGAGCGGTCCTGCAAATCGATGCTGTGCGTTTCACGGTTCATTGCGGATCGGCTCGGTTGCCTGTCAGCGCAAGCGGCGCAGGCCGCGTACCAGGCCTTGGCCGGCCTTGAGCAGCCGCGGTTTGGAGCGAATGAAAAGCTCGATCCGGCAGCGCAGCGAAATATAGGCGGTGGCGCCCCATCCCCGCAGCGTCATCGACTGGCACAGTTCGGCCAGGACCGAACTGGTGGCGCCGATATGCTCCTTATAGCCCTGGCTGCCAACCGAAAGGTCGAAATAGTCGAACCCTTGCCCGCGCCCCCACATCATCAGCTTGCCAAATGTAGTCAGTCCCGGCGGGGCAACGGCATTCTGGTCGATCCCGAGCAACAGGGTATGCAGCGTGCCTTTCCTGACCAGTACATAGATGACGGCGAGCCAGGCTTCCCCTCCGCGCAATCCGAAGATGCGCACCGAGCCGTCGGAAAGGCCATGCAGCGCGGCAACTCGGTAGAAGTCGACGACGGGTTCCTGCGTCAAGAGGTCGAAACGGCCGAGCTCGCGAAACCGCTTCAGTCGCAGTTCAAGGAGCGTGTCAAAGAGCGTTTCCGTCAGCGCCGGCGTGTCGGCCTCGACCAGGCTCAGGCCGCCGAGCTTTTCGAGGCGGCGGCAATGCTTGTGAAAGCTCTTGGCGAAGGAGGGCCTGCAGATGCGCTTGATGAGCGTTTCCGGTTCGCCGTGCAGGACAAGGCCGGAGGTGATCTGGAGAGAATCGTGCGCCGCCGAAAGCAGCGCCAGAGGATTGGCGACTCGTTGGATCTGTTGCGGGATTCCCAAGATATGGATGCGATCCGCCGGTGGCAGCACGGCGCGGACTGCCGCCCATGCGGCGTCGGCGCCTTGCCTGGTCCATGCCCTGTCATCCGCCAGCAGCGGTGCCGAATAATCGCAGACGCCGCAGCTCAACCATTCGATCAGGGAGTGGCCCAGCGCCCGGCGCCGCATCAGCGGCAAAAGCATGACCGGCGCGCCCGTGGCGGCGTCCTTGACCTCGACGACAAGCAGTTCCGCGCCTTTGGGCATCAGCCGTTTGGCGATCCCCTCGACCCACGCATAATGCTGATGCGCGGTGCACACGCCATCGGCCTGAAATCGCAGCCAGAGCGGCTTTACAGTGTCGAGGCTGGTGTGCAGCCGGGCTTTGAAGCGCGCGGCTGTACCGGCGCTGGCGGCAGTCGGGGACAATAACCCGTCGGATAGATCCGTCTTGGGAGCCGTTCCCGTGGCTTGCCACATGCTTCTCCTGCCCTCCCGGCCGGCCATAAACATCGTCCACGCAAGCAGTGTAAACCCCGCCAACTCAGGACCGCCCCGGGCAGCCGTGCGTTGGAGCGCACGAAAGCCATGGTTGCGGACCAATGGCAGCGCTTGCGATACCCACGCATCCTAAACCGCGGCAAAGTTCGGTCAGGACCAGACCTTTGGCGCCATTATGTTCGTTGCTTTCGCCTACCGGCCGATGGCCGAACTAGTCGAACCTTTGCCCGCGTGCCCAGCTCGTCGACCTGCCATGAGGCCCGGTGAGACGTTGGGCACTTGCGCTCAGGTCGATCGCTAGCATCAAAGCATGAACGGTGCGTTGATGGACAATCAGAAATTGCACCGATCGGTCGTGCCACGTCGGGGCCATTCGTGAGACCACGCCGACGACAAACGGGGCCTTCCCGCCGCGTGCGTCCGTTACACCCTCACTGCCTCGCCTGCCACCGGTCTCTGCTACCGTTTTACCGGGGCGAACGGGACCGACCGCCGCCACCCGCCCAACCAGCTGTCGCGCCGCTGGTCCGGGTGCTCGATGTTCCATATGCGGTGACGCGCGAAATACCATGATGCGGCAAGGACGAAGATTTCGGAGACCGCGGAACCCAACAGCGACCACGGCGGAGGCGCGATTGCCAGCAGGATTGCGATCAGCGCCAGCCCCACGACTGCGCCACCGGTCGTGATGAAGGCGACGGTCCGGAAATCGCCGAGGATCTCAAGGATGATGCGAGGCATGACATAAAGCATGACCGGGATGAAATTCGCGATCACGAAAAGTCCGATGAATCCGACCGAGGCATCCTGGAGGGCCTGGGATTTTATCATCGGCAGGACGAATAGGATGGCACATCCATAGACGAGGCCACCGATCCCCATGACCAGCGACCAGATCTTCGCTTGCGCCCAGACACGACCTGTTTCGTTGTTGCGCATCAGCTTCGCCAGCTCCGGCTGCGTCATGTTGAAGAGAGCAAGGCTGATGATGCGCAGTGGGGCAAACAGCACGAGGACCGCCGCCAGCGGCGCGTAAGCGGCGGGTCCGGCAATGCCCGCGACCAGCAGGGCCAGGCATTGACCCTGGATGTTCGTGGTGGTCGCGCTGAACGCCGACCAGCGCAGCTGCGGCCAGAGCCTTGTATAGCGGCGGCGCGTCGGCATGCGGAAGCTGATGCGAGGTGTGCGGCGCGCCAGCCGAACCAGAACGACGATGCCGAGCAGATTTGCGGCCGCAAGCGCATAAAACACGGTTTGCAGCGCGTCCTTCGCCAACCACATGGTCAGTCCGGTCAGGATGATGCCGGTAATCGTGAAAGCGGCGTCGCTGATGGAGACGATCACCTGCTGGCGCCGAGCGAACAGTGCCGTGCGCATGTGGCTGCGCAGCGACCATGCGCCGACGAAGCAGCCGGCGGCGATGCCGCTCGGATCGCCCAGCAGATGCATCAGGATCGCCGTGCTGCCCGCCATCAGCAGCGACACCACAAGCGCCGCTGTTCCGAAGGCCACGTCATGGGCATCGACGCCGGCACTGTTGGTGCTCTTGCCCATCCATATCGAGGCGGGGACGGCAGTGAGCGAGCGGATGTACGACAGGCCGACGCCGCCCATCACCATGCCGATGGCGAAGAGACCGTAACCTTGCGCCGACAGTATGTGCAGCAGCGCGATGTTGAGGGCAAAGTGAAAGCCGCTCTGCATCGCCTCGCCGCCGACCATCAGCACGAGGCGTCGCAGCAGATGGACCGGGAATTTCACGGCCGGGTCTCCGCCTGGTGGGCGGTTGCCGGCCTGCCCGGCCTCGCCATCGTCACTTTCAGCTTGTCGGCGGCGATCGCCGCGATCGCGGCCGCTGCGACCGGTTCGCTGAAGACTGTCTCGTAGCGCGCGCGGCCGGCAGCAACAAAACCGCGCCAGGCCTCGGGCCGCAGGATGATGGCCTGCAATTTCGCGGCAAGGGCGGCGGCGTTGTTCGGCGGAACATGCCAGCCGGTCTCTCCATCGCTGACCACCTCGACCAGCCCGCCGATCGCCGACACCAGTGGCGGCCGACCATAGGCCATCGCCTCGATGGCGACGCGGCCCAGCGATTCCGGACGCCGCGACGGAACGGTGACGATGTCGGCCCAGCGGTAGTGTTGCGAGGGATCCGGTATGAACGGCAGCACACTGACGCGATCGGCCAATCCCATTGTGTTCACCAGCTCGGCCAAGGCCAGTTCGCGCTCGGTGCTTTCGAAAGCGCCGCCCACCAGCCGCACTTCGATGCGCGAGCGCAATTCCGGCGGCATCGAGGCGACCGCCTCGAGCAGCACCTCCTGGCCCTTGATCCTGTTGATGCGGCCGAGCAGCAGCACCCGCAACGGCCGGCTGCCGTCATAGCGCATCGGCTCGACCGCAGGCGGGCCGGCAACGCCATTATAGACCACATGCGTGCGTGAACGTCCGGCAATGCCGAAAGCGGCGCGCGTGGCGCGTGAATTGAAGATCAGGTCGGCATGGCTCCAGCGCATCAAGGCGACCAGGATCGTGCGCATGAAACCTTCGGGGATCTCGTGGATATGCAGGACAGCCTTGTGAGGCAGCAGGCGGGCGGCCAGCGCATAGTCGGCCACGATCGAGGTGTTGACATAGACCAGATCGCATTGCCTCAGACGTCGCCATGCCCGCCATAGGGCCAGCGGCAGGCGCGCCATCTCGACGGTCGCGAGGCGCAGGATGGCTTGGCGCCGCAACACCCAGAGCGGCTCGAAGACGATCCGGCTGGCATGCGGTTCGAGGATCTGCACGATCGGCCCGCTGCGCGGCAGCACGACTTCGATGTCGGCGGACGGAAACGCGGCGCGCAGGGCTGCGACGCTTTCCGCGAAGCTTCGGTCGGAGCCATAGAGTTCGTAGCCCTGATGAACGCAGGCAATCCGCATCTTAATATCCCGCCAGGTTCATACCCCATCCAGCATCGCGCGAGGCGGATGGCTGCAGAAGTCCAGGAGCAAGGATCATGCCCGGTCCGCTTTCCCAGGCGGTTAGGCCGAGGAACCCCGGCAACGCCTCGTTCCGGTACAGATACGCCCGGAAAGTTGACCGATAATGAAACAACCCCGGCGTTTGGTAAGAATTTTTTACGACGTTCTGCGACAGTTGCTCCCACTCTTGCCCGGCTGGAAGTCGCAGGGTGGGTTCTGGTGCAATGAACATTCCGGAAAGTCCCGTCGGCCATGACATCAAAGCCCTCCATCCTGATCCTGGGAACGCGCGGCATACCCGCGGCCCATGGCGGTTTTGAAACCTTCGCCGAGAAGCTGGCGCTTTTCCTCGCCGGACGCGGCTGGAGGGTCGGCGTTTACTGCCAGGACGAAGTCGAGCGTGTCGAGCACAGGGCGCGCAGCGAAACCTGGCGCGGCATCGAACTCATCCACATCCAGGTCGCCTCGAAAGGTCCGCGCGCGACGCTGGAATTCGACTGGCAATGCGTGCGCGATGCCGTGCGGCGGCCCGGCGTGTGCCTCGTGCTGGGTTACAATGGCGCGCTTTTCCTGACCTGGCTCAGGCTGATGCGGCGCAAGATCATGATCAACATGGACGGCATCGAATGGCGCCGCCCCAAATGGGGCTCGGCGGCGCGAAGCTGGTTCTGGCTCAACGAATGGATCGGCGCCTGGACCTCGCATCGCCTCGTCGCCGATCATCCTGTCATCGCCGATCATCTGGCGACACGCCGGCCGCGCAGCGCGATCGTCACCATCCCCTATGGCGGCGATCCGGTGACGACGGCGCCGGAGGCACCGGTCAGGGCGCTCGGGCTCGAACCTGGAAAGTACCTGATCTCGATCGCGCGCATCGAGCCCGACAACAACATCCTGCCGATCGTCGAAGCCTTTTGCAGCAAAAAGCGCGACATGAAGCTGGTGGTGCTTGGAACGCTCTCAGATGAAATCCCCTATCACGCCGCCATCCGCAAGGCCGCGAACGGCTCGGTGGTTCTGCCCGGGGCCATCTATGACCAGGCGACCGTGAAGGCGCTGCGGTACCACGCGCGCGCCTATATGCATGGCCACACGGTCGGCGGCACCAACCCGTCATTGGTCGAGGCGCTGGCGGCCGGCAACATGGTGATCGCCCACGACAATCCCTACAACAGGTGGACCGCGGGCGCCGCCGCCCTCTATTTCACCGATACCGGCACTTGCGCCGGCCGGATCGATCGGGCCATCGAAGACGACGCCCTGGTCGAGAGTTGCGGTGAGGCCGCCAGGGCGCGCGCCCGCGAAGCCTTCCGCTGGGAAGACGTGCTGCTGGCCTATGAGAATGAAGCCTTCCGGCTGCTCGGCGTCGTCGCCGGCGAGGCCGTTCCGGTCGACCATCCCTCGCACGCATGACGACGTGGTCGCGCCGGCGGGTTCTCGGAGCGGCGCTGTCCACGGCGGCGTTGTTCGCGCCGCTTTCTCCCGTGTCGTCCAGCCTGGCCGCCACCGGCGAATGGCGCTTCCGGCGCGGCGTCAACGCCTTCCCCTGGTTTTCGCTGACGCGCGAATTCCCCGCACCCCGTACCGACTACGACTGGCCTCCATTCCAGCAGCGGCCGGTCCCGACGGCGGCCGATCTGCGCAGGCTGCGCGCGACGGGTCTCGATTTCATCCGCCTGCCGGTCGATCCCGGCCCGTTCCTGGCCGGCGATGCCGGCACGCGCGGCCGTTTGCTGGCGATGCTCGATCGGGCCGTCAACGCCGCCCTCGACGCCGACCTCGGCATCATCGTCAACGTGCAGGCCAATAGCGCGACCCACTATTGGAATCCGGACCGCATGGTCTCCAGCACTGCCGCGCCCGCCTTCGATCTCTATCGGACGCTGATCGGCGAGCTTGCCGGCCGGCTGGCGCGGTTTTCATCGGGCAAGGTCGCGCTGGAGCCGGTCAACGAGCCGCAGCAATCCTGCGAGTCCAACGTCTGGTCGCAGGTCCAGTTCGCGCTCCTGACCGAAGCCAGGGCATCGTCCGTTACCCTGCCGCTGGTCGTGACCGGTGGCTGCGGCTCTATGGTGAGCGGGCTGACCGCGCTCGATCCGGCGCCGCTCTCGCGCTTCGAACCGATCCTGTTCACCTTCCACTTCTATGAGCCCTACCTGTTCAGCCACCAGGGCGCGCCGTGGATGAGCGAACCCGTCTACCGTTCGCTCAACAACGTGCCGTGGCCCGCCTCGGCCGGTTCGCTCGAGGCGACGCTGGCTTCGGTGCGGGCGCGCATGGCCGAGGACGCCGAAACCTCCGAAGCGGACAAGAAAGCCGCCTACGCGGAAACCGAGCGCGTGCTGAAGGTCTATTTTGACGCCCAGCCCGGCCGCTGGTTCATCGACAAATACCTTAGCCAGGCGCGCGATTGGGCGGGTAGCCATGACATCGCGCCCGAACGCATCATCATGGGCGAGTTCGGCGCGCTGCGCACCGACGCCCACTATGTCGCCGCGCCCGATCCCGACCGCGCCCGCTACATCGCCGACGTCAGGCAAAGCGCAGAGTCGTTCGGCTTTGCCTGGGCCTTCTGGGCCCTCTTCGACGGCATGGGCATGATGGACGACACCACGCGCGCCCTGGACCCGGCGATGATCGAGGCGCTTGGGCTGGAGATGCCGGGCTAGACGGCCTATCCCCGTCGCTTGTCCTTGCTTCCGTCAAGCGGAGGCAGCGATCGCCGAGGCGAAGTCGCGATATGGGCGCAGTGGGCGTCCGAGCAAGGCAGTCAGGCGCTCGACGTCGCCGGCCTCAGGCAGCATCCCGTTGGTCAAGAACCGCTCGCCCATCAGGCGCATGTCGTAGGCCATCCAGGCGGGCAAGAGTTGCTTGAGATTTTGCTCGAAGCCTTCGGTATTGTCGCCGCCGTAGTTGATCGGGCGGCCAAGCACCTCTGACCAGATTGCGGCGATATCCGTCCCGGTCAGTGTCTCCGGGCCGACGAGGTTGATCCGGTCGAGCACAAGCGGCTCCGCAGACTGTTCGCGGCGCAGCAGCTCGAGGGCGGCGATCTCGGCGATATCACGCACGTCGATCATGGCGAGCCCTTTGGCGCCGATCGGCATTGGGTAGGTGCCGTAGCCGGTGATGACGTCTTCGATCATCAGATCGTTCTGGATGAAGTAGGCCGGGCGCAAGATCGTAGCCTTGAAGTCCATCTCCTCGATCATGCGCTCGACGCCGAACTTGCCCGCGAAATGGGGTACGTTCACATAGACGTCAGCGTGGACCACCGACAGATAGACGATCCGCTCGATGCCGGCAGATCGGGCGACGTTGAGCGCGACCAAAGCTTGGGTGAATTCGTCCGGTACCACGGCGTTCAAGAGGAACAGAGTAGAGACTCCGGACATGGCTTTCCGCAGCGAATCGACATCGAGAAAGTCGCCTTGCACGACGGAGACGCCTGCCGGGAAGTTGGCTTTCGACGGATCGCGGACGAGAGCACGCACATCTGCGTCGCGCTTGACGAGATGTTCGACGACTTGGCGGCCAATGTTGCCCGTGGCGCCGGTAACGAGAATGGTCATGAAATTTCTCCTGTTGGATTGCTTGACAGCTCCAATATGTGTGTCTCACTAACAGCCCAACAGGCGGAAATTTTAGACACGTCGTCTCACTGGTGGAACACACATGGACCTCCTTGCCCTCGCCGATTTCAATCTCGTTGCCCGTCATGGCGGCTTCGGCAAAGCGGCAAGGGCGACCGGCCGGCCCAAGGCAACCCTGTCCCGGCGCGTTGGCGAACTGGAAAGCAGTCTTGATCTGCGCCTGTTTGAACGGGGTGCGCGTAACCTCAAGCTCACCGAAGAAGGACGGGCGCTCTTCGAGCGGACGGGAGCGTTGCTCGCCGAACTCGACGAGACCGCTTCGGCAATTGCCTCGGGCGGTCAGAGACCGAAGGGGAAGCTACGGATCAGCGCGCCTTTGCATTTTTCTCAGACCGCAATGGGAAGGATCGCTGCGGGGTTTGCCCTCAAATATCCGGAGGTGAGGCTGGAGGTCACGACCGAGGACCGGGCCGTGGACATGATCGAGGAAGGCTACGACCTGGTGATCCGGGTCAATCCGGATCCCGACGAAAGCCTGGTCGGACGGGCGTTTCTGCGCGATCGCCTGGTCCTGGTGGCTCGCCCCGACCTTCCTCGCCCGACCGGTGGACTCGCCGCTCCTGGCGTTGCGCGCGGGGCAGGCGATCTGCAGACATTGCACGTGAAGACACAAGGCGGCCGGTCAACGATCACGATCGAGCCGGTCGTCGCCTTGTCGACGCTCATCATGGTCCGGGACGCGGTGCGGGCCGGCGTCGGTGCGGCACGTCTTCCCATTTCGTTGGTGAGCCACGACCTGGCTGACGGCACACTGGTAAGTTGGGGGGAGATCGACGGCCCCGAGATCGCTCTATGGACGCTCTACCCCTCTCGACGGCTGCTCAGCGCGCGAGTGTCGGCGTTCATGGACTTTCTAAAACAGGCCTTCCCAAACGGGACGCCCGACGAACTGGCTGCCTATATTGGCAGGTGACGACCGTGCCCGCTTTCGGGCGTGGAAAGTCCTAAGAAGCGCTTTCCCGGCGTCATGGCTGAGCCCCATGTCACATGCGATCCGTCTTTGCGAAACACAGGGGATCAGCCGCTAACGGCGGAGAGGCTGCGCTCTTCGCCGGTCGTCTCCAATTGCGCGCACTGCTTGCGCCTCTTGCCGCGCCACGGCCCGCGCCGGCCGGTACAGCACCAGCGCCAGCACCACGAATTTGGTCAACAGCGTCGTCTTGGAGGCGAGGGTCTCGGAGGTGTTGAGCAGGATCAGCCAGCCCAGCATGGGCAGCCAGATGCCGGGATGGCAGCGGCGTGCCACCTCGTGCATGAACAGCACGAAGCCGAACAGCATCAGCAGGGTAAAGAAGGCGCCCTGATAGAGCACCATGCGTATGATCGGGTTCTCGATGCCTTGTTCCAGGCCGTTGATGCGGCGCATGCTTTCGATCAGATCGATATCAGGCCCCACGATCAGGTCGCCCAGCCCCAGATTCTTGAAGAGGTCGAACATTTCGACGCGGGCATTGGCGCTGCCGCTGTCGGAAACGAAGCGCTCCAGCAGCGCGTCGAAGAAGCCGTAGGAAAAGAGAAGGGCGACCGCCACCGGCAGCAGCGTGGCGAGCAGGACCGCAAGGGCCGCGCCCAGCAGGCTGACGCGTCCATGCCGCAGATAGGCCACGCCCCTGAAAAGCAGATAGATGCCGCCGAGCGCGAGCGTGATCACCATCGCCGAACGTCCGCCGAAGGCGACCAGCGCCGCGGTTTGCAGGCCGATCAGCGAAAGCCGCAGCGGCATCGACAGCGACCGTGAGCCGGAGAGCAGCGCCAGCACATAGACCGCGGTGATCGTGGCATTGGCCAGCGGATGGCCCTGAAGCGCGGTCGAGCGCAGGTCCGTGAACACCTCGCCGTCGAGCCGGTAGGGAAACACCAGCGTCTTGGTCGCGAACTCGAACAGCGCCAGCACCGCATTCGCCGACATCACCGCGTGAACGACCGTCTGCAGCCGCGCGAAGGTCCGGTCGTCGTCCTCGGCCAGCATCAGCACCAGCAGCGCCGCCGTCACGAACGTATCGACCATGCCCGCCATGCCCGGGCGATGCCTGACGACGACCACCACCAGGAGCACGACCGAGATGACCGCCATCAGCGCGCTGGCCGGCCGCCGGTCGGCAACGGCAGCCATATAGCCGACCGGATTGCCGAACGTGCATGAACGCCAGGCAAACACCAGCACCAGGAGATAGGTCGACGGATGGATCTTGGTGGCCGGACTGCCGAGCAGGCCGTCGTAATTGTAGCCCACCAGCCATAGCATGCCGCCGGAAACGGCGAACAGCACCGCCACCGTGACGACCAGGCCGAAGCGGGTCACCCAGTCGACGGAACTGCCGGCGCGGGATGCGGCGGCGGCTTGACCCGGCGCGGCCCAGCCGGCTGCCGGGCTGGCGGGCCGGACGGCGGCCATGTCAGGCCGCCTCGTCGATCAGCAAGGCGCCGGTCGGCAACCGCCCCATGACGGAAATGGCCTGCGAGGCCGCCGCGACATCGCGCATCGGCGTCGAGTTCAGCGTGGCGACGAGCAGGATTTCGTCGGCCATCGCTACCAGCGGCGAGGCATTGAGATTGTCGGCCAGCGCACCGCCATCGATGACGACGAGTTCGAAGTGGCGGCCCGCCTGGACCAACATCTGCTGGGCAAAATAGACGCCCTGCGCCTCCTGGAAGACGGCCTTTGACCGGCCCCTCCCCAAAAGCGCGACATTGCTGCCGGGCGTATACTGGCTCAACGCCTCGATACCGTACTCACCGCGAAGCACGTCGAGCACGCCCGGCTGCTGATCTTTCTGGCCGCCGCCGGCATTGGTATCGATGAACAGGATACGGCCGCCTCGGGCGGCCGCGGCATTGGCCAGCAAGCGCGCCACCCTGCCGCGATGCGCGGCGTCCTCGGGCGGCGACGTCACCAGTATGGACGGCACCAGCGGCCAGTCCGGCGGACGCCGGCCCGACGAGAACATGCGCCTCAGCGCCAGCCCGACGACCGCGTCCGTCTTCTGGCTGGCCGCGGCGGCCGCGCCGCCAAAAGGCCACCAGCGGCGGGTGTTGCCCGATTTTGCCGGCACCACGCCAAGCACCGGCGCGTCGATGGCCGATTGCATCTGCGCGCTGGAAAGCACTGTCGGCGAGGAATATTCCGCGATCAGCGCCAGGCCGGTGCCGAGCCCCAGGCCGCCGAAGAGCGCGCCCAGGACAAGCAGCGACAGCGGCGGCCAGCTCTTCTTCAGGGCCGGCATGGCACTGGAGATGATCCGCGCATTGGTGCTGTCGACGTTGATCTGCTCGCGCGTCTCCTGCACACGCTGCAGATAGTTGGCATAGACGGAGCGAACGGCCTCGAGATCGCGCTGCAACTCGCGCAGCTTGACCGAAGCCTGGTCCGTATCGAGCGACTTGGTTTTCATGCCGGCGACCTTGGCCTCCAGCGCCTGCTGGTTGGCCAGCGCTCGCTCGTAGTCGGTCTCGGCAGCCGCTCCGATGCGGCCGAGCTCTCGCCCGATCAGCGCACGCGTGTCGCGCAGCTGCTGCTGCGCCGCGATCATCGAGGGATGGCGTGGCCCAAGTTCCGTGCCGAACTGCGATACCTTGTCGACAAGCGTCGCCTCCTGCGCCCTGAGGCTCGAAATCACCGAGGAGCGCATCGCTTCCGAGGTCGCGTCCGGCGCCCCGCCCGACCTGCGCAACTGGTCGACCTGCGCCTTCAGCGCCGCGGTGCGGCTTTGCGCCGCCGAAAGCTGCGTATTCAGCTCGGTCAGTTCCTGGTCGCTGACCAGATTGCCCGCCGCCATCACCATGTTGTTGGCGGACCTGTAGGCCTCGACGGCATTCTCGGCCTGCTGGACGCGCTTGCGTTGCTCATCCAGCCGCGCGGCGATGGCGTCCGAAGCGTCCTTGGCCATCCGTGCGCGTGAGCTCGCCTGATCTGCCAGATAGGCCTGCGCGATCGCATTGGCCAGCATCGCCGACTTCTCGGCATTCTTCGTGGTGATGATCACCTCGATGACCAGCACCTTGTCCGCTCGCCGCACCGCCAGGCGTGCGCGCAACGCATCGAGCGTCTTGGCCGTTTTGTCGGCTTCGCCCGATCCCGAACCCAGCAATCCGCCGAGTAAACGTCCCAGCATGCCCTGCCCGTTGAATTCAGGATCCTCGGTCAGGTTGGTCGCCTTGATGGCCCTGAGCAGCACTCCCGTCGATTGGACGACGCTGACCTGGCTTTCCACACGGGTTATGCCGCCGTCGGGCGGCACCTGGCTCGGATTGACGTCGTTGCTGACCACCTGCAGGTCCTGCGGATCGATGATGATTTCCGCCGCCGAGCTGTAGAGCGCCGGCGTCAAAAGCCCATAGAGCAGGGCGCCGAGGGTCAGCAGCGCGGTGATGGCAAAGATGAGGAAACGGCGGCGCACCAGTATGCGCTTCACGTCGCCCAGCTCGACGGTCGAGGCCGGGTAGGACGGCGCCGACGGCACCGCTTCGGGCGCGTATTGCATCGCCTCCGGAGCGTATTGTTGCGGCAACGAGAGCAGGGATGATTGCAAGGGTCGCTCCGACAACACTCCATGCGCCTGCAAAGATAAGATTGCGGCTTTGTCTTAGCTATGCTTCCAACTGTTAAAACACTGTTAATTATATTGAGAGCTCTTGTGATTTCTGGCACGGAGTTTGCCTAGAAGAGGCACGAGTGTTGGAACGGCGCGGGCAACGGGGAGACGACATGGAATGGGGCAACGCTTCATCCGTCCGGCCGTTTCCCGCGTCCAAACACTGGCCCAATATCGAACACAACGAGGATGCGACATGCAGGTGAGCCTGCGCCTGGACAGCGAATGCCCGCGTGCCTTTCACCTGACGCTACTGGAGCGCCTGGCGGCGCTGGCGCATGTCGAGGTCTCCGTCGATCTCAGGCCGGCCGAGGGCGGCATACCACCCAGCGCCGCGGCGCTGTTTCAGCTGGAAACGGCCATCCATGGCCTGTCCGCGAACGGACTGGCGAAACGCCTGCCGCTTTCGGCGCTGGCGCCCTATCAAGCGCGGCCGCCGGCAGCGCCCGATCTGGTGATCGACCTCTGCGGCGACGTGCAGCGCGAAGGAACCCGCGTCTGGCGCGTGACCTATGATGGCGCCGCGGGCGAAGCAGCCCTGCTGGCGCTGATCCTCGATGGGCGAACGCCGATTGGCCGTATAGAGGAAAACGGTACGTACCTCGCCGAAGGCCGCTTGGGCACCGAATATGGCGGCATCGCGCTTGCCTCGTTCCAGGATATGCTGGCGCGCACCGCGAGCCTGATCCTGGCGGCGATGACCGGCGCCGCGCGGCACGCTCTCCCCGTCCTGCCGGAGCCGGCGCACGGCAATGCCGCGCCCGCCATGCCGTCCGCCGCCAAGCTTGGCGTCAGGGCCGGCAAGGCGCTGGCGCGGCGCGTCGTCCAGAAGATCTACCATCTCTGCTACAACGCCCCGCACTGGAAGGTCGGCTGGCGGCAAACGCAGGGGCAGGACCTGCTCGACCTGCGGGCGCATCCGGCAACGGGCTGGCAGGTGCTTCCCGACGACGGCAGCCGCTTCTACGCCGACCCATTCCCGATCCTGTATCAGGGCAAGGTGACCCTGTTCGTCGAGGACTATATCCACCGTCTGGGCCGGGCCATCATCTCCGCCGTGCCGTTCGGCCCGTCGGGGCCGATCGGCCGCCCGGAACCGGTGCTCGACCTGCCCTATCACCTGTCCTATCCGTTCGTCTTCGAGCGCGACGGCGAAGTCTGGATGGTGCCGGAGAGCTGCGCCAACCGCACGGTCGACCTCTACCGCGCCACCGCCTTCCCTGGCGGCTGGGTCAAGGAAGCGACGCTGCTGTCAGACATCGTCGCCAGCGACGCCACCCTGGTCGAGCATGGCGGACGATGGTGGCTGTTCGCCACCGTCAGGGACGGCGGCGGCGCCTTTTCCGACGCGCTGCATCTGTGGTCGGCGCCGGACTTTCGCGGACCGTGGACGCCGCACCCCAAAAACCCCGTCCTGATCGACATCGCCTCGGCGCGACCGGCGGGCCGCATGGTAGAACGGGAGGGCCAATTGCTGCGCCCCGTGCAGGACTGCCGCAGGAGCTATGGCGCGGCGCTCGGCATCGCACGCATTGTTCACCTCGATTTGGACGGCATGAGCCAGGTTGTCGAGACCATCTTGACGCCTGGCGCGTTATGGAGCGGGCGCAAGCTGCACACGCTCAACGAGGCGGGCGGCCTTGAATTCATCGACGGTTCCGCGATCGCGCCGCGCTGGAAGCAAACGAGCGGCGGGCGCTGACGACGGCCTGCGCATAAGGTCGATACGGCCCTCTGGCAAAAAGCCCCCGCCAGTCATGGCCGGCGGGGTGAGGCTCTGGAGTAAGCCGGAATCGGTCCGGCATGGATCAACGTATGGAGCGGTGGTTGGTTGCGGCGCCAGAAGCGCATTCCCTTTCCCTTTTTTGGGCCCTTGTACAAGAACGGCCCCTCGCCCCAGCCGCAATCCCGCCTTTCTTGTCGCGAAATTTTCCTCCTCCGTATGCATGTTGTAAGTCGTTTAATCCGGGATAGATTGCATCCAGAAGGGCGCCAAAACGATCGCGCCGGGAGGAATTCGCCATGTCCGACAGCGCCCTGCCGCTGGTCATCAGCGCGCCCGAACCGCGCACGCTCGACCTCATCTTCACGCCGCCGCAGCTGGCGCGCTTCAAGGCGAAATATCGCATCGTCGAGACGACGCCGGACGGCGTGGCGAAACTGCCGGCCGATGTGCTAGCCGAGGCCCGCTACATCGTCGGCCAGCCGCCGATCGCGGCCGAGACGCTGGAGAAGATGAAGGCGCTGCGCTGCGTCTTCAATGTCGAGAGCAACCTCATCGACAACATGCCCTATGAAACGCTGTTCGCGCGCGGCATCCATGTCGTCACAACGGGCCTGGTCTTCGCCGAGCCGGTGGCCGAGCTCGGCCTTGCCATGGCGCTCAACCTCGCCCGCGGCATCGTCGATGCCGACCTTGCCTTCCGCAAGGGCGAGGAATTGTGGGGCGGCGACGGCAACCGGACGGCGCGGCTGTTGTCAGGCGCCGATGTCGGCATCATCGGCTTCGGCGATCTCGGCCGCGCGCTGAACCGGCTGCTGTCGGGTTTCCGCACCAGGACAAAAGTCTTCGATCCCTGGCTGCCGCCGTCGATTCTAATCGACAATGGCGTCGAGCCGGCCGCGATGGACGAGGTGCTGTCCGCCAGCGACTTCGTCTTCGTCGTCGCCTCGGTGACCAGCGAGAACCAGGGCTTCCTCGGCGCCGACGCCTTCGCCAGGATGCGCAAAGGCGCGGCCTTCATCCTGCTCAGCCGCGCCGGCGTGGTCGACTTCCCCGCTTTGATGGCGGCGGTGAAGGGCGGCCACATCCTCGCCGCCAGCGACGTCTTCCCCGAGGAGCCGCTGGCGCGGGACCACCCGGTGCGCGCCTTGCCCGGCTTCCTGCGCTCGGCCCACCGCGCCGGGGCGCTCGACATCGCCTTCAAGCGCATGGGCGACATGGTGCTGGAGGACATGGACCTGATCGACCGCGGCCTGCCGCCGCTGCGCTCCAAGCGCGCCGAGCGCGAAACGGTCTCGCGCATGCGCTCAAAGCCGGTGGACAGGAACTGACAGGGCGGCGACGTCCCTCGCGTCGCTTGACAAAAGCATGGCCAGCGACGACCCTCGCCCGGCCCATCTGGGGGCTCGGCAAGCGGCAGGGACCGTCGGCGGTAATGGCGCAGCTGGCGGGCTCAAGGCCAATCGGTCCGGTTCTCTTTTTTCGCCATGGCAAGGCGGCAAGAGCGGCCCTCGCCATGAGGCTGTCGAAAACGCGACGGAGCGCGATGCTCAACACGATCGATTATGGCGGCAAGGAAGCCGATATCGTCCACGCGCTGGAGGAAGACATCATCTTCGGCAGGCTGGCGCCCGGCGCGCGCCTAGTCGAGGACGTGCTGCTCGCCCGCTTCCCGGTGTCGCGCCATACCATTCGACAGGCGCTCTATCAGCTCGAAAGGCTAGGCGTCGTCACGCGCGAGCGCAACAAGGGCGCCATGGTGCGGCGGCTGTCGCCCGACGAGGTACGGCAGATCTACGAGGTGCGCGAGATGCTGCAGCGCCAGGCGGCGCTGATGATCCGCCTGCCGGCGAGCGATGCGCTGATCGAAGAGCTGACGCAGATCCTCCGCATCTATAACGACCATGTCGAGAGCGGCTACCTGCGCGGCATCCACGAGGCCAATGATCGTTTCCATCTCACCATGTTCTCGGCCTGCGGCAATGCCTATCTGGTGGCCTCGATCGAGCATTACATGCGCCTCAGCCTGCCGGTGCGGGCTAACTCGCTGGCCGACAGGGAAAAGCTCGACATCTCGCGCCAGCACCACGCGATGATGATCGAGGCGCTGAAGCGCCGGGACAATTGGGTGCTGGCGCAGCTCTGCGTCGACCATTTGCAGCCCAGCAAGGCGTTCTATCTCCAGGAGATCGAGAGCGGCTGAGACCGCCCTGGCTAAAAGGCGCAAGACTGATAACAGGCCGAGCGGCGCCGGCGCCTTCTATCTCACCTTCACGACCACCTTGCCCTTGGCGCGCCCCGTCTCGACATAGGCCAGCGCCTCGTTGGTCTTTTCGAATGGGAATACCTGATCCATGACAGGGTGTATGACGCCGGATCGGATAAGTGACGTGATCCTGTTCATCTGATCGCCCTGCGCCCACATGAACAGGAACGAATATCCGACCCCGGCGCGTCTGGCCCTGCCGCGTATGCCGCGGCTCAGCAGGCGCAGGACCAGTTTCAGGACAATGTTGAGGCCTTTGGCCCTGGCAAATTCGGGATCCGGTGGACCGGAGATGGAGATGAGCTTTCCGCCCGGCTTCAGCACATGCAGGGATTTCTCGAGCGTCTTGGCGTCCTGGCTGTTCAGGACGACGTCGTAGCCATGCAGGACCTTCTCGAAGTCCTCCTTCTTGTAGTCGATGACGACATCGGCTCCGAGACGTCTCACCAGATCGGCGCTCGCGACGCTGGCCGTCGTCGCAACCGTGGCGCCGAGATGTTTTGCCAGTTGGATGGCGAATGTCCCCACACCGCCGGAGCCGGCCTGGATGAACACCTTCTGCCCTTTCTTCAGCCCTGCCCTGTCGACGAGCACCTGCCAGGCGGTCAGGCCGACCAGCGGAATGGAGGCCGCCTCCTCCATGCTGAGACTGTCGGGCTTCAAGGCCACGTCGGCTTCTTCGACGGCGATGAATTCGGCGAATGTCCCGATCCGTCCGTCGCGCGCCCGCGCATAGACTTCGTCGCCGGTCTTGAATTTGCGTACTTTCGACCCGACGCGAATGACGATGCCAGCCACGTCATGGCCAAGGATGAATGGCGGGCGGTAAGGCAATATGAGTTTGAACTCCCCGTCCCGGAGTTTGGAATCGAGAAGGTTTACGCCAGCGGCGTGGACCTCGATCAGGACATCGTTGTCGCGCGGTTCCGGCTCAGGCATCTCTGCAAGCCGCAGGGCGCCCTTCTTCTGATATTTGTCGACGACAAAGGCTTTCATCATATTCGCTTTCTTGAAATGAATCCCGATATCGGACAGGCTGGGCTTTCGGGGCAGCGAAACTGCTTGTGCGGGCACCGACTTGGCACGCTCCGTTCAGGCAGGCAGGCGGAACTGCTTGCGCAAGGTCTTGTCGAACGTCGCGGCGGGCGCGAACCGCCGCAGCGTGCTGACCAGCCGGGCTGTCTTGCCGGCGGTGTAGCGTCGGCGCTGACGCTTCTCGGTGGCGGCCCTGAGTACCACATTCGCCACCGCTTCCGGAGGGTCTGCTTTCGGCATCACGTCGCGAAGCAATGCGTCGATACCGGCGCGGGCCTGATCGTATTCCTTCATGACGGAATCGGGCTCGAGCCCGTTCTGGTCGAACACGGTGCGCACGAAGGCAGGTTCGATGACCGAAACCCGGATGTTGAAAGCGCGAACCTCGTGGTCGAGCGATTCCGAATAGCCTTCGAGCGCGTGCTTGACGGCGGAATAGTGGGCCGAGTACGGCGCGGGGACCAATCCCAGGATCGAGCCGATATTGACGATGCGCCCCTCGCCGCGCCGCCGCATCGACGGCAGCACCGCGTTGATCATCCGCATGACGCCGAACAGATTGACATCGAACAGGGCCTTGGACTGGGAAACCGAGGATTCCTCCGCGCCTCCCAGCAGCCCGACGCCGGCATTGTTGACCAGAAGGTCTATCCGGCCGGTCCTGGCGAGGACATCTGAAACCAGAGCTGCGACCGACGCGTCATCGGTCACGTCACAAACCAGCATCGATATCCCGTCCGAGCCCTGGCCTGATATTTTGCGGCTGGTGCCGAAGACGGTGAAACCCGCCCGCGCCAAAGCCTCCGCGCTGGCGCGGCCGATGCCGGAGGAGGCGCCGGTCACGATCGCCGTCTTTCCTGAATTCCGGTTCATCTGGTGACTCCGAACTCGAGAGGTCTTGCCTCTCGGCGATGATTGAATTATGATCGTAATATCACATTACGGGTGTAATGCAATAGGGAAGCGGAAGGAGCGCCATGCGCTACGAAAAAGGCCGGAAGGACGCATCACGCAGCCGGATCATGGAGGTCGCCGCCGAACGGTTTCGCGGTGACGGCATCGCCGCGTCCGGACTGGCAAGCATCATGAGCGACGCCGGCATGACGAACGGCGCCTTCTATCCACACTTTCAATCCAAGGCCGAACTCGTCCGCGAGAGCATGGTCGCGGCACTGGAGGCTCAGTCGCAGCAATTGCAGGAGGCGTTGGCCTCGGGAGGGCTGGATCTGGCCCTCGCCATGTATTTGTCGCCCGAGCACCGGGATCATCCGGAGACCGGCTGTGCTTCGGCGGCGCTGTTGCCCGAAATCGCGCGTCAGCCATCCGAGACCCGCGCGCTCTACACCGAACGATTAATGACTCTGGTGCGCCAGCTATCGGCGCAGTTGCCGCCTGGAATCCCTGATCCGGAGGGCGTTGCATTGGGCGTTTTCGCGGCGCTCATCGGCGCCCTTCAACTGTCCCGCGCGGTGGAGGGAACCGAATTGTCCGATCGCATGCTGACGGCGGGAGCGGAGGCGGCGCGGACTCTGGTCCAGCCGCGCTAGGGTGAAGAGGAAGGCGCTATCCCGTGCGATGTGCCCCCGCTGCAAATCTAACGATGCAGCCAAACGAAGAAAAAAGCGGAAAGTTTCGCCGCCGTTGAACAATATATTTGTTCAGACCGGGCCTCAGCTGGCATGGCGAACCGGAACTTTCCTCCAAACCTTCCGTTTCTTTGAAGATCGTTGCTTCGACGGTCGAAGAGCAACAGGGAAGGATCCTATCATGAACATCAAGATGATCTGCGTCGGCGCGATGACGCTTTCGATGCTCGCGGGCTCGGCCCTCGCCGCCGCTAACAAGGGCACGTCGGCACTCGACGACCCGGCCAAGATGCAGCCCTTCTACACCGACTCCAGCATGAAGAAGATGCGCAGCAGCGACGAGTTCACGAAGGCATGGAAAGCGCTCACTCCGGAAGACCAGAAGATGATGATGACGGCCTGCGACGACGAGGCCAAGGACGCCAACGCCGCCAACAGCCATCCGGAGTTCTGCAGCAGCGTCAAGGCGAATGGTGGCAGCAAATAGACCGGCAAAGAGCAGGCTTTTATAGCCCGCACCCTGAAGACAGCCCCGTCCCGCGGGGCTGTTGTCATGCGCCGACGCGCCGGCCGGTTTCGGCGTCGAACAGATGCGCGCAGGCGCGGTCGACCTCGATGCGCACCAGCTGGCCCTGCTTGAGCGCCAGCCGCTCGCGGAAAAGGCAGTCTATCTCCTCGCCGCCGCAATCCACCTTGGCGAAGATCTCCGAGCCGGTGGCTTCCAGCAGCGTGACGCTGCCGGGTATGCCTTGGCTGCTGGCGCGGATGTGTTCGGGGCGGATGCCGTAGACCAGCTCCCCGCCCGGGACCTGTGCCGGATGAAGCGGCGCCGGCAGCGGCAAGGTCAGCCCGCCTGCGCTGCGGAAGACGCCTTCCTCGATGCGGCCGCGAATGAAATTCATGGCGGGCGAACCGATGAAGCCGGCGACGAAGAGATTGGCCGGCTGGTCGTAGAGGTCGAGCGGCGCGCCGACCTGCTCGACCAGGCCGTCATGCAGCACCACGATCTTGTCGGCCATGGTCATGGCCTCGATCTGGTCATGCGTGACATAGATGGTGGTGGTGCCCAGCCGCTGGTGCAGCGCCTTGATCTCGCCTCGCATCTGCACGCGCAGCTTGGCGTCCAGGTTGGAGAGCGGTTCGTCGAACAGGAAGACTTGCGGGTCGCGCACGATGGCGCGCCCCATGGCGACACGCTGGCGCTGGCCGCCCGAAAGCTGGCGCGGGAAGCGGTCGAGCAGCTTTTCCAGGCCGAGGATACTCGCCGCCCTGTTGACGCGGCCGGCGGTATCGGCCGGATCGGCTTTCTTGATCTTGAGCGCGAAACCCATATTGTCGGCCACCGTCATATGCGGGTAGAGCGCGTAGTTCTGGAACACCATGGCGATGTTGCGGTCTCGCGCCCTGAGATCGTTGACGACCCGCTCGCCGATGGCGATCCTGCCGGCCGAGATCGTCTCCAGCCCCGCGATCATGCGCAGCAGCGTCGACTTTCCGCAGCCCGAAGGTCCGACCAGGATCACGAACTCGCCATCGGCGATGTCGACGCTGACGTCGTGAATGATCCTGGTCGCTCCGAATGCCTTCTGCACATTGTTGATGGTCACCGCTGCCATTTCATGTCCTCACCTGGAAAGAGTGTCGTCGGCTTCAGCCGCCCTTGACCGCGCCGGCGGTCAGCCCGGCGACGATCTGCCTTTGCGCGAACATGGTCAGCACCAGCACCGGCAGCGTCACCACCAGTGCGGCGGCGGCCAGCGGCCCCCAGCTCACCTGCTCGTAGGAGAGCATGTTGTAGACCGCGACCGGCAAGGTCCGCGTCTCGCGGCTGGCCAGCACCACGCCAAAGACGAAATTGTTCCAGGAGAAGATGATGGACAGGATGAAGGCCACCACGATGCCTGGCCTGGCGATGGGCAACGCGACCAGCCGGAACACCTGCCATGAGGAGGCGCCGTCCATGCTGGCGGCCTCCTCCAGCTCCATCGGCGTGGTTTCGAAATAGCCGATCATCACCCAGACCACGATCGGCACCGTGACCACGAGATGGATGATGATCTGCGGCCACAGCGTGCCCAATATGCCCGCCCACTGGAACAGCAGGAACAGCGGGATGAGATAGGACAGCCCCGGCGTCATGCGCGCGATCATGATGACGACCGCCGACCGTTCGGCCTTGAGCCGCGCTATGCCGTAGCCGGCAGGCACGCCGATCAGCAGCGCCAAGAGCGTCGCCGTGCCGGTCACCAGCACCGAGTTCCAGAAGTAGAGCAGGAAATTGTTCTCCTCGAACACCTTGGCATAGTTCGACCAGGCCACGTGCTCGGGGATGAAGACCGGCGGCGAGGCGCCGTTGTCGATCTCGAATTTCAGGGACAGCGAGAGCATCCAGAGGAAGAACAGGATCGCCGGCGAGACGAAGACCAGGGCGGCGAAGAACAGGCCGATCCGGTTGAGCAGTCGCGAACGCATCTATTTGCCCTCCGCGTCGGTCCAGCGGCTGCGCTGGCGCAGCATCAGCAGGACGAAGGACAGCGCTACGATAAGAACGAAGAACACCACCGCCATGGCCGAGCCGTAGCCGACGTCGTAATAAGAGAAGGCGATGTTGTAGAGATAGATGTTGATGGTCTCGGAGGCCGTGCCCGGCCCACCCTGCGTCATCGCATAGATGATGTCGAAGCTCTTCAGTGCGTCGATCGTGCGGATGATCACCGCGATCATCAGGAACGGCGCGATCATCGGCAAGGTCAGGTAACGGAACTGCTGCCAGGCATTGGCGCCGTCGATCTCGGCGCTCTCGAAGGGTTCGCGCGGCACCGAGGCCAGCCCGCCCAGCACGATCAGCATCACCAGCGGCGTCCACTGCCAGGTCTCGACCGCAACCAGCGAGGGGATGACCGTCCTGGCGTTGAATATCCATTCCTGCGCCGGAATGCCGACCAGCGACAGAAGGTAGTTGAGCACGCCGAGTTGCGGATGGAACATCATCGTCCAGACCAGCGCCACGGCGACGGGCGTGGCCATCATCGGCATCACGAAAATGCCGCGCAGCACGCCGCGCAGCGGGAACCGGGCATCGAAGATCAGCGCCGCGACCGTGCCGAGCAGCATCGGCGCGGCCACCGAGAGGAAAGTATAGGACAAAGTGTGCGCGAGCGATTCCCAGAACCGCCCATCGCCGACCAGTCGCAGATAGTTCTCCATCCCCGCGAAGCTTCGCGACTGGCCAAGCGTCCAGCGGTTGACGCTCATCCACAGCGTGAAGGCCCAGGGAAAGACGATGACGGCGCCGACGACGACCAGCGCGGGGACGACGAAGGGCCAGTAGCTGGGAGCCAGCTTGACGGGCCGGCCCCCCTCGCTTGCCTGTTTCGTCACCCCGGTGCGATCGATCGTCGCGCCGGCGCGATCCGTCGTCGCCCCGGCGCCACTCGTCGTCGCTCCGGCGCGCTCTGGGGCAGTTGCGGACATCAGCCTTGCTCGCTCCTGTCGAGGACCGGCTGGAACTGTTCCGTCGCCTTCTTCAGTTCCTCCGCCGGGTCGGCCCCGGCGAGCAGGTTGCTGAGCGCCACGCCATAGATGTCGCGGAATTCGGTGACCGGGATGATGACCGGCAGCGCCAGCCGGCTGACATTGCCGGAGCCGACCACGGCGTCGAGCCAGCTCGCCGGCATGGTCACGCCTTCGCGCACCTTGGGGTCTTCCAGCACCGATTTGCGGAACGGCACGCCGGCACCTGCCTGCAGCAGCCGCGCGCCCATGCCGGCCGACACCGCCCATTGGCAGAAGAGGTAGGCGGCTTCCTTCTTCTCGCTGGCCGCGGTCACGCCGAGCCCGTCGCCGAACGTACCCGAGGCATGCGCCTTGGGGCCCTTGGGCATTACGCCGTAGCCGACCTTGCCGACGACCCTCGACTTCTCCGGATTTTCCATCGGCGGCGCGAAACCGACGCCGTCGAACCACATGCCGATCTTGCCTTGCAGGAAGGCGGATTGCGCTTCGGCCCAGTTGAATCCGGTGACGCCGGGCGGCGCGGATTTGGTCATCAGCCGCTGGTAGAGGGCGGCCGCCTCCACCGCCTCGGGCGCGGTGGTGCGCAGCTTGCCCTTGTCGTCGAGCGGCGTCATGTCGTAGCCGAGCATCAGCGAGGTCCAGACCGGCGTGTTGGCGTTCTTGAGGCCGCGCGCGACGAAACCGTAGGTGTTGGTCGACGGGTCGGTCAGAGCCTCCGCGGCTGCAACGAGCTGATCGAAGCTTTCGGGGTATTTGAGGCCCTTGGCCTCGAACAGCTCCTTGTTCCAGTAGATTATCCAATAGTCGACCGAGAACGGCAGCGAGCGCAGCACGCCTTGGCCGTCCTTGGCGAACAGCATGCCGGCATCGGCAAAGTCCTTTTCGACCAGGCTCGGATCGGTCAGCGTCGGGTCGGCAAGGTAGCCGGATATGTCGGCCAGCCAGCCGCCCTTCTCGAACTGCCGCTTCTGCACATGGTAGCTCAGATGCACGACGTCGAAGCTGGGTTTGCCGGAACTGAGCTCGATCACCGTCTTCTGGCGCTGCTGCTGCTCGGGCGTCGCCTCGGCATTGACCTTGATGCCCGTCAGATCCTCGAACTCGGCGAGATATTTGATCAGCGTGTCGCTGCGCGGGCTTTTCACCAGATTGACATCGAGCGTCGTGCCCGCGAAGCGCTTCCACTCGACGCCGGCGGCAAGGCTCGGGCGGATACCGGCAAGGCCGGCGCCGGCGAGCATGGCGGCGCCCGCAAGGAGCTGTCTTCTGGTTGGGTTGAATGGATTGGACGGCATTTCTTCCTCCCGGTTGCTGTCGTTGTCGATTGCGCCGCGACAGGCACGGCGCGGCCTGCTTCCTCAGATATGGAGCGCCAGCCGGCGCGCATTGTCGATATGCTGGCTGATCGCCTCTACCGCCTTTTGTGGATTGCGGCTTTCGAGGGCTTCGATCACGCTCAGATGCTCGCGCATCACCGGCACCACGCGCCCGTCGATGCGGAACCGTTCCTGGTGGATCAGGCGGATCTTCACCGAATTGACCAGATAGGCCTTGGCAATGATCTCGTTGCCGAGCGCATCGATGAAAGTATCATGCATGGCCCAGTCGATGGTCTGAGCCCTGGCCTCCATCTCCGGCGTCGGGGTCTGCGCCAGCGCCTGCGCCAGCATGTCCTCATGCTCGCGGCGCAAGCGCGCGAGTTCGTCATCGGAGGCGCTGACGGTGAACAGCGCCACCGCCTCGCGCTCCATGAACAGGCGGAACTGGAAGGCCTCGCGGATCAGGCTGATGTCGATGTGCGCAATCTGCATGCCGCGCTGCGGGATCGTCGTCAGCAGCCCCTCGGCTTCCAGGCGCGGCACGATCTCGCGGATGGCGCCGAGCGGCAGGCCGGTGAAGGCGACGAGTTCGCGCTGCGACACGAACTGGCCCGGCTTGAGGTCGCGTGCCAGCAAATGCCGCGTGAAGCTGGCATAGGCCTGCTCCCGCAGATTTGTCTGGTCGCCGCCATTGGCCATTTCAGCGCTTCCCTTCCCGTCAGGCCGCCGCGGCCGCGAAAAGAGTGTCGTAGGCAGCGCCAAGCTGCTGGCGCCCCGGCGCCGCGATCGGCTCGAGCGGCGGCCGCACCGCCAGCCAGCGCTCGTCGCCGGTTTTGCGCGCCACCATCACCTTGACCGCCGGAATGACCGGGTGCTTGAGCAGCTCGAGCACGAAACGCTCGACCCGCGCATCGTCATGCCCCGTCTGCGCCATGGCGAGGACCTCGCCGGCGGCGAAATTGGCCATGCCCGAAATCGCGCCCTGGCCACCGATCCTGACCGCCCGCGCCAGATGCCGCTCGTCGCCGATGAGGACCACCAGATCGCCATGGGCGCCGAGCAGCGCCTCGCTGTAGGTCCAGTCGCCGCCGGAATCCTTGACGCCGGCGACCACGTCCGGAAACGCCTGGCGCAGCCGGCCGATCAGCCCCAGCGAAAGCTGCACCGTGGTGACCGAGGGAATGTTGTAGAGCAGCACGCCGCGGGCCAGCGGACCGAGAGCGGCAAAGACAGCGGAAAACCAGCCGAAAAGCCCATCGTCGCCGATATTCTTGAAATAGCTGGGAGGGGCAAGGAGGATGTTGCGGGCGCCGCGCTGCAAGGCATGCCGAGCCTGCTCGGCTGCATCCTCGGCCGCGTCGACCAGCACGCCTGCGACAAGCTGATGCGGCGCGATGCCGGCCGCCAGCATCGCCTCGGTGACGGCCCGCCGCTCCTCGGTGCCGACCGAAGCGCCCTCCCCGGTGGTGCCGAAAAGCGTCACGCTGGTGCAGCCCTGCGCCAGGCAGCTCCGGGCCAACGTCACCATGGGTGGAATGAGGATTTGCCCCGACGCATCGAAAGGCGTGGCCAGGGCAACCGAAAGACCAAAACGCGATGTCACCAGCGAGTCTCCAAAAGAGCAGTTCGCAGGTAGTGCTATCACGCTAACATGTTAGTCGTAAATAGGGCGGATATCATTTGCGAAAACACAGGTTGTGATGCTTCCGGTGCAGGCGCTATCCATGCCCGCCTCGCCGTCAGGCTGTTTGTGCCGTTTTTCCTTTTTCCTGCCATGTTGCGTTGCGAAAGATTTGTTGCATTGCGATACGATCCGCCCCGGCCGACAATGGCCGCGGGTTGGGCTTGCACGAAGGATTTATCGTGGCAGCATCGTTCCGACCCGATATCGAGGGAATGCGCGCACTGGCGGTAGCAGGTGTCGTCGCCTATCATTTCGGCCTCACAGCCCTGCCCGGCGGCTTTGCCGGCGTCGACATCTTCTTCGTCATCTCCGGCTATCTCATCACAAGACACCTTTTGCAGGAGATCGGCGAGAGCGGTCGGCTGAACCTGTGGCGCTTCTATGCCCGCCGCGCTCGGCGGTTGCTGCCGGCCTCGCTGTTCGTCATCCTCGCCACGCTGCTGGCCGGCGCCTTCATCCTGTCGCCGGAGGAACAGGCGCTCTATTCGAAGGGCGCGATGTTTGCGTCGGCCTATATGATCAATCTGTGGCTGATCCGCTGGTCGTTCGACTATTTCGCCTCCGATGCCGCCAACAACCCGTTCATCCATTTCTGGTCGCTGTCGGTGGAGGAGCAGTTCTACCTCGCATGGCCGGCGCTGCTCGTTCTCGCCGCATGGCTGCGGCCGGGACGGCGCGCGGCTATCGTGGTCATCGGCGTCACCGGCCTGGTGTCGTTCATGGCCTGCGCCTGGCTGACCAGCGTTTCGCCGCCCTGGGCTTTCTATTTCTCGCCGCTGAGGGCCTGGGAGTTCGCCGCCGGCGGGCTTGCCACGATGGTGCCGGCAAATTTCCTCCAGTACCACCCGCGGCTGCGCGCCGCGCAAGGCTGGCTCGGCCTGGCGCTGATCGTGCCCGCCTATCTGCTGCTGGACGAGGCGCTGCCCTTCCCCGGCCTGCTGGCGCTGCTGCCGGTCGTCGGCACGGTGCTGCTGCTGGTCAGCGGGGCAGGCGAGCGCCAAGCGGGTGGCAAGCTGGCCGGCGGCCCCACGGCTGTCCTGTCGCTGCCGCCCATGCAATCGATTGGCAGGCTCTCCTATTCGCTCTATCTCTGGCACTGGCCGGTCATCGTCTATGCGGGAATGGTCACCGCGGAGCTTTCCGGGCTGGACAGGTTTGCCTGCCTGGCACTGACGCTGATGCTCTCCATCTTCACCTATCACGTCATCGAAAACCCCGTGCGCCGCAACGGCTGGCTGATGGCAAGCGCCGCCCGCGCGCTCGTGCCTGCGGTGCTGCTGACCGGCGCCGGCGTGGTCGCGGCCTACGCCAATGCCAAGTTTGCCGTTCACGAACTCGATCCGGAGCAGCGCGTCATCGCCCAAAGTGCGGCGCGTCCGTCCACCGCGCGTGCCAGGGGCGGCTGCGTGCTCGACTACGAGACCGTCACTCCGAAGCCCTGCGTGTTTGGCGCCAAGGATGCGAAAGGCACGATCGCGCTGTTTGGCGATTCACATGCCGACCACTGGTCGACGCCGCTGATCGAGGCGGCCGAAAAGCGCGATTACCGGGTGGTTACCTGGCTCAAATCCTCGTGCCGGGCGTCCCGGCTGTCGACATGGTCGAGCAAGCTGAAGCGCGACTACGCCGAATGCGACCAGTGGCGCGAGCAGTCGATCAAGGAGATCCTGGCGCTGAGGCCGGCCCTGGTGGTGATCTCGGAAATAGCCCTGACCAGTTCGCGCAAGATGGCCGCCGGCAAGGATGAGCCCGACAGTCAGGACGCGGAGTGGAAAGCGGGCCTGCGTTCGACGCTGGAGACGTTCAGCAAGGCCGGGCTGAAAGTCGCCTTCATCCGCGACGTGCCCTTCAACGACGAGCAGGTCGACACCTGCGTGGCGCGTGCGCTGTGGCGCGGCGACACGCCCTCGCTCTGCGATCAGACGCGCGCCTATGCCGCCAACGACGCCATGGCCGCGGTGGAGCGCGACGTCGTGCGCAGCATTCCGAACGCTCGCTATGTCGATATGACCGACCAGTTCTGCAACCAGACCACCTGCCATGTCTTCATCGGCGGCAAGATCGCCTTCCGCGACCGCCACCATCTGGCGACCGCTTTCGCCGAGACGCTGGAGAAGCCGCTGGAGAAGGCGCTGTTTTAGAAGGGGTTAGCGTCCCTTCTTCAAAAGGCGCACTGCCAAGACGCCGCCCCCTCACAGCGCGCGCGGGCACGAAACATTGGTTTACCGGCTTTATGGGAACAGGGCCGCGAGGGCAGCGTTTATTAGATGAGCCTTAAAGAGGAGGTTGCCATGAAGAAACTCTTGCTCGCATCCGTGATTGCCGTCGCTTCGGCGGTGGCCGTGATTGCCCCGGCAAATGCCGCCAGCATCACGCTTGGCATCGGCAACGGCTATGACGACGATTACTATGTTCCCAGATATCGTCACCATTATCGCGATTATTCCGACGATGACGGCTACTATCGCCGCTACAGCATGTATGACGAGAGCTACCGTCCGCGTTACTACGGTCATCGTCGCTGCCACACCGAGGTGATCAAGCACTGGCGTCATCACCATCGGGTCATCGAGAGAGTCCGCATCTGCAGGCGTTGACCTGACAACCAATCCGGCCGGCATCGCGCCGGCCGGATTGTCGTGCCCAGCCCATGCCCAGGAATGGCGCCACTGCCGTGCGCGCTGCGCCTGTCATCCGGCTACTATTTTCGCATCATCATCCCGTAGTGCATCGCCAGCAGATCGAGCCCGATTCTCAACAGCTTTGCCGCCACGTCCCTGCCCTCGCTCATCTCTCCCGCCACGCCTCTGACCGACTGCTCCAGGCACACGATCTTCCGCACCACGTCGACCACTTCCCAATGGCCGAGCGCGCGGGTCGCTGCGGCGTGCGACCGTCCGGCATTGAGCACGCTGTCGGTGATGCCGCCGCTTGTCCTGTCGCCGTCGACGCGTTCGCTCCAGCGCATCGGCTTGATATCAGCCTGCTGGCTGGCGCGGAAATCCTCGCGGTAGCGCAGACCGGCTTCGCGCTGCTGGCGCGACAGCGAGGTGATGCCCAGCAGCGGATCGATGCTGCGCACCCGCACGATACCACCGGTGGAGGTATGGCCGTCATTGGACACCTCATAGACGCGCCGCGCCTCCGACGTGCCGGCTGCGAGCCGCTTGCGGCCGAACTCGTCGTCCCGCAACGCGAAATCATGGCCGACCTCGCGGCGGATGCGCACCTGCTCGGCCTCGCCCTTCGGCAGCTTCGGCGTCTGCGGTTTAGCTGATCTGGCGGCTTTCTTGCTCATGGCTGCGTCCTTGTGGGGAGTGGATTGAGGTGCTGGCTGGCGGGGCAGCGATCCCTGGCGAAATTGGCTGCGTGCGCCGGAACCAGCGGCGAGGCTGGGCGTTGTGCCGCACCAAACCAACAGGAGGTATGCCCATGACCGCCTTCATGCCGGTGACCTTGCGCTTCTGCGACAACAAGACCATGCTGGTGGGCTCCATCGCCCAGGCGGCGACCGCGCTTCGCCGGCAATGGCCTGACAAGACGGCCACCGCCTATCTGGATGCGGCAAGGCTGGTCAGGCTCGCCATCGACGGCAGCTGCCGCCAGCGGGTCGCCTTCGAGGCTTTCACCAAGGCGGCCGGACAGCAGGGGCTGCTGGTGGCGAAGCCGCGTAGCCGCGCCCATGAGTGGCTCGACGCCGCCGCGGGCCCGTGAGGTGGCTGAAACGTGATGCAACCGCGCCGCCGCCTTGCACGTTGATAGGGGCTGGCTTCCGAGCCGCGCGCAACGCCAAGGTAACCGCCGTGGGCACCATGAAAACAGGATCTCCGCTCAAAGTATGCCTGGACGGGCATGTCGAGGTGATCGACGGCGTCGCTGAGGCAGCCGACTTCCTGCAGCGCTGGCCGATTGAACGGCGTGGTCACGTCTACCGCAGTGCGCTCAACGCGTGCAGCGCAGCCATCGCGGCGCAGATTTCGCACGCCGACGCTATGAAAGCGTTCACCGGCTTCGCCCGGGTTACCCGTATATTGGCCGGCGACGACGGCCGGCCAGCGATGCCTGATGCAATGAGCGTGCGAATGCCAAAGCAGGGCCACGATCTGCCAAAATAAAGGCGTTGCGTGGCCGCCGTTCCCGCCAGATCGCCACCATTGCAGAAGAAAAGCCAGCGTTCCAGCTAGTCTCTTTCTCCCCGTTTTACGGGGAGAAATGCCCGGCAGGGCAATGAGGGGCGGTGCCACCGCTTCGATACCTTGCATCTGACCCAATCTCCCGAATTCATGCTTGTGTTCCCAATCCTGACCGGCGTTGCCTCCTGCCGGCATCGTCTCCCGAGAACGGGGGAAAGAAGCTCACCCCGCCTCGCAGACACGCCGGTGGAAGCGCGCCTGGTGATAGGTGCAGTAGCTTTTCATCGCCCGTGTGCGCATACCGCAGCACAGCATGTGGACGCCCGGCCGGCCGCCGGGCGCGTCGTTTTCCGGATTTTGCTCCAGCGCCAGGTCGAGCGGAGCGCGGCAGCGGCCGAACAGGCAGTCGACGAAGCGCATTGCCACGCCATGCGGCTGGCGGCCGATCGGGCTTCGGTGCGGCACCGGTACCTCGAGGCGGTAGGCTTGCCCGTCCGCGATCAGCACGCCGGCCTCGCGCGCTGCGAGGCGTTCCGCACCTTCACCCTTCGGCACGCGCTTGTGTCCGGCCTTGGCGGCGCGGTCCGCGGCTTTGTCATTCGCCCTCTCGGCTGCCGCGATCCGCTTGCTGTTGGCAAAGCCGATAGAACTCAGCATGGCGTTGCGGTGAACGATGCCAATGATGGCGTCGCGCGACACCGGGCTGCCTCGCGACGCGCTGAACCGAGCCGCGATGCGCGAGGCGGAAAGTCCGTCCGTCAGCCAGCCGGCGATCGCCTGCAATTCCTTGTCGCCGTAAAGTGCCATGTCCTGGTCTCCGTCCATTGCGCGGCCGCGGCAGCGCGCGACGCGGCCGGCGAGTGTCGGCCCGCCGCAGGCGGTGGGCATTGTCGGGTTCGATCCGGCCTGTCGGCCGTTGGATTGGCGGCCTCAGCCCGGCCGGCCGTCCAGCGCGGCGAGGCGCGCCAGCCGCGTCTCTGCCGTCACCCGGTCGGGTGCGGAAACCGCCCTGCCCGTCAGCCTGTCGAGCAGGATCACGGTGCCGTCCTCGGTGCGGATCAGGGAGCGGATCCGCACCGCGCTGAATTGGGGGCCGGAGCCGCGGGGAGCGGCGGCTCCGGCCGTTCCGGCCGCCGGTGACGGGCGGACCGGACGTGCGGCTGATGCATCGGGGCAATCAGCCTCGCGCTTCGCCCTGGCCGGGGAGGAGGACAGCCGGGGCGAAAGGGAATGAGCGCTGGCCGGCTCGCGTGAAGCTGGCCTGAGGGCGCTTTCGACTCGGAAGGGGTTGAGCTTTTGCATGAACGGATATAAGCATAACTCAAAAGCTTATGCAAGCCATTCTTTCATGGACGAAAGCAGCGCTTGTTGGTCACATGGGCGCCATGGTGAAAACGCAACTGTCGGTCAAGGTCGGCGCGGCAATCCGCCAGGCGCGCAAGCAGCGCGGCCTGGTCATGCGCCACATCGCCGAGCACAACGACACCGACGTCGCCGCCGTCGGCAATTGGGAAACCGGTCGCAACCTGCCCAAGACGGAAAACCTCCTGAAGACTGCCGCCTTTCTGCGTGTCGACCCGGTGGCGCTCGGCAAGGGCGAGGTGGTTTTCCTCGACGATGCCGGACCGGTCAACGACGCCGAGATCGTCACCGACGCCGGGCCGCCCCCCGCCGGGCCGATGGACATCCAGGTGCTGGGCGCCGCCGTTGGCGGCGACGACGGCGATTTCACCTTCAACGGCGAGCCCGCCGGCTACGTCCAGCGCCCACCCGGCATCCGCAACCTGGCCAAGGTGTTCGCGCTGCATGTGCTCTCGGATTCCATGGTACCCCGTTACGAGCCCGGAGACCTGATCTATTGCGGCGGCCGCGATGCCGTCCCGGGCGATCACGTGGTGATCGAAACCTTCCCGGAAGAGAACGAACGCAACGGCAAGGCCTTCATCAAGAAATTGGTCAAGCGCACCGCCGCCGAACTGGTGGTCGAACAGTACAATCCGCCGAAGACGTTGACCTTCAACCGCTACGCCATCAAGCAGGTCTGGCGGGTCATTCCGTTGAAGGAATTGCTGGGCTATTGAGGGCGACGGGGCAATTCTTCCTCCCACAAGGAGAGCAGGCAAAACCCAGCGTCGATGCCACCCTCACGCCCGCCCCGATCCCTCCAGCGGCATCTCGCGCTCGCTCAGCATCAGCGCCTCGCTGCGCACGCGCTGGCGCTCGTCGATAAACGCCGCCCGGATCTGGATCGCCGTGCCCGGCAGCCCGTCGGCGCGGCAGGCCGAGCAGACCAGCCGGCCCGAAAGCGCTGCCAGCGGCGTATTGCCAGTCACGCCGAAGCGCCGCAGCTGATCGGGCTTCCACCACCTGTTGCGGCCGCAATCGGCGCATTCGACCGATATCGAAACGACATCCGCAATCACTGATCCCTTGCCCGTCAATGCCATCGCGGCTCGCCTCTTTGTTCCTTGTTTGTTCGCATATTCCTGTGTTTTGAAACGAGAGTCGAGTCGCATCTTTCAGGGCTCCGCAAAAGTTTCTCTTTCGCCAATTTTTGAGTTATGCTTCTATATCGCTTGCAAAGCCGAGTCGGCGCGCGTGCAGCACCCCGGGAGAGACGATGGACGCCCTTGCCGCCGATTTCGCTCATGCCTGCGGCTATGGCGGCGACAGTCACGCTCTCATCGAGGCCTTCGCGAGAATCCGCGAACACGGCATCCGCCAGGCGCGCCTCGGCCATTTCAGGCGCAAGGTGGTCGTCGACGCGCTGAAACAATCGGAAGCGCTTTTCCTGGCGGCGATCGGCCCGGCGCTATCGGCACAAGAAGCCATCGAGGACGCCGCCCGCTTCATCTCCTTCTGGCGCAACATGCCGCGCTGGCGCCAGGAACGGCGCCTGGCGGACCTCGCCAGGGCGAGGCAACAACGCCTGCTGGCGCGCTTCTTTCGCCGCTACGGCCACCGCATTTGGGCCTTGCAGGCGGCATAGGCGGGCTCGCTAAGCCGTCGGCGACCACACTGCGCCACGAGAGAGACGCAGCCACGAGAAGAGCTGGGCAATGCCGCCATTTGCGGGTTCCCATCCGCGCGTTTTCTTCCTAGATTGCCTGCGGGTGGCTGATCGTTCGACGTGCATATCAGGGAATGTTCAAGACTGCCCGTTCAAGAGTCCAGGCCTGGATGACGGCAGGCGCGGGAACCATCGCCGCGCTGTTGGCGGCCGGCCTCATGGGCGCCTTTGGCGCCCTGCCCGCTCACCCTCCGCCGCAACTGCCGTCCGATGCCGCCATCGATGCCGGCCGCTGGCGCATCAAACCGGTGCGTGCCTATGTCAGCCATGCCGACATCCATGGCGTGCCGCTGAAACCGGGCCAGAAGGCACTGGTGCTGGAGGCCGACATGACCAACCGCACGGCCGAATCCAACAAGGCCTATTTCGCTGTCTTCAAGCCGGAGGGGATCACCCTGCCGGACCCGATGCCGATGATCGCCCTGATACGCGATTCGACCCTTGCGCCGGAACTGCACCCCGGCATGACCGAGCGCCTGGCCTATGTCTGGCCGCTGGCCGGCGACGCCGCCGTGCCGCCGACGCTCGCCTTCGGCGTCACCGCGGAGATCTTCAAGCCGCGCGACAATCTCTACGGCACGCCCGGCTGGTACAATCCCTACCGTCTCGGCACCGTGACCTTGCCGCTCGCCGATATGCCGGCAACGGACACGCTGGGAGCCGGCTCATGAGGATGCGGGTCCTCGGCAATCTCGCGATTCTCGCCGCCACCGTGGCGCTGAGCTACGGTATGCAGCTTTCCAAGCCGCATTATGCCGACCTCACCGCGCCCATCCCGGTCGACGGCGCCATGCACGACACGGTGCGGGCACGCAGCTTCGACGTGCGGCTTGACGAGGTTGTCTTTGCCCGCGCGCTGAAGACCAACCAGTTCGGGCAGCAAAAGCTTTTGACGACGAGCGGCGTGTGGGCGGTGGTGACGACCAGCCTCACCGCGACCGACGCCTCCATCACGGTCGCGGACGGCACCTGGCAAGGTCCGACCGGTCTGCGCTACCGCCAGACGGAGCGGCTGGGCTATCGCCAGGACATGCCGCCGCACGGCGTCGATCCCGGCTTGCAAAAACGCGGCCTGTTCGTCTTCGAAGTACCGCCCGACCAGATCGGCGGCGCCAGGCTGCTGGTCTCGGAACGCCAATTCGGCGCGCTCGACGCGCAGGCCCGCATCAGCTTCGACGGGTTGTCTGCCGGCGCCGATGGACAACCGGCCGGCATCCTGCCGCAATACGATCTGGATGCACCACCGGGCCAGACTTCTCCGGGCCAGACACCGCAGGGCAAGCCATGAGCGCCGTCGCGACCGACATGGGGCCGGCCGCCGAGCGGCAGGTCGAGAAAAAATGGCGCAGGCGCAGCCTGGCGGCGCTTGTCATCTTGCTGCCGCTGGCGCTGGCAGAAACCAGCCATGACAGCTTGCGCGAATGGCTGGGCGGCGAAGACCTCATCGCCAGGGATGTCGAGTTTGGCCAGTCCGCGCACTTCGGCGGCAGCGACTGGAAGCTGGCGGACCTGCGCGGCGGCAAGGCCGGCCGCTTGCCCGATCAGGCCTTCGCCGTCATCGCCACCTTCTCCGTCACCGTCGGCGATCCCGACCTGCAGAAGCAATGGCTGGGCTGCAGGCTGATGCTGACCGATGCCGCCGGCCGCCGCTGGCTCCCCGACATGATTTCGGGCGTCAGACTGCCGGACGGCGTGATGAACTGCACCTCGGCGATCTTCTCCGGCGCCAAGACAGGCGACGTCATCACCATCGGCGACACCTTCATCGTGCCGGAGGATGCCATCAAGACCATCCGTCCCGCCATTGGGCTGGGAAGCGGGCGGCCGTGGTACCTGCGGTTTCAACGGCCGCCGAAGTAGCGACAGCGCCGGCAGTCCGGAGTCACGGCACGGCGATCAACAGGACGTAGGCAACAAAGACGACGAGGTGAGCAAGTCCGGTGAGAACCGTCGTGCGTCCGGTACTGAAACTTACGACACTCACCGCAAGGGCCAGAACCAGCAAAATCACGTCGCTCGGACCGAGACCGAGGTTGAGCGACTTTCCGGTGATGAGGCTGGCCGCCGCCACTGCCGGGATCGTCAGTCCGATGGTCGCGCACGCCGAGCCCAAAGCGACGTTCAATGCGCGCTGGAGCTCATTCCCCCACGATGCCTTGATGGCGGAGATCGCCTCGGGGAGCAGCACGACAAACGCAATCATCGCGCCGACGATCGCATCCGATTGCGGGATCTGCAGGTAGGTAAGGCCATCTTCAACGCCAGCCGCGACCCGTTCGGTCAGCAGGACGATCCCGACCAGTCCCAGAAGCAGGAAGACGAAATGCGTTGGCACGCCGTGAACCTGCGGAGAATGGCTTTCCGGAGCGCTTTCACGGACCTGCACCTCCAGGAAGTCCTCTTTCTGGCTGTAGCTCTGGGCGAAAACGAAACTGCCGTAGAGCAAGAGCGACAGCAGTGCGACGAAGGCCAGTTGCGTGGGAGAAAATGTCCCGGGGCTGGTGGCAAGCGTGTAGTTCGGCAGCACCATCGTCAGCACCGTGATCGCGGTCAGCACCGAGAGAAAGGAACTTGTCCCTTGCCTTCGGACGTCCTGGTGGCGGTGCCGCCACCCGCCAAGTGTCAGGCACATGCCCACAATGCCGGTGCAAACGATCATGACCGTGGAGAACACGGACTCTCGCGCCAAGGTCGGATTGTTGGCGCCATGCCGCATCATCGAAACGATAATCGACACTTCGATGGTCGTTACAGCCAAGGTAAGAACTAGGGTGCCGTACGGCTGTCCGACACGTCGGGCTATCGCCTCCGCATGTCGCAACACGGCAAAGACGGTTGCCAAGGTAAGAACGATCGATATGCCGGCAACGATCACCACAATCGCCGTCCGGTAATCTTCGATCGGCTCTATGTTCGATTGCAGTATTAACGCCAGCGCGCAGCAGACAACAGGCAGGCCGAAGGTCATTGCCTCACTTCGACGGCGGAAGAAGTAAGTCATGGCATTCTCTTCGATCTTGCGAGTGCAAACAGGCGGTCTGTTTACGAGACCAGGAAAGATCGCACTTTCGCCCCATCACACGTACATGGCAAGGCGCGACAAGGATACGCTACGGTCATTCCCGTCGCTACCGGGAACGACCGCTCCCCTTCGAAAGCGAGAACGCCGTCTCCAGCACCGCGGCGAGGAAGCAGATGCGCAGCGGCTCGACCAGGATGCCGGTGGAGGAATCCTGGAACGGGCTGCCGAACAACAGCGTCACGCCATGCGACAGGATCTGCCAGACGTCGAGCTCGTGCGGGCCGATCAGCCGCGTCGCGCCGAGCCACAGCCAGGCCGCGCCCCAGTCGAGCAGGCGATAGCCGACGATCAGCGTGCACAGCAATACGAGGCTGGAACTCACCGTCAGCCGCACGCCATTGGCGATCGGCAGATAGCGCGAGCGGTAGCCGGCGACGAAATGCTCGACGAAATCGCGCAGGAATTTCGGCAGGCCGGCATAGCGCTTGCCGACGCGTTCCAGCCGGCCGTGCACGCGCATCAGTGCCGTATCGTCGCGCACATCATAGCCATAGATCAGCGCCGCCATCACCAGCCAGATCAGCGGCAAGAGCATGTAGAAGAACAGGTTGACGGCGATCGTCGAGGGCGCGATCGAGGTGATCTCGACCGGCACCATCGGCGCGGCCGTCGCCGCTGGCACCGGGCTCGCCAGCCCGTCGGCCGACGCCTGCAGAACCGACCAGAAATTGCGGCTCATCAGCCATTGCAGCGCGCTGTCCTTCCAGCGGCTGATGACGTAGAGGCCGACGAAGATCCAGTTGGTCTCGCAGATCACCACCACGATCTGCCAGAACGAGGCGGCGCCCGTTTTCGCCTGCATGAACTTGGCCAGCCGGCGCACCAGCCAGGACACCGCCACCGAGACCAGCAGCCAGCGCGAATCCAGCACGTCCAGAACATTGGCGCTCTGGCCGAAGCCGGCCTGGTCGAGCGTTTCGCGCGAATATTGCCGCACGATGTCGCCGAGGAACCCCCAGGCCGCGTAATAGGCGAAGAAGGGCAACAGCGCGATGGTGATCATGCGCACCAGCCGCGAACCGCACCGGTCCGCGGTTCCCTGCCCCTCGGCGACCGTGGCCTTTTCCGCGCCACGCTGCGCGGCCAGCACATGGGGCAAGCCGGGACGCAGCACATGGAACATCGCCACCGTCACCACCAGTTGCGCCAGCGCCACTAGCGTCAGCATGGCGAGCCCGGCGAAATGGTTTGCGAGCGCCACCTTGGCCGCCAGTTGCAGCAAGAGATCGCCGGCCAGAACACCGGCCAGCACCAGCACGACGAGCTGCGGCCAGAACCGCCGCAGCAGCGAAAAACTCAAGCTGATCGGTCTGATGATATCGGCAAACATGAGGTTCTCTCAGAATGCCACCCGCCCGAAATCCTTCTAGCAAAGGGGGGTTGTTTTGCAAGAAAGGTGGCGAGCTCTCCTGCCAGAGCGGCGATTTCCCCTTCTCCGACGACAAGGGAGAAAGAATTAGCGCCTCACCCGCGACTTCAGCCAGCGATCGAACGCCACCGCCAGGATCAGGATTAGGCCGATGACGATGCTTTGCGTGTAGGACGAGACGTTGTTGAACTGGAGCCCGTTCTGTAGCACGCCGATCAGGGCGGCGCCCACCACGGTGCCGCCCACCGAGCCGATGCCGCCGAACAGCGAGGTACCGCCGATGACGACGGCCGAAATGACCGTCAGCTCGTAGCCGATGCCGGCCACCGCTTCGGACGAATTCAGCCTGGCCGACAGCACGAAGGCGGCGAGCCCGGCGAAGAAGCCGACGATGACATAGACCGAGACCAGGATGCGGTCGACGCGCAAGCCCGACAGCCGTGCGGCCTCGGCATTGCCGCCGACGGCGTAGACGGCGCGTCCATAGCGCGTGTAGCGTAGCACGATGTGGCACAGGATGGCGGCCGCCGCGAAGATGATCGCCGGCACCGGCACGGGGCCGATCAGCCCGGTGCCGAACCAGCGCATAGAAGCGTCGAAGCCCGAGATCGGGCCGCCATTGGAGATGGTCAGCGTCAGGCCGCGAAACACGGTGAGCCCGCCAAGCGTGACGACGAAGGGCGGCACTTTCAGCCTGGTGATGGCAAAGCCCTGAACACCGCCGGCCACCGCCCCCACCACCACGGCGGCAAGCAGCGCCGCGAACCAGCCATAGCCCTGCGTTCCCGACGTCGACAGCGACAGCGTGTTGGCGGTGCCGCCCTTGGCGACCACGGCCGCCACCATGCCGCAGAAGGCGAGCAGCGAGCCGACCGAAAGATCGATGCCGGCGGTGAGGATGACGAAGGTCATGCCGAGCGCGATCAGCCCGGTGATCGATATCTGGCGGGTGATGTTGAACAGATTGATCGGATCGATGAAGCTCGGCTTCAGCACGGTGAAGACGACCACCAGCGCCGCCAGGAATAGCAGCGGCCCGAAATTCATCAAGAGCCGCGCAATGCTGATGCCGCCACGCCGGCTCTGCTCCTCGGCCACGCTCATCGTGCCTCCTCCTCAACCGCTCCCGGCTGGTCGAGCGCCATCAGTTCCATCAGTTTTTCCTCGCTTGCCTCGATGCCTGGCATCTGCCCGGTGATGCGCCCCTTGCGCATGGTCACGATCCGGTCCGACACAGCCAGCACTTCGGGCAGCTCGGACGAAATCATCATCACCGCTATGCCGCGCGCTGCCAATTGCACCAGGATCTGGTGCACCTCGGCCTTGGCGCCGACATCAACGCCGCGCGTCGGCTCGTCGACGATCAGCACCTTGGGGTCGCGCGCCAGCCAGCGCGCCAGGATCACCTTCTGCTGGTTGCCGCCTGACAGGCCCTCGATCGCCTGCTCGGCCGACGCCATGCGGATCGATAGCATTTTCCGGAACCCCGCCAGCGCATCGCGCTCGCGCCGCTCGGCCATGAAGCCGAAGCCATTGCTGAACCGCCCGAGCGAGGCGACGGAGAAATTCGGCAGGATGCCGAGCGCGGCGAAGATCGCCTGATGCTTGCGATCCTCAGGCACCAGGCCGATGCCGAGCGCTATGGCATCCGCCGGCGAGGCCGGCGCGATGGGCCTGCCGTTGAGCGTGATCGTGCCGCCCGCGATCCGGTCGGCGCCGAAGATGGCGCGCGCCAGCTCCGTGCGACCCGAGCCGACGAGGCCGGCGACACCCAGGATCTCGCCGGCCTTGAGGTCGATATCGACGCCGTCGAGCACGATGGCGTGCGGCGCTTCGGGATCGCGCACCGTGCGCAACCCGCGCACCGACAGCACGACGTCGCCGGCCACCGTGCGCTGCGCCGGCCGCGCATAGAGCTCGGACGCCGCGCGGCCGACCATTTTATCGATGATGCGCGGCAATCGGATCGGCCCGCCTTCGCGGTCGAGATTGCCGGCCAACCTGCCGTCCCGGAGCACCGTCATGCGGTCGCAGATGGCGGCGGCCTCCTCCAGCCGATGGGTGACGAACATGATGGCGACATGGTCCTTGCGCAGCCTGTCCATGATCGACAGCAGCCGCTGCACCTCTGTCTCGGTCAGCGCTGATGTCGGCTCGTCCATGATGATCAGCCGGCTCTTCAGCGACAGCGCCCGTGCAATCTCGACGAGCTGCTGCTCGGCCACCGAAAGCGCCGAGACCGGCGTCATCGGATCGATCGTGAGGCCGACGCGGGCGATGATGGTGCGGGAGTCCTGCTCCATCTTGCGCCAGGAGACGAGGCCGAGCGGACCGGTCGGGGCGCGGCCGATGAAGATGTTCTCCGCCACCGTCAGCGTCGGGATCAGGCTGAGCTCCTGGTAGATGGTGACGATACCTAGCCGCTTGGCATCCTGCGGGCTCGACGGCCGGTAGTCGGCGCCGTCGAAAATGATATGGCCGCTGGAAGGCGGCATGACGCCCGACAGGATTTTCAGCAGCGTCGATTTGCCGGCGCCGTTTTCGCCGAGCAGGCCGAGGATTTCGCCGGGCCTGACGTCGAGCGAGACATCGTTCAGCGCGGTGACGCCGGCGAAACGCTTGGTGACGCCTTCGACGGCGAGCAGGACGGGTGCGGCTTCAGCCATGGAATGGGTGCTTCCCTCGATGCAGTTTCCGGACCCGTCGGCGCGTGAACACCCCCCTCTGTCCTGCCGGACATCTCCCCCGCAAGGGGGGAGATTGGCTGTCTGTTCCGCATTCGCCAATTTTCAACGCCGCAATGAGAATGCGGACATCGACACTGCCCATCTCCCCCTTGCGGGGGAGATGGCCGGCAGGCCAGAGGGGGTGCTGCCCCGCCGACCTCTCCATGCGAGCTCACTTCGTCTCGTTCAGCCTCTCGGCCTTGTCGAGATTGTCCTTGCCGATGACGATCGGCGTCAACAGCACCAGCTTCTCCTTCGGCTCCGTCTTGTCCCTGGCGTAGGCGACGGCGATCTGCACGGCGGTGCGCGACTGCTGGCCCGGGAACTGTTCGACCGTGCCGGCGAGCTTGCCGTCGCGGACCGCGACCAGCGCTTCCGGCAGCGCATCGAAGCCGTAGATCTTGACGTCGGTGAAGTTGCGCGCCGCGCAGGCTTCGAGCGCGCCCAGCGCCATGTCGTCATTGGCACAGACGATCGCGTCCGGCTTGCCGTTGGCGGCAAGGCCGGCTTCCGTCACCGACAGCGCCTCGGCGCGGGCGAAATTGGCGGTCTGCTCGAAGACGATCTGGTACTTGTCCTTCAAGGGATCGAGCACATTGTGCACGCCCTTGTTGCGGTCGATCGCCGGCCCGGCGCCGGGTTGGCCCTGGAGGTGGAACAGTTTCGCGCCGTTGGGGAACGCCGCCACCACGGCCTGCGCTTCCGCCTCGCCGCCCTTGACGTTGTCGGCGCCGACATGGGCGAGGATGCCCTCGACGCCGTCGACGCGGCGGTCGATCGTCACCACGGGAACGCCGGCCTTGACCGCTTCCTCGATGGCCGGCGCCAGCGCGTTGACGTCGAGCGGCGAGATCACGATGGCGTTGACCTTCTGCACCAGGGCCGCCTCGATGTCGGCGGTCTGCTTGGTGGCCGAGTTCTGGCCATCGCTCTCGGTCAGGTTGACGCCTTGCGTGGCGGCTTCCGCCTTGATCTCGTTCAGCATGTGCACGAAGAACGGAAAGCCGAGACTGGGCACCGAGCCGAGAATGGTGAGCTTGTCCTGCGCAAATACCGAGGGCGCGGCAAGCACCATCGCGCCCGCGGCCACGGACGTCATCAGGAATTCACGTCTGTTCATGGGATCCTCCTCCACAAGAACGCACGGCCCCGGAAACCGGGACGGTTTCAGGAAGGATCATGCGTCGGTTCAAAGTGTTGGAGCATCCTCCTTGCGTTTGCTAACGCATGCCGCTCCAGCTGATCGCCGTTGCAAAAACTGCCTCCCGTCGGCACCAGCAAACGGATGCTAGCCCAGGCTCAACCATTTGTGCAACATCGATATAACAGGCCCAGTCGGCAATGGTCGGAATTTGGATGAGCCGGGTGCCCAGCTTCCATTCTCCGGCGCTGGCCCTAGTTTGAACCGCGCCTGAGCCCATTCCCTGGAGACACCCGCATGAAACCGCACATCATCTGCCATATGATCGCGTCGCTGGACGGCAGTCTCCACCCGAGCCGCTACACGGCCAGCCCGGACGGAACCCGGGCCGAATGGTCGAGCCTCTACGAGTATATCCATAATGATTTTGCGGGCGACGGCTGGATCGTCGGCCGCGTCACCATGGCCGAGATGAGCAAGGCCGGCGCGCACCCGCCGGCCGATGCGGGCAAGGTCGACCGACCCTATCATGTCGCGCAAACCGGTACGGGAAGCTACGCGGTGGCGCTCGATCCATCGGGCAAGCTCCACTTTTCCAAACCCGACATTGGCGGCGACCATGTCGTGGTGCTGCTTGGGCACGATGTCGCCGACAGCCACCTGGCCGAGCTCGCTGCCGACGGCGTGTCCTATATCGTGGCGGAAACGGCTGACATGGATCTCGGCCGGATGCTCGAAGTTCTCAACCACGAATTCGCCATTCGCCGGCTGCTGCTCGAGGGCGGCGCCGGCATCAACGGCTCCTTCTTCGCGGCCGGCCTTGTCGATGAGCTCAGCCTTCTCGTCGCTCCCGCTCTTGATGGGCGGGCGGCGAACCAGGGTTTCGTCGAATTCGGCGAAACCGGCCTCGCGGGCAAGATGCAACTGTCGCTCAAAAGCTGCGAAGCCCTCGCCCACGGGCTCGTCCATTTGCGCTACGCCGTCGGCTGACGACGCTTTATCGGCGCATCATACGTCGTACCGCATGGCCCCGAGATCGGCGATCAGCGTCGGGCCGGTCGGATGCCAGCCGAGCCGCGCCCGGGTCAGCGCGCTGGAGGCCGGCAGATCCATCGGGGCGAACATTGCCATCCAGCCGAAATGCTCCGCCGCCTGTTCCGGAGCGATCGAAACCACCGGTACGTTGAGGCCCCGCCCGATCACCTCGGCGATCGCGCGCACTTCGACGCCTTCCTCGCCGACCGCGTTATAGCGCGCGCCGGGCTGCCGCTTTTCCACCGCCAGCCGGTAGAGGCGCGCCGCGTCCAGGAGATGGCCCGCCGCATAGCGGTTGCGGCCCTCGCCGACATAGGCCGAAACGCCTTTCTGGCGCACGATTTCGATGAGCGGCGTGATGAGCCCTTGCCTGACCGGGTTGTGAACCTGCGGCAGCCGCACCACCGAGACGTTGACGCCGGCTTCCAGCAAGGCATTGCCGGCGAGCTCCGAGGCGATGCGCGGATTGGGATGGCTGGCGTTGAAGACGTCCTCGCTGGCAAGCTCGCCATGTCCGGGGCTGCCCACGCCGACGCCGGAAGTGATCACCAGCGGCCGGTCGGATCCGGCCAATGCCTGGCCGAGTGCCGCGATGACCCGGCTATCCTTCTCGCAATTCTCGGCAAACCGCGAAAAATCATGGTCGAACGCCGTGTGGATCACCGCTTCCGCCTTTGCCGCGCCGTCGCGCAGGCCCTCGGGATCCTCGAGCGTTCCCCGATGCACTTCGGCGCCCGCCGCCGTCAGCGCTTGGGCCCCCGCTTCGGAGCGGGTGACGCCGACCACCTGATGGCCCGCCTTGATGAGCTCAGCCACGAGCGCCGAGCCGATGAAACCGGTCGCGCCGGTCAAAAAGATACGCATGCGATTCTCCTGCACGATTGCCTGCGCAGTATCGCCGGTCTATTATTCCATTAAAGTAGTGATCTTATCGTGGTATAATGGCTAACAGGATGCCCACCAATTCCGCCGGTTCGCTCGCGGCGTTTCTGAGAGACCGGCGCACCCGGCTCGATCCGGCCTCGTTCGGATTTTCAGGGCGCCGGCGCACGCCGGGGCTGCGCCGGGAGGAGGTGGCCCAGCGCGCCAACATCAGCCCGACCTGGTACACATGGCTGGAGCAGGGTCGTGGCGGCGCGCCTTCGGCCGATGTGCTGAACCGCATCGCCAAGGGGCTGATGCTGACCGAGGCCGAGCGCGAGCACCTTTTCATGCTCGGGCTCGGACGCCCGCCCGAGGTCCGCTATATCGGCGCGGAAGGCATCAGCCCCCGGCTGCAGCGCCTCCTCGACACGCTTGAAGCGAGCCCCGCCTTGGTCAGGACCGCTACCTGGGATGTCGTTGCCTGGAACCGCGCCGCCCAGGTCGTGCTGACCGATTACAGCGCCCTGCCCGCAGACCAGCGCAACATTTTGCGCTTCATGTTCCGCAGCCCGGCCATCCGCGAAAAGCAGCACGACTGGGAAAACCTCGCCCGTTTCGTGGTGGGCGCCTTCCGCGCCGACGCGGCGCGTGCCGGCGCGGTGTCCGAGGTACGCGAACTCGTCGACGAACTGTGCAGCGCCAGCCCCGAATTCGCCGCCCTGTGGCGCGAGAACGACGTGCTCAGCCATGGCGACGGAACCAAGCGACTGAAGCACCCGGTGCTCGGCGACATCGAGCTGGAATATTCGGGATTCGCGGTCGACGGCCGCCCGGATCTGAGCCTGACCGTCTACAATCCGGTCGACAGCGCGGTCGCGGAGCGGATTCGCGAGCTGGCGAAGCGCGCCAAGGTGTCATTGGACCCGCCGCGATGATCCCTGCTCGTTCCTGGAACATTCCAGAAATGCGCAGCGGGTTGCGTCCTGCCATGCGTCCCATGAAACCGTCATCGGGGCGCCTTACCACCGCATCCCGCCGACAAAGTCGATGAATGCCCGCAGCGGCGCCGGGATGAGCCGGCGGCCCGGGTAATAGAGGAACGGGCCGGAAAACTCCTGCCACCAGGGCTCCAGTACCGGTTCGAGCCGGCCATCGTCGAAATAGGGGCGCAGCCAGTCCTCGAACAGCGAGACGATGCCGCCGCCGGCGACCGCCACATCGAGCGCAAGCGCCATAGCGGTGCCGGTGCTGACCAGCAGCGGCCCGGTCGGCTCGACGCTCACTATCTCGCCGTCGCGCTCGAACTCCCAGGGCGGCGTCAGGCCGCTGGCGAAGCGGCCGCGCAGGCATGCGTGATCGAGGAGGTCGCGCGGATGGTCGGGCCGGCCACGCCGGTCGAGATAGACCGTTGCGGCAGCGGTGGCGAAGCGCTGCCGGCGCGGGCCGATCGGTACGGCGATCATGTCCTGCTCCAGCCGCTCGTCATAGCGGATGCCGGCATCGCAGCCGCTCGCCAGTATGTCGACGAAACTGTCCTCGGCGGTCACCTCCAGCCTTATGTCGGGATAGGCGGCAAGGAAGGGCGGCAGAAGGCGCGGCAGCACCAGTTTCGCCGCCACGACAGGCACGTTGAGCCGCAGCGTGCCGGCCGGGCGGCCGCGAAAGCCGTTGACGACATCGAGTGCTGCCTCGACCTCGCCGAGCGCGGGGCCCAGCCGCTCCAGCAGGCGTGCGCCGGCCTCGGTCGGTGCGACGCTGCGCGTGGTGCGGTTGAGGAGCCGCACGCCGAGCCCCGCCTCCAGCCGCCGCACCGTTTCGCTGAGGCTGGAGGCGCTGACGCCGCTGACCCTGGCCGCCTCGCGAAAGCCGCCGGCGCGCGCCACCGCCATGAATGCCTGGAGGTCGCCCAGATCCGCCATTGTTCGCCTTTTCGCACAGCCTGTGCCGATTGCGCCATATTATCGCGCAAGCGTGCATTGTCTATATCTGGCCGATCCACAGGAGATTGAGACCATGACTGACATCAGCAAGGCCGGAACATTCAAGCTTGGCGACCGCATCGTGAAGCGCATGGGCTACGGCGCCATGCAATTGGCCGGACCCGGCGTGTTCGGCCCGCCGAAAGACCATGACGGTGCACTCGCCGTGCTGCGCGAGGCGGTGGCGAGCGGTATCGACCATATCGACACCAGCGATTTCTACGGTCCGCACGTCACCAACCTGATCATCCGCGAGGCGCTGCACCCCTACCCCGCCAACCTCACCATCGTCACCAAGGTCAGTGCCCGGCGCGGCGCCGATGCATCGTGGATCCCCGCAATGTCGCCGCAGGAACTGACGCAGGCCGTGCACGACAATCTCCGCAATCTGGGACTCGACACGATGGAGGTCGTCAACCTGCGCTCCATGCACGGCATACACGGCCCGGCCGAAGGCTCGCTCGAACCCCAACTGAATACGCTCGCCGAACTGCAGCGTCAGGGTCTGGTGCGCCATATCGGCTTGAGCAACGTCACATCAACCCAGATCGCACAGGGGCGCGGCATCGTCGACATTGTTTGCGTGCAGAACCAGTACAACATCGCGCATCGCGAGGATGACGCACTGATCGACGAGCTTGCCGCGGCCGGCATCGCCTATGTGCCGTTCTTCCCGCTCGGCGGCTTCACGCCGCTGCAATCCAGCACGCTGGCCGATGTCGCGCAAAGACTCGGCGCCACGCCCATGCAGGTGGCGCTCGCCTGGCTCCTGCGTCGCGCGCCCAACATCCTGCTCATCCCCGGCACCTCGTCCATTGCGCATCTCAGGCAAAACATCGCGGCGGCGGAGCTGGAGCTGCCAGCCGACGCGCTTTCCGTGCTGAACGGGATCGCGGACGAGACCGAGCAAGCAGCCTAAGCCGGCGCGACTAGCGCTTGCCGGGCGGCACCGCTGTCCGGCAAGATCCCGACCTCGGCGGCGGCTTGCGCAGCCGTCGCCGGCCATGGCATCTGGTCCGGTACAACGGATCGATCCGAAGCAGCATGGCTCCACGACCACCACGACCCGGCGTCAGCCTCAACCGCGCGCTGTCGAAGCTCGGCCTGTGCTCGCGCACGCAGGCCGAGCGGCTGATCGCCGAGGGCCGCGTGCGCGTCGGTGGCAAGGTCGCGCGCGATGCTTCCCTGCGCGTCGATATGAATCGCGACCGCATCGCCGTCGACGGCGAAAAAATCGTTGCCGAGCGCAAGGTCTATCTCATGCTCAACAAGCCGCGCGGGCTGGTCACGACCCGCGACGACCCGCTCGAGCGCGACACCGTCTATGCCTGTCTTGAAGGGCTTGACCTGCCTTTCGTCTCGCCGGTCGGCCGGCTGGACAAGGCGAGCGAAGGCCTGCTGCTGATGACCAACGACACGCGCTTCGCCAACCGGCTGATGGACCCGGCCTCGCACCTGCCCAAGACCTATCATGTTCAGATCGCCACGGTGCCCGACGCGGCGGTGCTGGAAGCGCTGCGCGCCGGCGCGCGTATCGACGGCGAGACCTTGAGCGCCAACTCGATCGAGCTGCTGCGCAGCGGCGGCCGCACCGCCTGGCTGGAGATCGTGCTCGACGAGGGCCGCAATCGCCACATCCGGCGCCTGCTCGCCGCCCACGGCATCGAGGTCAAGCGCCTGATCCGCGTGGCCATTGGCCGCTTGCCGCTCGGCGATCTCGCCAAGGGTACGGCAAGGCATTTGACGCCCGATGAATTGGCGCTGCTGGCGGGGTGAATAGGCGCAGGGTTGGCACTGTCGTTCGGCATATCTGAAAATCGCGCCGGCACTTCCGTCTCCTGACGGAAAGCTGTCAGGAGCCCCGGCCTATAGAAGGCCGGGAGCCCAGCCGCGGCTTCGACGATCAAGGAGCCAATGCGATGAATTTCGTCTCTGTCCGCATCATCACGTCCGATGTCCAGCGCCTCGTGCGCTTCTATGGCGAGATCACCGGCATGCCGGTGACGATGTACACGGAGGACTTCGCCGAACTGGCGACGCCGGCCTGCACGTTGGGGATCGGCAGCACGCGCACCCTGATGCTGTTCGGCAGCGACATCGCCCGCCCAGCCGACAACCGCACGGCCATAATCGAATTCCGAGTCGGCGACGTCGATGCAGAATTTGCCAGGCTGGCGGAAACCATCAAGGGCGCAATTGTCCAGGAGCCTGCCACCATGCCTTGGGGCAACCGCTCGCTGCTGTTCCGCGACCCGGACTGCAATCTGGTGAATTTCTTCACGCCTGTAACCGCCGAGGCGATCCGGAAGTTCGACAGCTAGGCCGTCCTACTTCCCGTTCCATTTGCGCACCACCGGCTCGCCGAGGTCATGCTCGTAGCCGAGCACGCTGATGCTGGCCGTATCAAGCACGAACAGCGCGCCGTCCTGCGGCGGCAAGCCGAGCCAGCGGGCGGTGAGCACGCGCAGGAAGTGCGCGCTGGAAAAGATCAGCATGTCGGCATTTGCCTCGCGCAGGCGATCGATGATCCTGTCGGCGCGGGCGCCCACATCGGCCGCCGTTTCGCCTTGCGGGCAGCCGTCGCGAAAGACGTTCCAGCCCGGTCGTTCGGCCAGGATCTCCCTGGTGGTTCTCCCTTCATAGGCGCCGTAGTCCCATTCCTGCAGGTCGTCCATCTTGATGCTTTGCGCCCCGAATCCGGCAAGCACGCTGGTGTTGTAGGCGCGCTGCGAAGGGCTCGACCACACGGCCGAAAACGGCAGGCCTTTCAGCCGATCCGCCACACCCCGCGCGGCGGCCTCGCCGGCCGCCGTCAGCGGCATGTCGGTGCGGCCGGTGTGCTGGCCCGAAAGGCTCCACGCCGTCTCGCCATGCCGGACCAGATGGATTTGAGGAAACGCGCTGCTCATGATGGGCCTTTCGAAGTTGCCGCACCTTAGAGGACGATGCGGCGAAGGGGAATCCGGCTGGCGCGAAAGTCCGGGGGTGGAACGCTCGTTTGGGTGCGGTCCACGCGATGCCCACCACATTCCCTGGCCCTGATCCCCGCCGCATTGGCACAATGACTGGGCGCCGGGCATAACTATGTGTGGTCCATAGTTCACCAAGCACGATAGGTCACGATCATCATGTACAAACATCTGCTCATCGCCACCGACGGGTCGGAACTGGCCGACAAGGGCGTTGCCCACGGCCTCGGGCTGGCAAAGGGCCTCGGCGCCGCCGTGACCTTCGTCACCGTCTCGGAACAATTCCCGATCTTCGCCTGGGGCGGCGCCATGGCCGGCTACGCCGCGGGCGATGGGCTGGCCGCCTATCAGGAAGAAGCCCGCAAATACGGCAAGGAAGTGCTCGACAAATGCAAGGCTTCCGCCGAGGGGCTGGGCGTGTCGGCCAAGGTCGTGCACATCGAGGACAGAAGGCCCGCCGAGGCGATCCTGGAACTGTCGCAGACCGAACGCTGCGACCTGATCGTCATGGCCTCGCACGGCCGCCGCGGATTGGGCAGGCTGCTTCTGGGAAGCCAAACAGCGGAAGTCGTGTCCTACAGCGAAATCCCGGTCCTGGTGGTGCGGTAGGCCGGGTCCGGCCAGTCGGCGCTCTGCAAGCGGCACTCAGAATGCCGCCTCGGCCACCAGATAAAATCCCAGCGCCAAGAGCCCGGCGAAGAACACTTTGCGAAAAGTCTCGACGCTCATGCGCCGGCGCAGCGCCTGGCCGACAGCCATGCCGGCGAGCGCAGGCGCCAGCGCCGCGATCGAACCCGCCAGCCCGGTGGTCGGCGAGGCCAGGGCGCCGGCCCTGAACAGCCCGATGGCCAGCGCCGCCGTCGACACGGTGAAGGACAGGCCGAGCGCCTGGATCAGCTCTTCCCTGCCCAGCCGCAGCGATTGCAGGTAGGGCACCGCCGGAATGACGAAGACGCCGGTGGCGCCGGTGACCAGGCCGGTCGCCACCCCGACCAGCGGCGATAGCAAGGCCTCGTGGCGTGGCGGCGTTGAGAAGCCGGCCTTGGCGAGGCCGAGAACGGCATAGAGCATCAGTGCCACGCCGAGCGCGCCGGACGCGGCCGCCGTATGCGCGCCGGTGAGCAGGCCGGCGCCGGCAACGGTGCCGATCACCACGCCGGCCATCATCGTCCATAGCCGCCTGACGAGCCCGCCGAACGAAGGACCGGTGGACAATTGCCACAGGTTGGTAACCAGCGACGGGATCAGCAGAAGCGTGGCCGCTTCGGCCGGCGCCATGGTCACCGCCAGCAGGCCCATTGCCACTGTCGGCAGGCCCATCCCGACCACGCCCTTGACGAAGCCGGCGGCAAGGAAGACGGCGCAGACCCAGGCGACGGCGGCGGCGCTCAGCGGCTCAATCATGGAGCAGCATGTCGGCGGCGTCGATCCCCGCTGCCGGCCCCGCCGGTCCGGCGGCACTGCTGACAGGGGCGGATGTCATGGCGCATCCTGGCATGCCGGAATCCGAGCGCGCCACGGCCAGAAGGGCGACGGCAACCGCCAGCAGCATCGCCGCGCTTTCAGCGATGCCGAGCCCTTGCCGGTTCGATGCTGGTTTTCTCATCCTGGACCTCCACCGAAACTGTTTGACGAAATTCGCCGTCACCCACAATGTGGAAATCGCGGTACCAGCCTTCGGCTGAGGCGAAGGCTGGTACCGCAAGCCGGTCGGCCCGCTGCGCCATCGATCGCGTGATAGCGGCCATCGCCCGGGCCGTCTTGCGGGAGGAAAAAGATGCGCTTCGACCTCGTCGATCTCCGGCTGTTCCTGCTGGTCGCCGAGCGCGGCAGCATCACCCATGGCGCCGAGCTCGCGGGCCTCGCGCTGGCCTCGGCCAGCGCCCGCATCAAGGGCATGGAGGACAGGCTCGGCGCGCCGCTTCTGGAGCGCCGCCGGCGCGGCGTGGTGCCGACCGCCGCCGGCCAGGCGCTGCTGCATCACGCGCGCGCGGTGCAGAACCAGATCGAGGCGATGGCCGGCGAGCTCGGCGCCTATGCCACGGGCCTGCGCGCGCGGGTCCGCCTGCTCGCCAACACGGCCGCCACCAGCGAGCTTCTGCGCGACAGGCTGCCGGCCTTTCTGGTCGCGCATCCCGGCGTCGACATAGACCTCGATGAGCGCCCCAGCCACGAGATCGCCGAGGCGGTGGCGAGCGGCGCCGCCGATCTTGGCATTGCCGCGACCTGGGCCGGCCTTTCCCATCTCGAACAGAAACCGTTCTTCGTTGACCGGCTGGTGGTGATCGCCGCGCGCAACCGCCCCGGCCTCGAAGGCCGCGCGACCGGCCTCGCCGACATTCTCGGTGAAACCTTTGTCGGCCTGAGCGCCGGCCATCCCTTGCAGGAGCACATCTCCCGCCAAGCCGCGCGCCTGGGCGGTCATCTGCATTTTCGCATCCGCGTGCCCGGCCTCGACAATGTCTGCAGGCTGGTGGCGCAGGGCGCGGGCGTCGCCATCGTGCCGGAAAGCATCGTGCGCCGCTCGGCGCCCAGCCTGCGCAGCCTGCGGCTGACGGACGACTGGGGAACCCGCCAGCTCAATCTCTGCGCCCGCCGCTTCGACACGTTGACGCCGCAGGCCAAGCTGCTGGTGGCCGCACTGGTGTGAAGCCGCCGCCCACATGCTGAATTCGCGTGGAATCATGCCTTGCCTTTAAGGAGTCCATGAAATAGCTTGTTTGCACATAGGCAAAAAAATCGCCTAGCTTTTTTCGTTTTATGAAAGACGGGGGACTTGCGGGAACATCTCGATCTGACCGATCGACGGCTGGTCAAACAGCTGTCGCAGGACGCGCAGCCGGGCATCAACCGCCTCGCCGAGATTCTGGCGATCTCGGTGCCGACGGTGCGCACGCGGCTGCGCAACCTGCTCGACCGCAACCTGCTCAAGATCGTCGGGCTCCTGAACCTGACGGAGCGGCCCGAACTGATCTCGGCCATCGTCGGCATCAACGCGCAAGGACGCGGCCGCGCCCGCGAGCTGGCGCAGCGCATTTCCGAACTGCCCTTCGTCAACTCGGCCTCGGTCGTCACCGGGCGCTTCGACATCATCGTCGACGTGACGGTGGCCGGCGACGTCGCCGATCTCTACCGCGTCACCAGCGAGTTGATCCCGGGCGCCGGCGAGCCGGGCGAGGTCGTGCGCAGCGAGACCTTCGTCGTCATGGCGTCCTGCAACAAATGGGTCAGCCTGCCGGAAGGCTGCTGGTCGGACGACAGCATTCGCAAGGAGCCGGCATGAGGATAGCGGTTCTCGGGGGCCTCGGCCTGCTCAACCCGCTGCTGCATGTGCCGGACGCGCCTTTCTTCGACGCGTTGGCCAGCCGCGGCATCGCGGTCGCCGAAACGGCGGCCCGGCACTAAGGAGACGGATTTTCGAACGGTGGCCGCCGCCGGCAACGGCGCCGCCGCTCAAAAAGCACCCTGTAGGGTGGACAACAAGACGACAAAAGGAGGAATGCCCAATGAAACCAATGAACATTGCCAAGCTTTTCATCGCCGGCCTCGCACTGGCCGGCCTCACCGCCGCCGCCAGCGCCGGATCGCTCGACGACATCACCAAGCGCGGCGAACTGCGTGTCGCCGTGCAGACACAGGGACCGCCCTTCTCGCTGGTCGGCGCCAATGGCGAACGCACCGGCAGCTCGGTGGAACTGGCCGAACTGATGGCCAAGGAAATGGGCGTCAAGATCACCTTCCTCGACTTCGACTGGGACGGCCTGATCCCGGCGCTGCTTTCGGGCAAGGCCGACCTTCTGGTCGCCGACATGACGCCGACGCTGGCACGCGGCATGAAGGTCGCCTTCACTACGCCTTACATGTATACGGGCAGCACCGTCTTCACCAAGGCCGACGGCAAGTTCAAGACCGCCGACGACTGCAAGGCCAAGGGCACCAAGATCGCCGTGCTGCTCGGCGCCACCGGCGAGAAGGAAGCCAAGGCAGCCTTCCCCGATGCCGACATCAAGAGCTACAAGGGCGGCGGTCCGCTGCTGCTCGACGCCGTCAACAACGGCCAGGCCGATTGCGGCGTCAACGACGTCTCGGCGGTCAAGGGCCAGTCGACGGCTTATCCGGCCGGGACCTTCACAATCATGCCGGACCTCCTCTCGAAGGAGCCGCTTGCCTTCGCCACCCGCTATGACGAGCCGGATCTCCTGATCTGGATGAACCTGTTCCTCAACCAGGTCACCATCGACGGCCGCCTGCAGAAGAACCTCGACTACTGGGTCAATTCGGAAGACTGGAAGAAAGATCACTGATTAGGGATTAGGGATTAGGGATTAGTGAGTAGCGAATTAGTGAGTAGTGGATAGGGAATTCCGGATCCGCCTGCCTACTCACTACTCACTACTCACTATTCCCTACCCACCATTCACGCCCATGCTCGAGAATTTCAGCTTCCGCACCATCGTCGAATACCTGCCCCTGTTCGGGCAGGGCCTGGTCACGACCGTGTGGCTGTCGGCGCTGTCCTTTTTCGGCGCGCTCGCGGTCGGCATCCTGCTGTGCGCGATGAACCTGCAGCGCGGCTGGCTGTTTCGGGTGCCGGCCAAGGCCTATATCGACGCCGTACGCGCCACGCCCTTGCTGGCGCAGCTCTATTTTCTCTATTTCGGCCTGCCGCGCCTCGGTTTCGTGCTGCCCGAACTCGTCGTCGGCATCCTCGCGTTGTCACTGAACAGCGGCGCCTATGTCGCTGAAATCATTCGCGCCGGCATCCTGTCGATCCCGCGCGGCCAGGTTGAGGCCAGTGTTGCTTCGGGCATGACCTATGTCCAGCGCATGCGCCTGGTGGTCTTGCCGCAGGCGTTCAAGGTGACGATCCCGCCGCTGCTGGGACAAGCGATCGTGCTGGTCAAGGATTCGGCGCTCCTGTCGCTGATCTCGGTTGCCGAGCTGACGCGCGCCGGCCAGTTGCTCGCCTCCGACCGTTTCATGCCGGCGGAAGGATTTCTCACCATCGCCGCCTTCTACCTCATGCTCTATTACGGCCTCAAGGGGCTGGCGGTTCTCTCCGGCCGCTGGCTCGGCTCGGCGGGAGCGCGCATATGATCTGGCAGCAGTTGCAAAGCCTTGCGGGCAGCTATCCGCTGGCGCTGCGCGGCCTCGGCATGACCGTGGTGCTGTCGCTGATCAGCCTGGTGCTGGGCACCCTGCTCGGCTTCGGCCTCGGCATCTTGCGGACTGGCGGCAACCGGTTGATCGCCGGCGTGATCGGTGCCTGGGTAGACCTCATCCGGGGCACCCCGTTCCTGGTGCAGATATTCCTGATCTTCTTCATCTTGCCGGAGCTGGGCATCGAGCTCGACGCCTTCACCGCCGGCATCATCGCGCTGACCAACCTCGCCGCCTGCTTCATCTGCGAGATCGTCGCCGCCGGCATCCGTTCGGTTCCGACGGGCCAGGTCGAGGCGGCACTGGCGTCCGGCCTGTCGCGCTGGCAGCGCATGCGCCAGGTGGTGCTACCGCAGGCGATGCGCATCGTGCTGCCGCCGCTGGTCGGGCAATATGTGCTGCTGATCAAAGATTCTTCGGTCGTGTCGGCGATCGGCCTGACCGACCTCACCCGCGTCGGCTGGCTGGTGGTGCAGCGCGTGCCGAACGGCCTGCTGGTGTTCTTCCTCGTCGGCGTCGGCTATTTCATCGTCTGCTATCCGCTGATCATGCTCGCCCGCCGGCTCGAACGGCGCATGGGTGCCGCCCATGGCGAGGTGCAGATATGACATCGAACCCAAAGGTTCTGACCACATGACCAAAACGGGCATGATCGATTTTCGCGGCGTCAACAAATGGTTCGGCCCGCTCAACGTGCTGAGGGACATCACGCTCAGCGTCGAGCCGCGCGAAGTGGTCGTCGTCTGCGGCCCGAGCGGGTCGGGCAAGAGCACGCTTATCCGCTGCATCAACGGGCTGGAGACGATCAAGGACGGCGACCTTGTCGTCGACGGCCAGCGGCTCGGCGACCCCGCCACCAACATGACGAAGCTGCGCACCGAGATCGGCTTCGTCTTCCAGTCCTTCAACCTCTACCCGCACAAGACCGCGCTCGAAAACGTCACGCTGGCGCCGATCCATGTCCGCAAGATCCCGCGCGCCGAGGCCGAGCAGGCCGGCCGCGAACTGCTGGCCAAGGTTGGGCTTGCCGACAAGGTCAACGCCTATCCTGCGCAGCTTTCAGGCGGACAGCAGCAGCGCGTGGCGATCGCCCGCTGTCTCGGCATGCGCCCCAAGATCATGCTGTTCGACGAGCCGACATCCGCGCTCGACCCCGAGATGATTTCGGAAGTGCTCGACGTCATGGTCGCGGTTGCCGAGGAAGGCATGACCATGATGGTGGTGACGCATGAGATGGGCTTTGCCCGCAAGGTCGCCCAGCGCGTGGTGTTCATGGATGCCGGCGCCATCGTCGAAAGCGGCACGCCCGACGAGTTCTTCTCGCACCCCAGGACCGATCGCAGCCGCGCATTCCTGAGCAAGATCCTGCGGCACTGACCGGCGCCGCCGCCTTCAAGTGACCGCCAGCACCTTGCCTGTATCGTGCTGGCGCACGAAATCCACGCGGCGGCCGTCCCAGTGGTAGCTGTAGTGCCTCCCCTGGACGGGAACGGTGATTGCATCCGGCCAGAAGATGCCGATGCACTGCCCGCTTGGCATGCGCACGCTGTTCCACACCAGCCCGTCGCTGCCGGCCGCACGCAAGGCGCGGCCTTCGGCCTGCGAGGCGGTGTAGTCGTCCGGGTCGAGCGCGCCGGGCACCGCGTTGACGTCATCGAGGTCGCGATCGACGCTGCCGATCAGCACGCGGAAATCCGCGGTCCAGCCCGGCTCCTCCTTGGTGGCGCGCATAAAATTCTGGTGGTGGTGGATGGTTTCGGCCAGCGCCACCTCCTCGCTGTCGCCGGCATAGTAGATGCCGTAGCTGCCATCGGAAAACCGCCCGGGCCGCAAGGTCGAGCAATGCACGAAGGGCGCCATCACGAAACTTGCGCCGGGTCCGGACACCCGCCTTTCGGCAGGAACCTTGCCGAGGTCGCCGAGTTCCAGCCGGATGCGCGGATTGGTCTTCTCCTCGACGGCGGCCAGCGCTTCCCAATCGCGTGGGTCGGCAATGTCCTCGAAGAGGTCGATCGGCGGATGGATGGAGCGGATGATGCGGAAGGTCTGGGGCCAGTGGACGCGGCGCCGGACCGCGAGCCCACTCACCATGCACCACGCTCCGCGTCGAGCCATTCGCGCATCGCGGCAAGGTCGGAGATTTCGCCGCGCAGCATCAGGTCGAGCGCCGACTGGCCGCCGAACGTGGCGTTGGGTTTTCGGATCCAGGCATAGCCGCGCGCCGGCTCGGTGAAGAGATAGCGCAAGCCCTTATGGATGCCCATCAGATGCGCCATGCGGGTGCGCAGATCGCGGTCGATCCGACCGATGCCGCCTTCCTTCCAGCGCGCCCAGGTCCGCGCCGACATGCCGCCGAGCAGGATGCAGGCCTCGAGGTCGGTGAGGCCCCACGCCTTGAACAGGTTGACCGTGGTGCGCGCCAGGGCGCCCGCCTCTTCATCCGAGATGGCGCTGCCGACCGCGGCCGGCGTGGTGACGATGGACTGAAGCTGCATTTTCTGCTCCCGCTATTGGCAGACATATAGCATGTATTTGCCAATTGGCAAGGAAACAGGACCAGAGCGGCCACCTAAAAAGGTGGCGCGGCATAACAGACCAGGGTTCCTCGCCCCCACAAAGGTGGGGGAGAGGTGGCTCGGCGAAGCCGAGACGGAGCGGGGGAATGGCGCGGCGTGGATATGCCGTGAAAACCTTCCAGCGCCGCAGCCCCCTCTCCGACCGCTTCGCCGCCACCTCTCCCCCGCTTTGCGGGGCCGAGGAACCCACGTTCTGTGAGGGCGGCTCTTGTCCGCCTACTCCGCCGCCTCATACCCCGCGATACCCTTGATCTCCAGAAAATCCTCCAGCCCGTATTCGGCGTATTCGCGGCCGTTGCCGGATTGCTTGTAGCCGCCGAAGGGCAGGCCGGCGTCCCATTGGGGATAGTTGATGTAGACGTTGCCGGAGCGCATGCGCGCCGCGACGTCGCGCGCCTTCTGGATATCCTTGGCCTGGATATAGGAGGCAAGGCCGTAGACGGTGTCGTTGGCCTGCTCGACCGCCTGCTCGACCGTGTCGTAGGGCATGATGGCCAGCACCGGCCCGAAAATCTCCTCGCGCGCGATGCGCATGTCGTGGGTGACATCGGCGAACACGGTCGGCCTGACATAGTAGCCACGGTTGAGTTCGGCCGGACGGCCGGGGCCGCCCGCGACCAGCGTGGCGCCCTCGTCTATGCCGCTCTGGATCATGTCCTGGATCTTGTCGAACTGGGCCTGGCTGACGACAGGGCCGAGCTTGGTGCCGGGAGCGTCGGCCGGACCGACCACGAACTTTTCCGCCGCCGCCTTGGCGTAGGAAGCCGCCTCGTCATGACGGTCGCGTGGCACGAACATACGGGTTGGCGCGTTGCAGGACTGGCCGCTGTTGCTGAAGCAGCCGGCGACGCCCTTGGTCACGGCGGTGGCGAGGTCGACATCCGGGAACAGGATGTTGGCCGACTTGCCGCCAAGTTCCTGGTGCACGCGCTTGACGGTGTCGGCGGCGGCCTTGGCCACCAATATGCCGGCCCGGGTGGAGCCGGTGAACGACATCATGTCGATATCGGGATGGCTGGACAGCGCCTGGCCGACGCCGGGGCCGTCGCCATTGACGAGGTTGAACACGCCCTTCGGCACGCCGGCCTCGTCGAAGATCTCGGCGAAGATGATGGCGTCGAGCGGCGCGATCTCGGATGGCTTCAGCACCATGGTGCAACCGGCGGCAAGCGCCGGACCCACCTTGCAGGTGATCTGGTTCAGCGGCCAGTTCCATGGCGTGATCAGGCCGACGACGCCGATCGGCTCCTTGACGATCAGCGAGGAGCCCTTGACCTGCCGGAACTGGAAGCTCTTCAGCACTTCCGCCATCTTGGCCAGATGCGCGAGCCCGATGCCGACCTGGCTGTCGAGCGCCATCCGGCGCGGCGCGCCCATCTCGCGTGACACGGCGAGCGCAAGGTCCTGGCTGCGCTTCTTGTAGACCTCGATGACGCGGTTGAGGATGTCGAGCCGTTCCTCGACCGAGGTGAAGCCGAATGTGCCGAAGGCCCGCTTCGCGGCGACCACCGCCTTGTCGACGTCGGCCTTGGAACCAAGCGAAATCTGCGCGAAGCTATCTTCGTTCGACGGATCGATGACATCGATCGTGTTGGGCACGACAGGATCGACCCACGCGCCATCGATGTAGAACTGCAGATTGTGTGACATGATTTCTCCTGAGGGGCGCCGCACAGCCGTCCGGCGTGATATCTGGTTAGAAATAACGATGCGCGAATGGCGGTGTCAAACGCAACCCCGAACTGGTGAGCGAGCCGCGAGCGGTTGAACCAGCCGGGCGGGCGATAGCTGGAATAGAACGAGTTAAAGCAGAGTATGCCCGGCTTCGCCCAGAAGCCGTGTCGCCGCGACCCGATCGGCGGCTTTCACCAGCAGGTGATCGCCGTCGAAAGTCGACACCACGAAAATGCCCAGCTCGTTTTCCGACAGTGGCCTGATGATCGACAACACGATGCCGGTTTCATCGAAAGCGAAAGGTCCTTGGAGCTTGAAGGCGACCCACTCGTCATCCCGCTTGACGCCATCTGGAACGCGATCCTGCAGACAGACGATCGAAAGTTCATCCTCGGTTCTGGTGATGCTGACGAAGCCTGGCCCGTCCGCCCAACCGGGAACGCTCGCTCCAGGCTCGAGCCGCGAAATCGCGTACAGCCCGGGCAGTTGCTTCAGCCTGATTTTGGCAGCCATTGTCGAACTCCGATTGCGGTCTATCCAGCGAGCCTCTTGCTCATATAGACAGTCGTACCGTTCATGAACGGCTCCTCCCGGTCGATCCTATAGCCGTGCCTCTTGTAAAGCGACACATTGGCCGCGAAGGCGCCATTGGTCAGCAGGCGAAGTTCGTTGCGGCCCGCTTCGGCCGCCTTGCGTTCAGCCCGCTCCAGCAACAGCCGGCCGATCCCCCTTCCCTGCGCATGCGGTGCCACGCAGACATTCTCGATCCAGACATGATCGTCGGCTGGCATGGTTTCGATCGCGCCGACGATTTCGCCCTGGTCGGTCGCAAGGTCGAACTCATGCTCTGCAACCGCTATGTCGTAGTCGGCGCGCATGGGCAGCGGTTCGCGGCCGATCAGCGGCACCCATTTGGCATAGGCCAAGCGCACGATGTCCCGGATGGCTGCGGCGTCCGCCGGCCCGGCCTGCCGGAACTGGATGGAAGGATTGATGCTCATCGAGGGCTCCAGACATGAACAGCCCGCCGACGGTTGCGCGGGCGGGGCTGGGAAGAACGAACCGGAATTAACGGGCCACTCCTCGTCGTCGCGCAATCATGCCGCCTCGCAGTGTACAGGTTCGGCGTCGCATGACATTGGCGCGGGGAAGAACGAACATGGCGCCAAGCTGGCGCAGCATGAGTGGCCCGTCAAGCCGACGCCAAGCCACCTTCTGGCGGTGCCCCAGCCTCTTTACCGCGCTGCCTCACCAACCCTGATTAGAGGCATGCCGTATCGGCCCTTGGCCGACGACCGCATTTTGGTCACGTAAGCCGGAAAACCGTCCTGGAAAATCGATCATTCTAACGAAAATAATTCATTGGAAAGATTAGTCGGGGAATGGCATTCCCCGGGCGAAGTCGCCTGGAGCATGACGTTGTCTTCCTTATCCCACATTGCGAACGATATTCCAAAAAGCCTGATTTCCGCCGAACCCGCGCAGCGCCGCAAGGCGCTCGACTCGACCAAGGCCGGACCCGTGCCCGGTATGATATTGGTCGCGATGATCACTGCGGTGGCCTTCTCGGCCCGCAACGTCTCCGGCTTTGCCCTGTTCAGCCCGATGATAATAGCCGTCGTCGCCGGCATGATCTACTCCAACGTGCTCGGCACGCCGGGGCACGCCAAGGCCGGCATCGCGTTTTCGCAGCGCCGGCTGCTGCGCTTCGCCATAGTGCTGCTCGGTTTCCAGCTGACGCTCGGCCAGGTGGTGTCGATCGGCGCCGGCGGTGTCGGCATCGTGGCAGCCACCCTTGGCGCCACCTTCGTCTTCACCATCACGCTCGGCCGGCTGATCGGCGTCGACGCGAAACTGGCGCAGCTGATCGCCGCCGGCACCTCGATCTGCGGTGCCTCGGCAATCGTGGCCACCAACATCGTCACCGACGCGCGCGACGAGGACGTCACCTACGCCGTCGCCTCGATCACCTTGTTCGGCACCGTCGCCATGCTCGGCTTCCCGCTGCTGGCGCCGCTGCTCGGCCTCGACCAGCATGCTTTCGGCCTGTGGGCGGGCGCCTCGATCCATGAGGTGGCGCAGGTCATCGGCGCCGGCTTCCAGAACGGCACCCAGTCGGGCGAGATCGCCACCGTCGCCAAGCTCACCCGCGTCGCCATGCTGGCGCCGATGGTCATCGCGCTGGGCCTGATGGCGCGCCGCAAGAGCAGCAGCGACCAGCAGGCGGCGCGCCCGCCCATGCCATGGTTCGTCGCCGCCTTCGTCGCCGTCGTGGCTCTGAACAGCCTTGTCGCGATACCCGCCGACGTGAAATCGGCGATGGCGCTCGCCACCACCATCATGCTGACCATGGGGCTGGCCGCCATGGGCCTGCAGGCCGATATCTCGCAGCTGCGCTCGCGCGGCCTGCGCCCGCTGGCGCTCGCCTTCTCGGCCTTCCTGTTCATCGGCGGCTTCAGCCTGATGCTGGTGAAGTTGGCCTAGGCCCCAAAGGTAGCGCTCTACGGCGCCCCCTTCTGTCCGGCAGGAAAGCGCCTAATCCTCGAACGAACTGGCCGCGACATAGATCGCGGCCAGCGTTTCGATGCCGGCCTGGTCCGCCTTGTCGAAGCGGCCGGGCAGCGGGCTGTCGAGATCGAGCACGCCGAAGACGCCTTCATCGTCTTCGAGAAGCACGACCAGTTCCGAACGCGAATCGGCGTCGCAGGCGATGTGGCCGGGGAAATCGTGCACGTCCTTGATAAGCATCGAGGTGCCGAGTTCGACCGCCGTGCCGCATACGCCCTTGCCTACGGCAATGCGCACGCAGGCCGGCTTGCCCTGGAACGGACCCAGCACCAATTCCTCGTCCGAGGCCAGGAAATAGAAGCCCGCCCAGTTGAGATCGGGCACCATCTGGAAGATCAGCGCCGCGGTGTTGGCGGCATTGGCAATCGAGTCGCCCTCGCCCTCGAGCAGCGCCTTCAGTTGCGCGGCAAGATCGCGGTAGAACGCGGCCTTGTCCGAAGTGTCGATGGCCTTGGCTGCGAACATGGCTTGTCTCCGAACTGAGAATCGCGGTTCCGTTTTCCGCAGGCTCTGCACCAAACGACCACCGGAACAGTCTACCGTGAATCCTACCCGCCACGAAAGCCGCAAGATCAGGGTCGCCGCCGGCTTCATCGCGGATGCGTCGGGCCGGCTGCTTCTGGTGCGCAAGCGCGGCACCAGCGCCTTCATGCAGCCCGGCGGCAAGATCGAGCCGCGCGAGTCCCCGCTCGATGCTCTGGTGCGTGAATTGCGCGAGGAACTCGGATTGGCGGTCGACCTCGCCACCACCTCCCGGCTCGGCCTGTTCTCGGCCAACGAGCCGGACAGCACGGTCGAGGCGGAATTGTTCGGGCTCTCCATCGACAGCCAGCCGATAGCCGCCCCCGAGATCGAGGAGATCATCTGGCTGGAGCCCGGCTCGACCAGTTCCGTCGAACTTGCGCCGCTGACGCGCGATGTGGTGCTGAGGTTGAGCGGAATGTAGCGGCGGCGGCGCCGCTATTACATCGGACGCTTGGGTTCGCCCTTTTGTGGCATTGCCGGATCGGGCTCGGATTTCTTGTGCTTGTCGGCGGCAATCCTGCGGATGCGGTCGAAGCGGCTTTCCTCTGTCGTTTCGGTCGTGACGACCGTCTGTGGCTTCTGCACGAACACGATCATGGATCGATCTCCTGGGCCAGAGGCCTGCGCGCCGGGGGAGAATCCCCCGGCGATAGTCGTCTCGCCTGCGGCAAAGGCCGGTTCGGCGAGATACGGATCAGGTCTGAAAGACGGCTTTTATGAAACCACCTTCGCGAGCCGGCCGAATCCTAGTAGCCGCCCATGCCGCCACCGCCGCCCGCAGGCGCGGCATCCTTGGCCGGAATGTCCGAGATCATCGCTTCGGCGGTGATCAAAAGCGCGGCGATCGAGCCGGCATCCTGCAACGCGGTGCGCACCACTTTCGCCGGATCGACGATGCCCGCCTTGATCATGTCGACATACGCCTCGTTCTGGGCATCGAAACCCTGGTTGTGATCCTTGCTGTCGGAGAGCTTGCCGACGACAACGGAGCCTTCAACGCCCGAATTCTCGGCGATCTGGCGGAGCGGCGCTTCGAGTGCCCTGAGCACGATCGAGATGCCGGCGGTGACATCGGCATTGGCGCCGTTCAGGCCGGCAAGCGCCGTCCTGGCACGCAGCAGGGCCACGCCGCCGCCCGGCACGATGCCTTCCTCGACCGCCGCGCGCGTGGCGTTCAGCGCGTCGTCGATGCGGTCCTTCTTTTCCTTGACTTCCGACTCGGTGGCGCCGCCGACGCGGATGACGGCAACGCCGCCGGAGAGCTTGGCCAGCCGCTCCTGCAGCTTCTCCTTGTCATAGTCGGAAGTGGTTTCCTCGATCTGGCCCTTGATCTGGGCGACACGCGCCTGAATGGTCGCCTTGGTGCCGGCGCCGTCGATGATCGTGGTGGTGTCCTTTTCGATCAGCACGCGCTTGGCGCGGCCGAGCATCTCGATGGTGACGTTCTCCAGCTTGATACCGAGATCCTCGGAGATCATCTGGCCGGATGTGAGCACCGCGATGTCTTCCAGCATCGCCTTGCGGCGGTCGCCGAAGCCCGGCGCCTTGACGGCCGCGACCTTGAGGCCGCCGCGCAGCTTGTTGACGACCAGCGTCGCCAGAGCCTCGCCTTCGACGTCCTCGGAGATGATCAGCAGCGGCCTGCCGCTCTGCACCACCGCTTCGAGGATCGGCAGCATTGCCTGCAGATTGCCGAGCTTCTTCTCGTGGATGAGAATATAGGGCTCTTCCAGCTCCGCGCGCATCTTGTCGGCATTGGTGACGAAATAGGGCGAGAGATAGCCGCGGTCGAACTGCATGCCTTCGACGACGTCGAGTTCGGTGTTCGCGGTCTTGGCTTCCTCGACGGTGATGACGCCGTCATTTCCGACCTTGTCCATCGCCTTGGCGATCATCTCGCCGACGCTGGCATCGCCATTGGCGGCGATTGTGCCGACCTGCGCGATCTCGGCCGACGACTTGACCTTCTTGGCCTTCGCCTTGATTTCCACGACGACGGCCGCGACGGCCTGGTCGATGCCGCGCTTGAGGTCCATCGGGTTCATGCCGGCGGTAACCAGCTTGGCGCCTTCGCGCAGGATCGAGGCGGCCAGCACCGTGGCAGTGGTGGTGCCGTCGCCGGCGAGGTCGTTGGTCTTCGAGGCCACTTCGCGCACCATCTGCGCGCCCATGTTCTCGAACTTGTCGGCAAGCTCGATTTCCTTGGCGACGGTGACGCCGTCCTTGGTGATGCGCGGCGCCCCATAGGCCTTGTCGATGATGACGTTGCGGCCCTTGGGGCCGAGCGTGACCTTGACCGCATTGGTGAGGATCTCGACGCCGCGCAGCATACGGTCGCGCGCATCGGTGGAGAATTTGATTTCCTTGGCAGACATGATTTTATCCAGTTCGCATTTGGAGTGGAGCCGTCACCGCGCAGAGGCGCGGCGCTTCAGTCAGGCGGCCTTCTTGGCTTCGACGCTCTTTTCGATAACGCCCATGATGTCGGCTTCCTTCATGATCAGAAGATCCTCGCCGTCGATCTTGACCTCCGTGCCCGACCATTTGCCGAACAGGATCAAGTCGCCGGCCTTGACGTCGAGCGGAACAAGTGCGCCGTTTTCGTCGCGGGCGCCGGGACCAACCGCGATCACTTCGCCTTCCTGCGGCTTTTCCTTGGCATTGTCGGGAATGATGATGCCGCCCTTGGATTTGATATCGCCTTCGGCGCGCCGGATGACGACGCGGTCGTGGAGTGGCCGAAATTTCATGAGAACTTCTTTCTGGGGCCGGCATAGGCGGCCGCCCCCTTCTATAGGCTCTTTGGCACTCGATAGATAGGAGTGCCAAAATTTATTCCGAGCGGATATTGAATAATCATAGTATTATTTCGGCGCCCGGTTTCATCGGGTCGGAAAACGACCAAATATTTCAAAAATTTGAATTTTCCCGGCAGAGTGCCTATTTATCGGACAAGTTCATTTTCACGATTTCAGACGCAAGGGAGATTTCCTCGATGGCCGACGGCAACCAGACGATCATGGAAAAAGCTGAAGCGCGCTTTGTCGACAAGCAGAAGAAGACGGCGGAGCGCAACAAGGCAACCGCCGAATATATGTCCGAAGCGAGGGCCAGGGAGATCAAGACGGCAAGGCTGAGGCAATTGCGGCTGGCCAAGGAAGAAGCCGACCGCGTGGCCGAGGCCCTGAACCCGACGCCGAAGAAGAAACGCGCGGTGAAGAAAACGACGGAGGCAAAATCATGAGCCTGACCTTCCCCAACCGCAGCCGCAGCTACGACGAGGCCGGCAAGCGCATCCGGTTCGTCGGCTATGACGGCATGTTCCAGATTTCCTTCTCGGTCGCCGCCGATGCCATGACGAGGATGCAGCCGGCGACGGCAGCCAATGAAGCCGGCTATCTCGCCACCTTCGACACCGAGAGCAGTGTCATCCGCGACGTAGCGTCAAAGGCCTATGACCGCACGCGCAAGAGCATGTATGTGCTGACGGCCGACGACTTCCGCTGAGACGACAGGCGGACGGCGCTGGATCAGGATTTACGCTCCGCCTTCTCCCGGCGCTTGACGTCCCGGACATTCATCTGATCGACCATGGCGTTGGCGTCGCGCGGGCTCATGCCGACCATCGCCCTTTGCCTGACGACGACGGGCTGGCCGGTGAAGACGTCGATGATGGCCCAGCTTTGGGGCAAGTCCATGCGCAGTGCGTAGCGGTTGGCCATTTGCCTCAGCCCTGCAACATGAAGAAGACCATGCCCAGGACCGATATCGTCCAGGCGACGACCGACAGCTTCAACACCATGCCGCCATGGGCGGCCAGCGCCTCCCGCAGCCGCGGGGCGATACCTGCCGACGGGACCGGTTCCACCGTAACGGCACGGGGTCCCTTGGCGCCAAGTTTTCCAAAGACGGGCAACAGCGACGGTTCACGCACGAAAATGGCCTCGAATGTCGGGGAAAGTCGGAGCGGGCAAGCTCTTGCCCTTCCATAGCACTCTTTTGGCGAGTGCCCTGCATGCCAAATGCAAATAGGCTGCTTTAACGCCGGCCGCATGCCACGTGACCCCGATCGTCAGATGCTGAAAGCGCGCAAGGCGGCTGGGTAGCAGTCTTCTTGCCGGCGCGTCAGTGTCACGACGAAGACGAGGACCTGTCCGGCCCAGGCCGCAAAATGCAAGCTGGCAAGACCCATCGCCCTTGATGGTCCGACGCAGGCTCTACGTCATATGATTTTTGGAGGCCTCGCCTCGGGATCGAACCGAGGCTTCAGAGATTTGCCGTCTCCAGCGTAGCCGCTCCGCCACGAGGCCATGACTAGCGAACTAACCGATAATATTTGCGCAAGCGTTAAGACCGAAGAGTCGTTTGTAGACATGTCGCCGATTGCCGCTTTGGTTGGCTCGCGCCATGGCAGCACTGACGACTGCCGATTAGGCGCCTGATATGAACTCGCCGAGCCCGTGAGCCCGCCCTCCGGCGGCCGCTTCGCACCACCGGAGGACCAGCCACTTTTCCTCTTGAACAGCCTCTGGATCTGGCCTAGCTTGGGTTGAGAAAAGGTTTTTCCAAACATTTCCGAGCGGGCTCGGCCATTGGCCGGGTCATTCCGGCCTGTAAGAGAAAACCTTTTCCCAATCGGGATTTTCGCCGCAATGGCATTGGACGATCAGCCAGCCTTTCCCAAGCCCGTCACCTTGCGTGACGTGGCGGCCGAGGCTGGCGTCAGCGTCGCCACCGCCTCGAAGGCGCTCAACGACCAGGGCCGCATGACCGCCGAGACCCGCGAGCGCATTCGCGAGACCGCGCAGCGCCTCGGCTTTCGGCCAAACAGCCTGGCGCAGAGTCTGCTGCGGCGACGCTCCTTCACCGTCGGCCTGCTCACCAACGATACCTATGGCCGCTTCTCGCTGCCGCTGATGTCGGGCATTTCCGACGCGCTGGTCGACGCCGGCGTCTCGGTGTTCCTGTGCAATGTCGAGGAGGATCCGCGTCTCGGCCAGCTCCATGTCGAGGCCATGCTCGACAAGCGCGTTGACGGCATCATCGCCACCGGCAAGCGCATCGACCGTCATCTGCCGGTCGACCTGTCTAATCTGCGCATTCCGGTGATCTATGCCTTCACCCAGCCCGATCCCGACGCCGTCGCCTTCGTCTCCGACGACGCTGGCGGCGCGCGGCTGGCGGTGGAGCATTTCTGTCGGCTCGGCCGCAGGCGCATCGCCCATGTCTCGGGACCGGCGAGCTTTGCCGTGGTGCACGCCAGGGCGCAGGCCTATCGCGATGTTCTGACCGAGAACGGCCTGTCGGTCACCGAGCCGCTGCTCGGCTCGTGGTCGGAGGCCTGGGGACACGAAGCCGTGGCGAGGCTGTTCGACGGCGCGGCCGACGACGCAAGCGAAAGACCGGACGCCGTCTTCTGCGGCAACGACCAGATCGCGCGCGGCGTCATCGATGCCTTGCGCGAACGCGGTCTCGACGTGCCCGGCGATGTAGGCGTCATCGGTTTCGACAATTGGGAGATCGTGGCCGAAGCGACGCGCCCGCCGCTGACCTCGGTCGACATGAACCTGGCTGCGCTCGGCCGCGAAGCGGGGCTGACCTTGCTTTCCCTGGTCGGCGGCAAGCCCGCCGCGCCAGGCATCCGGAAACTGCCGTGCCGGCTGGTGGTGCGTCAGTCCTGCGGCCGCCTGCCGGACGGCTGAAGAACCAAACGCCGCAATCGGCGGCAAGCCGCGCGTCGCGGCCAAAACGTGGAGGAGGAGAATATGAGGACTTTGATTGCCAGGCTGGCCTTGACGGCCGCCGTATTCGGCTGCGGGCTGCAATTTGCCGCCGCCGAGACCGCCAACATCTGGGTGCGCGCCGACGGCTCGAACTTCATGCCGCGCATCGTCGATGCCTACAACAAGGGCCACACCAACCAGATCAAGCTCGACATCATCCCCAACGCCGAGATCATTCCGAAATACGGTGCTGCCGCCGCCGGCGGCACGGCGCCCGACGCGCTGTCGCTCGACCTGATCTACACGCCCTCCTTTGCTGCCGCCGGCCAGTTGGAGGACATCACCGACTGGGCCAAGTCGCTCCCCTATTTCGCCAGCCTGTCGCCGGCTCATGTGAAGACCGGCACGTACAAGGACCGCATTTACGGCCTGCCCTTCTCCGCCGACGCCTCGGTGCTGATCTGGAACAAGAAGCTGTTCAAGCAGGCCGGCCTCGACCCCGAAAAGGGCCCGGCCAATTGGGCCGAGATCGAAGCCGACGCCGAAAAAGTCAACGCGCTCGGCGGCAACATCAAGGGCTTCTACTTCTCCGGCAATTGCGGCGGCTGCAACATCTTCACCTTCACGCCGCTGGTCTGGGCCTCGGGCGGCGACATCCTCTCGCAGGACGGCTCCAAGGCGACGCTGGACAGCCCGCAGCTGCGCGGCGCCATCGATCTCTATCGTTCGATGGTCAAGAAGGGCCTGGTGCCGGAAGGCGCCCAGACCGACACCGGCGCCAATTTCTTCGCCGCCTTCGCCGGCGGCAACATCGGCATCTCGCCGTCGGGTGCCTTCGCTATCGGCGCGCTCAACACCCAGTATCCCGATATCGACTACGGCATCACCTTCCTGCCGGGCAAGGATGGCGGCTGGTCGTCCTTTGCCGGCGGCGATAATTTCGTCGTCACCAAGGGCACCAAGAAGATCGATGTGGTGAAGGAGTTCCTCGACTTCGCCTATTCGCTGGAAGGCCAGACGATCCTGGCCAAATATGGCAGCCTGCCGGTGCGCGGCGACATCGCCAAGGACGCGCTGAAGGACCTCGACCCGCGCTACCAGGTCGCAGCCGAGGCCATGGCCAAGGGCAAGACGCCCTATTCGGTGGTGTTCAACGACCTGATCAACTCCGCCAACGGCCCGTGGACGCAGATGGTCAACGAGGTGTTCTTCGGCGACGACGTCGACGGCGCCATCGCCAATGCGCAGGAGACCATGCAGTCGATCATAGACCAGGCGCCGCAGAAATAGGCGCCTGCCGGCCGCCCGCCTGTCTCCCTGAGCGGGTGGCCGGATACTGTTTGGTTCAGATACAGGGCTATCGCGTTGAGAAGACTCACTAGCATCGACAGCTTGGGACCTAGCGCACTTCGCCTCCCCTTCTCCCCTTGTGGGGTGAGAAGCGGTCCGCGCAGCGGAAGAAAAGCCAACTGCTTGGCTTTTCGAGCTTCGAACGCCCTGAGCCTGCGAAGGGCCGGGTGGTGGCCGATCCACTCTGCCGGGTCCCCGCTGCTTCGCAGCGTCCCGGTGTTCGCCGGCCTTTCATCGTGCCACTGGCACGATGAATTCGCCTCCGGCGAACCGGCCGCTCACCCCACAAGGGGAGAAGGAAAAGCGGGCCAGCCATGACCACCATCACAGCAACCACCGCCCCGCCCCGCCCCCGAAAACTCGTCGGTGCCGGTCGCCGGCAATGGATCGGTCTCATCTACGTCGCGCCGGCCGTGGCGCTGGTCATGGTGTTCTTCGTCATCCCGCTCGGCATGACGGCGTGGATGTCGCTGCACAACTGGCCCCTGATGGGCGGGCACTCCTTCATCGGCCTCGACAATTACGTCGCGATCCTGCGCGACACCAGGTTCTGGAATGCGCTGAAATTCACCGGCTATTACACGGTGATCGTCACCATCGCGATCTTCGCCGTCGCCTTTCCGCTGGCCATCTTCATCGAACGGCCGCGCCCGCTGACCAATCTCTACCGCACCGCCTTCTTCATGCCGGCGGTGGTCGGTTTCGCCTCGGCGAGCCTGCTCTGGTCATGGCTGCTCAACGTCGATTCCGGCCTGTTCAGCCCGGCCGCCTACAACCTCGGCCTGATCGACAGGAAATTCAATCTTCTGGCCACCTTCCAGCCGGCCTTCTGGTCGATCATCGCGATGGTGGTGTGGAAGGTCGCCGGCTTCACCATGATCATCCTGATGACCGGCCTGCAATCGATCCCGCAGGATTTGCAGGAAGCGGCCGTCATCGACGGCGCCGGCCCGTTCGCAAGATTCCGGGCCATTACCTTGCCGCTGATGCGCCGCACCCTGGCGCTGGCCCTGATCCTGTCGGTGGCCGGCTCGGTCCTCGCCTTCGACCAGTTCTACATCATCCTGCGCGGCGGCCCGCGCAACCAGACGCTGACGGCGGTGTACTGGATTTTCAACCAGTCCTTCGTGTCGTTCAAGCTCGGCTATGGCGCGGCGCTCTCCATGGTGCTGCTGGTGATCCTGGTGGCGCTCAGCCTCGTGCAGCTCTGGCTGCTGAGGAAGCCCGAGGGCCTCGACTGATGGCGCAGGCAATGTCCGCTCAAGGCAAGCTCGCCGCCAGCGTCGTCAGGCACTCCACCGGCATCGTCGCCTCGGTGCTGTTCGTGGCGCCGATCGTGTGGGCCGCGCTGTCGGCCTTCAAGCCGGCGCAGGAGGCGCGCCAGCCGCCGCTGCCGCCCTGGCCGACGACAGGCTTCTCGCTGGAGAACTACGCCACGCTCAACACGTTCGGCGACGGGCTCTGGGTCTCGGCGCAGAACAGCATCTACGTCTCTGTCATGACGGTGCTGGTCTCCGTCGTTGTCTCCGTGCTCGCCGGCTACGGTTTCTCGCGCTTCCGATTTCCTCTCAAGGACCTGTTCTTCGTCCTCATCCTGTCGACGATCATGATTCCATTCCAGTCGATCCTGACGCCGATCTTCCTGGTGCTCACCAAGCTTGGCCTGCACAACACGCTGACCGGGCTGGTCGGCGTCTATGTGACGCTGCAATTGCCGTTCTCGATCTTCATGATGCGCAACGCCTTCGACGCGGTGCCGCGCGAGATCGAGGAGGCCGCGCGCATGGACGGCGCCGGAAACCCCACCATGCTGTTGAAGGTGATGCTGCCGCTGGTCTGGCCGGGCGTCGTCACCATCGCGCTGTTCGCCTTTCTCGGCGCCTGGAACGAGTTCCTCGCCGCTTTGGTGCTGATGACCGACCAGTCCAAGTTCACGCTGCCGGTGATGATGACCGCACTCCAGTCCGGCCGCTTCGGCGCCATCGACTGGGGCGCGGTGCAGGCGGGCGTCACCGTGATGATGGTGCCGTGCCTGATCCTGTTCCTGGCTTTGCAGCGCTTCTACATCCGCGGCCTGATGGCCGGGGCCGTCAAGTGATCGATCGAATGGAGTAAGTTCATGACCGCATCGTCTTCCGCCAGGCCTGCCAGCGCCTCCAGGCCCAAACTCGCCTTCCGGCCGCTACCGGTGCCCCAGGTCGACGTGCACGGCTTCTGGGGCGACCGTGCCGACGCCGTCGCCGCGCGCACCGCCGATATCCTCTACGACCGCTGCGTCGAGGCGGGCATGCTGGAGCAGATCGATCCGGACCGGCCCTCGCCCGGCGTCGTCATCCCGTTCCATTCCCCTTCGCCCGACGAGGCGGCCTCCCCCGGCTTCACCGGCTCGACGGTGACGACGCAGATGTTCTGGGACTCCGACTGGGGCAAGACGATCGAGACGGCGGCCTATTCGCTCTACCGCGCCAAGAACCCGGAGCTGGAGAAGAAGATCGACGCCGTCATCGACCTCTACGAAAAGCTGCAGCAGCCGGACGGCTATCTCTCAAGCTGGTACCAGCGCATCCAGCCCGGCCTGCGCTGGACCAATCTGCGCGATTGCCACGAGCTCTATTGCGCCGGCCACCTGATCGAGGGCGCCGTCGCCTATTACCAGGCGACCGGCAAGCGCAAGCTGCTCGACGTCATGTGCCGCTATGCCGACCATATCGCCTCGGTGCTCGGGCCCGAGCCGGGCAAGAAGAAAGGCTATTGCGGCCATGAGGAGATCGAGCTGGCGCTAGTGAAGCTCGCGCGGGTGACTGGCGAGAACAGATACATGGAGCTGGCGAAATACTTCATCGACCAGCGCGGCCAGCAACCGCATTATTTCGACGAGGAGGCGCGCGCCCGCGGCACCGATCCCAAGGCCTATCATTTCAAGACCTATGAATACAGCCAGTCGCACATTCCGGTGCGCGAGCAGGACAAGGTCGTCGGTCATGCGGTCAGGGCGATGTATCTCTATTCCGGCATGGCCGACATCGCCACCGAATATGGCGACGACAGCTTGCGGGTGGCGCTCGACCGGCTGTGGGACGATCTCACCAGCAAGAACCTCTACATCACCGGCGGGCTCGGGCCGTCGGCGCACAATGAGGGCTTTACCAGCGATTTCGACCTGCCCAATGAGAGCGCCTACGCCGAGACCTGTGCCGCCGTCGGCCTGGTGTTCTGGGCCAGCCGCATGCTCGGCATGGGGCCGAACGCCCGCTACGCCGATATCATGGAGCGGGCGCTCTACAACGGCTCGATCTCGGGCCTGTCGCTCGACGGCTCGCTGTTCTTCTACGAAAACCCGCTGGAAAGCCGGGGCCGGCACAACAGATGGAAATGGCACCGCTGCCCGTGCTGCCCGCCCAATATCGGGCGCATGGTGGCCTCCATCGGCAGCTATTTCTACAGCCTGGCGGACGACGCGCTTGCCGTCCATCTCTATGGCGATTCCACCGCTCGTTTCGACATAGCGGGCGTGCCGGTGGCACTGACGCAGGCGAGCCGCTACCCCTGGGACGGCGCGGTCGCCATCACCATCGAGCCGCAGGCGCCGGTCGCGTTCACCCTGCATCTGCGCGTGCCGGCATGGAGCGCCGGCGCGGCGCTCAAGGTCAATGGCGAGACGGTGAAGCTCGAGGACGTCACCAGCGATGGCTACGCGGCGATCCGGCGCACATGGAAGAAGGGCGATAGCGTCCGCCTCGATCTCGAAATGCCGATCGAACGGCTCTACGCCAACCCGCAGGTGCGCCAGGACGCCGGCCGCGTCGCGCTGTCGCGCGGCCCGCTGATCTACTGCGTCGAGGCGACCGACAATGACGGCAGCCTGCACCGCATCGCATTGCCGCGCACCGCAAGCATCGAGGCGCATGACGAGCCGGACCTGCTGGGCGGCGTGGTGGCGCTTTCGACCACAGCGCTGGCCGACACCGATGAGGGCTGGCAAAACGGGCTTTACCGCACCGACCCGCCCGCTGCCAGACAGACGCGGCTGACCGCCATCCCCTATTTCGCCTGGGACAACCGCGAGCCCGGCGAGATGCTGGTGTGGCTGAGGGACGGATGAGGCCAGAAGGGCGCGAAGGAGCGCGACAGGTTTCGTTCTGCCCGCCGCGTCTTCGGTGCCAGTCACACGGAGCCTATCGCCGGGCCTTTGACTTGTTCAGAGCGGCGGCGGCGTGGATAAGCGCCTTGAACGCTTCCTCGTCGACCTCCTCGCCCTCTTGGAAATCGATGGCGCGCCTGGTGTTTCCTTCCAGGCTGGAGTTGAACAGGCGCGACGGATCGGGCAGCGCCGCACCCTTGGCGAAGGTCAGCTTGACGACGTTCTTGTAGGTCTCGCCGGTGCAGATCATTCCGGCATGCTCCCACACCGGGACCCCGCGCCATTTCCACTCCTCGACGATCTCGGGGTCGGCCTGCCGGATCAGGCCGCGCAGCCGGCTCAGCATCTCGCCCCGCCAGTCGCCGAGTTCCTCGATCCTGCCGTCTATGAGCTGCGAAGGAGACCTGCCTTCTGGCGACCCGCTCTTCGTCATGTCCGTTCTCCTTCAGGCTTGGGGGCGGTCACCGCCCCGTCCGCCCGATCATAGGCGCTCTGTCGCGGGCGGCAAATCCGGGCCCGGCGTACAAATCTCACATTCGTTCGCCGGGCAATCGGCTCGCCTGTTTCACCCACTCGGTGAACTGGGCCTCGTCGAACTGGTCGTCCTCATGAATGTCAAGGTAACGCGTGTCCTTGCTTTTGGACTGGCCAGGCGGCACCGGGTCCAGCGACATGCCGCGGAAGAAGGCTACCTTTATGTATTTCGTGAAGCAATGAAAGCTGAGGAACCAGCCCTCGCCTTCCACGCCATAGAAGGGCGAGTTCCATTTGACGGCCTTGCGCACATCAGGCACGGCACGCTCGATGAGCGCGTCGAGGCCGCCGCCGGCCTCGCTCTTCCAGCCCGGCATGGCCGCGATATAGGCCTGGACGGGCGCGTTGCCTTCGCCCTTGGCGATCTGCGGATTGCCGCCAGAAAGCAGGACCGGACCGGCGGTTGCAGGCCTGGCGGCGCCTTTGGCTGATTGCCCCTGCCTCTTCGCCATCCATCCCGTCCTTACTGGCTCGCGCGCTGCCGCCCGTCAAGCCGCTTGGCGGCGTATGGCAGCACGAACATGTAGAGGCCGCTGAACAGCAGCAGGAACAGCGGCAGCAGCGGCGAATAGACCACCCAGGCGGGCGGCTGCCCCAAGCCCATGGCGACGAAGTTGGCGAGGACGGTCCCCGTGAAAATGATCGACAGCCAGCGATGCGTTTGCCGGACCCATTTGTTCCAATCCATGCTATCTCCTCCTGGAAAATGAACGAAACGCCGCTTACCAGCGCGCCAGCTGCGTGATCTGGATGAGGTTGCCGCAGCTGTCGTTGAGCTGCGCTATGGTCGAGCCGGTCACTTCGGTCGGCGCCATGGCGAAGGCCGCGCCCCGCGCCTTGATGCGCTCGTGATCGGCCTTGATGTCGTCGGTGAAGAGCATCAGCGCCGGCTGGCCCTGCTTGAACAAGGCCTGCTGGTAGGCCTTGTTCGCCGGGTTGTCGTTCAGCGCAAGCTGCAGCTCGGTTCCCTCAGGCTCGTCCGGCGAGGCCACGGTCAGCCAGCGAAACGGACCGTTGCTGAAATCGGCCTTCTTGGTGAAGCCCAACACGTCGGTGTAGAAGGCAAGTGCCTTCTCCTGGTCGTCCACATAGACGCGGGTCAATTTGATCTTCATCGCATATCCTCCATAGGTTCGTTTGCTCCGGGCTGCCCTCGAACAGTCTTGCTATGACCGTGCCGACCGACCTCAGTCCGTCCGTGCCAGGAGCTCTTCCAGCTTCTCCAGGAATTTCGGCCATCCCATCTTGGCGCCGCCGTAGGCCCGCCTCTGCTCGGGCCGGAAACCGGACTGCTCCATGCGCAGATGGGTCCCGGCGGGCGTCGGGGTGAGCGTGAAGGTCACCACGCTCCTGAGATCGAAGGCCGGGTCTTGGTGCGCGAGGTTCCAGGTGTAGGACAGCGTCTTGTGCGGCTCGACGGCAAGCACCTCGCAATCCAGCACGCCGCCCCAGGCGGTGCTGAGGTTGAAGCGATGGCCCACGACCGGATTTAAATCGTTCTTCATCAGCCACTCCTCAATCAGATGCGGTTGCGTCAGTGCGCGCCAGAGTTTTTCCGGCGGATGCGAAATCTGCCGCTCGACGACGACAGTGCGGGTCTCGGCGGCAGTGTCGTTCACTGGTCCATCCTTTTGAGCAGATCCTCGAGATCGTCGAACCGGCTTTCCCAGAACCCGGCCATCTCACGCGTCCAGTCCATCAGCGGCGCCAGTGCGCCGAGCTGCGCGCTGTAATGCGTCTGGCGGCCTTCATGGCGGTCGCGCACCAGCCCGGCCTGCTTCAGCACGCCAAGATGCTTCGACACGGCCGGCTGCGAGACCCCCGACTGGATCGTCAGCGCTCCCACCGTCTGCTCTCCCTGGCGGCACAGCCGTTCGAAGATGGCGCGCCGTGTCGGGTCGGCGAGCGTCCTGAAGAGCGCATCATGAGCATCCGGCATTTAATCGATAACCCGTTGGCTATTGATTAACGTATAACTGTCGGGATATGTATTCGTCAAGCGGAAGATTTGGAGGGGCGGGAAAGCGTCCGGAAACTTTCGGGTCGCGCTGCGCTGGGAACGCCGATCGCTAAACCGTGGCGTGGACGCGGTTGATCTCCTCGGCCACCAGCGCCTGCAACTGCCACAGGTTGCGATCGCGAATGCCGCAGGCGTCAAGGTGGCGAATGGTCTCGAACAGATATTGCGCGCCCGAGCCCCAATGGCCGGCGGCCCGGGCCAGCGTCGCCGCGATCGCCCGTTTGTCCAGCCTGCCGACATAGCGCGCATTGGCGGGATCGACGACGAAGCCGAGCGCGCGGCACATGCCGCCCTCGGTCCTGACCCGCAGCCAGCGCGGCACGTTGACGGCGGGCAGGATGGTCATCTCGCGGCGCAGCAGCGCCTCGAGATTGTCGGCAACCGGCTCCGCGATCTCGAACACCATGCCCTGGCATTGGCCACCACGGTCGAGCGCCATCATCAGGCCGGGCTGCTCTATCGTGCCGCGAAACCGCTGCACGGTGAAGCAGAAAGAGCGGTGCCAGCCAGTCGCCACCGCGCGCTCACCGCCCCTCACCTCGCCCGCCGGCTTCCACAGCAGCGAGCCATAGGCGAACAGTTTCAGTGGCCCGGCCGGCGCATCGGCCAGTATTTCGTCGCTGAAACGCGCATAGTCGGCGTCCGTCATGTAGACCATGCCCGGCGTCGGCCCGGCATCCTCGACCGCGCGCAAGGTGCGGGCGACCAGCGCCTCCGTCAGCGCCATCGCCGCGGTTCGCGACGTGGACTGTGAACGTGCGGCGGATATCGGACTGTTCATCTTCGTACTCCAGCCTTGCCGCCATGTTGCCCAAGGCAAAGGGATTCTCAAGAGCCAGGGCCACTCGGACGCTGACTCAGAAGCTGAGCGGACCTGCTCAAGCGTTTGAAAAGCCTCGGCGCACCGCCGTCGCGACAGAAGTGGCCGAAAGTCCGCCTGGGTCGGCGCCATCCGCCGCCGGCGGAACGAGATCGCGTTCGACGCGTTTCATTGGGTTGGGAGGGAACTATGAACGATGCGCCGGCAACGCCCATCGGCAGGACGCTTTCGCCCAGCGAAATGGTCACCGTGATGTCGCATTTCCATCGCGCCGAGATTGCGCGCATGGCGGGATGGCGCGACCGTATCGACAGGACCAGCAATTGGGCGATCACCGTCGTGGCCGCGATGCTGTCGGTGTCGCTGTCGACGGCCAGTGCCCACCACGGCGTGCTGTTGTTCGCCATGCTGCTGGTGCTGCTGTTGCTGTGGATCGAGGCGCGGCGCTACCGCTTCTTCGATGTCTACCGCGCCCGCGTGCGCCAGTTCGAGCGCCACTATTTCGCGCAGATATTCTCGCCGCAGCCGGACTTCGCCTCGGACTGGCTGCTGATCGTCGGCGAAAGCCTGCGCACGCCGAAATTCCTGGTCTCGCAGCGGGTGGCGCTGGCGCGCCGTTTGCGCCGCAACTACATCCATATGATGCTGATCCTGCTGCTCGCCTGGATCCTCAAACTGTCGACGCCGAGCCTGCTCGATCGGGCCGCGCCGGTGGGTTTCGTCGGCACATTGCGCGAGGCCGTCAGCGCCGCCGCCCTGGGTCCCGTGCCCGGCCTGGTCATCGTCACGCTGGTCGCCATCCTCTTTGCCGGCCTGCTGGCCGTCGCCTTACTGACGCCCGACGACAACGGCGAACTCTCCTTCGGCGACGTGCATGTCTAGTCCGCGATGGACAAAAACGCTTTGCGAACAACCGGGTGAGGCGCCATCCTGAATCAAACCGCGAATGAGCGCCTGTGTGCCGGCTTGGAAAATAGCCGCATGGATGCCATCTAGAGGGAGAGAGCCGGCCTCTGGGGGGTCGGCCACGGAGCATCGAAACAAGTGACGCAGCGAAGCGGCAGCGCCGACCTGCCGCTGCATGGCGGACGGGTCCCGAAATGGCTGGGCGACCGCATGACGCGGCTCGGCGCGGTGCTGTGTCAGGCGATCATCCACCATTACGGCCGCGACGAGCTGCTGCGCCGGCTGGCGCATCCCTTCTGGTTCCAGTCCTTCGGTGCGGTGATGGGCATGGACTGGCATTCGTCCGGCATCACCACCAGCGTCATCGGCGCGCTGAAGCGCGGGCTGACGCCGCTGTCGGGCGAGCTCGGCATCCATGTCTGCGGCGGACGCGGCGCCCATTCGCGCAAGACGCCGCATGAGCTGGAGATGATCGGCGAACGTGTCGGCTTCGACGGCGCGGCCCTTGCCACCGCCAGCCGCCTGGTCGCCAAGGTCGACAGCGCCGCCGTTCAGGACGGTTTCGATCTCTATCTGCATGGCTTCATCGTCACTGACGACAGCCGCTGGGTGGTCGTCCAGCAAGGCATGAACGGCGACAGAAGGCAGGCGCGCCGTTACCACTGGCTGTCGGAAGGGCTGAAGAGTTTCGTCGACCAGCCGCACGCGGCCATCGAGGGCGAGCGGCAGGGCGAGATCGTCAACCTCACCGACCATCGCGCCGAGGCCTCGCGCAGCGGCCAGCTCGATCTTCTGCGCCAGCTCGGTCCCGACCGGATCGTGCGCGAATTCGCCGCCATCGAGCCCGCGACGGCTTCGGCAAAGCGCGACAATGCACAGCCCATGCTGCCCAATCTGGTCATGCCGGCGCATCATGACGTGCGCGAAAGCGACATCGTCATGCGCCGGCTGCACGGCAACATCTCCGCCGCCATCGAGAGCGGCCCGACGGACTTTCCCGAATTGCTGCTGGTGCCTGGCGTCGGCGCCCGCACGGTGCGGGCGCTGGCCATGGTGGCGGAGGTGGTGCATGGCGCGCCGTGCCGCTTTTCCGACCCGGCGCGCTTCTCGCTGGCGCATGGCGGCAAGGACCGGCATCCCTTTCCGGTGCCGCTGAAGGTCTATGACGAAACCATCGCCGTCATGAAATCGGCAGTCGCCAAGGCCAAGCTCGGCCGCGAGGAGGAGCTAGCCGCCTTGCAGCGGCTCGACGGCCAGGCGCGGCGACTGGAGCGCTACGTCACCGGCCCGAGCCTGAAGGAGATCGTCGCCGGCGAGTTCGACCAGTCGCATCTGCTCGGCGGCCGCAGCGTCTTCGGCCCGGAGCCGCCGCCTGAAGGTGCTTTGCCGGGCGGCGCCAAGAAGTCGGGCTAGATCGCCGATCGCGGCCGCTACGCCGACAATTGGCGAAGCAATCCGCGGGCGGCGTCCAGCCGGTATGGGCCTTTCTCCCCGTCACTATACGGGGAGAAATGTCCGGCAGGACAATGAGGGGCGGCGCCAAGGTTTCGGCAAATACCATCTGGATCCTGTATTTTTCCCATGTCGGCGCTGCCCTCATCCGCCTGCCGGCATCTTCTCCCCGTATAGCGACGGGGAGAAGAGCGCTGTCTCCTATGTCGGCACTTACCCCAACAGATTGCCCCGAACAGATTGGCCCGCCCCCCGCAACCTTGCGCGGCATTGCACGTTTATGCGCAGCGGACTTGATCCGCGTTGAGGGGTTGGATGACTAGGCACTGGCCGCAAACGAGATTTCTTCCTGCCATTCTCATCCCTTCCGCCGTCCTTGCCTTAGCAGGCCCGGCCTGGGCAGCCCAGGCAAGCAGCCACGCCGCGGGCATGGGCGGCTCGGCGGAGGGCGTTTTCGTCGCCGAGATCGTGCTTCTGCTTCTGGTCGGGCGCGGCCTGGGCGAAATCTTCCAGCGCTACGGCCAGCCGGCGATCATGGGCCAGTTGATCGGCGGCATCCTGCTGGGGCCTTCCCTGTTCGGCTGGCTCTGGCCCGGCGCACAGCAGCTGATCTTCTCGACCGACCCCGCGCAGAAGAGCATGATCGAGGCGGTCTCCCAGCTTGGCGTCCTGCTGCTCCTGCTGCTCACCGGCATGGAGACGGACCTGCGCCTGGTGCGCCGGGTGGGCGCGGCGTGTTTTTCGATCTCGGTCACCGGCGTCGTCGTGCCCTTTGCCTGCGGTTTCGCGCTGGCGCAGTTCCTGCCCGACACGCTGCTGCCCGACCCCGGCGAGCGCGTCGTCGCCGGGCTTTTCCTTGGCACGGCCCTGTCGATCTCCTCGGTCAAGATCGTCGCCATGGTGGTGCGCGAGATGAACTTCATGCGCCGCAATCTCGGCCAGGTCATCATCTCCTCGGCCATCATCGAGGACACGATCGGCTGGCTGATCATCGCCGTCACCTTCGGCATCGCCACCAATGGCAGCCTCCAAATCGTGCCGCTGGTGGTAACGGTGGCCGAAGTGGCGCTGTTCATGGTGTTCTCCTTCACCATCGGCCGCCGGCTGGTGTTCACGCTGATCCGCTGGAGCAACGATTCCTTCCGCAGCGAATACGCCGTCATATCGGTCATCCTGATCATCATGGGCGTGATGGCGCTGATCACCAATCTGATCGGCGTCCATACCGTGCTGGGCGCCTTCGTCGCCGGCATACTGGTCGGCGAATCGCCGATCCTGTCCAGCCACATCGAGAGCCAGTTGCGCGGCGTCATCACGGCGCTCTTCATGCCGATCTTCTTCGGCATGGCCGGGCTTTCGGCCGACCTCACCGTACTCGCCGACCCGACGCTGGCGCTGCTGACGCTGGCGCTGGTGCTCATCGCCAGTATCGGCAAGTTCGGCGGCGCCTTCATCGGCGGCCGCTTCGCCGGCATGACGCTGAAGGAGGCGACCGCCGTCGGTAGCGCCATGAACGCGCGCGGCTCGACCGAGGTGATCGTCGCCTCGATCGGCCTGTCGATGAACATCCTCTCCCACAATCTGTTCACCATGATCGTCACCATGGCTGTCATCACCACGCTCGCCATGCCGCCCATGCTGCGCTGGGCGCTCGGCCGGCTGCCCGTCGAAGACGCCGAGAAGCAGCGCGTCGACCGCGAGCTGCTCGACGAGCGCGGCTTCGTCTCCAAGCTGGAGCGGCTGCTGCTGCTGGTCGACGACAGCCCGGTCGGCAAGTTCACCGCCTATCTCGCCGGCCTGGTCGGCGGCGGCAGCGGCATGCCGACCACGCTTCTCCACCTCAAGGACGGCAGGCTTGCCGGCCCGGCCCGCGACAAGGGCCCGGAGCGCGCCCTGAAGGAGGTCAAGAAGGGTGCCGCCAGGAGCGCCAGGGCGGTTCGCAAGGCCGAGGACACGCCGGTCGAGAAGGTGCATCTGACCGCCCGCAGCGAACGCGAGGCGACCGCACGGACGATCGCCGAGGAGGCGCGCAAGGGCTACGGCCTGCTGCTGGTCGGGCTCGAGGCCATGCTGACCGAGAAGGGATCTTTCACCGAGGCGCTCAACGACATGACCAGCGGCTTCGACGGTCCGCTCTGCCTGGTGCTGAACGGGGCCGGCGCCGGGGGCAAGATGCCGGTGCTACGCGCGGGCACCACCATCCTGGTGCCGGTCAACGGCACGGAAGTGTCGCGCCGCGCCGCCGATTTCGCCCTGGCGCTGGCAAGGCCGCACCGGGCGCGGGTCAAGGTGCTTTATGTCTCGCAGGCGCGCAAAGGCGCCCGGCAAGGCACCGTTTCGCACCGCCGCGAGGAGGCGGTGCTCAAGGACGTCGTCGATCTCGCCGACCGCTACGGCGTTGCCGTCGATACCGCCATCCGCGCCCGCGCCACCCCCGACAAGGCGATCGCCAGGGAAGTGGCCAAGGGGGCGGCGATGGTGGTGATGGGCGTCACGCAGCGGCCGGGCGAGGAACTGTTCTTCGGCGACACCGCCATGGCGGTGCTGGCCGCCGTCCCCTGCCCGGTTGTGCTCGTGGCAAGCGACCGCATCCGCGCCGAAGCAAGGCCCGAGGCCGCGGCCGAAACCGGCGCCTGATGGCGGAGCCTAGAGGCCGAAGAACTGCCTGCCGATCATATAGCCCAGCGCGACCACGGCCAGCGGGAACAAGGCCGGCGCGACCTTGCCGAGGACCGAGCCTTGCTGCTCCTTTGGCGGCACATAGCGTGCATTGCCGAGATTCTTGGTCATTGCGTACCCCCGCGCGAACCAGTTCATTAGCAGATGCTTATTAACAGCACGGCCGAATTAACGGTTCGCGAAGAAATTCGCTCGAAAGCCGGCCATTTGAGCGGAGGGCTGGCGAATGCGGCTTGGCTCAGTCTCGTTCTCGGAACCGGGTTTGCCTGGGGCCTCGCGCAGCGCCGCGGCTTCGGCCGTCGCGGCGGAGCGCTATGTCCGGCAAACCGCCATGACGAAGAACTCGCGGTAGCAGAAGTCCGGATCGTCGAGCAGACGATCCGGCCGCTGCTTCAGCTCCCGCCAATAGGCCTGGTCGGCATCAGGCAAGGCATAGCCCGGCGCGACGCTGGCAAAATAGGCCAGCAGGTCGGCAACATAGTCGCGCGTGAAGCGAGGCGCGGGCGCCCAGCGCTCGACCAGCCAGCCCTTGCGGCTGACGACCTCCAGGCCAGCCTGGCGCAGGCGCGCCGGAAGCGTCGAACCGCAATCGGTGCCGAGCACGCCCCGCTCGCGGAAACCCTGCAGCCTCGCCGCCATGAAGCGTGCCAGCAGCGCCCGGTCCATGGGCAGGATCTGCAGGATGGTCGAATCGAAATCCTTGACGGCGAAGATGCCGCCCGGCTTCAGCACGCGCCTGGCCTCGCCGACGGCAAGCTCGAACTCGGCCGGCGTCAGATACTGCATGACATTGCCGGACCAGACGCAATCGAACGATGCGTCGGCGAATGGCAGCGACAGGATGCTGCCGACATACGTGGCAATTTCCGGCGGCTCGGACAGCGTGCCCGCGAGCGCCTCGACCCGGGCGATGTTTTCGGGCGCGAGGTCGAGCGCGGCAATGAAGCCGGAAGGGCCGACGGCGCTGGCGATGAGCGGCAGGAAGCCGCCGCTGCCGCAACCGGCATCGAGCACGCGCCAGCCCGGGCGGATGCCGGCATCGAGCAAGGCCGCCTCATATTCGGGACGCGAGGATTCGAAATGAAGATCGAGCCAACCGGCCTCGCTCGCTTCATGGCCGGTGGACGTTTCGTTCCTGGCAGACAATTGATTACCCCCCAATGGCGCGGCAGGGATAGAAGCGCACCGAGCGGCATCACGCAATGCCCTGCGAATTTGGGTAGGCGTGAATATGATCACGGAGATTCTCTGCACCTTCGCCCCGAAGCGATACGCTATCTTCAACGGCAATACCTCCGGGGCCCTAGCGGCGATCGGCATTAGCACGCCTCGAAGTCCAACTGTCGCAACGCTGTCAGCCGAAAGATACACGCAATTGTGCGCTACCATCGACGCACTGCGGAGGCGCATCGGAGGCGCCGATTTCACCGACGCCGACGAATTTCTCAACTGGCTGTATTTCAACACGAAACCTTCCAAGCGCAGCGCGTGACGGAGGCGCAGGCAACTATCGTCGAACGCCCAACCTCACCTTGCGTGTCGCGGCCACGTTAAGTTGTCCGGCAGCACCGCGCCGCTATCCGGCCACTGAAGACCACTCAGGCCAATTTGCTTCGAATGTAGACGACAGCTTTCGGGGAGGCGAATGACTCAGATGAGGTGGCACGCAACGCGGATGGTGAATCTATACCTACCAGTATCGCGTCATTTTTTGACCACGTCGTCGGAAGCCATGCACCGCGGAAGAACACCGATCTCAATACTAGGTGCGCAGTTCATTGGCCACGTACTTGAAGAATGACGGGAACGACTGCAGCACCTCGGCGACACGATCGGATTCCTTCCGGCACGCATTACCAGCGTCCTTTCTATCGACCACGCCAGGAAATTTTTCGGCAAGCGACTGCGCAACTACACGGTCCGCGAAGCCGGCTTCGAAGAACGCGATGGCAGCCGGAGATTCCAGCCCGAATTTCACACGCTTTTGGAGGACTACCAGCCGCTCATACAGCGCCGCAGCGACGGGTTCAATTAGATCGGCTATTGAGGAGATGACCATCGCGAGGTCGTAGGAAAAGCCGTTCTCGCAGATATTGACGACATGGTTGGGCGTCACCCGGGCCACGCCAATCCTGAGACCCGAGGCCGCAAGGGGCAGGCACAGTTCATAGTAGCTCGCGCCCGACATCCAGCCGCCTAAGCATGTACTGATCTGCCTAGCGTCGAGCTTTTCCAAGACTGGGGCTTGAACGTGCTCTATGGCCTTGGCAATGATCGCTTCCGCAAGATCGGAATCGGAGAGCGCCTCGAGCCCCGCCACGTTCGCGAGTGTCCACGCGCTGATGTGCTTGATGTCCAACGGAGGCAGGGGGGACCGTCTGATCTGTTCGATCAGTCCTGCGTCACCCGCCAATTCCACGGCTTTCGCTGTTGTCGCAAAGACATTCAGCAATCGAAGCCGAGTAGCATCATCCGCGAGGTGGTAGGCCAGGGTGTTTCTAGCAAGTTCGTTCACCCGCTCGATAGCGAGGTCACTGGAAAAGTCGACGTAGTTCGCCAAATAGGCCGCGATACTCTGCACAGCCCTCGCGCGATCCGCCAGATAGGCCCTGTAGCGTAGTGGATCGACCATAGGGAATTTGTCGGTGACGGCCTTGGTCAGTTGCGACAGATGTTCCGGCGTCGCAAAAGTTAGATCAAGCCAGCTGTCCGGAATTGTGAGCTGAAGTGGCTGCTTCAGCGGAATTGGCTGATTGAAGTTGGCAAACAACTCTAGGATGCTCGAAGAAGCAGGCTCGGACTGGGACGGGTCGAGCAGTCGTTTGGCTTTGTCCCACCTCCAACCGCCCACCCCCTTCTTCTGGTCGATCAAGGTAGGCGCAGAGAATATCACGTTCCCTTCTGTATACATCCCGGCGCGGCCGGAACGGCCCATCAGGTTATGAAAGTCACGGACCTTAATTTCCTCCTGGCCCTGCTGCGTGGACGTTACGATGAGGTAGCGGATTGGAAAATTGACGCCCTGTGCGAGCGTTGATGTGCACACAACCATCTTCGCAAGGCCAGCCTTCATAGCATGTTCGATGGAGAGCCGAAGGCCGGGCGGCGAATTCGAATGATGGGAAAGAATACCTAGCGATGCCGCTCGGGCTACCTCGGAGGTTTCACCAAGGTGTTTGCCCGCCAGCGCGGCGATCCGCCTGATCTCCGCAGCATCCGAGTAACTAATCGGCGGCGTCACTTCGAACTTGCGCTCGTAGATATCCACTGCACGTTTGCAGACAGTTCCGACGCTTTCCTTGGTTCCGCAGAAAACCGCAACACTTCCGTTCTCTGCTAGATGCAGGCCTAGAAATAGACCGATGTCCGTGTGCGTCCTCGTGGTGCTCTTCTCGGGAAAAAGCCGGTCGACAAGCTCCTTCTTCTTCCGCTGAAGTACCGTCGAGGCGACCACCCTCGGAACGAAAAATTCCATCTGCTCCGGGTCATGGGGACTTACATACTTCAGCCAAGCACGCTCAAACTCCCAACTGGCAAATGCGATGTTGCGCGCCGTCGGCAAGAGCGATTTGCCGTGCACCACCGCGTTTGCATCACCGACAAGCCAGTCCGCTATTTGCGGGGCATTGGTGATAACTGCAGAAATGAGGATCTTTTGCGCAGTCGATGGCAAAGAAATCCTCATAGACGATAAGAGCAGTTCGTAGGAAGGTCCCCGCCGGAAGCCATCGAATTGATGGCCTTCATCGAAAAGCGCCAGTCCAATTTCCTCGGCCAGCTCAGGCGCCCGCCTCAGCATGTACAGAAGCTTCTCGGGGGTCATGATGAAAACAGAATTCTGGCGCCGGATTTTTTTGAAATCGACGTCGAAAAGGTACGAATCCGATACTTCGTCGATGAGTGTGTTCTCACCGTTAAATGCTCGAACCATATCGGACCGAATGTCGTGACAAAGCGAACGAAACGGCGCGACGATTACGACGAGTGAGGACCGCTTCGCTAGAAAATGCGCCCTTATGAGAAACTCTGTGGAGCGCGTCTTGCCGGCGCTCGTTGGCATCTGAACGACGGCGGACCGGCCGGCGAGGAGCCCGTCTGCACAAATCAGCTTCTGAGCAGGCCAAAGTTCTGTCGGAAAATCGCTCTTCCGAAGCGCCGGTGCCCAATCGGCTAGAGTCAAAAGCGATGACGGTGGGAGAATAGTGCGGCACGCGCTGGCTAATTTCTTGGCGCATAGAGCGATGACAATGTCGGCATACAAGAGCTCACGGGCCGAGCCCGCATCGTAAACCCATGTTTTCAAACGTTTGCAAAGCACTCGGATGGCTAGTTCGGTGCCGGTGAGATCGAAAAAATCCCTAAGTGCGGCAAGAAGATCAATCGAAAACTGATGGTATACAAAACTCTCCTCGATGGGCTGATAGTCCGATCGCAGGATCGAATAGGCGAGCCTCGCAAGACCGTGACCTAGCGCGATGTTTGGCAGTTCGGAGCGTTTCGAGACAACGGCCGCGCTCCCAACGCTCTCACCTAGATAATAAGAGGTCGCGCACAGGAGCGAGAACTCACTGCTGATATCTGGCTCGAGTTGTGCGTCGAGGTATGCATCAAAGAATATGGCTGAGAACCGCACCATCTCGGCAATTGAGCCGTCACCATCGTCCCAGAGCTGTGGTCGGCCTGTAGCGAGTTCGGGGTCAAGGAAGCTGTCAGCAATTGCCGCTGCCGCATCCCCCAGTATGCCGACAGCGAGGGCGAACAGTGCGGCCGGATCGCGGCTGATTTGATTGTAGTCCTCGGATGCGGCCCGAAGCTCGTGCATCTTTGCGCGGGCCCTGATCGAAGCCAGCATCACATTAGAACCGCGCTCAGGCCTCATTTGCTGCCCTCTCGTAGAGATGGTGAACCAAGTCCATCATCGAGGTACCCTTGATGACCAGCAGTTTCAAATTCGCCAGGTTGGGATGCTTTGACGGATCTGTAAGTGTCAGGTCCAAGCTGCTGAAGACGGCATCATCCAGGACAGCCGCGGCCGCGTTGACTCGTTTAAACGGCCGATCCATCTCGTGCTGAAAACGTTCGACGCGCGCGGCGGCGACGGGGTCGGACCGAAGCAGCCGCTGCTTAACTGCGTTCAATGACATTGCTTCTCGCATCAGATCTTTGATGGAGTCGTCGACAGCCTGCTGGAGCCGGTTTTTCCGCAGGGTTTTCAGCCCGGCCTTGGATTCAAGTAGTAGCAGTTCGTCGCCGGCGTTTACCGCATCGTCCTGAACAAACTTAAACGCCAGCACGTCGCAGCCGTTTGAGGGGACGTTTCGGTTGTCACGGTTCTCGTATCTTCCTTCGCGAGGGCACCAGTAATTGAGGATATACTCTACGTAGTCTGCGAGAAGTATCTCGCCAAAATCCCCGGAACGCGTGCTGGGTCCGGTCGCTTGTCTCTCGTCAGGAAATTTTACCGACGTTAGATATTGCGCATTTGTCCACGGCGTGCCGGAAACATACTTCGATAGATCCGCATCCTTGCAGTAATGCTGACGAAAATGCCGCGCCCAGTCGGAAAGCGTCGTGTCGTCCTTCGAATGATTCAGCGTCCAAATTTCAATGAGATTGCCGTTTGCGGTCTTTATGGCAGTCGGTGATTTCACCAGCCACCCAACATGAGCAGGCGTAGTCATAGCTCCTCCAACATTGGAGGCAACTATGCCACTTTAGCGAGGAACCAGTGAAGTTACGTTGCATGAAATTGTTCGCGTTTCCCCAGCTTCACACCGTCAGTCGATCAATGGTGCTGAAGATGGGCTCCAAGCTACCATTTGTTGGCGTGACGGATACTCGGCGCAACAGCGTGCCAGCAACCGCGGCTTTCGGGAAGTCGTCAGTGATCGTGAAACGACCGCAATGGGGTCGGCTACACAACGGCAGGTATCTTCGCGACTGCCGCCAAGACCTGACTGTCCATTATCGGCCCCTATCAAGACGTCTTCACCCTCGATGCTAAGCGATCGCAGCGAGGCGCCTCCCCCATCACCCCCCAGCCAACCGCGGCAACAAAAAAATCTCCGCCCCTTCCGGCAGCTTCTTCCCCCACGTGTCCCTATAAATCACCCCGTCGATCGCCACCGCGATCCCCCGGTCGATCAACGGCTCCAGGCCGGGATACTGTTCAGCCAGTTTCCTGAACAGCTCCCTGATGTCCTTGGCCTCGATCTCGACCTTGCTCTTGCCCCCGGCGGCGGTGCCCAGCGCGCCCCAGAGCGTCACTTCGACCATTAGCCTTCCCGTTCCGCCTCGATCGCCGCGAGAATGCGCGGGGGCGACATCGGGATGTGGGTCATGCGCACGCCGGCGGCGTTCGACACCGCGTTGGCGATCGCCGCCAGCGGCGGCACGATCGAGGTTTCGCCGACGCCGCGCACGCCATAGGGGTGGTTGGGGTTGGGGATTTCCAGGATCTGCGTGTCGATCATCGGCAGGTCGGAGCAGACCGGGATGCGGTAGTCGAGGAAGCCGGCGTTCTGCAGCCGCCCGTCCTTGCCGTAAATATACTCCTCGTTGAGCGCCCAGCCGATGCCTTGCGCGGCACCGCCCTGGTACTGGCCCTCGACATAGGTCGGATGCACCGCCTTGCCGGCATCCTGCACCACCGTGTAGCGGATCACCCTGGTCGAGCCGGTGTCGGGGTCGACCTCGATGTCGCATATATGGGTGGCGAAGGAGACGCCGGCGCCGTCGGCGACGAGCTCGCTATGGCCGGCGATCGGCCCGCCGGTCTTGCCGGATTGCGCCGCGATCTCCTTCAGCGACAGCTTGCCGAGATTGCCGTGCTTCTCGCCCTTGGCCACCGCCTGGCCCTGTTCCCAGGCCACGTCGTCGACGGAAATGTCCCACATCTGCGCAGCGCGCTCGCGCAGCACCTTGATGGCGTTGCGGGCGGCCGAGATGGTCGCCATGGAGGAGGAGAAGGTGCCGCGGCTGCCGTCGGTCATGTCGTTGTAGCCGAGGCTGGACGTGTCGGCGACGACGGCCTTGACCTGCGAATAATCGATGCCGAGCTCCTCCGCCGCCACCAGCGACAGCGAGGCGCGGGAACCGCCGACATCCACCGTGCCGACGGCAAGCGAAACCGAGCCGTCCATGCCGATGTTGAGGTCGGTGCAGGTCTGGCCGCCGAAATTGAACCAGAAGCCGCAGGCCATGCCCCTGCCCTGGTTCTTACCCAGCGGCGCCTTCATGTGCGCATGGTTCTTCACCGCCTCCAGCGTCGGGCCGATGCCGATCGGGCCGTAGACCGGGCCGTAGGACGATCGCGTGCCTTCCTGCGCCGCGTTCCTGATGCGGAAGTCGACCGGGTCCATGCCGATCTCCTTGGCGAGCTCGTCGACGGCGCTTTCCACCGCGAAGGCCGCCATCGGCGCCGACGGCGCGCGGTAAGCCGCGGTCTTCGGCCGGTTGACCAGCACTTCGAAGCCGACGGTCTTGACGTTCTCCAGCCTGTAGCAGGCGAACGCCGTCATGGCGCCGATCTCGGCCCAGGTGCCGGCATAAGGGCCGCTTGTGTAGCGCAGCGTCGCTTCCGCCGCGGTGATCGTGCCGTCCTTGCGGGCGCCGATCTTGACGTCGATCGAGGTGGCGCTGGTCGGGCCCGAGGCGCGGAACACCTCGTCGCGGGTCATCACCAGCTTCACCGGCCGGCCGGCCTTGCGCGACAGAGCGAGTGCCACCGGCTCGGCCCAGACATGGGTCTTGCCGCCGAAGCCGCCGCCGATCTCGGAGGATGTGACGCGCAGCTTCGAGGCTTCCATGCCCAGCAGCTGGGCGCAATGCTGGCGGTAGACGAAATGCCCTTGAGTGCACACCCACAGGTCCGCCGTGCCGTCGGAGCTGACGTTGGCCACGCAGGCATGCGGCTCGATATAGCCCTGGTGCGTCTGCTCGGTCTTGAAGGAGCGCTCGACGATGAAGTCGGCCTGGCCAAAACCCTGATGCACGTCGCCATGGCCGAACTGGCTGCGCTTGGTGACATTGGACGGCTTGACCGGCTTTTCCTCCAGCCCCTCGGTGAAGATGGCGTCGTTGATCAGGGGCGCGTGGTGCTGCATCGCCTGGTCGACATCGGTGACATGCGGCAGCACCTCGTAGTCGACCTCGATCAGCTTCAGCGCCTGCCTGGCGGTGCGGGCGTCGATCGCGGCGACAGCGGCCACCGCATGGCCGTCATAGAGCGCCTTGGTGCGCGCCATGCAATTGTCGAGGATGTCGTACATGGCGGCATCGCCGTCGGTGAGGTCCGGCAGGTCGGCCGCGGTGATCACCGCCTTCACGCCGGCGAGCTTTTCCGCCTTCGAGGTATCGATCTTCCTGATTTTGGCGTGCGCGTGCGGGCTGCGCAGCACACGCCCGACCAGTTGGCCGGCCATGTTGAAGTCGGCGCCGTAGCGGGCCCGGCCGGTCACCTTGTCGACGCCGTCGGGACGGATGGGACGCGTGCCGACCGAAGCGAAATTGCGATTGGAAAAACGCGGATCGAAATTCATCGTCAGGCTCCCTTCATCACGCTTGCGGCGTCCTGGACGGCGCGCACGATCTTGTCATAGCCGGTGCAGCGGCAGAGATTCCCGGCCAGCCCGAAGCGGATCTCCTCCTCGGTCGGGTCGGGGTTCTTGGCCAGAAGATCCTTCGCCGCGATCAGGAAGCCCGGCGTGCAGACGCCGCATTGCAGCGCGGCGTGCTCCAGGAACTTCTGCTGCAGCGGATGCAACTGGTCGCCATGCGCCATGCCCTCGACGGTCTCGACGCGGCGCCCTTGCGCCTCCGCGCCCAGCACCAGGCACGAGCACACCAGCCGGTCGTCGAGGATGATGCTGCAGGCGCCGCAATCGCCGGTGCCGCAGCCTTCCTTGGCGCCGGTCAGCCCGAGCCGGTCGCGCAGCACGTCGAGCAGCGTCTCGTCGGGCTGGCAGAGATACTCGACACTGTCGCCGTTGATCGTGGTTGAAACTGCTACACCGGCCATCACTTGCCTCCTGCACGCTTGTAGGCTGACGTGGCGGCCCGCCTGGCCAGCACGCCCGCGACTTTCCGTCTGAACTCGATCGTGCCCCGCTTGTCGTCGATGGGCCGGCAGGCCCCGGAGCAGACCTTGGCGAGCCGCTCGAGCGCGGCTTCGTCCAGCGTCCTGCCGATGAGGGCCTCGGCGGCCTCCTGCACCAGAAGCACCGTGGGCGCGGCGGCACCCAGCGCCACGCGGGCAGCCTTGACGACACCTTGCTCGTCGAGCGTCAGGTTCACGCCGGCGCTGACCACCGCGATATCCATCTCGGTGCGGGGAATGAACCTGAGATAGGCGTCGCCCGAGCGCGGCGCTTGGCTGTCGAGCAGGATCGCCTCGATGATCTCGCCCTTGGCGAGCGACGTCTTGCCCGGTCCGGTCGGCACCGCCTCCACCGCAATGGTGCGCCGGCCCGCGGGCCCGACGATCACCGCCCTGGCGCCGGCCGCCACCAGCGCCGGCACGCTGTCGGCCGCCGGCGAGGCGTTGCACAGATTGCCAACGATGGTGCAGCGTCCCTGCACCTGCTTCGAGCCGATCAGCTTGGCCGCCTCGACGACGCCGGGCCAGGCCTTCTTCAGGGCCGCGTTCTCTCCCAGCACCGCGCAGGGCACCGCCGCACCGATGCTGAAGCCGTCGGCCGTTTCCCTGATTTCGCTCAAGGCCGCGATCGCCTTGATGTCGACGATCAGTTCGGGTTCGATGAAGCCGCCCTTCATCCTCACCAGCAGGTCGCTGCCTCCGGCGAGAATGGCCGCCGTTCCGGCCGATCCGGCCAAGTGGCCAACGGCATCTTCGATTGAAAGTGGACGTATGTAGCGCATCGTCTCCCCTTGGTCACAGCGATCTCAGCGACCGTTATAAACAGTCTCCTCATAATGGCTATCCGGTTCGTCATTTTCGACGATTGGGCCAGCCGCCGCAAAATCGAGTCCCAACCCAGGCTGAACTGGCGTAAGCCAGTCGCGCAGGCCGCGGCCGAGGCTCTGAAAAAATTCCAGGAGCCGGTGTCGGACTGGCCGGGCCCCGCTCGTCCTTGGGGCATCGAACAGGCATTATGAAAGGATATGATATGCCCGGCACCGTACGTTTGCACCGTGTTCTCACCACCAGCCCGGAAAAAGTCTATCGCGCCTTCGTCGAGGCCGACGCGCTGGCGAAGTGGCTGCCGCCGAACGGCTTCACCTGCACGGTTCATCACTTCGAGGGCAAGGTGGGCGGCACGTTCAAGATGTCGTTCCGCAACTTCACCACCGGCGACAGCCATGCCTTCGGCGGCGAGTATCTCGAACTCGTTCCCGGTGAGCGCCTGCGCTACACCGACAGGTTCGACGACCCCAATCTGCCGGGCGAGATCCAGGTGACCGTCACCCTGAAAAAAGTATCTGTCGGCACCGAGATCGACATCACCCAGGCCGGCATTCCCGACGTCATCCCGGTCGAGGCCTGCTATCTCGGCTGGCAGGAGTCGCTGCGGAACCTGGCAAAGCTCGTCGAGCCCGAGATAAATCAATAGGCCAGACGGTGGCGGTTTCAGCCATTTGCCGCTAGCTATCCTTCCGACGCGCCCGGTCGATCGGGCGCGTCGTGAGCGATACAGCGGAGGCCAAAATCATGACTCTCACCAACCGGGACATCGTCGAGCTGACCGAGTGGCGGCGCAAGCTGCACCAGCAGCCGGAAATCTCGAACGAGGAGGAAAAGACGGCGAAAGCCGTCGTCGACTTCCTCGCCGATACCAATCCCGACAAGGTGCTGACCGGATTGGGCGGACATGGTGTCGCGGCCGTCTACGACAGCGGCAAAAACGGACCAACCGTCCTGTTTCGTTCGGAACTCGATGCGCTGCCTATCGAAGAGCTGTCCGGCGTGCCGCATGCCTCACGCGTGCCGGGCAAGTCGCATATGTGCGGCCATGACGGACACACCGCGATCCTGGCGGCGCTCGGCCGCCAGCTCGGGCGCGAGCGGCCTGCAAGCGGTCGCGTCGTGCTGATGTTCCAGCCGGCGGAAGAAACCGGCAATGGCGCCGCCGGCGTCGTCGCCGACCCCCGCTTCGGCGAGATCGCGCCCGATTTCGCTTTCTCGCTGCACAATCTGCCCGGCGTGCCGTTCGGCGAGGTGCGGCTCAAGCCCGGCGTGGTCAACTGTGCCTCGCGCGGCATGCGCATCGTGCTGGAGGGCAAGACCGCGCATTCCTCCATGCCCGAGACCGGAATTTCGCCGATGCCGGCGATCAGCGAGTTGATGCCTGCCCTGCCCGCGCTCGGGCACGGAACTTTCGCCGACGACGATTTCGGCATGGTCACCGTGACCCACGCCGAGATGGGCGAGGCCGTGTTCGGCATCGCGCCGGCCCACGCCGAGGTCTGGGCGACGCTGCGCACCCGGCGCGACGAGCGCATGGCGGATCTGTGCGCCGCCGCGGAAGCGCTGGTCACGAAAATCGCGGGCCAGCATCGCCTGTCCGCAAGCTGGGACTACCACGAGATCTTCGTCGCCAGCGTCAACGCGCCGGACGCGGTGGAGCATCTGCAACGCGCCCTCGACGAAGAGGGCGTCGCGCACACGCAAGAAGCCCTGCCGATGCGCGCCTCGGAGGATTTCGGCCTGTTCGGCCACAGCGCGACGTCGGCCATGTTCTTCCTCGGCGCCGGCGAGCGCCACCCTGCCCTGCACAATCCCGACTATGATTTCCCCGACGATTTGATCCCGATCGGGTCGAAGATCTTCATGCGCACGGCGCGCAACTTGCTGGGGTGAAATAGGCCGGATGGCCGATCGGGGCGAGCCGGCACGCCACGCGCGGGCTGTGGTGGCATGGCTCGCTAAACGTCGAGAACAACCGTCATTCCACGGACCTCGGCCATCTCGAGCAGCAGGTCCTGCAGGCTGTCCTCGGTCACCGTCTCGCCGGTTCGCTCCAGCAATTCGTCAATGCTTTCCTCCATTGAAAGGGCGGCAACCCCGGTTTTTTCGGAGAGCAGCCGCCCAATGGCAGCGCGGATCAGGGCATTCTGGTCAGGCATGATCCCCCTTTCATGCTGGGGCGGCGGCATGAGTTTTCTTCAATGCATGCTTCTGCCGCAACTTCTGCGAGCTTCAGCTTAAGCTTGCAAGTCGCCTTGAGGGACGGATATTCACTATTTGGCGAAGAGTTGCCCAAGGACTACACCAGAGGCGCAACTCCTCGTTGCCGGATCCGGACCTCGCCATTCCAGAGGGCACCTGACGCGCCGTCTCTATTAGAGGTTGCATCGGTCAGCCGCTTTTTGCCAACTAGGATATCCAACCGCGGCACCGCGCCTGACCCGCGCCAGGACCACCGTCAATCGCGATTGGCCCTTGCCGAAGCCGGCGGCCTCGCTCATCCATGCCTGGAAACGATCGCCAGGGGCCAGAAGATGACCGATGCCAGCTTTCACATCGTCGAAGCGACGATCGAACAGTTGCGGCGCGCACTCGACGATGGCACGGTGAGCAGCGTCGAACTTGTCGGTGCTTATCTCAGGCGCATCGCGCATTTCGACCGGCGCGGCATCAGCCTCAATGCGGTGCCGGTTCTCAATCCTGATATGTTCGAGGAAGCCGCGGCTTCGGATCGGCGCCGCAGCCAGGACAAGACGCTCGGCCCGCTCGATGGCATTCCCTACACCGCCAAGGACAGTTACCAGGTGTCCGGCTTGACTGTTGCCGCCGGCTCGCCGGCCTTCGAGCATCTCATCGCCAACGAGGACGCCTTCACCGTCGCCCGGCTGCGCGCCGGCGGCGCGGTGCTAATCGGCCTCACCAACATGCCGCCCATGGCCAATGGCGGCATGCAGCGCGGAGTCTATGGCCGCGCCGAAAGCCCCTACAATGCCGATTACCTGACCGCCGCCTTCGCGTCCGGCTCCTCGAATGGCTCGGGCACCGCGACAGCGGCGAGCTTCTGCGCTTTCGGGCTTGGCGAAGAAACCTGGTCGTCCGGCCGTGCGCCGGCCACCAACAACGCGCTGGTAGCCTACACGCCGTCGCGCGGTGTCATTTCGGTGCGCGGCAACTGGCCCCTGGTGCCGACCATGGATGTCGTCGTGCCGCACACGCGCAGCGTGCCCGACATGCTCGAATTGCTGGATGTGATCGTCGCCGACGATCCCGAGACGCGAGGCGATTTCTGGCGCGCGCAGCCCTGGATCGCGCTGCCGAAGAGTTCCGAAATCCGACCGCCGCGCTATACCGATCTGGTGCTAGCGGGGTCGCTGAAAGGCATGCGGCTTGGCGTACCCAGAATGTATATCGGCCGCGACAGCGGCGCCGACCGGCGGATCGAAACCCGCGCCTCCGTGCTTGATCTCTGGGAGCAAGCGGCGGCGGACCTGAGACGGCTTGGAGCCGAGGTGATGGAGGTCGATTTTCCTGTCGTCTCCAACTACGAGCGCGATCGCCCCGGCGCGCGCACCATGGTCGACCGCGCTCTGGTGCCGCCGGACTTCGCCGATCGCGAGATCTGGGACCTCTGCATCTCAGCCTGGGATGATTTTTTGCGCGCGAACGCCGATCTGAACATCCCCGATCTCGTTTCGGTCGACGGCCCGAAAATCTTTCCGCAGCCACCGGGCACGCTGCCCGACCGTTATGAAGGCGGTTTCGACTTGGCACAGTATGTCGAGCGCGCGAAATCAGGCGTCACGCCGTTCCGGGCCATTCCGACGATGGAGGACGGGCTGAAAGGGCTGGAAGCGACGCGGCGGCTCGATTTCGAGGACTGGCTGGACGCGAACAGGCTTGATGCCGTCGTGCTGCCTGCCGTCGCCGATGTCGGGCCCGCCGATGCCGACATCACTGAGGCCTCCGCCGCGCTTGCCTGGCGCAACGGCACCTGGGTCGCCAACGGCAATCTGGTGTGGCGGCATTTCGGCATCCCGACCGTTACCGTCCCGATGGGCACCATGGCCGACATCGGCATGCCGGTCGGCCTGACCTTCGCCGGCAAGGCCTATGACGATGAAAGGCTGTTGCGCATAGCCGGCGATTACGAGCGCTCCACGCGGCGCCGCACACGCCCGCCGCGCACGCCCGAACTGGCCGATGACGTGTTTTCGCGCCGGCCCACTCAAGCCGGCAATGGCGAGGCGCCCGCGCTCGCAATCAAGCTTGCGGCCGAGACGCGCGACAGCGGCGATCAGGACGAGATCGTCATCACGCTCGACCTCCCCGTCGACGCAACCGAGACCGAGCACGCTTGCATCAAGGTGCATGTCAACGGAGAGGCCGTAGCGATGCGGCGAGCCGGCGCGCGTTTGACCGGCCGGGCGTTTGTCCCGGCCGCGGAGCATCAACGGATCCACAGCGTCTGGCGCGGCCCCTACGGCTCGATCGTCACGGCGGTGATGCGGCTGCGGGATGGACGCAGCGCGGGCGCCTATGTGGTCACCGGCGGGATTGAATGACGATGAGCCCACGCGGGCCAATTTCGCGCCGGGCTATGTGAACCTGCGAAATTATGAGGAGCCAGCCATGATCAAGGTCAAACAACTCGCCCATGTCTGCATCTTCGCCAATGATCTGGACGAGACACGGCGCTTCTACGAGGATGTCCTGGGCATTGATATCCAGTTCAATTTCCTGCGCGACGGAAAGATTTTCGGTTTCTACCTTAATTGCGGCGGCCGCAGCCATATCGAGGTTTTTCACAAAGAGGGTGCGCGGTTCAGCGAGACGAACCAGATCAACCATTTCTGCCTGGAGGTGGAGGATATCGACGCCGCGATCGCGCATATCGCGTCCAGGGGTGTGGAGGTCACCGCGAAAAAACTCGCCTGCGACGACACCTATCAGGCTTGGCTGCGCGACCCCGACGGCGTGAAGATCGAACTGTTCGAATACACCGGCAAGAGCGCGCAATTCACAGGCGGCGATCGCGTCGCCGATTGGTAGGGCTGTCGCGGTTTCAGTGGGCATTACCCACGCGCGGCCCACAGCAAACCGCGCTCGACGATGACAGCCATTTCAGGCACCGCGAACTCATCCGCCGTGTGTCCGAGCGAACTGTAGAAGACCTTGCCTGCGCCATATCTTCGCTTCCAGACAACCGGCATGTCGACGCCGCCGATGCCCGGGAAATGCTCGTCGGTGAAGGTGGTCGTCGCCAGCACCTCGTTGCTCGGGTCGACATGCATGTAATACTGCTCCGACCGATAGGCGAAGTCGCTGATGCCTCTCGTGATCGGATCGTCCGGTTTGATGATGACCACGCGATAGTCGATAATGTCGCCGGGATGCGCGACCCATTGGCCGCCGGTCATGAACTGATAGTCGGGCTCGTTGCGGAAACTGTCGCCCATCGTGCCGTGGAAACCGCCGAGTCCCGTTCCCTGTCGAACCGCGCGCGTCAGATTCTGCAGCTCGGATTTTTCGATCTTCGACATGGTGATGACGGGCACAATGAGATCGAATGAGTTCAGCTCCGGATCGGCAAACATCGCCGTGCCCTCGCCGAGTGTGACCGTGTATTCGTTGCGCTCCAGCATGTCGCGCACCACAGCGGCGCTGCGCTGGGGCGTATGGCCTTCCCATCCACCCCAGGCAATCAAGGCCTTTTTCGCCATGCAGTGAACCTCCTGAACTGTCCGCAGCAGCGATGGTTACACGGCTCGGCTGTCAGCGCCAACCCAGCGCCGGCGCGACATGGGTCAGGATCGCCTCGATGGCATGGGCGTTGTAGTCGACGCCGAGTTGGTTGGGCACGGTGAGCAGCAGCGTGTCGGCCTCGGCGATCGCCTCGTCCTCGGCCAACTCCTTGATCAGCACGTCCGGCTCGGCGGCATAGCTGCGCCCGAAGATCGCCCGCGTGTTTTCCTCGATGAAGCCGATCTGGTCGCGGCCCTCATTGCCGCGCCCGAAATAGGCGCGGTCCCGGTCGTCGACCAGCGCGAAAATGCTGCGGCTGACCGAGACGCGCGGTTCGCGTTCATGGCCGGCCGCCTTCCAGGCCTTGCGATAGATCCGGATCTGCTCGGCCTGCTGGATATGGAAGGGCTTGCCGCTTTCGTCGAATTTGAGGGTCGAGCTCTGCAAATTCATGCCCAGCTTCGCCGCCCACTCCGAAGTGGCGTTGGTGGCGGCACCCCACCAGATGCGCTCGCGCAGGCCTTCAGAATGCGGCTCCAGGCGCAGCAAGCCGGGCGGGTTGGGAAACATCGGCCGCGGATTGGGCTGGGCGAAGCCCTCGCCGCGCAGCGTGTCGAGGAAGACCTCGGCGTGATGCCGCGCCATGTCGGCGTCGCTTTTGCCTTCCTGCGGCGCGTAGCCGAAATAGCGCCAGCCATCGATCACCTGTTCGGGCGAGCCCCGGCTGATGCCGAGCTGCAGGCGCCCGCCTGCGATGATGTCGGCGGCACCCGCGTCCTCCGCCATGTAGAGCGGATTCTCGTAGCGCATGTCGATGACCGCCGTGCCGATCTCGATGTGGCTGGTCTTGGCGCCGACCGCCGCCAGCAGCGGAAATGGCGAGGCGAGCTGTCGGGCAAAATGGTGGACGCGGAAATACGCGCCGTCAGCGCCGAGTTGCTCGGCCGCGACGGCGAGATCAATGGATTGCAACAGCGCGTCCGACGCCGAGCGCACCTGCGATTGCGACGAGGGCGTCCAGTGCCCGAATGACAGGAAACCGATTTTTTTCATGGCCCTGACGTATATACCGGCGACACGTGCTTCAATGCCAAAAGAGCAGGGTTACACACCGTCGCCCCTGCGTGACACCAAAAGTGTGCCTTACCGAAAGTTTGAATGCCGTGGAGGGTGGGATGCTCAGGGGAATCCGCATTGTCGAGATCGAGGCGTTGGGGCCGGCGCCCTTTGCCGGCATGCTGCTCGCCGATCTCGGCGCCGACGTGATCGTCGTCCACCGCAAGCATGCATCCGTGCCGGGCCTTCCCGAGCGCTCGCTGCTCGATCGCGGCAAGCGCTCTATCGCGCTCGACCTCAGGGATGCCGAGGACGTTGCCGTGCTGATGCGCCTGATCGCCACCGCCGACGGCCTGATCGAGGGCTTCCGGCCGGGCGTGATGGAGCGTCTCGGGCTTGGTCCAGATGTGTGTCTGGCCGCCAACCCTCGCCTGGCCTATGGCCGCATGACCGGCTGGGGGCAGGAAGGCCCGCTCGCCCGCACCGCCGGCCACGACATGAACTATACCGGCGTGTCGGGCGCACTCTGGTATGCTTCCCTGCCGGGCGAGCCGCCAATGGCGCCGCCGACGCTGGTCGGCGACATAGGCGGCGGCGCGCTCTATCTGGTGATCGGCATGCTGGCCGCTATCATGAACGCCCGCGCCGGTGGTGAAGGCACGGTCGTCGACGCGGCGATCGTCGACGGCTCGGCCCATATGATGAACCTGTTGATGTCGCTCGCACCATCCGGCGGGCTTGCCGCCGAGCGTGGCCGGAGCCTTCTGGACGGACCGCATTGGTGCCGCGTCTACCGCACGTCTGATGGCGGCTTCATCAGCGTCCAGTGCGTCGAGCCGAAATTCTATGCGCTGTTCCTCGACAGGCTTGGTCTGGGCGGCGATCCGCAGTTCGCCGCTCAGTTCGACCGCGGCCTCTGGCCTGAGCTCGGCAGCCGGCTGGAAGCGATCTTTGCCGAAAAATCCCGAGACGAGTGGATGAAATTGTTCGAAGGAACGGATGCCTGCGTCGGGCCTGTGCTCAGCCCGCATGAGGCGGCGCTGCATCCGCACATGGCCGCACGCGGCTCCTGGTTGGTCGAGAATGGCGCGCTCCAAGCTGTCTCCGCCCCCCGTTTTTCCAAACGGACGGCAAAGGCACCGGCGAAAAGTCCGGCACGCGACGAACATGGTGCGGAGATTCGTGCCGAACTTGCGGATCCAGCCGCAAGTCGTTGAATAGGCTACCCGCCTTTGCTGAGGAAATCGCCGACTGGCCTGCGCCCGGCTCGGACCGAAGACGATATCGTGGCGGCACTTGCGGCAGTCGTGGGCGGCATACTTGAAAAGCATCTCGTATACGAGTATACGAGATGCTTTCATTGGGAGGAGGCTGCGCTCCATGTCCTTCAACTCGACTCGCGTCCAGACACCAATGGATGCCGTGGTCATCGGCGGCGGCATCGCCGGCTGCACGCTCGCCTATGAACTGGCCCGCCACGGTCTCAAGACGACGATCCTCGAGCAGAGCATGATCGCCGCCGAGTCCTCAGGACGAAACACCGGCACCTTGCTCACCGGCCCGCAGAAAGAGGTCGTCGAACTGCTGGACGCCAGCGTCGCGATCTATGCCGAGCTTGCCGACGGACCCGTTCCCTTCGAATTCGCCGCCATCGCACATCTGCTGATTTCCGAAGACGAGGCGAGTTTCGAGGCGGCTGCCGCCGTGGCCGACCGCTACAGGGAAGTCGGCGTGGCAATGGAAAAGATCACGGGCAAGGAACTGGCGCGCGACCACCCGCGTGTCGGCTTCAACGTGGCAGGCGCCTATTCCGTCGGCCGTGCATGGACGCTGGAACCCATGGGCGCGACACATGCCTTCGCCCACGCCGCCCGTGAGGCCGGCGCGACGATCCGTACTGGCCTGCGCGTCGCCCAGATCTTCTCCAGGGGCGGCAAGGTCCAGGGTATCTTGACCGACCAGGGCATCGTTCCCGCCGATCTCGTCTTCATCGCCAACGGATTGTGGATGTCGGACCTTCTGCGCCGCACCGTCGGCGACGGACCGCTGCCCGGCCTGCCCTTCACCGCCGGCCGCGGCTGGTTGATCCAGTTAGGAAAACTCGACTTCGAGCTGCCCTGGATCGTCGAGGAATTGACCTGGCCGGATCAGGAAGAGCTCGGCCGGCGCATGAGGCTCGACAGCCTTGCCGATGTCGCCGCGCAGCGCGACGACCAGCCGGCGGTGGAAGCCATCTGCCTCAACCCCATGGGCGGCGGCGATGCCAGGCTTGGCGCCTCCGTCCAGCCGGCCTTCCGCGATCTCGTCCGCAACACCGACATGGCGAGCCGGATCGCCAGCCGCACGCTGCGCATGCTGCCGGGCCTCGGCGCGCCGCAGGTCAGGAACGTCTATCCCGGCAACCGCCCGATGCTGTCCGATGGCTTGCCGGTCGCTGGCAGGACGGCCATCGAGGGCCTGTTCGTGCATGGCGGCATGGGTTCCATCGGCATGCATGCCGCCCCCGCCACCGCGCGCTGGCTGGTTGACGCCGTGTTTTCCGGGAATGGCAGCCCAGCCCAGACATGGCTGCGGCCGGACCGCTTTCCCGGATGGGAAGCGTCATGAGCCTGCTTGCGGAGCGGTCGGCCCGCTATTTTCCGCAGTGGTGATCGTTGATCTTGTTCAGCGCATTCGCATCCGGCCCCACCCGGTGGTAGGAACAGGCGCCGGCGGCCATCGTGACAAGCTGCCGGTCATAGTAGCGCGGGCCGCCGAACAGTATGTCGATAATATCGCCGTCAGCGGGAACATAGCGTTCGGGTTCGCCCTGGTGGTGGCGGTGCCTGGCCCCGGCGGACGCCGAAGAGACGATGCCGCAGCCCATCACAAGGGCGAGAGCGCAGATCGCGAAGCGTTTCGTCGTCATCGACAACACCTTCCTGGCCAACCGGATTTCATCTTATATCCAAAAATCGCCGGATAAAGAAAAGTTCCTGAGAACGGGCGCCGGTTGATTTGCAGCCGGCGTGCATGAGCGGCAGCCTGGGAACCGGCGGCGCAGGCCGGCTCGCCTGACAACCGACAAAAGCCTTAGTCGGTCTGGATCCATACCGACTTGGTCTCCAGATACTCGTGCAGATGTTCGATGCCGCCCTCGCGGCCATACCCGGACATTTTCATGCCGCCGAACGGCACGGCGGGGTCGATGGCGTGGTACATGTTGACCCAGACGGAACCCGCCTTGACCCGGCGGGCAAGCTTGTGCGCCGTGCCGAGATGAGTGGTGAAGATGCCGGCGGCCAGCCCATAGGGCGTCGCATTGGCGCGGGCGACGGCTTCGTCAAGCGTATCGAAGGGCATTGCCGAGATAACCGGCCCGAAGATCTCTTCGCGCGCGATGGTCATTTGGTCGGACACTGCGCCGAAGACGGTCGGCGCGATGAAGTTGCCGCCGTCATAGAGGCCGCCGGTCAGCCGCGATCCGCCGGCGACCAGTTCCGCGCCCTCCTCGCTGCCGGCCTTGATGTAGCCCTCAACCTTGCCGGCCTGCCGCGCATTGATGAGCGGCCCCATTTCGGTTTCGGCTTCGATGCCGTGGCCGATGCGCAGCCTGCCGGCGAAGTCAGCGAGCCGGCGCACGAACTCGTCATGGATTTCGCGCGCCACGAACAGCCGCGAACCGGCGATGCAGACCTGGCCCGAATGCACGAAGACAGCCATCGCCGCGATCGGAACGGCCTTGTCGATATCGGCGTCGCGGCACACGATGAGCGGCGACTTGCCGCCGAGTTCTAATGAAACGCGCTTTAGATTGGCAACACCCGCCCGGGCGATCGCCTGGCCGGTGAGCGTCGAGCCGGTGAAGACGATCTTGTTGACGTCGGGATGTTCGGCAAGCCGCGCGCCGGCTTCGGCCCCGGTTCCGGTGACGATGTTGACAACGCCGTCGGGAACGCCCGCTTCCTGCATCAGCCGCGCGATCAAAAGCGGCGTCAGCGATGCATCCTCGGAAGGTTTCAGCACGATCGTGCAGCCAGTAGCCAGCGCCGGCGCGATCTTCCAGATCGACGCGGCGGTCGGCGCGTTCCAGGGAATGATGGCGCCGACCACGCCCACCGGCTCGCGCCGGGTGAAGGTGACGATCTCGCCCGGGATCGAATTGTCGATTGATTCGCCATGCAGCGCGGTCGCCATCCCGGCATAGAAGCGCAGCATGCCGATGACCCGGCGCCGGTTGGCGAGCGTGCGCGTGATCGGCAGCCCCATGTCGAGGGTGTCGGAGACGCAGAGCTCTTCCCAGTTCTTCTCGAAGAGATCGGCGATCCTGAGCAGCACGCACTGCCGTTCGTAAGGCGAAAATCCGGACCACGGACCTTCGAAAGCGGTGCGCGCAGCCGCCACCGCCGCGTCGATGTCGGCGGCGCCTCCGCGCGGCACCGTCGCCAGCACCTGCCCCGTCGCCGGGTTGAGCGCCTGCATCTCCTGTCCGGACTGCGCAGCGACCCATTTGCCGCCGATGAACATCGGCCGGAATTCGCCATGGTAGAGCGTCGCGGCCTTCGCCCTTGGGTCGAAGTTCAGCGTCATATCCTCCTCCTCGCCATTCCGTCGCGACTATTACCCCGGTGCAGGCACACCTCAAGCAAGTAAGCCGACAAGTCGTCGAAATGACCGAACTGCGTCCCCTGGCTATCGGCCGCTCAACCGCTGGAGGCGAAGCGGTAGCCCTCCAGCGCCTGCTGAACCGCGGCCACCAACACCGCCTCCGGATCGAGCGGCTGCCCGGCAAAGCGGTCGAGCGCGGGCAGATGCTGATGGAACAGCGTCACCGGCACGGCCTTGCCCGACAAGGCGGCCGTCAATCGCTGGACAGCTTCCATCGCCTCCTGATGGTTCCAGTAGTAACGTATGCGGTCCGACAGCGAATAGTGCCGCTGCACGCGCTGTTGCGCCGCAGAGCCGTGGTAGTGGCTGTGCCAGTCCTTGGCATCGGCCGTCATCAGCGCTTCCATGGTCTGATAAAGCGGGCGCGCGCCGTAGTCGGGCAACAGATCGGAGGCGATCAGGTCCAGCCCATAGAGCGCTTGGCGCAGTTCGAAAGTCAGCTGCGGCCCCACCTTGAGGATGGCAAAGCCGTCCTCGACCAGTTCGCGTAGGGCCGCTTGCGTCTGATAGTCGGTGGAATGGGCTTCGTAGACCAGGCCCGCTTCCTGGTCGAGCAATTCGCGCAGATGCAGCGCCTTGGCGCGATCGTAGAAGACCACGTTCTCGTTGCCGAACTCCACGCCCGGCTGCACCACCACGGCGATGACCCGCGAGAAGGCGTCTGCGAGGCCGTTCTCGTGGAAGATCTGCCGATGCACCGCCAGTGTGTGCTGGACCGCGGACAGGCTTGTGGGGCTGATTTCGCCGATGAGATGATCCGCTCCGCCCGGCGGCGGAACCTCGGTGCCGATCACGTAGAGTGGCCGGTCGGTCCCGCTGGCGGCGTCCTCGGCCTTGCGCGCCAGGCGGGCGGCGCGCCTGGCAATCGTAGCGTCATCCAGCGCCGCCGGCTCGCCCGCGCATCCCATGGAGGCATCGAGATGGATCTTGCGGAAACCGGCCCGGACATAGGCGGACACCATGTCCTCGGCCTTCGCCATGGCCGCGCCGGCATCTTCCTTTCGCCATGGATTGGGACCGAGATGATCCCCGCCGAAGATGACCCGCTCGGGCGCAAGGCCTTCGGAGCCTGCAATAGCGGTCACCGCCGCGACGAAGTCAGCGGGCTGCATGCCGGTATAGCCGCCGAACTGGTTGACCTGGTTGCAGGTCGCCTCGATCAGCAGCGGCCGCGAGAACAGCGCGGCGTCGCGCACTGCGGCCCGGATCACGACCGGATGGGACGAGCAGACGGAGGTGATGCCTTCCGCCGCGCCCCGCCGCCGGGAATTTGCAAGTTTCAGCAATGGATCGGTCACGGGCGTCGCCTCGGCGTGTTGGCAATGAACAGATCGAGTTCGGCGCGCGTACCGGCTCCTTCCATCGGGCCTTGCCGCGTGACGTTGCGCGCGCCTGCCGCATTCGCGTAATCGAGCGCGGTCACGGCAGGCATGCCGAGCCTGCGGCAGGCGATGTAGGCACCGCCAAAACAGTCGCCCGCGCCGGTCGGATCGATCTCCTCGACCAGGAAGCCGGGCGACTCGACGCGGCTGCCGTCGGCGCCGAACAGGGACGCGCCCAACGCGCCGCGCTTGACGACGACCTCGCCGGCGCCGCGGGCAAACAGCGAGGCGAGCGCGTCGGCTTCATTGTCGTTGCCCGAAGCGGTGTGGAGTTCCTCACCCGACGGCAGGATCAGATCCGCAATGTCGAGAAGCCGCGCGAAGCGCTCGCGCGTCTGGCCATGGCCGAGCAGTTCCTTGCGAAGATTGGGATCGAGCGAGATGCTTCCGCCACGCGCCTTGACCACATCGATGGCATGGTCGAGCACCTGCCAAATGGCGGGAATGCTGAGTGCGGTGCCCATGACGTGCAGGTGGCCTGAACGCGCCAGCAGCGCCCTGGCCTCAGGGGTCAAGCCGACCAGCGCCGCGGCCGATTTGCCGATATTGTAGACGAAGTCGCGCGAACCGTCCTCGCGGTAGCGCACGAAGGCGCTGCCCGTCGGATAGTCGGGGCTGACGGCGATGGCCGTGACATCCGCACCGTCCCGGCGCAGGCGCTCGACATTGATCCTGCCGAAATCATCGTCGCCGACGCAGGCGATGATGCCGGCCCGCCCGCCAAGCCTGGCGCATTGGTCGATGAAGATCGCCGGCGCCCCGCTCGGATAAGGTCCGGTCAGCTCGATGGGCTCGAGAAAGCCATTGCCACGGCTTTTGGCCATGATCTCCACCAGGATCTCGCCGACGGTGACGGTCGGCCCGAGTCCATCGGGCGCCAGTGTCTTCAATGGGGATTTGCTTGGCATGGCGAAGGCCCGGTGTGAAAGGCAAGGGAAATCCGGATTCCAAAAAATGGATAGAGCGGTTCCGCGATTCTATCAAACGTTGGACGGCCCTGGCTCCGGCCTTCCGAACGCTCCGGGCGTCGGCGTCGTCACGATGACGGCGTCGCCGGCCTGAAGCACCGTCTGGTCGCAGGCTTTCAGCACCTCGACCTTGCCGTCCTTGCGGCGCACCTTGGTCGAGCCGGCCTCGCCATCGCCACCGCCGTCAAGCCCTTGCGGCGGCCGGTTGCGATGCGAGGACAGGATGGCGCATTCCATCTTCTCCAGGAAACGGATGGTGCGCTTCGTGCCGTCGCCGGCATTCCACCTGCCCTTGCCGCCGGAGCCTTCGCGGATGTGGAAATCCTCCAGCATCACCGGAAACCGCAGCTCCAGTATTTCCGGATCGGTAAGGCGCGAATTGGTCATATGGGTGTGAACGCCCGACGTGCCGGCAAAGCCGCGGCCGGAATTCATCTCGCCGGCGGGCGAACCGGAACAGATCGTCTCGTAATACTGGTACTTGCTGTTGCCGAAGGTCAGATTGTTCATGGTGCCTTGCGCATTGGCCATGGCGCCCATGGCGCCGAACAGCGCGTTGGTGACGTGCTGCGAGGTCTCGACGTTGCCCGCGACGACGGCGGCGGGATAGGCGGGTTTCAGCATCGAGCCGTCCGGGATGATGATGTTGATCGGCCTCAGGCAACCGGCATTCATCGGGATCATGTCCTCGACCATGACGCGGAAGGCATAGAGCACCGCGGCCCGGGCGACAGGCTCTGGCGCGTTGAAATTGTTCTTCATCACCGGCGACGTGCCGGTGAAATTGACCGTCGCCTCGCGCTTTTGCCGGTCGACCGATATCTTCACCTTGATCACCTGGCCGGTGTCGGTGGGATATTCATAGGCCGATGTATCCGGCAGCCGCTCGATCACGCGCCGCACGCTCTCGGCCGCATTGTCCTGCACATGGCCCATATAGGCCTCCACGACATCGAGCCCGAAATGCGCCACCATCTTGCGCAGCTCCGCCACGCCCTTTTCGTTGGCAGCGAGTTGCGCCTTGAGATCGGCGATATTCTGGTGCGGATTGCGGGCCGGATAGCGGTGATCGGTGAGCAGCGTCTGCAGCTCATTCTCGCGGAACTTTCCGCGATCGACGATACGGAAATTGTCGAACAGCACGCCTTCCTCGTCGACCGTGGTGGCAAGTGGCGTCATCGAGCCCGGCGCGGTGCCGCCGATGTCTGCGTGGTGGCCGCGCGAGGCCACCCAGAAGAGGATCTTGGGCGATTGGCTAATCTCCCCTCTTGTGGGGGAAATCGGCCGCTCTTCCTCGAAAACCGGCGTTACCACCGTGATATCGGGCAGATGCGTGCCGCCATTGTAGGGGGCATTGAGGGCAAAGACGTCGCCGGGATGAATATCGCCGGAATTCAGCCGGATGATGGTCTCGACCGAGCGGTCCATCGAGCCCAGATGCACCGGCATATGCGGCGCATTGGCGACCAGCGCGCCGTTCCGGTCGAAAACGGCGCAGGAGAAATCCAGCCTTTCCTTGATGTTGACGGAATAGGCGGTGTTCTGCAGCGTCACGCCCATCTGCTCGGCGATCGACATGAACAAATTGTTGAACACTTCCAGCATCACCGGATCGGCCTCGGTGCCAAGTGCTGCCTGCCGGCGTTTCTTGCTGGTGCGCCGCATCAGCACGTGGTTCCTGGCCGTGATCTCGGCCTGCCAGCCCGGCTCGACGACGATCGTCTGGTTGGGCTCGATGATTAGTGCGGGGCCGGCGACCCGATCGGACGGCCGCAAGGCCTCGCGCCGACAGACGTCGGCTTCGTGCCATTTTCCTTCCGTATAGATCCGCCGGACCTCCTCGGCCCTGGCTTTTGATGGCTGCCCCGCCGGCGCATAGGCTTCGGCATTCAGCTCGCCGCCCGCCTCCATCCCCTCGACGCTCACCGCTTCGACGATCATCGGCTTGTCCTCATAGACGAAACCGAATTGCGCCTTGTGAGCGGCCTCGAAATCGGCCCTCGCCCGCAACATCGAGCCATGGTCGAAATGCACCGGAAGTGCGGTGTCGGTGCCGTCATAACGGATCTGCAGCGCCGGTCTGGCGGTCACCGCGTCCTCGGCGATGCCTTGTGCGGCGAGTTCCGCGACAACGGCGGTTTGCAAGGCCGCGATCAGGCCTTCGATTGCCCGTCTGGATTCTTCCGCCAGCGGTGCAAGCAAGGCCTGCTGGCGTGAGGCAAAGACCGAAGACAGGCCGATGCCGTAGGCCGACAGCAGGCCGGAAAACGGATGGATCAGCACCGCCTCTATGCCGAGTGCGTCGGCGACCAGGCAGGCGTGCTGGCCGCCTGCGCCGCCAAAACAGTTCAGGAGATATTCGGTGACATCGTAGCCGCGCTGCACCGAGATCTTTTTGATGGCGTTCGCCATGTTTTCGACCGCGATGGTGACGAAACCTTCGGCGACCGCTTCGGCCGAGCGGCCGTCGCCGATTTCGGCGGCGAGCGCGGTGAATTTCTGGCGAACGGTGTCCACATCGAGCGGCTCGTTCTGGCCGGGGCCGAAGATGGTCGGGAAAAAATCCGGCTGCAGCTTGCCGAGCATGACGTTGGCGTCGGTGACGGCGAGCGGGCCGCCGCGCCTGTAGGCGGCGGGGCCTGGATTGGCGCCGGCGGAGTCCGGGCCGGTGCGAAAGCGGCCTGCTTCGTAGTGCAGGACCGAGCCGCCGCCGGCCGCCACGGTGTGGATGCGCATCATCGGCGCGCGCACGCGCACGCCTGCGACCTCGGTATCGAAGGCGCGCTCATATTCGCCGTCATAATGGGCGACATCGGTGGAGGTGCCCCCCATGTCGAAACCGATCACCTTTTCGAAGCCGGCGATCTTTGCCGTCTCGACCATGCCGACGACCCCGCCGGCCGGGCCAGACAGCAGCGCATCCTTGCCCTGGAACAGGTCCGCGGCGGTCAGCCCGCCAGAAGACATCATGAACATCAGGCGGGGATTTTCCCTTCCCCTCGAGGGGAGGGTGGCGGCGAAGCCGCCGGGTCGGGTCGGATCGACGGGGTTCGACGTCTTGGTGGTGCCTTCTGCGGCGATCCCCTCTGCCGGCTTCGCCGACATCTCCCCCTCGAGGGGGGAGAGAACGCCGAGTTCCTGGCCTACCCTTTGCACATATCTCGACAGGATCGGAGACAGATAGGCGTCGACCACGGTGGTGTCCCCGCGGCCGACCAGCTTGATCAGCGGCGACACCTCGTGGCTGACCGAAACCTGGCCGAAACCGAGCTTGCGGCAGACCTTTGCGACTGCCTTTTCGTGATCGGGATATTTCCAGGCGTGCATGAAGACAATGGCGACCGCGTCGATGCCGTCCGCCTTTGCCTGTTCGATCGCCGGGCGACAGGCAGCGATGTCGAGCAGCCGTTCGACACAGCCGTCGGCAAGCACGCGCTCGTTGACCTCGATGACGCGCTCGTAGAGCTGTTCGGGGAGGATGATCTCCTTGGCGAAGATGTCGGGCCGCGCCTGATAGGCGATCCTCAGCGCATCGCGAAATCCCTTGGTGATGAGCAAAAGCACGCGGTCGCCCTTGCGCTCCAGCAGCGCATTGGTGGCGACCGTTGTGCCCATCTTTACGTCGCCTATCAGCCCGGCGGGTATAGGCTCGCCGGGGCGCAGGCCGAGAAGGTCGCGAATGCCCTGGATGGCCGCGTCGGCATAGGCCTCGGGATTTTCGGATAGAAGCTTGCGCGGATGCAGGCCGCCCTCGGGATCACGGCCGATGACATCGGTGAACGTGCCGCCGCGGTCGATCCAGAAATCCCATTTTTGTTGCATTCCGACACCCTCTTTATCGCGAGTATGGCAGCAAAGTCATACTCTTTGATACCCGAGTTCGCGCCGGAACAAGTCGTCGCGCCGGCGCCTCTTCGATGACGGTGGCTTTGGATGTCTGAGGCGATGGCAAGGCACGTGCCGCCGCGACGCGCCGGCCGGAGCCGTGAGCGCGGCCGGGCTGGCTCGCCGGCCGCTATCTGGATCCAGGGTGGAAGAATGCGAGATAGGTCCAAGCCTGCCCGCCGTGCAGGCCCACCCTTCCGTTAGTCGACCAATGCGGCAACCACCGAGACGCAGTCCCCGGCCTTGACCAGGCCGGGGAAATGCCGCGCCGCCAACATGCCCGACATTTTTGCCCGGATCTCCTGGGGGGCGATGCCGGTTCGGCCGGTGGAATGGATGCGCGCCAGCACCGCGCCCTTCTCGACAGGCTCGCCGAGATCGACCATCGTCTCGACCATGCCGTCTTCCTCCGCGAAGGCAAAGCAATCGCCGGACGGCATGTCGAGCCATTGGGTTGGCGTCTTTTCGACCGCACCGGCAACGATGCCGGCATGCCTCAGCACGTTGAGCATGCCGCGCCGGGCGATCCGCACCGTCTCGGCTCTCGACGTGCCTCCACCGCCGAGCTCGGTGGTGACGAACACCTTGCCCATGTCCTCGGCGGCGGTATCGTACATGCCGACGGCATCGATCTCGATCATGCGCATCGAGAACGGCGCCGCGAAGGCTTCGACCGCCGCGAAGGCCCTCTGCTCCAGGGCCTTGTTCGGCAGCGTATGGGCGGCGCAGAACGGCACGAAGTCCAGCGTCTTGCCGCCGGAATGGAAGTCGAACACGATATCCGCGCGGGGAAGCAGCTCCCGCTGGAAATAATCGGCGATCTTTTCCGTCACCGTACCGTCTGGCCGGCCTGGAAAGCTGCGGTTCATGTTGCCCTTGTCGATCGGCGAGGTGCGCGTGCCGGCGCGGAAGGCCGGATAGTTCATCGCCGGCACGATGATGACCGTGCCGCTGACTTGGGCGGGATCGAGCGTGCGCGCCAGATCATAGAGCGCCAGCGGCCCTTCATATTCGTCGCCATGATTGCCGCCGGTCAGAAGGGCCGTCGGCCCCTTGCCGTTGCGCAGGACGCAGATCGGGATCATCACCGAGCCCCACGCCGAATCGTCGCGGCTGTAGGGCAGGCGCAGGAAACCGTGCTGTGCGCCGTCGCGATCGAAATCGACCGAGGGCGAGACCGGCGACGGACGAAGGTCGGACATCGGTTTCAATTCTTCACCACCAGCTTGCGCGGCACATTGGCCAGGCACTCGACGCCCGTCTCAGTGATCAGGATGGATTCGGTGATTTCCAGCCCCATCGTCTCCAGCCACAGGCCGGTCATGAAATGGAAGGTCATGCCGGGCTTCAGCTCGGTGCGGTCTCCGGGGCGCAGGCTCATCGTGCGTTCGCCCCAGTCCGGCGGATAGGAAAGGCCGATCGGATAGCCGGTGCGGTTGTCCTTGACGATGCCATATTTCTTCAACACCGCGAAGAAGGCGTTGGCGATGTCTTCGCACGTGTTGCCGGGCTTGGCTGCCGCGAGCCCCGCGTCCATGCCTTCGAGCGTCGCCTTCTCCGCATCGAGGAATTCCTGTGTCGGCTTGCCGAGGAACACTGTTCGCGACAACGGGCAGTGATACCTGTTGTAGCACCCGGCGATTTCGAAAAACGTGCCCTCGCCCGACTTCATCGGCTTGTCATCCCAGGTCAGGTGCGGCGCCGAGGCGTCGGCGCCCGACGGCAGCAGCGGCACGATCGCTGGATAGTCGCCGCCGATGCCGTCGACGCCACGCGTGCCGGCATCATAGATCTCGGCGACGAGATCGCATTTGCGCATGCCGACCTCTATCTTGTCGACGATGCGCTGGTGCATCGCCTCGACGATGCGGGCGGCCTTGCGCATAAAGTCGATCTCGGTCGGGCTCTTCACCGCGCGCTGCCAATTGACCAGCGCGGTGGCGTCGACGAAACGGGCATTGGGCAGGTGCTTCTGCAAAGAGGCGAAAGCGGCGGCCGAGAACCAGTAATTGTCCATCTCGACGCCGACGGTCAGCTTGCCCCAGCCGCGATCGGCAAGCACGCTCGACAGGAAATCCATCGGATGGCGCTCGGTCGACTGCACATAGTGATCGGCATAGCCGACGATGTTGTCATGCGCGAGATAGGCGGTGCGCTTGGCGCCGTTGGCGTCCTGGCCGCGGCCATACCAGACCGGCTCGCCCGACGGCGGCACGATGACGGCCTGATGCACGTAGAAGGACCAGCCGTCATAGCCGGTGAGCCAGGCCATGTTGGAGGGGTCGCTGACAATAAGCAGATCGACGCCTTTCACCGCCATGGCTTTCCGCGTCTTGGCGAGGCGATCCGCATACTCGCTTCGCGAGAATTTCAAGTTCGGTTGCATTTTGTTGGTCCTCGTTTGTTGGGCCCTGGAACCCGCTTCAACTTCCGTTGAACCTGGCTCCAGGTAATTTTGTTTGAGCATGATCTCCTCGGAAAACCGGTTTCCACTTTTCCGGATCATGCTCTTGCGGCCAGCATCAACTTTCAAAAATGGTTCCGGCTTTCGCAACCCGGGCCCGGTCACGGGCTAGCGTGGCGATCGCGGTGTCCTGCACGCCGGTGCCGGTCAGGTCGGCGATGGTGATGTCGTCCGCCGCGCGCCGGCCATGCCGTTCGCCGGCGATGATCTGGCCGAGTTCGGCCACCTCCGCGTCCGCCGCCATCACGCCGGCGGAGATGGCATGGTGCAATTCACCGAGCCGGCGCGTCTGCCTTGCGCTGTCGGCGACATAGAGATCGGCCATGCGCAGGATTGCCGGTGCGATCTCGTTCTTGTGCTCGGCGTCCGAGCCCATGGCGGTGATGTGCTGGCCGGCCGAGACGAAGCCGGCCTTGATCAATGGTTCTGTCGAGGGCGTGGTGGTGACGATGATGTCGGCGCCGGCGGCCGCCTTGGCCGCATCCGGTTCTGCGCGCACCACGATGCCCAGTTTTTCGCTCAAGGCGCCGGCCGCGGCTTGCGCCTTGGCCGCGTCGCGCGCCCAGATGCGAGCTTCTTCGATCGGCCGCACCAGGCGCAGCGCCTCGAGCTGCAATCCGGCCTGCACGCCGGCGCCGAAGATGGCGGCAATGGATGAATCCGGCCGCGACAGATGTTTTGCGGCGACCGCCCCGGCGGCTGCGGTGCGGACGTCGGTGAGATAGCCATTGTCGAGCAGCAACGCCTCGACCAGACCGGTTTTTGCCGACAGCAGCACCATCATGCCGTTGACGCTGGGCAGGCCGAGCTTGGGATTGTCGAAGAAGCCGGGGCTGATCTTGAGGGCGAAGCCGTCGATGCCGGGCACATAGGCGGTCTTCACGTCGACCTCGCCGCGATGCTCGGGGATGTCGAGCCGCAGGATCGGCGGCATCGCCACCGGCAGGGTAGCGAGCGCCCGGAAGGCGTTTTCGACGCAGGCGACGGCGTCGAGATCGAGAGCTACGATCTCGCGTAGTTGTTTCTCGGTAAGGATGGTCATCCGGCTCATCAGGCGCGCTCCGCAACTACTTCGCCGCAAACGATCTTTCTGTGCAGGCTCATATCGATATTACGACCGGAAAGCAGAACGACCACCGGTCCGTTTGGCTTCACCTTGCCGGCAAGCAGCGCAGCGATACCGACCGCGCCGGCACCCTCGACGATCTCGCGCTCCTGTTCATAGGCATGGCGGATGCCGGCGGCGATCTCGTCCTCGGAAAGCAGCACGACGTCGTCGAGCAGGTCTCGGCACATGGAAAAGGTCAGCCGGTTGTCGAGGCCAATGCCGCCGCCGAGCGAATCCGCCAGCGTCGGCAGCTCCTCCACCTGCACCGGGCGCCCCGCATCGAGGCTGGCTTTCATCGCCGCGCCGCGCGCCATCGAGATGCCGACGACCTTTGTGCTCGGCCTGACGCCCTTGACCGCTGCGGCAATCCCGGAGGCCAACCCGCCGCCGGAGAGCTGCACCAGCACCAGAGCGGCGTCAGGAACCTGCTCCATGATCTCCAGCCCGAGCGTGCCCTGCCCGGCGATGATGTCGGGATGGTCGAAGGGTGGCAGCATCACGAGACCCTCTTGCGCCACCAGCCGCTCGACCTCCTGCTGCGCGTCGTCCTGGCTGTCGCCGACAATGCGGATTTCCGCGCCGAGGCAGCGGATGGCATCGAGCTTGTTCCGAGGCACCAGCCGCGACATGCAGACAACCGCGCGCATGCCTTCGAGCCTGGCGGCATGGGCGAGTGCGCGGCCGTGATTGCCGGTCGAAGCCGCGACAACACCGCGTGCCCGCTGCTCGGCATTGAGCGAAGCAATGGCGTTCGAGGCGCCACGCAGCTTAAAGCTGCCCGTGATCTGGCGGTGCTCCAGCTTGAGGTGAACGGGAAGGCCGAGCCGCTCCGACAGGCTCTCGGATGGCACGACCGGTGTCGGCTCGACCTTGCTGGTGATGCGTTGGCGCGCGGCGCGGATGTCTGAAAGGGCGACGGCGTGCGTCATGGGTCGCTCGTGCATGCAGGACATGACCTTACTGTCCAAGCGGCAAGGTCGTCAGCCGCCCGAACTCCGGACGCGGCACATCATCGCCACACAGTCGCAGGCAATTCCACGCGCTCGCCTGGTTGCTGGTGACGACCGGGCGGCCGATAGCCTGTTCCATCGCGGCAACCGCCAGCGCCGAGCGCAGCGCCGTGCAGGACACGAACAACGCCTCGGCCTGCGGGTCAGTCGCCTCGCACGCCAGATCGACGAGGGCTGCCGGCGCAATGCGCGCCATCTCGCGGTCATCCTCGAAGCCGAGACAGGTGAAGCTGGCGATCTCGAAGCCGCGTTCGGCGAAATAGGCCGCCATCGGCCGGCTCGTCTCGACGGTGTAGGGGGTGAGAATACTGATCCTCTTCGCGCCCAGAGCCCTCAGTCCGCGCACGCCCGCCATCGGCGGCGTGACCACGGGCACGCCAGGCTTGGCCGCCTGGATCGCCGCCTCGATCTCGGCATCGCCGATCACCACGGAGGCCGACGTGCAGGAGTAGCAGATGGCATCGAGCGGTTCGTCCGGCAGGATCAGCGCCGCGCCAGCCGTCAGTTCGGGCTGCATCTTGCGCAGATTCTGAGGTGTGGTCGGATTCTTATAGGGGATGCGGGCGACATAGATGCCGATCCTCTCACTCGCCACCATGCGACGGAAGTCCGGCTCGCTGGTGTGGTCGGTGGCCAGGATGATCAGGCCGACGCGCTTTTCCAACGGGCGCACCTCGAGTGCGGGCCTTGTCGGCATCAGCCTGATTTCGGGAAGCGGCTTCATGGGAACTACCTTTCGATCTTGCCGTAGCGATGTTCCAGCCAGCGCAGCAGCATAACCGAGAAAAGGCTGATGATCAGGAAGAAGGCGCCGACCAGCGTCATCGGCTCGACATAGCGGTAATAGGTGTTGGCGACGCTCTTGGCCTGGTTCATCAGCTCCAGCACGGTGATCGCCGACAGCAGCGGCGTCTCCTTGAACATGGCGATGAAATAATTGGCCAGCGCCGGGATCATCGGCGGGATTGCCTGCGGTATGACGATGTGGGTCCAGGTCTGGCGAGCGCTGAGATTGCAGGCTTTGGCCGCCTCCCACTGGCCGCGCGGCACGTTCTCGATGCCGGCGCGATAGACCTCCGCCGTATAGGTGCCGTAGTGCAGCCCAAGACCGATGACGCCGGCCACCAGCGGCGGCAGCAGGATGCCGAAATCGGGCAGCACGTAGAAAATGAAGTAGAGCTGCACCAGCAGCGGCGTGCCGCGGATGAATTCGGCCGCCCAGCCGACCGTGCGCGACATCATCTTGTTCGGCGAGCGGCGGGCCAGTGCGATGCCCAGCCCGACGATTGCCGCCAGCACCGAGCCGAGCACCGTCGCCAGGATGGTGATCTTCACCCCCTCGATCAGCGTCGGCAGGATCTGCCGGACGAAATCCCAGTCCCAATCCATTACAGGGCCCAATCCATCAGACGCGCACTCCGTCGAGGCCGCGCGCCATGCGCCGCTCCAGCGACCGCACGCCCCAGGAGATGACGAGCGCGAGCGCGAAATAGATCACCAGGATGGTGGTGAACGGCATCAGCGTGCTGCCGGTCTGCGAGCGCACCACCTGCGCCTGGAAGGTGAGATCGGCGAGCGAAATCAGCGAGACGACGGATGTCGCCTTGAGCAGTTCGATGGCGTTGTTGCCGAAGGTCGGCAGCATCACAAGAAGCGCCTGCGGCAGGATGACATGGCGCATGCCCTGCCAGCGGCCGAGATTGAGAGCCGTGCAGGCCTCGTACTGCTCGGCGCCGACCGACTGGATGGCACCGCGTACCACTTCCGCCGCATAGGCGCCGACATTGAGGCCCAGCGCCAGCACGCCGGCTTGCAGCGGAGTGAGTTCGACGCCCGCCAGGGGCAACACGAAATAGGCCCAGAACAGCTGTACGAAAATCGATGTGCCGCGGAAGAACTCGATATAAGCGGTGGCGAGCGCCCGCAACGCGAAGAAGCGCGACAGCCGCCCCATGCCGGCCAGGAAGGCCATCACGAGGGCCAGCACCGACCCCATCAGCGTCAGCTCGATGGTGACAAGCGCTCCCTGCAATATCAGGCCGAGATAGCCGGACCATTGGGTCATGTATCAGAGGCTTCCAACGTTTGGTTTTAGCAACTTCTCCTCTCTCACGGGGAGAAGTTGCCGGTTCACCCTCCTTAGCTGCAGCGCAGCTGCCGCGAAGGACGGGCAGGCGGATGAGGCGCGGCTCCAAGCTCGCAAAAACGCGCGCTGCCCCTCATCCGGCCCTTCAGCCACCTTCTCTCCGTGGACGGGGAGAAGGGAAAAGCGCTTATTTCGCCGCGCAGAGCTTGTCGCGCGTCGTCGACATCGCCGCCGCCGCCGAGAAGCCGTAGGGCTCGATGATCTTGGCGAACTCGCCCGACTTCTTCATCTTGGCGAGCTCGACGTCGAAGGCGTCGCGCAGCGCCTCGTCACCCTTCTTGAAAGCGGCGCCGTCGCAATAGACGGGCGCGCCCTGCACGGGTGCTATGACTTCGAGGCTCGGGTCATTGGCCTTCTTCATCAGATCGTTGATCGACAGGACGGGGAGCGAATAGGCGTCGATGCGGCCGTCCTGCACCATCTTCAGCCCGCTCTGGCCGTCGGGCACGACGATGACGCGGTCACGCGGCACGCCGGCGTTGAGCGCGAGCTTCTCCTCAGTGCCGCCGCCGGGCGCGCCGATGGTAGCGGAGGTGTCCTTGGCGACATCCTCATAGCTCTTGAAGCCCTTCGGATTGCCCTTCTTCACCAGCATCGCCTCGGCGTCGCACAGCACCGGCTCGGAATAGGCAACCGCCGCACAACGCTCCGGCTTCATGAACAGGCCGGCGGTGACGACGTCGAAGCGGCCGGCCTGCAGGCCGGGGATCATGGCACCATATTCCGAGATCGAGGCGGCGACGTCGGCGACGCCCAGCCGCTTGAAGATTTCCCGCGCCACGTCGGGCGCGGCGCCCGAAACCTTGCCGTCGGCGGCGACCGCCGTGTAGGGCGGCTCGTTGGCGATGGCGAGGCGGGCGAAGCCTTGCGCCTTCAGCTGCTCGAGCTTGCTGTCGTCGGCCGATCCGATGTTCGAGGCCGCGAGCACCGCGGTCAGCGCAAGACCGGCGACGCCGGCCAGAATGCCAAGTTTTTTCATTGTTCCCAACTCCATGTTTGTGTTCTTGGTTGCAGTCATTTCAGGACGGCAATGCCGCCCTTGCGGACGGTGTCGCCGCCTCTGGCATGGCGGTCAGACGCGATGTCCGGCCGCGATGATCTTCTTCAGGAAACCTTGCGTGCGCTCCTGTTTGGGATGGCGGAAAATCTCATCGGGTTTGCCCTCCTCGACGATGCGGCCGCGGTCGAAGAACAGCACCCGGTCGGCGAAGTCGTGGGCAAAGCCCATTTCATGGGTGACGAGCAGCATCGTCATGTCGGTTTCGGCCGCGAGCTTGCGCATCACGTTGAGCACCTCCTCGACCAGTTCGGGATCGAGCGCCGAGGTGACCTCGTCGAACAGCATGATCCGGGGCGACAGTGCCAGCGCGCGGGCAATCGCGACGCGCTGCTTCTGGCCGCCCGAAAGCTGTGCCGGCATGGCCTTGGCCTTGTCGGCCATGCCGACCATGTCGAGCAATTCCATCGCCCGCTTCTCGGCGGCAGCGCGCGGCGTGCCCTTGGTCAGCATCGGCGCCAGCGTGACATTGTCGATGACGCATTTGTGCGGGAACAGATTGAACAGCTGGAAGACCATGCCGATCTTCTGGCGCATCCTGGCCAGATGCCGCTCGTCGGCAGCCAGCAGCTGGCCGTTTCGCTCCATGTGATAAAGATGCTCGCCGTCGATCTGGATGTGGCCGCCATCGATGCGCTCCAGCGTCATCAGGATGCGCAGGATCGTCGTCTTGCCCGAGCCGGACGGGCCAATCAGCGCCAGCTTCTCGCCGGGCATGACCTGCATGGACAGGCCGTCCAGCACCTTGAAAGTGCCGAAGCTTTTCGAAATGCCATCGACCTTGATGATAGGCGCGGATGCGGACAAACGAATTTCCCGTGCTGGAGAAGCCTATGCCCTTAACGATGCGGAACCCGCCAAATCATGTCAATTGGGAAAATAATATCATGACAATTATTCTGATCCCGCACAATTCTTGGACATTCAGTGCCTAGCAATGTGCCGAGATCGAAATCAAGTCGAACCGAAAATGACAGCACCGGGGACGCCTTTGGCGGTCGGCATCGTCTGGATAGCGGCACATCTCGCTAGATTGCGAGCAGCAGATGCTCGGGGTCGCCTAGCAGCAGCTTGGTGACAACGCCGAGGCCGGCGCGCAGTTCCCCCTCGGTGGTCGAGCCCAGCGAGATGCGCACCGCCGGTTGCCAGGGCGCTTGCGAGATGCGGAAGGAGGCGCCGGGCGCGATCGCCACGCCTTGCAGGCGCGCCTGGGCGACGAAGCTCTCCTCGGCACGGTCGGCGGGCAGCTGCAACCAGACATGCAGTCCGTCGCGCCGGGTGCGATAGTCGACGCCGGCCAGCACCTCGGCGACGATGTCCTGGCGTCGCCGCAATGCTGTGCGCTGCCAGCGCACCAGTTCCATCGCGGTGCCGTCGGTCACCCATTTGGTGGCGATCTCCGCCACCAGCGGCGTCGCCATCCAGTTGGAAACCAGATGCCGGTTGGCGACCGCGGCGACATAGCGGTCGGGGGCGGCGAGATAGCCGATGCGCAGGCCCGGCACCACGATCTTGGTGAAGGACGTGACGTAGAGCGTGCGTTCAGGCGCGAAGGCGGCGACCGGCGGCGGCCGGTCCTCGACCAGCGGCCCCAACACATCGTTCTCGATGATGGCTATGTCGTGCCTGCGCGCAACCGCCGCAATCTGCTCGCGCCGCGCCGCATCCATCAGCGTCGCCGTCGGGTTGATCACCGAAGGCTGCACGAACACGGCGCGGATGTCGGAGATCCGGCAGGCCTCGTCCAGCGCTTCCGGGATAAGGCCATTGCCGTCTATCGGCAGGCCTTCGAGGTTGAAGCCGAGATAGCGGGCGAGCGGCACCAGCGTATGGTGGCCGATCGCCTCGGTGGCGACGGTCGAGCCGGGCGGCGCCACGCTCATCAGCGCCACCGTCATGCCGGCGGTAGCGCCATTGGTCAGGCTGATATTCTGCGGCGAGGCATCGAGACCGCACAGCTTCAGCCACTCGACCGCCACGGCGCGGTGACGGGGAAACACCATGTTGGGCCGGAACGACAGCGCCGAACTCGACGGCAGGTTGTCGGCCAGCCAGCCCAGCGCCTGCTTCAGCCGCTCCAGATGCATCGGCTCGCAGACCGGCTTCAGGATCGAGAGATCGATCACTTCGCCCAGCCGCTCCGGCAGATAGGGCGGCTCAGGCTCGCGCCGCTGCGTCTGGACGAAGCTGCCGCGGCCGATCTCGCCCGAGATCAGGCCGCGGCGAATCAGTTCCTCATAGGCGCGACTGACCGTCTGCACCGATAGTTTCAACTCGTCGGCCAGCCGGCGATGCGTCGGCAGCCGCGCGCCGTTGGCGAGCCGCCCATCATGAATGGCGCGTGCGAACTGGTCGGCCAGCGACTGGTAGGCGGGCCGCCGGATGAGCGCGGGATCAGGTTGCCATAATGTCATGACTTATTAGAGATCGAAATCAGTGCAATTGACAATCGAAATAATGCGCCGTCATGGTACGGCGGGACCAAAAAGTGGATACAGATGGCCGCCGCGAAACTCGACCCGATCGACCTCAGAATCCTCGACGCGATCCAGCGTGACGGGCGCATCACCAAGCTGGCGCTGGCCGACAAGGTCGGCCTGTCACCGACGCCGTGCTGGATGCGGCTGCGCAAGCTGGAAAAGGCCGGCATCGTCTCCGGCTATCATGCCTCGATTGCCATGCGCGTCGTCGCACCCGTCGCCACCGTGCTGATGGAGGTGACGCTGGCCAGCCATCGCCAGGCCGATTTCGACCGCTTCGAGCGTGTCATCCGCGACATACCTGAGATTGTAGCCTGCTGGTCGGTGGGCGGCGGCGTCGACTACGTTCTGAAGGTGATGGCGCGCGATATCGATACCTATCAGCGGCTGGTCGATGCCTTGCTCGAACGCGAAATCGGCATCGATCGTTACTTCACCTACATCGTCATCAAGACGGTGAAGGACGAGACCGTGCTACCGCTTGCCGATCTGTTGCCGGTGCAGTCCTGAGATCGAAACCAGCGTTCATCTGGCACCGTACGCTCGGAGAATGCGCGAAAGCACCCGCCCCACCCCTGCGGCTAGACAGATCGTCCTGCTCCCCAGCCGAATAGAGAGAATCTCTCTATATAGCTGCACCTAAACAGCCTCATCCTTCGCGCCGACGCCCCTAGTCTTGCGGCATCACCCCAATCGGGAGCAATCGATGATGTCCGCGCACTTTGCCCGTTCGCACCGCCATGAGGCGCTCGACCGCCTCGCCGACCGCCGGCTGCTGCGCGAGCTTGCCTATGTCGACGGGCACTGGACGGCAAGCGAGGCGGCGGAGAGCTTCGAGGTCACCGACCCGGCGACCGGCGCCACGGTGGCCTTTGTCGCCGCGCTCGATGGCCGCCAGACGGCAAGTGCGATCGACGCGGCGGCGCGCGCTTTCCCTGCCTGGCGGGCGCTGTTGCCGCAGGAGCGCTCGAAAATCCTGCGCAAATGGTTCGACCTCATCATAGCCGCGAAAGACGATCTCGCTCTGCTGATGACGCTGGAACAGGGCAAGCCCTTGAAGGAATCGCTCGGTGAGATCGATTATGCCGCCTCTTTCGTCGAATGGTATGCCGAGGAAGCAAAGCGCCTCAACGCCGAAAGCGTAACTAGCCATCTGGCGAAGGCGGAAATGACGGTGCGGCGCGAGCCGCTCGGCGTCGTCGGCGTCGTGACGCCGTGGAACTTCCCGTCCGCCATGCTGACCCGCAAGGCGGCTGCGGCCCTTGCCGCCGGTTGCACCATCGTCGCGCACCCCTCTTCGGAAACGCCGCTCTCGGCGCTGGCGCTGGCCGAACTCGGCGAGCGCGCCGGCCTGCCCGCCGGCGTCTTCAACGTCGTCACTGGCAAGGCGTCGATCATAGTCGGGCGAATGTGCGAGGACCCGCGCGTGCGCGCCATGAGCTTCACCGGTTCGACCGAGATCGGCAGGCTGATCGCGGCCCAGAGCGCGCCGACGATGAAGCGGCTGGTTATGGAGCTTGGCGGCCACGCGCCGCTGATCGTCTTTGCCGACGCCGATCTCGACAAGGCCGTGCGCATCGCCGTCGACGCCAAATTCGCCACGTCCGGCCAGGACTGCCTCGCGGCCAACCGCATCTATGTCCAGCGGCCGATCTACGATCGTTTCTGCGCCGCCTTCGCCAAGCGCATCGAGGCGCTGCGGACCGGCAATGGCCTTGCCGACGAAAGCGACATCGGCCCGCTGATGCATGAGCGCGCCGTCAAGAAGGTCGAGGAGCAGGTCACCGACGCGCTCGCCCATGGCGCCCGCTGCCTCGCCGGCGGCAGAAGGCACCAGGCCGGCCCGTTGTTTTACCAGCCGACGCTGCTGGCTGACGTATCTGACGAGGCACTGATCATGCGCGAAGAAACGTTTGGTCCGGTCGCAGCCGTGACGCCGTTCGACAGCGAGGACGAGGTGACCGCGCGCGCCAACGCCTCCGAATATGGTCTGGTCGCCTATGTCGTGACCGAGAACGGCGCCCGCCAGCAGCGCCTGGGCAGGGCGCTGGACTACGGCATGGTCGCCATCAACCGCGTCAAGATCACCGGTGCGCCGATCCCGTTCGGCGGCGTCAAGCAGTCCGGCATTGGCCGCGAGGGTTCGCGTCAGGGGCTCGAAGCTTTCACCGATCTCAAATATCTTTGCCTGGACGTCGCTTAAGCCGCGTCCACGTTCCTCAAGGAGTCAAAAGAATGCTCGACCAGTCCAACGAACTCGCCGCCTGGGATCGTGATCACTTCTTCCATCCCTCGACGCATATGGGCACCCACGCGCGCGGTGAATCGCCGACGCGCATCATGGCCGGCGGTGAAGGCGTCACCGTCTGGGACAGCAACGGCAGAAAAAGTATCGATGCCTTCGCCGGCCTCTACTGCGTCAATGTCGGCTATGGCCGCCAGAAGATCGCTGACGCCATCGCCGCCCAGGCCACGAACCTCGCCTATTACCACGCCTATGTCGGCCACGGCACCGAGGCCTCGATCACGCTGTCGAAGATGATCATCGACCGTGCGCCGAAGGGCATGTCGAGGGTCTATTTCGGCCTCTCCGGTTCGGATGCCAACGAAACCAACATCAAGCTGATCTGGTACTACAACAACGTGCTTGGCCGCCCGGAGAAGAAGAAGATCATCTCGCGCTGGCGCGGCTATCACGGCTCCGGCATCATGACGGGATCGCTGACCGGGCTCGATCTTTTCCACAATGCCTTCGACTTGCCGCGCGCGCCGATCCTGCACACAGAGGCGCCCTACTATTTCCGCCGCGCCGACCGCTCGATGAGCGAGGAGCAGTTCTCGCAGCATTGCGCCGACAAGCTGGAAGAGATGATCCTGGCCGAAGGCCCCGAGACCGTCGCCGCCTTCATCGGCGAGCCGATCCTCGGCACTGGCGGCATCGTGCCGCCGCCCGCCGGCTACTGGGAGAAAATCCAGGCGGTGCTGAAGAAGTACGACGTGCTCCTGGTCGCCGACGAAGTGGTGACGGGCTTCGGCCGGCTGGGCACCATGTTCGGCTCCGACCATTACGGCATCAAGCCGGACCTGATCACCATTGCCAAGGGCCTGACCTCCGCCTACGCGCCGCTGTCGGGCGTCATCGTCGCCGACAAGATGTGGCAGGTTCTGGTGCAGGGCTCCGACAAGCTCGGCTCGCTGGGGCACGGCTGGACCTATTCGGCGCATCCGATCTGCGTCGCCGCGGGTGTGGCCAACCTCGAACTGATCGATGAGATGGATCTGGTGAGGAATGCCGGCGAGACCGGCGCCTATTTCCGCGCCGAATTGACCAAGGCCGTCGGCGGCCACAAAAACGTCGGCGAGGTGCGCGGCGACGGCATGCTGGCGGCGGTCGAGTTCGTCGCCGACAAGGACGACCGTGTGTTCTTCGATCCGGCGCAGAAGATCGGACCGCAGATCGCCACGACCCTCGCCGCAAGCGGGGTCATCGGCCGCGCCATGCCGCAGGGCGACATTTTGGGCTTCGCCCCGCCGCTTTGCCTGACGCGCGAGGAGGCTGACACCGTGGTGGCCAAGACCGCCGATGCCGTGAAGAGCGTGTTCGCCAATCTCTAATTGCCGAGATCGGCGATGCCCCTCATCCGCCTGCCGGCACCTTCTCGTCGTTCACGGAGAGAGGGTAAAGGTGAGGGGCAGCGCCACCTACAAAGTATTCGGAAGTGAACGCGATGACCTCTCATCCCACCCTCCCCGCCACCATGGCGGCCGTGCAGCTTACCGGCCACGGCGGCCCGGAAAAGCTCGTCTACCGCACCGACGTGAAAGTGCCTGTGCCCGCCGCCGGCGAAGTGCTGGTCAAGGTCAGCGCCTGCGGCATGAACAACACCGACGTCTGGGTTCGCCAGGGCGCCTATGGCACGGAGGAGGACGCAGGGGCCGTGTCGACATGGCGGCGCCAGGGCAACACCCTGACCTTTCCGCGTATCCAGGGCACCGACACGGTCGGCACCGTCGCTGCCGTTGGCGCAGGGGTCTCGCCGGAACGCATCGGCGAACGAGTGATGGTCGATTTCTCGATCTACAATCGCGACGACGATTCGCTCGCCGACATTGACTATATGGGTCACGGCCGCGACGGCGGTTACGCCGAATACCAGGCTGTACCGGCCGAGAACGCCCATGTCGTCGACACTGACTTGAGCGATGTCGAACTCGCCACCTTCTGCTGCGCCTATCTCACCGGCGAGCAGATGCTGGAACGTGCAGGGCTCAAGGCCGGCGAACGCGTGCTGGTCACCGGCGCCTCGGGCGGCGTCGGCTCCGGCATCGTGCAATTGGCGCGGGCGCGCGGAGCCATTCCCTATGCCGTCGTCGGCAAGGGCAAGGAGCAGGCAGTGCTCGACATCGGCGCCGAAGCCGTGATCACCCGTGGCGTGGCCGACCTGCCGCAAGCCGTGATCAAGGCGACCGGCGGCCAGCCCATCGACGTCGTGGCCGACCTTGTCGGCGGCGCGATCTTCAACGATCTGTTGCGCATCCTGAGGCCTGAGGGCCGCTACACCACCGCAGGCGCCATCGCCGGCCCGGTCGTCCAGCTCGATCTCAGGACCATGTATCTCAAGCAGCTTCAGCTCCACGGCTCGAGCCAGGGCACACGTGCGGATTTCCGCCGTATCGTGCGCTATATCGAGGAAGACAAGATCCGGCCGCTGGTCGGCGGCGTCTACAGGCTTTCCGATTTCCACCGCGCCCAAGCCGATTTCATCGCCAAGGATTTCGTCGGCAAGCTGGTGGTGGTGCCTGATGCCGTGGCTGAACGGCGGCACCCTAAATAAGAGGACGGAGCAGCAGCGCTTCTCGGCGCCGCAAGCTACGTCACCATGACAAAGGACGACCGTCAGGTCTTTCCGTCAAATTCATCATGTCGGCCGGCATGGCGCACCATGCGCCGAAAGCTCATCGAGATATGGGCTCGCCTGATGTGCCCGATCGATTCCCAATCCCCGATTTCCGCCGCAGCCAGCACTTCCTCCATTTCGCGCCGGAAGGCCGTGAACTCCTCCACAAGGCCGAGTTGCGGCATCATCTTGAGGACTACGCGCGCAACCTGAAAATACAGTCTTTCGCTTATTTCGCGCAGGGGCTGGTTCCCGGTCATGCCGGATAGTTCAGTGAAGAAGTCCATGTTCAGCTGCAGGAAGGCACGCTGATCCGGGTTGAGCATATCGGAATCGCAGCGCGCGATGAGCGCTCGGATGCGATCGAGGTCGACCGCCGTTCGGGGAATTGGCGAAAGCTTGCCGACAAGCAGCGCGAGTTCCAGTCGCAGATGATAGACCTGCTGCAACTCCTCGATGTCGACGTCGGTAACGATCGTACCGACGCCGTGGACCGATTGCACAAGCCCTTCGGCCTCGAGCCGCGCCAGCACGCGTCGGACCGGTGTGCGGCTGATCTCGAATTCCTGGGCGAGCTCTTCCTCGGAGAGCCGGCTCCCCGGCGGATAATCGAGCAGGCAGATACGGTCGCGCAGGATCAGGTAGATGCGTTCGAACCGTTCGCGCGCCGAAAGCGGACGCGAAGGCGGCACGGTCTTGGCCGAGGCATCCGTATCAAGCGTCATCCAGCCTCCAGGACAGCGTGCAGGAACTGTCGCGTCCGCTCATTCTTGGGTGCGCCGAAAAGCTCTGCCGGCGGCCCCTGCTCGCAAATTTTGCCCTGATAGAAGAAGCAGACGCGATCGGAAAATTCCTTGGCGAAGCCCATCTGGTGGGTGACCATGAGCATCGTCAAATCATGCTCGCGGCCGATTTGCCTTATCACTTGCAGCACTTCGCCGACAAGTTCCGGATCGAGCGCGGACGTCACCTCGTCGAACAGCATTATCTTGGGCCGCATCGCCAGCGCCCTGGCAATGGCGACGCGCTGTTGCTGGCCGCCGGAAAGCTGTGAAGGATAATGATCCTTCTTCTGCGACAGCCCGACCATGTCGAGAAGCTCGGCCGCCCGTGCCTCGGCATCGGCCCGCTTCATGCCAAGCACGGTCATCGGCGCCTCGATGCAATTGGCCATCGCCGTCATGTGTGGAAACAGGTTGAAAGACTGGAACACCATGCCGATCTTCGCCCGGATGCGGCGGATGTGGGCAAGATTGGCGGGCACCAGCTTTCCGCCTTGCTTCATATGCGTCAGTGGCTCGCCTTCGACCCAGATGACGCCGTCATTGATCGTCTCCAGCGTCATCAGCATGCGCAAGACCGTGGTCTTGCCGGAACCGGACGGTCCGATGACGGAAACCTTCTCGCCGCGCGCGATTTCGAGGTTCAGCCCGTCGAGCACGGTGAGCGCGCCATAACGCTTCGAGACATTGTCGAAACGGACCATCGGTTGTTCGGTCATCGCGCGGTCCTTCGGTTGAGCAGGCGTTCGAGGGCACGGATGAGCGCGGCCGAAACCAGGCTCATGGCCAGGAAGAACAGGCCGACCAGCGTGATCGGTTCGGTGTAGCGGAAAGTCTCGGAGCCGATGATCTTGGCCGTCTGCATGAGTTCCAGCACGGCGATGGCCGACAGCAGCGGCGTCTCCTTGAACAGCGCGACGAGATAGTTGCCGAGCGCCGGCACGATCGGCGGTATCGCCTGCGGGATGATGATGTCGCGAAAGGTCGTCCAGGAGGAGAGGTTGAGTGCGATCGAGGCTTCCCACTGGCCGCGATGGATGTTGTCGAAGCCCGCGCGGTAGACTTCCGAGCAATAGGCGGCGTAGTGAATGCCGATGGCCAGAACGCCGGCCGTGAATGCGTCGAGCACGACGCCGAATTTCGGAAAGACGAAATAGAGGAAGAAGATCTGGATGAGCAGCGGCGTCGAGCGGATCAGTTCGACCAGCACCGAGATCGTCCAGCCGGTCCAGGGCACCGCGATACGGATTACCGCGAGGACCAGCCCGAGCAAAGCCGCGATGACGAAGCCGAGCAGCGTCGCCTCGATCGAGACGACGGCGGCGCGTGCGAGCACCGGCAGGATCTCGGCGGCAAAACTCCAATCCCAGATCACGCCGCCCTCCCCCGCGCCAGACCGAGCGAGGCCCGCCTTTCGAGAAGCCGCATGCCGATAGAAACGGTGAGCGACATGGCGAGATACATCAAAAGCACCAGCGTGAAGATAGGAATGGTCTTGAAGGTGTTCTGGTTCATCTGCTGCGCCTTGAAGGCGAGGTCCGTGAGCGTGATCAGCGAAACCAGCGCCGTCGATTTCAAAAGCTCGATGAACAGATTGCCCCAGGGCGGGATCATGGCTACGAAGGCTTGGGGCAGGATGATCCGGCGCAGCATTTGCGCGCGGCTCATGTTGAGCGCCGTTCCCGCCTCCCATTGGCCGCGCGCGACCGACTGGATTGCGCCGCGCACGCATTCGGATCCATAGGCGCCGACATTCAAGCCAAGCGCCAGCACCGCGACGGGAAACGCGTCGAGCGTGACCCCGAATTGCGGCAGCACGAAAAACAGCCAGAACAATTGCACCAGCGCCGAGGTGCCGCGAAAGATTTCGACATAGACCGTCGCCAGCCATCTGAGGGGCGCTGGACCATACATGCGCGCCAGCGCGGCGAGCACCCCCATCACGACCGCCAGCAGGCTGCCGAGGACGGCGATCTCGATCGTCAGGACGGCACCCTGCAATAGTCCCGGTAGGAACAGCCTGTATGTTTCCTGCGTCGCCAGCACCGCGATCACGGCCAGCGAAACGACCAGCATGGCAACGAGCGTGCGGATACCCATCTGCTTCTCCGAGGAAAAAAGAGGGCGGCGTTTTCACGCCGCCCAGCAGTTGGGAATTTATTCGCCCTTGCAGAGCTCTGCAGTCGTCTTGTTCGGCAGATAGTCCTTGCCGAAGCCGAGCGGCTCGACCAGCGCGATATGCTCCGGCGTACCGAGGAACTTCTTCAGTTCGGCGTTGAACGCTTCCTGCAGATCGGTGTCCTCCTTGCGGAAGCCGAAGCCGCCATGGCCCTTCACCGACTTGCCGGCAACTTCACCGAAGGGCTTGGTCGATTCGACGCCATCGGCCTTCTTGGCCATGTCGGCGATCGAGAGCGCGGTTAGCGCGGCAGCATCGGCACGGCCAGACTGGACCGCCGCGACCAGGCTGGATTGGTCGGGCAAGGAAACGACTTGTCCTTGGGCAACGCCGGCGTCCTTCGCATATCCCCCCTCGACGGCGCCCGCCATCACGGCGAGCTTGAGATCGGGATTGTCCTTGATGCTCGAATAGTCCTTCACGCCTTTCGGATTGCCCTTCGCGACCAGCATGGCCTGGCCGATGCCATAGGACGGTTCGGAAAAATTGATCTCGGCGCAGCGCTTGGGATTGATGAACATGCCGGCGGCGATGATGTCGAAGCGGCCGGCCTTGAGACCCGGAATGAGCGAGCCGAATTCGGTCAGCACGCCGTCGACCTGCGCAATGCCCATCTTGGCGAGCACCGCCTTGGCGACTTCCGGCGCTTCGCCGGTCAATTTGCCGTCAGGCGTGGCGAAACCGAACGGCGCCTCATTGGCGAAGCCGACGCGGATATAGCCGTCCTTCTTGGCGCGTTCGAGCGTCGTTTCGGCATGGGCCGGCAGTGACGTGAATGCGGTCGCGGCGAGCGCAAGACAGGCGGCGGCCTTCACGAGCGCGCGGCGGGATATCTGTGACGTGAACATGCTTTCCCCTTTTCTTCTTCGATAATTATCGGGCTCGAACGATGTTTCTCCACCATCGCGTCAAGCGCACTAAGACGTATACAACTCATCTGGACATATCGCAAGACGCACTGTACGAATCTGGAAAAATCGCCATTGGGCTTGATTGTGCGGCTTTGTGATGCGCAAGTTGTGCACAATTAAGGTGTGCTTTCTCGATGCGATACGAACCGCCTTTGGATGAGGGCAGGAAGGAAAACGGCTTTGGACGCGTCGGGCGGGCCCACCAAGGCGGAATACGCGCGGCGCCTGGCCGACGTGAAGCAACGCATGGCAAAGGCCGGCTTCGATCTCAATCATCTGCCAGGATCCCAGCGCCAGCGAAGGCGGCGGCGAGCGGCTCTGCGACGTGACCCGCGATCCCATCTTCATCGACTGACCATCAGCCCAGGGCCGGCAACTCAAGGACACCTCAATGGACCGCAATCCCTTTTCCGAAGCCGAGATCGCCGGCCGCTTGTCGAAAGTTCGCACGGCATTGGCAGAGCGCAAGCTCGACGCCGCCGTCTTCGCCTCGCCGGAGACTGTTTTCTACCTCACCGGCCTCGACCATTGGGGTTATTTCGCGCCGCACCTCCTGATCGTCACGCTCGACCGGCGTCCTATCCTGGTCACCCGGTCGATGGAGAAGGTGACGATCGAGAATCAGGTGAAGGCAGCAGAATTCCGCGGTCACTCCGACAGCGAGACCGCGGCCGACCTCGCCGCGCGCGTCATTTCCGAACTCGGCCTGGCCGGCAAACGGATCGGCATCGAAAACTGGACGTCCGGCCTCAGCCACGGCCTCGCCCTGAAGCTTGAGGCGCAGGCCGACACCAAGTGGAGCGACGTCTCGGGACTGGTCGACAAGATGCGGTTGGTGAAGAGCGCCGAGGAACAGGTGCTGATGCGCCGCGCCGCCAAGGTCACGGATGCTGCGGCAGGTGCCGCCATCGCTGCCATCTCCGACGGCGCCGCCGAGCAGGAGGTTGCCGCCCAATGCGTGGCGGCGATGGTGCGCGCCGGCGGCCACGCGCCGGGCTTCGGCCCGTTCATCCGGCCCGCCGCCCGGCTCGGCGAGGAGCACACGACCTGGGGCGACGGCATCTATCGCAGCGGCGAGCCGGTCTTCGTCGAACTGTCGGGCTGTGTCTCGCGCTATCACGCGCCGCTTGGCCGGCTGATCCGCATCGGCAACATCAAGGACGAAGATGCCGCCATGGCCGAGGTCACGGCCAAGGCATTCGAGGCCGTCGTCAGGGCGCTCGAGCCAGGTGCCAGGGCGCGCGATGTCTACGCCGCCTGGCAAGGCGTCGCCGACGAGGCCGGCCTGTCGCATTATCGCCGCCATCATTGCGGCTATCTCGTCGGCATCGGCCAGCCGCCCTCATGGACCGGCGGCAATTCGGTGACGGGCCTCAGGCACGATTCCGATCTCGAAATCGAGACCGGGATGAGCTTCCACATCCTGTCCTGGCTGATGGGCACCGGCCGCGGCGACCATTTCATCTCCAACACCGTGCTGCTGACCGATGCGGGGGCCGAAGTGCTGACCCGCACCCCGGCCGGCCCGATCGTCCGCTAGACCATGAACATGGCGCGCTATTCGGCGTTTTCGATTTTCCGCAATGCCCTTTCCGGCCAGAAGAACTGGCGGCGCGCCTGGCGCGCGGCCGAGCCGAAGCCCGCCTATGACGTGATCGTCGTCGGTGGGGGCGGGCATGGCCTTGCGACGGCTTTCTACCTCGCCGAGAACCACGGCATCCGCAATGTCGCCGTTCTGGAAAAGGGCTATGTCGGCGGCGGCAATGTCGGCCGCAACACCACCGTCATCCGCTCCAACTACCTGCTCGACGGCAACACCCAGTTCTACGAATTCTCGGTCAAGCTGTGGGAAGGCTTGTCGCGGGCGCTGAACTTCAACGTGATGTTTTCGCAGCGCGGCCAGATCGTCACTGCCCATTCGGTCGATCAACTCGACACATTCAGCCATCGCGCCAACATCATGCGTCTGAACGGCATCGACGCCGACATACTCGACCGCGACGCTGTGCGCCGGCTGGTACCCTATCTCGATTTCTCCGAAACCGCGCGATTTCCGATCCATGGTGCGATCTTGCAAGGCCGCGCAGGCACCGCCCGCCATGATGCCGTCGCCTGGGGCTATGCGCGCGTTGCCGACGGCCACGGGGTCGACATCATCCAGAATTGCGAGGTGACCGGCTTTGTCCGCGACGGCGAAAGGATCGTCGGTGTCGAGACCAGCAAGGGCCGCATCGGCGCCGGCAAGGTCGGCCTCGCCGTCGCAGGCCATACTTCGCTCCTCGCCGCCAGGGCCGGCCTGGAACTGCCGATCGAAAGCCACGTGCTCCAGGCTTTCGTCACCGAGCCGCTCAAGCCGCTGGTAGATCACGTCGTCGCTTATGGCGCAGACCATTTCTATGTCAGCCAGTCGGACAAGGGCGGGCTGGTCTTCGGTGGCAATCTCGACGGCTACAATTCCTACGCCCAGCGCGGCAATCTCGGCGTCGTGGGCGAAGTGGCGGAGGCGGCGATAGCCCTGATGCCCTGCATCTCGCGTGTCAGGCTGCTGCGCCATTGGGGCGGCGTCATGGACATGACGCCGGACGCCAGTCCGATCATCTGCCCGACCCCGATAGAAGGGCTCTATCTCAATGGCGGCTGGTGCTATGGCGGCTTCAAGGCGACGCCGGCCTCCGGCTGGTGCTTTGCCCATATGCTGGCCACCGGCAAGCCGCATCCGCTGACCGCCGCCTACGCGCTCGACCGTTTCCGGACCGGCCACACGCTCGACGAAGCCGGCGCCGGCCCCTCGGCCTGGCTGCAATAGAGAACGAGAGAAATGCTTCGCATCGACTGCCCATGCTGCGGCCTGCGCGACCATGACGAGTTCCGCTATGGCGGCGACGCTTCCGCGGTGCGTCCGGCGCATGACGATCCCGATCCGGAGGCGTGGTATCGCTATGTCTACGTGCGCAAGAACCCGGCGGGACCGCACCGTGAATTCTGGCAGCATGTGACCGGCTGCCGGCAATGGCTGGTCATCGAGCGCGACACGAGGAACCACGCTATCGCATCGGTCGGCTTCGCCAGGAAAATGCCAGCATGAAAATGATTGGAAATCGTCTGGCCGCCGGCGGCCGCATCGACCGCACGCAGCCGCTCCGCTTCACATTCGACGGCCGCGAGCTGGGCGGCTATCGAGGCGATACGCTTGCTTCCGCGCTGCTTGCCAATCGGCTCATGCTGACAGGCCGCAGCTTCAAATACCATCGGCCGCGCGGCATCTTCTCGGCCGGCCCGGAAGAACCCAACGCGCTGGTTACGCTCGGAAGCGGTGGACGGCGCGAACCGAACCTTCCGGCCACGACACTGGAACTGGCTGAAGGTATGACTGCCGAAAGCCAGAATCGCTGGCCGTCCCTTGCCTTCGACGTGCAGAGCGTCAACGGCCTGTTTGCGCCCCTTCTTTCTGCCGGCTTCTACTACAAGACCTTCATGGGTCCGACCCGCCGCGCCTGGATGTTCTACGAGCATTTCATCCGTAAAGCCGCGGGATTGGGCCGGGCCGGCACCGAACCCGATCCCGACCGTTACGAGACCCGGCATGCATTTGCCGATGTTGCAGTCGTCGGCGGCGGCCCTGCCGGCCTGTCGGCGGCGCGCGCCGCGGCAGCCAGCGGCGCCAGGGTCGTCCTCGTCGAACAGGACTTTCTGCTCGGTGGCCAACTTCTTGCCGAGCGCACCGATGGCAAGGCGGCAGCCTGGCTGACAAAGATCGAGGCGGAGCTTGCAGGCCAGCCCAACGTCACCCTGATGCGCAAGACAATGGCGTTCGGCACCTATGACGGCAACACGCTGGGGCTGATCGAGAGGCATGACGGCCAGGTCGCGCAAGGCGCTGCTCGGCAGATTTTCATCGTGCTTCGCGCCGGCTCGATCATCTTTGCGGCCGGTGCTATCGAACGGCCGCTGGTGTTCTCCAACAACGACCGGCCAGGCATCATGCTGGCGTCCGCCGCCCGGACCTATCTCAACCGCTTCGCCGTGCTGCCGGGGAAGAATATCCTCGTGGCCACGATGAACGACGGTGCCTATCGCGCTGCTTTCGACCTCGCCGCCGCCGGCGCGCGAGTGACGGTCGCGGACCAGCGCGGCGCTCCGCCCGCCGGTCTGGCGGCGGAAGCCGGACGCCTGAACGTAGAGATCCGCTCCGGAACCCGGATCGCCGATCTGCGCGGCAGCCATGCGGTGAAGGCCGTACGGCTTGCCGGCCCGAGCGCCAAATCGGAAATCGCCTGCGATTTCGTCTGCGTCTCCGGCGGCTGGTCGCCGACCGTGCATCTCACCTCGCATCTTGGCGTCAGGCCCGTCTATCGCGACGACATCGACGGCTTCGTTCCGGGCGGCTTTCCGGCAGGCCAGTTCGGCGCCGGCGCGATGATGGGGCGCTTCTCGACCGCCGACGCGATCGAGGACGGCCACCGCGCCGGCGTCGAAGCGGCATGCTTCTGTGGAAAACCGGCGGCCATGCCGGCGCCGGATGAACTCGATCTCGAAGGGGCCCCGGCCGCTCCCTTTCGTGCGATCTCTTCCGCGGGGCGCGGCAAGGCCTTCGTCGATCTACAGATGGATGTGACCACCAAGGACATCGAGCTCGCCCATCGCGAGGGCTATGAATCGGTCGAACACCTGAAGCGCTACACCACGCTCGGCATGGGGACCGACCAGGGCAAAACCAGCAATTTCGCAGCACTTTCGGCCATGGCGGCGCTGCGCCGGGCAACGATTGCGCAAACCGGAACCACGACCTTTCGCCCGCCCTACGCGGCGGTCGCGATCGGCGCGCTGGCCGGTCGCGCCGTCGGTCATCACTTCAAGCCGGTCCGTCGCACGCCGATGCACGACTGGCACCTGGCAAACGGTGCCGAGATGCTCGAGGTCGGTCTCTGGATGCGTCCGTATTTCTATCGCGATGCCGGACGCGACGTGAATGAAGCCTATGTCGCGGAGATGCGGATCGTGCGCGGCGGCGCCGGGCTGATGGACATTTCCACCCTCGGCAAGATCGACGTGCAGGGGCCGGACGCGGCCATATTCCTCGACCGTGTCTACGCCAACGGTTTCGCCAAGCTTCCCGTTGGCCGCGCGCGCTACGGCGTCATGCTGCGCGACGACGGCGTCGTCTTCGACGACGGCACCACCACGCGCTTGTCGCAAAATCGCTTCTTCATGACCACCTCTACCGCCAGGGCCGCCGATGTCCTGTCGCGGCTGGAATTCCTGCTCGACACCGCCTGGCCGGATTTGCGTGTCGCGGTCTCTTCGGTAAGCGACGAGTGGGCGGCGATGTCGATCGCCGGGCCACGAAGCCGCGATGTCCTTGCCGCCGCCTTTCCCACGCTCGATGTCTCCAACGAGACGCTGCCGCATATGGGCGTCATCGAAGCCGGGTTCGACGGACGGGCCCTGCGCGTTATCCGCCTCAGCTATTCCGGCGAGCGCGCCTACGAGATCTATGTCGGCGCCAGCGCCGGCGAACAGGCCTGGAGCCGTCTCATCGAAGCAGGCGCGCCGTTCGGCCTCAAACCTTATGGCGTCGAGGCGCTTGGTGCGCTGCGCGTCGAAAAGGGCCACGTCGCCGGGCCCGAGATCGATGGCCGCACCACGCTCGACGATCTCGGCCTCGGGCGCATGGCCGGCAAACGCGGCGGATTCGTCGGCGACGTCCTGCGTCGTCGTCCGGCCTTTCAGGCACCCGACCGCCAGCGCCTCATCGGGCTGGAATGCATCGAGGACGGCAAGCGGCTGCGCGGAGGCGCCATAGTGTTCCTGCCTGGCGATGCCGTCACCGGCCACGGGCGCGGTCGGATCACCTCGGTTACCTTCAGCCCGGAACTCGGCCACTATGTCGGACTGGCGCTGTTCGCGGGCAATGCCGCGGCCGAAGGAGACGAGGTCATCGCGGTCTACCCGATGCGGACAGAGACGGTTCGCGCCCGCGTCGTGCCTTCTGTCTTCCTAGACCCCAAGGGAGAGCGCATGCATGGTTGAACCTGTGCTGTCGAAGGACTTCAACCTGTGGGCCTCCGATTGCCCGATCATTCAGATCGAGGGCTGGGACGGAACACTGGCAAGATTCGAAACGAGCGTCTCGCAGGCCTTGGGCGCGAGGCTCCCTGCCAGCGTCGGCGAGACGGTTCGGCACGCTGGCGCCCTCATCGTCAGGATCGCGCCCCGCCGTCTTTGGCTGATCGTCGAGACAGGCGCGGAACCGCCCGCCATTGCGATCGATCCGGAATTGGGCTGCTCGGTTCTGCTTGGTGAAGGCCGGGTGCGGTTCAGGATGGAGGGTGCGCGTCTTCAGGACATTCTCTCTGCCTGCATGCCGGTCGACTGGTCGTCCGCCGCTTCGGCCCCCGGCCGTGCCGTACAGACGTCCATCCATCACGTGCCGGCGCTCTATCTGCGAACGGGCGAGAGCAGCTGCGACCTGATCGTGCCGCGAAGCTTCGCCATCAGCCTTGCCGACTGGATTGCCGCCGCGCGTTAAAGCAATCCCGGGAAAAGTGCGTAACGTTTTCCGCTCGCGATTGCGTAAGGAAAAAGCTGGACCTGTCCGGCGCAGCGGCCGCTAACCGGCAGGACGCACCGCGCGCATACCTTTTGCACGACGGTCGATATAGTTGTCCGCATCGGCGAAGGCCTCGGTATCACTGTGGAGGCCGACACGCCACGGCAGCGCGCCGGCCTCCACCTGGTTCGTGGCTCAGTTGTGGCGGATTTCCGTGCCGAGCACCTTCAGGCACTCACGGATAAAGGCGGCCAGCGCCGTCCATCCCTTGGCCGACACCATCGTGCCATCGACATAGGCTTCCGTCGGCGAGAGGTCGATATAAGTTCCGCCCGCGAGAGTGACTTCCGGCTCGCAAGCGCCCAGCGCACCAACCTTCTTGCCGCGCACGACACCGTCGACCGCGATCAGGATCTGCACGCCATGGCAGATCGTGAAGATCGGCTTCTTGGTCTCGTGAAAGTGTCGAACGATCGTCTGCACCCGCTTGTCGGTGCGGATGTATTCCGGTCCGCGTCCGCCCGCGCAGTAGACCGCGTGGTACTGGTCGAGCTGCTTTTCCGCATCCGAGAACGTCTTGTTGATCAGCGCGTAGTGCCCGAGCTTTTCGGTGTAGGTCTGGTCCCCTTCGAAATCGTGCAGCGAGGTCTTGATCAGGTCGCCCGCATTCTTGTCGGGGCAGACGACATGGACCGTGTGACCAACGGCTTCCATCGCTTGCTGGTAAACGAAAATCTCGTATTCCTCGGTGAACTCACCGGTCAGCATCAGTATCTTCTTGCCTGGCATAGCTTTTCCTCTCTGTTGTTGGCAGGCAAGGCGCGTGACGCGCCTTGCCTCATTCGGATTGCGCGCCTCAGAACGGGGAGTCGGGGAAATAATATTCCTTGGCGTTGGCCTGGGTTATGAGCGGGGCGTCGAGTTTGACGGCACCGCGAACCGGAGCCTGGCCGATCAAGTTGGCCACGGTCATGTAGATAGCGGTCTTGATCATCGCCGGCGGATACGGCGTCTCGACCGGTGTCATCGCATCCCCGTCTATCACCTTCTTCACGATGTCCTTCATGCCGTTGCCGCCAAGCGCCAGCTTGACGTCGGTTCGGCCGGACTGCTTGACAGCCTCGAGCACACCGAGAAGCATGTCGTCGTCATTGGCCCAGACCGCATCGATGTGCGGGTGCTTGGCCAGGTAATCCTGCATGAGCTTGAAGGCCTCGTCGCTGTTCCAGTGGGCATACTGCATGTCGAGCACCTTCAGGCCGGTGCCCTTGATGGTATCCTCGAAGCCCTTGATGCGCTCGTCGTCGATGACGGTGGGAATGCCGCGCAGCACGACGATGTCACCTTTGCCGCCCAGTTTGTCGATCATGAATTTTGCCGTGTTGGTGCCAACCGCGATGTTGTCGCCGGCAAGATACAGGTCCTGGATGGAAGGGTCGGTCAATCCCCTGTCGACGACGGTGATGAACGTACCCATCTCCTTGATGGCTTTCACCGGCTGGGTCAGTTCCTCGGAGGTGTAGGGCAGTATCACCAGCGCATCCAGCTTGCGGCTGGCCGACAGATCCTCCAGCGCGCTTACCTGGTCGGCCGCCGAGGGCGACGTCTTCACGACGACTTCGACATCCGGGAAGGCCGCGTTGATTTCCTTTGCGGCGGCCTGCGCGTGATAAACGATGCCGGCCGTCCAGCCATGATCCGCCGCCGGGATCGACACCGCGACCACCTTCTTGTCGGCTGCAAGCGCCTGGCCGGCCACCATCAGTGCGCCGACTGCCGCTACGGCAACCCATTTCCTGCTAAACATAAATACCTCCCAGAGATATGGACCACACAACAGGCGCCCGTCCGGTCCGAAGACGGGCTATTTCGAAAATCTTTGCACGAGCATGGCGATGATGATGATGACGCCCTGCACCGCGGCGACGAGGTATTCGGAAACGAAATCCGACAACACCATCAGGTTGGCGATCAGTTCCAGGATCACCGCACCGGCGATGGTGCCCCAGATGCGGCCCTTGCCGCCCCGCAGCGCCGTTCCGCCAATGACAACGGCCGTTATCACCTGCAGCTCCCAAAGCTGTCCGGTGGTCGGGGTGGCGGCTCCCAGACGAGGCACGTAACAGATGGCGGCGACCGCCACGCATGCACCCTGGATGACATAGGCAATGGTGCGCGTCTTGACGACCGAGATGCCCGAATAGCGGGCGACGTCCTCGTTTGCGCCCACCGCCGCGCATTTGCGGCCATATTTGGTCTTGTAGAGGACAAATGCGCCGACCACCGCAACGAGCGCCGACAAAAGGATCGGCACCGGAATGCCTGCGACGGTGCCGAAATAGACCGGCCTGTACGCGTCCCGCAGCGAGCGATCGATCGGGATCGTGCCGCCGTCGGTCATGTAGGTGATCAGTGCGCGGAAGATACCCATCGTGCCGAGCGTGGCGATGAACGGCTCGATCCTTCCGACCGTGACGATCAGACCGTTCGCGAGGCCGCATAGAAGCCCCGCGACGACTGCTATCACCATGCCTGCCGGGATGGCCCAAAGGCCGAGGCTGGGGGCCATCATGTTCATGAACATGATCGTGACGCCGGCGATGAAGGCGACCATCGAGCCGACCGAAAGGTCGAGCCCGCCTGATGAGATCACGAATGTGGCGCCGACGGCTATGATGGCGACATAAGCGCTGCGCGTGATCACGTTGCCCAGGTTTGTCGCGGAAAGAAAATCCGGATTGATGAGGAATCCCGCCACCAGTAGTGCGAACAGTGCAAGGAAAGGGCCGGCATCCGTCCACGAGAAATGGTGCTGCCTGTCGCTTCGGGCAGACATGGAATGGGTAAGCGCCGTCACTGTCTTCCTCCTTGGGCCGTGTCATGGCCTTTGTCACTGGTCGCCAGCAGCGCGATGTTGCTTTCGATCATCGTTTCGCCCGAGACCTCGCCGCTGATCCTGCCTTCGCGCATGACCAGGACGCGGTCGCAGATGCCGACCAGCTCCTGCATCTCCGAGGAGATGACGATGCAGGCTTTGCCTTGGCTCACGAGTTCCTGGATGAAGGCGTAGATCTGCGCCTTGTTGGCGATGTCGATCCCGCGCGTCGGCTCATCGATGATCACGACCGAAGGATTGGTCAGAAGCACCTTGGCCAGCAGAAGTTTCTGCTGGTTTCCGCCCGAAAGCTGCCCTGCCCTGGCGTTGTGGCTCTTCACCCGGATGTCGTAGCTGGAGACGGCCCGGGCGAGCGCCTCGGATTCGCGACCGCGCAGAACCAGCAGTCCCGGATGCAGAAGGCCAAGCGACGAGAGAGTCAGGTTCGGCGCCAGCCGCTCCTGCAAAAGCAGGCCCTTGCCCTTGCGATCTTCCGTCAGATAGCCGATGCCCGCCTCTATGGCCTCGCGCTGCGAACGTATCTGCATCGGCGAACCGTTGAGCTCGATCGTAGCCGTCGCCGGCCTAAGCCCCACAATGCCTTCGAACAACTCGGTTCGCCCCGCCCCGATCATGCCGGCGAAGCCAAGAATCTCGCCTTTGTGAACGGTAAAGGACACGTCCCGTGCATAACCTGGAACAGTCGCGTTTCTGACGGTCAGCATGGGCCGGCTCGTCTGGACCTCGCGCTTGTGAGGATAAAGCGCGGCGAGTTCGCGCCCGACCATAAGCTGCGCCATGTCGGCCTGACTCAACGCATGGCCGGGATAGGTGCCGATCATCTTGCCGTCGCGCAGGACCGTGACCTTGTCCGCCAGCCGCTGCACCTCGTCGAGGCGATGGCTGATGTAGAGAACCGCGATGCCCCGCGCCCTGAGCCCGAAGATGATGGCGAGCAAACGCTCGACCTCCCCACCGGTCAGCACCGCTGTTGGCTCGTCGAAGATGACGACCCTGTGGTCGTCGAGCAACGCGCGGGCGATTTGCACGAGCTGGCGATCCGCCAGCGAAATGTCTCGGACCAGCGCGGTCGGCGACACCTCGCAACCGATCTCGGCCAGTTTCGCGGCCGCTATGCGGCGCATGGCGCCATCATCGACGATTCCGCGCCTGGAGAGCTCGCGGCCGAGAAAGAGATTGTCAGTCACCGTGAGCGCTTCGGCCAGGAGGATTTCCTGATGCACCAGCGCGATGCCTGCCGCCTGCGCCTGGTGAGGTGTCCTGAAACTCACGCGGTCACCGGCCATGGACAGGCTGCCGGCGGTTGGCTCGATGTAACCGGAAAGCAAGCGCATGAACGTCGACTTGCCGGCGCCATTCTCGCCGATAACGGCATGGATCTCGCCAGGGAAAATATCCAGCGTGATGTCCGACAACACGGTCACCGGGCCGTATTGTTTGCAAAGCCCTTCCGCGCGCAGCACCGGAGCCACAGCCGGTGTGGGCTCCGGCGGCAAAGCGGTGACGCTTCCGTCGATGCGAGTGGCAACTGACATCGCGGCCTACTCGAATGCAGGCAGGAGCCTGTCCCGCGAATTCTCTATGTGCACGCGCATCGCCTTTTCGGCGGCAACCGGATCGCTGGCCGCGAAAGCGGCGAGGATGGCTTCGTGCTCGTCGAGCGCCTCCTCGGTGACCCGCGAGTGATACATCAGGCGGAAAATGTGGAAGTGGGTGTGCTGGTGGTTCAGCGTTTCGCGGATGAGCTCGTTCTGCGCGAACTCCATGACCTTGTCGTGGAAGATGGCATCCTGGCGGGCGAAGTTCGAATAACGCAGGCGTTCGTCCTTGCTCACGCGCCTGGCCATCACGCCAGCCGCCTCCTGCAAAATCATCAGCCGGGCTTCGTCGAGCGCAGCGGCTGCCTTGGCGGCGGCTGCAGGTTCGAGCAGCAGGCGCAGTTCATAGAGTTCGTCGAAACGGCGCCGTGTGATCTGGGGCGCGGCCCGGTACCCGATCAGATGGGTTTTCACCACCAGGCCCTCGCCTTCCAGCCGCCCAAGAGCTTCGCGGATCGGCGTATGCGAGACGTTGAACTCCTTGACAAGGTTGTCGACGGTGATCCGCGATCCCGGAGCTATTTTCAGCGACATCAGCTGCTGGAAGATCGCCTCGTAGACGTCGCCCGACAGGCTGTTGGCACGCTGAATGCGGCCTGTCAACCGAGCGTCATTGTCGACGGTAAGGTCTGGATTCTGCATGTTTTGCCTCTTGACAGGGGCGACCTCTAACACGATGCTCCGCGCAATTCAATCCTATATCCTATACGATTTTATAGAGGATATTTCGTGAGGCAGGAAAACTCGACGACGGCTCTGGCCCGTGCCTTGCCCGAACCACGCCACGCACGCTGGGCAAGCGGTGATCTCCGATCCCCCGCTCCCCAATCCATATTCGAAGGACACAGTTCATGACGCTATTTGCAGCAGCCCGGTTGCCGCATGAGATTCTTTTCGGCAAAGGCCAGCGCCACGCGCTGCCTGATATTGCCGCCAGATATGGCCGGCGCGCATTCATCTGCACGGATGAGCGTTTCGCCGGGACGCCAATGTTCGCGCAGATCAGCGCGGCACTGAGAGCAGGCTCGATCGAAACGCTCGTGTACGATCGCATCCTCCCGGATGTCCCTCGTGACAGCGTTGCCGTCTGTGCCGCCCATGCGAAGGACTTCAAGCCGGACATGGTGATCGGGATCGGTGGCGGCAGTTGCCTGGACATGGCCAAAAGCGCCGCGCTGCTGATCAGTCACGGCGGGTCGCTTCAGGACTACTACGGGGAGTTCAAGGTGCCCGGCCCCACGCTTCCGGTAATCGCGGTCCCGACCACCGCCGGCACCGGTTCGGAAGTGACGCCGGTGGCGGTGATCTCCGATCCGGAGCGGACGCTTAAGGTCGGCATTTCCAGTCCCCATCTCATTGCCGCGGTCGCGCTCTGCGATCCGGAACTCACCTCGACATGCCCGCCCTCCCTCACGGCAATTGCCGGAGCCGACGCGCTCACCCACGCGATCGAAGCCTTTACGTCCGCCAAACGCGGCGCCGATCCGCACTTGCCGCAGCGGCATGTCTTCGTCGGCAAGAGCGCCCTTACCGATCATTTCGCGCTGCTGGCCATCCAGCTCCTGGGCCGCAGTCTCGAAAAGGCGTACAGGGACGGCTCGGACGAAGACGCACGCGCCGATGTCATGATGGGAGCGCTGGCGGCCGGCTGCGCTTTCGGCACGGCCGGAACGGCGGCTGCCCACGCCGTGCAATATCCCGTCGGCGCGCTTACCCACACGCCGCACGGATTGGGCGTGGCGACGATGCTTCCCTACGTGATGAGCTACAATCTGCCCGCCGCGACCGACGAAATAGCGGCGGTCGGCGCCGCTCTGGGGGTGACGGAGACAAAGAGCGCCGAGGCGACCGCGCGCGCCACCATCGATGAGGTGGCCCGGCTGTTCGCGGCGATCGGCATCACCCGCACGCTGGCCGATCTGGGTCTTCCACACGACAAGATCGACTGGACCGCCGAGCAGGCGCTCGGCATCGATCGGCTGATCAAGAACAACCCTCGTCCTTTCGACATCGCCGCGATGCGGCGGCTGGTGAGGGCCGCCTATGACGGCGACATGGCCGCAAGCTCAGTCTGACCAGAGGTGATGAGATGAACGTACCCCAAGGGCAACTCAACGAAGATCCGGACATGTTCGACTACACCACATTCTCGCACGGCCTCTATATCGACGGACACTGGCGACCGTCTTCCGACGGTCGTCTCATTGAGGTGATCGATCCTTCCACGGAGGCCGTGATTGCGGCTGTCCCGGACGCCACGATTGCCGATGCCGCCGCTGCCGTCGAGGCGGCTGCGAAGGCGGCGGCAGGCTGGCGCGCAACCGCGCCGCGCAAGCGTTCGGAAATACTGCGGCGTTGTTTCGAATTGATGGTCGAACGGTCCGATACGCTGGCGGCGCTGATCTCGCTGGAGAACGGCAAGGCGCTGCGCGACGCGCGCGGCGAGGTCGCCTATGCGGCTGAATTCTTCCGCTGGAATGCCGAGGAAGCGGTGCGCATCAGCGGCGAGTTCGGCCTGGCGCCGTCAGGCGCCAACCGGATCGTCGTCGATTATCATCCGATCGGCATCTGCGTGCTCATAACGCCCTGGAATTTCCCCGCCGCCATGGCGACACGCAAGATCGCGCCGGCGCTGGCCGCCGGCTGCACCGTCATTCTGAAGCCCGCCAGCGAGACGCCCCTGACCGCCTACGCGCTCGCCGCGCTGTACGAGGAGGCGGGTGTGCCTCCCGGCGTCGTCAATGTGCTCACCACTTCGAACCCCGGACCAGTGACCTCCGCCATGCTCGCCGACCCGCGCGTCCGGAAGCTATCCTTCACCGGTTCGACCGGCGTGGGTCGTGTTCTGCTGGCCGAAGCCGCCAAGCACGTCATCTCATGCTCGATGGAACTCGGCGGCAACGCCCCGTTCATCGTCTTCGATGACGCCGACCTGGACGCGGCCCTCGACGGCGCGATGGTCGCCAAGATGCGAAACGCCGGCGAGGCCTGCACGGCAGCCAACCGCATCTACGCGCAGGCCGGCATCCATGACGCGTTTGCCGAAGGTCTGCGCCAACGCATGGCCGCGCTCAAGCTCGGTTCAGGCACCGACCCGGACACCGAATGCGGTCCGATGATTACCAGGAAGGCCGTCGAGAAGATCGATCGGCTGGTCAAGGACGCGGTCGGCCGTGGGGCCAGGATCCTGTGCGGCGGCGCGGTCGCCGACGACAAGGGCTATTTCTATCCGCCGACCGTCCTTCGGGACGTGCCCGCGAATGCCGAGATGGCGCAGGAGGAGATATTCGGTCCGGTGGCCCCGATCAGCCGCTTCGAGAACGAGGACGAAGTCATCGCGCGCGCCAACGACACGGAATACGGCCTTGCCGCCTACATCTACACGCGTGATCTGGCCAGGGGCATGCACGTGGCATCGAAGATCGAAACGGGCATGGTCGCGCTCAATCGCGGCCTGATGTCGGATCCGGCGGCACCTTTCGGCGGCGTCAAGCAGAGCGGCCTTGGCCGCGAAGGCGGACAGAAGCACGGCATTGCCGAGTTCATGGAGGCGAAGTACATCGCCGTGACCATGTGAACGGGCACCCCATGCAGAATGATCCTTTCCGCATCCGCGATCACGTCGCCGAGTTCGACGACATCGTCGCCGAGATCGTTCGTCGCAGCACGGAGGTGCGGGCAACCATGCCGATGGTTGCCGATATCGCCTATGGAGCGGATGCCACCGAGACCATCGACCTGTTCTTTCCGGAGGGCAAGCGCGACCGCCTGCCGGTCCATATGTTCATCCATGGCGGCTACTGGCGCATGTTCTCCAAGCGCGACTATTCCTATGTCGCCGAGACGGTGACGCGCGCCGGCGCAATCGCGGTCATCGTCGATTATGCGCTGATGCCGGCTGTGAGGATGGCCACGATCGTCGACCAGGTGCGGCGCGCCAAAAGCTGGGTGCTCGACCATATCGGCGATCACGGCGGCGATACCGAGCGCCTGACCGTGAGCGGACATTCAGCCGGCGCCCAACTTGCGACGATGCTTTTCAATGACGACGGCCGGACTTCGACAATCAAAGGCGCGTTGCTGCTTGGCGGTCTCTACGACCTGAAGCCCCTTCAGACCTCTTTCCTTGCCGCCGAGATCGCGATAACGGACGAGGACGCAGCCAGGTTCTCGCCGCTCACCCGCCGTTTCGATCCGTCGGTGTCGGTCGAGATCGCTGTCGGCACCGATGAAACGCCGCCATTCCACAGCCAGGCCGAGGCGTTTACGCGGCATCTGAAGGAGCAGGGACTACAGGTCTCGCAGACCGCCCTTCCTGGAGCCAATCACATGAGCAGCGTTCTCGACCTCGGCTTGGCCGGCACCGAGGCGGCAACCATGCTGACAAACCTGGTTTCCGGCTGAGGCCATTGGCGTCGGCGACTTTAGCCAGGGATATTCAGCCGCCGCGCGTTGCGCAGCTCCCGCCCTCCGATCCCATGCAGATTACATTCCGCCCTCGGGCGGGCATTTTGCAGCAGGCTTTCTGCGAAAACTCAGCCGGATACGGCCGTGATCTGGGCGGCCTTGTCGGCGCGCAGCAGCATGCCGAAGAGGTCGCGTGGCTCATCCGGGTCCGCCAGCAGATCGAGCTCCTCGTAGAGGCCGGTGCGCTGAAGCTGGTCGCGGACGTAGCGCAGCGCGGAAAAGTCCTCGATCGCAAAGCCGACGGAATCGAACAAGGTGATCTGGCTGGCATCCCGGCGGCCGGCGGCCTTGCCGGTCATCACTTGCCACAACTCCGTCACGGGATGGTCCGGCTCGAGTTGCTGGACTTCACCCTCGATGCGCGACTGCGGCGGGTATTCGACGAATATGTCGGAGCGCAGCAGAATATCGCGATGCAATTCCGTCTTGCCGGGGCAATCGCCGCCGACGGCATTTATGTGCACGCCCGATCCGACCATGTTGTCCGTCAGGATGGTCGCGGAGCGTTTGTCGGCGGTGACCGTCGTGATGATGTGAGCCCCTTCCACCGCCTCCTGCGCCGAAGCGCAGATCGCGATGTCGAAACCGAACCCCGCAAGGTTTTTCGCGCACTTCAAGGATGCCGACCGATCGATGTCATAGAGGCGAAGCCTGTCGATGCCGAGCAGGGCCTTGAAGGCGATGGCCTGGAATTCCGACTGGGCGCCATTGCCGATGATTGCCATGCAGTCCGCCGCATTGGGAGCAAGGTATTTGGCCGCGACGGCCGACGTCGCCGCCGTGCGCAACGCGGTCAGGATGGTCATTTCCGAAAGCAGCATCGGATAGCCATTGCCGACATCGGCCATCACGCCGAACGCCGTCACGGTCTGGCGCCCGTCGCGCGTGTTTTTTGGATGACCGTTGACATACTTGAAGCCGTAGAGCTGTCCGTCGCTCGTAGGCATCAGTTCGATGACGCCGTCGATGCTGTGCGAAGCGATGCGCGGGGTCTTGTCGAACAATTCCCAGCGTCGGAAATCCTCTTCGATATAGGCAGCGAGATCGATGAGAAAGCGATCGATGCCGACGGCAAGAACCAGCTTCATCATGTGATCGACGCTGACGAAGGGCACGATGTTGAGATGGGGGGTCACAGTTCAATAACTCCGTGTGGGACGGTCCATGATCCGCCGGCCCATCAGGCTCGCGGTCAGGTCCACGAGAAGGGTTGCGGTGCGGTTGCGTTCGTCGAGTGCGGGATTGAGCTCGACCAGGTCGAGGCTGGTGACGAGACGGCTGTCGTGCAACATCTCCATCACCAGATGAGCCTCGCGGAAGGTGGCGCCGCCCGGCACGGTGGTGCCCACGGCAGGCGCGATCGAAGGGTCGAGAAAATCGACATCGAGGCTGACATGCAGCATGCCGTTTTCGGCACTGACCCGCTCGAGAAAGGCGCGAAGCAGCGGGGCCATGCCGTATTCGTCAATCATGCGCATGTCGTGCACGGTGACGCCCGCCTTACGTAGCGCTTCGCGCTCCGCCGGATCGACGCTGCGGATGCCCAGTGTGCAGATACGGGCCGGATCCACGCAAGCCGCCAGGCTGGGGAAGTAGCCTTCGAAGCCGGGTTGCCCGCTGGCATAAGCCAGCGGCACGCCATGCAAATTCCCGCTGGTCGTGGTGTCGAGCGTGTGAAAATCAGGATGTGCGTCGAGCCACAGCACGAACAGCGGGCGGCCGGCTTCCGCCGCCCGGCGGGCGATACCGGCCAGCGTGCCGGCGGAAATGCTGTGGTCGCCACCAAGGAAGATCGGCATGGCGCCGGCGCTGGCTGCATAGGCCGCCTCGGTAATCGCCGCCGTCCATGCGACGATTTCCGGCAGCGCCTTCAAGGCGGCATTGCCGTGGCTGATCGGGCGCAGATCGGCAGAGGCGACGGTGCCAAGGTCGGCCAGCGTATGCCCGAGTTCAGTGAGCGCTGCCGCCAGGCCTGCGGTACGCAGCGCACTAGGCCCCATCTCGCAACCCATCCGGCCCGAGCCGACCTGGATCGGTGCCCCGACGATCGTACAATGCATCCGTATTTCCCCGCGCGTTTTCTAGGCCTCATTGGAGCGCGGATAACTGGCAGGATGAACATATCAAATTGGCAAATTTGTCGAAATGGGCTATCAAAATGGAATGATTCGATTGCATTCTGAGCCATGGATCAGCTTGACGAACAGCTCATCACGCTTTTGCGGCATGACGCGCGGCGCAGCATCTCGGACCTTGCCATGGATGTCAGCGTCTCGCGGGCAACGGTCAGGTCTCGCATAGAGCGCCTTGAAAAAGCCGGTGCGATCATCGGTTATACCGTCATCCTGCGAGCCGATGCCGTCGACCAGCGTGTACGCGGCATCATGATGGTGGAAATCGAAGGGCATGCCGCCGATCGTGTGATCCGCGCTCTTGGCGGCTTCTCGGAGGTTTCGACGATCCATACCACCAACGGCCGCTGGGACCTGGTGATAGAACTGGGGACACAGACACTGACCGAATTCGACGCCGTGCTGCGGCGCATCCGCCTGATCCCCGGCATCACCGGCAGCGAGACCAGCCTGTTGTTGGCGACACCCCGGAGCACCAAGGCGCGGCTTTGATCGCTGTCTGCGAATAGCCTAGCTGGCCAAACCGGCAGTGCTGCTCCTGCACCGTTGTGCGGCGCAACCCTAAATGAGCTCGGACTTGGCCAACCTGTGGCAACCTCCAGCGGGGGCGGACCTTGCTGAGAAGAACAGAGCTGCGTGAGCGGCGAGATCTGTCATCGACCCGCGTCACGCGACACCGATTGAGCGAACGCGTCAAGTCGCGCAAGTCTGCCCCGTCCTAGTGTTGGTGGCCTTCCGGCTCAACCATCTTGAACGGCAGGACCTGTTGCTTGCCCTTAGAGGTCAGGATCAGCCTCGCCTCGAACTCGTGCGGCTCGGCGGGGGCGACGCTGCTTTCACGGCGGTGGTGATTGCCGGCGACAGGCCCGAGCGAAAGCGTCTCGGGACCTTCGGACCGGTCGATGATCACGGTCGCCCCCAGATCGTCGGCATGGCTGTCGATGGTGAGACGCAAGCGCTCGCCAGCGGGCGTATCGACGATTTCGAGCGTTCCCGTTGCCAGGTCGCTGACGACCTTGAAAGGCTCCGGCGCATGATCGGCGTGGGCCGAACCGCCCGCCACGGATCCGCCTTCGCCTTCCAGACGGATGTTCGCCTCCGAGAGCGCCGGCAGGTGGTCGAACAGCTCCCCTCTCAAAGCCTCCGCGATGCCGACCACATCCTTTGCGCTCGCTGTCTCGGCCACCTTGATGGCGATATCCGCATGCAGCCTGTGGCCGATCCAGCGCGCCCGCACCTGGGCGACCCGTTGGATGCCCCTCACATGTTCAGCCGCATGATGGATTTCCTCGACGATGCCCGGCTCGACGCCATCCAGCATGCGTGTCAGCACCGCCTTTGAGGACTGCCAGACGATGGCGAGGACAGCCACAGTGATCAAAAGGCCGATGATCGGGTCCGCGAGCGGGAAGCCTAGCCAGACGCCGGCCGCGCCAAGCACCACCGCAAGGCTGGTGAAGCCATCGGTGCGGGCGTGATAGCCGTCGGCGATCAGGGCCGCGCTGTTTATCTCGCGGCCGACGCGGATGCGGAATACCGCGACAGCCTCATTGCCCAGGAAACCGACGAGGCCGGCGGCGGCAACCCAGCCGAGGAAGCTGATGGCTTGGGGATGGATCAACCTGTCGATCGCCTCATAGCCGGCGACGATGGCACTGAAGAGGATAATCAGGACGATGATGATGCCGGCCAGGTCCTCGACCCGGCCAAGGCCGTAGGTGAAGGTCTTGCTGGGCTTGCGCCGCGCCAGCATGAAGGCGATCCACAGCGGGATGGCGGTGACCGCGTCGCCGACATTGTGGATGGTGTCGGCAAGCAGCGCCACGCTGCCCGAGAGGAATACGATGACCAGTTGCAGCACCGCTGTGAGGGCTAGCAGCACGAACGACCATTTGATCGCCCAGATGCCGCGTGTGGTCGTCGCGATTGTGGGATCGACCACGCCATGCGTGTGGCCGTGTCCGCCCTCGCCATGGTCATGGCCATGCCCGCCGAAGCCTTGAGCTGCCGGGCCGAAGCCGAACCAGCCGCGAATGCCGTCCATCATGGAGCGTGTCTCACAAGTATTTGGTGATGTCCTTGAATTCATCGATCGAGCGGCGCTGCTCACGCGGCAGCGGCCCCACGACATCTTCCAGGCAGTGGTTTAGGTGATCCTGGATGAGCGTCTTCTTGGCCTGGGAAACAGCCCTTTCGACGGCATGAAGCTGCTGGGCAATGTCAAGGCAAGGCCGGCCTGCTTCGATCATCTCAATAACGCCCCTCAGATGACCGTCGGCCCGCTTCAGCCGTTTGACGATGTCGGGATGGGTCTCGTGAATGTGGGGACGCTCTTTCATTCTGAAGTGCTATCCCCCCGGAGGGGATATTGTCAATTCAGGATGCTCGATTCCCCGCGGCGTCCCGAACGCTACTTTCGACGGTTGCATGGCTGGTTCTGGCGATCGCGGCGCCAGCGACATCGCCCTGACGCTGCGCACCACTGTTAAAATGCACCGACGCGATGACGTAGCGCGGCGCCCCTAAATGTGATCATGCCGTATCGGCTGCGGGCGCACTCAAAACCCCGTGCGGCAAAGGTTTTCAAGATCCGCCTTTGCTATTCCCTCGAGGCCGAGCGCGGGAAGAATATCGTTATCTCCCTTGAGATCGCGACCGTAAGCCGCCGATAATATCGAAACTCCAGACTCGTGGAGCGTCGCCGGTTTCTCGGTGATCTTACCCAACAATACGGTCGGCAGCAGTCCAAACGGAACATCCTCGAGAATGTAGCGGCTTTCGATTGTTGTCGGACCAAAGCCGCCACGGCCTTGACGATCCATCTCCTGGTTCATCTCCGAAACGGTTCCCTTCGGAACATGAAACGACAATGAAAAATGCTCCTGGACGGTGCGAACCGCGATACCAAAATGGGCCGCGATGGCTAGCCGTTCGGCATCCAGAGCCTCGATAAGGCGGCCAGCGGCAGGGGTGACGTTTCCCCCCTGGCTCCATTGCTCGGCTTTTTCCATGCGTGTCAAGTTGAGGAGGGCAATTCCCAAGTGGTTTTGCGGATTGAGGTTGCTGAGCGCGATCGCAAGCATGCCGTCGCGCTTGACAAAACGATCACCAAATAGGCTCGTGCAAAATCCGTATCCTTCATCCTGAGCTTTGAAAGGCAGCGTCGCGACATCAAGCTTCTGGCGAATGGTGGTGACATGGACCTCGGTTGGCCCGAGTTGCCGCCCGGTCAACAGTGTTGTGCCCCACAGGACGATCGGCAAGCTGACCTTGCGCTCCGCCAACCGCCTGGAGAGATACAGTGCCCCGAACGAACAATGCGAACTGATGATGACCGGGATTCCATCGATCAGATGGGGGGCGGCAGCATCCATCACCATCCTGTGGCCGTAAGCCGGAAGTGCAATCACCACCACGTCCGCGTTGGCGATGGCATCCTTGCAATCCTTGGCGATGCGCACCGGTACCGTCGCCGCGATGTCCCCCGTCGCTTTCAACAATTCGCCGGTAGCCAACCCCTTGGTGCGCTGCCCCGACGGTGACCAAAGCATTGGCGAATGCCCCGATCCTGCCAAATAGGCGGCAAGGCCATAAGCAATTGCTCCGGCGCCCAGAATACTCACGCGCATAATATTCCTCCTGTCGCAGGCTTTGTGGTTCGAGAATCCTTGCCGCCGTCACCTGAATTCTTTTCTTCAGGAGGCTTCGCAAGCTGGAGCCGCGTCTGACGTCCCTGTCCGCCTCCGACCCGGATTCTGGCGCTGAGGCCGGCATATGCACAAAGCCCGTAACGAACATTCGTTTCCACTTGACATATATCAAAAACGAATGAGACGATGTCAATCATACGGATTACGCATGTAGGAGAAACATGGAAACCCGGGACCTTCAGACCTTCCTTGCGGTTGCTGCCAGCGGCAGTATCACCAGGGCGGCTGACATGCTCGGGCGTTCCCAGCCTGCGGTGACGCGCACCATTCAGGAGCTCGAGGCCGAACTTGGCTTCGAATTGCTGCATCGGATCGGTCGACGGGTGCAGTTGTCTGAAGAAGGAGTCGCGTTCGAGGAGGAAGCACGACGCCTGCTGATGTCCTTCACCGAACTCGCAGCGCGGGCCAAGATGATCGCCGCCGGCAGAGGGCGAATCCTGCAGATCGTCACCACCTCCGCGATCGGCACCGGCTTGATCCCCACGGCCTTGGCTGAACTCCAAGGTGCCGAGCTTCCGCACGAGACGCATCTCGGGCAGTTCCTTCCCTCGACCGTCGCTCAGGAAGTGCGCAGCGGACGTGCCGAGGTCGGGTTTTCAAGCCTGCCGCTCGATACGCCCGGTCTGGATGTCCTGCGGCTCTATTCGGCGCCTGATGTTGCTGCCGTGCGGGAGGATGATCCGCTGGCCGAACTAGATGTCATACCGCTTTCCGCTTTTGCCGGCCGCCGCGTCGCCACGTTGCTCAACCCGCTGCGTTTCCAGTTGCATGTCTCCAAGGCACTGGCGGCCAGGGGCATCGACACCGGGCCAGTAATCCGCACGAATACCGCCTATGGCGCGTTGCAGATCGTACGCCGGACCGGTGTTGCGGCTGTCATCGATCCCCTCACCGCCTATGGCGTGGGCTTGCCTGGGGTCGTCATTCGCCCGATCGATGTAACCGTCCTCTTTTATTGGGGTGTTGTGGCTGGCGAAAAACGCCCCCTTCGTCCAGTCGCGCAGGCGTTGGTGGATGCGGTCGAGGCGGTGGCTGAACGGTCGATCGTCGGCTTCAAGAAACTCGATCCGACCCTGGCCGGGCAATTGGTGGCCGACCCCGCCTCCGGCACAAATCACGGAACGGGAATATGAAGCACACCCCCAGTTCGCTCCCCCCGAGAGGTCTTGCCGCGCTCGAAGCACAACTTGCTCAGGATCTCGATGTCCTCGAACTACCCGCCAAGCCATGGGTCCCCGCGCGCTCGCGCGATGGGGTGCCGGTCCGTGACGTCGTGGTGATCGGCGCCGGCATGTGCGGACTTGCTGCCACCGCAAAGCTGGTGCTGACGGGGATAACCAATGTCGTCGCCTATGACGCGGCTCCGGCCGGCTTCGAAGGGCCATGGATAACGTTTGCCCGCATGCAAACGCTCCGGTCGCCGAAAACGCTGCACGGTCCGTCGCTCGGTCTGCCGCAACTGACATTCCGCGCCTGGTTCACGGCACAATGGGGCGTCGAGGCATGGCGGTCGCTGGACAAAATCCCCAAGGGCCAGTGGATGGACTACCTGGTCTGGTACCGGAACGTGCTTGGTCTGCCAGTGCGCAACAGCGTGCGCATGACAGGCGTTGCAGCCGTTGGCGATCTGATTGCGATCGATGTCGAGGGCGCGGAAACCGGCCGGGTTCTCACCCGTCGTCTCGTTCTAGCCACCGGTCGGTCCGGTCTCGGCGGTTTTGCCGTGCCCGATTTCCTCAGGGGCATCGATCGCTCCTATTGGGCCCATTCTGCCGACGATATCGATTTCGATGCACTGAAGGGCAAGCGTGTGGCGGTTATCGGCGCCGGTGCCTCTTCGATGGACAATGCCGCGACGGCGCTCGAGGCGGGCGCCGGTTCAGTCGACATGTTGATCCGGCGCAAGGAAATGCCGCGCATCAACAAGCTGACCGGGATCGGCAGCCAGGGTGTCATCCTCGGCATGTATCATTTGCCTGACGCCTGGAAGTGGAGATTCTTCGACTACACCGCCTCGACCCAGACGCCGCCGCCGCGTTCATCGACGCTTCGCGTGTCTCGTCATGCGAATGCCCGCTTCTTTCTCGACTGCGGCGTGGTCGCGGTAAAGGAAGATGCCGGAGGCCTTCTGGTCGAAACCACGCAAGGACCGATGCGCTACGATTTCATGATCGCTGCGACCGGCTTTTCAAATGACTTCAGTGGTCGCCCGGAATTCGCTGCCCTCGCCCCACACATTCGCACCTGGTCGGATGGTCGATATACGCCGGACATGGGGCCGCCGCGCGCAGGCATGTTGGAGGCACCGGATCTCGGCCCCGCCTTCGAATTCCGCGAGCGCGTCCCCGGTTCCTGCCCGATGCTGGCGCATGTCCACTGCTTCAACGACGCCGCCATGCTGACCCATGGTAAGGTCTCCGGCGATATCCCGGCCGTCAGCGCCGGTGCCGACCGTCTGGTCCGCGGCATTGCCGCGTCGCTGTTCGCCGAAGACGTCGAAACCCACTTCGCCAATCTGATCGCCTATGACACCCCGGAACTTCTGGGCGACGAATGGGTCGATTCAACACCCTTGTTGCATAAGGAGGCCGCACTGTGATCGACGCAATGGACAAGGCTGCAGGTCTTTCACCGGACGATGCCCTTTTCGCTGCACGGCGGTTTCGGCCCGAATTTGTGCGAGGGGCCGAGGAATGTCGCCTCTCCGTCCTGCAGCCGGCAAACGATCAGGGGCTGGCACCGAATTTGCGGGTCGCTCTGGCCCGTCGCATGGCAGCTCTGAACGCCGATCCCGTCCTGATGGCCGAATATGACGTGCAACTGGCTCAGCTTGGTCCCACGGAGCAGCTTCTGTCCTTGGCCTGGGGAGAAACGGGTTTGAATGAACCCCTGGCGACCATCGCCCGACATGTTGACCTGATCACCCTGACGCCGAAAAAGGCGGAGGCGAGCCACATTGCCCTGCTCGCCCAAGCCGGATTGGACAACCCCCAGATTGTTGCACTCTCCGAATTGATTGCCTTCATCAACTTCCAGACCCGGGTCGCGACCGGCTTGCGATTGATGAGGCGGGCATGATTTCCTCGGTGCGCCTGAAGCCGCTGAATTGGCATCCCTATATCGCACCGGTCGAGCTATCGGAGGCAACGCCGGAACAGCTCGAAGCAATGAAGGTTACGCCGTCGGCCAAGAAAGTTTCGGAATATGTGCGCACCCTTGTGCATGATCCCGAGAGCTATCTTGCCCGCACGGTGTTGTTCAACGCGATCATGTACGTCGAGGGCGGGCTTGCCCGTCCCGACCGCGAGCTTGGCGCACTGGGTGCCTCGATCGTCAATGGCTGCAAATTCTGTGCCGTCGTTCACGCCCGCCGGCATGCAGAGCTGACCAAGAGCGATGAAGTGGTCACGGCGCTGTATCTCGACAAACCTGAAAAGCTTGGGTCGCGCGATGCGGCAGTCTACAACTTTGCCCGCCGCCTGTCGGCGGCGCCGTCGGAAGCGACGGCAGACGACGTCGCCTCGCTGCGATCAGTCGGCATGAATGATGCCGAGATCATCGACCTCGTCCACGCCATAGCGATCTTCGGCTGGGCAAACCGGCTGATGCACGTCTTGGGCCATGCGGAGAGCGGGTGATGACGTTGCATCCGGTCAAGCCAGTCCGTCCCACACTTTCCGAAGGGCCAACCAGCAATGCTTGAACTCAAAGATATAAAGCTGTCTTACGGAAGCACGCAGGTCCTGAACGGCGTCAATCTCTCGGTAAAGCGGGGTGACGTGGTGTCGATCATCGGCCCCAGTGGCACCGGCAAGACCACGCTGCTGAAATGCATCAACTACCTGGCCAAGCCGTCGTCAGGAACCATCGCGTTCGATCAGATTCGGATGGACTACCAGCGTTCCGACAAGGCCGCTGTCCAGGCGATCCGGTTGAGGACGGCGATGGTCTTTCAGCAGTTCAACGTCTTCAAGAACATGACGGTCCTCCAGAACGTGATGGATCCGCTCGTTGTGGTGCAGCGCAAATCCAGGGAAGAGGCGCGGGAAATCGCGCTCAGAGAGCTCGATCGGGTCGGTCTCTCGTCGAAGCGAGACAGCTATCCATCCCAGCTCTCGGGCGGCCAGCTCCAGCGCACCGGCATCGCACGCGCGCTGGCGGTGCGTCCTGACGTCATCCTCTTCGATGAGCCTACGTCATCGCTGGACCCTGAACTTGTCGGTGAAGTTTTGAAGGTGATCAAGGATGTCACGTCGTCAGGGATCACGTCGCTGCTTGTGACCCACGAGATGCAATTCGCAAAGAACATCTCGAACCGGATCGTTTTCATGGACCGTGGCGTGGTTGCCGCCGACGGCAATCCGGCTGAAATCTTCGACGCGCCTTCCAGTCCACGACTGGCTCAATTCCTGCAGTCAGAACTCGCTTTTCAATAGCTCAACAAGAAGGGAACCCAAGAAATGTCTGCAATCACATCCGGTTTTTCCCGCCGCTATGTCCTGGCCGTCGCTGGTGGCATCGCAATTGCCCTTGCAACCGCGGGGACCAGCTATGGTCAGGCCGTCCGGACGATCAAGATCGCGACGTCTGCCGAATCCAAGCCGCTGGCCTGGGGGGCCATCGGCGTCGAACCGCAAGGCTATGAGCCCGATCTTCTGAGGGCGATCAATGCGAAGCTGCCGCAATACAAGTTCGAAATGGAAGGTGTCTCTGATATCGCCCAGGAAACCGGCCTTGCCACCGGGAAGTACGACATCGCCGTAGGTGGCTACTACAAGTCGCCCGAGCGAGAGAAGCAATTCATCATTCCAGAGAACCCGATGGGCGCCAGTCTGATGAAAATCTATAGCAAGAAAGACAGCGGCATAAAGGAAATGAAGGACCTGGTCGGCAAGAGGATCGTTCCGACCACGGCCGGTGGCGGAACCTACAAGTTCATCATGAACTGGCAGAAAGAGAATCCGCAATACAAGCTCGACGTCACGGCATCGAGCGCCGGGATCCCCTACCCGAACCGCCTGGATGAAGTTCAGAACGGCAAGTTCGACGCATTGGTTCTACCGTCTAACCTCGGTGAGCAGGCGGTCATCGACAACAAGAAGCTCGATATCGTCGCATCGGATCCGGTCTACAGCAACAACACGTACATGCTGATTCACCGGTCAGCGGAAAACAAGATCCTGGCCGAGGACGTCAACAAGGTGCTCAAGGAACTGAAGGACGACGGCACGATCGACAAGCTCTCGCAGAAGTGGTTCGGCGAGGACATCGTGAAGTACATGAAGTAACAAGGCGTCCTTAGCTGCATCTGGATAGCCGGCGTTGAGGCAGAACTGCAAGAAGGAGTGTTCCAAGTGGACGTTTCTGCTATGATTCCCGAGTTGCTCTCGGCGTTGCCGCTGACGCTGGCCATCACTTTTACGGCCCTCATTGCTGGGCTCTGCCTAGCTCTCCTTGCGACAACACTCCGGGTCCGCAGGGTGCCAGTGATCAGTCACCTGGCGGATCTCTACGTATCCTATGCCCGGAGTGTTCCCGTCGTCCTCCAATTGTTCGTTGCGTTTTACGGGCTTCCCTTGCTGGTAATCCTGTTCGGCTCCGAAGATTTTTTCTCGCCGACGATCGCCGCGATGGTGGCGTTGAGTTTTTATCACGGCGGCTACCTGTCAGAAGTCCTGCGACCTGCATATCTGGCCGTCGATCGCGGCCAGCATGATGCGGCAGACAGTCTTGGATATACCTTTCGCCAGAAAATCACGCGCGTCATCGGGCCACAAGCAGTGCACTTCGCATTGCCGGGCTACGGGAACTCCGTCATCTACCTGATCCATAACGTTGCGCTGGTGATGTACATCGGGGCGGCGGATGTCATGGCGACCGCGCATTTGATCATGGAGCGCGACTATAATCAGTACCAGTTCGAAACCTATCTCGTGCTGGCGGTCATCTATTCGGTGATGTGCCTGATCGCATGGCTCATCGTCCGCTTCTTCGAGCTTCGTTCCCCGATGCAGGCACCGGAGGCTACGACATCTGCTCAGATCAAGAACACACTGATCGCGAGCGTGTGACCTAACAAGGGTATTTGACCATGTTTGAGACCGATATCCTGCTCCAGGACTCGCGGGAAATTCTGGGCGCCGTACCCGTAACGCTTGCAATGGCCCTCACGATCTTCGTGCTCTCGACGATGGTCGGCAGCCTGTTTGCGCTTGTGGAATATAGACGGATTCCCGCACTGCGAGAGCTCGTCATGGCCTACAAGGTCGTCTTCAAGGGCGTTCCGATGGTGATCGTGATCTTCCTCGCCTATTTCGGTCTTCCCCCCGCGCTTCAGTTTCTGTTTTCATTGGTTGGCATAGACTTCAACGCCCACCAAACGCCCAATTGGGTTATCCTTGTCATTGCGGTGACCGGCTGTGTCGCGGCGTTCCAGGCCGAGATTATCAAGGGAGCCCTCAACGCCTTTGACACCGGTCAGGCAGACGCAGCCTATTCGCTTGGCTATACGAGGGGCCAACTGTTTCGACGGGTGCTATCTCCCCAGGTCGCCCTGACAGCAATTCCCGATCTGACAACCTCGATGATGGTTATCATGAAGGCGCTTTCACTCGGATTCGCCATCGAGGTTGTCGATATCTTCGCGCAATCACAACTGACCGCCGCGTTGAATTTCTACTATCTCGAAGCCTTCGTGATTGCCGTCGTGATCTACATGGTGATTGCCTATATCGTCACACAGATCGCCGACAGGATGGAGCAAGCGCTTAGGGTACGGACCTGAGGATGTGGAATAGAATGTTCTAGCAAGATCGACTTGTCTTCCGCAGAAGCATCCTGGTAGTCGATGCCGCAATCGATGCGCGCCTCGAGCCGTGCGGCGTTCCGCGAACCGTCACGGCGGCCGACCTTATCTGGTGCGGAATCGAGGGATAGAGCCGAGACAATTTGAGGCCTCTCGTTAAGAATGCGATAACCAATTGGTAACGGTGCCTGCCTAGCTTCGTGATCCGATGGCCGGCTCGCCCGGCCACATTTTACACGGAGCGGCGACGGGCGGGCGGATGTATCTGATATTGGAGAAGCTTGTCGCCTTGCCGGCGTCATTGTTGAAATTCGCCTTGAGGATCTCGGTCGTCATCGTGTTTTGCGCCGCCTTTGCTTCCGCCGTGCAGGCCAATTCCAGATTTTCAGCCATTGTCATCGATGCCAAGACCGGCAAGACCCTCTACAGGGATCATGCGGATGCTCCGCGCTATCCAGCATCTCTCACCAAGATGATGACGCTCTACCTCATCTTCGACGCCCTCGAGAGCGGCAGGATCTCGAAAGGCACGGCAATACCGGTATCGGCCAATGCCGCCAACGAGGCGCCCTCCAAGCTCGGACTGAAGCAGGGTCAAACGATCACCGTCGAACAGGTCATATTGGCCCTGGTAACGAAGTCCGCCAACGATGCCGCGACGGCCATTGGCGAGTTCCTCGTCGGGTCGGAGGCCGGCTTCGCACGTCTCATGACGCAAAAAGCACGACAGTTAGGAATGACCTCCACCACGTTCAGGAACGCTAACGGACTGCCCGACACAGCCCAGAAGACCACGGCGCGCGACATGGCACGCCTTGGCCTGGCGCTCAGGGATCATCACCCTGGCTATTATTCCTACTTCAACACCCGATCCTTCAAATACAAAGGTCGGCGCTTCGGCAATCACAACCATCTGCTCGGCCGGGTGAAGGGCGTGGATGGGATCAAAACGGGATACACGAATGCCTCGGGCTTCAACCTGGTTTCTTCCGTCGAGGCGCAGGGCCGCAGCATCGTCGCGGTGGTGATGGGCGGACATACGGTCAGGAGCCGAGATGCACGCATGAAGCGTCTCATCAGCCGCTATCTGGCTAAGGCTTCCAACGGTCCGGACCGGTTCAGGATCGATCGTGGCGGAGAAAGCGCATTGGTCGCCTCCGCGGTTTCGAACGCATCGGTGCCCACTCCGACGTGGAAGCCGGCTCAGGTGGCCGATTCCCGAGCCGCTATCGCCGCCGAGGCGATGGGCGATGTGCCCAGGGAGCAGGCCCTGTCTGCCGATGCCATCGATCCGATCAGCACCGCTTCCACCCACGAAGGTCAATGGATCATCCAGATTGGATCGATGCCAAGCAAGGCCGCAGCTCGTGAAATCCTTTCACTCGCGGCTCGCGAAGCACCAAAACTGCTTTCGAACACTTCTGCTTTTACCGAGGCATTCGAAAAAGGTGGCGATGTGTACTACCGCGCCAGATATGCCGGCTTCGACAACAAGTCGGAAGCGTGGCGCGCTTGCGGGCGACTGGCGCTCAAAAACATCGATTGCTACGCGCTCACTCGGTAGGTGGGACCGAACGCCCATGCGAACGCTGCAACTCGCCTCTCCCGACGTCGTCTCACTAGGACCATGCGGCAATATCGAAAGATGTCCTCGAGCCCTCTTCGATCCTTCGCATGGGGCTTCGCTGTGAGACGCCGCGGTTGTGCGCCTCGGAGCAACGTCGTCTCGTCGACTTATCAAGACACCGGTTGCGGTTTTTTCGTCACGGGTAGCGTCCTTCGTTGTTGCCTCATCGCTGCACTATGTGTTGCAACTGTCACAAAGGCCGGCCCTCAAGCTGCCGCCAATGGGATTGCCTTGCCGCGCTTCGCGTCGTTGAAGAGTTCTCCTGTGAATATGCGGGTCGGACCGGGCACCCAATATGACGTCGAATGGGTTTATGTCCGGCCCAGGATTCCGCTTGAAATCTACCAGGAATATGGAAACTGGCGGCGCGTGCGAGACTGGCAGGGAACATCCGGCTGGGTCTTCGGTCCGCTTCTTTCGGGGCGAAGGACCGCTGTAACCGCCCCATGGAGCAAGGACAAGATCGCGCTGCGCGGGAAGCCTTCGGTTTCCAGCCTCGTCACCGCATGGCTGGCGCCGGAAGTAATTGTCGAACTGGTGCGCTGCGACGGCCAATGGTGCAGGGTCGCGGTCAATTCGCTGGCAGGCTTCGTCAGGCAAACCCGCCTTTGGGGCATCTATCCTAACGATATACTCTAACAGCAGCACTCGTCGGAAGGCTGCTGCTGGTCGGCCGGTGATCGCATCTCGCGTCGCCTTCAGCCAAATCAAACCTCGCGAGAAAAACGCCGAGTTGAAGGCGTTCCGCACAACTATGGCTGACATCTGGCCGCCGACAGAGCCCCTCCCACCTGTCGCAAGCCTTCGCGAGGGCCTGCCCGACTATTCCGGCGGCCGTCGGACAATGGACTTCCTCAAGTCAGCCGTCGCCCAACACCACCTCCGCGGGCAGTTTCCAAACGTCATTCGGCAGCTTCGACCGATCTCGATGCCGGCACGATCCGCGCGGCACAATATTTGAACTCGGGGATCTTGCCGTAAGGATCGAGCATAGGATTGGTAAGCATGTTGGCCGGGCTCTCGTTAAAGCAGAACGGCATGAACACCATGCCATCGGCGACCTCTCGATCGGCCCGCAGAATGGCTTCGACAATGCCGCGCCGCGTCTCCACGTTGATCACGTCTCCCTGCGCAAGGCCGCGGCGCTTGATCTCGTAGGGATTCATTGCAGCAATGCCGTAGGGCTCGATCGCGTTGAGCACCCCGGCGCGGCGTGTCATGGCGCCCGTGTGCCAGTGCTCCAGCAAGCGACCAGTGGTTAGCACCAGAGGATATTCGTCGTCGGGCACCTCGTCGGGAGGCAGGAGGTCGGCGGGCACGATGCGCCCGCGGCCATCCGCGGTCGGAAACCCGGTGGTGAAGACGATCTCGTTGCCAGGAACATCAGGACCATCGGCAGGATAGACGACGGACTCCTCGCGTTCGATGCGCTCCCAGGAAATGTGCTTCAGCGACGGCATTACTTGCGCCATTTCGCCGAAGACGTCCGAAACGTGCCTGTAGTTCCAGTCCAGCCCCATGCGGCTGGCAAGCTCGATGATGAGATCGAGATCCTGCCGCGCCTCGCCCGGCAGGTTGACGGCCGGCCGGCCGATCTGCACCTGCCGATTGGTATTGGTGTAAGTGCCGAGCTTCTCAGCATGCGCGGAGGCAGGGAGCACCACGTCGGCATGCCACGCTGTTTCGGTCAGGAAGATGTCCTGAACAACCAGATGCTCTAGCTTGGCGAGTGCGGCGCGCGCATGGCTCTGGTCGGGATCGGACATGGCCGGGTTCTCGCCCATGATGTACATGCCCCGGATCTCGCCGTCATGGATCGCGTCGACGATCTCGACGACGGTCAAGCCGCGTTTGGGGTCGAGCGTCTGGCCCCAGAAATTCTCGTACTGGCCGCGGATATCGGCATTCTCCACCGATTTGTAGTCGGGGAAATACATCGGGATGAGGCCCGCGTCCGAGGCGCCCTGGACATTGTTCTGGCCGCGCAGCGGATGCAGGCCTGTGCCGGCGCGCCCGACATGCCCCGTGATCAGCGCCAGCGCGATCAGGCAGCGCGAATTGTCCGTGCCGTGGGTGTGCTGCGAAATGCCCATGCCCCAAAAAATCATCGAGCGCTCCGCCTTGGCATAGGTGCGCGCCACCTCGCGCAGTACACCGGCCTCGATGCCGCAGACGGGAGCCATCGCCTCGGGCGAAAAATCCTTCACCTTGGCCTTCAATGCCTCGAAGCCGGAGACATTGGCCTGGATGTACTGCTCGTCATAGAGCCTCTCTTCTATGATGACGTGCAGCAGCGCGTTGAGCATCGCCACGTCGCTGCCCGGCTTGAAGCGCAGCGCATAGCTGGCGTGGCGCATCAGTTCCTGGCCGCGCGGATCCATCACGATCAGCTTGGTGCCGCGCTTTGCCGCTTGCTTGAAATAGGTGGCGGCCACTGGATGGTTTGTCGCCGGCCGCGCCCCGATGATGATCACGCATTCGGCCTTCATGGCGTCCATGAAAGGCGCCGAGACCGCGCCAGAGCCGACGCCCTCCATCAGAGCGGCCACGGAAGAGGCGTGGCAGAGCCGGGTGCAGTGGTCGATATTGTTGGTGCCGAAACCCTGCCGGACGAATTTCTGGAAGAGATAGGCCTCCTCATTCGACCCCTTTGCCGAGCCGAAGCCAGCCAGCGCCTTGCCACCATGCTGGTCGCGGATGCGTTTCAGCCCGCTGGCAGCGCGCTCCAGCGCCTCTTCCCAGCTGGCCTCGCGGAACACTGTCAGCGGGTCGACATTGCGCAGATCAATGTCGCCGGCCTTCGGCGCGTCGTCGCGACGGATCAGCGGCTTCGTCAGCCGTTCGGGCGACATCACATAGTCGAAGCCAAAGCGCCCCTTGACGCAGAGCCGGTTCTCGTTCGCCGGACCGTTACGGCCGTCAACCTGGACGATTTTATTGTCCTTGACGGCGACCTGCGTCTGGCAGCCAACGCCGCAAAACGGGCAAACCGTATCGACGACCTTGTCGAACGCCTGGACGACACGCGTCTTGCCGGTCTCGTCCATCAGCGATTTCTCGTAGAGCGCACCAGTCGGGCAAGCCTGGACGCATTCGCCACAGGTGACGCAGGTCGACAGGCCCATCGGATCGTGCATATCGAAGACAGGAATCGAGTGATTGCCGCGCTCGGCCATGCCGATCACGTCGTTGACCTGCACCTCGCGGCAGGCGCGCACGCAAGCGCCGCAGGTGATGCACGCGTCGAGATTGACGGCAATGGCCGGATTGGTGATGTCGAATTCTGGCGCTAGCCCCTCCTCGGTGAACTTGGAACGGTATCGGCCGCCCGAAATCCCCATCGAACCGGCCCATTGCCAGAATGCCGACTGGTTGTCTGGACCGTCGCTCGCCGGTCGCATGTTGCTTGCGAGGAGCTCGAATACCATCTCGCGCGATTTGCGGGCGCGTTCGGTATCGGTTTTCACGACCATGCCGGCGGAAGGCTGGCGAACGCAGGAGGCAGCCAGCACGCGCTCGCCTTCGATGTCGACCATGCAGGCGCGGCAATTGCCGTCGGGACGATAGCCCGGCATGTCGACATGGCACAGGTGCGGAATCTTTGTTCCCTGGCGCTTGGCGACATCCCAGATAGTCTCGCCGGGGGCGGCGCTCACGGTTTGCCCATTGAGGGTGAATACCACGCTCTCGGCCATCAGAGGTCACTCCGGAAATGCGTCAGCAGATGGTTGATCGGATTGGGCGCCGCCTGGCCCAGGCCGCAGATCGACGAATCGCGCATCACGGCTTCGAGGTCGCGAATCTTATCTTCCGGCATCGGGCCCTGCTCCTGCAAGATAGCCACCAACTTTTCGGTTCCCTCGCGACAAGGCGTGCACTTCCCGCAGCTCTCATGTTTGAAGAATTTCATGAGGTTGAGCGTGACCTGCTTTATATTGTCGGCCCGCGAGAACACGACTATAGCATGGGAGCCGACGAAGGCGCCCTGCTTGGCCAGATCGCCGCCGAAATCGAGCGGAATGTCCCCCAGTGCTGCTGGCAGGATGCCGCCTGAGGCGCCACCCGGCAAATAGGCCTTGAACTCATGACCGTCCGCCATGCCGCCGCAATAGTCGTCGATCAATTCGCGTACCGTGACGCCGGCCGGCGCCAGCTTGACGCCGGGATTTTTCACCCGGCCGGATACGGACCATGAGCGGATGCCAGGGTGGCCGGGCCTGCCCTGCGCAGCGAACCATTGCGCGCCCTTTTCGACGATGTCGCGGATCCACCAGAGCGTCTCGACATTATGGTTGAGCGTCGGTCGTCCGAACAGGCCGACCTCGGCGATGTAGGGGGGGCGGTGGCGCGGCATGCCGCGCTTGCCCTCGATGCTTTCCAGCATCGCACTCTCCTCGCCGCAGATATACGCGCCAGCGCCGCGGCGGAGCTCGATGAAGCCCGGCTTGACGATGCCGGTGGCCTCGAGCGCGGCGATCTCCTGACGAAGAATGGCGAGCACCGCAGGGTATTCGTCACGCATGTAAAGATAGATCCGTTCCGCCTCGACGGCGTGCGCCGCGATCAATGCACCCTCAAAGGCACGGTGCGGATCTCGCTCGAGATAGATGCGGTCCTTGAAGGTGCCGGGCTCACCCTCGTCGCCATTGATCGACATCAGACGCGGGCCCGGATAGGAGCGCACGAACTGCCACTTCTTGCCAGCGGGAAAACCCGCACCGCCCAGACCCCTCAAGCCCGCATCGCCCACGGTGGCGATGAGCTCGTCCGTGGTCAGCGCCCCAATCCGTACCCGCTGCAAAAGCTGGTAGCCGCCCGCCTGCCGATACGCCTCCAGCCCGACATAATCGGGCACGTTCACACCGGTCTCCGCTGCCGCGGCCATGCGCCTCAGGCCCTCGGCGGTTGCCTGGTCGACCTCGCGATGACCGATACGCGCGGCAGGCGCGCCAGCGCAACGGCCCATGCAGGGCGCGCGCATGACCCTGATCGCCGCTGGATCGGCGCCCGCTTGCAATTCAGCCAGGAGCGTGTCGGCGCCCGCCAGCATGCAACTCACTGAATCGCACACGCGGATTGTCAACGGCGCAGGCGGCGTCTCGCCTTCCTTCACAACGTCGAAATGGTCATAGAAGGTCGCCACCTCGTAGATCTCGGCCTGCGACAAGCGCATGTCTTGCGCCAGCGCCCGCAAATGCCGCGCCGACAGGCAGCCATATCGGTCCTGGATCAGATGAAGGAATTCGATCAGCAAGTCGCGCCGTCGCTGGCGCGCGCCCAAGAGCGCCTGGACCTCGGCGAGCGCGGCGTCATCCAGCGGCCTGCCCTTTGGTCCGCGATCACGCGGCCGTCGTTCCTGGATCGTCATGTGCTCACCTCCCCGAGTGAAACGCCCTTACCTCTTAACGATACCCCGCGGACCAGGATGTCGACTATGAGGCACGACATGTCCCCTGCACGACCAGCGCAAGCATTGCCTCGCAAATCTTGGGGCCGCCGCCGACGGGGTGCAACTCGTCACATCGTCGCGGGCTGCGTCTTTTCGATCATGAACACGACGCGATCGCCGTCGCGTTCCGTCGCTTCAAGTCGCTCGCCCATCTCGTTGAGCAGATTGGGGATATCAATGACCGCCAGCGGGTCCGTGCAGTGAACCTCGAGCCGCTCGCCTGGCTTCAAGGCTTTCAGCGCCTTACGAGTCTTCAGTGCTGGCAAAGGGCACTTAAGCCCGGTCAGATCCAACTTCGTCGTGGTTATCATGGTCGGCATGATGCCCGACGGGACCTGGCCGCGTCAATCGAGCCTGGGTTCCGGCTCTCGTTTCGAGGACGCGATCCGACGGCGCTCACATAAGACTGGAATAGGGGAGGAACTGGACCGTGTGACCTGGCTCGACACGGACTATCTCCTCTCCCAACTCGACGAGACCGTCGGTCGCGACCAGGGATGACAACAGTCCTGCGCCTTCCCTGGGAAACTTCGTCGCTTCGTAGCATCCATCCTCGGCCGCGCGTACGCTTGCTCGCACATACTCGCGCCGTCCCTGCTTTTTGCTATAGGAAAAGGCGGCCCGCATAGCGATCGGGGTCGGCGGTGGCTGGAGGGCCCCCGCAAGGGCGAGGATTGCCGGGCGGGCAATATGCGCGAAGGTGACGAAGCTCGCCACCGGATTGCCAGGAAGTCCGATCAGCGGGGTTCCATCGATCACCCCCATGGCGACCGGCCGGCCAGGCTTGATCGCGACGCGCCAGAACACCAGGGTTCCGGCACTCTCGACGGCGGCCTTCACGCAATCTGCCTCGCCCGTCGACACACCGCCCGAAGTCAGGATCAGGTCATGGCTCAATGCCGCTTCGCTCAGCTTTTCAGCGATCAGTCTGCTGTCATCCACGAGGATACCGAGATCGGTGATGTCGCAGCAGAGTCGAGCGAGCATCGCCGTCAGCATGAAACGGTTGGAGTCGAAAAGCTGCGCCGGTCCGCGCATGTCTCCCGGCGCGACGATTTCGTCCCCGGTCGAGAACACTGCGACGCGTATCCTGCGCCTTACCTGGAGTTCGGTGAACCCCAATGCGGCGGCGAGCGCGATATCTTGCGGCCGCATCCGGTGGCCCGCCGGGAGGACGGCCTCGCCCAATGCGACATCTTCACCCGCAGGGCGTACATTGGCACCCTTTTTCAGGCCGGGCGGGAGAAGGATCCTGCCGGAGCCGTCGATGCTCACGTCTTCCTGCATGAACACCGTGTCGACCCCGTCGGGCATTGGAGCGCCAGTGAAGATGCGTACCGTCTGGCCCGGCCGCACAGGTTCATTCGCCGCCATGCCGGCCTGAACCCTCCCGGCAACGGCGAACGCCGTCTCGACGGTCTGCGGCAGGTCTGCCCCTCGCACGGCGTAGCCGTCGACCGCGGAATTGGTGAAGGGCGGCAGCGCCAGCGATGCTACCATCTCTTTTGCCAGGACGCGCCCATCCGCCAGCAAGAGCGGGACCGTCTCGACCTCCTCTACGGCGCTGAGTTTCGAGGCGATCAGCGCGGCAGTCTCGTCGATGGGCCGCATCTGTCCGCCGAAAGCGAAGCAGTCATCCGAGATTTGCGCCATTTATATTCCCACTCTACGAGCGTGTCGGCTTCTTCGTAATCGCATCAATCCGGCTTTTTTTAATCAGCTTCGGTTGAACAGCCTGTAAGATACGGCAAGCTAGCGCAGGCGCGAGCCAGAATACGACGTCAGGAGACTGCCATGCCTTTGATGCTACGCCAACCGGAACACGCTATCATCACACCCGATCCGCAAGACCAACGGCTGACGGAGCTGGTTGCGGGCGTCGACCATACAGGCGCGGCGGTAGAGGTCCGCGTACCGATCGAACGTGCCCTGACGCTCTATCTCAACGCTCAGGAGATCGTCACGATGATGACGGTCAACGACTACCCTGAATATCTTGCGCTCGGCTATCTGCTGAACCAGAACATGCTTCTGCCCACCGATGTGGTGACGGACGTCGAGTATGACGAGGACCTCCAGGTCGTGGTCGTTCGCACCGAGCGCAACACCGACTACGAGCAGAAGCTCAGAAAGCGAACGCAGACTTCGGGTTGCGCCCAAGGCACTGCCTTCGGCGACGTGCTGGAGGCGATCGAGGACATCACGCTCCCGCCCGCTGAGCTTCGCACCTCCTGGCTCTACGAGCTGACGCACAAAATCAACACCACGCCGTCGCTCTATCTGGAAGCAGGCGCCATCCATGGCTGCGTCCTTTGCAGGAAGGGCACGCCAATCTGCTATATGGAAGACGTCGGCCGCCATAACGCTGTCGACAAGATCGCCGGCTGGATGTACCGCCACGCCATCGATCCGGGGGACAAGATCATGTACACGACCGGGAGGCTGACCTCCGAGATGACGATCAAGACGGTTCGGATGGGCATTCCCATCCTGGTTTCACGTTCCGGCTTCACCGCCTGGGGCGTGGCGCTGGCCCGCCAAGTGGGGCTGACGCTGGTCGGTCGGGCGCGCGGCAAGCGCTTCACCGCACTTTCAGGCCAGGAGCGGATCGTCTTCGACCAGGATATCGCTTCGGTCGATGAGGAAGCGCCGCGCCACCGCCGCAAGGGTGCCGAGCATGACGACTGAGCGGCCCATGACGCTGGGCGTCGTGCTCGCCGGCGGTCTGGGTCGGCGCATGGGCGGCGGGGACAAGCCGACGCGCGTGATCGGCGGACGCACGATGCTCGAGCATGTCATCGAACGGCTGGGACCGCAATGCGACGGGCTCGTGCTTAATGCCAATGGCGACCCCGTTCGTTTCGCCCGTTTTGGCCTGCCCGTCGTCGCCGACACGATCGAGGGTTATCCGGGGCCGCTCGCCGGCATGCTCGCCGCGCTCGATTGGACGGCGGACAACAGGCCCGACGTCGAGTGGATGGTCAGCGCCGCCGGTGATTGTCCTTTCCTGCCGCGCGACCTCGTTGCACGCCTCCAGCGGGCGCGCATGACCGAGGGGGCGGATTTGGCGGTGGCGGCATCCGGTGGTCAGGCGCATCCGGTCATCGGGCTCTGGAAAGTCGCCCTGCGGGACGAATTGCGGCATGCGTTGACCAACGAGGGCCTGCGCAAGATCGACCGGTGGACCACCCGCTACGGCCTTGCCACCGTATCCTGGCCGGCAGAGCCCGTGGACCCGTTCTTCAACGCCAACACGGTCGAGGACCTCGCCGAAGCCGAGCGGCTGGCCGCGTTGCTCGACGCTAACCCGGCCGGCTGAACCCCGCATGCTCCAGCGCCGAATGCACCACGTCGGTCTGGAGAACTTCGAGGAACGCGTGCACCGCAGGCCGATCCTTTCGCGCGCAAACCAGCGCGAAGTCGTAGTGCTCTTCGGTCAGCGGGATAAGACCGAGCCCAGCCGCACGCGCGACCGGCGCGATGGTGACGCCCCAGTCGGCGCGGTTCTGCGTCACCGCCGCGGCCACGGCATTGTGTGTGCGCGGTTGGTTCCAGTAGCCGTCCGGGCGTTCCGCGCCGAGGAGTTGGTCGATCAGGATACGCGTTCCCGAGCCTTGGTTGCGGTTGACCATCATGCAATCGGGATCGGCGAGCGCGGCACGGACCGCATCCTCCGCGCCGAGGCCCTCGAAGCGCTCGTCCCCTCGGCGGAACACCAAACCTTGCATGCGGCGCCAGCCTGGCACGAGTTCGAGACCGTCACCGAGGAAGGGCGCGTTGTAGTTCCGCGTCTTCGGGTCGAAGAGATGGATGGGAGCGAAATCGCACTCGCCGCGCTTGGCCGCCGCAAGACCGCCCAGGCTTCCCACAGACAGCGAGCGCACCGAAATCCCGCGACGCGAAAGTTCGCCAACGACCAGATCGAGGCCGACACAATGACTGCCGATGACGACGAGGTCGGGAACGCGGACCCGCGGCGTGAACAGCGTCACCGCTACGTCGGCACCGGCAGGCACGTGATCGGCCAGGGCCTCGATGCGGATGAAGCCATCCGCCTGGGTAAAGGATGTTATCGCTCCCGAGCCCTTACCAGTCGGATAGGCCGTCAATCCTCCCTGCCCTTGCACAAGGGAGACCATCGCGAATTCGGTCCGTCCGAGTTCTGAAGGAACCCGCAACGGAAGGCTTGCGGTGATCTGAGCATCGACGCGCGGCGGCAGCCCCGCCATGCGCCGCAGGGCGGGTACCACCATGTCATGGAAGGTGAACATGGCCGAGGTGGGAAATCCCGGCAGGACGATGACCGGCTTGCCCCTGCACACCGCCAGGCAAAGCGGCTTTCCGGGCTTCAGCGCCACGCCGTGGGCGATGATGCCGGGTTTGCCCAGTCGGCCGATAATGCGATGCGTGACATCCCCTGCCCCTTTGGACGTGCCGCCCGACAGGATCATTACGTCGTGGGCGGCGAGCGCCTCGCGCATAGCCGTCTCAAGCGTTGCCTCGTCGTCCGGGAAGGCGCCGAGAAAATGCGCTTCGCCGCCATTTTCAGTGACAGCCGCAGCGATGATCGGCCCGTTGGCATCATAGATGCCGGCCGCCCGCAGCGGCTCGCCTGGCTGAACGAGTTCATCGCCAGTGGAGAGCACAGCCACGCTTGGCCTGCGCGCCACGGCCACTTGTGCGATTCCGCACGCGGCGAGCATGCCGATTTCGCGCGAGCCGATTTGCGTTCCGGTGCGCAGCACGACCTCTCCTCGCGCCATGTCGGATCCTGCATTGGAGACAAACTGGCCGGGCGAGATGCCGCGCCCCACCTCGATGGCACTCAACCCCACCGGATGCGTATGCTCCACCATGACGATGGCGTCCGCGCCACGCGGCAGCGGCCCGCCGGTTGCGATGGGCGTGGCGGTTCCGGTCAGAACGGGGAGTTGCGGAACCGTGCCGCAGGCAATCGCTTCCGCATTCAGCTCAAGCCGAACGGGACGGGTTTCAGAGGCGGCAGCCAGATCGGCCGCACGTACCGCGAAGCCATCGACATTGGAGCGGTCGAAGGGCGGCACGTCGACCGGCGCCGCCACGTCCTCGGCAAGAACCAGCCCGAGCGCGTCGGCCAGCGTCCGCGTCTCGGTCGGCAACGGGCGGGGAAACAGCGCTGCCTCGAAGCGAGCCAGCGCAGCTTCGCGCGACAATATCGTCAGGAACTGCTCCTGCCCGCTGTTCTGCCGGGCCGATGATGGAGAATTCGTCATAGCGGCTCACTCGATCAAAAGTTGCGGAGCGGAAAGGCGGAGACGGGCGTACCGGCGGCATACCCTTCGCTATCGCCCGGGACCGCAAGCCAGGCGTCGGCAAGCCGCATCGCGTCCAGCGAAAAGTCGCCGACCGCGAGCGGCGTCCACATGTCCCTTTCCTTCCCGAGCAGAACGAGCTCGTAAAGTCCGACCGCGGATGAGATTTTCCGCGAGAGCGGCAAGATGATGCCGGGCCGTTCAGATCTGCCCGACAGGCGGTCCAGGACTGGCTGGACAAGCGCAAGGAACCCGGCGAAAGCTTGGTGCGGCGATCCGGCCAATGCGACCACCGGTGTCTTGCCGAGCCGGCCTATTGCCGTTGTCCCTCCGGGCCGTAAGGCAATGCCGTGCCCAATCAACACCCCGCGCCGCGCCAGAGCCTCGGCGGTCACGTCGGCGTGGCCGTCACCAGTACCGCCGATCAGGAGCAGAAAATCGCAGGCCTCGCCGTCAAGAGCGACAATGATCGATGCCGCGTCGCGCTCTACGGTCTCTATACCGACGATCGAAACGCCCGAGGCACTCAGGCTCTCGACCACGAGCCGCATGGAGAATGTCTCGTGGCTGTCGGCAGCGACATCGATCACGCGCACGCGCGGGCTCCGTATGGCAAGCTGGCTCAGTCCCACTTTGCGGGCGACCAGCAGGTCGGCGACGCCGATCGCCTTTCCCTCAAGCATTGGCGGGCGGGCCGCCGCCATATCCTCGCCCGCCCGGCGCACACCCTGACCGGGCACCGCTTCAGCTGCTGCTTGGATCATCGGTCCACTGCAATCGACGAGGCCGGCCTGCAGCACACAGTCGCGATCTTCAGGCATGGCCTCACCCGTCTCGACCCAGATCGGCGCGACCGGCAAAACTAAGGGCGAATAGGCTGATGCCCCCATGAGGTCGAGGGCGCGACACGCCCAGCCGTCGACGGCAGCGATGTCTCGCACAGGCTGAGCCGGCACGACAGGCGGCATCCCGGCAGCGACATAGCCCAAGGCTTGTTCAGGCGGCACCAAGCGGGGGGTGACGGGCATTACACCATCGAGCAGCGCGTCGAGCGCCGCTTCCAGGGGAGTCAGCGGGCCCGTCGAAGAAAACGTTCTCGTCATGGCGCGATATTGAAGCAGACGCGAGCCTGTTTGCAACCAGCTTCAGGAACGCCCGCGCTGCGCGTTCGGGAAGAAGAGCTGCTGGCCGTCGATCTTGTACTCTCCGATCGCCTTCTGGCCTTCCGGAGAAATCAGCCAATCGATGAAGCGCTGGCCGGCCTCCACTTTGACGCTTGGATGCTTGTGAGGATTCACCAGCATCACGCCATACTGATTGAACAGCCGCTTGTCACCCTCGACGGCGATGTCCAACTCGCCACGATTCTTGAACGACAGCCAAGTGCCACGATCGGAAAGCGTATAGGCGTTCATGGCTGCCGCGGCGTTGAGCGCCGCCCCCATGCCCTGCCCGATCTCCTTGTACCACGGGCCCCTGGCCGCCTCGATGTCGATGCCGGCCGTCTTCCACAGACCCAATTCGGCCGAATGGGTGCCGGACCTGTCACCACGCGACACGAAGGCCGCCTTCTTGGCTTTGATGGCGATCAGCGCGGCTGCGATGTCCTTGGTCCCGCTGACGCCCGCCGGGTCGCTCTTGGGGCCAACGAGGACGAAGTCGTTGTACATCACGTCGAAGCGCTTCACCCCGAAGCCTTCCTCGATGAACTTCTCCTCCTGCGCCTTGGCATGGACGAAGACCACGTCGGCATCGCCACGCCGACCGGTGTCGAGCGCCTGGCCGGTGCCCTGAGCGACAATCTTCACGCCGATGCCGGTTTTCTTCTCGAACAGCGGCAGGATGTGATCGAACAGGCCGGAATCCTGGGTCGAGGTCGTCGACGCCACGACTATCGACTGGTCCTGGGCAGGCGCGCCGCCTGCTAGCATCAGAAGCACCACAAGCGCAGAGAATATTCGGCGGGTCAGCATCTCAATCTCGGTCCAGTTGATCAAAGCACGAGCTCGCCGCGCACGAAGGCAGCGGCTTGCGGGGTCGCGGGGCGGTCAAGGAAGTCGTCGGCGTCGGCATGCTCGCAAACGCGCCCCCGGAGCAGAAAGACGACGTCTGCCGCGATCCTGCGCACTTGGCCGAGATGGTGCGACGCCATGATGATTTTCGTGCCCGATTGGGCAGCCGTGATGATGATCTGCTCGACAAAACGCGTCGCCGCCGGATCGAGGCTGGCTGTCGGCTCGTCGAGCAGCAGGATTTCGGGCTGGCGCGCCAGGGCCCGGGCGAGGGCCAGCCGCTGCTGCTCGCCACCGGAGAGATGCCGTGCCGGACGTGCCGCGAGATCGAGAAGACCGACGCGCTCGAGCAGTTCCTCCACGCGCGGGGCCCGGAGCCGGCGCGGACAGCCGGCTTGAGCCAGTGCATAGGCGACATTCGCGGCCGTCGAGCGGCGCAGCATCACCGGCTTCTGGAACAGGATTGCACGCCGTGTCGGCGGGGAAAACGTTCGTCCCCCCCAAGTCAGGGTTCCAGCAGAAGGTGCAACAAGCCCCATGCAGAGCCGCAGCAGGGAGGTTTTGCCCGACCCGTTCGGGCCGACGACCAGAGTCGGCGCGCGCGGCCCGATTGTCAGGTTCACCCGGTCCAGGATGGTCGTCGCACCGGCGACCAGCGACACGTCATCGAGGACAAGTGGAAGATCGCTCTGAGCAGCCCGCATCCCTAGCCAGCCCGTTGCTCGGACCAAACTCGCACGCCCCAGGCGGCGGCGTTGATCAGCAAGATGAGGAAAATCAGCATCAGGCCGAGCCCCATGGCGAGCGGCAGGTTTCCCTTCGAGGTTTCAAGTGCGATTGCCGTCGTCATGGTGCGGGTGAAGCCATCAATGTTGCCGCCGACGATCATCACGGTGCCGACCTCGGCCGCCGCCCTGCCGAAACCCGCGAGCAGAGCCGTGACGAGGCTGAAGCGGCCGTCCCACAAAAGCGTGGCGACCAAGCCCGCCGGCCCGACCTGCATCGCAGTCAGTTCCTCACGGTACTCGCGCCACAGATCCTCGACCGTTTGGCGAGTCAGAGCGGCAATGATGGGCAGCACCAATAGCGCCTGCGCGATGACCATCGCGGCGGGTGTGAACAAGAGGCCGAATTCACCCAGCGGCCCGGATCGCGATAGCAGCAGATAGACCGTCAGCCCGACCACCACCGGCGGCAGGCCCATGAAACCGTTCAGCAGCACGACGATCGCCGAACGACCGGGAAAACGTGCCAGCGCGATAATTGCGCCCAGCGGCAGGCCTGCGACCATGGCGATCGCGACAGCCGAAAGGCTCACGGCGAGCGACAGGCGCACGATGGCAAACAGCGTGGCGTCGCCGCTCGCGATCAGTTGCCATGTGCCCAGCCCTTCCGACATTGCTCCTCGCAGTCCTGTCCCGTGTCAATGTCCTGCAACTCCTCCGTCACTGTCAAATCCTTGAACCTGAACAGGAATATGCATATCAATGCAGGATGGATTTGCTGACGACGTCCGAAGCCGCCGACTATCTGCGCATTGGTGAGCGCAAGCTTTATGAGCTGATTGCGGAGGAGCGTGTCCCGTGCAGCAAGGTGGCGGGCAAGTGGCTGTTTCCACGGCATGAACTCGACCGTTGGGTCATGTCGGGGTTGGTCCGGCCCGCAGGAATGACGCAATCCGAGCCGCCGCCGATCGTCGGTGGCAGCCAGGACGACCTGCTCGAATGGGCTCTCCGCCAATCAGGCTCCGGCCTGGCCTTTCTGACGGAAGGCACGGAAGCCGGCGTGACACGCCTGCTGCGCGGCGAGGTGTCTGTCGCCGCGATCCATTTCCACAGCCCCGACCCGGACCCGAATGTCGCCGCGATTGCGACTAGGCCGCGGCTTTACGATGCGGTGCTGGTCGGATTCGCCCGCCGCGAGCAAGGCCTGCTGCTCGCGCCAGGCAATCCAAAATCGCTCAACAACCTGACCGACGTACTTGCGACCGGCGCACGCATCGCGGTTCGTCAACGCGGCGCAGGCGCGGACATGCTGCTCACGCAATTGCTGGCAGACTCCGGCGCGAAACAAGACGACGTCAACCGGTTGGAGCCGCCCTGCCTGACCGGACCCGATCTCGCGGCTGCCGTGCGCATTGGCAGGGCCGATTGCGGAATTGCCACGCGCGCGGCCGCACGCGCCGCTGGCCTCGATTTCGTTCCATTGGCCTGGGAAAGTTTCGATCTCCTGATGCGGCAGCGGACCTACTTCCAGCAACCGATCCAGGCGCTCCGGCGTTTCCTGCGGCAGGAAATCTTCGCCAGCCGCGCCGCCGAGCTTTGCGGATACGATCCATCGCCGGCCGGGCAGATACGGTTCTTCAAATAGCCGCCGACCCCGATCAAGCCGCAGCTCTCATCCAAGATCGATCTCGCCCTCGACGACATGGCGCAAGCCTGCCGGCTCCGAGGTGATGACGGCCCTCACGGTCAGTCGGCCCTGTCCTTTCAGGCCCTTCTCCGCGACGGCTTTCTCGATTGCCTGCTGCGAAGTCACGCCGACCTGCTTCAGGAACTTGCGCATGGAGACGTTGAAGGGATCGGTTTCCATATTCTGGGTCATATGATTGCCTCGAACGGTGTGGACGATATGGCCGGTCCGGCAAGCTTGGTGCCCGCAACGGCGGCGCTGCGCTAACGGAGCACGGAATGGCCCGGGGTGCAACGAGGACGACGCCCGCACTATGTCTGATGCGGTCCGTTCCTCTGTGGCCTAACAACGCGTGGTGCCGAGATCCCTGGTCATGCCGGAGCGCCGCGGGCGATTGCCGTGACGGCCGATGGGTAAACGGCGATCACCGGTGGTTTCGCGATGGAATGGGCTGCTTTTTCGCCCGTCAGCGCGCCCTAAGCAATCCTGGTGCCACTACGAGCATCGAACAGATGCACCTTGGATACCATGATCTCCAACCCAACCTCTTGATCAAGTTTGAAGGGCGGCTGATCCCGCACCTCGGCCACGAGGTCCACTCCACCTGCACTTAATGTAAGCTCCTGGGCCTCACCGGTCGGTTCGACCACTTGCACCCTCGCCTGAGAGTGGTTGCCACCAACCGAAATGTGCTGCGGACGAATCCCGTAGACTACCCCATCTCTGTCGCCCATCCGAGCATCCGCCGGCAAGGGTAAGCGCAAGCCCTGATCGGCGACAAATGCGCCGTTGTCGATGCGGCCCTCGATCAGGTTCATTTCCGGCGAGCCGATAAAGCTTGCGACGAACAGATTGGCTGGGTTCTCGTAGAGCTCGGAGGGGCTGCCGATCTGTTCGATCCGGCCTTTGTTCAACACCACGATGCGGTCGGCGAGCGTCATCGCCTCGGTCTGGTCATGCGTGACATAGATGCTTGTTCGGCCGAGCCGTTGGTGAAGCTTCTTGATTTCGGCGCGCATCTTGACACGCAACTTGGCATCGAGGTTGCTGAGCGGCTCATCAAACAGGAAAGCGGCTGGATCGCGCACGATGGCGCGGCCCATGGCGACACGTTGGCGCTGGCCGCCGGACAACTGCCGCGGCATGCGGCCAAGCAGATCCTGCAGGCCAAGGATTTCGGCCGCCGCCTTGACCCTCGAGACAATCTCTTCCCTAGGGACCTTCGCCAGCCGAAGCGCGAAGCTCATATTGTCGGCCACGCTCATATGCGGATAGAGCGCGTAGCTCTGGAAGACCATGGCTATGTCGCGCGACTTGGCCGGCATCTCGTCGACGACACGCCCGCCGATGCGGATCTCGCCGGTCGTCTGCTCTTCCAGCCCGGCGATCATGCGTAGCAGCGTTGACTTGCCGCAGCCTGACGGACCGACCAGCACCACGAACTCGCCGCTGGCGATCTCGATATTGACATCGCGCAAAACTTCCACGGCGCCGAAGCTCTTGCCGAGCTGTTCTATCTCAATTGCAGACACCTATTGTCCTCCCGTCCGGCACCACTCATTTTTGTTGAGCATGCCGCCATGCTCGGTATTCGGCCTCGCCCTCGGGGCTCAACGGATAGTATTTCCGCAGGTCTCCCCCTTGCGCCAGGCGCGAGCGCGAAAACTCTTCCCACTCAATATGCGCGCCGGCGAGCTCGACCAATTTTGGAGCAAGGGCGACCGGCACGACGACCACGCCGTCATCGTCGGCGACGATGATATCGCCAGGGATGACCAGCACGTTCGAGCAGGCGATGGGAACGTTGACGGCGAACGGCACGATGTTGGTTTGGGCGTGGAAATTCGGCGTGACGTCCCTCACCCAGATGCCGATGTCCAAAGCCGCCGCCTGGGCGGAATCGCGGATGCAGCCGTCGACAACCACGCCGGCCCCGCCGCGCCCGGCGAAATAGGTCAGCATCATCTCGCCGAAGATGCCGCTTCCCAGATCGCCGCGCGCATCGACCACCACCATGTCGCCCGGCTGCGTGGGATAGAGCACGTGACGGTGCAACTGCCGCTCCGGCTCCTCATATTCGGTCTCGTTGTAGAGATCCTCGCGCTTCGGCATGCACTGGAGCGTGAGAGCAGGCCCCGCCGCCGTGCGGCCCAGCCTCAATGGACGCGGGCCCCGTATCTGCGGGTCGCGAATGCCCATCTTGTGGTAGAGTTCGCTGGCCAGCGTCGCCGAGCCGATCGCCGCAAGCGCATCGACCAATTGTCTCGGCGGCCGCGAAATGTCCGATATCGCCGGTATCTGATCAGCTGCCATTCCGTATCCTCCGATTGCGCGGCGAGGTCCCTGACCCCACCGATCGTCACTCAGTTGCATATCCCGTCGTCGAAGCCGTCGAGCGTTCTGGGTGCATGTCCGCCATTCAGCCGCGGACGGCACCGGTGGTGAGACCCTTGACCAGCAGCCCCTGGGCAAACCAGACAAACACCAACGTCGGGATGACCATCAGGACGCCGGCTGCCGACATCGCGCCCCAGTCGATGCCGAATTGCGAGACGAAGTTGGTGAGCCCGACCGGCAGAGTCTGCGCGGCCTTGCTGGAGGTCAGGGTCAGGGCAAGCAGCAGGTCGTTCCAGGTGAAGAGGAAGGTGATGACCGCGCTGGCGCCAATACCAGGAGCAATCAGCGGCGTCACGATCTGGACCAGCGTGCGCACCGTGCCGGCGCCGTCTGACTGGGCAGCCTCCTCGATCTCTTTCGGCACGTCCTGGATGAAGCCCAGAAGCAGCCAGATGGCGACAGGCAGTTTGGCCGCCGTATGGCTCAGGATCAGCGCCCAGATGGTGTCGAGCATGCCCATGGCGGCAAACACGGCAAAGAGCGGAATGGCAAGCGCTATGACCGGGATCATGCGCATGATCAAAAGCAGCCCGAAAATCAGCATGGCGCCCGGCATCCTGAAACGCGACAAGGCATAGGCGCAAGGAATGGCCAGCAGATGGACGAGGATGACCGTCGCCGCCGAGACGATGACGGTGTTCCAGACATAGTCCATCGTGTCGTACTCCGCGAAAACGGAGACGTATTGTGTTAGCGTCGCGGTCTGGGGAATGATGTGCACCGGCACCGAGAAGATGTCGGCCGAACTGCGGATCGACGTTAGGAACAGCCATACCAGCGGAAAGACGGTGAACGCGACGGTCAGGGCCAGCGCCATATACTGGCCGGCGGTTCCCACCGTAAATCGACGGCGCCGGCGCTTTGGCCTGGGACGTGCGCTAACGATTGCGGCTTCGCTCATATCGCTCTCCGTTTCGCAATCAGCCACGGTATTCCGTAGAGGAGCCCGAGCACGAACAGCGACATCCCCAAAGCAATGTAGGAGACGGCCGCCGCATGTCCGAAATCCACCGCCTGAAACGCCAGCAGGTAGGAATAGACGGTGAGCAGGTTGGTGGCGCCGCCCGGCCCGCCCTGCGTCATCAGCCAGACGACGTCGAAGGTCCGGAACGTGTCGATGATGCGAAGCATCAGGGCGATCATGATGATCGGACGCATCAGCGGCAGCACGATATGCCAGAAGCGCTGCCATGGCGTGGCGCCGTCCACGGTGGCCGCCTCGAGCGGTTCCTGCGGCAAGGACTGCAGGCCGGCAAGGAACAGTAGCACCATCAACGGCGTGTTCTGCCAGACATCGGCGACGATCACCGAGACGAGCGCCCAGGTCGGATGGTTGAGCCATGGAATGTCGGGCAGGTTGAACATGCGCAACAGCGCGTCGACCAGGCCGTACTGGGTGTTGAACAGCCACCGGAAATTCAGGCCCACCACTGCGGGCGCGATCATCGGAGGCACCAGGAGCAAGGTGCGCGCGAGCCGCATGCCGCGCAATTTGCCATTGACGAGCACGGCGATCGCCATTCCAGCCACCACTTCAATCGTGATCGAAATGATGCTGAATATGGTCTGATTTCGCAGTGCCTGGTTGAACTGGCGGCCGAAGAGTTCGTCGGTGTAATTTGCCATCCCGATGAAGGGCGCCGAACCGCTCAGATCCCAGCGGAAGAAACTCATGGTGAAAGAGTATCCGAGCGGATAGAGCAGGATGGCCAGCATGACGAGGAGCGCCGGGCTGGCCAGAAGGTATCCTCTCTGCCAGGTGTAGGGCAGCGGCGAACGTCGCCGACGCCTCGACACCGTATGCTGCGCGACGGACGGCATCGTCAATCGTAAGCTCCGGCCCGACGCATGATCTCCTCAGCCTCCGTCGCCGCCTGGTTGAGCGAGTCCGCGGGAGAGACCTGGTCGGTCAAGGCCTGTTCGATGGCCGAAAACATCAGCGTGCAGACTTTCGAGAAGCCGGCTAGCTTCGGCCATTCCTTGCCGTTGGCTATCGTCGTCTCGAGCTGCTGCAGCCACACGGCCTGAGGCCCCTTTGCCGCTGATATTACTTCCTTGGCGATCGCCTGGCTGCTGGGAAAGTTGGTGAATTGGTCGAACTGCAACCGCTGCGCCTCCGGACCGACCGTATACTTGATGAATTCGACGGCGGCGTCCTTGCGTCCGGATTGTCCGTTGAGCGCCATGGCATGCGAAATGGCGCATGAAATCGCGGCCTTGTCCTTGACGTAGGGCGCAGTCGACCACTTGCCGACGACACGTGAGGTCTCCGGATTCGATAGGGTCGCGAAGGCGCCCGGCCAATCGAAATTCGCATAGACCGTGCCGGACGAGAATTCGGTCGAATTCTCGTTCCACTGATAGCCGACCGCATCGGGTGGCACGATTTTGTGCTTCTGGATGAGATCGCGATAGAAGGTCAGGGCCTTGATGCCGGCTTCGGAATTGAAGGCCGGCTTGTTGGCCTGGTCCACCCAATCGCCGCCGGCTTGCCAGAGCAGATCGCTGAAAGTGCGTTGTGCTGGATCGCCCTGCCCCGGCACGACCAGCCCATAATGGCCATTGCCGGTCAGTTTCAGCCCGACGTCGACGAGCTCCTCCCAGGTCTCAGCCGGCTTCAGGCCTTTTTCCTGATAGATATCGCTGCGGTAGTACTGGACGCGCGAATCCATGTTGCGCGGAATGGCCGCCAGATTTCCGGTCTTGGGATCGCGCAGATACTTGACAGCGACCGGGTAGAATTCCGCGAGTTCGCTGTCGCTGAAATAGCTGTTCAGCGGCGCAAAATGGTTGAAGTAGGAATCGATTTGCGCCGTATGGGTGCTATAGACATCGTATTGGCTCGATCGCGCTGCGCTCAACGTGACCACCTTCGCGGTCAGCGGGGTGAATTCCAGCAAGTCGTAGCGAACCTTGATACCGGTCTTGGCGGTGAAATCCTGAACGATCTTTTCCCAGTATTTGGGATAGAGCGGGCCGCCGGTGATCAGCAGTGCGGTGATCTCGTTCCCGTCTGCCCTGGCGATCCATGGCGCGGCTAGCGAGCCGGCCGTCACTGCCGCACTCGCGGCCAGGAATTTGCGTCTCGATAGGTTTGCGGACATCATAATCTCCTCCTTGGTTTGATTGGTCGGCCCATCCAAGGGTCGGCCGATAACTTCAACCTTTCCGGCAAATCCGCGGCGGCTTGCTCCTCCCGCAGCGAGACTGCCTGGACTACGTCCCGAACGACGCTTGCGAGCCCGCCGGGCACCGTTCGATCCTCCCTTCCCGCAGGCCGAGTTATAGGCTACTGAGCACCATGAGATAAGTTGACTGCATATCTAGCTATCAGCCTATAAGCTTATCAGACAAGTGGATGTTAATGATGGATGCCATGGAGGTCAAGCTTCAAACTTTGCCCAAGCAGGTGGCCGGCGTGCTCGCGCGCCGCATCGCCAGCAGCGGCGTCGCCGGCGGCCAGGGACCGTCGGAGCAGCAGATCCTTCAGGAGTTCGGGGTTTCGCGCGCGGTGGCACGGGAAGCGCTCAAGATCCTGGCGTCTCTCGACATGATCGAGATCGCGCAGGGACGACGCGTGGTGCTGCGTCCCGCAGACGAATGGGACTATCTCAGTCCATTGCTTATCGACTGGCTGCCGCCCGAGCAGACCCGCGAGATCTTGGCGGAAGCACACGCAACGCGGATAATCATCGAACCGGCCATCACCGCCATCGCGGCCAAGCATATGACCAAAGAGAACCTCGAGCGTCTTGGCACTCTGCTGGCAGCGATGTCGGCCAGCGAAGACAATGCGGACGCCTATCTGAAACTCGATCTGGATTTCCACATGGAGATTTGCCGGGCAGCCAAGAATAGAATCCTCGACCGCTTCATGTACTCCTCCCGATGGTGGCAGATGGCAAGCAGGCGCATCAGCAACCAGGTGCCTCATGCCCTGCCCTCGGCGACTGAGATGCACAGAGCGATCTACGAGGCGCTCGTGGCGCGTGATGCAAAACGGGCGGAAGAGGCGATGCGCCGGCACCTGAAGATCACCACGGCCGTTGGCCTGCCCCCATAAGAAATCGCCAGCCGATGCTTCCGAGCGGCGCAGCCAGCAATCGGGCTAGCCGCGCCGCTGCGCGCCGGGAGGACGCGGCCGATATCAGGCGCTTTTTGCTTGCTGTTCCTGGCGCTGGCGCGCGCGAAAACCGAACATGTCGCCCTTGTCTTTGATTTCCGCCCATACCGGTCCGGTAATCTTGTCGATGGCAGCGATGTCCGCGTCGGAAATCGCCCAGCCTGTGCTCTCAGCATTTTCCTCGAGTTCCTTGACCGTGCGCGCGCCGACCAGCGGCGAACTCACGCCCGGCCTGCTGGTAAGCCACTGGATCGCAAGCTGCGGAACCGTCTTGCCGTAGCGCGCCGCAATCGGCTTCAGGGCGTCGACGGCGTCAACCGCGCGCTCGTAGGTGCCCGGCTGGAACAGAACGGTGGTGCGGCGCTCATCGCCTTCGACGAATTTGGTGTCCGGCGACAACAGCCCTGTGAGCAATCCCTGGGCGAGACCGCTATAGGGCATCACGCCGATATTGTGCTTGCGGCAATAGGGCAGCGTCTCAGCCTCAACCTCGCGCCACAGCATGTTGTAGGGCGGCTGGAGCACGTCGATGACGCCATGCTGACGGGCGCTGTCCATGTCGGCGGTGCTGAAATTCGAGACGCCGACTGCCTTGATACGCCCGGACGACCGCAGCCGCTCCATCATCTCCATGGTCGGGCCGATCGGAAAATCCGAGTTCGGCCAGTGGACAAAATAGACATCGACATAGTCCGTCTGCATCCGCTTCAGCGATCCGTCGAGCGCCGCCTCAATCGCGGCGGGTTCGAGGTGATTGGGCGCAACCTTGGTCGCGATAACAGCCTTGTCGCGACGGCCGGCCAGTGCCTTGCCGACGATCTCCTCGGCATGGCCATGTCCATAGGCTTCGGCCGTGTCGATCAGCGTTATGCCAAGCTCCGCGGCGCGTCGGATCACCCGGATCGATTCCTCGTCGTCGGCCGCGCCCCAAAAGGCGCCGGACATACCCCAAGTGCCTAGACCGATCTCCGATACCCTGACCGGCGACGATCCCAACTGTCGCTGTTGCATCCTGTTCCTCCTGATTGGCAGGCAGGGCTATCACCCTGCTGATGTCCAATTTATACGCTTATATACTCGTCTAACAAGTAGGTTCCGGCGGATTTATGGCGCTTGGCGCGGAGCCACGAATTTCCCAAATGATTCAATGATACCTGCCGTTGCAAGGTGTATTCGCGCAAAATCGTTCAAAGGGGGTTTACGTTCCATCTTCTCATCTTGTATGCTTATTGGACAAGTTGACCTAACTGACCATATGCATTTGTAGGCGCCGCGCGCCATCACGGGGAGGAGGTTCGATGAAGATCACGGACATCAGGACAGCGGTCGTCGCCTATCACGGCAAGGCGACCCTGATCCGCATCGATACGGACGCCGGCATCTCCGGTTATGGCGAGGCAAATCCCGATGCAGGCGCCGCCGCAATCGTCGGGCTGATTTCGGAACTGAAGTCGGAACTGATCGGCCAGGATCCGCGCAATGTCGAATATTGCTGGGACAAGATTCGCCGTGACCATGTGTTTTCCGGTGCGCAAGCCGGCGTCTTTCTCATCGCGCTGACCGGGCTGGAGATGGCGCTCTGGGACGTGGCGGCGAAAGCCGCCGGGCAGCCGCTTTATCGCTTGTTCGGCGGCAAGTTCCGCGACCGGATAAGACTCTATGCAGATTGCGGCGATGGCGATGAGGAATCGGGATCGCCGCAGGGATGCGCGGCACGCGCGCGCCGCATGGTGGCGGAAGGCTTCACGGCGCTGAAATTCGACATCGACAATCTGCGCCACCCGGCGAAGTTCGACGCGGTGAACCATACCATCAACGGCGCCGAGTTGCGCTTCATGGTCGAGCGTGTTGCAGCGGTCCGCGATGCGATCGGCCCCGACGTCGATCTCTGCATCGACCTGCACGCGCGCTACGACGTGCTCAGCGCCAGCCGCATAGCGGCCGAGATGGAACGGTTCAACCTTCTCTGGCTGGAAGAGCCGATCCCGGCGGAAAATGTCGAGGCCCTGAAGCAGATCCGCATGCGGACCAAGACGCCGATCTGCGTCGGCGAAAATCTCTACCTGCGCTGGGGCTTCCGCGAACTGTTCCAGAACTATGGCGCCGACGTCATCATGCCTGACGTGCCGAAATGCGGCGGCCTTGCGGAAAGCCGCAAGATCGCGAATCTCGCCGAGATGTACTATGTGCCGTTCGCGCCGCATCTGGTGTCGACGCCGCTGGGCACGATGGCGACATGCCATGTCTGCGCCAGCGTTCCGAACTTCCTCGTTCTAGAGTGGCACGCGCTTGAAGAGCGGGAGGCGTGGGACAGTTACGTGCGCCTTCCGGACGGCGCGAAGTCGATCGTCGAAGACGGCCACATCGTGGTGCCTGACGTGCCCGGCATCGGCGTCGAGCTCGACATGGAAGGCGTCCGCAAGCACGCCGTGCCAGGCTTCGGCATCTTTGAATAGGCCGGACCGGGCGGATTGAACTGCTCGATCAAACAAATCCGTTGTGAGGAAGCCATGGGCAAGCGGATCATCTTCACCGGCGGCAGCGGCAAGATCGGCCGTCACGTCATACCCTACCTGCTCGAGCGCGGGCATCAGGTTCTGAATCTCGACCTGACGCCGCTCGATGTGCAGGGCGTCGACACCGTCATCACCAATCTTGCGGACGCTGGCGAGACCTACAATGCACTGACGCTGCATTTCGGGTTCAACGAATACTTCGGCGGAAGGAGCCGCGGCCCGGTCGACGCAGTGGTCCATTTCGCGGCGATCCCGCGGATATTCCTGCGACCGGATAACGCCATGTTCACCGCCAATGTGCAGTCGACCTACAATGTGATCGAAGCCGCCACCAAGCTTGGCATCCGCAAGATCGTCACTGCTTCCAGCGAAACGGTGTACGGTGTGTGCTTTGCCGAAGGCGACCGCGATTTCACATCGTTTCCGGTGGACGAGGACTATGACGTCGATCCGACCGACAGCTATGGTCTCTCCAAAGTGCTGGGCGAGAAGATTGCGCGCTCTTTCGCCTCCCGTACTGGAGCCGACGTCTATGCCCTGCGGATCGGCGGAGTCGTCGAACCGCGGGATTATGGCCGCTTCCCGGAATTCCTGGCCGACGCCTCGAAACGGCGGCGCGACGGCTGGACCTACATGGACGTGCGCGATCTTGGCCAGATCGTCGATCTGTGCATCGAGAAGGACGGCTTGGGGTTCCAGATATTCAACGCAGTCAACGACAACATCGTGGCCGAGATGCCGACGGCGGAATTTCTCAGCAAGCACGCACCCAACATACCAGTCACACGCGCCCTGGATGTATTTGAGGGACCGATCTCAAATCGGAAGCTGCGCGACATCCTTGGGTTCCGGCAAGAGTATGACTGGCGCACACAGCCTGCGGATACTTGACTGGTGGCGGAGAAGGCGGCGGTAGATGGGGATGTTCCTGAGGCCAAGGTTGGCGCAGAGACCAGATTTTCCTGAACTCAAGCAGCGCGCTGGGTAAACGTAGCACTCGGTTCACGAATATTGCCGGCGCTGCGGTGCCACATGGCTTCAGGGCCTTTGGCCGGGCTAGTCCAACGTCTGCTTCCTAGCTCACGCAGTTTGGAGCTAAACGGCGGGTTGGAGGCGCAAAGCTGCCATCCGCAGACGATGCGATCGGCGAGTGTCTAGACCATCGCCTCGAATCGCCTTGGCGAACCGCTTCGTAGCCTAATGGCGGATAACGACAATGGTCGGCCCGGAGGGTCGACGTCTTCTACTGGAAGTCAACACGTTAGCGGAGGGTTCGGCAACCCGTTTCCTTCATATTCTCTGGTACGGTCTGGCGAACCTAGGGACCGGGAGGAGCACTAGTTTTTAATGCGCGTGGTATCTCTGTCTTATCCCGCAAACGGGTCGATGCATGTTGACCCAGGGCATGAGCCTGACTGGTTAGGGGGCCAATAGCGGACGGGCGACTCCGAAGATATAAAAACCATAGGCCAACGTTATCCTGCGGCCCAACTCGAGGCGTAACACCCAAGTGACAACTACTCGTTTCCTTAGTATCTGGCGATCGCTCTCCGGTGTCGGCATGGCCCTCGGCATGCTGTTCTTCGCGGCCGCCCTGACGCCGACGCTCGTTCCCCGCACCGACCTGACGCAAGGCGTACTGGCGGGCGCGTGCTTCGCCATCGGCTACAGCCTTGGCGTCGCCTTGCGGTGGTTGTGGAAATATCTCGAGATTCCGGAACTGCCGCCACGGCCGCGTTTGCTGTCCAAGGCGATCATCCTGGTCCCGTGCCTCGGCCTTGCCGTTGTGGCGCTGTGGCGATCCGGTGCCTGGCAGAACTCCATCCGCGCGGTGATGGGCATGCCGGCTGTCGATGGCGCTCATCCCCTCAATGTCTGCGCCCTGGCCATTTGCACCTTCATCGTCGTGCTCGCGCTGGCGCGCCTTGTCGCTTGGCTGGTGCGCGCCATCGCCGGGGCACTGAGACGCTACATACCCCGGCGCCTGGCGAATGTCGCCGGCGCCGCTGTCGCCGTGCTGCTCATCTGGTTGCTGGTGAGCGACGTTGCGATCCGCGCGATCTTCGGCGCGCTCGATTCCTCGTTCGCCAAGTTCGACGCACTCATGGAACCGGAGCGCCAGCAGCCGAGCGAACCCTCCAGGACCGGAAGCCCCGCCTCGCTGGTCAGGTGGGACGAGCTCGGCCGCGCCGGCCGCGAGTTCATCGCGGACGGTCCCGCCGCCGCCGAGATAGGGACCTTCACCGGCCGGCCGGCGCAACAGCCGGTCCGGGTCTATGTCGGGCTGGGAGCGGCGAACAGTGCGCAAGCCCGCGCGAAACTCGCGCTGGAGGAGCTGAAGCGGGCGGGCGGCTTCAGCAAATCCACGCTTGTGGTCATCACGCCGACCGGGACCGGATGGATCGATCCGGCCTCGATGGATGCGCTCGAATATCTGTGCCGCGGCGATGTCGCCAGCGTCGCCGCGCAATATTCCTATCTGAGCAGTCCGCTGTCGCTGCTGGCGCAGCCGGAATACGGCGCCGAGACGGCCCGGGCGCTGTTCCTCGAAATCTACGGCTACTGGACCACCCTGCCGAAGCAGTGGCGGCCGAGGCTTTACCTGCACGGGCTCAGCCTTGGCGCCATGAACTCCGAAAGATCGGCCGGGCTGTTCGAGATATTCAGCGATCCGATCAGCGGCGCACTCTGGAGCGGCCCGCCCTTCGAAAGCCGCATCTGGCGCTCGGTGAGCGATACGCGCAACAACGGCTCGCCGCAGTGGCTGCCGATCTTCCGCAATAGCAGCCTGGTCCGGTTCATGAACCAAAGCGGCCCGGCGGTGGCGCCCGACACGCCCTGGGGCCCGCTGAGGATCGTCTACCTGCAATATGCCAGCGACCCGATCGTATTCTTCGATTATCGCGACGCCTACCGGCAGCCGGATTGGATGAAGGCGCCGCGCGGGCCGGACGTCTCGCCGCAACTGAGCTGGTACCCGGTGGTGACCATGCTGCAGCTCGGTCTCGATATGGCCGTGGCGACAACCACGCCGATCGGCTACGGCCATGTCTACGCGCCGCAGGACTATGTGGAAGCCTGGAGTGCGGTGTTGGGCGTGAAGGACTGGTCGCGACAGGACCTCGCCGCCCTCAAAACCCATCTTGCCAGCAAGGTTGCAGCACAGGCCGACAGAGGCGGCTAGCTGGGGCTTCAGGGCACGGCCGAAATCAGCAGGAACATGGCGAGTATGCCGAGATGGACCACTCCCTGGAGTCTCGTCGTGCGGCCCGTGCCGAGCGTGGGCGTGCTGACGAACATGGTGAGCAGAAGAAACACCGCGAGCCCCGACATCTGTTTAGGTTCACGCCGCAGTCGATTTGCCACTGATGTAAATGGCGGAAAACGGCAGCGGGCGTAAGGGAGCCCGCTGCCGCCAGGAGCGAGGCACGACGACGGACTGACGTGCTCGGCTCCTTGTTCCCGCAGCGGCTTGGCGGCAGACATCGCCGCGGGAAATTGCTGGATGTTCCGCGGCTATCGCGGCGGCATTTGGGGCGGGCGCCCTGAAACCGCCAGGCTCCAGGCCGCCTTCTGTCAGGCCTTGCCCACGGGCAGCGCGACGAACCGGCTCGAGTCGTCGCGGGTGATCTGCATCAGTACGGCCTTGCGGCCAGCCTTGGCTGCCTCGGCCATGGCCTTGGAGACGTCATCAGTGGTGTTCACCTTGGCCGAACTGACGGCGGTGATGACATCGCCCGGCTGGATGCCACGATCGGCCGCATCGCTGTTGGGATCCACATCGGTGACGACCAGTCCTTTGCCATCGTCTGACTTGGTGATGGTCAGGCCAAGATCGGCCAATGCGTCGGCCTTGGCAGGCGCGACCTGCTTGCCGTCATCGCCGGAGGCCCGCTTGTCGCTGGACGGCAGTGTGCCGAGATCGACCTTGATCGTCCGGCTTTTGCCGTCACGAAATACGGTAAGATCGACCGATTTTCCCGGCGCATAGGCGCCGATCGTGCGGGCGAGTTCCTTCGGCGAGGCGACATCCTTGCCGTCGACCTGGGTGATGACGTCACCGGCGGCAATGCCTGCCTTGTTGCCGGGACCAGCGTCCTGGGCGTTCGAGACCAGTGTGCCCTTGTCGGATTTCAGACCAAGGGATTCAGCAATTTCAGCGGTGACCGGCTGGATCTGGACGCCGAGCCAACCTCGCTTGATGGAGCCTTCCTTCATCAGGTCTTCCACGACCTGCTTGGCGGTCGAGGCCGGGATGTCGAAACCAATGCCGACACTGCCGCCCGACGGCGAGAAGATGGCTGTGTTGATACCGATCACCTGGCCATTGAGATTGAAAGTCGGGCCCCCCGAATTGCCATGATTGACCGGAGCATCGATCTGGATGAAGTCGTCATAGGGGCCGGCGCCGATATCGCGGCCCCGAGCGGATACAATGCCGGAAGTGACGGTGCCGCCGAGGCCGAACGGGTTGCCGACTGCCACCACCCAATCACCGATGCGGATCTTGGAGTCGTCGGCGAAGTCGACATAGGTGAACTTGCCGCCGCCATCGACCTTCAGCACAGCCAGGTCCGTCCGCGGATCGGTGCCGACCAGCTTGGCGTCGAGTTCCTTACCGTCACTGGTGACGATGGTGAAGGACGAGCCTTCCGAGACGACGTGATTGTTGGTGACGAGATATCCGTCCTCCGAGATGAAGAAGCCTGAACCCTGTGCCACCGGGCGCGGCTTGCCGTCACCATGTTTGAAGCCGCCCTGCTGCCGGTTGTCGGGCAGGTTCTCGAAACCATCCTGATCGTCGGAACCGTCGTCGGCGACCGGCTGGACCGTGGACTTGACCTTGACGCTGACGACCGCCGGCGAAACCTGCTCGACGACATCGGCGAAGCTCGGCATCTGCGGCGCCTGGACATGCACCGCGTCGGCCAGCACGGGGGCAGTGCCGGAAACAACAGCTCCGACGCCTACAGCGCCTACAGCGCTCAGCGACACTACAGCCGCCGCCAGGCGCCGACGAGTTCCGGAATGCGAATTGGGGACAATATTCATGGGGTTCCATCCTTTTGAGTGAGATGCACTGAGCATCCTTGGCCAGGATGGTTAGAAGAACCTACATTACGGCATCATTGCCATATCATGAAAGTTTTGTCATTTTCATTCCATAGTATTTATAAAGACGATATGTATAGTTATTTTCACTAATATTGCAAATTTGTAACTTGCACGTTCGATTATTATTCAATTCTGTGACATCGAATTCGGTGGATTTGCGATGTCACGACAATCTAAATCGACACTAGAAAAAGTGAATGTGCCTTCCGATTTATTCGGAGTTTACGCGACATTGGGCCGGGGCTTGCCGGGCGGCGATTTCAGATCGAATTTCATCGCGAGTTCTCTATGTGTTGATTGCATGGCAGGCCATTTGAAGGTAGCGCGCATGGCATTGGGCGCGCCTTTGTCGCCGGGACGCCAAGAGGCCGCTCCGGGCGGTGATTTTCCGCAGGGTGAGAGCCTCCCCAGGAGGTGATTATCGTCCAAGCGAGGCGTCGAGAGGGTCTGTCGCTAGCTCGCTAAAGACCGGCGCACCGCTACCATACCACTGGCCCTCCGTCCCGCATCGCCACCGGCATTCGAGCAACACTGGTGGCGCCTGTCGCGACGGGCGTCATTGGCGGAAAGACATGCTGTTCGACTAGCCTCATTCATACCGCAAGCAAGAAATAAACGCTCGATCCACGTTTGGGATTCACCGCATATTCCAAGAAAACCAGGTACTGCCTTAAATTACTTGGCTTTGATGCCATCCGCAGCAGCAGGTCGCACGGCGGGATGAAGTCCACGGAGAAGCATATGAAGCGCATCATCGTCGCTGCGATCATCGCAAGCATGGCAGCCCCCACCTGGGCAATGCCCGTCGGAGCGCTAAGGCCGTCGGTTTCCGATACGGTCACGAACATCGACCTAAGGAGGCCTTCCCGCCATCGACCGGGACATGGAGTACGGCCACCGCACCACAGGCCACCCCATTATCGGCCCTCGCGTCCGCCACGCCATCACCGGCATTCGAGGAACAATAGCGGCGCCGTCGCCGCGGGCCTCGTTGGCGGAATGCTGCTCGGCGGGATGGCGATCTCGGCTGCCCGCCAGCACAATCACAGCGCTTGGAACAACCATGTGAACTGGTGCTCGCAGCGGTACCGCTCCTACCGGGTCTCGGACAATAGCTGGCAGCCCTACAATGGCCCACGCCGGCAGTGCATCTCGCCCTTCTGAGTGCGCTCTGGGCTCGCTGGTGCTAGGAAGCCTACTGGGATTTGTTGAAACGGCTGAATGCAAGCTTGGACGGGAGCAAAAGCGAGCCTGGTAAAGGCCGGCGGGGCCATTGGCGTGAGCCAGCGGAAGTATCCCGCCTGTTCAAAGAGCATCTCCGCGAAGGCGTTTGCCGATCAATTGATACATGTCCGGCGTTCTGGTCGATGCGACGAATCTCGGTCCGAAAGTCGCAGGTCCGCAGGGAAGACATGGTTCTCTGTTTTCATCCACGTCGATGCGCCAGTTGGGAGGACTATTGTGCTAAAAAATCTATCGATCGCGGCAATCAGCGCCATGATGATTGTAAGCTTCAAGCATTCCGCGTTTGGCACGTCGATCGGCGTGGGCAATTCCTACCCGGTCAGTCACTACGAGTGCCAGGACGGCACGCGTCTGGCAGTGCGTCTCCTCGGGGATCGCGCTTCTGTATCCGTCAACGACGCGGCCGAGGTCGATCTGCCCTCCAAGGGACCGGAAGGAACGACGTATTCGAACGGTCAGTGGACGCTGACCATCATACAGGGACGCCTGTCCTGGGGTGTTGGCCGAGCTGTGCCATCTCTATGCGCCGGCGGTTGAGCCTCCCACCTCAGGAAAACTGATGAAGACTATTCAGTTCGGTCGCGCATTTCATCGCAGCTTTCGAGATTCCAGATACGCGTCGGCTCCTCGTGCATTGCAGTGTTTCTGGACGCCTGGTGCCTCGGCGCGGCCGGCGGCAGGAACAATGGCACCCATGACAATCTCCATCCGTCAAACCAGCGGTTAATGCATGTCGCCCAGAAGTGCGCAGCGGTTCTGGGACAACGATATGCATCAAAACAAAGACTTAAAGCGCGTCGCCTGAATCTGTTTCGACGCGACACGCTTTAATCCCAAGAGATGCGCTTCGACAATAATACCGAAAACGCACGCGCTCTGACGGCAGTGCATAAAATGCAAAGAATCCAGAAACTAGGCATTGTGTCTCCAAATATCCGAGCCACCATGCAGAATTATTGACAACGTGTTCGCATGCGCGTGATGTCGGCTTAATTCACCAAAGAGGACGAAAGATATGCGGAGATATGCACTAGCTGCCCTGTTAAGTGCCGCACTCGGCTTTGGTATTCCTCTTGCCGCTGTGTCCCCAGCGGGAGCTGTGACCGTAAATATAAATATCGGATCAAACCTTAACAACGGCCGCGCGATTACTTGCGCTCAAGGCCAGCGATTGATTCAGAGCAGAGGCTTCAGGGACGTGCGTCGCGTGGACTGCCGGGGACGCAATTTTGTTTATCACGCGCGTCGCATTGGCGGCAGCACTTTCGAAATAGTGCTGAATGCCCGTACTGGCCGCGTGGTGGATTTCCACCGCATTCGTAGATGACTCAGGGAGGCAAGGGAATGACGCAGTTGTCCGAGACCCAGCAACCCAGACGATCTGCGTGGACGAACTCGGCGATCGGAATCGTCTTTATCCTGGCAGGGATCTTCGTGTTGGGCGATCTGGCGCTGGCCACGACCATCAGCGCACTTGTCCTGGGAATTGCGATCGTATGCGCCGGCTTTGTCGAGATCGCCCTCGCCATCTGGGCCGGCGGGTGGCGTGGTTTTCTCTGGCAGACGATGCTCGGCATCCTGTACGTCGTTTTTGGCTGCCTGCTCATCAGCTTGCCGGTGCTGGGATCTATCATCCTCACATGGGTGCTCGGTGTCGTGCTCGTGATATCTGGGCTCGGAAGAATGTCTTTGAGCCTGCGCTACCTGTCCACCGACCGATGGATGATGCTTGTTTCCGGCCTGTTCGGTCTCGCGGCTGGCTTCTTGATACTCATCGGATGGCCATCGACCGGGGTTTGGGTGATTGGGGCGTTCGTGGGTATCGACCTAGTTCTTCACGGCCTGGGCTGGCTCGTTACAGGCTTTCGGCCAACGGATACGACCCGATGATCCAACCATTTTCACCGTGACCGTTACCCGCTTTGCGGCATTGGCTCCTGTCCTGCCGCGACGGTTCTCAAGCGCGGCAAGCTTTTTGCGTAGGGTTTCATTTTGTCCTGGACGTCGCGAACGGCCCGTCGATGCGCACGATGCCGCATGATCGGGATCAGCCACCCCTCGCGACCAGCAGCGCGCCTCTGATCACATAGGAGAAGTTCGGGCGGCCCGGACGAGAATTCGTCGCGACAAAGCCGAGCGCAACGGACGAAGCGGCCGACAACCAATGTCGAGACCGCAGGCTTGCCAGTCGGACAGGCAAGCAAAATGAGACGTGCTGCACACTATTCGGATTTCCGGCTCAATCTTTCACCTTCTAGGATGTGTATTACGTGCCCTTGGAAAGTCTTAGCCTAGGAGGGCCCCATGTCCGATTTGATCGTCATCGTCTATCCAAACGAGGCCAAGGCTGAAGAGGTACGTCAACGGCTCATAGGACTTCAAAAGGAATACGTTATTAAACTTGGCGACGCGGTTATTGCCACGAAGACCGAGGCGGGTGCGATTAAGCTCAATCAACTTGTGAATACGACGGCGGCAGGCGCTGTATCCGGTAGCTTCTGGGGCTTGCTTATCGGTGTTCTCTTCCTGAATCCGCTGATCGGGCTTGCGGTCGGCGCCACCTCCGGAGCCCTTGGCGGCGCTTTGACGGACGTGGGCATCAACGATGCGTTCATGCGCGATCTGTCAGCCAGCATCCAGCCTGGGGACGCTGCCCTGTTCGTGCTCGCGCACGAGATGACAGCGGACAAGGTGCTCAAGGAGATCCAGGCCTTTGGCGGTGTGGTGCTTAAGACGTCGCTGGATGAGACGAAGGAGCAGGTTCTGCGCGATGCGCTTCAACGCGCTTCGGCGATGGCCGGCCAAGGCGCGGCCGCGACCGCCTGACCGCGGTCGCGGAACATCCCGGAATCGGAACTCTGCTGGTCGGCAAGGGCGATGGATGGCCGGATAGCAAGTGGGCGATGCAAGCATGTCCGGCCTTGAGACAGCGGCCCTGCTTTTGATTGAAGCCATCTGCGGCGCGGGCGGAGCTTTCGCTACGGCCTGGTTTTGGCGCATGGCTGCGCTGGGTTGGAAATCTGTCGCGGCGGCTGGCGTCGTGGGAGGACTGACCCTGACAGGGCTGGCCGGTCGGATTCCCGCCTTGGCAAACTTCCTCGGCAACGTCGAAAATGCTGTCGATGCCACCGCTCGTGGTGTCGGCACCCTCACGCCCGGCGTGCTGATTGGCGTCGGCATTGCCGGCCTTCTTGGCGGCATCCTGTCGGTTTGTATCATCGGCCTCGTCCGGGGCGCGGGATCCGGACGTCGCTAGGGGCCCGGCCAATCGAATTTCCTGGCGGCAATCACGCGTTCCGCCGATCGGCGGACCCAAGCAACTGAGCGATCCAAAGGGTCGCCGGCGATTGCGAGCAAAAAGTAACCAGCGCGATGGTGATGGGCACACCTATGAACGCGCCGAACACACCCCAAAGAAACGACCAGAAGAAGACCGAAAACAGCACCACAAAAGGCGACATCGCCAACACGTAACCGGCAACCCGCGGTTCTATGTAGCTGCCGATGACGAACTGAATGATGTTGAGGCCGGCAAAAATCGAGACGGCGGCCTGTGGCGATCCGAACTGCGCGAGCGCGTAAAGCGTCGGCAAGAATGTCGCGACGAACGGCCCGATAAACGGAATATAGTTCAAGGTGAAGGCGATAACGCCCCACTCGGCGGCAAACCGCAGTCCGAAAGCCGCCGAAAGCGCGCACACCATCGAACCGGTCGCAAGCCTCATCAATGTCCGAACCAGCATGTAACGTCGCCATTTCGATGCTGTCTGACTGCTGCCATTGATCAGTGCGGCCGCCGCCTGGGCGCTCAGCGCTACACGAGCATTGCGAGCCGCCGCTTCAGCGTCGAGAAGACCCAGAAGCACGTAAACGACGACAACGATCCAGAACGAGATCACGGTATTCAGCCTTGCGGTCACGCCCTGAGCTATCCGCACGAACCAGCCGACATTGAAATGCTCGGCCCAGGCGCCGGCCATCACGACACCGTGCCCTTCCAACCACTCGGCGAGTTGACTGTAGAGTCCTTGAAAGCGGGCGCTGTCGGCGAGGACCGATCGGCCAATGCGGCCAAAACCCCAACTGGCGATCGATGCAAAGGCGAAGAATGCCAGGACGACGACACAGACGACTATCGCCAGTGCGATCAGCTTTGGAAGAAGCCGCTGCAGGCTGCGCTGCAATGGCCACACCAGCGCGATGAGGAAAAGAGCGCACACGACTGGCGCGAAAATTGAGGCAGCGGCCTGCAGCGCCCATATGACGGCGATAACCGCCAGAATATACGTAGGCGCAAAGAGCGTTCGCTTCGCCATGGTATAGTCTGTTCCCGGCCGGCTGGATGACGTTACAGACAACTCCGAAATTGGTCCGGAAGCTTGCTCAGCGCCCAGACCAATGTTCATCGATATCGCTCAACCAGCTCGATTCATGCTGAATAAAGCTGATCTTACGCATCGCGCCTAGCAACGTTCTGTGATGGGTCGACCCTGACGATCGCGAACCGTGTGGCCCCAGCGATCACGAACCCAGCATTCGCGATGATGCGCGCGCGGTGCCGTCGCAGCGCCGACCACAGCCCCTGTGCCGCCACCGACCGCCGCGCCTACAAGGGCACCTCGACTGCCGTTTGCAAGGCCGCCGATGACCGCACCCGTTCCGGCTCCTGCCAGCGCCGTGCCTGCTGTTCGCTGTTCCGTGGCAGTACAACCCGCAGCCATCAGAGCCAAAGCAGAAACAAATATAATACTTCTCATGATTTCATCTCCTGGGTACATTTACATCCGCTCGCCAACAACGAGCATTCCGTCCAAACAATGTGCCGATTGTTCCTAAAGGATTGGGAGCGACTCCAACGCTCTATGAGCAATTCTGGGGTAGACGGTCTTTATGTGCTGGAGGCCGTCCGACAGGCATGGCCTTCAGACTATTTGGGGGCCGACCGGCCGCCTGTACCGAGCCTGGCCGGATTGCTATCAATAGTCGACCGCATCACGAATGATGGGACATGTCATGCAATGACCCCCGCCTCGGCCACGGCCGAGCTCCGCGCCTGAGATAGTGATGACTTCTATGCCTTCCTTGCGCAGCAGCGTATTTGTGTACGTGTTGCGATCGTAGGCAAAGACGACACCAGGCGAGGCGCAAACCAAGTTGGCGCCGCTGTCCCACTGGGTGCGCTCGCGCATGTAGTCGTTGCCGCCGGTTTCAACGACGCGCATCTTCTTGAGACCAAGCGAGTCACGCACCGTCTCAATGAAACTGCCTTTGTCCTTGTGGAGTTCGACGCCCCCCTTGCCGTCAGGGCGATAGGAGAATGCGTCAATGCCGTTGACGATGTCCGGATACATCAGCACGCAGTCGCGATCGGCAAACGTGAATACCGTGTCGAGATGCATCGCCGCGCGCAGCTTAGGCATTGCGGCGACGATCACACGTTCGGCAGCTCCTTTCTCAAACAGGGCCGCCGCCACTTGGCTGATAGCCTGGCGCGAAGTGCGCTCGCTCATGCCGATAAGCACATTGCCCTTGCCGATAGGCATGACGTCCCCACCCTCGAATGTGGCAAGCCCCCAATCCCTGGTCGGGTCACCCCACCAGACATTGACCTTGCCGGCGAAGTCCGGGTGGAACTTGTATATCGACGTGGTGAGGATGGTCTCCTCGTGGCGCGCAGGCCAATAAAGGGCGTTCAGCGTCACGCCGCCATAGATCCAGCAGGTGGTGTCCCGGGTGTAGAGCGTGTTGGGCAAAGGCGGCAGCAGATATTCGTTGACGCCGGCCGCGTCACGGATCAGCGCCAGTTGTTCGCCGCCGATGCTTTCCGGGAATTCGAAGGTCGACAGCCCGCCGATCAGTGTTTCAGCGAGGTCGCGATTAGAGAGGCCGTCGAGATAGGAGCGGACCTCGTCGATGAGGCCGAGGCCGACCTGGTTCGGTACGATCTGCTGGTCGAGGATCCACTTCTTGGCTTCCGGAATGGCGACCGTCTCGGCGAGCAGATTGTGCATCTCGACCACCTCGACGCCCCTGTCGCGCATCTTGGTCATGAAGTCGAAATGATCGCGCTTGGCATTGTCTACCCAGAGCACGTCGTCGAAGAGGAGTGCGTCACAATTGCTGGGTGTCAGCCGCTGGTGGGCGCGGCCGGGAGCGCACACCATGACCTTGCGCAACTGACCAACCTCTGAATGAACGCCGAATGAAGTATTGTTTGTCATGACCTTCCTTCTTTCTGTTCAAGGTGCGATGGCGCCCGTCAGCAGCCCGTAGGCTCCGATCAGGCCAGCGATGAGCGTGACGGCGAACACGAAGAGTTCGGCGAGCGTGAACAGCTGCAATTTCTGCTCGCGCCGCGCCCAGACGTAGAGGATAGTTCCGGGCGCGAAGAGGACGGCAACAAGCAGCACGTATTTGAGCCCGGCGGCGACGAACATGAAGACCGTGTAAATCGCCGCGATCCAGGCGAAGATCTGGTCGCGGCCGCGCTGATCCGGCGTCTTTTCGTAGCCAACGCCGCTACGAGCGAGCAGGATGCCGTAGCCGGCCACGAGCAGGTAGGGCAGCAACGCGGTGACGCTCGTCATGTCGAGCATGAAGTTGAACGCGTCCCGCGACCAGTAGGTGGAGATCACGAAGAGCGATACGACGATGTTGGTGAGCCAGAGTGCGTTAGCGGGAACCTTGTTGCCATTCTGCGCTGCGAAGAGCCTTGGCATGTCCTCCGACTTCGCCGCCGCGAACAGCACCTCGGCGCAGATTAGGGACCAGGCGAGATAGGCGCCGAGCACCGAGATCAGAACGCCGATCGAGATGAAGACCGCACCCCAGTGACCGACGACCGCTTCGAGAACGCCGGCCATCGACGGCTGCTGGACACCGGCGACAGCCGATTGCGGCAGAGCCGCGTAGGGCAGCAGCGTGACCGCTACCATCAGGCCTGTGACGCCGACGAAACCGAGAATCGTCGCCGTACCGACGTCGGAACGCACCTTGGCAAAGCGGGAATAGACGCTGGCGCCCTCGATGCCGAGGAAGACGAAGACCGTGATCAGCATTGTGTCGCGCACCTGGGCGATCAGGGACTTTGGCGGCATGTCCAAGCCGCCAAAGAAATTCTCGCGGAACTGCCCGAAATGGAAGAAGAAGATCAGGAGCAGGATGAAGACCAGGATCGGCACGATCTTGGCGATCGTCACGACAGTATTGATGAAGGTCGCCTGCTCGACGCCGCGCAGGATCATGAAGTGGAAAGCCCAGATGCCGATCAACGAGACGATGATGGCGATGGCGCTGCTGCCGTCCCCAAAGATCCCGGGAAAGAACCGCCCCAGCGTCGAGCCGATGAGCACCCAATAGAAGACGTTGCCTAGGCAACTACCGAGCCAGTAGCCGAAGGCGGACAGGAAGCCCATGTAGTTGCCGAAGCCGGCCTTGGCATAGGCGAAGACGCCTGAGTCGATGTCTGGCCTCTTCTCGGCCAACGCCTGGAACACCCGCGCCAGCATGTACATGCCGGTTCCCGCAATTGCCCAGGCAATGATTGCGCCGAACGGACCTGTCGCAGTCGCGAACCGGCCAGGCAGATTGAAGATGCCCGCGCCGACCATCGATCCCACCACCATGCTGGTCAGCGCAAACAGCGAAAGCTTCTGATTTTCGTTTGAAGTCATAAACCGCTCTCCTGGCTGCGCGAACCAGAGTTCGCGATCAGACGCCTCGCCGACACGTCTCGGTCCAGCAAGGTTAGGTCTGATCAGAAGCAGTAAATGCGAATGTCGGCAACCGGTTAAACGAGCCAAGGCAAAGGTTTTGGACGTCAGGTATACTAGTGGGATTTTATGCCAATCACGTGGGCGCCAGATTCGAGATAGGTTGCAGGCGTAACAATGAGGCCGCTGGACCGCCGTCCGCCAAGGAATTGTTGATCCAAATTCAATGAACTCGACCGTTCAGCAAAAATTCTCGATATGGACCCTGACGGCTATGGTCGTCGGTTCGATGGTCGGCGCGGGCATCTTCTCTTTGCCGCAGGCTTTTGGTCGCGAGACCGGGCCGTTCGGGGCCATGATCGCTTGGGCCATCGCTGGCGTCGGAATGCTGATGTTGGCCTTCGTCTTCCAGACCTTGTCGGTTCGCAAGCCGGACCTCGATGCGGGCGTGTATGCCTATGCCAAGGCTGGCTTTGGCAACTATCTCGGCTTCCTCTCGGCCCTCGGTTACTGGTCTGCCGCCGTTCTCGGCAACGTTTCCTATTTCGTGCTGATAAAGTCGACGCTGGGGCTTTTCTTTCCTGTGTTCGGCGATGGCAATACGATCACGGCGATCGTCATTTCCTCGATGCTTCTGTGGATCGTACATTCGCTGATCCTGCGGGGCGTCAAGGAAGCGGCGGCGATCAACACCATTGTCACTTACGCCAAGATCATTCCGATCTTTCTCTTTATCATCTTCGTTATCTACGGCTTCAGCGCCGATGTCTTCACGGCCAATTTCTGGGGCGGGGAAGAAGTCAGCGTTGGCAGCATCGCGAGCCAGGTTCGCGGGACCATGTTGGTGACCGTATTCGTCTTTGTCGGAATCGAAGGCGCGAGCGTCTATTCGCGTTACGCACGCAACCGCGGGGATGTCGGGGTCGCGACGCTCCTTGGTTTTCTCGGCGTGCTCTGTCTGCTTGTGCTGGTCACCATTCCCTCCTACGGGATCATGCTTCGTCCTGAACTGACAGCGCTGCGCAATCCCTCCATGGCCGGCGTATTGGAAGCGGTGGTCGGGCCATGGGGCGCCAAGTTCGTCAGCTTCGGCCTGCTGATCTCCGTTGCCGGTGCCTATCTGTCCTGGGTGCTGCTGGCCGCTGAAATCCTGTTCACCGCATCACATCACCAGACAATGCCGCGTTTTCTTGCGTATAAAAACAAGCATGGCGTGCCGTCGCGGGCGCTCTGGCTGACCAATACGGTCGTGCAGGTTTTTCTGGTCCTGACGCTCTTTGCTCAACAGGCCTTCAGGCTCGCTCTCGAGCTGACCAGTTCCATGATCCTCATCCCATATCTTCTTGTCGCCGCTTACGGGGTCAAGCTCGCATGGGGCGGCGAGAGCTACGAGAACGACCCCGTAGCGCGGCGTGTCGACTTCGCAAGGGCGGCGATAGCATTGATCTATACGGCCGGTCTCATCTACGCCGCCAGCGCCAAGCACCTGCTGCTCTCGGCCGTCATCTACGGACCGGGCACGATCCTCTTCGTCATGGCTCGGAAGGAGCGGGGGCAGAGGGTGTTTACTCCCGCCGAGATGGGGATGTTCGTCGTCGCCGCACTTGGCGCGGTCGCGGCAATCTACGGCATCCTTGCCGGCGCCATCGCAGTCTAGGGCCCAAAGCTGTTTCGCAGCAGAAGACCACTCAGCGTGTGCGCCCTGCTGTCAGGCTGGCTGATCTGCTGCGAGCTCGTGGCCTGGGCGCCTTGCCAGCCTTCCACGCGTGCCTCCTTTGGCGTAATGCCGAATTCCTTCCTGAACATCCGGCTATACGCCGACGGATCCGTGAAGCCCCAATCCCCGGCAATGGCGGAGATCGGGCGCCCATCCAAGCTGTCGGAAAGTATATCGCGTGTCTTGAGCAGGCGTTTGTGGCGAATATAATTCGAAACACCTCCGGCCGGTTCGAATATCCGGTAGAGGCGAGAGCGGGACACACCGAGTTCGCGGCAAAGCCTGTCGGATGCCAAGGACTGATCATTCAAACTTTGTGCAATGATTTTGGCAGCGCGCTCGGCGATCACGGCGTCGATCACACGCTTCGCCTCGGTGATGCGGTCATGTGATGGCGACACGCACGCAGCCAGCAGATTGGTGGTGGCAGTGGCAATGTGCGACACATCCACGGCCCTCAGATCGGAAAAGGAACGGTGCAGCAGAAGCATGTAGTCTGCCAGGAGTCTTTTCGACTCCTCACGTATTTCAATCCTGGACGATTGGATGAAAGGCAGGTCGCGTGGCAGGAAAACGGCAAGGAGGGCGTCGTTCTCCATCACGCATTCGTAGGGCTCTGCAAAAGATTGCAGGGTCGTTCTCACGACCTGCCAACTTCCAGGAAGCCTGCCCTTGGACAAGGGCAGGCTCAAATACCAATTGTCCACCGAAGGGTTTTTCAAATGCCGCCAGCGACAGCGGTAGCCACTGCCAGGCAATTCGAGGAACATGACAGCCAACGTTCCCAGATCCCACACTGTTTCATGTGCTGGAAACGAATGGCTCCGTTCTTGCATAAGTTCAGTGTCGGCAACGCCTTGATACCAGGTTCGAAACAGGTCGAATTGCTTAGCAGGCGGTGCCGTGGAGGTATCGATGTCGACGGCGCATTGCAGGGACTTCTCGGCACCTGCTCCTCCAGATAGCCCGGCGGCATGAACCATAGCATCCATAGCAACTATCCGTCTTTGTTGGTGCAACACGGGGTTATTGCAAGAACATTAGTTAATTCTAATATATACAACTCCGGCAAGCAATGTTGAAGGTGGATGTAATACCCTGTCTACTACCAGCATAGAAGCATGTTAATCAATCGTTAACATGCCATCTGGCCCATTTGAGGTATCCACCAGGAATTCGTGAACTGGGCTTAATTGTACCCGACGGAAGTTGTGGAGGTGGCTGCGTGATATCCGAGGCTTATCAGACCGATTGTGGTGGCTCTCAACTCAGTATGCAAGGCATCCCAATCATAGACCACCAGTCCATTTTTCTTGTTGGAGGCTGTACTCCCTGAAATGTCTTGTGGGACTAATGCCCGGATACCACGCGCACAACGGGAATCGGTAAGGACGATCTAGCCGCCCTCGCAGGCGTCACCGCGAGATCTGCAGCATGATCCTCATCGGCAGGGACCACACAGCCATGGCGCATGAAACCAGCGAGGGCCTCGGACGTCGCGACTTCATGATCGCATCGGTCGCTACCATCGGCGCTGCCGCTGCGCTCATGGCCGGGCCGGCGCAGGCGCAAACGGGCTCGGCACCTGCAAGCGCGTCTCCCGCAGGGACGTCGGGGACCGTCTATACCGGCGATGTCATCGACGGAAAGAAGGTCATCAGTTCGCTTGACATCTCGGATCTGAAACCAGGCAAGCACAGCTTTTATTTCCAGGGCGTACAGATGCCGACGGGCCAGCACTGGTACGTCTCGGTGATGGTCGCCAAGGGGGCAGCCCCAGGCAAACGACTGGGGCTGATGAGCGGCGTGCATGGCGATGAAATGAGCCCCATTCAAACCGTGCAATCCGTAATGCGTGAGCTCGATCCGGCCGCGATGTCGGGATCGGTGATGGCGGTACTCGACATTTCGCGCCCCGCAATGGAAGGCATGGAACGGAGATGGCCGAATTCGGGGCGCGGGATCGACCTGATCGACATCAATCGGTTGTTCCCTGGCAACGAGGACGCTCCCGACGCGCCGACGCGCCACGCCGGCCTGATATTCAACCGGCTTCTGCGGTCAAACCTCGACTACGGGATCGATTTTCATACAGCCGCCACGGGCATGGACGCGACGGCGTTCCACCTTGCGCGCATGGATCTCCCCGAAGTGCGGGCGATGGCGGAACTCTATCCGGTCGATCAGATTTTCGACAACTTTGGCGAGCGAGGTCTTCTCGCCAATGCCCTCATCGATGCCGGCATTCCCGCCTTCACGCCCGAGATCGGCAAGCCGCGGATCTTCGATCACGACATGATCGCCCTGTTCGTCGAAGGAACGATGAACGTCATCAAGCACCACGGAATAATTTCAGGCGCTATCGGCAGAACCAGCAAGGATTCGAGCGTTTTCGTCGCGGACGGCATGTTTCCCGTCACCGCGACGCATGGCGGTTTCATCGAATTGTTGGTCGAACTCAATGAGACCGTTCGGCCCGGACAGAAAGTTGCAGTCCAAAGGAACACCTTCGGGGAAATCGTCGCGGAATACTCCGTGCCTCTCGGCGGCGAAGTCGGCGCCAGGCGGACCGATGCAACAGCGGAGTCGGGGACTCCGATCGTATTCCTCATCTTTGACAGCGCCAATCCTGTCGGCGGCGATGTGTTGGTCGAGTAACGGGACCTGAAACGACAAGAACCGCGACACGAAGCGCCGTCCGGCAGGTGTCAGTGTCGCTCAACCGAAAGCAAAAGACATGCTGCGGCTAGGCTCGAAGTACGGTCACCTCGTTCACAGTTCTGGTTGCGGTTGTCTCAATCCCGATCTTCAACGAGTCTCTCGTCGTCTGGAGGCCTTTTCCAGGCGTAGTTTTCTCTCCGGTTTCGGGGCTGCCGCCATCGCCGGGGTGCTGACAAAGCCGTCCTTCGCGCAGACGGTCGCGCCCCCTTCCAAGATCCTGTTTCGCGAAGTCCGGCTATTCGACGGCAAGTCGGGTACGGTGAAGGACGGAGCGCAAATCCTGGTGGAGGGCGGCAGGATTTCCGGAATCGATATGACGAACGCCCCTCCCCCGGAGGACGCCACCGTCATCAAATGCCGCAATGGCGTTCTCATGCCAGGGCTCATCGACGCGCATTGGCATGCGATCTTCGCGGCGGTCCCGGTCAACATCCTGCTTAACGGCGACCCGGGGATTATCTTCGCAGCGTCCACCGCCGAGGCGGATCGCACGCTCAGTCGCGGCTTCACCACCATACGCGATCTGGGAGGTCCCTCCTTCTCCTTCAAGCAGGCTATCGACACCGGGCTGATCCCTGGCCCGCGCATCTATCCCTCCGGCGCGATGATCACGACCTCCGGGGGCCACGCCGATCTTCGCCTGCCAAGCGAGATTCCGCGCGACGGCGGCAAGCTCAGCAAAGGTGAACTCCTGGGGGGAGCGGCCATCGTCGACGATATCGGCGACCTGAAGATGCGGATCCGGGAGCAGCTTCTCCAAGGCGCGTCACAGATAAAGTTGGTGGGCGGCGGTGGCGTATCATCGCCCCGCAGTCCGCTGGACATCGTCACCTTCAGCGAAGAAGAGCTGCGGGCAGGCGTCGAGGTGGCTCAGGATTGGAGCACCTACGTTACCGTGCACGCCTATACGTCTCGCGCGATACGACGCGCGCTGGCAGCTGGGGTGCAGTCGATCGAGCACGCGCATCTGATGGACGAGGACACGGCGGCGATGATCGCCGAGAAGGGCACATGGCTAAGCACCCAGCCCTTCCTGACGGCGGAGGACACCGGCCCGCTGACGGGACCTAGCGCCGACCGCGCCCAGGAGCTTTTCTCAGGGACGCCGAGGATATATGCCTTTGCTCGCAAGCATGGCATCAAGACGGCCTGGGGTTCCGACGTGCTGTTCTCGCCTGCGTTGGGTCCGCGCCAGAGCATGATGCTCACGCATTTGGCCAACTGGTACAAGAACGCCGAAGTCCTGCAGATGGCCACCTCCGGCAATGCCGAACTGCTCGCACTCTCCAATCTGCGCAACCCTTATCCGGGCAAGCTCGGCGTCATCGAAGAAGGAGCTTTCGCGGACCTCTTAGTCGTGGACGGCAACCCGCTCGACGACATCCGGCTGATCGAGGATCCGCATAAGAACTTCGTCGTCATCATGAAGGACGGCCGGCTTCACAAGAGCACCCTTTGAGAGTCAGCGGAAAACCGTATGCCGCCTTCACTTCCCAGCAATCAGTTAATCCGACACGGCCTCATGGTCCTGACGAAGCAAGGCCGCGAGAAAATCTCGACTAGGCAGTCGTCGTCATCGGGAAATCTCGCCGCGAGGCAACCAGACAGGCTCCTGACGCTCCGTCCGGCAGACTTCTTCCTGATACTTTCCATTGAGCGCTCTCGGCTCTCTTCTCTGCCCGCAGGGTGCGAGATCGATATTTAGAACCTGCATGGAACGGGGACATGCCAGAAAAATCGGATCACCTACCTGCAACGCCATATGAACGGGCCGAAATCGAGCAGGGCAAGTGGCGCAGGTTTCTGCTCTTTGGGCTCCTCCTGCTTGCGGGCGGCGTGTTTTCAGTCGCAGTTCCCAGCGTTTCCAATTTCGCATCCAACGTCGTGTTCGCCGTGGCCCTGATGGCAGTCGGCGTCATCAAGGTCATCCAATCGCTCTGGATCAAAAGTTGGGTGGGCTTCGTGTGGCAGGAACTGACCGGCTTCTTCGAGCTCATCGGCGGCATCATGATTTACTTCAATCCTATCAAAGCATCGGCCGCAATATCACTGTTCATAGCGTTTGTACTATTTGTCCACGGCGTTCTTCAATTAATCATCGCCGCTGAAGTCAGGAAAGTCGGCGGCTGGTATTGGTTCGCCGTTTCCGGAATCGTGGCCATATTCGCTGCTTTCTCCATACTGCTGAAGTGGCCGATCGTCAGGGAGATGCCGACTGGCTTGGTGGCCGGATTTTCCATGATGATTGCTGGACTGGCGTATCTCGTCATTGCCCTGAGCGTGCGCAGGACGAAGATTTTGTCTTGAGAGCAGGATCCGACGATGATGAAAAGCAATTTTGACTTTCGAGCCAGGGTCGTGGCGGCCGCATTGCTAGTCGGCGTGGGCGGCTTCGCGGGAGCGGCACGTGCGCAGACCGCGGCGACGGTGCCAGTGGTCGTGCAGAAGGTCCAGTCCGGTCCGGCAAACGCGCCGCTGACATACAACGCGCAGGTCGAGGCGATCGATGCGGTCGACATTCAGGCGCGCGCGTCCGGCCTGCTCAAGGAGATCAGGTTCTCCGAAGGCCAGCGCGTGAAGGAGGGCGATCTGCTTTTCGAAATCGAGCCGGATCAACTGTCGGCGGCGGTAATGTCCGCACAGGCGCAAGTGGCCAGGACCGAAGCCACCCGCAACGCCGCGCGACAAAGCCTCTCACGCGCCAGGGACCTGCTCAGCCGCAGGACTATTTCTCAGGCCACGTTGGATGACGCTCAGGCTGCATTCGATGTCGCCGCGGCGGATGTTCAAAGCGCCAATGCAGCCCTCAATACGGCCGAACTCAATCTTTCCTATGCTCAGATCAGGTCTCCCATCAATGGCACCATCGGCCGCTCCCTGGCGACGCGCGGTAATCTCGTGGGGCCCGGCTCCGGATCATTGGCGCGCGTCGTACAACTCGATCCTATCCGCGTCGCATTCTCGATCGCTGACAGCACTTTGGTCGACATCAGGCAGAAACTTGCCGGTGGCCAGAAGATCGATGCGAACAAATTCCACCTGAGTCTGTCTCTCGCCAACGGCACACAATTTGCTTTGCCGGGGCGGGTGCAGTTCATCGACAACGAGGTCAATCAGCAGACCGGTACCGTCGCTGTCCGCGCGCTGTTCCCCAACCCCGACCACATTTTGGCGCCTGGCCAGTTCGTCCGGCTAACAATCGTCGACGAAGAAGCCAGGAAATTGCCGATGGTGCCGATGGCGTCCGTTCTTCAGGACCGCCAGGGCAAGTTCGTCTTCGTGCTCAACGACAACAATAGCGTGACCAGGCAGGCGATCACGACCGGTGCGCGCATCGACAATCGCTGGGCGGCGACGAGCGGATTGGAAGGCGGCGAAACGATCGTCGTCGAGGGCCTGCAACGCGTTTCCGATGGTCAGCAGGTCAACCCCCGCGAAGCGGAGGATACGCCATGATCTCGGACCTCTTCATCAGCCGCACCCGGCTCGCGATCGTCGTCTCGATCATCATTTCGATCGCCGGCGGGATCGCGGTGTTTTCCCTTCCCATACAGCAGTATCCGCAGATCACCCCTCCAACGGTGACGGTGTCGGCCTCCTATCCGGGAGCAAGCGCGGAAGTCATCGCCGACGTGGTGGGCGGCCCGCTGGAGACGGCCATCAATGGCGTGGACCACATGATGTACATGTCGTCCACCAGCTCCAATGCCGGCCAATACACGCTATCGGTGACCTTCGAGGTCGGAACCGATCCCGAGACAGCACAGATCAACGTGCAGAACCGCGCTCAGCTGGCGATCTCGCGCCTGCCGGCAGCGGTCGCGCAGCAAGGTGTCTCCGTGCGTGCCCGCTCGCCGGATTTTATCCTCGGCATCGCTTTCTATTCGCCGGACGACAGCCTCGATGCGCTGGCGATCACGAATTTCATCACCACGACCGTCGCCGACACGATATCGCGCGTGCGGGGCGTCGGCGAGGCTTCGGTCGCCGGGGCTTCGGAATACTCGATGAGGGTGTGGCTCAACCCGCAGCGCATGGACGCGCTTGGCCTGACGCCCGACGATGTCTCGGCCGCCATCCAGCGGCAAAACATCCAGGCGACGCTCGGACAGGCCGGCGCCCCCCCGCAGGCGCAGGGCTCGGAGCTGCAATACACTCTGGTCGCGCAGGGGCGGCTGAGAAGCGTCGAGGAATTCGGGGACATCGTCGTGCGCACGGGCTCGGCGGGGGCCAAGGTCTACCTGCGCGATATCGCGCGGCTCGAGCTTGGCGCGCTAAGCTATGCTTCGAGCGCCAGCTTCGCCGGACACGCCTCGGCGATGATGCAGATCAACCAGTCGCCCGGCGCCAACGCCATCCAGACCGCGGCGTCGGTCCGCGCCGAACTGGAGCGCCTCTCGTCACGCTTTCCCAAAGGCATGCAGTATCACATCGTCTACGACGCGACCCGCTTCGTGAATGCCAGCATCTCGCTGACGGCCAGAACCCTGCTTGAGGCGTTCCTGATCGTTCTCGCAGTCACCTATGTCTTCCTGCAGGATTGGCGCGCCATGTTCATCTCGGCGCTTGCCATCCCGGTTTCCATGCTCGGCGCCTTGGCGGTGCTGTTTGCCGCCGGCTATTCGCTGAACATGATTTCTCTTTTGGCGCTGGTGCTGGCGATCGGCCTGGTGGTGGACGATGCCATCCTTGTCGTCGAGAACGTCAAGCATGTGCTGGAGGATACCCCTGACATCGCGGTCGCCGACGCCACGCGCAAGGCGATGCACCAGATCACTGGGCCGATCATTTCCACGACCTTGGTGCTGCTTGCCGTGGTGACGCCGACTGCGTTTCTCGGCGGCATAGGCGGCCAGCTCTACCGGCAGTTCGCCGTGACGCTGTCTTCGGCCCTGGTGATTTCTTCCTTTGTCGGATTGACCCTGAGCCCGGCGCTGGCCGCACTGCTTTTGCGGCGCGATATGGGCCATTTCAAGCGTGGCCCGTTGGCCTGGTTCACGGCATTCATGAACGAGACGCGAGACGGCTATGGACGCCTCGTCGGGTTTCTGGTGCGGCATTGGTACGTGCCGGTGGCGGGATTGCTTGCCTGTTTTGCCATCGCCTATCTGATCTTCACCGGGCTACCGTCGACTTTCCTGCCCGACGAGGACCAAGGCGCGCTGTTCGTCGACATCCAGTTGCCCAATGCCGCTTCGCTCGACCGCACGAAAGCCATCGTGGAGGACGTGCGCAAGATTCTGACCGACACCGGAGGCGTGCAAGACGTCATCACGGTTGCGGGGTTCAGCATCCTTCAGTCGACGAGTTCGCCGAGCGGCGCAATGGCGGTCGCGGCGCTGAAGCCCTGGGACGAGCGCAGGTCCAGCGAACTGCAGCTCGCCGGCATCCTGCAGGCGCTGCGGGTGAAGTTCTCCCAAATTCCGGGCGCGAACGTCGCCGTGTTCGCGCCGCCGGCGATTGCCGGCATCGGCTCGGTCGGTGGCCTGGACTTCCGCCTGCAAGCGCTTGAAGGACAGCCGCCACAAGAGATCGCGCAGGTCGTCGGCGCCCTGCTTGGCGCCTTCAATCATCTGCCGGAGCTCGGCGGGGCCGCCACCACCTTCAGCGCCAATGTCCCGCAGGTCTATGTCGACGTCGACAGAACGCGCGCCGAAGCGCTTGGGGTAAGCGTGTCGGACGTCTATTCCACCATCGGCGCGGCCTTCGGATCGCGCTACGTAAATGATTTCACGCTCAATGGCCGCGTGTTCCAGGTCAATCTGCAGGCCGATGCCGATTTCCGTGCCCATGCGGAAGACATCTTGAACCTGCATGTGCGTAGCCGGAACGGCACCATGGTGCCCTTGAACAATCTGGCGTCGTTGACGACGATCCTGTCGCCATTCGCCATCCAGCGTTACAATCTCTCGGTCGCCGCTCCCATAAACGCCATTACCGCACCTGGAAGCAGCAGCGGCGGCGCCATGGACGCGATGGAGAAGACAGTGGCCCAGCTGTTGCCGAATGGCTATGGCTTCGAGTGGTCAGGCCTGTCGTTTCAAGAGCGCCGCGGCAGTGGCCAGGAGGGGCTGGTCTTTGCGCTGGCGTTCCTCTTTGCCTATCTCTTCCTTGTCGCCCAATACGAGAGCTGGTCGCTTCCGTTGATCGTCATCCTTTCGCTCGGAGCGGCTCTCTTCGGCGCCATAGCGGCATTGAAGGTCTTCGGGTTGCAGAACAGCCTCTACGTGCAGATCGCCATCGTGCTGCTGATCGGACTGGCGGCGAAGAATGCCATCCTGATCGTGGAATTCGCCAAGGAGCGGCGCGATGAGGGACTAAGCATAATGGAGGCGGCGCGGATCGGGGCCGAGCAGCGCTTCCGGGCCGTCATGATGACCGCGGTTTCCTTCATCCTCGGGATCATTCCTCTTGTCGTGTCGACTGGTGCCGGTGCGGGCGCGCGGCGGGCTGTTGGCGTCACAATTTTCGGGGGCATGGCCGCGGCTACGACTATTGGCCTGTTGATCATCCCCTCCGTCTATTTTGTCGTCCAGAAAGCAACCGAGTATCTGTCGTCCCGGCGTCGGGGAGATCGTACGGAACGCCTCGATACGATCGAACCATCACATTGAGGTTCGTCCTCGCCAAAGGGCGGTCGAAATGGCCCGCGGCAACCATTTATATTCTTGGAATCTCAATTCTTGGCTTTGCGTCCATTTTTTCGCCGAACGGACTCCTTCTCCGAAACGCGGCGATGGACTGACGACCGGATGTAGGTACATTCGGCGCAATATTTGGCGAAGTTGCCCCCAGAGGCCGGTTTCCGGGCGGCTTTCGAATTCAGTGACGCATCGTCTGGAGGCTGCAACCGTGAGTCCAGAGTCCTGCTCATCCTTGCCGTTGGCCGCTTTGCTCGCGGTGTTGTCGCTGTACGCCACCGCAACGAGCAATGCGGAGGCTGCCCCGTTGGCTGCACGCGGCAACGAACCCGGCTGGCAAATCAGCATCTCGGACACCGCGCTCAGCTTTAACGCCTTAGGGGGCGAGACCTTCACAGTTCAGCCGGCTCCGCGTCCCACAAGGCAAGGCGACGCCGACACCTATCTGGCGACGGTCGACGGCCGGCAACTCGCGCTGACCATCGCTGCCAAAATATGCGTCGATACGATGAGCGGAATGCCATACCCCCAAACCGCGACCGTCATCCTTGGCGACCGGAAATTTGAAGGCTGCGCCGGAGAGCCGGGCGACCTCCTTCGCGGAGATTGGCTCGTGGACGAGATTCGAGAAGAAACCACGGTCGCGAGTTCGAAACCCACCCTTGCCTTCGAGCCGGATGGACGCATCCATGGGAATGGTTCGTGCAATCGGTTCTTTGGCGGCTTCGCCTTGACCGGAGAAGCGCTGACGATCTCGGAAACCGGCTCGTCCAGGATGATCTGCGATCAGCCCCTCATGGATCAAGAGCGCAATCTTCTGGAGGCACTCGGGTCCGTCCGTCGCTTTGAAGCCCCACAGACAGGACGAGTGCAACTGTTGGACAAGGATGGCCAAAGGCTGGTGAGTTTACGAAGATAAGCCGGCGCGGCCAGCAGCATGCAGAACCCCGCAGGACGATTTGTGTTGGTTATCTCGCTGGCGTTGCTGGTGCAAAGCTGCGCCGGTCCAAGAGCCGTGACGGGCCTTGCCTCGCCTGTACAAATTAGCAACGAAATGTCGGCTATTTCCTTCCTGATTGCCACCACGCGCACAAGGTTCCCCACCTCCGAACCGCCCTATTCGCGGGATCGTTCCCCGACGTTGAGTTTTTCGCAGTTGACTGTCGTCGTGCCGGCCACACACCGGCCGGGCGTCGTCGAGACGTCATCGACATCACCCGATCCGAAGCGCCATTTTTCCGCTCGTGATCTTGTCCGCTTCGAGAACAGAGCATCCTTCGCAGGTCGGTTGAACGGGATGCTGGCGAAGCGTCCGCCTTCGGAGCGCGAGGTGTTTATCTTCGTGCACGGCTACAACAACAATTTTGCCGAAGGCCTGTTTCGTAATGCCCAAGTCGTCCACGACTACCGCATCTCCTCGGTTCCGGTTCATTTCTCCTGGGCGTCGGCGGGATCTATCGGCGCCTATCTTTTCGATCGCGATAGCGCTCTCCAGGCGCGGGACGGCTTGGCCGAAACGATCGAAATCGCAGCTCGATCGAACGCTAGCGGTGTTTTCATCGTCGGCCATTCCATGGGCGCGTATGTCGTAATGGAGGCGCTTCGCACCCTTGTATTGCAAGGTAAGGCGGCGGTTACCTCAAGAATCCGCGGCGTCTTGCTTGCCGCGCCCGATATCGATCCAGATGTCTTCAGCAGCCAAGTCAGGGACATACCCCAACTGCCGCACCCCTTCACGATCGTTGTCTCTCGGCGAGATCGCGCCTTGAGCCTGTCGCGGCGCATTGCAGGTGGCCAGCCACGAGTCGGCAGTGGCTTCGATATCCCGCTCCTCCAGAAAAAGGACATTCAGGTTATCGACATTTCCGACGTGGACGGCGGCGGCCACAGCGGCTTTGCAACGTCGGAAACACTGATGAAGCTGTTGAGGTCCGGGCCCCTGCTGCGCCGTCTCATCGTGAACGAAGATATGCCGGTCGAAGACAAAGCCGAAGAGACCCGGCAGATCATCTTCGATAACGCCTCCCTCGTTCTCCATCTGCCGCTCACAATCCTGAAGCGGTCGGCATCCCGGCAATCCGTGTCCCAGCAGCCGGCGTCCGAGATCGGCGCCATGTGATGAAAGCCCCTGCATTTTGAATCAGACGGAATGAACATTTGGAAGCTGAAGTCGCGATAACTCAATCAATCCTGCTGAAGCTTGTGCTTGCGTTGCTGCTCGGCGCGCTGATCGGTGCGGAACGCCAGTACCGGCAACAATATACAGGACTTGTGACGCACGCGCTGGTCGCACTGGGCGCGGCGGCATACTCCTCGCTGCCGGGCGCTCTTGGCTCAGGTCTCGATCTTAGAATGGGGGCTCAGGTCGTAACCGGCATTGGGTTCCTTGGCGCCGGCCTGATCATCAGGGACGGTTCCAACATAAGAGGGTTGAGTACGTCCGCGACGATCTGGAGCACTGGCTCTGTCGGGGTCTTCGTAGGCTTTGGCTTTCTGCTGCTGGCCGCGGAAACCGCAATGCTCATTATTATACTCAATTCGCTTCTTCCTAATTTCTCAAGATTCTTTCGAAGGCACTCTCAGGAACAACCTGCCGTCGAATACACGTACACCATAGAGATCGTATGCTCACGAGATAATGTTTATTTGCTCAGATCGATTCTGCTTCAGACCATCAATACAAACCTCCTCCGCCTACGCTCCCTTAACAGCCATCCCATCAATGAGGGCGACGCCATGAGAATAGAAGCAACGTTGTTCAGCAACCGTGATGATGCGCAATCAGTCGAACGCGTCGTCGCTCACCTCGCGCTCGACTCGAATGTTCAGTCGGCTTCCTGGGAGCCGGAAGAAAAGACCGAATAGAGCGAAAGCCAGAAAGACCCTCGACACCACCTCGAAACGTCAAATTTTAAGGAGCTGCTACAATGGAAGGAAACACCAAGGCCTTGTTGGCAAACAAATTGATAGCTATCGGCCTCTTGCTCATAGGCTTTCTCATTTTTGCATCGGGCTATCGCTATGGCTCTCCATCGAGCATCATGGTTGGCTGTCTTCTCTTTGCTATCGGAATCATTCTTCTGATTATAAAGATCGCCCGCAGAAACAAGCCGGACTCGGTTGCTTGATCGAGTTGGACGAAAGCGATCGCGTCCAACTCCAGTCCGGACAAAAGACTTGGAGAGGCCCTCGTTGTTGGAGGCTCCTAACTGGTACGCCCGCCAGTATAATTCCGTGGTCGCGCGCACCCGCGAGTCCGATCCCGACGCGGAATTCCATATCCAGCAGATTGGCGAGCAGCGCCATGCATCGAGCCTTGCAACGATAGACTATGGCGACGCGTTCGTCCTCGATTTGCGGGACAAGGGTGGCATCGCCATGTCCGGGGCGATCAATGACGATGCGTTGACGGCGGTGTTCCTCTGGGGCGAAGGCACGACCTTCAACGGACAACGGAGTGAAGTACCGCAGTTGCGGATCATCGGCCCGGGAACAGAATTCAAGCTGGAGATGCCAGGAAGCTATCGCCTCATGCGGATCGGTCTGCGTGGGTCCGCGCTCGAGTCTCTGCGCACGGCATCAGCCTCCCACCTGGGCCAGAGGACCGCGCTGATGCCAGGGATACATGAGCAACGCCTCACGGCAGGAGCCGAGCTGGAGCTTCAGCAGAGGCTGCTGCGAACCGTCGGGTTCGCGGAAGCTGCAGCACAGCGTGGCTATGACCTAAGTGCCGGCCTGGCCGTTGCGGCGAGCGAAGCGGGCGCCGCGCTCGCGCGGGTGCTTTCCCTCACGGAGCAACCATCCCCCCGCGCCCTCGGTTCCAGCGATCGGCGCGATATCGTTGATGCCACCCTGGCCATTCTGGAGGCAAGGCCTCATAGCCCTGTTTCCGTCAGTGCAGTCTGCGAGGTACTGGGCATTGGCGAGCGAATGTTGGAGCGCGCCTTTCAGGAACGTCTGGGAGTCAGCCCTCGAGCTTACGAGCGGGAGCGGCGGCTTCGGGCCGCGCACGGCCTTATCCTGACGCAGGGCGATCGCCTCTCGATCACCGACATCGCCATGAGCTTTGGTTTCTGGCACCTGGGCCGTTTCGCTGGAGCCTATACGTCAATCTTCGGATGCTCCCCCAGTGAGGCGCGTCGGCGCTTCTGGAGACACGCAGCACCAGACTGATGGGATGCTCAAACCTGCCGATCCGAGGCTGGTTAACGCGGTGCCTCAGGCATTTTGATCAGGATGGGAAGACGATGAAGCCGTCGGCTCCTGTGGACGGAGGCAGTCGGCAGAAATGCCGGATCCCCGCGGTCGGCGAATCCTAAAGCCAACGACACACCTACGCGTAGGGCCTCATCACAGCTATGTGCAGCCCGCATTCGGCCTAGTTGCCTACTGAACCACCCCTTTCCGAGAGCTTTCGGGCACTCCGTCGGAAAGTGGATAGAAATTGGTTGGCCGTCAGGAGATTCTGATGGCGCGACCTCAGTGGGGCCGCAACAAACCTTCCGACCGGTTGGTCGCAAGCAAGAGAAACGCAAGGTCACTCCACATGGCGCGCTCGGCGCCGATGAGAATGGCCATAGTCGCAAGGGTAAATACGATGCGAAAACGCTGTCCCAGCTTTCACGAGAAATAAACGCATTGTCTACGTTTGGGATTCCTAGCCCACTCTAGGGGAGCATCTCCGGCTTAAGATTGCCTCAAAATCAATCTCATCCGCGGCGGCAGGTTGAGGGTGTGTTTTATTGTCGGTTTCCTTGCGGGAAACGGCCTGCCGACCTCTTGATCTGCCTATACTTCGGCGTCTCATGTACGACAGGAGTTTGTTATGGACGCGAGAGTAACCGCTGCCGGCATTCCCACCGACCCTTTTGCGGATGAGCCTCTAAGATGCGCCATCGACGTAAATAGCTTGTCGGCACCCCCAGCCGAACAGTTTGATTTCTATCGATCATGGTTTGCCGGGGTTGCCGAAATACAGCTTCTTCGGGCCGAGCACGCCGTGTTCCCGGCTCGTCATCAGGTATGGCAGTTGGGCGATCTGGCGTTGAGTTCCATCGAAATCCCAGGCTCCGGCTACGAGATACAATGGGAACATCGCAGACGGTCCCTGTTGGATCACTGGATGCTGTCCGTGCCGTTCTCGCAGTCTGCTGCCGGCGAGATGATATCTCGTCGGCCCCGCATGAGGTGTCTGGCCTTGCCCGATGTTGGAGTGAGCAACGATGATCTGTTCATCACACTGTTTCTGCCCCGCACATGGCCGGCAACCAGATCATCGAAAATCCAAGCCAGCGACGAGGCACTGGATTTTCTTGCGCACTACGCCGTTCTGCTGCACCGCTCACTTCCTCATTTGAGAGAAGCGGATCTGCCCCATATCGTCACCGCGACTGCCAACATTTCCGCGGCTGCTCTTATGCCGACAAAAGATCATCTGGCAGAGGCGCAAGGGCCTGTGAACGCGGTGTCTGCCGCTCGGATTGCCAAGCGTATCGCAGAGAGGTTGAGCGATCCCGACTTGACGCCCAACAAACTCTGCCGCGCGGTCGGTGTCTCACGCTCCCGTCTCTACCGGATTTTCGAGCCGGTGGGCGGTGTGTCCAACTATGTGCGGCGCAAGCGGCTGCTGAAAACGCGCGACGCTCTAGCGGACAGTTCGGACAGGCGAACGATCTCCAGCATTGCCGAAGTATGGGGCTTCCAAGATCCGTCTACCTACAGCCGGATGTTCAAAACAGAGTTCGGCATCTCTCCAAGGGAAGCGCGCGAACTCGGGTGGCAGGGCGTCAAGCATTCGACCTGGCTGACTGTGGATGAGCCCCTCGCGGATGCTGGCATCCTGAGCAACCTTCTGATCAACAATTCATTGGGATTGTCCCTTTCTTCAAGACAGTGACGGATTCCTGGCAGAGGTCGGGGCGCCTGGAGATCATCCCACAAGCTACAAGAAATATACGTCAAACCCATATTATGGATTCCTCGCATATTTTTCAAAAATCGATGACCGTTTAAGCTTGGCCGTGTCCTCGTCATTAGCATCACGATTTTCGATAACTCCACTCTGGGTTTTTAATTGTCAGGACCGTCTCCTTGCGAAAAGCACATCGTTCATTGTTGATCTACTAGCTCGATAGGAGCTTGTGATGGAGGTAACAGTACGAAGCGATACTCTTGGCGAGCCGATCGCTGGAGCAGTTGCCATACACGCTGCCGACATCCGCACATCATCGATTCTGCTGGCTGGGCGAGATGTTCTTGTCGACTGGTTCTATACCACCCAAGCAGGTGCGGGTGTCGGGATTTCAAGTCCCATAACCTCGATCTCGCCGCGGCTACATCCGCCGGGGATGAGCCCGATACGTCTGGTCTCTTGATCGAGAATTCCATGGGGTTGCCGTCACCCTCTTTCAAGCAATGAGTTTGCCTCAATGCAAGACAAGCCATCAATTGTCAGCGAAAGCGAAACGATCGGGACCCCAGAACCTCTAAGATGCGTCGTAGACGTTGATACCTCGCAGGCGCCACCGCCCGAGCAATTCGACCTTTTCCGGAGTTGGCACTCAAATATAGCCGACGTCGAATTGCTGCGAGACGAGTTCGGCTCGTTCTCTGCGCGCGAGCGGGCGTGGCGGTTGGAGAGCCTCGTGCTGGCTTTCATCGAATATCCCGGGATGGGGTACCGTCGGCGGTGGCGCAGCAGAAAGAGTCCGGTGTTCGACCACTGGGCTCTTTCGGTGCCCCAGACAATCCCCGCGGGCGGCGGCACGCCAAGAATGGGACAGCTGCGCTGGCAATGCCTGGGTGCACCCCATGAAGACCAGGGTGAGGATGACGGTGTCCTTGCGCTATTCCTTCCGCGGGATTTCGCCTTCTCGCAACCCTTCACGCTCGATATCCGGCCCGAGATGGCCGCATTCGTCGCCGACTATGTTCTGCTGCTCTATCATTCCTTCCCCCATCGCACGGAAAGCGACGTCCCGTATGTCGCATCGGCGACCACCAGCCTGCTTGCCGCGTGCATTTCCCCGTCCCGGGATCACTTTTTCGAAGCACAGGAGCCGATCGACGCGGTCATCATGGCCCGCGCGAACAAGATCATAATAGCCAATCTGGCCGACCGGAATCTGACACCGGGAAAGCTCTCGCAAGACCTCGGCATTTCACGCTCTCGACTTTATCGGATTTTCGAACCAGCCGGAGGAATCTCGCACTATATCCGGCGACAGCGGCTGCTGAAAACGAGGGACGCGCTCGGAAACATCGCGGATGGACGCCCGATTTCGAGCATTGCGGAGGAGTGGGGCTTCATGGATCCCTCGACATATAGCCGGACATTCAGGCGCGAGTTCGGAATCTCGCCCAAAGAGGCGCGGGAGGCGGGCTGGCTGGGCCTCAAGCACCCTCCGTTGGCGGAGCGGTCGAACAACGGCAAACCTTCTCTGAACAGCCTCCTGGCCAACAATTGCCTTCTCAGCCATCAGCTTTCGAGTACGTGATTGGAATCTTCGGCTGAGGTAATCTTGTCGAAGACAAGAGTGAACCCATTCCTTGGCGAAGCTGGAGATTGGACGCCGGTTCGAACTGCCCGCCGGGAACACCACGCAGTCTGACGAGGCGCTCGTATGACATAAGAGATTGCACCCTCAGCGGAGAGGCCGATGTCAGAAATGTTTGTCCCGATAGCGCAGGCTCATCGAAGCTCATAAAATGCCAGCCAAGAAGTCATTAAATTTCGGAGGTTCATTTGGTGAATTCTTTGAGCAGACGATCCGTGATCGTTGGGGGAATATCATTTCTGGCGCTGTCCGGGCATGCGGAAGCTTCCCAAAAGAGTTGGTATATCGGGAGAATTCCAGATAAGCCTTTTGACATCCCTCTCGTAGACAAGACGCGCATCCCCCAGCAATTCCGTCGGCAAACAGTGCCTTACTTGGGTAGGGAAACCGCCGGAACAATCCTAATCAACAAGCAGGAGCGCTTCCTGTACTATGTCGAAGACGCAGGCAGGGCGATCCGCTTCGGCATCGCTGTCGGTCGGGATGGACAGCGATGGGGTGGAGAGGCCATCGTTGAACGAAGAGCCCAATGGCCGACCTGGACCCCCACCGCCAACATGCGACGCCGTAATCCGAGCTTGCCGCAGCGCGTTCCGGGAGGCCCAAACAATCCTCTCGGCGCCCGGGCGCTGTATCTGTATCGCAATGGCCAGGACACGCTGTATCGCATTCATGGGACCAATGAGCCGTGGACCATTGGAAAAGCTGCATCATCCGGCTGCATCAGGATGTTGAACGAGCATATTTTTGAACTCTTCGGAACGGTGCGCAACGGCGCGCGGGTTATCGTTGTCTAGCCTGCGGCAATCATGAATGCCATTGCGCGGCACCTCTAAATGCCGAGGCCGACGCGTGGAGACATCCTCGTCACAGGACACCGTCTCTCCGGAAGGTTGAGCGCAAAGGAAGCCGGCGCTTCTCCGGTTTCGTTTGGCTACCGTACGACCAATACAGGCACACTTCCATCCGCGAGAACCTCCGACGTCTGGCTTCCCAGCAAAAGCTTTCTGATGCCACGACGGCCATGGGAAGCCATCACAATCAGATCGCAGCCTCGTGACTTGGCGGTGTCGATAATCGCCTTGGCCGGGTAGGTATCCGGGACATGTAGAAATTCTGCGGAAACCCCCATCCGGTCGGCTGCCTCCCTGACTTGATCGAGGACTTGCCCTGCGAATTCCTTGCTCGCGGCCTCAAAACTATCAACCTCCTCCTGCGAAGGAATAGACCCGGAGGTAAATCCGGTTCCATAGTCAATCAGCATTGGCTCCGTGACCGTGACAACTGTCGCCTTGGCAGCCAAGGCTTTCGCCAGGGCTATCCCCTGCTCAACGCCCTTCCTGGCGACGTCGGAGCCATCCGTGCTCACGAGGATATGAGTGTACATCTGAGTTCTCCCTGCCTGGTCGACCACGGTTCCGGCAACACCAACACTCGTCGAGATATGCACGTTAGTGCACTGCAAGCCCTCTCTTGGACATCCAACTCACGCCGCTTGTATCGCGACGCTGGGCACATTCGGGAGCGGACGCACCATCTCCAAACCGCGGAGGAATAGCGCTAGCCCGGCCCGACGATCACCAATTGCCTTTTCGTGTACCAGCTATGGTTAAATCACAGACAAGACGACAGATGTTCGCAATGCCTTTGTTGCCCCTCAACCTACAATTCATCGAGTCATTGCGTTATGTGCAATTTATCCCAATGAATTGCATCTCGTCCAATTCTCCTTATTGCGACGTGCATATGTTGGCGATTCCCCTTTCGACCCCAAAATCGAACAATATGATTTGATCAATGTATCTTTCGGTGAGTATCTCCATGTGAAAAGAAGCACATTATTGACTGGAGGGGCGGCAGCCGTCACCGCCTGTCTGCAAACCCCGCCTTTTCGCAGTCGATGGGACGTGCATCTTGGGGTTAAAGGCGACGCGCCCCTGCACCGCGCGAATGACTCGGCCGGAAGCCCCGAGCCCGAGCGACCAATCGATCTTTTCTGATCCCGGCACAGGATCGTTTTCGGTCATAATTCGAAGAAGGCAGACAGCCAAATCCGCGACTATGCCGATTTGCGTCCGGCTTTGGCTTTGGGGCGGTCCTTGATGCCTTCCTTGGCGAGACTCTTGCGGAGAACCGACGCCAGATCGATAACGTTCTCCTTGGGCGGGGGCACCGGTTTGGGCGGCTGCTTGCCCTTGCGTTTTGCGTCGATCAACGCGATGAGCGCATCCTCGTAGGTGTCTTCAAATTTCGACGGATCAAACTTGGTCACTTTTTTGTCGATCAGCAGGCCTGCGATTTCGAGCAGTTCCTGATCGTATTCATGGCTTTCCAGGTCTTTGAATACGGTCTCTTCCGAGATCATCTCGTCATGGGTCCGCAACTCGGTAAGCAGCATTCCCTTGCCATATGGCTGTATCACGACTTCGCGCCCGCGTTGGTACAGCACCACGCAGGACCGCGCCGCCACAGCCTTCTTGGCCATCGCTTCGCGCAGCACTGAGAAGGCCTCGGTGGAAGCGCCGTCGGCAGGGATCAGGTAGTAGGGCTTTTCCAGGTAGCGCGTGTCGATGTCCTTGATGGCGACAAACTCGTCGACCTCAAGCGTGTGCTCAGACGTCATCTTGAGCTTTTTGATCTCGTCCGGTTCGACCTTGATGAAATCGCCCGCGTCTGCCTCGTAGCCTTTGACTTGGTTTTCGCTAACGACGACATCGCCCGTCTCTTCGTCAACATAGGCAGCCTTGACGGGTAATCCATCTTTCCGATTCAAAATCTTGAAGTGGATTTTCGATGCCTCGCTGGTTGCACCCACAAGCTTCACTCCGCACGACACGGACCCGACTTTCAGAAACCCTTTCCAAACTGCTCGTGGGGCCGCCATGCAGTCCTCCTGTCGCGCCGATCCTTGGCACAAACGTCAGCCGGATCGTTCCGTTCCGCCCGCCTGATCAGCATCGACGCACGCGATCGCATCACGGATGGTGCGGCTTTCCATGCCAACGGTGCCCCCGCGCGGCGTCAATCCTGCTTTCGCCGCGACAAATGCGAGAGCAGCGCGGTGATCAGGCTGCTTACCACAATCCATGCGGCGATCTCGCCGTCATGCACCTCAGGCCGGCGCGGCGTGTCTATCTTGTCGCCGCTCAACGCCACTACCGGCGCAAGGTCTGGCCGGCTTCCGCGCCTGACCGAGTAAGCGCGCGTAATTTCTGCACCGAACAGGAATATCTGCGCTGAATAATAGACCCAAAGCAGCACCACCATAAGCGCGCCTGCCGCTCCGTAGGAAGTCGCTATCGCGCTGGTGCCGATATACCAGCCGATCAGCGACTTGCCGATGGTGAACAGCAACGCAGTAACCACCGAACCGACGGCAACATCGCGCCATTTGAGCGTGCGATCCGGCAGGACCTTGTAGATCGCTGCGAAGAGCAGCCCAATTAGCAAGAAAGAGACAACCGTGTTGACCGTGCTGAGCACCAGTTCGCCGAACGGCAGGTGGTGATTGATGACATCGCTCAGCGCGGTGATCGCTGCGCTTGCCGCCAGCGATACCAGCAGCATGAAGCCCAACGCGGCAACCAGGCCGAGGCTTGCCGCGCGCGCCCGCACCAGGCGCGAAAGCGACAGGCCGTCGGCTTTTACCTTCCAGATCTCGTTCAACGACTGTTGCATCTCACCGAAAACACCGGAGGCAGTGAAGAAAAGCGTCACCAATCCGATGAGCGTGGCAAGCGTCCCGGACCATCGGTGCGAAGCCGTCTCGATCGTCGCCTTGAGCAGATCGGCACTCTGCGCGCCCATCGCGCCGGATATCTCCGCTGACAGGGCGAGCTGGGCCGCATCCTTGCCCACCGCCAGACCAGCGACCGCCACGACGATCAGAAGGATCGGCGCCAGCGATGTCGTGGCGTAGAAAGCCACCGCTGCCCCGTGGCTCAACGCATTGTCGTTGATGAAGCCGGTGACGGCATCCTTCAAAAGAATCCAGGCACCGCGAACCCAGTGTGGCATCTCCCTCATCCGTCACGCCATATCGGACGCGGAGCGTCGTGGCCTGTCCCGATTGATGTCACGATCGGTGGAAACTGCCCTGCACGCCGTTTTTTGGCCGCTTCCGCCAGTGCCAACACCGCGTTGCGGACCCCCGGTCTGGATTGCACGGTTGGCGTCAAGCCCTTCATGGCTCGTCGCATAGGGCTTCCAGTAGCCGATATAACGCGCGAGTTCGGCCACCTCGCCGATGAGGTCAAGCTTCATCGAGCGCAGCCCGTCGGTAAGGCTGGCGCGGTGAGATGGCGTGGATAATCCCATCCCGCGAGCTCGGCCTCGTTGGCGAGCCTTACGTCGCAGGGTGATGCGTCAGCCATTTCGGGCCGCGCAATTTTTCTTGAGCCTTATGATTGCCGATTTGTGGACGGTAACCACCCCGCCACAGTCAATTCGTACGCTCAGCTTGTTGGTTTCAGGATCGACCCGAGTGACGTCCCCAACAAGAACGACTTTGTCTCCGACGTGAGTTCTGGGGGGCGCATCGATCGCATAAGGACGATCATAGGAGGGGATGCTCACCCTGGCGCGCCCACTGGGAAGCATGTCCATGACCGTACTCGTCAGGGCAACTTCATCACCGATTGCAACTTCTCGAGGCAGGTTGAATTGCAGCATGGCATTTCTCCCGAGACTATCCCAAATCAATGCTGGCAGCTCGAGTTGGTTGCCTGAAATCGCACCTACATAGCAGGCAATCGGAGACGTGCCGACGCGGATCGCGAGCCGCGGGCTCAACAGCTCGCCGGGGAGGAGCACACGGGGGCGGAACCTTTAAGAGCCAAGCCAACCGATATTGCGTGATCGCGAAACGTCCCAGCGCGCAACGGCGTCTCGCCCGAGGTTGGGTTGCATCTTGTAGGGCTCGCGTTCGCCGTAGCACCGGCGGTACCCCCGAGTTGGACATTTGCTGTCCGTTCCCGCAGGAGAAGCATCCAGCCTGCAGCACGTTAGGCGCAGTCTCTTTTCGCGAAATGTTGAGGCGAATTGCGTGGCCGACAAGGCAGGCCGACCACACGGGCGCCAGCTTGCCGTAACGCTGACGTAGAACAAGTTGAGATCGGAGCATGGGGCGCGCGAGACGCTCCGTCATCTCGATGCAGCGCCCTTCGCCGTTGGAGACAAAAGCGCATCTTTGCGGAACAAGCAGCCCGCGCCTCAGTTATGCAGGTACTCATCCCCGGGACGGCGGCTGGCTAAGATGTTTTCCAGTGTTACACCGTTGTAGTCGAGGCCTATCGCTTCTCTGGATTTTCGCGGCGGTAACCCTGTCGGGTTGCGCGGGAGGCGTGCTCGACCCGCAGGGACCGGTCGGCGCGGGGAACCGCACGATCCTCCTGAACTCACTGGCCGTCATGCTGGTCATCGTCATTCCGACGCTGGTCGCGCTGCTTGCCTTCGCCTGGATATTCCGTGCCTCGAACCGCAGGGCTCGGTATGATCCAGAGTTCACCTATTCCGGCCGGATCGAGCTCATCGTCTGGTCGATTCCGACGCTGACCATCCTCTTCCTCGGTGGCTTGATCTATTATGGATCGTACCATCTCGATCCTCGCAAGCCGATCGACTCCAGCCGGCCGCCACTCGAAATCCAAGTCGTGGCGCTCGACTGGAAGTGGCTGTTCCTCTATCCCGATCAAGGTGTCGGAACGGTCAACCAGCTGATTATTCCAACCGGCATGCCGGTGCGTTTCAGATTGACCTCGGCCAGCGTCATGAACACCTTCTTTGTGCCCCAGCTCGGCAGCATGGTCTATGCCATGAACGGCATGCAGACCGAGGTCAACCTGCAGGCTGATCGCGAGGGCGAGTACTTCGGCCTGTCGGCGCATTTCAGTGGCGATGGCTTTTCGGACATGAATTTCCGTGTCAGGGCAATCTCGGCTGACGCCTTCGCCAGTTGGGCCTCCTCCTTGCATGGCGGAGGCGGCGTGCTCAACGCCAGCGCCTATCGCCAGCTTGCCAGGCAAAGCATCAACGCGCCGGCATCCTCGTTCGGCCATGTGCAGCCGGGCTTGTTCGATGCGGTCGTGCACCAGACGCTACCTCCGGGGCCGGGACCTGCTGGAACCGCCGCCGGAGAGCCGCAGGTGAGCCCGAAAGCTGAGCCCAAGGCGGGAGCGCCGCCCATGGCTCACCAGCACGATGAAGGAGGATGACGATGCTCGGCAAGCTCGACTGGTCGGCCGTTCCCTTTGACCAGCCTATTCCGCTCGGCGCGGCCCTGATCGTCTTCCTGGCCGCCGCCGCCGTTCTGATCTGGGTAACGATCAAAGGCTACTGGCCCTACCTTTGGCATGAGTGGATAACCTCCGTCGACCACAAGCGGATCGGCGTCATGTATATCGTGCTGGCGGCGCTGATGCTTCTGCGCGGCTTCGTTGACGCCGTCATGATGCGCACCCAGCAGGTGCTCGCCATCCACGGGCCGGGATACCTGCCGCCGGAGCACTACGACCAGGTCTTTTCGGCCCACGGCACGATCATGATCTTCTTCGCCGCGATGCCCTTTGTCATTGGGCTGATGAATTTCGTCATCCCGCTGCAGCTCGGCATCCGCGACGTCGCCTTCCCGACGCTGAACTCAGTGAGCTTCTGGCTGACCGCGACCGGCGCGCTGCTCGTCAACATTTCGCTCGTCGTCGGCGAGTTCGCGCGCACCGGGTGGCTACCTTATGCACCGCTGTCGGAGACGACCTACTCGCCAGGCGTCGGCGTCGATTATTATTTGTGGTCGATCCAGATCTCCGGCGTCGGCACCCTGCTCACGGGCGTCAACCTGGCGACCACCATCCTCAAGATGCGCGCGCCAGGCATGGGCTATCTGCGCATGCCGATGTTCTGCTGGACCTCGCTTGCCTCCAACATGCTCATCGTCGCCGCATTCCCTATCCTTACCGCAACCCTCGCCATGCTAACCCTCGACCGTTATCTCGGCTTCCATTTTTTCACCAACGAAGCCGGCGGTAACCAGATGATGTTCGTCAATCTCATCTGGGCCTGGGGTCACCCCGAGGTCTACATCCTCGTGCTTCCCGCCTTCGGGATCTATTCGGAGATCTTCTCGACCTTCTCGTCGAAACCGCTGTTCGGCTATCGTTCGATGGTTGCGGCGACGATGTTCATCTGCATCGTCTCCTTCATGGTCTGGCTGCACCACTTCTTCACCATGGGCGCCGGCGCTGATGTCAATGCGGCTTTCGGCATCGCCACCTCGGTTATCGCCGTCGGCACCGGGGTCAAGATCTACAACTGGCTCTTCACCATGTATGGCGGGCGCGTGCGCTTCGAAACACCAATGCTGTGGGCGCTAGGCTTTGTCACCACTTTCATCATCGGCGGCATGACCGGCGTGCTGCTCGCCGTTCCGCCGGCCGATTTCATGCTGCACAATTCGCTCTTTCTCGTGGCGCATTTTCACAACGTCATCATCTCGGGCGTGCTGTTCGCGGCCTTTGCCGGCTTCACCTACTGGTTCCCGAAAGCCTTCGGGTTCCGGCTGCATGAAGGTTGGGGCAAGGCGGCGTTCTGGGTCACGCTTGCCGGCTACATTCTGGTGTTCGTGCCACTCTATATCGTCGGCCTTCTCGGCATGACCCGCCGCCTTCAGCATATCGACATGGATATGTGGGCGCCGTGGCTTGTCGTGGCGGCCTTCGGAATCGTGGTGATGATCGTCGGCGCCGCATGCCAGGTCACGCAGCTTGTCGTCTCGATCAGGCATCGCGACGAGTTGCGCGACGAGACCGGCGACCCTTGGGACGGGCGCTCGCTGGAATGGTCGACATCCTCGCCGCCGCCCGTCTTCAACTACGCGCGGCTGCCGCATGTCGAAAACGAGGAGCCCTACTGGACCATCAAGCAAAGGGCAATGGACGAGCAGAGTCAGGAGACCGAAGAGGACTACGAGGCGATCGAGATGCCGCGTAATAGCCCCACAGGCTTCGTCACCGCCTTCTTCAGCACTCTGATTGGCTTCGCGCTCATCTGGCACATCTGGTGGTTGGCGATTGTCGGCTTCATCGGGGCCTATGCCACCTTCGTTGTATTCGCCTGGCGCGAGCATGGCGATTACGAGATCCCTGCCGACGAGGTCGGCCGCATCGATCTTGACCGCAAGGCAGCCCAGCGTGCCTGGATGCGTAGACGCGAGCGTGTGGCATGAGCGACATCCCCGCCGGCACCGCAACGCGCGATCCCTACCGGCTGGGCCGCACCGCAGGGCATGGCCATCACGTGTTCTCGGCGACCGGCCACGGCGAGGGAGGCCCGGCCTCGAAGTTCGTCACGGTTGCCTACGGCTTTTGGATCTTCCTGTTGTCGGACATCATAATGTTCTCGGCTTTCTTCGCCGCGTATGCCGTCCTGTCCAATTCGGCGGCGGGCGGGCCAACAGGCAAGGAGCTGTTTGAGTTGACGCGCGTCGCGGCACAGACGGCGCTGCTGCTCACCTCGAGCTTCACCGGCGGCCTTGCGATGCTCGCGACCCACCGCCGGTCAATGGCCGCCACCCAGTTCTGGTTGCTGGTGACCGGCCTGCTTGGTGCAGCCTTCCTGTTCCTGGAGGTGCAGGAATTCGCGGCCATGGTGAATGAGCAGGCGGGCCCATCACGCAGCGCCTTCCTGTCCGCGTTCTTCGCCCTTGTGGGCTGCCACGGAACCCATGTTGGACTTGGCCTGCTTTGGCTCGGCACCATGATGGCGCAGCTCTGGATAAAAGGCTTTCGTCCCGACATATTGCGCCGGCTTCACTGCTTCAGCCTGTTCTGGCACGCGCTGGACATTATCTGGATCGCCATCTTCACCCTGGTCTATCTGCTGGGAGCGTCATCATGAGCGAAATGGACAGCCGGCACGAGGACATGCTTGACCGCCGCGATTCCGCACCAGGCGAAGAACGCAGCGAGGAACACGAGGTGGCGGGAGGCCTTTCCGGCTATCTGCTGGGCTTTGGCCTGGCAATCCTGTTGTCAGTGGCGTCCTTCATTGCGGCACAAACCGATCTAATTTACCAGCCGGCCGTGATCTCGGCCCTGACGGTGCTTGCCATCGCACAAATGGGCGTCCATCTCGTCTTTTTCCTGCACCTGACGACAGGACCTGACAACACCAACAACGTGCTCGCGCTCGCTTTCGGTGTGCTGATCGTGACCTTGGTCGTTTTGGGCTCGGTGTGGATCATGAACCATCTCAGCCAGAACATGGGAGCGATGGATGCGCATCAGGCTCACATGATGCCATAACGCTGTTCCAGGTCTGTGGCCTGGGCGCAAAACCGCCTGTCCATCGGTTCGGTTACCTTGCGCATAGCGTCCGCACTTTCAGGCGTCGAAAATCCATAGGTGCGAAGAGCCGTGAGGAACTAGTCGAGCTGTTTGGCCCGGCAATGTCTATATCGGCCCGCTCACGGTCGGCAGCAGAGTGAACTGCTGCCCATGGTCGCAACGTCTGTGCCTTCCATCATAATTTCAGGAACTAGGAACATAGGGGCCTCGTCCGAGTTCCATTGAAAGCGTGGGAACATAGCTCAGTTTGCCAAGGGATCTGGCGAGGATTCCTTGCTCTGTGAGCGCTCCCACTTTCCACATTGTGTTCAACGAATGCTCCGGATCATGGGTCGCCCACAGCTTTCCTCCCTGGCTTTCAGCCTCCTGGTACTCGTTAATTGTGCATTGCTGCAAAGCAGGGCCTGGGCACAGCTACCCTGCCCCGCCGACCACGCCAAGCTCCTGGCTGCCCTCAAGGCAAACGTCAAAGCAAGCGGAGGCCCCGCCAATGGCGGCTTCGAGACCAATGAATGGGCGGCGATCGTTACGCGTGACGGGACAGTTTGCGCCGTTGCTTTCAGCGGCCCCACCAGCTATGCGCAGTGGCCCGGCAGCCGGCTGATCGCAGCCGAAAAGGCCAGCACGGCCAACGGGCTCAGCGTTGCCCAGATGGCTCTCTCGACGGCGAATCTATATGCTTCTGTTCAGCCGGGTGGCCCCTTGTTCGGCTTGCAGCTTACCAATCCTCTCAACCAGGCAGCCGCTTATGCCGGCGACAGCAAGACCTTTGGGAGTGCGAGCGATCCGCTGATTGGCAAGCCGATCGGCGGCGTCGTGGCATTTGGCGGCGGCCTTGCTCTCTACGACGGCAAAACGATTGTCGGCGGGCTTGGCATCAGCGGCGACTCCTCCTGCGCCGATCACAATGTCGCTTGGCGCCTGCGTGCGGCCCTGGGCCTGGACAAGGTTCCGGCGGGCGTCAACCCCAACGCCAAGGACGCCATCGTCTACGATCTCGATCCTGGCGGAAAGAGCGCCTCCGGCTGGGGTCATCCGTTGTGCGCGGGAACCGAGGCGGACGTCGCGGCCGAACTCGGCGCCGGAGTGGGAGGTTCGATCCGCAAATGAGGGGATCTCTGAAAGTGGCGGGGAAATACGCATCTGCGACACCAGACGGCCGAGGAGCGGAAAGGGGCCGCGGTTTCGACTTTAGGCCGTTGAAGTGGCTGGTGCTGGCCGCAGGCTGCTCATTGCTGAACGCCGCGGCCGCGCAGTCCGCGGTGACACCTGCCATCACACCGCCCGCCGCGGCCGCGCCACCTGATGACGGCCAATGGACAATGCCGGCTAAGAATTATGCCTCGACGCGCTACAGCGAACTGGCGGACATTAACGAGGACAATGTCAAGAACCTTCAAGTTGCCTTCACTTTTTCGACCGGAGTGAACAAGGGTCAGGAAGCGGCGCCACTCGTCGTCGGCAACACGATGTATATCGTGACACCTTTTCCAAACATCGTCTACGCGCTCGATCTTTCCAAACCGGGCGCGCCGATGAAATGGAAGTACGAGCCAAATCCTGAGCCTGCCGCGCAGGGCGTTGCCTGCTGCGACGTGGTCAACCGCGGTGCGGTCTTCGCCGACGGGCGCCTCTTCTTCAACACGCTGGATGGTCACACGATCGCGCTGGATGCCGCCACTGGCCAACCGGTCTGGAACGCGCATGTCGGCAACATCAATATCGGCGAGACCATAACCATGGCGCCGCTTGTGGTGAAGGGCAAAGTGCTGGTCGGCAATTCCGGCGGCGAGATGGGTGTGCGCGGCTGGGTCAAGGCGCTGGACGCGGGCGACGGACATGTCGTCTGGACGGCTTACGGCACCGGACCGGACAAGGACGTGCTGATCGGGCCGGATTTCAAGCCGCATTACGACATGGACAGGGGCAAGGACCTTGGCGTGACCACATGGCCGCCGGAAGCCTGGAAGATCGGCGGCGGCAACATGTGGGGCTGGATCTCTTACGATCCGGACCTCAACTTGATCTATCACGGGACCGGCAATCCAGGGCCGTGGAATCCGGACCTTCGGCCCGGCGACAACAAATGGACCTCCGGGATTTTCGCGCGCGATCCCGATACCGGAGCCGCGAAATGGTTCTACCAATGGAGCCCGCACGACCTGCACGACTACGACGGCATCAACGAGCAGATCCTGCTCGATATGAATTGGCAGGGTAAGCCGCGCAAAGTGCTCGTCCGCCCGGAGCGCAACGGCTATCTCTACATTCTGGATCGGACCACCGGGGAAGTCCTGTCAGCGACACCCTATGGGGTCGTCAATTCCAGCAAGGGCGTCGATCTGAAAACCGGGCGCCTGATCGAAAACCCGGACAAGAAAACCGGCACCGGCAGGGTGATCCGGGATATCTGCCCGACAGCATCCGGGCTCAAGGATTGGCAGCCATCTGCGTTCTCGCCGAAGACAGGACTGCTCTACATCCCACACAACAATCTGTGCATGGACGAAGAAGGCCTCGAGGTGAACTACATCGCCGGCACCCCCTATGTCGGCATGAATGTGCGCATGATCCCGGGCCCGGGTGGCAACCGCGGTGCCTTCACCGCCTGGGACATCGCGGCCGCAAAGCCAGCTTGGAACCTTAAAGAGAATTTTCCGGTGTGGAGTGGCGCGGTCGCCACCGCCGGCAACGTCGTGTTCTACGGCACAATGGAGGGCTGGTTCAAAGCTGTGAGCGCAAGGACAGGGGAATTGCTTTGGCAGTTCAAGACCTCGTCCGGGATCATCGGCCAGCCGGTCACCTATCGCGGCCCCGACGGGCACCAATACGTCGCGATCCTGTCGGGCGTCGGCGGTTGGGCCGGCGCGATCGTATCGGGCGACCTCGACCCGCGCGACGCTACCGCCGCGCTCGGCTTCGTCAATGCGATGAAAGACCTGAAGAACGCGACCACGGCGGGAGGCACGCTCTATGTGTTCCGGCTCCCCTGATGCTTTCGAGTTGAAGGCAGTTCGAAGACGCGAGGCGAACGGGCGTCTTGTGGTCGCGGTGGTAGCGTTTGCCTCGCTGCTCTTCGCGGTTGCCGCCGACGCACGTGAACTCAAGGTATGTGCCGACCCTAACAACATGCCGTTTTCCAACGCCGCTGGACAGGGCTTCGAAAACAAGATTGCCCAGATCATCGCCAAAGAGCTGGATGCAAGACTTTCCTATACCTGGTGGGCCCAACGCCGCGGTTTCGTTCGCAACACGCTCAAGGCAGGCCTGTGCGATCTCATACCTGGCACTCCCGCCAATCTCGAAATTCTCCGCGCCACCGCTCCCTATTACCGCTCGACCTATGTCTTCGTGACGCGGCGGGACAGTCCCGAGATCACGTCTTTCAACGATCCACGCCTGCGCACTCTGCGCATCGGCGTGCAGCTCATCGGCGATGACGGGGCCAACTCCCCACCGGCCCAGGCACTCGGCCGCCGCGGCATTGTCGGTCATCTCGTCGGCTATCCAGTCTATGGCGACTATTCGGCTCCCAACCCGCCCGCGCGCATTGTCGAGGCGGTGGCCAGCGGCGAGATCGATGTTGCCGTCGTCTGGGGCCCGCTCGCCGGTTATTTCGCCGCCAAGCAGAAGACACCGCTGCGCATCACGCCCGTGACACCTCGAATCGACGGGCCTCAATTGCCAATGGTCTACGACATCTCCATGGGCGTCCGACGCGGGGACGACGCGCTGCGCGACGAAGTGGATGCAGCCCTTGCCAAGCACAAGGCTGAGATCGACGCGACCCTGGCCCGATACGGTGTGCCGCGCCTTGATACCGGCGGGAGCGCGGACCGATGAGGCGGAACCTCACCGTGCTCTTGTCGGCGATGCTGGCCCTTGCCGCTTGCCAGCGGGAAGAGCGCGACACACGTCCGCAATCGGCCCTTGGGTCCGGCCAACAGCCAACGCCGGTGACTGCGCTGGAGCCAGGCGGCCAAAGGCCGCTCCCGAGCGACAACAAGGCTGCCAGCTTCGAGGCCAACGCCTTTCATCTCAGCGAGGGCAAGCGCCTGTTCAGCTGGTTCAATTGCTCGGGGTGCCATGCCAATGGCGGCGGCGGCATGGGACCGGCGCTGATGGATGAGAAGTGGGTTTACGGCAGCTCGATCGAGAGTATCCACGCAACGATCCGGGACGGGCGGCCTAACGGCATGCCTAGCTTCCGAAACAAGATACCCGATGATCAGATTTGGGAGCTTGCAGCCTTCGTACGTTCGCTGAGCGGCAACGCCCCCTCCTCCGCCGCACCGCAGCGTAACGACGACATGATGGTCCATCCGTCGGAAAATCGCCTCCCCGATGCCGCGACGCTGGGGAAATCGCCGTGAAACGATTTTTTCCCAAAGCGAGTTGCGCAGCCGCTCTCCTGGCGCTTTCAGGTTGCAGCGGCTGGCAGTCCGCTCTCGATCCGAAAGGCCCGGCCGCGGGCGAGCTCGCCTGGTTGATCTGGTTTTTCACTGCCCTGTGCGCGGCCGTGTGGATGCTGGTGATGGTCGTGCTGGTCGCCACCCTGTTCCAGCGAGTTCGAACAGGAAAAGATCCGCTCGTGCTCGACCTCGCTTCCGAACATCGCAAAATGCGCGTGGTCTTGACCGCGGTTGGGGTGACTGCGGCGATCCTAATTGGGCTGACCCTGCTGAGCTTCTTCGCCAACCGGACCCTTGCCGGGATCGGATCGGACGAGGCGCTGACGGTCCGCGTGACCGGCCACCAATGGTGGTGGGAAGTGCGCTACGAGAATGCTCAGCCAAGCCGCATCCTGACGACGGCGAACGAGATCCATATTCCGGCCGGCGAGCCGGTTCGGCTTCTTTTGAGTTCAACAGACGTAATCCACTCCTTCTGGGTGCCGAGCCTTGCCGGCAAGCTCGACCTCATCCCCGGACATATGAATGTGCTGGACATCAGGGCTGACAAGCCAGGCGTCTATCGTGGTCAATGTGCTGAGTTCTGCGGCGCGCAGCACGCCAACATGGGCACCTTCATCATTGCCGAGCCGCGGCCGCAGTTCGATGCCTGGCTGGACGACCAGTTGCGGCCTGCCGCCGCTCCGACCAATGCCGAAGCCAAGGCCGGCGCGGATCTTTTCCTCCAGCGGCCCTGCGTGATGTGCCACAGGATCGGCGGCACACCCGCAGGCGGCACGGTAGCGCCCGATCTTACCCATATAGCCAGCCGGCAAACTCTCGCAGCCGGAACGCTGACGATGAGCCGCGGCAATCTCGCCGCTTGGATCACCGACCCGCAAGGCATCAAGCCCGGCTCCCACATGCCTGTAACGGCTCTCAATGGCGACGAGCTCAATGCCATCATTGCCTACCTCGAGGGGCTGAAATGACCAGCGCCGACCTGACGAGCGGACGTGACCTGCGGGCGGAGGCGCAAGCAAAGGGAGATCTCGCTCCCGAGCATGACGGACCGCGCGATACCGGCATGGAGCAAGCCGATCTCCAGCGGTGGCTGGAGCGCACCTGGCGTACGCCCCCGGGCATCATCGGCGCGCTGTCGAGCGTCGACCACAAGGTGATCGCCAGGCGCTATCTGATCACTGCCTTTGTCTTTCTGTGTCTGGGCGGGCTCAACGCAGTGGCTATGCGTGTTCAGCTCTCGGGACCACAGCGTGGGCTGATCGGGCCGGACCTCTACAACCAGCTGTTTACCATGCACGGCGTCACGATGATGTTCCTGTTCGCGGTACCGATCGTGCAGGCGACCGGCATTTATCTCGTGCCGCTGATGGTCGGCACCCGCAACATTGCGTTTCCGCGGCTGAATGCGTTCAGTTACTGGGTCTATGTTTCGGGCGGCCTGTTCGCCTGGGTGTCTTTCGCTCTCAACATGGCGCCGGACGTCGGCTGGTTCGCCTATGTGCCGCTGTCCGGTCCCGAATTCGCCCCTGGCAAGCGCGCCGACGTCTGGGCGCAGATGATTACCTATACCGAGGTGTCTTCACTGGCTGTGGCAGTGGCGACGATCGTCACGATCTTGAAGCAGCGTGCTCCCGGCATGTCGCTGGACAAGATCCCGCTATACGTCTGGGCGATGCTGGTCACCTCCTTTGTCGTCGTCTTCGCAATGCCGGCGGTGATGATCACCTCGACATTCCTGATCCTCGACAGGCTGGTCGGCACACACATCTTCAACCCGGCCGAAGGCGGTGATGCCTTGCTGTTCCAGCATCTGTTCTGGTTCTTCGGTCACCCCGAGGTCTACATCATCTTCCTGCCGGCGACCGGCATGGTCTCCTCGATCATCCCGGCTTTCGCCCGCCGACCGGTGTTCGGCCATCTCGGCATGGTTCTGTCGTTGATCGCGGTCGGCTTCCTGTCCTTTGGCCTGTGGGTCCACCATATGTTCGCGACAGGCCTGCCCAAGCTCGGCGCCAGCTTCTTCACCGCTTCCAGCATGATGATCGCTATTCCCAACGGCGTACAGATCTTCTGCTGGCTGGCAACGATGTGGGACGGCAGACCGGTGATCCGCACGCCAATGTTGTTCGTGTTCGGCTTCTTCTTCATCTTCGTCATCGGCGGTCTCACCGGCGTCATGCTGGCCTCCGTGCCGCTGGATCTGCAGGTGCACGACACCTACTTCGTCGTCGCGCATTTCCACTATGTGCTGATCGGCGGATCGGTATTCCCGCTGCTGGGTGCGGCCTATTTCTGGTTTCCTAAAATCACCGGCCGAATGATGAGCGAGCGCCTGGGCCGCTTGCATTTCTGGCTGGCCTTCATTGGCTTCAACGCCGCCTTTTTCCCGATGCACATCGTGGGGCTGTGGGGCATGCCGCGACGGGTCTACACCTATCCGGCCGAGCTTGGCTGGGGGAACATCAACCTGTTCATAACAGCAGGCGCGGTGGTCTTCTTCCTGAGTTTCGTCCTGTTCACCTTCAATCTTGTGCATGGCGCGTTGAAAGGCGCAGCGGCAGGCAACAATCCCTGGGAGGCCGGCACCCTGGAATGGGCAACGCCCTCGCCGCCGCCGAGCTATAATTTCGCGCGCATTCCGGTCGTCACCAACGCGGAGCCACTCTGGGCCGAGCGCGACGCTCTTCCCGTAGCGACCGGGCTTCGCGTCGACGCGCGCGAGCTGCTGGTCTCGACAGTCGCTGAAGCCCATCCCGACATTCGCGAGAAATCGGCGACACCGTCGATCTGGCCGCTCTTTGCAGCGTTCGCCGTAGGCGGCACGTTTCTCTATTCGATCTTCACCCCCTGGGCCATCGTGTGGGGCGCCCTGCCAATCGCCGTCACCTTGATCGGCTGGTTCTGGCCAAAAGGTGATCCGGAGGACGAGGAATGAACGAGCGTCCCGTCACAGATGTTTCCGGTCTCCCCACCTTTGGGTATGGTCCGCGCAGCCCGACCTGGTGGGGCACGCTCGCTTTCATGGCTCTGGAGGGCACCGGCTTTGCGCTCGCCGCAGCCGCCTATCTCTACTTGGCGGTCTCTTGGCCTGAATGGCCGTTGAGTGCACCGCAGCCGAACCATTGGCCAGGAACGATCGTCACGCTGCTGCTGATCGCCAGCCTGGTGCCGAACCACATCCTCGATCGCTATGCCAAGCAATGCGCCATCGTGCCGGTGCGGATCGGACTGGTTGTCATGTCGCTGCTCGGCCTCGCCCCGCTCCTTGTGCGCTGGTTCGAGTTTCCGGCCTTGAACGTTTACTGGGATACGAACGCCTACGGCTCGATGCTTTGGGTGCTGCTCGGGCTCCACACCACGCATCTGATAACAGATGTCGGCGATACGATCGTGCTGACGGTGCTGATGTTCACGCGCCATGGCTATAGCGGGCGACGCTTCGGCGACGTCGGCGACAATGTTTTCTATTGGGATTTCGTGGTCGCAACCTGGCTTCCGATCTATCTGCTGATCTACTGGGTACCGAGGCTCGGCTGACATGCGCGCGGTCCGGTTGGGAACTTCCTGGGGTGGGCTTTTGTCGGGCCCGTTGGCTTGGGCGGTCTCGACGCAACTGAACTACTCGCTGGTTCCCTGGCAATGCAATCACCAGGTGCCGGTCGTGCTTCCCTTAGCGTTGCTGCTGGCCTTGTTCTCGCTTCTGGGCGGTGCTCTGTCCTGGCAGGCAAAGCGGCAAGGCGGCGCTGCTTTCAAAGCAGAACGCACGCGCGGTACCGAGCATTTCGTCGCCGATCTCGGCATGCTGGCGGCTCTCCTGTTTGCACTGGTCATCATCATGCAGGGAAGCGCCGCACTTATCCTGGACGAGTGTCTGCGATGAACCTGGCCACTCTCTTCTCCACCTCGATCTGCTATGGCTCCGGCGCGCCCGAGGTCGGATGGACACTTGCGCTTCCCATCACGGCCCCGCTGACGGCCGTCGCGCTCATCTACATGGCCGGTGCGATGCGGCTGTGGCGCCGCAGCACTCGCGGCCGTCCGCTACGGATGCGTCAGGCGCTGCTGTTTGCCGCCGGCTGGAGCGTACTGACGGCAGCGTTGGTCAGTCCGATCCATGCTCTCGGCGAGCGGCTGTTTGTCGCGCACATGATCGAACACGAGTTGCTGATGGCAGTGGCGGCGCCGCTGCTGGTCATCGCCTGCCCCGCCCCTGCTCTGCTGTGGGCATTTCCCGTAACGTTCCGGCGTGCCCTGGGTATGGTTGGGCATGGCAAATCGCTGCGAGCGCTCTGGACCTTTGCGAGCCGGCCTGTCACCGCAACGATTGTTCACGGGTTCGCGATATGGGTGTGGCACATTCCGGTCCTGTTTGAGGCAGCGCTCGAGCATGGCGTGCTGCATTATGCCCAACATGCGAGCTTCCTCGGCACCGGCCTGCTCTTCTGGTGGGCGTTGCTGCCGCGCCAAGGCCAGCAGCAGGCCTATGGAAGTGCCGTGATGCATCTTTTCTTCACCTCCCTGCACACCGGCCTGCTCGGCGTCCTTCTTCTTCTATCGCCGAAGCTCTGGTACCCGGAGAATGCTGCCGGGGCGGCAGTGTGGAATTTAAGCCCGATCGAGGACCAGCAGCTTGCCGGGCTCGTTATGTGGGTCCCGGCCGGCCTTATCTATGGCGGGGCAGCGCTATTGCTGGCCGGCCTCTGGATAACGACGAGCGGAACCAGGAAGGTCGCGCATGCGTTCTGGCCCATCTAAATTGATCATCGCCGTGTGCATTCTGCTGGTCGTCGCGGGCGGCGCGCTAGCATTGTGGGCCGACCGGGTCCGTCGGGTGCAGCAAGAGGCGGACGCCGCTACCGGCGGCGTCGGTGCACGTGCGGTATCGATCATGCTGGCGAATGGCTGCGCCGGCTGCCACACCATCACCGGTGTACCCGGTGCGGTAGGCCACGTCGGCCCACGCCTGGACGCCAGTCTATCTGACAGGATTTATGTTGGCGGCGTGCTGGCTAACAATCCGGAGAACATGATCCGCTGGATACGATCAGCAAGGGACATTAATCCGCACACCGCCATGCCCTCCACCGGCATCACCGAGCAGCAAGCGCGTGACATCGCCGCCTATCTCTATGCTTTGAGATAGACCAGTCTCGCCGCCTCGGCGGGACCACGGGCTGCGCCCAGGACCATAGCCGACCGACGGGGGAACAAAGCTGCCCGATTATGGTTTGGACAGCAGCCGGCGCAGTACAAATTCAAGTCCGCCGTGCTGCTGGGTCATAAGCCCCAGCCAAGAGCCCGCTTCCCCCTCCCTCAAGAGCGGGCTCTTTCCTTGTGGATCGATGCGGAGCGATCAGGGGCGAGGACCGAGGCGACATGAAGCAACTTCTGTCAGATCTCGCCGCAATGGCCGAACCCGGCTTCTGGATCGCCTTGGGGCTTTTAGCCCTGCCTTACTCCGTGGGAGTAATCTTCCTGATCAAGACATGCCACTGCCTCTGATCGCCCAGCCTTCCGGTCGTACGGGCTTTATTACCTGCCAGCGCAAGATGTGAGTGACCATCACGAACTGGAATCGTCGCCAAGGCCATCCGCGCCGCTCGAACACCCATAAGGTTGCCGACCACGCGTTGGAGGAAGCATGCATTGCCGCGGGAGGAGCCTCCCGCACTTGTATGTCGCCTTCGGTGGCCCTGAACGATGCACAGAAGCGCGCGTTCACAGCATCGAACTGGCCGGTTGAACATACCGCGACGTTGGTCGAAGGAACCGGATTGCGGCGAGCACATTTCTCCCCTTTTTCGGTCACATTTTATCGGGCGGATCCCACTCACACCGATGCGGCAACCATCGAGTCTGAGGACACACTGGACAAATCGTTCTGTTGCTGGTGGCGAAACCAGTCCAGGGTGAGGCGCACACCCTCTTCAAGAGGTATTTGACAGGCCCAGCCGGGGATGATCCTCCGCGCTAGAGTTAAGTCCGGACAGCGGTTCGTCGGATCTTGGGGGATCGGATCAACATGCACGATTTTGGTGCCTGGCACCAAGCCCGCGACGTAACGGGCAACATCGACAACGGAAATCTCGCGATCGTTTCCGATGTTCAGGGGACCAATATAACCATGCTCCTCCCCCCAGAAGAATTGTTCTAGGCCGTCCACGATATCGCTGACGTATCCCCAACTCCGCGACTGCAAGCCGTCGCCAAAAACGATTATAGGTTTGCCGAACAGCGCATTCGTGATGAAATTTGATACTGCACGTCCATCGTCAGGTCGTGTCCTAGGTCCGTAGACGTTGAACAATCTTGCAACTCGAATGTCGAGCCCGCTCAATCGGTTACTCGCAAAAAGCAGGGCCTCGGCGCAACGCTTACCTTCGTCATACGATGAACGCGGCCCGGTGCAATCAACGGAGCCCCTATAAGTTTCCGGTTGCGGCGTTACCAGCGGATCGCCGTAAACCTCAGACGTGGACGTGAAACAGAAGCGGCCCCCGGCGCGAAGAAGGGTCAGAAGCCGCATAGTTCCTATTACGTTGGCCGAGATGGTTCGTACCGGATCTTGCATATACCAGGGAGGCGAAGCAGGCGAGGCGAGATGATAGATCTCGTCAAAAAGGCTCCCCTGCTGAAAATCTTCAACAGCCACATCTACCACGACCAAGCGAGGGTCGGCGATATGATCCAGATTGGCACGAGTACCAGTCCAGAAATTGTCAACAGCAACAATTCGATTGATTTCTTGCCTTAACAACAGTCGATCAACCAGGTGGGATCCGATGAACCCGGCTGCTCCCGCGACAAGAACACTTTTCATTTCCGACCCAAAGCTTTGCAGCTTGCTCAGGAGCTATGAACGCTGACTCGTCAAGCCGTCTGAATTTCCAATGAGATGTCACTCCCTCCACGCAATGATGGTTCGCGCAACGCGCATCGCCCGAACAACCCTAATCCGCGCAAATAGTACCACCCCATTGGACAATGGCACATCTTAAGGACCCTGTCACCAGCGGTGCAGTGCATACACTACACTGTAAAAACGAAAGATTTCTGTAGCCTGACTATCTTCGATGGGCATAACATCACCACAAGTTCAATAGGGAAATGTATCCTCGACAACCCAGCACAGGTGGGAGAATAGCGGTAGAAACTCAGACGGCCCGGGCAGGTGTTCGTTCGCATCCGGATCGAATATAAAGTCCGTGTGCGAGAAATGCCCTCCGTCCGATTGGACTTATCGAACAACGGGGATATGCGGCGCGATCTCGCGCCTCCGGAGGATCTGGTCGAGCATTGAGGGCGGCTGCTATGCGCTCTCGAATGGTGAGGCTCGTGAACGGCAGGCACCATCAAAAGTGCTGATTGCACTGCGCGGAAATGTAGGCCTCAATGGGGCTGTCAAGGGAGGCGGACGCCATCATCGTGTCGGACCAGACAGGCGCGCAATCAGCTGTCGTGACAATCATCGATCCGTCCCGCAAGCGGGGACTGTTCGAACCTTCCGAGCTTTGGCGATATCGGGAAGTTGTGTTCTTCCTGGCCTGGCGTGATTTCAAGGTCAAATACCGGCAGACTTATCTGGGCATCCTTTGGGCAATGCTGCAGCCGCTCGTTGCTATGTCGGTCTTCAGCATCTTCTTCGGCAAGCTCGCAGGCATTTCATCCAACGGCGCGCCATACCCGCTATTTGTTCTGTGTGGGCTTGTGCCATGGAGTTTTTTTTCGCGAGCCGTCGCCAGCATGACGGGCAGCCTCGTCAGAAACCAGGAACTGGTGAAACGCGTCTATTTCCCGCGTCTGATCATTCCCATCTCCACGATGGCCTCATGCCTGACCGATATGCTCGTCGGCTTCGCTCTTTTGTTCGCCGCCATGCTGGCATTCGGAAGCTGGCCGGCACCACAAGCAGTCTTCTTGCCGCTGTTCGTGCTCGTAATGGCTGCGTCAGCGACTGGAGTGGGCGTGGCATTGTCGGCGATCAACGTTCGCTTTCGCGATGTGGGCTATCTGTTGCCGTTCAGCCTTCAGATACTTCTGTTCATGACCCCGATCGTGTATCCAGCCAATCTCGTCCCTCAATTGTGGCGGCCGCTCTATAGTCTGAACCCAATGGTTGGGACAGTCGAAGCCATCCGCTGGAGCGTGCTGGGCACGCCTGCGGACTGGCTCATGATCTCGATATCAACGCTCTCCTCGCTAGCCCTTCTCGTTGCCGGACTGACTATCTTCTCAAAATCCGAACGCGCGTTTCCGGACCTGATCTGAGTGATGACCGACATCGTGATCCAGGCTGCCAATCTCTCCAAGGCGTATAGACTTGGTGTGGCGAACAACAGCTTCCCCACGCTGCGAGACGCGCTCGCCAGCAAAAGGCGGGGTCTTCGCGGGGAGGCCGATACAAGCCACCGCAAAGGTGCGGACGAGCCGTTCTGGGCGTTGAAAAACGTCTCCTTCGAGGTGCACGCAGGCGAAGTCCTTGCCGTGATCGGTCCCAACGGTGCAGGAAAGAGCACCATTCTCAAGATACTGGCGAAGATCGTGGAGCCGACTTCCGGCCGCGCGACGATACATGGACGGCTGGGAGCTTTGCTGGAGGTCGGCACGGGGTTCCATGCCGAACTGACCGGCCGTGAGAACATTTATCTCAACGCGGCCATACTCGGCATGCGGCGCGTCGAGATCAATTCCAAGCTTGACGAGATCGTGGATTTCTCCGGGGTCGAGCCGTTTCTCGATACGCCTGTCAAACGATACTCAAGCGGCATGTACTTGCGTCTGGCCTTCGCGATTGCCGCCCACGTCAATCCCGACATTCTGGTGGTCGATGAGGTCTTGGCCGTCGGCGATGCCACGTTCCAGAAGAAATGCATTGCCAAGGCAGCGAGCATCGCCGGGACAGGCCGCACCGTGCTGATCGTCAGTCACCAGATGCCGGTTCTGCAGCGACTTTGCACCCGCGCAATCCTTATCGACGGCGGGACGATCCAGGCGGACGGCCCGACTCAGGACGTGGTCCGGGATTATCTCCAGACGCTGGAGGCCCGCGCAGGAACCGATCTGAGTGTGCGATCCACGCGTACCGGGCGCGGCCGCCTCCGTGTGGTCGGCATCGAAGTCTTCAATGAAATGGGTTCCGTCGCGTCCGGGCAGCCGGCGACTTTTCGGTTTCAGGTTGATGGGCCGCGCGAAACATTGCAGTGCCTTGTGACTATCATTGATGATCTCGGGGATCCTGTGACCTCATTTGATAGCCGGGAACATTCCCTGCATGACCGTCAGGGCGAAGTCTACACGGTACATGTAGACAGCCTTATGCTGAGACCAGGGCGCTACAGGATTGACGTAGCGCTGGTGGCGGACGACAGGGTGGTCGAAGACCATGTCGAGACGGCCGCCGTGTTCGATGTCATGCCCGGTTTGCTCGACGATCGACCGGTCAGCGCCCAGCCTGGCTTTGGCAATGTCAGCTTCCCGCATCGATGGGTGGTCAGGAAGTGACGCCTGTTTTCACCTGGCCACGTGCGCAAGCTGTCGCCAAACCCTGCGCCGCTGCTTTGCTGTCCACATCATGATCTTCAGGGCAAGCCGTTCGGCTTTGCTTCCGATCGTTGCAGGCGTGACATAGGGCGCGCGTGCCAGCCGCAGCGCCAATTGGAGGCGGAAATCCCGCGTTCCACTTTCCATCATATGCTCCGCGATCCAGTCCAGAAAAGCGGCGCGGGCGGGGTGTTTCCCCATCCGATCGTAGAGCCCTCGCTGAGTGGCAATCGCCGAGGCCGAACAGGAATGCTGCCGGTAACGTGCGAGAGTTACAGGAGTGATAAAGGCTGGGAATCGCAGGAATAGCTTCGCCCACAGAGCCTGGTCTTCATAGAGCTCAAAGTGCTCCTCAAAGCCACCAACCGTGCTAATCGCGCTTCTCCGCAAGAGCACGGAACAGGTGCACGGCACGTGGCCGTCCTGCATCAGCAGCAGCCGACCCAAAAGCCGGGGAGGCTGATGTAAGCGTGCGGCAAGTCCATCCGTCGGCTCGACCCAGTCGGAGCGCGCTCCATCCGGGTACCACCATTTGGTCGGCCCGAAAATCATTGCGGCATCCGGGTTGGCATCGGCTGCCGCCAGGACCGTCTGCAGCATATGCGGCTCGTACAAATCATCTGCATCCAGGAAGGCAAGCAAATCGCCGCAGCTGGCCGCTATTCCGGCGTTTCTCGCTGCCGCGGCGCCACGCTTGGATCCGGGAGGCCTGCGCAGCACCTTAATTCGAGGATCGATTGCCGCGGCATCATTGGCGATCCTGATACTGTCGTCCGTCGAATTGTCGTCAACCAGCAAGAGCTCCCAATCTGCAATCGTCTGGGCCCGGACGCTGGCGATCGCTTCACCCAGATTTGACGCCGCATTGAGGAAGGGGGTTATGATCGTCACCCGCGGCACGGAAGTCATCGCTGCAGCCGTCTTACGATGCTTCGCTTGCTCGTCTTCCAGGTTTCGCGCGCGAGCACTTTCCAGATTGCGGAACGAATGCGGAAGGAGGCGCCCTGATCCGCCATCACCCCATTCAGCCATCTGAGAAACGTGATACGCGCGGCTTCGTCAGCGCCTGCCCTGGCAGAAGCGGCAGAGCAGCTTTCGACGTGCTGGCGGTATCTCGCCCAGGTCTGGCCGGACACGTAGACGGGCGCGAATGCGAGCGCCTTCGCAAAGAAGGTCTGGTCTTCGAACATCAGGCGGAAGCTGTTCTCGAATCCCCCGAGCGTTGCCAACAAACTTGAACGCATCAGGGCGTTGCAAGTTGTCGGCGTCTGGGCTTGGTTCTGCAGCAGCAGTTCCAGCAGCACGGGCGGATCGTATCGGGCGTTCGGTTCGACTCCGAGCGGGTAATAGTAGTCCGCACGACCAGCAAGCTTTGCCCAGCTATGCCAGATCAACGTCCGGCCGTAGATTAGACCGAGCGCCGGATCGTTTTCCATGATGGAGACTTGTTCGGACAGCTTTTCGGGCAGCCATGTATCGTCTGCATCGAGAAACGCGACATAGGCGCCCCGCGCCTCGGCCAGCCCGCGGTTGCGCGACGCGCTGATACCATGATTGCCCTTGTCGGGATGGGAGAGTAGTCGCACCTTGCCTGGCAAGCGCTGCGCATAGTCGCGCACGATGACAGATGACCGGTCCGTCGAGCCATCGTCGACGACGAGGAGTTCCCAGTCGGTGAAGCTTTGACCTACAACGCTGTCAATAGCTTCTCGGAGATATTTCTCGCCGTTGAACACGACGATGATTCCCGTGACGCGCGGTTCTCGGCATGCATGGTCAGCCATGGCAAAGGACCGCGCGCCGGAACTCTATCTCACCCCAATCAGCGACCGTGACCCGCGGCAGTCGGAAAGGGTCGACCCTGAGCCCAGCTTCACGCGGCAGGGTGGTTACTGCATAGTCCATGCCAGCAGATCTTACCGCTTCGGCGGTGCTGTCGTCGAAGTCTCCGAAGGGGTATGCGAATCCCGCCACCCTCCGCCCTGTAATCTCTTCGCATTGTTGACGGCTAGCAGAGATCTCGCGTTCAAGACTGTCCCGTTTCAGCAACGGCAGGGATGGATGCGTGCAGGTGTGGGCACCGATCGAAACGCCATCGGTGTCGGCGAGATGCCGCAGCTCCGAATGAGTCATGGCGCGGTCACGCCTTCGGGGGCTGGCGTCGGTTCCTGCCCATCTTGCCAGCTGCTGCAGCGCCCTCCTCCGTTCGTGTACTCTCAACGGCTTCAGCAGTGCGTGCAAGCCGAAATGGAGCGCCGTGCGGCTGATGACGAGATTCGATTTCGCGCGCGTGGCGTCCTCCGTCACGAGCCAATCATAGTTTCGGCCTGCGATCTGGATCGCGAGCCTCTCCGGGAGAGCAGGCGTTTCCAAAGTGATGCGCGACAGAATATCCCACCAGAACACTGAGGGGTCGCTGAGCGCGTGGGTAGTGACGAAGACGGTCACAGGAGCGTTCATGCGTAGCATGACCGGCACGGCATTTTGCACGACATCCGCATAACCGTCGTCAAAGGTAACTGCCGCGGCATTTCTCGCTGGCTTTCCGTCCCGAAGCCGTTGTGCCAGCCATTGCAGGGGAACAATATCGCGCGCCTTTGTCAGGATTTCGATTTGGCGTGCGAAATTTTGTGGCGAGACCGAGAGTTCCCAAGGATCGACGCGTGGTTCTCCGACGCGATGATACATCAGCACGAGCGGCCGGTTGTAACCGGCAAGCAATCGGCCCCGTCGCAGGAGCTTGCTAAGAGCTTGACGCACTGTCACGCCGCTCGTCGCCTGAAAGCGCGCGCGGCGACAATCACCGGGCAACATGGGTCATGCACATCGAGCATTGCCGAATTCAGCTCATGCTCCGCCAAGCCATAGAGAAACCCGGTAGCCGAATAGGCGTTTCCATAGTGGCGGACTTCGACATTCTCCACCCCGAACCTGTCTGAGAGAAGCCGGCCCAGCGCCGCCGGGGTTATCGACCAGAACCAGCTCTCGCCCCATTCTCCTCGGTCAATCGGGCTTACCCAAGGGACCGTGACCAGAAGCACGCCTCCCGGTTTCAGCATCCGCCATAGGGTTGCAACCGCGACAGGCATGTTGAAAAGGAGGTGCAGGGTCTGGGTGAGCACGATGCAGTCAAATGTCTCGAGCGGCAGGTCGTCGCCGTTGGCCAGATCGCCAACGAAGGTCGTCAGCGGGTGACCTTCATATCGGTTTAGAACGTCGCTCCTGGCAACTCGACTGCCTCCGAAGCGGGTCGTATAGGCGTTGTCCCCGATCTCCAGAACCCTGCCGGATATGTTCAGCGAACATGATGCGAGGAAAGTCTCGACATAGCGGCGGTCCACTGGCTTGCCGCGATCAAAACCGAAATTTGTACTGAAGGGCAGCGGGCGGCTGAGGTCACCGAACCGGACGCCCGATCGGCGCCGACTTGACCAGCCCTTGAAACGCTGCCGCAGCATCATGGTGGTCTGCAATGGCGCTGCGAGCGAAACGGCAATGGTGTTCAGGAGCTGACCGCCGAGCGAAGAACGGGATCGAACCGCTGTACTAAGCTGTCCCAGTTGCATGTGCGCATAATAGCGTTTCCAATTTTCGACGCCCTGATGGTAGGCGGCCGTCCAGTCTGGATTGGTCCGCGCAAGATTCCTCTGCCGGCCAAGGACTTTGAGCGCCGCGCGCAACATCATCGGATTGCTGTTGGACATATTCGTTGCGTGCCTGCGGTAATCTGCGAGACACTCCGGGGTGCATGCGGCCTTGTTTGCCCGAGACAGGCGAAGGTAGACGTCGTAATCCTCGCAAGCCCGCAGGGATCGGTCAAATCCGCCAGCAGCCTCCAATGTGCTACGCCGATAGAGCACTGTCGCATGCATTCCAATCAGGTTGCCGGTCAAGAATCCGGCATACGGGTCCTCTCCCACCGGCCTCAGCGGAACTGAATTCCTGACTGCGCCGGCCTCATCGATGTAGCAATAGGCTCCATAGACAAAGGCGCAATCCGGACTGTCATGGAACAAAGCAAGATTGGTAGCGAGCGCCGTCGGGCGCAGCCTGTCATCGGCATCCAGGAACGCGATGAATTCGCCACGTGCTGCCTTCATTCCCGTATTGCGGGCAGCGGCTAAACCCTGGTTTTCTTGGCGGATGTAGTGGACGTCGACATACCGGCGAACAACATTTTCGGGATTGTCCAACGAACCATCGTCCACAACGATGATCTCATCGGGCCGCACGCTCTGGTTCCGGACACTGTCGATCGCTTCCGCGAGAAATCGAGCATGGTTATAGGTCGTAATGACAACCGAGACACAGGCTGCGGCGGGTCTGACGGTCATCTTTCGCCCACTTGGCTCTGCGCAGTCGGGTAGCCGGCAAAGGTTAGCCATGCGACTGAGCGCCGACATGCCTCCTCGAAGCCGACCACCGGCTGGTATCCGAGCTCGCGCTCGGCCTTAGCCGACGGGAGTTTCACCCGACACCGGTGCAACAGCGCACGTTCTTCAGATACCTTGATCTTTGGAGCCATAGGCGGCCTCTGATCGAGCCCTGATTTCCGCCACTCGGCATAGCCTACCTTTAGTCCGCTACGAACGGGTCTCGGGAGGCTTTGGACAAGCCGCCGGTAAAGGTCGCCATCTCTCAGCCATTGTGTCCAGTTCGGCGCGAATGACAATGGCGCGGAAACCGAAATCGCAGCCAGGTCGAAGCCCAATGCCTCGGCTATCGGGCGGCAAAGATCTGCCCAACTTATCCTTTCGCGGTCCCCGACCAGATAAGTTCGCCCAGCTGCCTCGGGCACTTCGATGGCAAGCTTGATCGCATGAACGACATTGTCGACATAAGCGCTGTTGCAGATGCCATGGCCGCCATCCACCAGATAGGCAGAGCCGTCGAGGAGATCGTTGGCGAAGCCCCCCGTCCAGCTGGAGCGCGGGCCAAAGACAATTCCGGGCCGCAGCACCACCACCTGGACTGCACCGTCCCGTGACAATTCCCCGAGACGACGTTCAGCACGAACCTTGGCATTGTTGTACTCGACCGTCTGGCCGTCGTGCAGCGCGCTCGTTTCGTCCGTTCCGGGCAGCGGCGATTGGCCATGAACGGATGCGCTACTGAGGTAGACCAGGCGAACGACGCCCGCAGCGGCGGCGGCAAGATAGACAGGCTCGACGGCATCGACGATCGTGCGACTATCACCGGCAACTGCATGAACAACGGACTGACAGCCAAGAAGGGCCGCAGTAAGAGCCGGAACGTCATGCGCGTCCGCCACCCTTCCATCGATCGCAAAGCGGGACAGGCTGGCGAAAGCACTCGGCCTGCGAACGATCGGCCTCACCTCAGCCCAGCCGGAAAGATGCAGCAACTCCACTGTCCGGCAACCTATGAAGCCGTTGGCGCCAAGCACGGCAACAGTGCCGGTCATTGTCTGGTCTCGGCGGAAGCAATGACGTGGCGAAAGTCTTCTGCTCCGAGCCAAGGCATGTCCAGCCGTTTCCGTCTGGCATAGCATTCCTCGATTCGCTTGAGCACGTTGCGCCCCGCTGTGGCTGACCCGGAAAGGAGGGTTCCATTTCGGACCGTGTCGACCAAGTCCGAAATCTGATCGCAGAACGCGTCGACGAAATCGCGCGACCGGTCGTCGGTGTTGGTGAAGGAGGCGGTGGCTGCCGTGCGGCATCCTTTCAAGGCGATCTCTACAAGCTCCGTCTCATTGACTGCCCAAGAAATCGAGCCACGTTCGCCCTCAAGACGGTAAAGGTTCGGACGAGCCCAATCACGGCTCAGCCGGACCGTTGCCTCGAAGCCGCCAAAACCTAACCGGACAAGGCAGTTCGCCTCGACGCCGCCCATTGCGTCATCGGCGTAGTGGATTTCATGGGGCTCTCCGAACCACCAGGTCAGGAGGTCAAGGCAATGCGTGCCTATGTCCTGAAGCACGCCACCGCCGGATTCCGCGCGGCTGAAATAGCTCGTCGAAGCGACAGGCCACTGGAAAGGGCCACCCTCAAAACAACAGACACCTTGAATTTTTCCGATCAATCCGCCCTCGACCATGGCCTTTATCGATCGGGTGGCAGGGAACTGCCTTCTGACGAGGCCTGTTGCCACATGTAGATTGTTGGCTGCCGCTACCGCCAGGATAAGGTCTGCGTCGGAGCTGCTCGTGGCCATCGGCTTCTCGCACAGAACATGCATGCCGGCCCGCAACGCCTGCATCGACTGATCAAGATGGTATCGAGGCGGGGAAGCGATGATCGCCACATCGGCGCCCACAGCCAGAAGGCCGTCGAAACTGGCTGCAACCTTCGCTCCGGGCAGCCGCGCCTGTACGACCGCGGCGGATTTCGCTTCGGGATCAAAGATGGCTGCGACTGCGATCTGGCCTCTGCCTTGAAGGCGCGACAGCGCTTCCGCATAGTAGAGCTTCGTGACGGCGCCACATCCGGCCAAAACGAGACGGACAGGCTCACCTTGCCGCAGCCGTGCCGGCTGCCGTTGCACAGTTTCAATTTGGGCGGACAATCTCGCCTCCCTGCTTCGCAACGAGCCACAGCATACGTCCAATTGTCTTGAGCGACGGATCGAGGTGGAAGGCTTCACTCATTTGCGCGAGGCATCCAGCCCAATCACCAGAGCTAAGCAGCCGCCGTCCGGTTTCGAGAGCGCTTTGCGAATAAGTCCGCCGAGCCGATGCGGCGACATCGTCCGCGAGTTCGCTTGGAAGATAGCTCTTGAAAATATCAATCGCCATTCGCGTGTAGGCCATGTCCGCGGCATTCCGGATATGGCGCCCTGTGTTCGATTGCGGGTGCATCCGATAAAGCGCAAGGGCTTGCGGTTCGTACCAGACAGGAAAACGAGAAGCGATGCGTATCCACATCTCCCAGTCTTCGCTGCATTTCAGCCGCCGGTCGAAGCCGCCGAGTTCTTCGTAGACCGCGCGTCGGACCGCGATGGACGGCGTCATGATGCGCTGTTCGAGCGCCAATCGGATCACCGCATTCTCAAGCCTTCCGGAGACTGACTGCATTGCAGGTTCGATCGACAACTCCTGTCCGTGGGCGTCCATGAAGACCGTCCGGCAGAACGCCGCTCCTACTCTCGGATCCGCATCGAAACCCCGACCGAGCAATTCGTAAAATTCTGGTCGGACGGCATCGTCGCCGTGCAGGAGATGGACAAGTTCCCCCTGGGCTCGGCTCAGACAGGTATGGAAGTTGCCGATGTGGCCGAGGTTTTGCGGCTGGCGGAAAAAGCCGACACGCCTTCCCCCGATTTCGTTCACGACTTTTTGCGGATCGTCGGACGAACAATCGTCAACCACTTCGATCTGCATATGAGCCGGGTCAGGGGCTTGCGCGAGCACGCTTTGCAGCGTTGAGGCAAGAAAGCGGGCGCTATTATAGACGGGGATCATCACCGACCACTTCGGACGAACAGCCGCCTGTGGCAATGACGGGACCGGATCGCGATTCTCGAAGTTGCGGAAAGCCGTCATCTCCCGAGCACCGAGGATTTCAGCAGGAGCAGTGCCAACCGCGCGATATCGCGTTTCGGCACGTTGTTTCCGCCAGTGCCGCTTCGCAGCAATCGTAGGAAGCACGATCTGGCCGACGGCAAGTCACCTCCGTTCAGATACTGCTTCGACCATTCGTAAAAGTAGCGGGAACAGCCGCCACGGGCAAACTGTGCCCCACGGGCATCCATGACATTCGCCATTCGCCGGTAGAATCCCTCGATCGCATCAAGCCTGAGCGGGCTTGGCAGCGCCGATACAAGCCCACCCGGGTGCAGACGATAGATACCTGCCACCTCGTCGACAAAGGCGAGGTCTGCTGTCTTTGCGCAATGCACATACAGCGGCCAATCAGTAATCGGAAAGAAATCTGCATACCAAGACGGTACATCCCGAACGCACGCGGTTCGCATCATACCGCCGCAAGTGGCGAAGGGATTGCCTTCCCAAATTTCCCTTTGTGTGATTAAGGGCTTCTGATCCCGTGGCGTCCACCGCCGCGACGTGATCTCGTCGCCGTGCGCCACGAGCGCATTGTAAAATATGGCCGAGAGCTCAGGATGCGCGTCAAGATGGGCCACCTGATCTCGCAGCTTGGTCTTGGATGTCCACAGGTCGTCGCCATCAAGGATCGAGACATAGCGCCCGCGCGCAACCCGGAGTCCTCTCGCAACGACCTCGTTGGATCTCAAATTGCTGCCAGAATAGATCGCCGATAGTCTTTCGGGATAATCGGATACATACCGCTCCACGATCTCCCGGGTACCGTCCGTCGAAAAATCTTCGCTGATCAGGATCTCGACACCGGATTCCGTATCTTGCATGAGAACGCTGTCGATCGCTGCCGCTACGTAGCGAGCGTGATTGTAGGTGACAATGAGCACGGTCACACTGACCGTCGGTTCATTCACTGTCCGCTCAAAAGTGCATTCTGCCCTCTGAGCCAAATTGCGGCCCGACGACATCTGCTCTTCCGACAGCAGCAGCTTCTTCATTCCAAGCCTCTAAGGAGAAACGGGCTGTCTGAGCCGCTGCCCTCTTGGGGCATTGCAAAGGTTCCTCGTTCGGGATGCTGCGCCAAATAGCCTCCGCAGGGTCCAAGTTTGCTGTCCATTGCAGCCAGATTGTTGAGCAAGGCACGGTAATCGGTATTCTCGCCGCGATCGAAAAGCTCATCGACAGCGTAGTCCCAGAACGGTTTCCCGATCCCCGAGCTGCGGCCTTCGCGTTCCAGTTTGGTTCCTTGTTTCGCCTTGCGCCGGAAAATGGCAAGCGTCGCACCGACGACTTTCGCGAACTGCGAGGGCGATCGCCAGAGCACTCTGGCGAAGTTCATGCCGACGGCAGCAAAGCGGCGCCTTTTAAGCCCGAGCCTGGCGATCTCGACATCGTTACGGAACATCACATCCGATAGGATCGGGCTCACCATCTCGCTGCAGCGAGCAAAGAGGCTCTCGAGCACCATCCGACGCGAGATGAGCATTCGGACGAAATCTTGCGACATGGCTCCTGGCGTTCGGCGGTATCCGACCAAGTGCTCCTTGACGACATCGAATCGGTATTTCGAGGCGATACTCAATTGGAGGAAGAAGTCCTCACAACCCTCCGCACCGTTTTCGCGCAGTCGCGAGGAATAGCCACCCATTTCGAGTAAGACATCGCGCCGGAACATTGCCGAACTTCCGTGACCGATAAAGTTCTGTCCGAGATGCTGCATGAATACCCATCCGTGCGGGTGCATGCGCTTAGGCGTAATGATCGCCTTATCATCGGCATCAATCGTCCGGTAAAGCGTATAGACAAGCCCAACATCATTGCCTGCTGCAGCGAAAACACGCAGCTGCTTTTCGAGTTTGGTTGGGTGCCAGAGATCGTCGGCGTCTATAGGTGCTATATAGATGCCCTTGCTTGCACGTATCCCCGTATTCCGCGCCGACGCGACGCCACTGTTCTTCTGTTGGAGCAGCTTGATACGCGGGTCGTCATTGGATAGTCGGCGGACGATTGATGCAGTTTCATCAGTCGAACCGTCATCAACGACTATTATTTCGATGTTTCTGTAGGTCTGGTTTATCACCGACGCCAAGGTGCGTTCGATAAATTGTTCTGCGTTGTAGGCAGGGATAATGACAGCCACGAATGCGTGAGTAGGACATTGTGAGTTGCTCGTAGAACAACTCCCCTTGGTGCGGCCACTTCCCTTCACTGTCACCCGGCCTCTGAGCTCTGCATGTACTGCTAAACGGCCGCTGTCCGGCTCACTAACATTTGGGGCCACGCACACTGGACGGCCCTCGCGCGGCCTTCTTAGGTGGCCGATCCATTCTCTTTGTGCCACAGCCCATAGCGTATTTTCCTTTCGCCCCTGGCCGACTTGGGGTTCGAAAACTCACGCAATAGCCCACGCTGCACCCTGACTAAGTGACCCAAAATGATCTCGCCCGTGCGTAGAGCCGCCCACGCAGAGTGGCGGATCCGAGAGTATCTGCTGTTTCCTGCAATCTATGCCCCTGGATGGCGAGTAGATAGATCGTCAAAAGCGGTACCCGTTAAGGAAAATTCGCGACCGTTTCGGGATGCCGCGAGAATAAACGGTCTCTTTGCTGCGCGCGTTCACGAATGTCACGAGCTGACTGAATCGCACCCAAGACTGCGGAAATTCGCCTTCCATCTGGAGTTCGCCCCTGGGACCGGACAAATTGAACAAGCAGGATTGCCGGCTGATGGCGCGCGATCAACCTACTACGATCAGCCCGACACCGCCGTGGATGACACAGCGCTCGTCGAGACGATGGGTCAAATCTCCGACAGCTTCGAAGCTTACGGCTATCGCCGCATGCAGGCGGCGCTGGCAGCGCGGCATCGTCGTCAGCCCCAAGAAGGTCAAGCGGTTGATGCGCGAGCGTGATCTGCAGCCCAGGATCAGGCGCCGCTTTGTCGCTGGCTGCCTCCGCCCGCCCGATGATGAAGAGCGGGGGTGCCTCGCCCTGATCGATGCGGCACAGGAATTTCCAGATAGACCTTACTGCCATCGTCGAAGGGCGCGCGTCGGCCTCACCCGGTGCCCCGGCGACGGCCGCCTTCAGCGGCAGGACATCGCCGTATATGTCACGACCTTTGCCGGGAAGAATGCTTGCGAATCGCTGCGGAGATCGCCGCCAGGCCACCCCGCAGTTCGTCCTCAAGAGGATAGAGGAAGCCGACACGCATGTGGTTGCGCGGCATCTCGAACCAGTGGCCCGGACCGACATAGGTGCCATAGCTTTCCAGCAGGTCTGCGTAAAAGTCGTCGAAATCGAATCCCGGACCATGACGGAAACGGGGGAAGCAGACCACGCCGCCCTGGGGCTCGACCCATTCGATCAGCTCGTCGCTCTCAATCCAATCGCGCATGATGGCAAGGCGTCCGGCTAGCACTGGCGCCTGCGCGGCGAGGAAGGCGTCGCGGCCTTCCAGGATGCGGGCGCCGATCCACTCGTCGACGACGCTGCCGCAGATGCCGATCTGCTCCTTCGCCGCCAGGAAGCGCTCCATCAAGTGCACGTCGCGCGTCATGATCCAGCCCACGCGGATGCCCGGCGCGCCGTAAGCCTTGGACAGCGAAGCCACACTGATCGCGGCGGGGCTGAGCGAGGCGGCGGGGGGCAGCATCTCGCCATGGGTCAGGTCGCGGTAGGTTTCGTCCACCAGTAGCCTGCATCCCGCCTTTTCGACCAAGGCGATCAGCGCGTCCAGTTGAGGGCGGCCGATCATCGTGCCGGTTGGGTTATGCGGGCAGGTGATGCTGACATAGCGGGTGTTCGGGCGCAGAGCGCTGGCGACGGCATCGATGTCGAGGCCGAACCGATCGTCGAATTTGAGGTCGATAAAGGTGATGCCGCAGCCGATGGCGCGCGGCGTCTCGATGTTAGTGGCATAGTTCGGCCGCACCACGACAAGATGGTCGTCGCGCGATAGAAGCGTGGTGGCGATGATGAACAGCGCGCCAGCGGCGCCGGCGGCCACCAAAACGTCGTTGGGGCCGAGGCCCTTGCCCTGCGCGGCTACCAACGCCCGAAGCTCAGGGTCGCCGCGATGCTCGCCATAGGGCAGCAGCAGGTCAGGGACGGAGAGATGGAAATCGGACAGCTTACGGTCTCGTACGGAGCTTTCCGACAGGTTGAAGCGAATGCGGTCATAGCCGTATTCCTCCGGTGATTCCTTCTCGATCACCATGCGTGCGTAGTCCATGCTTTCCCCCGTCAGGCTGCCAGCCGGGCGACGGCCAAAACGGCCTGGTCGACCTCGTCTACTGTGGTGTAATGCGATAGGCCGAGCCGAGCGACTCCGCCTTGCTCGCGCAGACCGAGCAGGCCGGAGGCTTCATAAGCGTAGAAATCGCCGGCCCAGCCGAAGATGTTTTCGCCCGCCAGCGCGGCTGCGATCTCCTGCGGCGACCTCTTGGCCAGCCGGAAGCTGAAGGTGGGCACACGGGCGTCCAGCCGGTTGCGGCTGGCGATGCCGCAGAGCTTGAAACCGGGAATGCCGGCAACACCCGCCAGGAACCGGTCCATCAGTCCGGCTTCGTAGTCGGTCGCCGCCTCCAATCCCGCCACGATGCGCTGGCGCAGCGGCGCGGCAACGTCGACGCCGGCGCACTGCTCGCCGAGCCAAGCGATGTGCTCGATCGCCGCCTGCGTGCCGGCCTGCGCCTCGAAGGAGGGAGTGCCGGGGGTGTGGCGCCACGGCATGTCGAAGGAGGCGGGCCGCACCTTGAGCGGCGTGAGCCGGTCGCGCAGCTCCGGCCGTATATACATGACCCCGGCGTGCGGACCGAAGAACTTGTAGGCAGAGCATGCGAGCAGGTCGCAGCCGATCGCCGACACGTCGAGGGCCAAATGCGGCGCCGACTGCACGGCATCGACCATGGTGACGGCGCCGGCAGCTTTACCAGCAGCCACGATACGGGCAACGTCGTTGACGGTGCCGAAGATGTTGCTCGCGTGATTGCAGGCAACCAGACGCGTGCGCGGGCCGATCAGTTGGTCCAGCATGTCGTAGCGATATTCGAAGGTTTCGGTATCGAACTCGAGCCAGCGGACGGTGACGCCACGTTCCTCGGCTGCGATGATCCACGGGCCGACATTGCCATCATGGTCCATGCGGGTAAGCACGATCTCGTCGCCCGGTTTCCAGTCGCGTGCCACCATGCGCGAAAAATGGAAGATCAGCGAGGTGCTGTTGAGGCCGAAGACGATCTCGTCCGGCTGTGCACCGAGCAAGGCGGCCGCCGCTGCATGCGCTCCCACCAAGATGCGGTCGCTATCACGCGAGGTGTGGAAGGCACCGCCCTCGTTGGCGCAGCTTCGCAGCATCACCTCGCTCATGCGCTCGACCACGCGTGCCGGTACTTGCGAGCCGCCCGGCGCGTCGAGATAGATACGTGGCTTGCCGTCGTCGGTGATCGCCAGCGCCGGGAAGGCCCCGCGCACCGCCTCGATGTCCCATCGTCCAGTCGTCATGGAATTCCCTTTCAGGTCGGTCGCACCGCCGCGATCGCGGCCGTCAGTTCGTCGTAGTCGAAATTCCCGCCGCACAGCACGATCGCATTGACTTGGCCGCGGTACCGTTCCGGGTGCTTCATCAGCCCTGCCAGCGCTAGGCCGGCTGCACCCTCGACCAATAGATGCTCTTCGATCGCGAGACGGGCGAGCGCGCCGGCGATCTCGGCTTCGGAACAGATGACCACATCGTCGACGACCGACCGGGCGAGGCCGAGCGTGACTGAATCCTCATCCATGCCGCCGGCGACGCCGTCGGCCAACGTCGGCAAGTGCTCGACATCGATCACCTTGCCCGCTTCCATCGACGCTGCCAGCGCCATGCTGTTGGCGGCCGCGCAGCCGATGATCCGCGTGCGCGGACTGAAGGCCTTCATCACGGCGCCGATGCCGCCGATCAACCCGCCGCCGCCCATGGCGATGAAGACATTGTCGATACGCGAATGCTCTTCCAGCAGTTCGAGCCCGATCGTGCCCTGGCCAGCAACAACGTCGGGATCGTTGTACGGAGATACGTAGACGAGTCCCTTCTCCTCGCCCAGGCGGCGCGCGTGCGCCTCGGACTGGCCGCTTTCGTCGCCATGCAGGATCACGTCGACGCCAAAGGACCGTATGCGCGCCAGTTTGGCCTTCGTGACATTGTGCGGAAGCACGACCGACAATTTTCGGAACAGGCGCGACGCCGCGAAGCTGGAGGCTATGCCGTGGTTGCCGGACGAGGCGGTGACGAACGGCCGGCCCCCGGTCGCATCGTCCATCGCGGTCAGCTTCGAGAAGGCGCCTCGCGCCTTGAAGGAGTTGGTGAACTGGAAATTTTCGCATTTGAACAAAACGGTGCTACCGATCGCGTCGCCGACGGCGGACGCGCCCAGCAGCGGCGTCTTCGCGATGTGGCCGCGGATGCGGGCATGCGCCCGCACGGAACGCGCGGCAGCGGCGGCGATGTCACCTTCGTTCGACATGGTTCTGTCCTGGGTCAAGAGTTTGCGGCTGTGCCGGCGCTCGCGAGGATGGCGCTGGCGATTGCCGCGTCCTCTGCGCCGAGGCCGGTCAGGTCGGCGATGCTGATGTCGCCACGCTTGCGCGTCAATGAGCCAGTCCGCAGCGATACGCCGATCTCACCGATCCGCTCTGGCTCGACGAGGCCGGCCGCGATGGCATGAGCGAACTCGCCATGGTCGATGCTCTGCAGGGCCGAATCGGCGAGCAACGTGTCGGCGCGCGCGACCAGCGTATTCTCCAATTCCTGTTTGCCGGGCGCATCGGCTCCGACGGCTGTAATGTGCGTGCCGGGCGCGATCCATTCAGCGCGCACCAGCGGCGCGGTCGCGGGCGTCGTGGTGATAATCACTTGTGAATCGGAACAAAGGTCGGCGAGCGAGCCGACTGGCGATACCTGGAGGCCAAGGTCGGCCACGTCGGCGGCGAAGCGTCCCGCCGCCGCTGGCGAGCGGCCCCATACCGCGACCGAAAGCGGCTCGCCGCGAGCCAGCGCTCGCAGCGCGCGTAACTGCATGCGTGCCTGGGTTCCGGTGCCGACGATGCCGAGGCGCGTCGCGCCCTTGGGCCAGCACAGCCGGGTCGCCAGCGCGCCGGCATAGCCAGTGCGCCAGTCGGTCAGCATGCCTTGGTCGAACAGCAGCGCTACCGGTTCGCCTGTCGTGGCCGACAGCGCCACCATCATGCCGTTGCCGCTTGGAAGGCCCTTGGTCGGATTGTCGTAGAACCCAGTCGCGACTTTGACGACGAAGATCGACGCGCCCGATACATGGGCGCATTTCACATGGCAATCGCCGTTCGCCGCCGCGAATCCCATGTGGACGACGGGCGGCTGCTGGACTGCCCCGGCGCTGTAGGCGACGAGGCTTTCGCGAACGGCCGCAATACCGGCGGCGTGGTCGAGCCGCCGCAGGATCTCCGCTCGGTCGAGGATGAGCGGCATGTTTGCGGCTGGCCTAGCCATGGTCGTTCCGTTCAGGCCGCCGAGCGGGCAAGGCCGCGCAGGAAGAGCTGCACACGTTCCAACCCGCCTTCCAGGACATGCGCCGGCGCGCCGATGCCGACGCGGAAATAGCCGTCCATGCCGTAGACGTCGCCCGGCGCGACAAGCACGCCCTGCTCGTCCTTGACGCGATGCGCCAGCTCGGTCGAATTTATCGGCAAGTGATAGCGCACGAACGCCATGCCGCCTGCCTGCGGCGGCGCCAGCGAGACCAGCCCCTCGTTGGCGCGGACCCAGCGCACCATCATGTCGACATTGCGTGACAGGAGGTCCCGGCTGCGGTCGAGGATCGCCTTGCGGCGCGCCGGCTGCAACACCATCGACGCGACCAGTTCGCTGACCGCGCCGGTGGTGATGGAGGTATAGTCCTTGCGCTGCCAGGAGGCATAGATCTCGGCAGCGGGGCCGACCAGCCAGCCGATGCGCAGGCCCGGCATCGCCATCGCCTTCGACAAGCCGCTGGTGACGATGGCTTTCTCATAAAGGTCGACGCTGCTCGGCGGCTCGAGGGTACCGTATTCGGCTCCCTTGTAGACCTCGTCCGTATGTAGCCAGATGCCGTTGGTGCGTGCGATGGCCACAATTTCCCCGAGCAGGTCCGCCGGCACCACGCGTCCGGTCGGATTGTTGGGCGTGCAGAGCGTGATGACCTTGGTGCGGGGCGAAATCGCCGCGCGGATATCGGCCGGATCGGGCAGCCAGCCCAGTTCCTCGCGCAGCGGCACATCACGGACCATCGCGCCGAGCGCCTTCGCCCATCCCCTGATCTGCAGGTAGTTGGGGACGACGACGATGATCTCGTCGCCCGGCTCCAGCAGCGTCATCGCCATCAGGAAATTGGCTTCGGCCGAGCCGTTGGTGACCATCACCTCGTCGGCCGTACGATCCTTGTATGTGGCCGCGATCGCCTCGCGAAGGACGACGGCACCGTTCGTCCAGCCGTAACCGAGTTCGGCGGCAAGCACCTTTTCGCGTTCCTCCGGGCTCAGCAGTTCGTTGAGCGAATAGGGGTGTACCCCGCTATCGGAGAGGTTGTACTCGACGATGTTCTCGTAGAGCGACTGGATGCGTTCGAGGGTGAATTCTTCGATCTGCATGTGTGTACGATTCCTCTTCTTCAGGAAGCCGCGCGGGCCGGTGAGGTCGCGTTGGCCAGGATGCCTAGCACAGTTCTGTGCAACTCAGGTGTGGCGCTGGCCACGACGGAACGGCGGCCGGAACGGATCGTCAGCTCGCCGCCCTGCCAGTCGGTCATGACGCCACCGGCGTTACGCACGATCGGGATCAGTGCGCAATAATCGAAGGCGTCCAGCCCCCCGTCCACATTGATGTCCAGCGCGCCGTCGGCGACGCGGCCATAGGCATGGCAACCGCCGCCATAGACGCTCCAGCGCACCTGGCGGCGCAGCCTCTTGTAGGCGGCCGTATCCTTGTCGTCGAAGGATTCCGGGTTGCCGTTGCCGACAAGGGCCTCGCTAAGGTCCTGGCAGGCGCGCGTGCGTACGGGCTTGCCGTTGAGGGTGGTCGGCGAACCGTCGGCGCCCAGCCAGCGCTCGTTGGTGACGGGATTGTCGATGACCCCGAGCATGGGAACGCCGTTGCGGGCCAGCGCGATCAGCGTGCCGAAGGTCGGAATGCCGGTGATGAAGGCTTTGGTGCCGTCGATCGGATCGATGACCCAGACCCATTCCGCGTCGAGGCCGACGGACCCAAATTCCTCGCCGAGGATGCCGTGGTCGGGATACGCCTCCTGGATGCGCGCGCGCAGCCTCTCCTCGACCTCCCGGTCTACCGCGGTGACAGGGCTTGCATCGCCCTTGGAAACGAAGCCGTGTTGCTCGCTGAGCGCTTCCTGGATTGTCGCCCGGCTGACGTCTGCCAGCGAACCGGCGAAAGCCGTAAAGGTCTTGGGGTCAGATGCCGGCATTGTCGGCTCCCTCTATGAGTGGGGTTGCGGGTTCGTCCAGAGGACGCGTGTGTCGTGAAAGCCTGTATTCGAGGGCGCGCAACGCCGTGGTGAGCACGTAGGTAATGGTGAGGTAGATAAGCGCCGCGGTGATGAAGAGCTCATAGGGCGCGAAGGTGCGGGCGACGATCGTGTTGGCGGCGCCGGTCAGCTCCATGACGGTGATGGTCGAGGCGAGTGATGTGGATTTCAGCATGCTGACCACCTCGTTGCCGTAAGCCGGCAGGGCGATGCGGAAAGCGCCCGGCAGGATGATCGTGCGGTAGGTCAACGCCGTCGACATGCCGCAGGCACGCGCCGCCTCGATCTCACCGGCTGGCACCGCCTCGATGGCGCCGCGCAGGATGTAGGCGGTGTAGGCGGCCGTGTTCAGGCTGAAGGTCAGAATGGCGCACACCCAGGCCTGGCGCAGATATGGCCACAGAAAGCTGTCGCGAACGACCTCGAGCTGGGCGAGACCGTAATAGACAAGGAATATCTGGACCAGGAGCGGCGTGCCGCGGAAGAAGTAAATGTACCAGTGCAGCAGGAGGCGCACCGGCGCCGGGCCGCTGACGCGCAGGATGGCGACGGGAAGTGCCACCGCCATGCCGCAGAAGAGTGAGGCGACGAGCAGTTCGATCGTCGTGACGGTGGCCGACAGCAGCGCCGGCAGGCTCTCGACCATAAGCTCGAAGTTCATCGCGCCAGCTTCCTCTCGCCGCGCGTCGCACGCCGTTCCAGCGCGTCGACAATCGAGGTGTTCAGTATGGTGAGCAGGAGGTAGATCAGCGCCGCGGCGAGGTAGAAGCGGAAGGGTTCGCCATTGACCTGCGTCGCCATGGTGGAGATGCGCATCAGCTCCTCCAGCCCGACGATGGAGATAAGCGACGTGTCCTTGATGAGCGAGATCCAGTTGTTGCCGAGGCCGGGCAGCGCGTAGCGCCACATCAGCGGCAGGCGGATGTGGATGAAGCTGGTCGCGGCCGACATGCCGAAGGCATCTGCCGCCTCGATCTCGCCCTTGGGAATGGCGAGATAGGCGCCGCGCAGCACCTCGGCCGCGTAGCCGCCGAAGACCAGGCTGAGCGCGAAGACGCCGGCCGGCATCGCCGGCACTTCGAGAAAGTGGATGCTGGGGTCAATCATCTTCGCCAAGCCGGTCAGGGCCACCGTGCCGCCGAAATAGGCGATGAGGATGATGAGGAGTTCGGGCGTGCCGCGCACGACCAGAGTGAAGCCCCGGCCGGTGGCGCGCAGCACACAGTTCGAGGAGAGCTGTGCCAGCGCGCCGAGAATGCCCCAAACGAGGCCGACCGCCAGCGACAGCAGCGCGACCTCGACGGTGGTCATGAGCCCGCTCGCGACCTCCAAACCCCATCCCTGGAAAATGTCCATCTGCCGCTCCTGCGGTGGCAAGAAGAAAGACGCCGGCCATCGGGTGAAATGGCCGGCGATGAACCGTACGGCTCGGCCTAGTTCGATGCCGGCAGCACGCTGAACGACCAGTACTTGTCGTTGATGGTCTTGAACGTGCCGTCGTCGATCATGGCCTTCATCGCCTTGTCGAGCTCGTCGCGCAGGCCGGCATCGTCCTTGCGCATGCCGATGCCCACGCCTGGCCCGAAATACTTCACGTCCTTGATCTCCGGACCGATGAATTTGTAACCCTTGCCTCGGTCCTTGTTGAGGAAGTCGTTGGCGAGCTTGATCGGGCCGGCGAAGACGAGATCGGTCCGCTTGGAGGTCAGGTCGAGCAGCATGTTGTCGGCCGTGTCGTAGAGCTGGATCGTGGCCTCAGGAAAGTTGTCTCGCATGTAGTTCTCGTAAGTTGAGGCACGCTCGATCCCGATGGTCTTGCCCTTGAGACCATCGGGGTTGGGCTTGCCGTCGTCCGTCAGCGGCTTGGCATCGCTTCCGTCCGGACCGACGAACCGGGCGGTGGAGGAGCGGTACGGGATCGAAAAGTCGATGCTCTTCTTGCGCTCGTCGGTGATCGACATCGACGCGGCGAGAAGATCGAACTTGCCGGCGACAAGGCCCGGAATAAGCGAATCGAAAGGCATGCAGACAAAGGAGGCGTCGGCGCCGAGGCGCTTGACAACTTCCTTCGCGACATCGATGTCGAAGCCGCGCAACTCGCCGTTCGCGTCCTTGTAGTTGAACGGCGGGTATGTGCATTCACTGCCGACGCGCAGGTCGCGCGCCGAGACCTGCGCGGCGAAGGCGGCGAGGCCGGCCGCAAGCATCAAGACAAGTTTTTTCATCATGTTCCCCTGTTGTTTGTCCTGTTCAAAGAACGCGCTGCAGGAAGGCCCGGCAGCGCGCCGATTGCGGATCGCCGAGAACCTGTCCCGGCGGGCCGCGCTCCTCCACCATGCCCTGGTGGAGAAAGAGCACCTCGCGCGAGATCTCGCGCGCGAAACCTATTTCATGGGTGACGACGATCATCGTGCGTCCTTCTTCGGCGAGCGTGCGCATGACCGAGAGCACCTCGCCGACCAGTTCCGGGTCGAGCGCGGAGGTCGGCTCGTCGAACAGCATCAGCTTCGGCTCCATCGCCAGCGCGCGGGCGATGCCGACGCGCTGCTGCTGGCCGCCGGAAATATGCGCGGGGTAGTGGTCGCGCTTCTCGAACAGCCCGACCTTGGCGAGATAGGCCCCGGCTCGCTGCCGGGCCTCCTGTTTGGACAGGCCGAGCACCTTCATCGGTGCAAGCATCACGTTGTCGAGCACGGTGCGCTGGCTCCACAGATTGAAGCTCTGGAAGACCATGCCGATGCGGCTGCGGATGCGATTGATCTGGCGCGCATTCAGCTTCGCGCGCCCCGAACTGCGATCCAGCGTCAATTCCTCGCCTTCCACCGCGATCGTGCCGGCGTCGGGAATTTCCAGAAGATTCATGCAGCGCAGGAAGGTGCTCTTGCCCGACCCGCTGGCGCCGATCATGGTGATCACGTCATGGGCATGGGCGACCAGGTCGACGCCTTTCAAGACTTCCAGAGCGCCGAAGCTCTTACGGATGTTATTTGCCCGCAGGACGGTGTTTTGGTCCATGTCCACTTGGTGCCCTTGCCTCCCGATCGGCTGGACACGGAGATTGTCCCGGAAGCGCGGCTGCCCAAAGAGCCAATTTCGCCGACGGGCAGCGGACCAATTCCAGTCCCGTGGGCTGTGAATGCGTCGTCAACCGTGTTCGAGGATAGTCTGCGCGAGGATGTCGACGCAACGCGGGATGCGGCGGACCGACGTGTTGCCGAAGCCCAGCACAAGACCCCTCGGCTTGGTTTCCCGGCGTGCGTAGCGCGAGAGTGGTGGGCAGTCCAGCCCCTTCTGGAGCAGTGTTCGCGATACGGCCACGTCGTCAAACGGTTCGCGTGCGTGGACGGTCAGGTGCAGGCCGGCGTGAACGTCGGGAACGTCGAAGCCGTCTCGCAGCTTTGCGCGCAGGCATTGTGTCAGGCAGGCGGCGCGATCGCGGTAGATGGTGCGCATACGCCGAAGGTGCGAGGCGAGTCGCCCCTGGTCCATGAAGTCGGCGACCAGCGCCTGGTCCGGTAGCGGTGCGTAGAAGGAGAAAATACGCTGGGCGAGGGCGAACGCCTCGACCAGCGGCATCGGCGCGATCAAATAGGCGAGCCGCAGGCCGGGCGCCAGCATGCGGTTGAACGAGCCGGCATAGATGACCCGCCGCGGATCGCGCGCGTAGAGCGTCGTCTGCGCTTCGCCCGACCAGCGGATCTCGCTATTGGAATCATCCTCGAATATCCAGCCGGGCCGGTCCGCCGCCCAATCAAGCAGCTTTTGCCGGCGATCCGACGTCATCGTGCAGCCGAACGGCCATTGCTCGGTCGGGGAGACAACGGCCATACGCGCCTCTCGGACCATCACGCCGGCGGCTTCTGTATCGAAGCCTTGCCTGTCGAGCGGGGCGGGAACGGTGACAAGGCCGAAGGCTTCCAGCGTGGCGATCTCGGGCATGTGGCAAGGATCCTCGACCAGAACGGTGTCGCCGCGGTCGAGCAGAACATGAGACGCGAGAGCGGCCGCTTGCAGCGTATTGCCGATGACGATGATCTGTTCGGGACGACAGTTGATCGCTTTAGCCTCCGCCAGATAGCCCGCGATGCGGGTGGCCAGCAGTGGCGCGCCGCGCGAATAGTCATAGCCGGTGTGGGCGCTGGCGTGCTCGCGCCAGCGGCGGCTAGCGATCTGAGCGAACTCGTCATAGGGGAACTCGTTCAGCGCCGGCACGCCGGCGCTGAGATCGTAGGTCTCGATGCGTTCCGCTGGCAGGTTCATGTCGAGCAGCGCCTGGCCGCGGCGCGAGGGTGCCGGGAGCGCATTTGGACCTGACACCGGTATGACCGCCGTCTCGGCTCGGGGGTGATTGTCTTCCGGCAGCATGGTTTCGACGAAGGTGCCGGCGCCGATCCGACGTGCGACATAGCCCTCCGTGGCAAGTCGCTCATAGGCGAGGACAACGGTGTTGCGCGAGAGCCCGAGTTCCTCGGCCATGACGCGGCTTGGCGGCAGGCGCGCTCCTGGCGCCACGATGCCATCCCGTATCCAGCGGCGTAACTGCTCGAAAAGTTGCTCGTTCAACGGCGTGCCACGGCTGCGGTCGAAGACGATCCTGTTCCAGCTGGGATAGTTGAAAGCGTGCATGTCTGTTCACCGGCTACGGCGGGACCTCACGAGCGGCGACGCAGCCATAAGGATGATCTTCCTATCGAATTGAAATCACCCTATCACATGACGAACGATGAGCAGAAAGCCTTCTCTGCATGCGTCGAATGCCAGCTTTCAGCCACTGGCAGCGTTCACCAAATGGCCGAGATGCACGCGCAAATTGTTCACGGCTCCACTCGTGAAGTGGAGCCGCTCTTGATCACACCTCAGTTGCCTCGGCAAGTTCGAGAGCATCTTCTACATCGACTCCCAGATAGCGGACCGTGTTCACGATCTTGCTATGACCGAGCAAAGACTGGATGGCTCCCAGAGGATAACTGACCTCAATCCAACAAGCATGTTTCTGACAGCTCAGCCTCCGCACGTCGACAGAGCCGGTTTGGGCGGGCCCGGTCCTTTCCGAATGATTCTCTCTGCTGCTCAGCCGCCGCCAAAGGTTTGTGCCCCTCCGAGCACAGGAACCGTTATTGACCGCTGAATGCCGCAAAGCTTTTTTCGAAGCGGTCGACGACATCCTCGATATCGGACATTGCCAAGCAAAGCGGCGGACACATGCGGATGACATTGCGGTACGGTCCCGAGCGGCTGGCGACGAGCCCGTTGCGGCGCGTTTCCTCGAAAATGGCGAGCGTCTCCTCCGGCGCCGGCTCTTTCGTCGCGCCGTCCTTGACGAGTTCGATCGCAAGCATAAGCCCACGGCCCCTGATATCGCCGATGATTGGAAAGCGCTCCTTCATGTCGTTAAGGCGACCCTTGAGCACCGCGCCAACATCCCGGGCGTTCTCCTGGAGTCGTTCCTCTTTTATGACCTTTAGCACGGCTCGGCCGGCCGCGCATGCCACCGGATTGGCGCCATAGGTGTGGAACAGAAATTTATCGGCCATGGATTCAGCGACATCTCGCTTGGCGATGACCGCGCCGAGCGGGATGCCGTTGCCCACACCTTTGGCGATGACGACGATATCGGGCACAATGCCATGGGATTCAAACGCCCAGAAGGCATCGCCGGTTCGGGCGACACCGGATTGCACTTCATCAATGATACAGAGACCGCCGGCCGCGCGGACACGCTCGACAGCGCCGGCAATGTAGCCCGGCGGCATCGGCACGATGCCGCCATAGCCCTGCACCGGCTCGATAATCATGCCGGCCAGCCCGCCGCTGGTTGAACTCGCTATGGCGCGCTCGACCTCGTCGAGATAGGGCTGCAAGCCTTCGCCATGAATGCCGCGATACTGGTTGGGCTCGGCCACGAAAGTGACCCCGCCAAGCTGGGGCACGGGATGGCGAAAACCCGCTATCCCGGTCACCGACTGCGCGCCGAAAGTGGCGCCGTGATAGCTCGAGGCAAGCGCCAGCATGTCGATGTTGCCGGTATGCGAGCGCGCCATCAGCAGCGCAAGATCGATCGCTTCGGCCCCGCTGTTGGTGAAATGTACGACCCAATCGTGACCGGCCGGCATCGTTGCCACCAGTTCCTCCGCGTACTGAGCCGGAACCGGGTGGTAGAACATCGTCGTGCAATGCGTCAGTTCCGCCAGTTGCTCGGTGGCCGCCTTGACCACCTGCGGATGCGCGTGGCCGACCGAGATGCAAAGATTCATGCCGAGCAGGTCGATGTATTTACGATCCTTCTCGTCCCAGACATACTGGCCCTTGCCGCGCTTGAGGATCAGCGGGTCCTTGTAAGGAACGAACTTGCGCTGCGTGGCCGAATAGAAGCGGTTCCGCCGATCGACGATGGCCTCGGTCGACCAGTCGATGTCCAGGTTGGAATGGACGTGCGGAGCGTTCATGCCGTGTCTCCCGTGTTGCGAACTCCTGGATTGAAAACACGGAATGCGCGGCGCGCACACCGCCAAACCTCCTTATCAGGATAACTGATGGAGTTGATTAGTCATGCGACGAGGGGCGATCGACGGCATAGCAGTCGGCGGGAAGGCCAGGCAGGCGGGTGCTGATCGCGTTGGTCAGCACTTCCGCGGTACGCGTGGCGAAAGCCTCGGGGAGGTTTCCGAGCTCCCGCTCGCGCGCGACCAGAAGGATGTTGCGCGACAGCCCGGTGAACGGCAAGGGATGGACGTCAATCTCCATACCCTCCGCCAGCCCGTCGATGAGCAGGGTCGGCGTCAGGATCGCAAAGCCCATGCCGGCCGCGACCGGCGCCATCACCACGCTGGAGCGGTCACCTTCCATGGCACGCGGGATCTCGATGCGCAGGCGGCTCAGATGCTGGTCGACGCGCAGGCCAACCGGCGTCTCGCGCGAGAAGCGCACGAAGGCGAGCTTCTTGGAGAGCTTGACGATGTCACCGACATCGCCGGCAAAACCCTTTGGCGTCACCAGCAGGAATTTTTCGGTCATCACAGGATAGCGCGTCAGTCCCTCGATCTCGAACAGCTCGCCGGAGGTGACGGCGAGGTCGGCGCGGCGGGCCCGCAGCAAGGCGACGTGGTCGGTCGCCAAACCCGCGAACAGGCTGAGCTCGGGAATGCCGAAACCCTTGCGGGCAAGGACCGAAAGCGCCGGCGCCAGTGTTGTCGCGATCGACGCCAGAAGCGCGATGCGCAACAGCGGCAGCGGTGCTGCATTGACGCGCCGCGCGTCGGTGCGCAGGCCCTCGACCTCGGCCAGTATGGCAACGGCGCGGCGATGCAGCGCGATGCCGGCTTTGGTGAGCTCGATCGGCCGCAAATTGCGATCGATCAGGCTGACGCCGAGCGCGCTTTCCAGGTTCTTCAGATGCTGCGAAGCGGCCGATTGAGTCATGCCCAGCATCTGTGCCGCCTGGGTGACGTGCCTGGTCTCGACGATGGCGACGAAAACCTCGATCGATCGGAAAAGGTTGAAATCGAAACTGCCGCTCTTCACCCGCAACTCCGCCCGTGAAGCATCATAAGTTTTCCTAATGTTGCGAAATTTGGGTTGAGCGCAAGTAGTTTAGCGGGAAAAGATCGCGCTGTTCCAATCCAGCGAAGGTATCCCACAAGGTGAATGGCAGCGCACGCATCGTGATCATTGGCGGCGGTGTCATTGGCCTCGGCATAGCCTATCACCTTGCCGAACTGGGCGTGAGCGATGTCGTCCTTCTGGAGCGCCACCAACTGACCAGCGGCACATCCTGGCACGCCGCCGGAATCGTCGGTCCGTTACGCGCCAGCCTCAACCTGACAAGGCTGGCGCAATATGCGACCGAGCTGTTTCCACGCCTCGAGGAACTGACGGGCCAGGCGTCCGGCTACCGCCGCACCGGCGGCCTGTGGCTGGCGCGACGTGCGGAGCGCATGGACGAACTGAAGCGCATCGCGCATTTGGGCAATGTCTGCGGCCTCACCGTTGGGATTGTCGATCAGGCGGGCGTGGCCGAGCACGTGCGCGGCATCGTCACCGATGGCGTCGAGGGCGCGCTGTGGGTCGAGGAAGACGGCCAGGCCAATCCAGTTGATATCTGTGCGGCCTATGCAAAACGGGCCCGCGCCGCCGGTATCCGCATCCTCGAGGGGTTAGCCTGTTCGGGCATCGTGACCCGCAACGGCCGGGTCGCTGGCGTCAAGCTGGCCTCCGGCGCCACCATCGATTGCGAGACCGTCGTCAACTGTGCCGGCGCCTGGGCGCGCGATATCGGCGCGCTCGCCGGCGTTCCTGTGCCGCTGCAGGCCGTCGAGCACATGTATGTCGTGACGGAGCCGATCGCCGGCCTGCAGGATCCGTTTCCCATCCTGCGCGACCTCGACGAAGGCATCTACATCAAGGGTGATTCGGGCAAGCTGGTGCTGGGCGGCTTCGAGCCGAACGCCAAGCTCTTCGACGTTCGCGGACCGGTTGGCGACAGGCCATTCCTCGAACTGCCCGAGGATTGGGAGCAGTTCGAGCCTTTCATGTCGGCCGGGCTGAAACTCCTGCCGGCGCTGTCGCAGACCGGCATCAGGCACTTCATGAATGGCCCGGAGAGTTTTACCCCCGACACGCGGCCGCTGATGGGCGAGTCGCCCTATCTGCGCGGCTTCTATGTCGCCGCCGGCTTCAACTCGACAGGCATGATGTCGTCGGCCGGCGCCGGCAAGGCCATGGCCGAATGGATCGTCGACGGCGAGCCCAGCCTCGATCTGTGGGCGCTTGACATCGCCCGTTTCGACCGCGCCGCCGCGGCGCGCTCTTTCGTCGGCGCCAGGATGGAGGAAGCGGTTGCCGACCTCTTCCGCATGCATTGGCCTTACAAGCAGGCCGCCGCCGGGCGCGAGGTGCGGCGTTGCGCCTTTCACCGTACGTTCGCCGAAGCGGGTGCTGTGTTCGGCGCGCCGACCGGCTGGGAGCGACCGCTCTGGTTCGGCGGCACGGAGACGCGCGGCTATTCCGTCGGCGCTCAGAAATGGTGGAGCCCGGCCAAGGCCGAAGCCGAGCGAATGGCGCAAGGCGTTGGCCTGTTCGAGCTTTCGCCCTTCACCAAGATCGATGTGCGTGGACGCGACGCGATCCAGCTGATGCAAAGCCTGTGCGCGGGGGACGTCGACAGGCCCGAAGGCCGCGCCGTCTATACGCAGATGCTCAACGCACGCGGCGGCATCGAGGCCGATGTGACGGTCACGCGAGTCGACGAGCACGGCTTCCGGGTTATTTCAGGTGCCGCGACCAGACAGAAAGATTTTGCCTGGATCGCGCGCCATGCTGAGGATCTTGGTCTCAACGTCTCGGTCTTCGACGCCACGTCCGCGGAGGCCGTTCTCGGGGTCATGGGGCCGAATTCGCGGGCGCTGCTGCAGAGCCTGACTGACGTCGATCTTTCGGACGCAGCCTTCCCGTTCTCGACTTCGCGCCGCATCGACATCGGCACCGCGAATGTGCGGGCCACACGTGTCAGCTTTGTCGGCGAGCTCGGCTTCGAGCTTTATGTGCCGGTCGAACACGCCGAGAGCCTGCTTGCCATGATCGTCTCAGCGGGCGGCGCCCATGGCCTGACCTTTTGTGGCCACTACGCGCTGGATGGCTGCCGGTTGGAAAAGGGCTATCGCCATTGGGGCCATGATATCGGGCCGAAGGACACGCCGCTGGAGGCGGGCCTGTCCTTCGCGGTGTCCTGGAAGAGGGATGATTTCATCGGCCGCGATGCCCTGCTGAAGCAGAAGGCCGATGGCCTGAAGCGCCGGCTCATGCATTTCGCCGTCGACGGCGACAATCCGCTTCTGCTGCATGACGAACCGATCTATCGCGACGGCAAACTTGCCGGGTTGACGACGTCAGGTGGCCTCGGCGTTCGCACGGGGCTCAGCCTTTGCCTGGGCTACGTTGCCTGTGATCCAGGCGAGACGAAAACGCAGCTGCTTGCCTGCGACTACCAGATCGCGGTGGCCGGTGCGCGCTACAGGCTGCGCCCACTCGACAAGCCACCCTATGACCCAACCGGATCGCGCATGCGCGTAAGCGCGGAGGAAAATTCATGAGACAACAGGCCCGCGTGGTCGTTATCGGCGGCGGCGCCATGGGCGTGTCGCTGCTCTATCACCTGGCCAAGCGCGGCTGGAGCGATGTCATGCTCGTCGAGAGGCAGGAGCTGACAGCAGGCTCGACCTGGCACGCCGCCGGGCTCTGCACGCATTTCGCCCACAATGCGACGATCATGGAGATGCGCGCGCATTCGGTGCGGCTCTATCGCGAAATCCTGACCGCCGAGACCGGGTTGCCGACAGGTTTCCACCCAAGCGGCGCATTGCGCATTACGCGCTCGCCGGAGCGCATGGACGAATTCCGCCATGTGCAGGGGCTTGGCCGGTTCGTCGGCCATGACTTCCACATTCTCAGTCCCGATGAGCTCAAGCAGATCTATCCGCTCTGCCATACCGACGGCATCATAGGCGCGATCTACGAGCCCAATGACGGTCATGTCGATCCGACGCTGGCGACCAACGCAATGGCCAGCGGCGCGCGCTCGCGCGGCGCCGAGATCGTGCGCCACAATCCGGTCCTGGCAATCGAGCGCAAGCCATCGGGCGAGTGGCTGGTCCGCACACAACAGGGTGACATTGTCGCGGAGCATGTGGTGAACGCGGCCGGCACATGGTGCCGCGAGATTGGCGCCATGATGGGGCTCGACCTGCCCGTGGTGCCGATGCTGCACCAATATGTCGTGACCGATACCGTCCCCGAGATTGCCGACCGGATCGCCGCCGGCGCCAAGGAACTGCCGATCATCCGCGATCCGGAAGAAAGCTGGTATCTGCGCCAGGAGCGCGACGGCTTTATCGTCGGCCCCTATGAAAAGTCGGCTCACCCCTGGGCGGTCGATGGCGTGCCACCAGAATTCGGCATGGACTTGCTGCCGCCCGACCTGGATCGGGTCGAGCACATCATCGCGCTGGCGATGGAGCGTGTCCCGGCACTCGCCAATGCCGGCATCAAGACGGTGGTCAACGGGCCGATCACCTTCACGCCGGATGCCAATCCGCTGGTCGGTCCGGCATTCGGCCTCGGCAATGCCTGGCTGCTCACCGGCTCAAGCATGGGCGTGATGGAAGGCGGCGGCGCCGGTCGCTTTCTCGCCGACTGGATCGTCGACGGATCACCGCCAATGGATGCGCTTGCCATCGACCCACGCCGCTTCGGCAATTATGCCGACCGCGACTATCGCATCGACAAGGCGGTGGAAGGGTTCGGCCTGCAATTCGGCATCCACTATCCCAACGAGGAACGCGAGGCCGGCCGCCCGCGCCGCACGACGCCGGCGCTCGAACTTCAGAGAAGCCAGGGGGCAGTGCTGGGCGCCGCCTATGGCTGGGAGCGGCCGAACTGGTTCGCTGCCAAGGGCGCCGACCGTGACCCGCCACTGACCTTCCGCAAGCCCGGCTGGTTCGACGCGGTGCGCGGCGAGTGCCGTGACGTGCAGGCCAGCGTCGGCGCCATCGACCTTTCGGCCTTCTCCAAATTCGAGATCGGCGGACCAGGCGCCAGCGCCTTCATGGCTTCGCTCGGCGCCAACCGACCACCGGAACGTCACGGCCGCATCGGGCTCATTCACGCGCTGACGGCAAAGGGCGGCGTGGCGTCGGAATTTACCGTGACCCGACTCGGCGACGAAGGGTTCTACCTGACCAGCGCAGCACTTGCGGAGCGACATGACGAAGGTCTGCTACGCTCACGCGCCGCAGCCTTTCCAGGTGTGACGATCGACAACGTCACCGAAAGGCGCGGCGTGCTCGGCGTAATGGGACCGCGTGCTCGCGACCTCTTGGGAAAGATCTGCGAAGCCGATCTATCGAATGCTGCATTCCCCTGGCTTTCCGCGCAGATCATCCGCGTGGCCGGCATCAAGACGGCAGCGCTCCGGGTCTCTTATGCCGGTGAGCTCGGATGGGAACTGCACGTTCAGTTGGCGCAGTTCGGCAAGCTCTACGAAGCGATCACCAAGGTCGGAACGCAGTTCGACCTGCGTCCGTTCGGCATCTACGCGCTCAACGCGATGCGGTTGGAAAAAGGTTATCGTGCTTGGGGCGCCGACCTGACCACCGAACGTACGCCGCTGGAGGCTGGGCTGGGTGCGCTGGTCAAGACTGACAACCGGACGTTCGTCGGCCGTGAGGCGATGCTGGAGCGCATCGGCGAAAGCGCCTGGTCCATGCTGCTGCTCGAGATCGATGACGACCGCGAAAGGCTGCCGTTCTACGCCCACGCCGTGATGCAGGCGGGGCGCCCGGTCGGGGTCGTTACCTCCGGCAGCCACGGCTTCCGCACCGGCAAGACCGTTGCGCTCGCCTATCTGCGACCCGGTGTTGCGGCTGAAGGCCTGACCGTCTCGATCCTCGGCAGGGAACTGACGGCGCGGGAGCTGAAGAAAGCGCCTTACGATCCGGACAATCTGCGGCTGCGCGGCCTTCAGGCCGATGCGCCGGCCGCCTTCATGCCTGCCTGATCACGGAGACGAAAATGGACAAGGACGCGATGATCGACGCTCCAGCGCCACGAAGCGGGGGCCGAGCGGGAAGGCAAGGCCAGCGCCTGGCCCAGCAGGCGCCGCGGCGTCCCTACATCAGCCGGCGGATCGGCACGTTCAATATCCTCGACGAGGAAGGCCTGAGCCTGATCGAGGCGAATGCCGACCGGCTGCTCAAGGAGGTCGGCATGGAGTTCCATGACGATCCCGAGATCCTCGACATCTTTCGCGATGCAGGCGCCGACGTGCAGGGCACCAGGGTTCGCTTCGAGCCCGGCATGTGCCGCAAGATCGTCCGCGCCACCGCGCCTTCGCAATTCAAGCAGCACGCCCGCAACCCGGCCAACACGGTGGTGATCGGCGGCGACAACACCGTGCTGTGTCCGTCGTGGGGACCGCCCTTCGTCCACGATCTCGATCGTGGCCGTCGCTACGCGACGATCGCGGACTTCCGCGATCTGGTGAAGATCCATCAGATGATCCCGCATCTACATCATTCGGGCGGCGTCGTTTGCGAGCCTGTCGACCTGCCGGCCAACAAGCGTCATCTCGACATGCTCTACACCCACATCCGCCATTCGGACCGTGCCTTCATGGGCGCGTTCATCGGGTCGAGGCGAGCGCAGGACGCGGTCGACATGGCCAAGATCGTCTTCGGCGAGGAGTTCGTCGCCCACAACGCTGTGCTCTACAACGTCTCCAACACCAATGCACCGCTGGTGCTCGACGCCAACATGTCGGGTTCGCTGAAGGTCTGCGCCCGCAACAACCAGCCGGTCGCCTGCACGCCATGGACGCTGGCCGGCGCGATGAGCCCGTGCACGGTCGCCGGCACGCTGGCGCAGGTGCTGGCCGAGGCGCTCGCCTGTCTCAGCCTCGTACAGCTGATCAACCCCGGCGCGCCCTGCCTGATGGGAAGCTTTGCCAGCACGATCTCGATGCAGAGTGGAGCGCCGACATTCGGGACGCCGGAAGCGGGCAAGATGGTGCTCGCCTGCGGGCAGTTGGCGCGTCGCGTCGGCGTGCCGTTCCACACCGTCGGTTCGCTGTCGGCCTCAAAGCTTCCCGACGCACAGGCCGAGCAGGAAGCGACATGGGGCATATTGATGTCGATGTTTGCCGGCGCCAACGTGATCAACCACGCCACCGGCTGGCTCGAGGGCGGACTGGTCACCGGTTTCGAAAAGACGGTCATCGACGCCGATCTCTGCGGCAAGGTCGCCAGCCTGTTCGAAGGCATCGATCTGTCGCTCAATGCGCAGGCGATGGAGGCGATCGAAGCGGTCGGGCCGGGATCGCATTTCCTGGGCAGTGCGCATACGCAGTCCAATTTCCTCTCGGCCTTCTATCGCTCCACCAGCAGCGACAACAATTCCTTCGAGCAATGGAACGAGGACGGCCGGCTCGACGCCGCGCAACGCGCCAACCGGCAATGGAAGAGGCTGCTCGACGACTACCAGGATCCGGGGCTCGATCCGGCGATCGACGAAGCGCTCCGGGCCTTCATCGCCAACCGCAAGGCCAGCGAGCCGGACCAGGCTTATTTCTAGAGCCGGCACCGCATCTTTGATGGCCCGTTCGTGGAATGTTGACCGGCCGAGCTCCGCGAGAAGATCGTTCCCAAACGGCTTTATCTGGTTCGTCCTTGCACGATACGGTCGATGATCATGGCGCAGAGAAGTATGGCGAAGCCCGCGAGCAGTCCCTGCCCGACAGCTGCGTATTGAAGCGCATTGAGGACATCTTCTCCCAACCCTTTGGCGCCGATCAGGGAAGCGATGACCACCATTGAAAGGCACATCAAAATGGTCTGGTTTATGCCGGCCATGATGGAAGGCATCGCTAGCGGGAGGTCGACCCGGGTCAGGAGAAACCATCTTGTTGCACCATAGGCTTGCGCGGCCTCTCTAATGGCCGGCGGGACACCCTGCAAGCCGAGCGCGGTCAGGCGCACCACTGGCGGAGTACCGAAAATCAGCGTGGCGATGACGCCGGGCGGCTTGCCGATGCCGAACAATGCGATCACCGGGATCAAATAGACAAATGCCGGCATGGTCTGCATGAAGTCGAGCACCGGCCGCACGGCGGCATAGACGCGCGGTCGGCGCCCGCACCATATCCCAAGCGGAATTCCTATCGCGAGGCAGATAATGGCCGATGTGCCCAACAGGGCGACTGTTTCCAGGCTCTTTTCCCAAAAGCCAAGCACGGCAAGATAGGCGAGCGCAGCCGCGGTGAAGATGGCGACGCGCGGCCCCGCCAGTTGCCAGGCCAGGGCTAGAATGATCGCCATTGTCACTGGCCAGGGCATGCCCGTCAGTCCATAGGCCAAGGCATCGAGCACCAACGATATTGCGCCTGTGATGCCGCCGAAAAAGCCCTCCCCGAGATGCGACACCGCTCCCATCAGGCTGTCCAGACCCGATGACAACGCGGCCTGCCACTCGCGATTCGAGGGCGCGGCAATCAGCCAGACGGCTGGTGTCGGCGCGGCGAAGCGATAGACCGAAAGCCCATAGGCTGCGATGCAGAAGGCAAGGGCGCATAGCGCCAGCGGATGATTGAGCCCGCGCTGAAGCGTCGGGTTCGAACGCCAGCGCGCGAAGCGCCGCTCCAGCATCCGGTTGGCGAGGAAACCGGCGATCAACCTGGCGAAGAGCAAAGTGACAATGCCGGACCCAATTACAACCGGCGCCTTCGCTTTTGCGGCGTCGGCCCGCATTCTGGCCGTGTTGGCAGCTTTCTCCAGAGCGGCCGCTGATGATTTCAGGCCAGCTGCATTGTCCGCCCCCGCTGCCTCGGCGGCCTTTGCCTGTTCCGCGCGCACCTGTGCCTGCTTGGTGACGCGTTCGGCGCGTGCTTGCTCCCCGGCGCCGAGGTTGCCAGCCGCGCCGACGCCGATCTGAACCACCGCAAGCGTCTCCAGGAAGAAGATGAGCCAGAACAGAAGTGTGATGCCTCGGGCAGCGGCCCACACCGGTCCAAGCAGCGCGGCCGCCAGGTTGAACGGCCAGACGGCACCGGAAGCCCGCCGGATGCGGGCGAACACATCGATATAGTAATCGGGGTTGCGGAGGACGAATTCTCGTACGAGTCCTTCCTCTACCGGTTGGGCGTGCTCTATCGATTGCACAGCGACAGGATCATGGGCGTTCACGGATTTCGCCCTTTCGCAGACCGTCGAGCAGGATCTGCCTGTCGACGATGCCGACGACAGACCCACCGGGATCTGTCACAGCAAGCGGTGCGGCATCCCGTGCCGCGAGTTCGACGAGTTCGGCCAGGGATTCTCGAGAATCCACCCTGCGCAACCGCTCGACGTCCAATTCCGGATGAGACCGGCTCTTGAAACTCTCGACCGACTCCATGATGCGCCCGGCGGTGATCACCTTCAGGCGCGAGATGTCGGCGACGAATTTCGCGACATAGTCGTGCTTCGGAGATGTGACGATCTCCTCGGGCGTGTCGGTCTGGACGATGACGCCATCTTTCATGATCGCGATGCGATCGCCGATCCGGATCGCCTCGTCGAGGTCATGGGTGATGAAGATCACTGTCTTTCCCATCGAGCGCGAGAGGGCCAGGAACTCGTCTTGAAGTTGCCGCCTTATCAAGGGATCGAGCGCGCTGAATGGCTCGTCCATGAGCAGGATCGCTGGATCGGCAGCCAAAGCGCGGGCGAGGCCGACGCGCTGCTGCATGCCGCCTGAGAGCTCATGGCAGTAGCGATCCCCCCAGCCCGACAGGTTCACCTTGGCAAGTGCCGCCTCGGCCGCGTCAAATCTCCGCTGCTTGGTCGCGGCTTGGATCTCCAGCGGGAGCGCGACGTTGTCGCGTACGGTGCGATGCGGAAGCAGACCGAAGCTCTGGAACACCATGGCGATCCTGCGAGACCGCAATGCCCTCAACTCAGCGGGCGACTTGGCCATGACGTTTTCACCGTCGACGAAAATCTCGCCGGCGGACGGCTCGAGCAGGCGGTTTATATGGCGGATCAATGTCGATTTGCCACTGCCCGACAGGCCCATGACGCAGAAGATTTCACCCGGCCGAACCGAAATGTTGACGTTGGCGACGCCCACGACACATCCGAAGCGCCTGGCCACTTCGTCCTTGTCCAGGCGGTCGCGCAAAATCGCCATCATCGCCACTGGCGCGCGGGCGCCAAAGATTTTCCAGACGCCCTTCAAAATGATGGCGGCACCGTGGCTTGCCGCGTCTCCGCGGTCCGCCAGGCCGGGTCCTCCCGGCGCAATGATCGGTGCGGTGTCCACCGTCTACCGCTCCCGTCCGATCACGGATTTGAGCGGCCGGGCAACAGTGCAGGCCGGTTCAGAGCCTGCAATGCCGGCCCTGGCCTTCAATGACCGAACCACTTCGCCACGTCGTCGGGGTGGGCTTTGATCCATTCCTTCGCCACATCGCCTGCCGGCTTCTTGTCGACGATGATTGCATAGGCCCATTTGCTGATGTCGTCCGGATTGAAAGTAATCCGATCCAGGGCGGCGGTCAGTTCCGGTTGCCGCTGGGCCAGCGAACCAGCATAGGCGATGTGCACGGTGGTGTCAGCATATGCCGACGACACTTTCGATTTTTCGAACCATTGAGGATCCTCGCTCGGCTGCAGCATCATGAACTTGGCTGGGTCGTGTTTCGGTTCGGTGAGAAAGGCAAGCTTGTAGCGGGCGAAATTCTGGTGTGGGCCGTAGCAGTAGCCGACCCATGGCTTGTCTGCCTTCGCGGCCCGGTCGAGCGATGCCGCGGCCACCGCTTCGTCGGTCACCTGGAGATCGAAGAAATCGGCGAATCCATAGTCGCGGGCCCGCACCTTTTCGATGTTTGTCGACTGCCAGCCTGACGCGCCGATCCAGATTTCGCCCTTGCCGTCGCCATTGGTGTCGAAGATCTTGGCGTTGTCCGGATTGGTGAGATCCGCGACATCCTTGATGCCATATTTGTCGATCGTGACCTGGGTGACGCAGTAGCCTTGCTTGGCTTCGTAGCCGTTCTGCGCGAGTTTCACCGTGCCGGCGCTTTTGACATATTTGTCTACCAGGCCCTGCTGGTTCGGCAGCCAGACATCTGGCCAGATGTCGACCTCCCCTTTGTTGCGATCCATGGCTTCCCAAATGACTGGGACTGCGGTGGTGGTGACGGTGGAAACGTCGAGCCCAAGCTCCTGTTCGGCCGCGTTCTTGATGACGTTCATGACCGCCGTTGCGGTAGCATAGTTTGGATCCGGCATAGTCACGTCTGCACCGAACGCCGACGATACCGGCGCCAACAATAGAACGCCGAGAGATGGTGCAAGAAGTCGGTTTTTCATATCGTTCCCCAGTTGAGTTGCGCTGATTTTTCTCAGCTTATTGGTCAAGTTAGCGAAACGTGCAGGCAATCCATCCCAAATTGTGCCGCATTAGCAAAAACGATGAAGCGCATAAGGCGGTCGTTGAGATTCCGATACCCGCTCTGTAGGCAGAGGGTGTCTCCATGCTCAGGCCGTCACGTATATGCTCCCTGCCTCGACGGAGACTGGGAACGTCCTCGCGCGAACGGACGGGTTGACCAATGCTGCGCCCGACCTGATGTCGAATTCCCACCCGTGCCAGGCACAGCGAACGATTTCATTCTCACGGTGATAGATGAATTCGGCTCGCTCGACGGGAGCAGTCGTTCCGCATTGCGGTCCCTCACAAAGGGGGGCCCCTCGATGCGGGCATACATTCAGCAGCGCATGGAAACTATCGCCGATCCGGAACACGCCGATCGACAGGCTGCGCACCTTGGCGATGAACGGCGTTCCGACCTGGATCTCGTCGGCGCGACAAATATACGTCTTCTCAGCCATGTCAGGTCGTCACGCTGCAGCAGCGGCTTGCGGGCGGGGAATGCGCTTGTAAACGTCCAGCGCATTCTGGCCGAGCACCTTGCGGCGCCATTCCGGCGGGATGTGCAAAGTGTTGACGTCATCGTAGTCCCAATGGGGGTAGTCGGACGCAAACAGCAGCGTGTTCTCCCCGTCCATGGCCTCCAGGATCGCCCAGAGGTGGTTGACATTCGAAGGCTGCTCCAGCGGTTGGGTGGAAAAGCGGATGTTGCGCCGGCAATATTCCGACGGCAGCATTTTCAGCCATGGCGTCTCTTTTCGCAGTGCTTTGTAGTCGGCATCCAGGCGCCACAGGACCGACGGGACCCAGGCGACGCCGCACTCGATGATCACGAAGTAGAGGTCCGGCCATTTCTCAAAAACGCCATGCGCAATCATGCTTGCCACATGCGACATGGCCGACATGTGCAGGATCGCATGGGTCTCCCAGAAGAAAGTGGTGGGCGCTGGCGCGACAGCGTTCCAGTTGATGCCGCCATGTCCACCAAGATGTATGGCGAACGGCAAACCGACCTCGGCACAGGCCTCGAAGATCGGGTGATAGAACGGGTCGCCATACGGCCGCACAGAGCCTTGGGAGGCCAGAACTTGCGCCATCCGGGGATGCTCGCCGAGGCGCCGGATCTCCGCCGCCGCAAGGCGCGGGTCTTGCGGTGCGATGATGATGGAGCCCATGAAGCGGCTGTCTTTCGGCAGCCATTCATTGATCTGGTAGTCGTTGTAGGCGCTTACCAGCGCGCTAGCGTAATAGGGATTTGCCAGTGTCGACGCTTCGATGGGCTCGTCGCCAGTTAGGATTGCCACTCCGACATTGTATTTATCGAGGTGCTTCTCCTTCATGATCAGGTAGTTGTCCGCCTCCACCTTCGGTCGCACATCCTTGCGGGAGAAATCCTGCGGATGAAACCAGGGGCGATGGCCGTGCGGAAAAGCGCCGACCGGGCCGGTCTTCTCGCCCTCGATGAACATGTCTTTCCAGACACCGGACAGGTAGGGCTCCAGCACCGTCGCGTTGGACCAATAGTTGTGGCAATCGCAATCGACTATGAACATTTTTCCCTCTTCCTTTGATGCGGCCGTCACTGACGCCGTGGCTTCTGCACCGAACTTCCGCTTTGATAGTGCACGGATCAAGCGTATGAACAGCTAGATACGATCGCAAAAATCGATGGCTCGCCTATGCAGTTGGAACAAATAGAAACGTTTCTCGACATCATTGAATCGCGAAACTTCAACCGGTCGGCGGAGCGCCTCGGACTGACGCAATCGACGGTCAGCACCCGTGTCAAGAACCTGGAGGCCGCCGTGGGGTCCGAACTCTTCCATCGCGGCCGCGCCGGTGCCGAGCCGACCGCGGCAGGGCGGCGGTTTGAGGTTTACGCGCGGTCAATGCTGTCGACCTGGTCCCAGGCCCGTCACGACGTGCGCGCCTTTAACAGATTCGAAGGCAGCCTTCGGGTCGCTGCCCAGGTTGGAATGACCCGCTCGATCCTGCCGGGTTGGTTGGAAATGCTGCTGCAAGTCTTGCCGCGGTCCTCGATCCATGTCGAATCCGACTACTCGCCGCAGATGATATCTGATCTGAGCCTGGGAAACCTCGATATTGCTGTTGTTTATGCTCCACGCTACCTGCCCGAGATCACATATGACCAACTGATGGTCGAGGAATATACAATGGTCTCGACCAAGGCACGCCGGCTTAGCGATGTAAGCCCGGACAATTACATCCGGCCGGGTTACACCGTTGCGCTCGAGAAGGCTCATGCCGAGGCGTTGCCAAATCTGACTGCGTGCCGGCTTTCGATGGGCTCCGAAACGCTGGCCGACAATATGCTGAGGCGCGCAGGCGGCACCTGCTACATGCGCGCCGACGATGCGCGTCGCTTCGCCGCCGAGCAACCCTCCCACATTGTGGAAGGTGCTCCAACTCTGCATCAGCCCGTCTACACCGCAATTCTCGCGCGACGCCGGCATGAGCCAATCATAAAGAAAGGCATTCGCGCGCTTCATCTTGCGGTCATGTCGCTGGAAGCTTGATCGATATTGTCGATCATAGATGCTTGAGGTTCCTCCTGTATCGAACGTAGGCCTGCTGGCATTCTTGGCCCCTTAATGGGAGCCAGATGATGAACGCCCTCGTTTCTTTCCCTCCCTCCTGCCGATCCGACCGCGTCAGCGGACGTCACACGCTGATCTGTCGCGGCATCGTTCAGGAGACGCACGACGTGAAGACCTTCGTCTTTTGTCCAAAGCGCGGGCAGGCCGGCCAGTTCAAAGCCGGGCAGTTTATCACTCTGAACCTCGTGATCGACGGCGCTCCGGCCGTCCGGACTTACTCGATCTCTTCGCCGCCAACCCGGGTGGGAGACCTCAGGATAACCGTCAAGCGCGTCCCCGGCGGCCTCGCTTCCAATTGGCTGCATGACAATCTCGAACAGGGAAGCGAAATAGAGATCGACGGCCCGTCCGGCAGCTTCAACTGGGATGACCTGCGGAGCGACCGGCCGCTTTTCCTCTCCGGCGGCAGCGGCATACGAGGCGATCGCCGCCTCAGGAAAAAATACTGTCAGAGCATTGTCACCCGACAACGCTTCACTCACAACAACGCGTGCATGTCACGACGCGATTCGCGGCCGCCCGGTGGCTGTCGCGACGACGATGGCTTCCACGAAACTGCGCTCGCCTTCGATTGTAGCAGCTCTTATGTCGCGTGCGATCTCGATCCGAGCCTGATCGGCCCCGGCGCGCTCGGCAAGACCTGCCGCCAAGACTCGAATGTGGGCTTCGGCTGCGGCCATCGCCTCGTCCTCGGTGTCATAGTCGTCCAGCCGCTCGCCGGAATTGAGACGGAAAAGCCCGATCTCCGGTTGGCTGACACGCGCTTCCGCTGACATTCGCACCTGCCCAACCACGGCGCCCAACGCATTTGCGACATCGGCGTGTTCGGCAATGCTGCATTCATTGCCGATCAATTGCGGCAGCCCGGCAAAGTGCAGCGAAGCCGACGCCCCGAGGCCGATCACCGGCCGGTCGAGCGCGATCGACAGCCGCGCCATGCCGCCTCGCCCGCCAACCGCCCGCTGAACCAGCGGGTTGGCAACGGAGACGCCGCCCTCCAGCCCGTCCTCGGCAAATACCGATTCAAGAATTACTTCGGCAGAACGCCGGGTGACGGCGGCAAGAACCATCTCGGAAAACGCTTCTGCGCCTTTGGCGACACGATGCCCCTGGCCGTCGCGCTTGCGTGAGAACAATTCGGCGCCCAGTCGAGCCGCGACAGGATCCCAGTTCCCTTGCCGGCCGAGCACATGGGCTGCATCGGATGGCGTGAAGCCGACGATATGCACCAGGCCACGTGCGACGAGGCGATTGAGCGTCGCGACCTGTGACGTCGATACGAGCAACCGGTCGAGCGCGGCGGGAATTGCCGAAATGTCAGCATAGAGCCGCGTCTCGGTAACCGTCAGGCCTGCGGCTAGACGTTCGGGCACGCCTGTGCGCAATGCGAAGCGGCCGTCCAGTCGGCTGGTGTTGGGACTGAGCAATTGCCGCTTGAGACCTTGGTATATGGCATCGCCGTGTTTCACCGCGGCGAGCGCGAGCGGTACCAGCCGCCGGGGCCCGAGCACGATCGTCGAAGCCAACGACTGCTCATGAAGCGAAACTTCCGAATCCCCACCAAGGCCAAAGGTGCGCATGGCGACGGCTTCCACCATGGTTCGCATTCCGCCGACGGTGGCGCCTTCCGGATCGAGCCGCAGGCGGCCGCCGTCCAGGACTGCGACGTCGGTGGTGGTGCCGCCGATGTCGGACACCACCGCATCATCGATGCCGGTCATGTACCGCGCCCCCACCAGGCTTGCCGCTGGTCCTGACAGAATGGTCTCGATTGGCCGAGCGCGGGCGAATTCTGCGGTAATGAGCGCGCCGTCGCCACGCACGACCATGAGCGGAGCGACGATCCCGCGTCTTGCCAGAAAGCTCTCGGTGGCGTCGACAAGGCGATCGATCATCGAGATCAACCGGGCGTTGAGAAGCGTGGTCAGCGCCCGACGCGGGCCGCCGAGTTTCGACGACAATTCATGCGAACAGGTCACCGGGAGCCCGGTGCGCTCGCGGATGACGTCACGTACCGCGATTTCGTGTTCGGGATTACGAACGGCAAAATAGGAGGCCACGGCGACGCCTGAAACTGTGTCGGCGAGAAACGGCAGCGCAGCCACGAGAGCGTCGAGCACCAGCTCACGCGGATCTCCGTGGACGTCATGTCCGCCCGGGCAAAAGATCACGGGATCGGAGCCGAGGGCTTTTGACAATCCGTTCCGGGCAAGGTCGGCTTCAGTGAAGCCGATCATCACCAGCGCGACCCGCCCGCCCTGCCCTTCGACGAGGGCGTTGGTGGCCAGCGTGGTCGACATCGAGACGAGCTTGATCGCGCTGGGCTCGATGACTGCCTCGGACAAAACAGCGTCTGCGGCGCCGGCGATGCCCTCGGCAAGATCGTGTCGCGTGGTCAGCGACTTGGCCTTGGCCACGATGCCTGTGGATTCCGACCACAGCACGGCATCGGTGTACGTGCCGCCAGTGTCAATGCCCAGATAAAGTGGCGACGGCTGGTGCGCACATGCGTTCATTTTGATCAGTCACCCGACCCAGGTTCCGGCGAAAAATATTTCGCGAGCTTGTCCGCTTCGCCGTCGAACGCCTTGGCGTCGGCGGGTGGATCGCGCTTGATCGCAATATTGGGCCACACAGACGCATACTCGGCGTTCAGCGCGAGCCAATCCTCGAGACCAGGCTCGGTATCGGGAAAAATGGCCTTCGCCGGGCATTCCGGCTCGCAGACGCCGCAGTCGATGCATTCATCGGGATGGATGACGAGCATGTTCTCGCCTTCGTAGAAGCAGTCCACCGGGCAGACTTCCACGCAGTCCATGTATTTGCATTTGATGCAATTGTCGGTGACCACGAATGTCATTCGGTGGCCTTCAGACCAAGCCGTAGGTCATATCGAAGGGAATGCGATGGTCATCGATAGCCCGCACGCCAGCGGTGTTTTCAGCCAGGACGATCGAGGCTTTCCGCTCCTGCTCCGACAGATACGTTCCCCACAGGGTGACCACGCCGTTGTTCACGATCACGTCCGAACTCGAGGGCCACGATTCGGATCGCAAGGCATCGACAATCTCCATCCTGATGCTGCTGTCGTCATGCAAGGCCGGAGCGCGCCACCCTTTCCTGGCAATGACCAGCGCTCGCACCAGATTAGCGCGACTGACGATCCCACCACCTGCCCGTCGCGCAGCACTGGGACACGCTTGATCCGATTGTGCTCAAGCAGGGTTGCGATCTCGGCGACTGGCGTACTCTCGACCACCGTCGCAACCTGCTGTGTCATGACGTCGATCACATGATCGGAATGAGATTTGACATAGTCTTCCGCCTGAACCGCGTTGTTGGTGAATAAATGAAGCCACCAGGAACGACCCTGCGGTGCTGTTCCGATCTCCGCCCGGCGGATCAGGTCTCCTTCACTGACGATGCCCAGCAGCGCACCTCGATCGATCACCGGCACGGCGCTGATCCCGTGCGACAGAAGAATATCGGCGACCTCGTCCACCGTACTGTCAGGCCCTACCGCGATGGCCGGCGACGTCATGACGTCCTTGGCGATCAGCATTTCGTTCTCCTTCACCGGCCTGCAGGCGGCAGTACCGGCGGCAAGGTCGTTCCAGAGCCTTGCCCGTTGCCAGCATGGAGATGGATCGCGCGACAAAACTCCCTTGCATGGAAAGCGTACGCTTCCAGATCGGTCGGATCGCCAGCGAACAGCCCCATGTCCTCGGCTTTGTGGAAGAACCAGGGAGCGGGCAAACCAGGATCGAGCGCGTTCACGGCAACGGCCGCAAGCAATGGCAGGCCTTCGTCCGCATCGTCGTCCATCAGTTGTTCGAGTGCACCCTGGATCACGCCTGTTGCTTGCGAACCAACCATGCTCTTGGCCAGTCTTGCATAGGTGATCGGCAGCCGGGTCCGTGCTTGCAGGAGCAGTTCCTCGCGCAGCCGGGTTTTGAGAGCATTGTCATCCACGGGTACGATTGGGATGCCGTCATCTGCGTCAGGGCGATTGGCAGATACCATTCGACCGACGACATGACGCCGAATGTCCGGGCCAGAAAGGATCCTGCCGAAATCGTGTTCAAGCCTGTCCATTATTGTCATTGCCGAGCCCAAGGTGCCCTTCGCGCGATATCGCCAAACAGTCCCCTAGCGTTGAGACCTGCTGGCTGGCACCCAATCTGTCGTTTCGCTACGCACGAGCTTCACTCATCCTTATCTGCAAGACAAACGAAATTTATTGCCGCTTCAGCACAATTATTTTGCATCATGATTCGATCGTGGTGAGGAGCGCAACCCTTTCCTTTTCGGATTCGATATGCATTTTTTACGGACGCGGCCGTCGCACTCCCAGCGTCCTGGGTTTCAGCAGGCGGCAATTCGCTCCCAAAGCGATCCAGAAGGAGATTTTGAGGATGATCACTGGTGCTCAATGCCGTGCCGCTCGCGCACTGGTCGAATGGACCCGTGAAAAGCTCGCCGGCAATTCAGGCGTGGATGCGCTGGTCATCGAAGAATTCGAGCGCCGGATCAACCTTCCTGACCGAGATATCTGCGACACGCTGCAAACCGCGCTTGAAAGCGCCGGCGCCGTTTTCATTGCCGAGAACGGCGGCGGTATTGGCGTTCGCCTGAAGCTCAACCGCTCGGAAGTCAAGCGGATCGGCGTTCTGGAGAATGAAGGCGGCATTGTCGGAACAGATGCCGTTCCATAAGCAAGACCTTCGGGGCCCAATGAATTCATGGTCGCAGCCCGTCGCTGGACAATCCAGGATCGGCATCGGCTTGATAGTGCACACAAGGGAGATGGCTCTCATGACAGTTATCTGGGACGATCTCACCAAGGAGGAGCAGACGGCACTCAAGCGAATGAACCGTGGACCCTACCCATCTCTATCGAAAGCCTTGGCCGAACGTCTTGTCTTTCTCGGGCTGGCTGAAGAAAGACCCAGCGGGACCGGGATAAACCGGGCCGGAAGAGAGCTGGTGATAAGAACGTTGCTTGGCGCCCGCTCTGACTAGTTTAGGATTGATACCCGCCAAACTGCACCGAGGTGGCTGACTTGACTTCCCGGATTGCTTCACCAACTATGGTCCTATGAACGCCGCAGTCAGAATTCGTCGCGATTTTCTTTTCCGGGTTTGCCCCATAGCGGGAATGTAGCCCCCGGCTCGGCTGCCATGCGTGCCCCGAGCCGAGGGGCGGTGCGATTACCCACATGGGATGGTTCCGCAGGACCTCAAGCCTCCGGAGCATTGGCGTTCCATCAAGATTTTCACGAATTGGCTCGATTCCGGCACCCTCCGTGGCGGCTGGTCCGAGCGGAAGCACGAGTATTCAAATGCAAGACAACACGAAAACGCGGCGCAAGCCGAACATCCGCATCTCACAGTCAGACCATGCGCGTCTGTCGGCGGTTGCGAGCACCGTGGCCGCGCGCAATCCGGAGGCCTCCGATGAACTGCTCGCCGAACTCGAGCGGGCACGTATCGTCGCCGATGATTGGGTCTCCGCCGGCACCGTCCAGATGGGTTCGACGGTGACATTCAAGCCCGATACTGGCAATGCCAAAACAGTCACGCTGGTTTTTCCTGGCGACGCGGACATCTCCGAAGGCAAGGTTTCAGTCCTCACGCCGATCGGCACGGCCCTGATCGGCCTCTCGGCCGGACAGTCGATCATGTGGACAGCGCGCGATGGGCGCCGGCACGAACTGTCGGTGCTTGCCGTAGGCCAACCCGCTGCGGAAGGCGATGCAGTCGATCGGCGCGCACCAGCGTCTTCGGCGATCCCGGCAGACGCCTAGACATGGGCGTTTCCATCCGTCTCCTTAATCACGCAGGCAGCCTGATCGCGGGAGTGTGACCCCTGCGCCGGCCTGTCCTGGTCCGGCACAGGGGTAGCTTCCACATCCGATCAAATGCTTGACGCCGGAACCCTTTCACGGGTCCGTCTTGGAGACGCACCATGCCCACTATCGATAGCTGTCAACTGACCACCAAGGACTTCACGATTCTTGAAGTGATGCAAGAGCGCCATCCCCGCGGCGATGCCTTGTCCGTTGTCCTTCAACGGAAGATTTCGAGCGCAATCGTGATGTTTCGAGAAGACATTCCGCCAACGGTCGTGACGCTCAGCACCCGAGTGACCTATCGTGTAAACGACGGCCCTGCCGAGACCCGCATCGTCGCACATGACGAGATGCGCGGTCTGGTTGGCATGCTTTTGCCGATCACCAACCCGCGCGGCCTGGCGCTGCTTGGTCTGGCCGAAGGTCAGTCCATGTCCATTCCGACCGCGCAGGGCGGCCATGAAACGCTGACTGTGCATGAAGTGGTCTACCAGCCGGAAGCGGCAAGGCGGGAGAGATTGGAGCTGGCGGGGGGTGCAGCGCCGGACCCGTGGCGACCGAACGGACCGGTTTTGCGCATCGCCCATCACTCTGATGAGTCACAACCCAAAGCGGAAAACAGGGTCATGGCGGCTTTCAACGACGGGTTCGACGACCCGGGGCCGTCGGCCGCCTGAGGCCTTGACTACCCAGAACGCTGTGAAGCGGGTAGACAAGCGTTCCGTCGAGCCTTGCCTCCGCACCGTCGGTGAGCTTCGCCGGCTCGACCTTGTCATGGCCCATCAGATGAAAAACGGACTCGCCACGACTGATCAGATAGTCCGCGACGATTCTTCTGTGGCAACGCCACCAAAGCGTTTCCGAGCACATGATGGCGCACCGCTGCTGCCTGCCAAGGGACACAAGCCGCTCCAGACCGCCATGAAACTCCGCTGACAGCGCGTAGTCGGCGTAGTTGTGAAAACTCTGGTTGAGCCAGAATGCGTTGAGCGTCGGTGGAATGGCGTGCGCTCTGCCGCGCAGGCCGCCAAGCTCGGCAATATGCTCATATCCGATCGCGAAATCCGCAAGGCTGTCCGGCAGCGTTTCGCTGTTGAATTGCGGGTTAGTCCGCGATCGCCGGATGGTCCTTATGTCGACCACCAGGGTAATCTCGCCAACCCGCAACAGGGCGACGAATTCGGCGGTCGGCCGGGTCGAGTGGCCGATGGTGTGGAACGGATAAGGCATGTTCGATCAATCCCATGGCGGTGGATTTCTTTCCGGCCGCATGATCAGTGATTTGGAACTGACAGAACACGGTCATTTCACCACCTGCTTCAATCCACGTAGCGCCTCCTGTACGTCGGTTCGCGACGCGCTTGCATCCGGATAGACTGCATAGGCCGGATAGGTGAATTCCGGCGCGCCCTCCACGACCTCCAGCTGCCCGGCCTCGATATGGGGCGCTGCCGCGCCCCTACGGAAATAGCCCATTCCGCCGGCGCGCAGAATGTAGCTCAGCCCAAGCGGACCAAGGCCGACCATTAATCCCGGCTCGCCGAAGGCAGAGGAACTGGCGCCATGTTGGGCCGCAAACAGCGGCCCCCAATCGACATAGACATAGTCCCTTGAGGCGTCCAACTCTGAGTCCCCGTCCGTGCTCCGAACCAGGACGAGCTGCTCCTCCACGAGGAGCTCCACCCTGAAGCCTGGCAGCAGCTTCGGCGCATAGAGCACCGCGATGTCGAGAACGCCAGTCCTGAGCTGCTCGAGGAGCTGGTCCGGCACGCCGACCTGGGCTTGGATGGCGATTTCCGGCCTGGCCTTCTTCATCCAGACCAGCCAATCGAGCAGCAGCGGGTTCCACAGGCTGAGCTCCCCGCCCAGGGCAACGACGCTTGTCCGTCCCGATGGGATGGCGAGCTGGTGGCGTGCTCGTTCCCAGATTTGCACGAATGACTGCGCGAACCGCTCGAACTCCCGGCCCGCCTGCGTCAACTGCGCACCATTGCGATTGCGGACAAAGAGCTGACGTCCGAGCTCTTCCTCCAGCGTGCGTATTCGCGCGCTGACAGTGGTCTGGGTGACGTGGAGTCGGTCGGCAGCTCTCAGAAAGCTGCCGGAATGGACGATTTCCAAAAACGTGCGCGCGCGGTCGATGTCCATGCTGGTTCCGGCATTAGTGCAATAATCTTGCATCAATACAGCATTTAATTCCGTTTGCCTTCCTGTTTTACGCAGCGCAACGTCCACGAAGGCGGGGCTCCGCTGCAACGGATATGGAGCATGCGATGTCTGATCAGGAGGATGTTTACCCGGAGACGAGAGAATACGCCTCTCCGCCATGCTTTATGCATCAGCTTGTCCCGGGGTACGGCACTGAGCCGGCCGTTCAGGACGCATGGCCCGAGGTCTGTCGATGGCGCAAGGCGGAACGCAAGCGTCTAATCGATGAGCGTCTCGCGATCGACGCCGAGGAACGCAATGCGAGGTCTTTACGCATCGCTTCCGTTCTCGACCTGGCCGTCGGTCGGGTGAGCGGGCGGATCGTCAGCGGCTATTGGCCGTTCCGCGGTGAGCCCGACCTCCGCAACTGGGCGATAAAGGTGATCGAGCGCGGCGGTCGGATCGCGTTGCCGGTCGTCATAAAAAAAGGTTGGCCGCTGGAGTTTCGCGTCTGGCGACCCGGAGATCCGCTGGAACGCGGCATCTGGAATATTCTTGTCCCGCCACACGGGCCATCGGTCCAACCGGATGTGGTCATCGCGCCCGTTGTCGGTTTCGACGAGGCTAACTATCGCCTGGGTTATGGCGGCGGCTTCTTCGACCGGACCCTGGCCGCGGCGCCCAGGCGGCCTCTCGTCGTCGGTGTCGGTTACGCCCGTAGCAGGATCCGAACCATCTATCCGCAGCCGCAGGACATTCCGATGGATGTGGTCGTCACGGATGAATGAATAAACGCGGGCAAGAGCTGGCCTCGTGTGATGGCGGATCGCAGGGATCGTCCATCGTTGAGCCCGTCTGCCTGCCGGCAGTGGAGAGCAGGAAGCACATCATGTCCAATCCAGCCTCGACCTTGGATGATCACAAGCCCCGGTTTCTCGTCCGATGGCTGTTCTCGACCAACCACAAGGATATCGGGACGCTTTACCTGCTGTTCTCGATCATGGCAGGCGTCTTCGGTACGGCGCTTTCCGTGTTGATCCGCATGGAGTTGCAGGAACCGGGTTTGCAGATATTTGGCGATCCGGGCGTCTACAATGTCGTCGTCAGTGCCCATGGGCTGGTCATGATCTTTTTCGTGCTCATGCCGGCGCTGATTGGTGGCTTCGGCAACTGGATGGTGCCGATCATGATTGGCGCACCCGACATGGCTTTCCCCCGCTTGAACAACATCTCGTTGTGGCTGCTGGTGGTGTCATTCATCCTCTTCATCACCTCGATGTTCGTTCCGGGAGCGCCCGGTACGCTCGGCCATGGCGGCGGCTGGACGCTCTATCCGCCTTATTCGACGGAGGGCCAGCCAGGTCCCGCCGTCGACCTCGTTATTCTGTCCATCCACCTTTCGGGGGCCTCCTCGATCCTCGGCGCGATCAACTTCATCACGACCATCTTCAACATGCGCGCACCCGGCATGACCATGCACAAGATGCCTCTGTTCGCCTGGTCGATGCTGGTCACCGCCTTCATGCTTCTCATGTCGCTGCCGGTGCTCGCCGGCGCGGTCACCATGCTGTTGACCGATCGCAATTTCGGAACGACCTTCTTTTCGCCGTCGGGCGGCGGCGATCCGATCCTCTACCAGCATCTGTTCTGGTTCTTCGGCCATCCCGAAGTCTACATCATGATCCTGCCTGGCTTCGGCATCATCAGCCACGTCATCTCGACCTTCGCCAAGAAGCCGATCTTCGGCTATCTCGGCATGGCCTATGCAATGGTGGCAATCGGCGCGATCGGCTTTGTCGTCTGGGCGCATCATATGTATACGACCGGCCTGTCGGTCGACACGCAGCGCTACTTCGCCTTCGCATCGATGGTCATCGCCGTTCCAACCGGCGTGAAGGTGTTTTCGTGGTTGGCGACCATGTGGGGAGGATCGATAGAGTTCAAGACACCCATGATGTGGGCTCTCGGTTTCGTCCTGCTGTTCACCATTGGTGGCGTCACTGGCATCATGGTTGCGAACCCCGGTATCGACCGCGTGTACCACGACACTTATTTCGTGATCGCTCACTTCCACTATGTGCTGTCTTTGGGGGCGGTCTTCGCGATCTTTGCCGGCTTCTACTACTGGTTCCCGAAGATGACCGGCTATATGTACAGCGAAACGCTCGGCAAGCTGCATTTCTGGCTGATGTTCATCGGCGTCAACCTCGTCTTTTTCCCGCAGCATTTTCTGGGCATGGCCGGCATGCCGCGACGTTACGCCGACTATCCCGATGCTTTTGCCGGCTGGAATTTCGTCTCGTCGATCGGTTCCTACATCTCAACGGCCGGGCTTGCCGTCTTCTTCATCGCGGTTGCCGAGGCCTTCAGCCGAAGACGCCAGGCAAGCGCCAATCCTTGGGGCGAAGGGGCGACGACGCTGGAATGGCAGCTGCCATCGCCGCCGCCCTTCCATCAATGGGAGAAGCTGCCGCGCGTTGCCTGAAATTCAGCTCCGGTTCCGAACCGGCGCCTGCTTCGACATTCTGTCGGGAGAACGTCATGAACGAAACCACAGATCCAAACAACCAGATCCTGCTCGTGGCGATCATAGCGTTTTATTGGGCATTGCTGGGCAGTTGGGGCCAAACTCTGCCGCGCTCGGGCAACGACAAGGCCAAGCAGGACGATGCGCCGACAGAGCAGCGAACCGGCAGTATCGACGATATATCCTATACGGACACACGCTTGGATGCGATCCGAGAGATCGACCCAACTTTCGACCTTGCCGCGTTTCTGACCGGTGCCAATATGGCTTATGAAGCTATCCTGCGCGCGTATGCGGACAGCGACATCCCAACGTTGAAGCGTCTCGTCGGGCCGGAAGTGCTCGATATCTTCGGACGAGCGATTGCCGGCCGCCGGGATCGGGGGGAGATGCTGCAACTCACCTTCATTGGCACGAAGGAAGCAAAGGTCGTCGACGCTCTTGCGGAGAACGGCACCGCTGAGATTGCCGTTCGCTTCGTTTCCGACGTGGTCAGCGTTACACGCTCGGCCAACGATGCGATCGTCGCCGGCGATCCCCAGCAGATCGTTGAGGTGATCGATACGTGGACGTTCGCCTGTGACACCCCGTCAACAAAGCGCAATTGGATGTTGATCGCCACGGAAGGCGAGTAACGAGTGCATGCTCATCCGATGCCTGCCTGACAGCCTTGTCAGGTCAACCCGGAGCGCTCGAGCCGCGCGGAATTTCAGCTTTTGACAATGTGCATCCACGATTTGTGTATCACGATCAAATCGGCATGACCGGTTCAGTCGATCATTCTCAAGCCGCGAGCGGGTAGCACCGCCAAAGATCCACTCCCTGAACCTGCTGTAGCCTCAGGCGCCGGATATGGTCAGATCCGCATGCATCGCGTCGGCCATATCAGCGATTGATCCACCATCAGATCTTTCCGGAGACACGTCAGCCTTCGCCCTTACGCCGTGGCTCGAATGGAAGGCGACGCATCGTTCAGGCTATTCCAGGTTTCATCGGTCGCGGCATCCTCGATCGTGATTATACCAACCTCCTGAGCCATTTGAAAAAGGGGCACGGCATCGGTAATCGCACGCTTGGCTTCACGCGTATCCTTCCATCCGACAAGAACCTTGTTGCGGAAATTTCCTGGTTGGTCGAGGCGACGAAGACAGGCCGTCCTGCCTGGAGGATCAGGCTACCAGGTGGGTGGAACGATGAAAATTGCCAGAAGAGGCGCCCTCTGGCGACGCTGCGACGATGCCGGCTTGGCCAAGGGGAAAACGTCAACAGACACCCTGCCGCGCAACGCGGCTTCACAACGCGACAACCCTCAAAGCCGGAGGTCTACCTGCACAGTTTCAAAAAAGTCGATGATGAACGATGGTTGTGGTGAGAAGTACGCCGGCCGACGTGATTGTGAATGTCCTCCCTACTCGAACATGATCCGAGCGGTGCCTCTTTTGGCAATCAACAGTCTCCGAGCCTCTTGGATCCGCTCAGCCTGTTGTTTGGAATAGGGACCCATTGGCCGAGTCTTTTCATCGCCGCGACGGACCCTGCAGTACCAGCGGCCCCTGTCCGAAAAGATTTCGACCGAGGTCGGCGCCTCATCGGACGCTTCCCTGGCCACACCGGTAGCGAACTTGACGATCTTTGAATGAACCGCGTCCAATCCGTTGGTGGTGCTCGGTTCCTGTTGCACTGTGGACATAAGTCGAACTCCTTTCAGTCACAGCGACGCACCGCTGCGCCATACGGGTTGCGCTCTCTACGGATCGCGGTGCCCAAGAGCGCTTGCTACCTTGCCATTTGGCGCTCCATTTCCATCTCCGCCCCTAGACTTTCGATGTCACGGAAGATCGAAGCGACAGCCAGCGTGCGCCCTTCGCGCTTGAAGCGCAGCAGGCAGTCCCTGGCACCGATGTCTCCATCGACAGCAATCTCGTCCCATTGCCCGGCATGGCCGACATAGTTGATGGGAACGTCGTAGTGCTGGCTCCAGAAGAACGGCACGGCCGCGAATTTCTCGCGATGGCCGAGGATGTTCAGGGCCGCGGTTTGCCCCTGCCTCTCTGCAACCACCCAGTGCTCGACCCGAATGTTCTCGCCAGTGTGAGGATCCGGCCACCGCGCAATGTCGCCGGCCGCGAATATGTCCGGTGCGCTCGTCTCCAGAAAGGCATTTACGGCGACGCCGCGGTCAAGAGTGAGCCCCGCCCTTTCGGCAAGCCCGGTCCGCGGACGCACGCCGACGCCGGCGACGACGAAATCCGCCGTCAACATGTTGCCACTGCTTAGTTTCACTTTGTTGCCGTCGATGCTGCTCGCGGTGTCCTCGATATGGAACACGACTCCATGCTCCTCATGGAGTGCGCGGATGAAGTCACCCATTTGCGGACCGAGGGCCCGTTCCATGGGTCGTTTATCCGGCGCCACGACATGAACTTCGATATTGCGCGCGCGCAGCGCTGCGGCAACTTCCAAGCCAATGAAACTGGCGCCAAGCACGATGGCGCGGCGCGCAGTCGTGGCTCGCTCGATGATCACCTTGCAATCTGCAAGCGAGCGCAGCGTGTGAACATGTGGCTGATCCGCGCCGGGGATGGAGAGGCGCACCGGTTCGGCCCCCGTGGCAAGTAGCAGTCTATCGTAAGGAATCCTGCTTCCGTCAGCCAGAATGACCTCGCGAGAACGCAGGTCGATATCGACGGCCTTCGTATCGAGACGCAGGTCGATGTTGTTTTTTGAATAGAATTTCTGGCCGCGCAGCGGAATCCAATCCTCCGGAGCCTTCCCTGCGAGGTAGTCCTTGGAGAGATTCGGCCGGTCGACGGGCGGCGCATGGTCGTCGCTGATCATGACGATGCTGCCCTGGTACTGCTCTCGCCGCAGCATTTCGGCCGCCGCGAAACCGGCCGCGCCGCCGCCGACAATGACGACTTTCTCGGGGACCCCGCCCGCGCTTCCGCCGCGCGGCTTCGGCGCCGTCCGTTTGAGTTTCTCGCCCACGAATATCCGCCCATCGCGCTGTTCCACCGACCAGCAAGCGAGTGGATTGAAGGCAGGCGCTCGCAAGGCCTCGCCTGTGCGCAGATCGAAGCAAGCGTGGTGCCACGGACATCGAATGGAATCCGACACCACAAGACCGTCACCGAGCGGCCCGCCGTAATGTGTGCATGTCGCGCCGATGGCGAAGATCTCGGCCCCGCGGCGCACCAGCAACACCTGCTCGTCGCCGCAATGGCCGACAAGCTTTCCGCCATCGGGAAGGTCGGACAGCGCGATCCCCTGGACCAGATCCGGTCCGTTTGATTTGGTATCAGCTTCAGCCATATTCTCGTCCTTGGCGATCCGTGTCAAAACCGCTCGTGCGGCGAGGCGGCACACTGCTTCGGGGTACCTTCTGCCTGGCTAGTGCGCCTTCAGATTCTCAGCATTATCCGCGCCGACATTCCGACTGCGTCATGTACTGGGCTGAGTGGCTCAGACCGCAGTCTCCCGCTCTCGCGGACATCATGCAAACGAATTTAATCGATAGTTGAGTGCAGTTTTCATGATGGCTTTCCCTCCGCGATTCCACTGCGCACAACTACAAGATCGCCTGCCCAGTCTTTCCCCAGTCGGCAAGAAACGACTTGAGGCCCTTGTCGGTGAGTGGATGTCTGGCGAGGTTTCTGAGTATCGCTGGTGGTACGGTCGCGACATCCGCGCCTGCGATCGCCGCCTGTTTGACATGGAGTGGAGTGCGAATTGAGGACGCCAGGATTTCCGTCGTGAAGGATTTGCCGTTGTCGTAGATCGCACTTCAGGTTCGGGAGCGACTCCGGCTGGCACGGTCATCTGATGAGGCGTTGGCGACTCTCGAAACTGAGCCACATCGGGAATTCCCCGCCAATTTAGATACTTCCGGCCTCGGGCCTGGGGTGATGTCCAGGCAGTTCGGAAATGCCTAGGATTAAGGGCTCGTCATTCGCCGCTTGGTCGGACAGACCCATTTCTGGTGCGGCATCACGGCGTCTTGCCACGCAATAAGATAGATTGATAATATATCTTATATAGAGGATCACATCGAAGAGCGAACCAAGGCTTCAGCCAGCTTGCATCGGAGAAAACAGGAGCTTCGGAATGACCGCGAACGGTCGAAGCAAGAGAACAATCGTGGTCGACGGCGTGCCATTGCCCAACATACTCGACGAGGCAATGATCCGCGGTGTAGTCCACGGGTTTTATGACGAAATTCGCCGTGATGACCTTCTCGGTCCCATTTTCCACGATCGGATCGAGCCAGATAAATGGCCGCAGCATCTGGCGAAGATGTGTGACTTCTGGTCCGCTACTCTACTTCGGACATCCCGATACGACGGCAGGCCACTGCCGCCGCACCTGGTCATAGCTGGCCTCGGCGCGGCGCATTTCCGTCGCTGGCTAATATTGTTTCGGACAACGGTGCGTCGCATTTGCCCGGCCGAGGTGGCGACGCTTTTTATGGATCGCGCGCTGCGAATTGCTCACAGTTTCCGTCTCGCGATCGCCTTCAACCGCGGCGAGACCACGATCGGCATCGAACCTATCGTCGAGAGAGACTTGTGATGCACGACCGGTTTGTGAGTGGTTCCTACAATGCACAGCGATCAACAGGAAGCCGTGATTCATGCGGCTGACCAGCTTTTCGGATTATGCATTGCGGATGCTGATGTACACTGCCGCCGCCGGTAGCCGGCTTATAACGATCGAGGAGGTTGCCCGCACCTTCAACGTGTCGAAGACGCATCTGAACAAGGTCGCCAACACCCTGACCCGTGGCGGCTATATGAAGGCAATCCGCGGCCGTTCCGGTGGTCTCATTCTCGGGCGCCGGCCTGAGATGATCCGGATTGGCGATGTCGTGCGGTTAACCGAGCCGGATTTCGCGCTGGTCGAATGTTTCGCGACCGGAAACCGATGTGTGCTAACCGCCTCCTGCAAGCTTTCAGGCATGTTTCACGAAGCGACAGCCTCCTTCCTGAACGTCCTTGACCGCTACACGCTCGCCGACATCACACTGATGCCCGAAGACTTCCTCGGCGGTCAGATACCACCCGTTCGCACCGGGGCGACACGCAAGACCGTATAATGTTGCGCGGCTTCGACGCGCGCTGTTTTTGCTCGGATGTGAGATGGGCCATGGCTGAACCAAAGAAGAATGATCAACAGGTCACAAAGGACATTGATTCTGATATCGACCCGGACAACACTCTGCTGCCGATGCTTATCGGTGGGCTTGTCCTGATAGTTATCGGAGCGATCATCGTGATGATGTTTGTGTAGTTTCGCAACGATGGCGTGTGACTTTATCGGCCCGGCTGTTGTCTGGGCGCCTGCAACCCCAATTGCGATTTGGCGGATGGAGAACTGTCGGGGAAGTACAGAGCGCGCGACCGGCGGGCGCTTGGACAGCGCATAGCCGGCGACGATGAGCTGCAGGAGGTATATCGTCGTCTGCGCCAGCCCGGCCCCGATGATCCGGCAGAGCCGATCTCCACGGCCGAGATGCGGCGCAAGCGCCTGCTGCTCACCCCGCGGAGACGTACGTCGTCATTGAGTTCAGAACTTGCATTCCGCTTCGTTAAACTACCATTTCGCACTGCTCTTGTTCCGAGCCCCTCATGACGTCGGCGTACCGTTTTGGGTTGAAGTGCAGATAGAGAAACGCTGTGACGGTCACGCAGCCGAGATGCATGATCCATCCGCTGCTGAAGCTCCCGCTCCAGCCATGCAGAAGCGCGGTGGCGAATGGACCAAGCGCGGCGATCAGAAAACCGCCGCCCTGCATCAGCGCAGCCAGCGCGCCCGCTTGCTCCGGCCGCGGCAGATGATCGAGCGCCGTGACGATTGCAAGCGAGAAGCTTCCGCCAAGACCGGCCCCGCATATTCCCACCCACAGAACGGGCGACAATGCGGGAAAAACGGCAAGTCCGGCAAACCCCGCAGCCTGCAACAGCAGGGTCAGCCAGAGCCAGGGACGGCGGTCGATGCCCCGGCGCGCCAGGACAGGCAGCACCAGGGCCGAAGCCGCCTGGCAAATGGCCATCACGGCCACAAGATTGCCGCTGGCGGCACTGCTCCATCCTTGCGCCTGGTAGTAGGGCGCAAGCCAGGCGACCATAGATGAATAGCCGGAGTTGACCAGGCCGAAGGCCGCCATCAGGACCCAGGTCCGTGGACGGCGAAGCAGAAAGCCAGTCAAGGCGCGATCGGGTCTTGAAGCCTTGGCGTCGGACAGAACGCGGAATGCGGCGCACAGCGCGATGGCGGCGGGAGCCGCGAGCCAGGCAAGGGCTGCCCGCCAGTCGTATCCGTTGTTGACGAGCAGGGGCGCCAGACGTGCGCCAAGCGCCCCACCGCCCATGATCATGCAGGAATAGAGGCCGGTCACGGCGGGTGTGCTGGTCGGGAACTTTGCCTTGATGATCCCCGGAAACGCGGCCTGGATGAAGGCCACCCCCGCCCCGCAAAGTGCCGCCGTCAGGATCAACGACAGGCCGCCGGGCACGACAAGCCTGAGCAGCGAGCCCGCTGTCAGCACCGTTAGCGCCGCGAGCAGGCCCCGGCGCGTTCCGACGGCCGCCTGGATGCCCGGTGCAACGAACGCACCGAGGCCCATCAGCAGCATCGGCAACAGCGTCAGCATGGCCAGGCTGCCATAGCCCATCCCGGTGTCGGCCACGATATCAGCCAATATCGGTCCCGGGGCCGTCAGGAAGGGACGCAGGTTGATCCCGATTAGCACGACGAGGGCAAGCAGGGTCCATTGCCTGTCGGTTACAGGTTGCGCGGTCATCGACATTTTCGCGCTGTTCATCTGGCGCCCGCTTGCACCAGCAGGGTTATCATCTGCGCATAGCCGTTCCTGCGCGCGTGCCGCAGCGGTGTCGCCCCGTCCTTGTCGGCGAGATTGACGTTGGCGCCGGCCTCGATCAGCCGCTTCACGATCTCGACATGACGCTGCCCGCCATCGCCGAGGATGATGGCCTCCAGCAACGCGGTCCAGCCGAGCTTGTTGACGTGATCGACATCGACACCGGCATCGATCAGCGCGCCGACGGTCTCGACATGTCCGCGTTCGGCGGCCGGAATGAGCGCGGTGCCGCCATAGCGATTGGTGCTCTTGAGGTCGGCGCCGTGCGCAAGCGTCATCTTCAGGATTTCGAGATGCCCGCGTGCGCCGGCGTAGAGATATGGACTATCCTGGATATCGTCCTTGGCGTTGACGTCCGCGCCAGCCTCGATGAGAGTCCTGGCAGCGCTGACCTTGTTGCCGTGGGTCGCGACGAGAAGAGCCGTGCGGCCATTCTCGTCGCGCGCGTCGATCCGGACCCCCTCGGAAACAAGCATCTTGATCATGGAGACATCGTCATTTGCCGCAGCCGAGTGAGGCCTTGTCTCATTCATGTTCTGCCCCAACGCTATCAATGGAATGCAGGCGACGATGACGCCCAGCAAAAGTCTGCGCTTGACCATCGGCATCAGCCCCCCGACACGCTGTGCGTGGAAGCCGAGCGGGTTGCTGCGGCGAGCGAAGCCGTCATGCTCCGCCGAGAGGTGGCGAAAGCATCCTGCCTGGGATGAAGTTCCAGGCCGACGAGCAATTCCGCGAGCCTGACAGCCGCCGACACCCCTTCGACGACCGGGACACCGTGAAGGCTGGCCAGTCGCCGCGCCATATCCGACATGCCGGCGCAGCCAAGCACGATGGCGTCGGCGCGATCGACCCGCAGCGCCTCCTGGATTTCTTCGCTGATGATCGACAAGGCTGCCTCGCCATTCGCTTCCAGCGCCAGGACGGGAATGCCGCTCGCCCGCACGGTGGCGAATGGCGAAAGGCCGTAGCGAACCAGATTGTCCTCGATAATAGGAACGGAAACCGGCAAGGTGGTGATAACTGTGAAGCGCCTCGCCACGATGCTGGCGACGCGGGCGGCGGCCTCGCCTATGCCGATAACGGGCTTGCGCGTCAGCATCCGCGCGGCGTCGAGCCCGGTATCGTCGAAGCAGGCGATGATATAGGCCTCCACGGCGTCACTGCGCTCGGCCCGTTCGATCCGGTCGAGAAGACCCGGGACCGCCTTCGCGCCATCGATCGGGCCTTCGATGGAAGCCGGGCCGCTGTCGTTCTGCATGGCGATGATTTCGGTGCCGGCCTGCGCGGTTCGCCGCGCCGCGACGGCGATGGATCCCGTCATCGACACGGTCGAATTGGGATTGATGATGCCGATGCGTACCATGCGAAAATTCCTATAGCCGCCGTCCGACGGAACGTGCATCGCTGCCGTTCCGCATCGCTGATGGGACTGTCTCGATATTGAAGCCTATCCGATCAGATCCGTGTCGCGGCTGTGCCGCCAGAACCGGTCCGGGGTCCTGAGCAGATCGCGCAGGCCCAGCCGCTCAATCATCAGTTCCGTCTCCCGTTGCGCAGCATCGAGCACGGCATCCTGATCGACATGAACCGGCTTGCGGTCGCGCAACAGCACGCGTCCGCCGACCAGCACGGTGTGGACGTCGTTGCCGTTGGCAAAATAGGTGACACGGAATTCCGGCATGTTGGCCGGGTAGAGATGCGGGCGCCGCAAGTCGACCAGAATGACGTCGGCCTTCTTGCCCGGCTCCAGCGATCCGACCTGATGGTCGAGGCCCAGGACACGCGCGCCGTCGATGGTGCACATCTCCAGCGTCTTGCCCGGCGGAAGCCAACTCGGATCGTGGAAATGGGTGCGATGATAGTGCATGCATTGCTGCATGTGACGGAACATGTCCGCGGAGCGGTCCGGCGCCGTCGCATCGGAGCCGATGGCCACCACGACGCCGGCATCGAGAAGTTCCGTGACCGGGCAGCGCGCGAGAATGGCGGCCACGGCGCTCGGATTGTGCACGATGCTCGTGCCGGTTTCGGCGCAGATCGCTATTTCCTCATCAGTCAGGGCGGTCGCATGCGACAGCAGTGTGCGCGGCCCCAGAATGCCGATCTCCCTGGCGATCTTCACGCTGCCCTTGGTATGACCATCCTGGGTGAAGATCAGGCCGCGCTGTTCGGCGATCTGCCTGACCTTGCGCGATTGCGCGATGGCGTCCCCTGCCCCGGGACCATCAAGATGTTCCTGATGCATGGTCGGCGTCAGCAGGGCGAGATGCAGACGATCCTCGTGGGTGCCGTGCCAGCGGTCGGCCAGCTTTTGCGAGGTGGCAAGCTGCTGGTCGAACGACACTGGATAATCGGCACGGCTGGCGCCTTCCCAACGTGCATAGGTCAGGGGGTGCGGCGGGCGCGTGGTGCCGACGGCGACCACGGAGCGCGTGCCGATGCCAAGCACGCCTTCCATATGGGCGTTGCCATAGGCCGGATCGTCGGTGCGCATGACCGAATCGCCGCCGCCCAGCAAGGACACGCCGGTCGTCACGCCGAAACGCAGGCGTTCCAGCGCGGCAAGCTGCGCCTCCGCATGCCAGAATTCCGGCGTCGAACCCACCGTATAGGCACCTTGGCATGCCCTGTACCAGAGGTCGCTGCGGCCGCCGCCCATCGTCTTGATCAGCCCGTGCCCGGCATGGGCGTGGCTGTCGACGAAGCCTGGCATGACGGCCATGCCGCGGGCGTCGATCGTCTCGCGCGCCGGATGGTCCCGCGCCACGTCTTGCGAAGCGCCGACGGCCACGATGCGGTCTCCCTCGATGGCTACGGCGCCATCGGGAATGATCCGCCGATCGGGATCGACAGCGATGACGGTGCCGTTTCTGATCAGAATGTCTGCCATCACAGGCTCGCTTCTCTTTTTTCGCTGCAAAGGATGCGGTCGAGCGAAGGCGCGAGGCGCAGGAGTTCGCGCGTGTATTCGTGAGTGGGCGCGGAGAACAATGTTTCGGTATCCGCGAGTTCGACGATCTCGCCGCCTTTCATCACGGCGACCCGGTCGCACATCTGCCGTATCACCGCGAGGTCGTGGCTGATGAACAGCATCGACAGCCCGGCAAGATCTCGTAGGTCCTTCAACAGGTTGAGAATTTGCGCCTGCACCGACACGTCGAGCGCCGAGGTCGGCTCGTCGCAGATCAGCAGCGATGGCCGGGGGCCGAGCGCCCTCGCAATCGCGATGCGCTGGCGCTGGCCGCCTGAAAAGGCATGGGCGAACCGAGAGCCGGCCTGCGCCGGCAGGCCCACCGCCTCGAGCAATGTCTCGGCGTCCAGCCGCGCTTCCGCCGCGCTGGAGGCAAGCTTGTAGAACAGGATTGGCTCCGCGATCGCCGAATTGATCCGCAGCCTTGGATTGAGGGCCGAATACGGGTCCTGGAACACCATCTGGAGTGACTGGCGCACGGTCTTGTCGCGACGGGCGGCCAATGCCGTGCCCTGAAACTCTATGGTTCCCGAACTCTGCGTCACGAGACCGGCAATGGTGTTGGCGACCGTGGTCTTGCCGCAACCGGACTCGCCGACAAGCCCGAAGATTTCGCCGCGGCGCACCTCGAAGGAGACGTCCTTCACGGCCTTGAAGACCGATGCCTTGCGGCCCGGGATGAACGAGCGCTGGCCGTATTCCACGCAAAGATTGCGTACAGTCAGCGCGGCTTCGCCGTTGCTCCCCGCAGCGGTGCCGGTGTTCTTGGAGCGCACGGCTTCGCGCGCCTCCAGTGTCGTCTTCGTTTCCTCGCTTGGGACCGGCAGACGGTCAAGGCGAATGTCGATCGGCGGAACGGCGGCGATCAGCGTGCGCGCGTAAGGCGCCTTGGGCGCCGTCAGCACATCGCGTGTCAATCCACTCTCGACCACGCAACCGTTCTGCATGATCGTGACCCGGTCGGCAATTTCCGCAACCACGCCCATATTGTGGGTAACCAGCAGGACGCCGACGCGGCGATCATCGGCAAGTTCGCGGATCAACTTGAGGATTTGCGCTTGCACCGACACGTCGAGCGCCGTCGTCGGCTCGTCGGCGACGATCAGCCTTGGGTCGCAGGCAAGTGCGGTGGCGATGACGACACGCTGGCGTTGGCCGCCCGACAATTGATGCGGATAGTTGCCCAGCCGGCGTTCCGGCTCGGGAATGCCGACGGCTCTCATCAATTCGAGCGCGCGGGCCCTGGCTTCGCGGCGCCCGATCTTCAGATGCGCCAGCATGCCTTCGCACAACTGGCTTTCCACGGTGAAAAGCGGGTTCAGGCTTGTCATCGGATCCTGAAAGATCGCGCCGACGTCACGGCCTGGAATGATCCCCTTGGTGCGACCGGTTCGGATGTCGATCGGCTTGCCCGCTATGGTGATGGTGCCGGAAGCAATCCTGCCGGGAGCCTGCAACAAGCCCATCAGCGCATTGCCGACGGTGGTTTTTCCCGCACCGGATTCTCCCACCAGTGCATGTATCTCGCCGGGCCGGATCGTCAGGTCGATGTTGTCGACGGCAGCGAGAATGCTGCCGTTGGCAAGCGGATATTCGACCCGCAGGTTCCTGATATCGAGTGCGTGTGGCGTTGTGTTTTCCATCAGTTCGCCATCAGTTTGGGGTTGAAGCGATCGCGCAGGTAATCGCCGATTATGTTGACTGCCAGAACCAGGACGACCAGCACGACGGCGGGCATAACGGCGATCCACCACAGGCCAGAGAACAGGAACTCGTTGCCGATGCGGATCAGCGTGCCGAGCGAGGGATAGGTGGCCGGCATGCCGGCGCCGAGGAACGAGAGGGTCGCCTCCGTCAAGATCGCGCCCGCCAGATTGATGGTGGCGATCACCATGACGGAGCTCATCACGTTGGGCAGGATGTGCCGCATCATGATGCGGCGGGAGGGAAGACCGATGACCTTGGCGGCTCGTACATAGTCGCGGGAAATTTCCACCATGCTGGAGGCCCGCACGGTGCGGGCATATTGCACCCATTCGTTGACGGCGATCGCGAAGATCAGGATGACCGGTGCCCAGCTCGAGACCGTATCGGCGCTCAATTGCGCGCGGGCTATGCCGCTGATCAGAAGCGCGACGAGGATCGTCGGAAAGCTCACCAGAACATCGGCGATCCGCATCACGATGCTGTCGATGATACCGCCGAAATAGCCGGCTATCGATCCCAGCGTGACGCCTATGGCAGCGGCCAACAATACCGCCCCGGCGCCGATCAGCATCGATATGCGCAGGCCGAAGAGGATGACCGAGACCAGATCGCGTCCCTGATTGTCGGTGCCCAGCAGGAAGCGCGGATCGCCACCGTCCATGAACACGGGCGGGATTTCCATGTCGATCAGCGAATACGAGGAGACATCGCGCGGATCGATGGGTGCGATCAACGGAGCGAAGATCACCAGCACCAGCATGGTCATCAGGATCAAGCCGGCGATCATGACCGAGATGGGAGGAAGCCTGCGCGACAGAGACACCTGCGTTGCCATCATTTTGTCCTCAGCCGCGGATCGATCAATGCGTAGAGCATGTCGACGACCATGTTGATCACGACGAACAGGAAGCCGACGAACAGCAGATAGGCCGCGAGGACGGGGATGTCCGGATAGCCGACGGCGTTGGTGAAAAGCAGCCCCATGCCCGGCCACTGAAAGACGGTTTCGGTGACAATGGCGAAGGCGATGAGTTGCCCGATCTGCAGCCCGGTGACGGTCACGACCGGCATCAGGGCATTGCGCAGCGCCAGACGGCCGTAGATGTAGCGGCGGGGCAGACCGCGCGCGAAGGCGAAGCGGACATAGTCCGAAGAGAGCACGTCGATCATCTCGGAGCGCACGAGGCGCATGATCAGCGTCAACTGGAACAGCGCCAGTGTGATCGAAGGCAGGATCAGCGATTTGAGGCCGGAAGCCGTCAGGAAGCCTGTCTTCCAGAAACCGAGATCGACAAGCTCGCCACGCCCCGAGGACGGCAGCCAGCGCAGACTGACGGCGAAGATCAGGATCAGCAGCAGGCCGGTGACGAATGTCGGCATGGATATGCCGACGAGGGTCAGCGACTGGATCAGCCGCGACAGAAAGCCGTTCGGCTTCAGGGCGCAGAGAACCCCCGTCGGGATGCCGATGAACAGCGACAGGAGGGTCGCGACCACGACCAGTTCCAGCGTTGCGGGGAGCCTGGTCAACAGCAGGCTGACGACAGGCTCCTGGTAGCGAAAGCTGGTGCCGAGGTCGCCATGAAGCGCGCGCCCGACGAATTCGAGGAACTGTACGAAAAGTGGCCTGTCGAGTCCGAGAGCGACGCGCAAGGCATCCTTCTCAGCCTGGCTCGCGCCTTCGCGCACCATCGTGGCGACCGGATCGCCGACGAAACGGAACATGATGAAGGCGATGGCGGTTACGGCAACCATCACGAGGATGGCCTGCAACAGCCGCACCGATAGAATCCGGATCATCAGGAAAAACCTTTCAAGAAGCGCGGATCGAGACAGGCGGGGCTTGCGCCACCGCTGGAGCAGCTCGCGATCCACCACGGATAGCAGGCGCTCCAACGGAGTCAGGCGTGTCCGCGAAAGCTCCCTCGCAAGCGCGGGCACGCCTTACCGGCGCGTTTTCCTAGTTCATATGCGCGAACCAGGGACGCACATACTCGTCGGGGAATTGCGGCATGTCGACCTTGTCGCTCATCGCCCAGGCGACCGGCTGCTGGTGCAGCGGCAGATAGAGGGCCTCATCATGCGTGATCTTGAAGGCCGCCTTCAGCATATCCACCCGCTTGGCCTCGTCGAGTTCGGTCGATGCCGAACGGGCCAATTCGTCGATCTTGGCGTTGGAAAGCCCGTTGGGGTTGCTGCCGCCATAATTGCCGTCATTGGTCGCCAGCAAGGCTTGCAGCACGCTGTAGCCATCCATCGGCGGTAGCGAGGCCCACCCGAGCATATAGATATCGAGATCGCCCTTATCCATTCGAGGGAAATAGGTCGTCTTGCTTTCGACGTGCACGTCGGCCTCGACGCCGATCTTGGCCCACATCGACGCGATTGCCAGGCAGATCTGTTCGTCGGCGATGTAGCGGTCGTTGGAACAGGCCAGTCCAACCTTGAAGCCGTCGGGATAGCCGGCTTCCGCCAGCATGGATTTCGCCTTCGCGACATCATAGTCCAGCGCTACGTCGATCGACTGATCGTAGCCGGTGACCTGTGGCGCGACCAGCATGCCGGAGGTGCGCGACTTTCCGCGCATCAAACGCTTCTGGATCGTGTTCAGGTCGACCGCGTGCCAAAGCGCCTGGCGCACTTTCACGTTCAGCAGCGGATTGGGCTTGCCGGGCGCTGCATGAAGTTCCGGCCGGAAGCTGAAGCCGAGAAAGATCTCGCGCAGCGACGGGTTCTCCACAACCTTCAGGCCGGCGGTGTTGGCGACCCGGTCGATGTCCTGCAACGGAACCGGCGCGATCATGTCCAGTTCGCCCGAAAGCAGTGCCGCGACGCGCGTGGCGTTCGAAGCGATCGGGCGGAATTCCACCCCCGTCAGATTGTGCTGCGGCTTGTCCCACCATTCCTTGTTGACGGCGAAGACCGAGCGCGAGTCCGGCTCGTAGCTGACCAGCTTGAACGCGCCGGTGCCATTGGCATGATTGCTGGCGTAGGTGACGACCCCCGTTGAGGCATTGCCGGGCTTGAGGGCATTGTGCTCCTCCATCCATGGCTTGCTCATCATGTAGATGGCGACGAGATCGTTCAGGAGCAGCGGATAGGGTCCGCGCAGGATCAGGTCGACCGTGTAGTCGTCGACCTTCTCGACGCCGGTTACGGCGGAGAGGTTTTCTCGGTTGCGCGCGCCGGGATCGATCTGACGTTGGATGGTGGCGACGACATCGTCGGCATTGAAGGGTTGACCTTCGTGGAACTTGACGCCCTGCCGCAGCTTGAAGCGCCAGCGCGTCGGCGAGACGATCTCCCAGGAGGTCGCAAGCGCAGGCTCGATAGCCATTTCCTTGTTGCGGCGCACCAGCCCGTCGAACACCATGTTCTGGACGCTCTGGGTAAAACTGTCGACCTGGGCATTCGGATCGTACGAAATGACGTCGCCGGCCGATGACCAGCGCAGTGTCTGTGCAAGCGAAGGCGCTGTCACCGACATCACCATCGCAAGTCCGGCGAGCAGGACCCTAACGCATTTTCTCATTTTCTTCTCCCATTTGTATACGAAGTTTCCGATCTATTGGATACCATTTATCCCCATTGATATCGTACACACATTGTGCACAATATCAAGGCAGGCATGTTCGATTTCGTTTCTCATGTGCAAAACCGCTCAAGTGACCGTTCCGAAAAGGGATTCCGAATGACCCAGGCCTTGCTGATAGAAAACGGTGTCATCGTCACCATGGATGCGGGGCGCCGGATTTTCTCGAGGGGTCATGTCCTGGTGGAGGATGGCCGGATCGTCACCGCCGGCGACGGCGCGGCCCCCGCCACAGATCAGAAGGTGGCGCGCATCGATGCTTCGGGAATGGTTGTCATGCCGGGTCTCGTCGACACGCACGCGCATGCGGGTCACATGCTGACCAAAGGCCTGGGAGACGATTCCGAAGCCTGGATGACTATCGCGGGGCGTATCTATGCAGAGGCGTCGGATACGGAATTCTGGGCAGCCGAGGCCACATTGTCGGCCCTTGAGCGCATAAAATGCGGAACGACCACCGCTGCCCTGCTGTTTGGCGGCGGGCCGGACATCATGCGCACCGAGGCGCCGGGGGCAGCACGGGCACATCTTGCCGCCATCGCCGAAATGGGAGTGCGCGAGATACTCGCCGTCGGGCCGAACCGGCCGACCTCGTCCCATGTCTATCGGGACCACGCATGCGTTCCGTATGTCGAAATCACCATTTCGCCGGAAACCCAGTTGGCAGTGTGCGCGGAAATCATCGATGATTGGGCTGGTCGCGATGGCCGGGTGCGGATTGCGGTCTCTCTCCCGGTGTTCACTCGGCGCGAACTTGACGAACAAACGGTATACAATCTGTCCCGCAATGCTCGCGACCTTGCTCGCGCAAAAAACGTGCTGTTCATCCAGGATGGTCATCGCGACGGTTCCATCGCCGCCAATGCGGAACGGCTCGATCTGTTCGACGAGCATTCGCTGCTGGCGCACTGCATCGAACTGACCGAGGCAGACATCGCCGCGCTGAAACGCAGCCACGCCAAGGTGGCGCATAATCCAAGTGCTCTGATGTCGGTTTCGGGCCGTTGTCCGGCGACGGAACTGATGGAAAGGGGTGTCACCGTGTCGCTCGGCACCGACGCGGCGGCGCCCGATCGCTCTTTCGACATGTTCCGCAACATGTTCCAGGCGCACCGCTATCATGCCCGGCACTTCAGGGACGATGCGGTCCTGCCGCCGATGCAATTGCTGGAGATGGCGACCATCGAGGGCGCGCGTGCCCTGTCGATGGAGAACGAAATCGGCTCGCTGGAACCGGGCAAGCGCGCCGACATCATCCTGGTCAACATGCGCCAGCCGCATCTGTGGCCGCCGGCGCACCCCGCGCAGCGGCTGGCACGCTTCGCCAACGGCGCGGATGTTGACACGACGATCGTCGACGGGCGTGTCCTCATGCGTGGACGCCGCCTCGTCGATCACGATGAAGACGCCATTCTGGATCGCGCCGAAGGAGCCTTCCATCTGATGATGAAACGCGCCGGGCTGGCATAGGCCGAGTTCCGGGGCGCAAACAGGGAGACCCAGATGACCGAAGACCTTCTCATTCGCGATGTCAGGCCCTTGGGCGGCGCTGTCACGGACCTCTACATTCGCGACGGTCGGTTCGCGCAAGCAACCAGCGGGAAAGCGGCGCATGAAATCGACGGGCTTGGACAGGTTGCCCTGCCCGGCCTGGTCGAGGCGCACACGCATCTCGATAAGACGCTTGTCGGCAGGGACTGGTTTCAGAACCGTGTGGGACCCACGCGCAACGACAGGATCCTGGCCGACAGGAAGGCCAAGCGGGAACTCGGCATCGATGCGCGCAGGCAATCGGCGCGTCAGATCGTGCAGACGCTGGCTTTCGGCGTGACGCATATCCGCAGCCATGTCGATGTGGATACGGAAATTGGCATTACCAACATCGAGGGTGTCGTTGCAACGCGCGAAGCCTTCAAGGGATTGGTCGACGTGCAGGTCGTCGCCTTCCCGCAAAGCGGCATGCTGGGACGCGAAGGCACGCAGGCGCTGATGGAGGACGCATTGAAGGCGGGGGCCGATATTGTCGGCGGCATCGACCCGGCAACGATCGAGCGGGATCCGGTTCGCCACCTGGACGCAATCTTCGCGCTCGCGGATCGATACGGCAAGCCGGTCGACATTCATCTGCACGAACCGGGAGAATTGGGCGCCTTCTGCCTTGAGCTGATCGTCGAACGGACCAAGGCGCTCTCCCTTCAGGGCCGCGTCATGGTGAGCCATGCCTATTGTCTCGGCATGCTGGACACGCATAGGCAGCACACGTTGATCGACGCGCTGGCGGCTGAAGACATCGCCGTCATGACGGTCGGCAGCCCATCCGCGCCGGCGGTTCCGCTGCGCATGATGCGCCAGTCCGGCCTCGTCGTGGCATCCGGTTCCGACGGCATCCAGGGCACCTGGGAGCCATGGGGCAATGGCGACATGCTGGAGCGGGCCAAATATCTTGCGCAGCGCAACGGCATGACCAACGATGCCGATCTGGAAGAGACGGCGCGCGTTTGCACCTTTGGCGGCGCGCTAGGTATCGGCCTGACGGATTATGGGCTTTCGCCCGGTTGCCACGGCGATGTCGTGCTGGTTTGCGCGCGGACCCTGGCGGAAGCCGTGGCCCTGACCCCACGGAAGCGCACGGTCATCCGCGGCGGCCGCGTGCTCGTGCGTGACGGTGCGCTGGCCGGAGATCTGCCCGATGTCGCATAGTCGTCGGACGAACCAGCGTGACGACGGACCCGTCCTGCTCACCGCACGATGGGTTGTCGGCCACCGGGACGGGCGCCATGTCCTTCTGGAGAATGGCGAGGTCGTCCATGAGAACGGCAGGATCGTCTTCGTCGGCCATCGCTACGGCGGGCCTGTAAAGCGGCGGATCGATCATGGCAGGGCGCTGATCGGCCCGGGTTTCATCGATCTGGATGCGCTTTCGGACCTGGATACGGGCGTGCTCGGCCTCGATCATCAACCCGGCTGGAAGAAGGGCCGCGTCTGGCCGCGCGACTATGTGGAAGCCGGGCCGGTAGAAATGCTGGCGCGCGAGGAGCTGACGTTTCAAAAACACTATGCCTTCGCGCAACTCATCCGCAACGGCATCACTACTGCATTGCCGATCGCATCGCTGTTTTATCGTGCATGGAACGAGACATCGGACGAATTCGCATCCGCCGCCGAAAGCGCCGCAGAGTTGGGCCTTCGCGTCTATCTCGGGCCTGCCTTTCGCGCCGGCCATTCCGTCATCGAAGCGGATGGCGGCATCGTCGTCGAGGTGGACGAAGAGCGCGGCGCGGAGGGTCTGGACGGGGCCGTTGCCTTTTGCCTGGAGCACGAAGGGGGCTTCGGCGGATTGGTGCGAACCATGCTTGCACCGGACCGTGTCGAGTTCTGGACCGCCGACCTGTTGCGCAGGACCGCCAATGCCGCGCGAGACCTCGGCGTGCCGGTCCGTCTGCATTGCTGCCAGTCTTCATTCGAGATCGAGACAGTGCGTCGCCGGTTCGGCACGACATCCGCCCGCTGGCTCCAGGACATCGGCTTTCTCAGCGAAAGAGCGTTGTTGCCGCATGGCACCCACGCCGACGGCGATGATCTCGAAATCATCGCCGGTTCGGGTGCCACATTGGTGCATTGCCCGCTGGTGATGGCGCGGCATGGCGCGGCGCTCGACAATTTCGCCCGCCTTCGCGGCCAGGGTCTGCGCATCGGCATGGGCACGGACACCTGGCCACCCGACATGGTGCAGAACATGCAGGTCGGCCTGATGCTCGGCCGCGTCATGGCGGGCAATCTGGAGACGCCGAAATCAGCCGATCTCTATGACGCGGCCACGATTGGCGGCGCCGACGCGCTCGGCCGGTCGGACCTGGGACGTCTGCAGGCGGGAGCAGCCGCCGACATCGTCGTGTTCGACCTGTCCGGCAACCATCTGGGACAGGTCCTCGATCCGATCGCCTGCCTGACGACGTCCGCAAGCGGACGCGATGTGCACACGGTCATCATTGACGGGCGCACCGTGATGAGCGCCCGAACCATTCCGGGTTTCGATCTCGATGCAGCCCACCAGCGCGCACAGGCCCAGTTCGAACGGCTTGTCCAGCGTTATCCGCAACGCACCTGGCGACATCCGACGGTCGCCGAGATTTTCCCTCCCAGCTATCGGATGTTCATGGCATGAGGGCTCCAGAAACGACACACAACGATTGGAATAAACCTTGATGGCACGCGAGCCGACGGCATTGGCCCTCGACGCCGGGCCGTTTGCATCTCTAAACTCCGGCTTTGCGGATGCTTTTCTTCTTGTGTGCTTGGATATGAATTTTCAGGATCGGTCATGACAATCAACATTCGCAATAAAAATCCGAAATCCGCCGTATCCAAGTCCGACGCGGTCTATCGCACGTTGAAGCGCGTCATACTCGACCAGGCGCTGACCGCGGGAACAAAGCTGCCTGAGGATTCGATCGGCGAGCGGCTGGGCGTCAGCCGCACCATTGTCAGGCAGGCGCTGGCAAGACTGAACGGCGAAGGCCTGGTCGAATTGCGCCCGCACAAGGGCGCCTGCGTCGCGCAGCCGAGCCTGGAGGAAGGCCACAATATATTCGAGGTGCGGCGGGCGCTTGAAGCGCTGGTGGTCGACACGCTAATCGGCAAGCTGACGCCGCAAAAGATTAAACAGCTCGAAGCTCATGTCGACGCGGAAGAGATGGCCAAAGCCAACAATGCCGCGTCGTCGATTCAGTTGGCCGGCGAATTTCATGTGCTGCTTGCCTCGCTGACCGGAAACGAACTGTTGCTGCGCTATGTCACGGAACTCGTTTCGCGTTCATCGCTCATCCTGTCGCTCTACGGACGGCCGCATTCGTCCGACTGCGCCGTATCCGAGCATCACGAGATCATTGCCGCCCTGGCCGCGGCCGACCGGAACAAGGCGGCTGCCTTGATGGACCATCATATTGATGCAATCACCACACGTGCACTGCTGAAAGCGAAACCCGAAAATGACTTTCCGGACCTTCTTGCTGCCTATGCGCGGGAGGAAGGGCTCTGATTTATTGGATGAATGCCGAAGAGACGAGGAGCGACCCGAAAATAATCAGGACGAAGGTGATGTCAGGTTAAATCCGCCTCCTCATGTGGTCGTGGCGACCAGCACTTCGGTCGGCTGGAACTTCAACACATCGATCAGTCCGATGTCGGAGATGCGCAATTCCGGGATGACGACAAGCGCCAGCAGAGAGTGCTGCATATAGGCATTATTGAGGGCGCATCCGCAGGCAAGCATCGCCGCGATCAGGCCATTGGCTTCTTCTGCCACGATCTCGGCGCGCTGGTCAGACATCAGTCCGGCGATCGGCAGCCTGACAAGCGCAAGTTCGCGTCCTTCGCTGAACAGCACGACGCCGCCGCCGACCTGTCCCAGCCGATTCGCCGCCAGCGTCATGTCGTCCTTGTTGGTACCCACCACGATCATGTGATGACTGTCATGGGCGACGGTGCTGGCGATGGCGCATGGTTTGTCGTAACCGAAGCCGGAAACAAACGCGTTGATGACCTTTCCCGTGCCGTGATGCCGTTCCACCAGCGCGATCTGGCAGACGTCACCGGTCCGATCCATCTGAACGATACCATTCAAGACGCCGAGCGAAGCCTCCAGGGCACGGGTCGGTGCCTGGTTCTCGAGCACGCCGATGACCCGCGCCATGACCTGGTTCGCACCCTCGGGCGCCACGATGTCGAAGTCCGCCGCTGAGAGCTTCTTGCCCAAGCGAACCGTGTTCTTGGTCGAGGCGGGATAGTCGTAGGGCGTGATGTCGGCGACGAGCTTGCCGTCGTTCGACACCACACAGCCGCGTGCGATGACGGTTTCGACCGGGAGTTCGGTGAGATCGGAGGTCAAAACCAGGTCGGCGCGCCGCCCGGGCGTTATCGAGCCAAGCTCACGCTCCATGCCGAAATGCTGAGCAGTATTCAGGGTGGCCATCTGAATCGCGGTGATCGGCTTTAATCCCTGGGCGATGGCATGGCGCACAACGCGGTTCATATGGCCGTCATTGACTAGTGTGCCGGAATGGCTGTCGTCGGTACACAGCACGAAATTGCGCGAGTCCAGGCTGAGCTCGGTCAGCGCCTTGATCTGCGCGGCGACGTCGTACCAGGCGGAGCCAAGCCGTAACATGGCGCGCATGCCCTGGCGCACCCGCGCAACGCAGTCGGCCAGGCTGGTGCCTTCGTGATCGTCGGACGGACCGGCGGCGACATAGGCATGGAAGGGCAGACCGAGATCCTTCGAGGCATAGTGGCCGCCCACCGTCTTGCCTGCCGCCTGAGTGGCAGCGATCTCGGCCAGCATGTCGCCATTTCCGGCGACCACCCCAGGAAAGTTCATCATCTCGCCGAGGCCGACGATGTTCGGCCACGACATCGCCTCACGCACGTCGGCGGGACCGAGGCTGGCACCCGCGTTCTCGAGGCCCGGAGCGCTCGGCACGCAGCTCGGCATTTGCACGAACACATTGATCGGCAGTCCGGCAGCCTCGTCGTGCATCATCTTGACGCCCGGCATGCCTAGGACGTTGGCGATCTCGTGCGGGTCGATGAACATCGAGGTGGTGCCATGCGGGATGACCGCACGCGCGAACTCGGTAACGGTAACCATGCCGCTCTCGACATGCATATGCGCATCGCACAGCCCCGGCAGCGCGTAGCGGCCCTCTCCGTCGATAATCTGCGTCTCGGGGCCCACGGCATGGTCGGCATTCGGGCCGACGAAGGCGAAGCGGCCGACCGCGATGGCAATGTCCGTCGCGGGGATGATCTCGCCCGAATGGACATTCACCCAGCGCACGTTCCGGACCACCATGTCGGCCGGCGTGCGTCCCATGGCGACATCAACCAACTGCGGCGCGCATTCGAACCAGCTCTGGATCATCTGTTGTTTTCTCCCCCGGCGCGCGCGCCCGCAAAGGGCCGCACGACCTCGACGCAATATCTTGGCGAACTGTAAGCGGCGCGCTGGCGGTAATAGTCCAGGCAGAAATCAAGGAAAGCGGCGAACTTACGCGACACATACCGGCGTCGCATGTAGAGCAGATTGATTGGAACCAGTGGCGAGCGCCATTGCGGGAGCACCGGCACCAGATCGCCGTTCTTGCACTCGATCTCGGTGAAGAAGGCTGGCAGATAGACGATACCCTCGCCGGCTACGGCGAAGTATTTCAGCATCCAGTAGTCGTTCGCCATGCACTGCGCGGTCGGCATGAAGTCGACCGTTTCCGCGCCGCGCTCGAGGTGCCAGGATTGCACGCCGCTCGGGCGGCGGAAGGCGACGGCCCCATGGCCCGCCAAGTCTGCGGGCGTCGACGGTTCCCCGAATTGCTCAATGTAGCGCGGGCTGGCGTAGAGACAGAAGGAAGCCTCCCCGAGCTTGCGAGCGATGTAGTCTGAGTTCGCCGGCTCGCCCCAATGGAATATGCCGTCGAAAGGCTGGTGCTTTTCGGGCGCCAGGAAATAGCCGAGCGAAAGGAAGATCACGTCGACATTCACCTGCGGATACTGTTGACGGAAGGCGAACAGCAGTTCCGAGGTGAAGGAAGTGCCGAACTCGCCGGTCGAGCCGATCGTCAGCGTGCCGGCGATATCGTGGCCCGCCTCGGCGATCGCCGCCTTGGCTCCTTCGCAACTTTCCTTGATGCGTTGCGCATGGTCGAGGAACTCGGCCCCGGCATCGCTCAAATGCAATTCCCGACCGTCGCGCACAAACAGTGCGACACCGAGCGAATCCTCTAACGCGCGCACTTTGTGACTGAGGCTGGACTTGGGCAGTCCATACAGTTTCGCGGCGTGCGAGAGCGACTGCGCCTCCGCCACTTTGATAAAATAATCGATCGCTTCAAAATCCATCGATCGTCCAAGAATTTGAACGGTGCGTCCAGAACTAGCCAGAAACTGCCATTTGCATGGACGACCCTAATACGACAGGATCAGAGCGCGCAAGGTGGGATTTTTGGCGCAGACAAGCTTGGTCCCAAGCCCGAGCGAGGCCACACGAGCGGAGATGAATTTGTCCGACATACGCGAATTCATCCGTGCTGGTCGCGCCGAGCATAAATCGACTCTCATCGTCACCGGCGGCACACTAGTCAACGTCGCTTCGGGTGAGATCTATCCGGCCGACGTCGCCGTCTACAAGGATCGCATCGTCGCTGTCGGAGACGTCTCGGAGTACCGCGGCCCCGAGACCGAGATGATCGATGCTACTGGTTATTTCCTCTGCCCTGGCCTGATAGACGGCCACCTCCACGTTGAATGTTCCAAGATGTCGGTAACTAGCTTCGCCAAGGCGGTGGTGCCGCTCGGCACCACTTCGATTGTGTCGGGCCTGGACCAGATCCTCGTGGTGTCCGGCCTGGAAGGCGCCCGCGAATTCCTCGACGAGGCCAAGGCAACCCCTCTCAAGATCTTCTGGGGCGCACCATGCAAGACGCCCTACACACTGCCTCGCTCCAACGTCGGCTATTATTTCGGACCGGACGATCACCGCGCCACCCATTCCTGGCCGGAATGCGTCGGCATATGGGAGACGGTGCGCGAGTTCGTCGACACGATGGATGAGCACGTTCTGCAGGCGGTCGAGATCGCCGAAAAGAGCCGTCTGCCGATCCTCGGCTGCTCGCCGATGTGTCGCGGCAATCGATTGAACAGCTACCTGCAGGCCGGAGTGCGCTCCGACCACGAGAGCTACACGGCGGACGAGATGCTGGAGAAGCTGCGCAAAGGCATGCATGTCGTCATTCGCGAATCTTCGATCTCCCATTTTCTCGAAGAGAACCTGCGGATGGTCACCGAGATGGGAATAGCCGCGACGAGCCGGGTCAGCTTCTGCACCGATGACGTGGTCGCCTCGGATATCCTGGCCCGCGGCCACCTCGACAACATGATCCGCATGGCGGTCGCGATGGGAGTTCCGCCGCTCACCGCCATCCAGATGGCGACCATCAACGGCGCCGAGGCGCTGCGCATCGGCCAGAAGGTCGGCTCGATCTCGCCCGGGCTCGCCGCCGATATCCTGCTGGTCAAGGATATCGCGGACTTCCATGTCTCAGGTGTCATCGCGAAAGGCAAGCTGGCCGCTCGCGACGGCAAGCTCGTGGACGATCTTGCGCCGCCTGCCCGCAGCGCCGTTGTCACCAACACATTCAAGGTAGCGCCGGTTTCACAGAAAGACCTATTGGTGCGCGCGCCCGGAGCGGGCGACAAGGCGGCCGTGCTGGCGATCGCCGTTACGCCCGAGAGAATATTCGTACGCACGCGACGTGATGTCGTGCTCCCGGTCCGCGACGGCTATATAGACGCGGATCCATCACAGGACGTGCAGTATCTCACCGTCGTCGAACGCTACGGCCGCACTTCCCATCGGCCGGTCGCGTTCGCTTCAGGCTTCGGACTGCGCTCCGGCGCACTCGCCACTTCGACGGCGCCTGATGATAACAACATCGTTTGTGTGGGCACCAATCCCCACGACATGTCGTTGGCAATCAACCACATTATCGAGAACAATGGCGGCCAGGCGGTGGCGGACGGCGGTCGGATCGTGTCATTCCTGCCCCTGCCGATCGGCGGAATCGTATCGGACATTGATCCTCCAGAGATGGCGAAGAAAGAGCAGGAGCTCGACGCGGCCGCGCGCGCGCTCGGCTGTAGGCTGCCATGGCCTTTCATGTACATGTTCGTGCTGCAGATCACCGCGATTCCCGATTTCGCGATAACCGATCTCGGCCTGATCGATTGCATAAACCTGACGGTGGTCGATCCGTTAAGCCGGCTTCATGACTGGGAACGCTAGAAAAGGGAGGGAACCATGCTGAAAAACCTTGTTGTCGCTGTTTCGCTCGTGGCCGCGACGTGGCTGTGGGGCGGCCGCGTACAAGCCGAAGAGCCGACCAAGCTCAGGATCGCCGGCATTCTTTCGGCGGGCAAGGAAGCACCGTGGGAATCATCCTTCGTGAGTTCCATGGACCGGATCATCGCCGCCAAGCCCCACGGCCTCGACATCGAGGTCAATTATACCGAGAACGTTTACGACAATGCCGAGCAGGTGTTCCGCACCTATGCTGAGACCGGCGACTACGACATCTTGTTCGGCGACACCGCCTATGCAGATGCGATCGAGAAGCTGAAGGACGAATTCCCCGATACGATGTTCGTCATGAGCGGTTCGGGCAATCGCGGACTCGGCGGCAATGCCTATTGGATATTCGTCCACGCGCACGAGCCTGCCTACGTGATGGGGCAACTGGCCGGCAAACTCACGAAGTCGAATGTCATCGGCGCCATCTCCACCTTCCCGGCCGAAGATACCAACGATCAGATCAATGCCTTCTTCACCGGCGCCAAGGAAGCGAACCCAAAGGTGAAACAGAAGATCACCTTCATCCAGTCCTGGTTCGATCCGGCTAAATCGAACGAGGCGACCTCGGCGCAGATCGCCGCCGGCGCGGACATGATCTACCAGATGTCGGGCGCCTTCGAGGTTTGTGAGGAGCGCGGCATAGGCTGCTTCGGCAATTATGTGGACATGTCGAAAGTGGCGCCGAAGTCGATCGTCGCCTCCACCATCGTCAAATGGGATCCGCACATTAATTGGATCATCGATGAATGGTGGAAGGCAAAGACCATGAACGCCAAATTCGACGCGCCGAAGGAACCAAGGTGGTTCAGCTGGCAGCAGGGTTCGGGCGACCTCATCCTCAATCCTGCTTGGGAAGCCAAAATGCCCGATGACGTAAAGGCGCTTGCGGCTGAAACGGCCAAGGCCATCCAGAGCGGCGAGAAGAAAATCGAGCTCAATGTGAACGAGCCGAAATCGGACTGACGCCGGAGGTGGTGCCAAGCCGGGTCGATCCGAGATGAGCAAGATACCGCGCCTGTCGGTTCGGCACCTGACGAAGCGTTTCGCTGCGCTTGCCGCCAATGACGACGTCTCGCTCGACGTCATGCCCGGAGAATTGCATTGCTTGTTGGGGGAGAATGGCGCAGGCAAGTCGACACTGTCGTCCTGCCTTTATGGGCTCTACCAGCCAGACGCCGGCGAAATTCGGGTGGACGGCAAGACCGTCCAGCTAGGCTCGCCGGGCGAAGCCATCCGCGCCGGCATCGGCATGGTGCACCAGCATTTCGTCTTAGTGCCCAGCTTCACTGTGCTGGAGAATGTGGCGGTAGGCACGGGCTCCGGCTGGCGGCTCGGCCGGGCTGAGGCTCTGTCCAGGATCGAGACGATCTGCTCCACCTACGGCATCTCGCTCAACCCACACCGGCACGTCGGCGACCTTTCCGTCGGCGAACAGCAATGGGTCGAGATTGTCAAGGCGCTCTACACTGGCGCCAGACTGCTTATCCTCGACGAACCGACGGCGGTGCTGACGCCCGAGGAATCGCGCCGCCTGTTTGCGATCGTGCGGCGGCTCACCAGTGAAGATCTGTTGGTCGTGCTGATCAGCCATAAGATGTCGGAAGTGATGCAATCCGACCGGGTCAGCGTGCTTCGCAAGGGCAGACTGGTCGGAACGGTCGTAACCTCGAACGTCAGCCGCGACCAACTCACCACCATGATGGTCGGCCGCTCCGTTGCGGCGCCGGCGCGCGCCGCAGATGCGAAAGCGACCGGCGAGACGGTGCTTTCGGTGCGTGGGCTCACGCACCTGCGCGATGGAAGGCCCGTGCTGGACAACGCATCGCTCGACATCGCAGCCGGCGAGATCGTCGGCATCGCCGGCGTTTCCGGGAATGGCCAAGATGAGCTGTTCGAGTGCCTCGCAGGCCTCGCCGCGCCCGACGGCGGCACGGTCTTGCTCGATGGCGAAACTCTGCAGGCGTACTCACCGGCGACGATTGCTGCGAAAGGCATTGGCTACGTGCCCAGCGACCGCTTCCGCGACGGGCTCGTTGCCGATCTCGATATCGGCGAGAATCTTGTACTCGGCCAACAATGGCAAACGCGCTGGCGCAATGGGCCATTTATCGACACCGCGGCGCTCGACGCAAATGCACGCATGGTCATCGCTGCCTATTCGATTGCCGCAACCGGGCCGTCGTCACCCTCTCGCAAATTGTCTGGCGGCAACGCGCAGAAGGTCATCCTCGCCCGCGAGTTCGCCAAAGCGAAGCGGCTTCTGCTGTGCAACCAGCCGACGCGCGGCCTCGATGTCGGCGCCATCGAATTCGTCTACCGACAACTCCTGCACAAGCGCGACGAAGGCTGCGCCATCCTGCTTGCGAGCGAGGAACTGGAGGATCTTTTCGCTCTCAGCAGTCGTATATGTGTGATGTTTCGCGGCCGCGTCCTTGCGGTGCTCGATACGGAAAAAACCACCTATGACGAAATCGGCAGCCTGATGGCCGGCCATGGGAGCGAGGCTGCGGCGTGACCGATTTCAATCTCGTGGAGTGGCGCCTCGAGCGCCGGCTGGAACCGCGGCCGACCGCGCGCATTGTTGCACTTGCTTTGGCGGCGATCGCGGCGGTTTTGGTTTGCAGTCTGCTTTTCGCCGCCGCGGGCGCCAGCCCGGGTGCCGCCTTCACGGCTCTCCTGAAAGGCAGCTTTGGCTCGTTGCGCGCCGCCGGCGAAACGCTGGTCAAGGCAACGCCCCTGATCTTCACCGGTCTTGCCGCCTGTGTCGCCTTCCGCGCGCGTATCTGGAACATTGGCGCCGAAGGCCAGGTTTTTGCCGGCGCCATGTTCGCTTATTGGGCGCAGCACAATCTCACCGGATTTTCGCCTTTCATCCAAATTCCTGTGGTTATAATCGGTGGCATTGTCGGCGGCGCACTCTATGCCGGCCTTGCGGGCGTGCTGAAGACCCGCTTCTCGGTCGATGAGGTGATCTCGACCGTCATGCTCAACTACATCATCGTCTATGTCCTTTCGCTGCTGCTGCTGCGCGGCCCATGGAGCGAGGCGGGCGCCTTCTTCGAACAGACGCCGAAGGTCGATCCGGGCTCGGTGCTTCCGTTGCTGTTTTCCGGTTCACGCCTGCATTCCGGCTTCCTGCTGGCGATTGTGGCGGCTGGCTTGGTTCACATGCTGTTGACGCGCACACCGCTGGGCTATGAGATCAAGGCTGCCGGGTCCAACATGCGCGCGCTCGATGTACAGGGCACCAATACTCGAAGGCTGGTCATAGTTGTGCTTCTGGTTTCCGGCGCGCTTGCGGGGCTCGCGGGGATCACGGAAGTCTACGGCGTCCATTACCGCCTGAAGGCAGGCGTAATAGCAGGTTACGGCTACAGCGGCATCATCGTGGCCATCCTCGGCCAATTGCATCCGCTTGGCGTCGTCGTTGCCTCGGTGTTGTTCGGAGCGTTGCTCAACGGCGCTACGCTCATGCAGATCAAGACCGGCGTGCCCTCGGCGCTGATATACGCCATCCAGGCGATCCTGCTTTTGTTCTTCCTAGCTGGCTGGGCAGCGTGCAATTTCCGCCTGCGGAGGGTCGGCCGTGCTTGACGCACTCTTTCAAACCTCAATCCTGGTCAGTGTGGCGGCGGCCACCATCCGCATCAGCACCCCGCTCCTGCTCGCCGCACTTGGAGAACTTATCGCCGAGCGCAGCGGCGTCTACAATATGGGTCTTGAGGGCATGATGCTGATGGGAGCCTTCACCGGCTATCTCGCCGCCTATGAAAGCGGGTCGTTATGGCTGGGCGTCCTCGCTGCCGGATTTACCGGCGCGCTGATGGCTCTCGTCTTTGCCGTGCTGGTGATCACGCTGAAAGTAGAGCAGATCGTCACCGGTCTTGCCGTCAACCTGCTCGGCGCCGGCCTTTCCACATACTGGTTGCGTTCCGCTTTCGCTGGCGACGGCAAGACGCCGACCATCCCTTTCTTCGCCGATGTGCCGGTGCCGGGGCTGAGCGATATTCCCGTGCTGGGCCCCATCCTGTTTGACCAGCGGGTGCTGACCTACATAGCCTTTCTGATGGTGCCGGCGGTATGGCTCTTCCTGTTCCGGACGCGTTATGGACTGATCGTGCGCTGCGCCGGCGACAATCCCAAGGCCCTCGATGTTAAGGGGGTAAAGGTCGCGCCGGTGCAATATGCCGCCGTGCTCTTCGGTGGCCTGATGGCGGGCGTTGCCGGCGCGTTTCTCTCCGTCGGCCAGGCGGCGCGTTTCGTGCCGGACATGACCAACGGGCGCGGCTGGCTGGCCATCATCATCGTCATCGCCGGCCTATGGCGCCCCTACCCGATTTGCGTGGCGGCTCTGGTGTTCTCCTTCCTCGACGCGCTGCAATTGCAAATCCAGGGCGTCGGTATCGCCATTCCCTACCAATATATGTTGATGATGCCTTATGTTGCGGCGATCGTTGCGTTGATGATCCGTCGCTCGCGGACCAGCGCACCGGCTATGCTGGGCGTGCCGTACAGGCGGGAATAGGACGGTCGGTTTTCATTCTGCTGCTGTAAGGCTGCCTGTACGTAGCTGCCATGCGGCATGGCCCAACCCGTGACCGCGGCAGCAAGCTTCCAGCAAGATCGACCGCTTTGGCGAAGCCGGTATTGTAGCCAACCCGCCCAGGCAGGGAGACCTGACCGTCAGTCACGGGACGTCACAGGGCAAGCAATTTGCCGCCCTGGAAATCTGGATCGTTGGAACTCGACTATCCCGCTGGTGGTTAGCCAGAAGGCTGCATAAGCCTCGCTCAGGAACGCCAGCCACCACTGCCGAAGTGACCTGAACTACGGAGCGTCGCCAGCAGGATGTTGGCTGCTCCGCGTTGATCAATCTTCGCTTGCTCACCAAGCGGAGACGCATTCCAGGCAGCCAGTTCTGACACCAAAAGAGCGGTATCCCCGTCTACCGATGCGCATCTAAGTTGTCCGTTCTTCCCCATCACGATTATAGCTGTACCTATCACGCCATATCCAATCGCAGCTATCCGCTGAACCCAGGTATCGCCGTCAACGCGGACATCGAACAGAACCGACCCTTCGGTTTTTTCCGCAGCGTCCGCCACACGATCACAGAACGGTCGATTGAGGCCTTCGATGTTGCCGAGTGACTGCTCAAACAAGGCCAATTCGACATGCTCTGCCACCATAGCTGTGAGAGTGCGCGCTAGCTGGCCCAATCAGCAAGACACCAGGACCATTATCCACAGCAGCCACAGCTGGTCCCCTTTTTGCCTACTTAATGCCCCCCGTCGGACCGCGAGCCGGGCAACGGCCTCTATGGCTTGGTCGACCTCGTCCGTCGTGGTGTAGTGTGACAGACCCAGCCGGGCGACGCCGCCTTTTTTCGCGCGGTCCAAGCCTGCCGGAGGCTTCATGGCATAGAGTCGCCGGCCCAGCCGAAGATGTTTTTCCTCAGCCAGCGCGGCCGCGTTTTCCAGCGGCGAGCGATTGGCCAGCGGCGAGGTGCCTGTTGAGCGGCAGATTCAGGGCCCTGATATCTGCGCACGCGGCACATCTTGCCCACCCCGGTTGATCGCCTAAATGTTTGGTCCCGGCATTTGCTGGAGCGGATTGAGTCTGAAGCGTTCCGGCTGTGACGCCCACGCCTTGCAGATGAACTCGTAGCGATCCTTCCGCAGTCAGCCTCCGGTTCAGCGGCCAGCTTCACTCCAATTTCTTCAAGCGATTGCGGGCCTCATCTATTCTCGGCACTACAATTGTCAGCCTACTGAATCCAGCATTCTCTTTATCACGGAAAATTTGAAGGTTCGCGCCTGCGACGCCACGCCATATGGATCAACCCCGGCATGGGACGGTCATCAGGCCCCGGGTCGAACAGGTGAGTATAGAACTTCTCTCCACCGCTCATGCTTGGATGTTGCGAGTGCGTCGAAAATTCCTTGGATTTCCGTTGTGCGCGTCCTTCCAAGTCACCAGCATCTGCAATTAGAGAACGTTTGGCTTCGTTCCAAGATGGTTCTCGGGCGGCAGCGCAAAGTCCGCTCGGCGCGCACACCATATGTGTCTCAGCTCGGCCCTTTTTTACTTTGCGTTGGATTCAAGGTGAAATTAGTGGACGCAAGCGAGAGGTCGGCTTTCGGCATCAAGCGGACTAAGCAGTCATTCAACTCCTGGCCTCAAGCAGCTCATGCACGCTCCACTTGACGGTGCGTGCCGCCCCAGCCGATGTCGGATTTATCTATGTCGACGGCGAGACATGCCTTTGACCACGCTTATTGGGGGCGCCGACTGGCGAGCCGCTTTGCCATCATTAGCGATGGAACGGAAAAGAAACCATTCTGCATAAGACTGCTGCTTTTCGACGCACCTTTTCGAAACGTCGGAACGAGCGCTTTTCGCGCAGGCCTCGATGCCCCCATAGGTGAACCGGTTCCATGACGAGTCTGACAATACGCCACCGCATCCTCGTCAGTTTCGCTGCCGTTCTGGTGGTTATGTCCGTGATCGCCGTTATCGCGTACGCCTGGTTTCTTCAGGCGGAGCGGGAGGCAACTGAGGTCGAGAAGGGCATCCTTCCAGACCTCTATCACAGCACCGAGATCATGATGGGGCAGATGAAGGCACATAGCCTGCTTCAGGAATATGCCCTCCAGGACAACCCGTCGGATAAAAGCACGCTTGAAAGCACGATCGCGACCAATCGCGACCAAGTGCGGCGGTTGATGGACGAGTATGAAGCAACGATCGTCTCCGACATCGACAAGCAGAATTACGCAGTCGTCAAAGAACTCGCCAACCAATTTCGGCTGGCGGAAACTGCTGTGCTGGACACGAGCCGAGCTGCCTTGTCGAAAGGTGAAACTCCCAATGAAAGTCCGGTCATCAAGAACACGGTAGAGCCGATCTTTGTGAAATTGCAGTCCGCTCTGCAAGCCATGCTCGAGGATCACAGAGGCGAGGCAAACAGCGCGACGCAGCGAATCAGCTCAATCGTTAGCACGGCGGAAGTCGGTTTGAGCGTGGGCTTGTTGATAGCCCTCGGACTAGCCCTTCTTTTGGGTTACCAGCTGTTTCGCGCTGTCACAGCTCCGCTCACACGTTTGGTCGACGCGGTTCAAATGATACGGCAAGGCGACTTCAGCGAACGCCTCGATCTGAGGCGCCGGGACGAATTCAGCGTGCTTGCCGACGGCTTCAACGCAATGGCAGACGATCTCACAACTCTCATTGGTCAGGTACAAAGGTCCAGCATACAGGTCGGCACGTCGATAACTGAGATTGCTGCAACCTCCAAGCAGCAGCAGGCAACAGCGACTGAAATCGCCGCGACCACGACTGAGATCCGCGCGACAGCCAAGGAAATTTCCGCCACTTCAAACGAGCTGGTTCGCACGATGAACGAGGTCTCGACAGTTGCCGAGCAAACGGCTGCCGTCGCGGGCGGAGGGCAAGAGGGGCTGACCCGCATGGAAGGAACCATGCAGCAGGTCATGGACGCGGCGGGTGCGATCAATTCCAAACTCGCAATCCTCAGCGAGAAAGCTGGCAGCATCAATCAGGTGGTGACCACCATCACCAAAGTGGCCGATCAGACGAACCTGTTGTCGCTCAACGCTTCCATCGAGGCTGAGAAGGCCGGCCAATATGGCCGGGGCTTTGCAGTGGTGGCGACAGAGATCCGAAGGCTTGCGGACCAGACGGCCGTCTCCACTTACGATATCGAGCAGATGGTCAAAGACATCCAGTCGGCAGTTGCTGCCGGTGTGATGGGCATGGACAAGTTTTCCGAGCAGGTCCGCCGGGGCATGCACGAAATCCAGCAGGTCGGCGGGCAACTCTTCGACATCATCCAGCAGGTCCAGGGGTTGGTGCCACGTTTCGAAGTCGCCAATGAAGGCATGCAAGCACAGGCGATCGGCGCGGGACAGATAAGCGACACGCTAACCCAGCTAAGCGAGGCAGCTCAGCAAACAGTCGAGTCCCTTCAGCAATCGACGCTCGCGATCGACGAGCTCAATCAAGTCTCAGGTAGCATGCGAAGCAGCATTTCAAGGTTCAAGCTGAGAGCATAGCGGGCCGGCAGTAGGAGGTGATAATGCTATTCCTCGCCTTCAGTATGGGTTCGGATCGCTACTTGATCGATGTCCACCAAATTGAAGAGGTGCTGCCCTATATCGATGTGAAAGTTCTGCCGGGTGCGCCAACCGGTGTGGTCGGTCTGGTCAGTTATAACGGAATACCCATCCCTCTCATCGATGTTACTCTTCTTGCGCTTGGCCGGCCATCGGAGCGCCTATTGAGCACCCGGATCGTTGTTACGCGCTACCCGGCGCGAGATGGCGAGCAACGCCTGCTTGGGTTGGTCGCGGAACGGGTGACGGATACGGTCGAGCGAGACCCTGCCGACTTCGCGCCGTTCGGCCTCGAGCCAGAAACGCCGTCTTATCTTGGTCCGGTGGCTTCGGATGGCACGGAGATCATTCAGTGGGTCAAAGCGGAAGCGCTGCTTTCGGAAGAGATTCGTACCGCATTGCTCCGCCAGGCCGCGATGAGTGTTTAATGACCGGCGCAATAGAAAAGCTCCTGATGGAAACCATTGGACTGGACAGTGCCAGCGTTGGCCCGACAGTGGTCCGTCAGGCGGTCAGAGACCGGATGGCAGCGTGCCGGATTGCCAATCCTCAGGCCTATAGGGAACACTTGACCGGTTCCCCGCAGGAGCTGCAGGAGCTGATCAATGCGGTGGTGATCCCGGAGACTTGGTTCTTTCGCGACCGAGAAGCGTTCACGATGTTGGCGCGGCATGCGCGCGTGCACAAGCGTGCTCAGCCGACAAAAGTCTTGAGCCTGCCATGTTCAACCGGTGAAGAGGCCTATTCGGTCGCAATGGCCATGTTCGATGCCGGCTTTGAAGCGCACGAGTTCAACATCGATGCGGTGGACGTCAGTACCCGCAATATCGCGTTGGCTGAACGTGCCGTCTACGGGCGCAATTCCTTTCGCGGCAGCTATCTCGAATTCAGGGACCGCTATTTCGAAGCGGTCGAGGGTGGGTTGCGGCCCAGTGCTGCGGTGCTGAAACAGGTTCGCTTCAGGGTCGGCAACCTATTCGGTACTCGCGCAATTTTTGGGCAAGAGGTCTATGACATCCTACTCTGTCGGAATTTGCTGATCTATTTCAATCGCGAACTGCAGGATCGCGCATTGACCCGCCTGAAAGATCTCTTGGCCACGGACGGACTTCTTCTGGTCGGTCCCGCGGAAGCAGCACTTCCAAGGCTGCATGGCTTTATTTCCGCTGAATGGCCCTTGGCCTTTGCCTTCCTGGAATCGGAGCCCATCAAGGCCGCGGCGCCGACAACTGCTATCCCGGTGCGGACATCAACCCCGAAGCTCAACAAGAGCAAGCCCGTTCTTCCGCCACGACTGACCGTCGGCAAGGAAAACAGTGCGCCGGCCCTGGCCAAGCCCGTTGATCAGGTCTCGGAAAGCCTAGTCGCGGTTGAACGGATCGCCAATGCGGGTCGGGTAAAGGAGGCACAGGAGGTCGCCCTCGCCCATCTCGAGAAATTCGGTCCTTCCGCGCAAATCTTCTATCTGCTGGGCCTCGTTCAGGATGCGGATGGCGCTGCATCCAAGGCCGCGCAAAGCTATCGCAAGGCACTCTATCTCGCGCCAAATCATCGAGAGGCTCTGGTCCACCTGGCTTTGCTGCTTCGCAAGCAAGGCGACCACAGCGGCGCCGAGGCGCTGGCCGGAAGGCTGGTCCGGGTCCAGAAAAGGAGCGGCACCTGATGCCGGCTTCGACAAGGATCGCTCTGCCAGTGGAGCAGATTGAAATCGACGACTGCTGGCGGCGGATAGGCGTTCGGGGTGACAAGTCCTGTCCCCAACTGGAGCAGCATCTCCACTGCCGGAATTGCCCGACCTATAGGAAGATTGCACGGCGCCTCCTTGATCGTGCGGCGCCCTCGGCATATCGCGGCGAATGGCCTGATGACGCTGGTCGTGCAGCGGTCGTTTCAACGGACGATGAAGCGCTGCAGACGGCCGTTCTCTTCCGGTTGGGGAACGAATGGCTGGCGCTTCCAGCTGGCATTTTTCATGAAGTGGCTGAATCCCGTCCCGTTCATTCCCTTCCACACCGCAGGAATAGTGCAGTGCTCGGCATCGCCAATGTCCGGGGCGAATTGCTGATTTGCCTGTCGCTCGCTGAATTGCTCGGGATCGACGAAGCCAAGGAGGAGGAACAAGGCAGACGAGCCAAGATATTTCGCCGCCTCGTCGTGGTGGGCGAGCGGGACAAGCGGGTTGCTTTCACGGTTGATGAGGTCCACGGCTTACATCGCTACCGGGCACGCGACACTCTCGCCGTGCCAGCTACGATCGGCAAGACGCTGTCGGCGGCTACTGTTGCCGTTTTGCCCTGGCGGGAACGGGCTGTTGGCTGTCTCGACCCGGGACAACTGCTCACGATGATGGATCGGAGCATGGCATGACAGATGAGGACTTCAGCCAGGTTTCGATGTTGAGCCTTTTCCAGGCCGAACTGGAGACGCAATCACAGGCTTTGACCTCCGGCCTTCTGGCGCTCGAACGCGATCCTGTCGCCACCGACGCACTGGAAGAATGCATGCGGGCCGCGCATTCGCTGAAAGGAGCAGCCCGCATCATCGATCTGACGCCCGCCGTCAAAGTTGCAAATGCAATGGAAGATTGCTTGGTCGCCGCGCAACGTGGGCATCTGAGGGTACGCAAGGAGCATATAGATGCGCTTCTGCAAGGCTCTGACCTTCTGAAATTGATCGCATCGGGATCATCGAACGAGAGCGTCAACCCGGAAGTCGAAAGCTTTCTGGCGAAGTTCGAGGAACTGTCCCTCCCCGAGCCCGCACCCCAAGATTCGGCAGCTGATTTCGCAACGCCAGAGCATAGCCGAAAGGAGCCGGCGGCAACCTCGTCAGCGAACCCCCTTGTCGAGCCGAAAGCTCAAGCCCGAGGGAGCATCGGCTCAGATAGAATGGTTCGGGTGACGGCAGAAAGCCTGAACCGATTGCTCGGTTTGGCCGGCGAGTCGCTGATGGAAGCTCGGCGGCTCAGGCCATTCGCTGACGGGCTGCTGCGGCTGAAGCACCTTCAATCAGACATCGCAAGTGCGTTCGACAATCTTGATGCAGTGCTGCTGCCGGTCGCAAAAGATGCGGCTGTGGTGGAAGCGCTGGTTGAAACGCAGCGAAAGCTTCGGTTGAGCCAAGCCTTCTTGGCGGAGCGTCTCGATGAGTTGGATTCAGTCGATCGGAAAGCCACCGATCTTGCCAACCGATTGTACGAGGAGACGTTGGCGAGCCGGATGCGACCTTTTGAAGACGGGGTGAGACACTACGCAAGAACGGTCCGCGACCTCGGTCGTACACTTGGCAAGCGGGTGCGACTGGAGATCGTAGGCGGCTCGACCGGCATCGACCGCGATATCCTCGAGCAGCTGGATGCCCCCTTGGGGCATCTTCTGCGCAACGCGGTAGACCATGGGCTTGAACCGCCTGATGAGCGCCTCGCAACCGGCAAACCCGAAGAGGGACTCATCAGGCTCGAAGCGAGGCACAATGCCGGACTGCTGCAAATAGCCGTGGTGGACGACGGCAGAGGGATCGAGCTCTCGAAGCTGCGCGAGACTGTCGTCGCCCGGCAGTTTGCAACCAGGGAAAGCGCCGACGCGCTCAGCGAAACGGAATTGCTGGCATTCCTTTTTCTGCCCGGCTTTTCGATGAAAGTTGGCCTGTCCGACGTCTCCGGCCGTGGCGTGGGACTCGACGCAGTGCAGGCGATGACGAAGGAGGTTCGCGGAATCACGAGCGTCTCCTCGGAATTTGGTCGAGGAACCCGGTTTCAACTGCAACTGCCGCTGACGTTGTCAGTCCTGCGCACCTTACTCGTCGAAGTCGATGGGGAGCCCTATGCGTTTCCACTCGCTGCCATCTCCAAGACAATGAAATTGCAGCGCGTGGAGATCAACCTCCTGCAGGGCCGCCCGCATTTTCGCTTGAACGATCGACAGATCGGGTTGGTGACAGCGCGCGAGGTGCTGGATCGAGGAGAGTCTGCGTCCGAACCAGAGGAACTCTCGGTCGTCGTGGTGGAAACGGGTCGTGGGGACGCCTACGGCGTAATCGTCGACCGTTTTCTCGGGGAACGCGAACTGGTGATCAGACCTCTCGATTCCCGGTTTGCCAAGATCAAGGACATCAGCGCAGCGGCCCTGATGGAGGACGGTTCGCCTGTTCTGATCTTCGACGTCGATGATCTGGTTCGATCGGTGGAAAAGCTTGCGTCGTCCAGCGGATTTCGAGCCCTTCGGCGAGCCGCGGGCGGTCCCGGACCGAGCAGACGCAAGCGCGTGCTGGTGATTGACGATTCACTCACGGTTCGCGAACTCCAGCGCAAGATGCTGGGCAATCACGGTTATGACGTCGAAGTGGCAGTCGACGGTATGGACGGGTGGAATGCCGTCCGATCTGGTCCTTTTGATCTCGTCGTCACTGACATAGACATGCCGCGCATGGATGGTATCGAACTGGTGAGCCTGATCAGAAAGGACGTCCATCTCAGGAACACACCCATCATGATCGTTTCATACAAGGATCGGGAAGAAGACCGCTCGCGCGGGCTTGACGCCGGTGCCGACTATTATCTGACCAAGAGTACCTTTCAGGACGAGGCGCTGATCCATGCCGTCGTGGACATGATCGGCGAGGCGACTGAATGAGATCGAAATTGGCGACCAACGAATGAGAATTGGCGTAGTCAACGACATGCCGATGGCGGTTGAACTTCTGCGCCGGCTGGTCATGTCGACCGGCGAACACCAAGTCGCATGGACTGCGACCAATGGGCGTGAGGCGGTCGAGGTCTGCAGACGTGATCTGCCGGATCTGATACTTATGGATCTAGCAATGCCAGAGATGGACGGGGTGGAAGCGACCCGCAGAATCATGGCGGAAACCCCATGTTCAATCTTGCTGGTGACAGCCAGTATCGAAGCCAACGTCGCCGGCGTCTACGAAGCGATGGGGCATGGCGCGCTCGACGCCGTCGATATTCCCTCAGTAGGCATCGAAGGTGATGCGTCCTCGCAATCCGCACGGCTGTTGACCAACAAGATAGCAATGATCGGCAAGCTGATCGGCGATGCGCCGGGCAAGGCAAGAAGGAGGATGTCCCGTGCGGCTGAGCCGACAGCTCGACGGCTAATTGCAATCGGTGCCTCTGCTGGCGGGCCGGCCGCCGCTGCCGCAGTCCTGAGCGCGTTTCCCGTTGATTTCGCCGCCGCCATCGTGCTCGTACAGCATCTCGATGCCCAATTCGTTCCAGGCCTTGCTGATTGGCTCGGCCAGCATACGCCTCTCCCGATCCGTCCAGCGCGGGAAAACGATAGTCCTCAAGCGGGCACCGTTCTCATTGCCAGTTCCGCGGATCATCTGGTTTTCAAGTCAGCTCAGCAACTTGGCTATACGCCTAGCCCCGAGGACAGCGTTTATCGGCCGTCCGTAGATGTGTTCTTCGAAAGTGCCGCGCAATGGTGGCCTGGCTCGGTGATTGGAGTCCTGCTCACAGGCATGGGCAAGGATGGTGCGCACGGGTTGAGACAGCTCCGCGACAAGGGGCATCTCACAATCGCGCAGGATAGAGCAACCAGCGCCGTCTACGGCATGCCGAAGGCCGCCGCCGATGTCGGCGCGGCTGTTGATATTCTTCCTTTGAGTGCGATCGGCTCACGCATAATCGAAGCCCTTTCAGCGCTCCAGGTGAAAGGGTTCGTCCGATGACGCTAGAACCACAGCTGGTCCCACCACTTGCAGATAACTATTCATCCATGGTTCTGCTCATCGATGACCAGATCATGGTTTGCGAGGCGGTCAGGCGCGCTCTAGCCAGCGAGCCTGATATCTCCTTACACTTCTGCACCGACCCATTGAGAGCGATCACGGTCGCCGACGAGGTAAAGCCAACCGTCATCCTGCAGGATCTCGTCATGCCCGGGGTCGATGGGCTGCATCTGGTGCGAGAATACCGGAAGCATGCTTCGACACGCGCGGTACCAGTCATTGTGCTGTCGAGCAAGGAAGACCCAGCCACCAAGGGCGAAGCGTTCGCTGCGGGAGCGAACGATTATCTCGTAAAGCTTCCGGATCGTATCGAGCTGATTGCACGCGTTCGATATCACACGCGGGCCTATCTGGATCACGTCCAGCGAGAAGCTGCATACCGAGCGCTAAGGGAAAGCCAGCGACAGCTGATCAGTGCTAATCTCGAGCTTGAACGTCTGACGCGGATCGATGGCCTGACGGGCCTCGGCAACAGGCGCTATTTTGACGAATATCTGGCGTCTGAATGGAAGCGTGCTTTTCGCGCACAATCCCCATTGTCGCTGTTGATGATCGATGCCGACAACTTCAAACGATACAATGATACCTATGGCCATATGGCCGGCGACGAGGTGCTCAAGCAAATCGCCCGCGTAATCCAGAGCGGTTCCGGCCGTTCCACCGATCTCGCTGCGCGGTACGGAGGCGAAGAGTTCGTCATCGTGCTGGTCGACACTTTACTGGAACAATCCAGTGCGATCGCAGAGCAGCTCGTCCAGAGCGTGCGGGAGCTGAACATACCCCACGGCTCGGATCGCGTGACCATCAGCGTTGGCGTCGCAACAGCGGTGCCCACCGAGAACGAAACGCCGAAGGATTTCGTCAATGCCGCCGATCTGGCTCTTTTTCGTGCCAAATCGGAAGGACGAAATCGTGTTGCGCTTCAGTTGTCCCGCGCTTGACGAGTGGCTAGGCAAACTGTTGGGCCATGCAAGCCGTATTGCCGGTCGTGAGCTCATGGCGGCAGGATGGTACACTTTCACCAATTGCATGATAGCGGACGTGCTGCGGCCGCCGACCTGTCGGCCTATCCGAATGCCGCAGCAGGCTCCAAACATTTGAAAATACGTTGAATGCACCCCGCTCGCCGGCCTTCAAGAAGGTCTATGCCGACCAGCTCGCTCATTCCGCGGTTGGACATCAAAAACTCATCGCCATTGCATTTGGCTGAAGCGGGCGCCGCAGTTCTGCTCTGACAGGAGCGTGGACCGCAAGCAGTTCGTTCCACTCCACCGAGTTTTCTGCTTGAATACCTCTAAAGCCATCCATGGAGGCCCCTTCCATTCTGAATGATCCCTTCGCCCCCTTACGACAGCGTTTCCTGGCTCGGTGCGCCACTCAACTCGCGGAGTTGAGGGCGGCGCGTCAGAGAGGCCCGTCAGTGGGCTCCAACGACACCCTGATTCCCACCGCGCACTCGCTCGCCGGGGCCGCAGGGACATTCGGGTTTGCGGAGATCAGCGCGCGGGCATCGGCGTTGGAGACATTGCTGATCGAGCAGGCGGACGATGGGGCCTCGCACGCCGCACTCGATGCGCTTATCACGGAGATCGAGCGGACGCTGAAGTGACTCAGCAGACGGGGCTCACTTCTTCGCGCCGCCCAGGCCGGTCCTGGTCATCTCACCCCAGCTCTGGTCGGCCCGAAGAAATTGCCACCAGCCCTTCACGCGCCAGAAATTGTTGAGCTGGCGGTAGCCGAAATTCTCGATCACGGCGACCGCCGTCAATACCGCGAGGTCCCTGGCGCGGGGAAAACGCTGCAACTCGGCCTCTTCGAGAACGAGGGAGCATACGCTCACGCAGACGCCATAGGTGAAGATGAGCGAGGTGAAGGCCAGAAGATATTCGGCCGAAAGGACACCGAGCAGCCAGAAGGCGGGGATGAGGATATAGCCCAGCACCTCCGCCACCGGTCCCAGAACGTCGACAATGAAGATGTGGCCGAAGCCGAGAAAGCCGACGCGGCCATAGCGCGGGTTGAAGAGCATGGAGCGGTAGCGGAAGAAGCATTCGAGCGAGCCGCGCTGCCAGCGCGTGCGCTGCCGGGCAAGGACGCTCAGCGATTCCGGCGCCTCGGTCCAGCACACCGGCTCCGGAATGAACTGGATGCGGTATTTGCGCTTTTTATCCCGCATATAGCGGTGCAGCTTGATGACGAGGTCGAGGTCCTCGCCCATCGAACCCTTGGTGAAGCCGCCGACCGCCACCACTTCGGCCCGGCGAAACATGCCAAAAGCGCCGGAGACCAGCATCAGTGTGTTGATGCGGCTCCAGGCAAGCCGCGCCATCAGGAAGGCGCGCAGGTATTCGACCACCTGGAGCAGTGGCAACAGACGGCGTGGCAGACGGACTTCGCGCACCCTGCCTGCCTCGATCCTGGAGCCGTTGGCGATGCGGATCGTGCCGCCGACGGCAATGGTGCGCTCGGGGTCGTCGATGAATGGCTGGGCGGCACGCATCAGCGCGTCGGGCTCAAGGATAGAGTCGCCGTCGATGACACAAAAGAGCGGCGCGCGACAGACATTGATGCCGGCATTCTGGGCGTCGGCCTTGCCGCCGTTCTCCTTGTCGACGACGAACAGCCGCTCGGTCATCGGTGACGAATAGAGGCCGCGGATCGGATTGTGCGCGAGCGCCTCCTCATAGGGCCGATGGAACTTTACCAGCTTGAACGCCTCGATGAGGCGCAGCAAGGTCTCGTCTTTCGAGCCGTCGTTGATGACGATGACCTCGAAATTGGGATATTCGAGCGCCAGCATGGAATGGACGCTCTCGACCACGTTCAAGGCCTCGTTGTAGGCGGGCACCAATAGCGCGATCGGCGGCGCGACATCGCCATAGCGGTGCCAAAGCAGCGCCGAGCGCGCGACCGGTGGGCGCTTGGACAATGCATAGCCGGCGACGATGAGCTGCAGGAGGTATATCGTCGTCTGCGCCAGCCCGGCCCCGATGATGAACCAAGACAAGATGGTGGCGGCAAGAACGATCTCGTCGCTCCAGTCGGCGATCATACGGCTGGTCCCTCGACAAGAATGAGCGAGGCGGTGCGCTGGCTGCGCGAGACCTCGCTGTCGGCAATCTGGCGCAGCAACCGCTCTCCCGGCTGGCCGAAGGAGCGCAGCGCGTTGGCGGCGGCATAGCGCACGTTCCACACCTCGTCGCCCATCAGCTTGGATAGCGGCCGGCCAAGTTCGGCGAGGCCGAGGCGGCCGGCGGCATCGGCGGCCGCGCTGCGCACCTCCCAGTCGCCTTTTGTCATCGCGGTCGAGAGGATCGCCGGCGCGTCGGCATTTCCGGTGAGGCCGAGCGCCCGCAGTGCCGCCGCGGCAACCTCGGACGAGGCGTCGTCGGCCAAGCGGGCGAAGAGATCGGCGAAGCGGAAGCCGCCGGCGCGGGCCAATGCGTCGATCGCGGCCGCCCTTATGAAGGGCACGGCGTCGGCGCGCGCGGCATGGTCCGCCAGTTCCTCCAGGCGCGCGTGCGGAAAGCGCCTGAACAGCTCGATCAGGCGTCGCGAGCGCTGCCCGGCCACGCCGATCTTGCGCAGCGCAATGCCGAGCGGCGGCAGGCTGTTCAGATCGCAGAGCGCTATGGCGACGGCGATCCTGACCTCGCGCGAGCGGTCGTGGTCGAGCGCGGAAAGCAGGCTTGCCACCGCACCTTCCGAGCGCAGCGCCGCCAGCATCTCGGCCGCATGGATGCGTTCGGCGCCGTTGCCCTTTTCCAGTTGCCTGCCGACAAGGGCCGGCAGGCCACATTCCTTGAAAGCAGCAAGGACATCGTCGTGCTCCTCGCCGCGCAAAAGCGAAATGAACTCGAAGCCGGTATTGATCGCCACGCCAGCCGGCACCGAAAGAATGGCCGTTTTCAACACCTCGCGGTCGCGGCTCTCGGTGAAGGCGATCAGCGCAGTCAGAAGCTGACGCCGCTGGTCGGCCGCAGCCTTGCTCCGGCGCTCCTGCAGGACGCGTCTCGCGATCAGGAACAGCATGATCACCAGCGAAAGAGCGCTGAGCAGTATGGAGAGATCCCAGATGTACCACATGGTCAGAACCGCGCGGTCAGGCCGAGACCGAATGTATTCCGGTCGAATCTCGGTCGTTCTTCATGCGCGATGCTGGCGCGCAACGTCAGCGGATCGCTGATGTCCCAGGAAACACCACCAAAGACCGCGCGCGTCGGCACCAGCGTGCCGTCGGAGATTTCGGGAGCGTCGGCATAACCGCCGAACACGTTGAAGTGCGGTGTCGCAGCAAGGTCGACGCGAAGCACATAACCGTCTGCGCCCGTGCCGATATCATCCTGCGCATGAACCCAGCGGGCGGAAAGCCCCAGGCGGCCGTCTAGGATAGAGGTCTGCACCCATGGCGAGATGCTGGTGACATTTGTGTCGGCGAAATTGTCGTAGCGGGCGTCGATGTTGAGCGAAAGCGGGCCGAACGCCTTTGCCGGCGCCATGACCTGCCACGAAGCCCCGGCGCCGATCGAATAGCGCGCGAGGAAATCAGCGTCCGGCGTCGCCGCCGCTAGGGCATAGGCAGAGAACGCCGGCGAGAAGGCCTGGTCGATACGGCCTTCGATCTGGACGTCGGTGCGGCCGAAGCGTGTGGCCAGCCGGGTGCGACCGGAAATCGTGGTGCGCGGCGACAGCCGATAGGCAAGACCTGCCGAACTGTCGGTCCAGTCGCCGAGCTCGCTGGTGAGATCGCTCACCTCGCTGCCGAGGTCGAGCCGCCATTTGCGCGGCGGCGGCACGGCCAGCCTTTGCTCGATATCGAAAGAGCCAGGCTCGACGGCGAGCGCTTGGCTGTAGGCATCCCGCGCGTCCTCCTCTTTACCCTCGGCGCGGCGCACATCGCCGAGCCCGACCAGCGCCTCGGCATTGCGCGGATCGGCCGCAAGCACGCGCTGGAACGACTGCCCGGCCCGCGTGTAATCGGCCTCGAGCAAAGCCACTCTCGCATCCAGCTCGAGCGCCTCGACATTGCCTGGCACTGAGGCCAGCACGCCATCGACCAAGCGGCGGGCGCTCGGCGCGTCGCCCCGCCAGATCGCCAGGCGCACCTTGCCGAGCCGCGCGTCGAGAAGGCCCGGCTTGATCGCAAGCGCGCGGTCGAAGAAAAGCCCCGCCTCGTCGAAGCTTTGGCTGGAGCCGACGACCAGGCCAAGGGCGACGAGGATGTCGGTGTTCTTCGGCGCCAGTCCCAGTGCCCGGCGATAGACTTTCTCCGCCTCGGGCAGCTTTCCCGCCGCTCGCAGGCGTCTGCCCTGCTCCATCAGACCGGCGACGGGATCGGGCCGCCGGCTAGTCGGTTTCTTTGTCGGCGCCGGAACCGCGGGAGACCGTCTCACCTCACTGCCGGCGGCTTGCTTCGCCTTCTGGATATTCGCGATAAGCGTGGCGGCGTCAGCGTTGCCGGGCTCGGCCCGCAGGGCCGTTTCGGCTAGCGGAAGCGCGGCATCCAGATTGCCCGAGCGGAACTCGACCTCAGCCATGCCAAAGCTGGCGTCCCGATAGGTTGGGGCCAAGGACAGGGCATTGGAAAAAGCGTCGCGCGCCGCCGACAGATTGTCGCGGCCGAGTTCGGCAAAACCGAGTTGCACCAAGGCGTCGGCGTTATCGGGTTTAAGCGCAAGGGCGCGCCGTAAAAACTCCACCGCCTCGTCAAAATGCTGCGCTTGCCTGGCCTTGACGCCGAACTCGTAAAGTTCATCCACCGTCTGCGCCAGCACCGCGCCCTGGGGCGCAGCGATCGCCAGGATCAGACATGCGCCAAGGGCTGCGCACCGGCAGCGCCGCATCAGCGTTTCCCGCTCTTTCGCGCGAGCAGACGCGCCAACCGCGCCAGAAGCTCCTCGGGGATGAATGGCTTCACAAGGTAGTCGTCGGCTCCTTTTTCGAGGGCCGAGACGATGTCCCTTTCGCCCTTGCGGGCGGTCAGCATGACGACCGGGGTTTCGGACAAAGCCGGATCGCCCTTGATGCGGGCAAGGACCTCCAGGCCGTCGGCCTTGGGCATCATCGCGTCGAGCACGATGATGTCCGGCGCCTCATGCTCTGCCTTCGAGAGCGCTTCCGCCCCGTCTACTGCTTTGATGACCTCATATCCCTTTGCCCTGAGCCTGAATTCCATCAGCTCGATCAACAAGGGATCGTCATCGCAAATCAGAACTCTTGCCTTCGCTCCGTTCACCAGCCTTGCTCCGGTTCCGTCGCCCCCCGGAGTGATCCCATGAACCGACATCCGCCAATGCGGTCCATGCAGACAGAAATATTCGTCTCGACTCTCTCATCGACGTCCGCCGATGCCACGCGATTATAGACAACCTGATTCGCTGCGCCTGCACCTCGGCACAATCAGTAGATGAATAAGGCGACATGGTATAGGAGCCCTGAACGGCATCGCACAGTGTGCAGACAAACTGCGCTCGGTGGCCAAGCCATACGTCGGCTCAGGTGCGCGATAGAAGCAATCTTTTGACTTCACCGGCAAGCGCAAGTGGGTCGAAAGGTTTGGCGATCACCCCCACCGCCCCCATAGCCAGATAGCGTTCGACCTCATGCGTCTGGGTGCGCGCGGTGATGAACACCACGGGTATCGACGCCGTCGGCCGGGACTCGGCCAGGCGCCTCAGCGTCTCCGGTCCGTCCAAGTCCGGCATCATCACATCGAGCAGGATGAGGTCGGGCCGCCATTCGGCGGCATCGGCCAGCGCCTGCATGCCCGAAGAACAGGATCGCACCTCGAATTCCGGCTCGAGCTCCAGCGACATCTGGGCGATTTCGCGGATATCGTCCTCGTCGTCTACATAGAGGATCCTTGCGGGCATTAGCATCACTCCTTGGCGTGCGCGGCAGGCCGAGTGCCATTGCGGGACGAAACCAACATGTTCCGTACCAACTTTGCCACATCGATTTCCGACGCTCTGGTCTTGGTCATGATCGCCTGCACCCGATCGCCGAGCTTCTGGTCGAGTTCCGCCGCCGAGAACACGATGACCGCAGTCTCGAGCGGCAGATCGGTCAGGAGGTCGAGGCCCGATCCGTCGGGAAGCGCGATATCCAGGATGACTAGGTCGAAGCGATGGCGGGCGATCGCCTCCTGGGCCTGCTTTAGTGTCTTCGCCGAGGTGATCGAGACGCCCGAACCCAGCCCTTCTGACATCACCGCAAGCACGCCCTCATCGTCTTCGACATGCAGGATTTGTGGCTTCGGCTCGACCCTACGGCCGACGATCTTGGCAAGAGCGGCGTGAAGCCGTTTCGAATCCACCGGCTTCTCCAGCCAGTCGACGATGCCGACGGCGCTGCCGTTCAGCGAGCGCCTGGCCTCGTCGGCGACGGCGGAGATGACGATGACCGCAATGTCGGAATTCACCGGTGATGCCCGTATGTCGTGGAAGAGCTTGATTCCGGATTCCCCCGCCAGCTTGATGTCGAGCGTCAGCGCCACGTAGTCGCGCGAGCTCAGCAGCGCCTTGGCGGTGTCGATATCGGGCGCGACGTCGCTGGCAAAGCCTTCTGCATCGAGAAGTGCTGCGATCACCACAGCAATGTCAGGCTCGTCCTCGCAGATGAGGACACGCAGGCGGCCATCGCGCTTGCGCGCCCGGCGCTCGACCGAAACCGGCTTCTCGGTCTGCCTGTGCGCTTCGGGGACGTCAATGTGAAACGAGGTTCCCTTGCCTTCCTCGGTTTCGAAGGAGACGCCGCCGCCCAGCTTTTCAGTGATGGCCTTGACGATGCTCAAGCCCAGGCCAGTACCGCCTATCTTGCGAGTGCTGGAGGCGTCCGCCTGCTCGAACTTCCCGAATATGCGACTGCGGAACGCCTCGGGGATGCCAGCGCCCTGGTCCACGACCGAGATGCGCAGCATATCGGGGGCACGACGATGGAGTTTCACCGTGACGATGCCATCAGTGTGCGAGAACTTGATCGCATTCGACAGCAGGTTGGCCATCACCTGATGCAGGCGATCCGGATCTATGTTGGCTTCGGCGCGCGGGGCATCGTCGACCAAGACGATCCTGATTCGGCTGTCGGCCATGTAGTTGGTGCTGGCGGCAATCGCCTGTTCCAGGACCGGGCGGACAGCCATCTGCCTGATCTTGAAGGTGATCACGCCAGATTCGATCTTCTCCATATCAAGGATGTCGTTGATGAGAAGAACCAGCCTTTCACTGTTGGTGTGGGCGATGTTGACGAGATTGGCGGCCTTGGGCGGCAGTTCGCCGGCGACGCCGGCCGCGATCAAACCAAGTGAGCCGCGGATGGAGGTCAGTGGGGTGCGCAATTCGTGGCTGACCGTCGAGATGAAATCGTTCTTCAGCTGGGCATTTCGCTTTTGCTCGGTGATGTCGCGATTGTAGGTGATGACGCCGCTGATCTTGCCGGTCTCGTCGCGGAACGGTGCCTTCAGCGTGTAGAGCCAGCCTTGTCTGCCGTCCGGGAAAACCGCCGGCTGGTCGATGCGCAGCGTCTGCCCGGCTTCCAGAGCGCCCATCTCATCCTGCCGGAAGCGCTCGGCCACGTCCTTAGAGTAGAAATCGAAATCCGTCTTGCCGATAAGCTGTTCGACCGAAGCGGCGCGCATCATTTCGGCAGTGGCGGGATTGGCGGCGATGAACCGGCCGTCGACATCCTTAATGTTCAGGCAATCCGGGAGTTCGCGGACCATGGCCCGGTAGATCATGTTGGACATCGCAAGATCGCGCCGCCGCTGCTGCCGGTCCAGCAGAACGCTTATGAGGACGGTGCTGAGGAAGCGGAACACGAGTGATGGGAGTGTGCTCTGCTGCACCAGGTCGGCAACGACTTGCGAGGGGATGATCAGGAGCGTGATCAGCCCGGCGAAAGCTACCGACACGCCGAGTCCGAATATGTCGAACATGGTGCGAGACCGGGCAGTAACGATGTGGTGCCACGCAATACCGACTATAGCGGTGATGAGGATCCCCACGACACCGACGCTCGCGCCCTGTCCACCGAGATAGATGCGATAGGCAATGGAGCCGGCAGTAGCGATGAACATCGCCGGCCATCCACCGAAGAACGCGGCAGCCGCAATGAAGGCGGCGCGGAGATCGACGACGAAGCCGGAGACGGACAAGCCCGTCGCCATGGAAATGATCGCGCCCATGCACATGACCACACCAAGAACCAGCGACTGCATCCGCGTCGACAGGCGCCCGGTGAAGTCCGCCACAAGATCCCAGGCGACCACGAGGATGGAGACCAGGGCAAGATTGGCGAGGAGTGACTGCCAGAACTCGGTCATGACTTTCCCGCTCCTTTTCCCGATAGATACCGCCAAAACCTATCCGAGGTCTAAAGAAGCTACAGACTCCGGCCCTCTGCCAGTTGAGGCTCGCTGCTCGAAGTCGCGTCGGTGGTTAATCCGCGCGTCGACAGCCCTCTGGCCGAGCCTGCCATAGCCCGGGCGGAACCATCCTCTCCGCTCGCGGTTTGGGCGAGCAACCCAAAGGGAGAGCTTCATGACACAATCGCGCGACTGGTTGATAC
>NZ_VFUK01000005.1:0-532684 GCF_006440835.1 Mesorhizobium sp. B2-5-11
AGCCTCCATCCGCTGGCGATAAAACCGGACAACTCACGTGCTACCTAATCCGGACAACTCATCTGCTTACGACATTGACCGCCGTTATGGCTTGGCATTCGGCGCCGGATCGACTAGATGAGCCCCGCGCCTGTTGCTTTGACGGCTCAGGTGCGGGCAGGGAGTCCGCTGGTTGGCGGCGCCCGGTGCGGAAGTTCCGCAGCCCAAAGGGAGAGCATCTCCCCAACCCGCGCGGCGAAACCGGCCGGCGCGAAAGGCAAGGACGGAGAGGTGGCCGAGTGGTTGAAGGCGCACGCCTGGAAAGTGTGTTTACGGGAAACCGTAACGCGGGTTCGAATCCCGCTCTCTCCGCCATCCTGCTTCGCTCTTCGAGCTTCGCAGGATTGGCTCAATCGACGACGCGAAGCAGGATGCCCTCCGAAGCTTCAGCGTAGGAGGGCAGGGTCATCAACCTTGCCGACCGGCTTGCACGATTAAAAAAGCAGCTGTCCGCACACGACCCGGTTTTGGAATTCCTGGTGATCTGGTAGTGGTAATCCCGATCACAGGAGATGGCATGCCGGACGATGTAATGGTGCGCGACAGCAACGGCGCTCAGTTGAGTGACGGCGATTCCGTTACGCTGATCAAGGACCTCAAGGTCAAGGGCACTTCGGAGACGATCAAGCGCGGCACGTTGGTGAAGAACATTCGCCTTAACGGTAATCCCGGTGAGATCGAATGCAGTACCAGGCAAGTGAAGGGCCTGGTGCTCAAAACCGAGTTCGTAAAGAAGGCGTGACCCTCAAGGCGGTCGAGCCGCAGGGGTAGAATGCGTTTACCGGCGGCGAGCCGTTTCGTCGGCCAACCTGTTACCCCTTACGACTGACGATATCGCTGGAGCGCCAGGACGCGTTCACCACTTCCAATTCATCCGCCGAAAATCTTTATAAAATTCCTATTTCTTTCCGCTTTGCCCCGTCTCGAACCTTTATGGCGATCGGGTCCATATTCCGCTTTGAGAAAAACGTCGGACGCCGTCACCCAAGTGGACGGGGCGTTCTCACGTAATCGCCAAGCTGCTTCGAGCGGGCGCAAAGTGGAAAAATCAAAGCAAGGACAAGCACAATGGACATCATTGTTCTCGGGATCGGGGTTTTGTTTTTCGCCCTCTCCTTTGCCTACGTCAAAGCCTGCGACAGAATTTGAGCGATCGGGCCATGCTTGTCGATTACATCCTCGGTGGCGGCGTGACGTTGTTCCTGCTCGCCTATCTGACATACGCCCTGATCCGCCCGGAACGCTTCTGACCGGCGCACGGAAAGCCACATCATGACTATCAACGGATGGATACAGATCCTTCTCTATTGCGGGATCCTGGTTTTGCTCGTGAAGCCGCTGGGCGGCTACATGCATCGCGTCTTCACCGGCGACCGCACCTTGCTGTCGCCGGTGCTCGGCCCCGTCGAGCGGGCCCTTTACCGCCTGGCTGGAACCGGCGACCAGGAGCAGCACTGGACGGGTTATGCCGCCGCCATGCTGTTGTTCAACCTTGCCGGTTTCCTGGCGCTCTATTTCCTGCAGCGCCTGCAAGGCGGCCTGCCCTACAACCCGGCCGGCATGAGCGCGGTCGAGCCGGGGCTCGCCTTCAACACCGCCGCCAGTTTCATGACCAATACCAACTGGCAGAACTACGGCGGCGAGAGCACGATGTCCTATCTCGTGCAGATGGCCGGCCTCACCGTGCAGAACTTCCTGTCGGCGGCCACCGGCATCGCCATCGCCATGGCGCTGATCCGCGGCTTTGCCCGCGCTTCCGGCAAGTCGATTGGGAATTTCTGGGTCGATATGACCCGTGCCACGCTCTACGTGCTTTTGCCGCTCTGCGTCGTGCTCACCCTGGTCTATGTTTGGCTCGGCATGCCGCAGACGCTGGGAGCCTATGTCGACGCCACCACGCTCGAAGGCGTGCAGCAGACCATCGCCGTCGGGCCGGTCGCCTCGCAGATCGCCATCAAGATGCTCGGCACCAATGGCGGCGGCTTCTTCAACGCCAATGCCGCGCATCCCTTCGAGAATCCGGACGCCATCTCCAACCTGATCCAGATGCTGTCGATCTTCGCCATCGGCGCGGCGCTCACCAACGTCTTCGGCCGCATGGTCGGCAACCAGCGCCAGGGCTGGGCGATCCTGGCCGCTATGGGCGCGCTGTTGATCGCCGGGGTCGCGGTCTGCTATTGGGCGGAAGCCGCGGGCAATCCGCTGGTCCATGCGCTGGGCATCGACGGCGGCAACATGGAAGGCAAGGAAACCCGCTTCGGCATCGCGCTTTCGGCGCTGTTCGCGGTCATCACCACGGCGGCTTCCTGCGGCGCGGTCAACGCCATGCATGACAGTTTCACCGCGCTCGGCGGCATGATCCCGCTCATCAACATGCAGCTCGGCGAAGTCATCGTCGGCGGCGTCGGCGCCGGCTTCTACGGCATCCTGATGTTCATCCTGATCGCCGTCTTCGTCGCCGGCCTGATGGTCGGGCGCACGCCCGAATATCTCGGCAAGAAGATCGAGGCCAAGGAGGTCAAGATGGCGATGCTGGCGATCCTGTGCCTGCCGCTGGCGATGCTGACCTTCACGGCCATCGCGGTGGTCCTGCCGAGCGCCGTGGCATCGATCGCCAATGGCGGTCCGCACGGCTTCTCCGAGATCCTCTACGCCTATACGTCGGCGGCGGCGAACAACGGCTCGGCCTTCGGCGGCCTCACCGGCAACACGCCCTGGTACAACATCACGCTGGGTCTCGGCATGCTCATGGGCCGTTTCCTGGTCATCATCCCGGCGCTCGCCATCGCCGGCTCGCTGGCGGCGAAGAAGACCGTGTCCGCCTCGGCCGGCACGTTCCCGACCGACGGCCCGCTGTTCGTCGGGCTGCTGGTCGGCGTCATCGTCATCGTCGGCGGCCTGACCTTCTTCCCGGCGCTCGCCGTCGGGCCGATCGTCGAGCATCTGGCCGCCATCCACGGGCAGACATTCTGAGACGGAAGTGTCTTGGCTGAAACGGAAATGTCCTGGTTCAACAACAGGCATCGCAACGATCGCCATCCCGCCGACAACGGAAAGGAGGAACGGCCTCCTCCTTTCCCCACCATGTCGACATTCCTCGGCATCGCCGCCGTCATGATCGTTCTGTGGTTGCTGGCCTACGGGCTTCCGCATCTTCTTTCGGCATCCGACCGCTCGGTGCCGTCCAACAACACCGAAGCTGGAGCTTCAAAATGAGCCAGTCGAAATCAGCCAGCATCATGGATGCCGGCATCCTGTGGCCCGCCATCGGCGGCGCCTTCAAAAAGCTGAACCCACGCACATTGGCCAGGAACCCGGTGATGTTCGTCGTTGCCGTCGTCTCGGCGCTGACATCAGTGCTTTTCGTCAAGGACCTCGCCAGCGGGCGCGGCAACCTCGGCTTCACCATCCAGATCATCATCTGGCTGTGGTTCACCGTGCTGTTTGCCAACTTCGCCGAAGCCGTCGCCGAAGGCCGCGGCAAGGCGCAGGCCGATTCGCTGCGCAAGGCGCGCACCGAGACCCAGGCCAAGCTCCTGACCGGCGAGGACCGGACGAAATTCAAGCTGGTGCCCGGCACCAGCCTGAAGGTGGGCGACGCCGTGCTGGTCGAGGCCGGCGACATCATCCCCTCCGACGGTGAGGTGATCGAAGGCGTGGCTTCGGTCAACGAGGCGGCGATCACGGGCGAATCGGCGCCTGTCATTCGCGAATCCGGCGGCGACCGCTCCGCGGTCACCGGCGGCACGCAGGTGCTCTCCGACTGGATCCGCGTGCGCATCACCGCCGCCGCCGGCCACACCTTTCTCGACCGCATGATCTCGCTGGTCGAGGGCGCCGAGCGCCAGAAGACCCCGAATGAGATCGCGCTCAACATCCTGCTGGTCGGCATGACGCTGATCTTCGTGCTGGCCACCGCTACCATCCCGAGCTTCGCTTCCTATTCGGGGGGCTATATCCCGGTCACGGTGCTCGTCGCTTTGTTCGTGACCTTGATCCCGACCACTATCGGCGCGCTTTTGTCGGCCATCGGCATCGCCGGCATGGACCGTCTGGTGCGCTTCAATGTGCTCGCCATGTCCGGCCGCGCCGTGGAGGCGGCCGGCGACGTCGACACGCTTTTGCTCGACAAGACCGGCACGATCACGCTCGGCAACCGCCAGGCGACCGAATTCCGCCCGGTGAAGGGCGTCACCGAGCAGGAACTGGCCGATGCGGCACAGCTTGCCTCGCTCGCCGACGAAACGCCGGAAGGCCGCTCGATCGTCGTGCTGGCCAAGGAGAAATACGCCATCCGCGCCCGCGACATGGCGACACTGCACGCCACCTTCGTGTCCTTCACCGCGCAGACCCGGATGAGCGGCGTCGACATAGACGGCTCCTCCGTGCGCAAGGGCGCGGTCGATTCCGTGCTCGCCCATGTCAACCAGACGACATCAGCCAGCCACGCAACGCGCCCGAACAGCGATACGATCAGGGATCTCCAGGCGATCGCCGACGAGGTCGCCAAATCGGGCGGCACCCCGCTTGCGGTCGAGCGCGACGGACGCCTGCTCGGCATCGTGCACCTCAAGGACATCGTCAAGGGCGGCATCCGCGAGCGCTTCGCCGAGCTGCGCAGCATGGGCATACGCACGGTGATGATCACAGGGGACAATCCGATGACGGCGGCGGCCATCGCGGCCGAAGCCGGCGTCGACGACTTCCTTGCCCAGGCGACGCCGGAGGACAAGCTGAAACTGATCCGCGACGAGCAGGCCAAGGGCAAGCTGGTCGCCATGTGCGGCGACGGCACCAACGATGCACCGGCTCTTGCCCAGGCCGACGTCGGCGTCGCCATGAACACCGGCACGGTGGCGGCGCGGGAGGCCGGCAACATGGTCGACCTCGACAGCGATCCGACCAAGCTGATCGAGATCGTCGAGATCGGCAAGGCGCTGCTGATGACGCGCGGTTCGCTGACCACCTTCTCCATCGCCAACGATGTCGCCAAGTACTTCGCCATCATCCCGGCCATGTTCGCCGTGTTCTACGTCGCGCCCGGCCAGACCACAGGTCCGCTGCAGGCGCTCAACATCATGCATCTGGGGACGCCGCAGAGCGCCATCCTGTCGGCCATCATCTTCAATGCGCTGATCATCATCGCGCTGATCCCGCTGTCGCTGCGCGGCGTCAAATACCGGGCGATCGGCGCCGGGGCCCTGCTCAGCCGCAACCTGCTCGTCTACGGCCTCGGCGGCATCATCGTGCCGTTCGCCGGCATCAAGATTATCGACATGGCCGTCACGGGCCTCGGCCTTGCATAAGGGATCATTCCGATGCTCAAGCAAATCAGACCCGCGATCGTCATGATCGTCTTCTTCACCGTGCTGACCGGGCTCATCTATCCCATCGGCATGACCGGCATCGCCCAGGCGCTGTTCCCGAAACAGGCCAATGGCAGCCTGATCGAGAAGGACGGCAAGGTGGTGGGTTCGGAACTGATCGGCCAGGCCTTCGCCAGCGACCGCTATTTCCACGGCCGGCCCTCGGCGGCCGGCAATGGCTACGACGCCGGCGCCTCCAGCGGCTCGAATCTGGGTCCGACCAACCTCAAGCTGATCGAGCGCATCAAGGGCGACGCGGCGAAGTTGAAGGCCGAAAACCCCAATGCGCCGGTTCCGATGGGCCTCGTCACGACATCGGGCAGCGGGCTCGATCCCGACATCAGCCCCGAGGACGCTTCTTTCCAGGTTCCGCGTGTCGCCAAGGCCAGGGGTATCGATGAAGCCAAGGTCAAGGCGCTCGTCAACAGCCATGTCGACGACCGGGAGCTCAGCGTCCTGGGCGAGCCGGTGGTCAATGTGCTGGCCCTCAACCTCGCATTGGACGACACAGCCAAGCAATGAAGGACAGCGCCGGGGATCGACACCGTCCCCGGCGCCGTTCAAACTGGATGCCGATGCCGGACGAGAGAAGCAACGTCGAAAACAGACCTTCCCCCGACGCGCTGCTCGAGCATGCCGAGCGCGAGGGCCGCGGGCGTCTGCGCATCTTTCTGGGCGCGGCACCGGGCGTCGGCAAAACCTATGAAATGCTGATGTCGGGACGCGCCAGGCTGGCCGACGGCATCGACGTGGTGATCGGCGTGGTCGAGACGCACGGCCGCAAGGAAACCCTGGCCCTCGTCGAGGGCTACGAGGTCATTCCGCGCCGCCCGGTCGAATACAAGGGACGCACCCTCGACGAGATGGACATAGACGCCATCCTGGCACGCCGCCCGGCACTGGTCCTGGTCGACGAACTCGCCCACACAAACGCGCCCGGCAGCCGTCACCCCAAGCGCTATCTCGACGTGCAGGAAATCCTGGCGCGCGGTATCGACGTCTACACGACGCTCAACATTCAGCATGTCGAAAGCCTGAACGACGTCGTCGCCCAGATCACGCGGGTCAGGGTGCGCGAGACGGTTCCCGATTCCATCATCGACCAGGCCGACGATGTCGAAATCATCGATCTGACGCCCGACGACCTGATCAAACGGCTGGAGGAAGGCAAGGTCTATTTCCCCAACACCGCCCAGCGCGCCATCGAGAACTATTTCTCGCCGGGCAATCTGACGGCGCTGCGCGAACTGGCGCTGCGCCGCACCGCCCAGCGTGTCGACGAACAACTGCTCAACCACATGCAGTCCCATGCCATCCAGGGCCCATGGGCGGCGGGGGAAAGGGTGCTCGTTTGCCTCGACGCGCGTCCGGGCGGGGCGGCGCGCGTGCGCTATGCGCGCAGGCTGGCCGACCGGCTCCGCGCGCCATGGACGGCGCTTCATGTCGACACGCCTCGTTCGGCCGCCATGTCGGAAGAAGAGAAGGACAGGCTGGCGAACCATCTGCGCCTCGCCGAGCAACTCGGCGCCGAGGTGACGACCATTCCGGGCCAGAACGTCGCGCAGGACATCGTGCGCCATGCGACGGCGAACAATTTCACCCATATCGTGGTCGGCAGGCCGACCCGGTCGCGCTGGCGGGAATTGATCGAGGGCTCGCTCACCTATGATCTGATCCGCAATGCCGGCGACATCAGCGTCCATGTCATCTCGGGAACCGAGCGCGATACCGACGCAGCATCGAGAAAGGTCAGGACGGCGGCCGAGCAGCGGCCGTTCCAGATATGGCCGTATCTGTTCGCCACGGCCTATGTCGCGGGCTCGCTGGCCGTCGGCACGGTTCTCGATCAGTTCCTCGACGTGCGCAATCTGGCGATCGTGCTGCTGCTGGCGGTGCTGACATCGGCGGTGACGTTCGGACTGTGGCCGGCCTTGTACGCCTGTTTCCTGAGCGCCCTTGCCTTCAACTACTTCTTCCTCGAGCCGCGCTACACGCTGACGATCAGGGATCCCGAGAGCATCGTTGCGTTTGCCGTCTTCCTCGTCGTTGCCGTCATCGCCAGCAACCTGACGGCGCGCGTGCAGCGCCAGGCCGTCGCCGCCCGCTCACGCGCGCGGGCCACGGAGGACATCTACCTGTTTTCCAAGAAACTGGCTGGCGCCGGTACGCTCGACGACGTCCTGTGGGTCACGGCCTTCCAGATCGCCTCCATGCTGAAACTGCGGGTCGTGCTGCTTTTGCCCGAAAACGGCGCCATCACCGTCAAGGCGGGCTATCCGCCCGACGATACGCTGGCCGAGGCCGATATCGCCGCGGCCCGCTGGGCCTGGGAGCACGACCGCGCCGCCGGCCGCGGCGCCGATACGCTGCCCGGTGCGAAGCGGCTCTATCTGCCGCTACGCACAGGACGCACGGCGGTCGGCGTGGTCGGCCTCGACAACGACAAGCAGGGTCCGCTGCTGACGCCCGAGCAGCAGCGGCTGCTCGACGCGCTGGCCGACCAGGCGGCGGTCGCCATCGAGCGCATCCAGCTCGTCGCCGATGTCGACCGTGCCAAGCTCGCGGCCGAAGCCGACAGGCTGCGCTCGGCGTTGCTGACCTCCATCTCCCATGATCTGAAGACGCCGCTCGCCGCCATCATGGGCGCGGCCGGCACTCTCAGGGAGTTCGCGCCTGATCTGCCCGAGCAGGACCGGACGGAGCTGTTGTCGACGGTGGTCGACGAAGCGGAGCGGCTGAACCGCTTCATCGCCAATCTGCTCGACATGACCAAGATCGAATCCGGTGCGATGGAGCCCAATTATGCGCTGCATTATGTCGGCGACGCCGTCGGCACCGCGCTCGATCGCGCCCGCAAGATCACCAGCGAGCACAAGATCGAGGTCGATATTCCGCCCGACCTGCCGATGCTGAAGCTCGACCCTGTGCTGTTCGAGCAGGTCCTGTTCAATCTGCTCGACAATGCGTCGAAATATTCGCCGCCCGGCTCGACGATCCGCCTGCAGGGCTGGACCGACATCGGCTCCGTCGTGCTTCAGATCATGGATGAGGGATTGGGCATCCCTCCGCAGGATCTTGAGCGCGTGTTCGATACTTTCTACCGGGTGCGCAAGGGCGACCAGGTGCGCGCCGGCACCGGGCTCGGCCTGTCGATCTGCCGCGGCTTCATCGAGGCGATGGGCGGCACGATCTCGGCCGCCAACCGGACCGACCGTTCGGGTGCTGCCTTCACCATCAGGATGCCGGTGCCGGCGGAGTTGCCCAACATCGGCAATCGCATCGGCTCCAGCGCGGATCAGCCTCGATGACCAATTCGAACGTCAGGATATTGGTCGTCGATGACGAGCCGCCGATCCGCAAGTTGCTCCGGGTCGGCCTCGCCAGCCAGGGCTACGCGGTCAGCGAGGCGCCGAACGCCAAGGCGGCTATCGAGCTGATGGTGCAGGAAAAACCGGATCTCGTGCTGCTCGACCTTGGCCTGCCCGGCATGAGCGGCCATGAACTGCTGCGCAAATGGCGCGACGACGGCCTCGATATCCCGGTGGTCATTCTCTCCAGCCGCGCCGACGAGGCCGGCATCGTCGACGCGCTCGAACTCGGCGCCGACGACTACATCACCAAGCCGTTCGGAATGAACGAGCTGGTGGCGCGCATCCGTGTGGCACTGCGGCACAAGTTCCAGCAGCAGGGCGAGAGGCCTGTATTCCAAACCGGAGATCTTTCCGTCGATCTGGTCAAGCGCATCGTCAAGGTCGGGGGCAAGGAGGTGAAGCTGTCGCCCAAGGAATACGACATTCTGCGCATTCTCGTGCAGTATGCGGGCAAGGTTCTCACGCACCAGTTCCTGCTGAAGCAGGTGTGGAACGATTCGACCGACGTGCAGTATCTGCGGGTCTATGTCCGGCAGTTGCGGCAGAAGATCGAGAAGACGCCGGACCAGCCGCGCTACATCACCACCGAGACCGGCGTCGGCTACCGCCTGCGCGAGGTCGAATGAGCGTTGCCTGGCCTGATTAGCCGACAGCTTCCGGCAGCCGGTTCGCGGTCGTCGATGTGCGCAGGGCGGCGACGCAGCCAATGATGCCGAGCGGCACGAAGGCGAGGAACAGCCAGGTTGCCACATCAGCCGCCGCGTCCCGGTTCAGGCCTTGCGAGAAGCCGCTGGCATTGGCGACGATGCCGGCAAGGGCGGCACCCACCGCATAGCCGATGCGCTGCATGGTCGGCACCGCGGCCGAGGCGATGGTCTGCTCATCTTCCGGCGCGGAGGCCACGATGACGCGCGTCAGGAACGGCCAGGCAACGCCGAAGCCGCCACCCTGCAAAAGGGCGCATACCAGGATCAGCGGGATCGAGCCTGCCGGGATGGTGTAGGCGAAACCAGCGAGGCCGGTGGCGATCATCAGGGCGCCGATGACGATGATCAATCTCTCACGCTCCTGTGGCGCGTTGGCGACAAGGATCGACAGGATCGACCAGGCGATCGATTCGGCGGCGATGATGTAGCCGGTGGTCAGGAGCGGAACGTGGTGCAGCGTGGTCAGAAGCAGCGGGCCGTAAATGGCAAAGGAACAGGTCGCCACCGAGAAGGCGGCGACCATGGTCATGCCGCTGCCGACCGGCGTGCGCCACGAGAACAGCTGCGAGGGGAAAAGCCGAGATTTCGGCTTCAGCGCATCGATACGGAAAAACAACACAAGGCCGACCAGGCCGAGCACCATCAGCAGCGATGAGCGCAGAAGGGCGATGTCGACGCCCGCCGAGGCGATCAGCACGACGGCGACGGCAAGGCAGCCAAGCGCTATGAGCGGGAAGGGTGGTGCCTTGCCCGCGCCGGCACTAGGCCTCGTCGCTTCCGGCGTGTCGAGCACGACGAAGCTCGCCAGCGCCATCGCCGCACCGCCGAACACGAAGATGCCGAACGCCCAGCGCCATGACAGAAGCTCTGTCATGATCGCGCCAAGCATCGGCCCGCTGAAGGCGGCGACGCCCCAGATCGCCGACATGATACCGAAAAGCTGCGGCCAGATGGCCCGCGGAAACAGGCGCTCCACCGAGACAAAAGCCAGCGACACCAGCGCGCCGCCGCCCAGGCCCTCGATCAGGCGCCCGGCCAGGAACAATTGCATCGAGGGCGCGGTGGCGCAGATCAGCGCGCCGGCCGCGTAAAGCAGCGCCGCGACCACCATGTTGGTGCGCAGCGCCACATAGCTGACCAGCCGTCCGGCCGCGGCACCGGCGACGATGGCGCCCAGTTCATAGATCGCCAGCGACCAGCCGACGAGCTGCACGCCCGCCAGTTCGCCGATCATGGCGGGCATGACGGTCGCCACCATCGTCTCGTTGGTGGCGTGCAGCAGGATGCCGAGGCTGATGAAGCAGAAGCGCGCGAGGTCGCCGCTCGCCCACAATGCGCGCCAGTCGACCCTGTTTGTGCTGATGTCGGTCACTTCGGTCCCTCGAATTTCATATCCCGATGCAAACGCATGGCGCCAGGAGCCGGCTCGGGGGTCCGGCAGGACCATGGTCGGATGGGTTTGTAGAACCTCAACCAAGCTTGAGCTCAAGCGATTTTTTGGACATGTTCGTGGATGCCCGCATCCCTGGCCGGCCGGCATCGCCGGCCAATCAGTTCTCCGTGCTGCGCAGCTGGAACTGGCTGACACCGATGGCGAAATTGATGCCGGTCTGGGTCTGCAGGCTGAGCGGCTGCAAGGTGAAGGACTGCGAGGAGCCGCCAACCAGCAGATTGGCCCCGGCGCCGACGGTTGCCGTCACCTCGGCGCTGGCGCCGACATAGTCGCCGGCCAATGCGCCCGGCGCGTAGATGTTCTTCAGCGGCGTCAGCACCAGCCATCGCATCACCGCCTGCTTGGTCGTGCCGATGTCGAGGCCGTATTTGTTGACCGCGCCGAAATAGGCTTCCGGCGCGAAAGTCTTGTCGGCAGGGGTGAAGGTGCAGCTCAGATCCTTGCTCGAGCCGAAGATGAAGCCGGTGCCGCCCGATATGGCGCATTCAAGTGTGCCGAGCTCGATGCCCTGGTCCTGTGCCTGGGCCAAGGCGGGGCTGGCAATGGCAACGATGGCAGCAAGGATCATTTTGCGTGTCATGGGCCCCTCGTGCATTCGCTGCAGCCATCTTTGAGGAGCAGATGACACTGCTTCGCGAGCGAAGGATGCCAGGTCAGTGCACGGGGTCCGGTCGATGATCGTCGGGCTTTGGCCGGCAACCGTCTATGGCGGGATGTATCGTCCACTGGTTCTGAGGCTCCTGCTGGGATGCGACGGTCAATGGCGATCCTGCCGTCTCAACGGCTTCACACCAGCGCGCGGGGCTGCCGTCGGGAACCGGGGATTCGTTCCAGCTGCCGTTCCAGGTGCCGATCTTCTGACAGTGCTTGATGGGATGGATTTCGTTCCAGCCGTCATGTGCCGAATCGTAGACCCACGTTCCCTTGACGAACAGGATGTCCGCGCCGCGGCGCGTCGGATCGTTGACGTGAAGATCGCCGAGATTCTCGTCGAGATCCGTCGGATTGGCTGTGTCGAGCAGGCCGACTATGCCGCCTATGATGACGATGACCGCCGCGATGAGCGACAGGACCGCGCAGGCGATCCAGCCGAAGAAGGGAATGGCGCAAGCAACCGCGGCGGCCGTGGCGACTGGAATTGCGGCAAGGCAGGCTATCATGAGGTCGTAGACGCCGGCGCCTTCGAACTCGCAATGCAGCACCGCGGTCGGGTCGTCATTGGCCCATTGGCGCGCTTCCTGACCTTTCCAGTCGAGGCCCGCGCCCTGGATCGCAGGCGTGTTGGCGATCAGGCGTCCAAACGGCGCTATCTTTTCGGCCGTTGCCTGGTTGGTGAATTCGACGACATTGGCCGGCACCAGATTGAGACTGTAGTCGGTGTCGAACCGGTCCAGTCCCGACTTCTCCTCCGGCGGATCGACCTTGAGCAGCCAGCCCACCGCGCATTCGTCGCCACCGAGACAGATCAGCCGGTCGTACAGCCACCAGCGGCAATAGGCCAATATGGCCGCAAGCGCCACCAGCATGGCGGCCGGTCCGGGAAGGGCGCCCACAAGGATGAGCGGCAAAGCGACCACGGCCGCCGCAATGATCATCTGCCCGTATTGTTTGCCGTGGTGATTTCCGACCGATACGCATTTGGTGTAGTGCCGATAAGCCATGGCGACCCCCTATCGCTCGACATAGAGCGTCACGCCGCCGGCGAGGCCGCGGGCCGAGAAAGCATGAACGTTGATTGCCTTACGGCCGGTGAAACCGGCTGGCGGTTCAATATTGACAGTGACGGGGATTTCCTCACCCGGGGCAAGGTCCGCTCGTGCGGGCTCGAACGTGACAAGCCAGCCGGCGGGCAAAGGATGCGATTGACGGGTGTGGCCGACAGGCACTGCCGCGATGGTGCCGGGGAAGGTGCGCAAGGGCCGGCGACGCGGCCTCGGGCGAGGGCGCGGCTCACAGACCGGCAATTCAGGAAGGGAATAGGCATCGGCCTCGAGACGAAATCCCATCCTCTCCCGCTCGCCATTGCGCAGGCGAAATTCAAATCTTGCGGGCGAATGGGCGACACCGACGGTGGTGTTGTCCTGGCCTAGGTTGTTGTTCGGGTTCGCATCGTCGAGCCAGTCGAGCAGGACCTGGATGCAATAGTGACCAGGCGCTGCCGGAGTTCGCCATTTGACCGACGCGAAAGCCGGATGGTTGGCCCCGCCCTTGACGCCGAGATCGGTCCTGGTCTCATCGATCCAATGCGACACCGTGCCGATGCCGAAACTCAGATAGGAGAATTTCACCGGCAGATCGACGACCGGGGCCTCGGTCGAGTTGTTCCAGATACGGGCGACGATTTCATATTCGGTGTCGGGCGCCAGCATATGTGGTGCGACAGGATTGCCGCCGCTTCGGATCTCGATGTCGGGGTTGTCCCATGTGACGGCGAGGCCCTGGCCCATCAAATAATACTGCGCGTAGATCAGGGGATCCGGGCGTTTATAGGCGGGGTCGCTGATCTTGACGCAACGTTGCGGCCCGCTTCGGTCCAACCGATCGGGGAGCTTCATTCTTTCGCAGAGCAATCTGGCGAGGGCGCAGATCCGGGCAGCGATCTGGCGCAGGTTCGATGGCCACTCGGTGAACGCGTCGGCGAGCGCGTTCAGGAAATCCAGTACTTTGGGGAGCGGGTTCATGGCCAGTCCGCGGCCATTTCGTCAACGTCGCTGTCGACGCATGAAAAACCAGACAGCGGCAATCAAGAATGGTGCGAGTATCAGAAGAAGTTCGAAGGATCCCGACCCGCCATCGGGCGAAAATCCGAATAACTGCTCGATGAAATCCATCACGGCCTCCGGCAGCTGCAACAAAATTGCATTCGACGATGTCTTTACATCTGCCGGAGCTCGCGCGCATTTTCGCGCAGAGCCAGCAACATTTCCGGTTGGTAGCACAGAACGAGCAAGTCTTCCATCGGCAATAATTTCGATCTGCTAGCTTGGCCTGGTCACAGCAGTTCGCAAATGCAAAGCGCGCGGCGGAACCAAGTCCACCGCGCGCTATTTTGATCATCGCGCGGTTGCCGTCCGTGCCGAGAAGATCAACGTGCCGTTACTTGAGAGAGTGGATCAGCTCAAGCGAGGTCACGGCAACGGCCAGGTTGACGCCGGTCTGCGCCTGGACGCTGAGCGGCTCCAGCATGAAGGCGCTGTCGAAGCCGCCGACCAGCAGATTGGCGCCGCCGCCGGTCACGACGCTCGCCTCGGCATTGACGCCGTAATAGCTGCCGGCAAGGTCGCCCGCGTCGCGGTCACGGGTCGCGGCAAACACGGCCCAGGCGAGTTGGCCCTGGTGCGTCTTGCCAACATCGACGCCGAGCTTGGAGATGACGCCGGTGTAAATCTCGGCCGGACCGTGATGATAGGGGCGGAAGACACAGGACACGCCCTTGTTGGATGTCACGATGTAGCCGGTGCCGCCGTCGATGGTGCAGTCGAGCGTGCCGAGCTGCAATCTGCCGGCGCTTGCCGGTGCAACAGCGAACATGGTCGTGGCGAGCGCAGCGGCGCAGACGAGTTTCTTGGTCATGGGAGGTCCTTTCGCAAAACGCTTCAAAGTAACGGCTGGGTGGCCAGACCGTTCCGCTGAAACCTTGGCGCGAACAAGGCAGGCGATCACGGCTTGCAGCGGGGTCAGCGCGCGGTTGCCGGATTGATGGCGATCTGCGGCGATACGTGTCCTTTCGGACACGCATCCGACGCGTGTGGGCTTGGCCGGCCTTGCCTGATCTCAGCTGACGCGGGCGAGGCCATCCTTGGCAGGCTGGTAGGTGGGATCGAGCCGAACGGCTTCGCGGTAGGACTTGGCCGCCTTGGCCTTGTCGCCGCGCCGCTCGTAGATCAGCGCCTGGTTGGACCAGGCCTCGGCGTTCTTGCCGTCGAGCTTGATGGCCATGTTGAAATCGGAGAAGGCATTGTCCTCGTCATTGGTGGCGAGGTAGGAAAGGCCGCGGCCATTATACGGCTCGGCGGCGTCCGGGGCCAGCGAGATGGCGGTCGAGAAATCCTCGATAGCGAATTTGTGCTGGCCCTGGCTCTGATAGATCAGGCCCCGATTGTGATAGGCGCGGGCATCGGTCGTGTCGAGCTGGATCGCCTTCTGGAAATCGTTGAAGGCTTCCTGGGTGCGGCCGGCCTTCCGGTAGAGATTGCCGCGGCCGATATAGGCGGCATCGTAGTTGCCGTTGATCTGGATCGAGCGGTTGTAGTCCGCCAGCGCTGCTTCCTGATTGCCGAGGAAGCGCTGGATGAGCGCACGGTTCGAATAGGCCTGGTAGAAATTCGGGTTAAGCTGGATGGCCTGGTTGAAATCCTTGAGCGCCGCCTGGTACTGGCCGCCCCGGCCATAGGCCGAGCCGCGCACATTGTAGCCTTCAGGATCCTGCGGATTGCGCTGAATCACCGCCGACAGCGATGAGATGTTCTCGCTCGACCCTTGCGCCTTGTCGATGTTGTTGAACTCGCCGGTCGGGCCCGAGGTCTGGCAGCCGGCAAGCATCAATCCGGAAAGCAGGGCTGTCGCCAGGGCAAAGCCACGAAATGTGGTTTTGCTCTCCACGCTGATTGCGTTCATGTCTGCCCTGTCCTCACTTGCCGCGTCATTCAGGTCCGGATCCCCCCTCCGGGCCGGGTCACATCAAAATAAAAAGGTGGCGGCGATTCCGCATCGCGCCACCCTTGGTATCCTTCGAAAAGGACGAAATATAGGCGTTAATCAGCGCGGCGGACGCGCTGCACCGGCCGCACCGCCGGCAGCCACCGGACGCGGCGTCATCGGCAGCAGGCCTTCGCGCTGTGCGCGCTTGCGGGCCAACTTGCGGGCGCGGCGAACGGCTTCGGCCTTTTCACGGGCGCGCTTCTCGGAAGGCTTCTCGTAGTGACCGCGCATCTTCATTTCGCGGAAGATGCCTTCGCGCTGCATCTTCTTCTTGAGAGCGCGAAGCGCCTGATCAACATTGTTGTCGCGGACGAGTACCTGCACGGGCAATCCTGTCTTTCGGGTTTGATATCAACAGGCAAGCGGCCATAGCCACTAGCCTCCGCGGCGATTTACACCACGAATTGTGGCGGCTGATAGCAGAATCACGCCGCGCTGTCCACAGCCGAAATGAACGGAGGCGGCCAATTCGCCCAGCGGGCGCTCGCAAGATAGGCAGCCAACTACGCGGTGGCCAGATGCAACCGCTCAAAATCCTCGAAGAATTCGCCATAGTCGCAGGTTATCTCTTCGCCCGCCGCTATGTCGCGGGTCGCGGTTGCCCCGCCATATTGCGAAAAGTCCGTGTTCGGCGTCGCCGAATGGTTCATGAAGCGGCCATTGTCGACCTCATAGACCACGAAGCCGGGCCGGTCGGGACTGGGATAGGCGTAGCGGTCGAGCAGTTCCCTGAGATGCGAGGGTGCCGCCTGGTATTTTTCCAGCGGGATCAGCCGGTCGAAATCCGGGTCGAGCTGCCAGATCGAGGCGCCTTTCCTGATTGGCTCGGCGGCGAACACGCCGACGCCCTCGATTGCGCTTTGGGCGACATAGGTTTTGATCAGCAGCATGGTTCCGGCCCGTTTCCAAGGAGAGAACGGAATCGTCAATTCGAGCCCAAATGCAAGCCCGGATTGCGACATCGCGGCCCGCGTTGATCCGCATGCCGGCGCCGAAACCGTTCACGTCCGGTTGATCGACACGCCGCCGTCGGCGAACAGCGCCGTTCCGGTGGTGAAGCTTGATGCGTCGGAGGCAAGATAAAGCGCCGAGCGGGCGATCTCTTCCGGCCGGGCCATCCGCTTCAGGGCATGGATGCCTTCGACGAACGTGCGGGCCTCGGGCGTGGTTGTGGTCGCGCCGGGCGTGTCTGTGCCGCCTGGCAGCAGTGCGTTGACGCGCAACCCCTTCGGCCCGTACTCGGCGGCCAGCACTTGCGTCAGGCCGATCAGGCCGGCCTTGGCCGCGGCGTAGGCCGCCATGCCTGGCATGCCGACGGTATAGCCGACGAAGCTGGAGGTGAAGACCAGCGATCCGCCGCCACGCTCCAGCATCGCCGGTATCTGATGCCTGGCGGCCAGATAGGCGCTGGTCAGATTGGTATCCATCGTGTCATGCCACGACGCCGGCGGCAGGTCCGGCAGCGGCGCCATCATGCCGACAGCGCCGGCATTGTTGAATGCAATGTCGAGACCACCGAAGCTACCGGTCGCGAGATCGACCAGCGCCTTCGCATAGGCTTCGTCCCTGACGTCGCCGGCAAGAGCGATCGCAGTGCCGCCGGTTTCCACGATCTACTCGACAAGCCTATCGAGCTCGGCCTGACGGCGCGCGGCGGCGACGACCTTGGCTCCTTCCTCGGCAAAGAGCTTTGCAGTGGCGCGGCCGATGCCGGAACTGGCGCCAGTGACGATGGCGATCTTGTTGGCGAGTGCGAGCATGTTTCTGTCATCCTTCCGCTAAGCCGGCCTTGCCGGCGGTCGGATGCGTCGTCGCAAATGAGCACGGCCGCAGCCACCCGAAAGCTGCGAACCCGCCGATTTTCCCTGGCCTCGCACGCCGCGGCCGGTTGCGGCGCAAAACGGCAAGAGCCGTCGCAAACAGCGCAAGGGTGGCAGCGCTGTTTCGCTAGTGATACACCTCGCGCGCCGGGGGAAATTGCTAGCCCGGCCGCAAATCCGCGAGACTTTGGCGCGAGGCTGGAACGTGAAGAAATACTCTGTATTCGCCATCGCGCGTGAGGCCATGCGCGGCCACAAGGGCTGGGAGGAGCAATGGTCCTCGCCGGAGCCGAGGAAGGAATACGACGTCGTCATCGTGGGCGCCGGCGGCCATGGCTTGGCTACCGCCTACTATCTCGCCGCCGTGCACGGCATCACCAATGTCGCGGTGCTGGAGAAGGGCTGGCTCGGTGGCGGCAATACCGGCCGCAACACCACCATCATCCGCTCCAACTATCTCTATGACGAGAGCGCCGGTATCTATGACCATGCGCTGAAATTGTGGGACGGGCTCAGCCAGGAGCTCAATTACAACGTCATGTATTCTGCGCGCGGCGTCATGATGCTGGCGCACAATGTGCACGACATCCAGGTGCTGAAGCGCCATGTCCACGCCAACCGGCTGAACGGCATCGACAATGAATGGCTCACACCCGAGCAGGCGAAGGAATTCTGCCCGCCGCTCAATATTTCCAGGGATGCGCGCTACCCGGTCGTCGGTGCCGCCTTGCAGCGGCGCGGCGGCACGGCGCGCCATGACGCGGTCGCCTGGGGGTATGCGCGCGGCGCCTCGGCGCGGGGCGTGCACATCATCCAGAATTGCGAGGTCACCGGCGTCAAGCGGGCGGCCAATGGCGCGGTGACCGGTGTCGAGACGACGCGCGGCTTCATCGGCGCCAAGAAGGTCGGCGTGGTCGCGGCCGGCCATTCCTCGGTCATCATGAACATGGCCGGCGTGCGAATGCCGCTGGAAAGCTATCCGCTGCAGGCGCTGGTGTCGGAGCCGGTCAAGCCTGTCGTTCCCTGCGTGGTGATGTCGAACACGGTGCATGCCTATATCTCGCAGTCCGACAAGGGCGAACTGGTGATCGGCGCCGGCACCGACCAGTACGTCTCCTACTCGCAGACCGGCGGCCTGCACATATTACAGCATACGCTGGACGCAATCTGCGAGATGTTCCCGATCTTCACGCGCATGAAGATGCTGCGCTCCTGGGGCGGCATCGTCGACGTCACGCCCGACCGCTCGCCGATCCTGGCCAAGACGCCGGTGCCCGGCCTCTACGTCAATTGCGGCTGGGGCACGGGCGGCTTCAAGGCGACACCCGGCTCCGGCCATGTCTTTGCCCACACCATCGCCAGGGACGATCCGCATCCGATCAACGCGCCCTTCACCATCGAGCGTTTCCGCACCGGCCGGTTGATCGACGAGGCGGCGGCGGCGGCGGTGGCGCATTGACGATGACTGAGCTGTAGGAACGAAAACATGCTTCTCATCCGCTGCCCCTATTGCGAGGAAGAGCGTCCGGAACTTGAGTTCCGCAACGCCGGCGAGGCGCATATCGCGCGCTCGGCCAACATGTCAGGCGAGAGCGACGAGGATTTCGAAAAATTCTTCTTCATCCGCTCGAATCCCAAAGGCATCATCTATGAGCGCTGGCGACACATGCATGGCTGTGCGCGCTTCTTCAACGCCGTGCGCGACACCGTCACCGACAAGTTCGTCATGACCTACAAGGCCGGCGAGCCGAAGCCTTCCAAGCTGCCCAAGAACTCCAGCGAAGTGGTTGCCAAATGAGCGGCGCGTTCCGCATACCGAGCGCCGGCCGCCTGAGCCAGGCCAAGACCGCCCGCTTCAGCTTCGACGGTCAGTCCTTCATCGGCATCGAAGGCGATACGCTGGCTTCGGCGCTGCTGGCCAACGGCGTGCACCTGGTCGGCCGCTCGTTCAAATATCACCGGCCGCGGGGCGTGCTGTCGGCCGGCGCGGAGGAGCCCAACGCGCTGGTGCAGATCGTGCGCGACGACGCGCGCAAAACGCCGAATGTTCGCGCGACCGTGCAGGAACTCTATGACGGACTCGCCGCCAACTCGCAGAACCGCTGGCCGTCGCTGTCCTTCGACGTCAGCGCGGTCAACGATCTGGCGTCGCCGCTGTTTTCGGCCGGCTTTTACTACAAGACCTTCATGTGGCCGAAGGCGGCCTGGAAGAGCCTCTACGAACCCAAGATCCGGGAAGCCGCCGGGCTTGGCGTGTCCCCCGACAGGCCGGACCCCGACCATTATTCGTCGCGTTACGCTCATTGCGACGTGCTGGTGCTGGGCGGCGGTGCGGCCGGCATCGCGGCTGCATTGGCAGCGGCTGAAACCGGCGTGCGGGTCATTCTGGCCGATGAGCAGGCCGAATTCGGCGGCAGCCTGCGCTTCGAGAGCGGCGCGAAAATCGACGGCCAGGGCGGCTTTGCCTGGGCGCAGGCGGCGATCGCCAGGCTGAAAGGCATGGACAATGTCCGCGTGCTGTCGCGCACGACTGCCTTCGGCTACTACGCACAGAACTTCGTCGGCCTGGTCGAACGGGTCAGCGATCATTTGCAAAATCCCGGCCACGACCTGCCGCGCGAGCGGCTGTGGCAGGTGCGCGCCTGGCGCGTGGTGCTGGCGTCCGGGGCCATCGAGCGCCACATGGTGTTCGCCAACAACGACCGGCCGGGCATCATGCTGGCCTCGGCCGCGCGCACCTATCTCAATCACCATGGCGTCGCGGTCGGAAAAAACGTCGGCGTCTACACCGCCAATGATTCCGCTTACGCGGCGGCGATCGACCTGAAGAAGGCCGGCGTCAACATCGCGGCTATCGTCGATCTGCGCGACAATCCGACCGGGCCGGTGATCGATGAAGCAAGGATGCTCGGCATCGAGATCAATTTCGGTCGCGCGGTGATCCGCGCCGGAGGCAAGCTGCGCGTCTCGTCGATGACGGTGCAGCCGAAGAATGGTGGCGGCGAGCGCACCATTGCGGTCGATGCGATCCTGATGTCGGCCGGCTGGACGCCGTCGGTGCACCTGTTCTCGCAGTCGCGCGGCAAGGTCGCCTTCAACGACGAAACCAAGCGCTTCGTGCCCGGCACCTATGCGCAGGACTGCGTCTCTGTCGGCGCCTGCAACGGCACGGACGGCCTGTCAGCGACCCTCGACGAGGCCTATGCGGCAGGGGCCAAGGCGGCAAGGGACGCCGGCGCAAAGACTGCCAAGGGTACAAAGCCAAAAGTCGACGCCTCGGAAAGCTGGTCGCGTGGCATGCTGGGCGCCGCCCCCGGCGCCGGTCCGGATACGACGGTGAAGGCCTTCGTCGATTTCCAGAACGACGTCACCGCCAAGGACATCCGCCAGGCGGTGCATGAGGGCATGCGCTCGATCGAGCACGTCAAGCGCTTCACCACCAACGGCATGGCGACCGACCAGGGCAAGACCTCGAACATGCACGGCCTGGCGATTGCCGCCGAGACGCTTGGCAAGCCAATCCCCGAGGTGGGCCTCACTACGTTCCGCGCCCCTTATACGCCGGTGACCTTCGGCGCCATCGTCAGCCATGCGCGCGGTCCGCTGTTCGATCCGACGCGCAAGACGGCGATCCATCCCTGGGCTGAAGCCCAAGGCGCCGTGTTCGAGGATGTCGGGCAGTGGAAGCGCGCCTGGTATTTCCCCAGGGGTGGCGAGGACATGCATGCGGCGGTCGACCGCGAGTGCGTCGCGGTTCGAAACACGGCCGGCCTGTTCGACGCCTCGACGCTCGGCAAGATCGAGGTGGTCGGTCCCGATGCGGCCAAGTTCATGGAGCTGCTCTACACCAATCCATGGGAAAAGCTGGAGCCCGGCCGCTGCCGCTACGGCATCATGCTGCGCGAGGATGGCTTCATCTATGATGACGGCGTCGTCGGCAGGCTGGCGCCCGACCGGTTCCATGTGACGACGACGACCGGCGGCGCGCCGCGCGTCATGAACCATATGGAGGATTATCTCCAGACCGAGTTCCCGCATCTCAATGTCTGGCTGACCTCGATCACCGAGCAGTGGGCCGTCATCGCCGTGCAGGGGCCGAAGTCTCGCGACATCATCGCGCCGCTGGTCGAAGGCATCGACATGTCGGACGAGGCGCTGCCGCACATGTCGGTACGCGAGGGCAAGATCTGCGGCGTGCCGACAAGGCTGTTCCGCATGTCGTTCACCGGCGAGCGCGGCTTCGAGGTCAATGTGCCGGCCGATTACGGCCAGGCCGTCTGGGAAGCGCTGTGGGCCGAGGGCCAGAAGCATGGCGCCACCGCCTACGGCACCGAGGCGATGCACGTGCTGCGCGCCGAGAAGGGCTACATCATCGTCGGCCAGGACACCGACGGCACGGTGACGCCCAATGATGCCGGCCTCGACTGGGCCGTCGGCAAGAAGAAGGCCGATTTCGTCGGCATTCGCGGCCTGACGCGGCGGGACCTGGTCGCCAAGGGCCGCAAGCAACTGGTCGGCCTCAAGACCAAGGATCCCAAGGTGGTGCTGGAGGAAGGCGCGCAGATCGTGGAGGATCCCAGGCAGGCGATCCCGATGAAGATGATCGGCCATGTCACGTCGAGCTATTGGTCGCAGAATTGCGGCCGCTCGATCGCTCTGGCGCTGGTCGCCGGCGGTCGCGCACGCACGGGCGACACGCTCTACGTGCCGATGCCTGGCGGGACGATCGAAGTGGAGGTTTCCGGCATGGTGTTCTTCGACGAAACCGGAGACCGCCTCAATGGCTAAGACTGCCGCAAAGAAAGCCGCTCCGGCCGCATCGCCGGCGGCCGAGCGCCGTCCGGCGCTTGCTGGACGCACCATCTCCGCGGCAGGCGCCAAGGTCGAACTGCTGGCGCCGGCCGAACGGATCTCGCTGCGCGCTCCGGAGGCGTCGCTTGCCGCCTTGTCGAAGGCGCTCGGCGTGACCATGCCGAAAAAGCCGAAGACGTCCGTGTCGAAAGGCGGGCGCACCGCGCTGTGGCTTGGGCCGGATGAATGGATGATCATCGACGAGGCCGGCAAAGACCCGCTCGCCGATTGTGCAAAGATTTCCGCCTTGCATTCCGCTGTCGGCATCTCGCATCGCAACGTTGCGATATCGGTCGCCGGTCCGGCCGCGGCCGCGGCAATCAATTCGGGCTGCCCGCAGGATCTGTCGCTCCAAGCCTTCCCGGTGGGTGCCGCCTCGCGTACCATTCTCGGCAAGGCCGAGATCGTTCTGCTGCGCACGGCGCAAGACGCTTTCCGGGTCGAGTGCTGGCGTTCCTTCTCGGATTATGTCTTTACTTTCCTCTCCGAGGGAGCACGCGACGCGGCGGCCTGATCCCGGAACGTTTGCCGCCCGCGCCCATTTGCGGCAACAGGTCGAGGGAGAATGCCGATGCCATCGAAGTCCACGCCGAAGTCGCCCGGGAAAAGCTCGGCCGTGCGCTCCCTGGAGCATGAGCGGCATCACGGCGCCGACGCCGAAGAGGAACTCGAGGAAGGCCTCGAGGATACGTTCCCGGCCAGCGATCCTGTGTCGATCACGGGGACGGCTATCCCCGGCGCCCCCGCAAGGCCGGGCAAGGCCAAGACCGTTCCCGGACGCAAACCGCGCTGATTTCCCCAGTTTCAGTTGAGGAGCCATCTTCCCAAGACGGCGCCAAGTGGGATATTCAAAGCGCTTTGGGAGATCGTAAAATGCCGGTAAAAGCCGTCGTCTGGGGCGAGAATGTCCATGAGCAGACCAATGCCGCCGTGCGCGGCCTTTATCCATTGGGCATGCATGGGACCATCGCAGCCGCGCTCAACCAGGATAAGGGCATCGAGGCGACCACCGCCACCTTGCAGGAGCCGGAGCACGGCTTGAGCGAAAGCCGGCTGGCTGCCACCGATGTCCTGCTCTGGTGGGGCCATGCCGCCCATGGCGAGGTCAAGGACGAGATCGTCGAGCGCGTGCAGAAACGGGTCTGGGAAGGCATGGGTCTGATCGTGCTCCATTCCGGACACTATTCGAAGATCTTCAAGCGGCTGATGGGCACGCCTTGTTCGCTGAAATGGCGCGAAGCGGGCGAGCGCGAGCGCGTCTGGGCCATCAACCGCGGCCATCCGATCGCGCAAGGCATCGGCGAGTGCCTGGAGATCGGCGAGACGGAGATGTATGGCGAGCCCTTCGCGGTGCCGGAGCCGCTGGAGACGGTGTTCGTCTCCTGGTACGAAGGCGGCGAAGTCTTCCGGTCGGGGCTGACCTATCAGCGCGGCGCCGGACGGATCTTCTATTTCTCGCCCGGCCACGAGACCTACCCGATCTACCACAATGAAGGCGTGCAGCAGGTGCTGCGCAACGCCGTGCATTGGGCGCACAATCCCGCACCCGCATGGTCCGGCATCATCAATGCGCCGAACGTGCCGACAGACCAGGCCAAGGAGAAGATCGTCCAGAAGGGCCTGCGCCTGCATGCCGACGGCGACAAGGGCCTGAGTTAGGCGTGAGTTGAAGATGCACCGCCTCCTTCTGCTCGGCACCGGTGGCATTGCCGGACATCACGTCGAGGAGTTCGCCAGGATTCCAGGCTGCACAATCGTCGCCTGCGTCGACCAGGTGCCGGGCCGGGCGGCGAGGTTCGCCGCCGCCAACCAGATCAGCCAGTCTTTCGAGAGCCTGGAAGCGGCGATCGGCTGGGGTGCGTTCGATGCGGCCATCAATGCGACGCCGGATGGCGTGCACAAGGCCACGACGCTGGCGCTGCTTGCCCATGGGAAACACGTCTTTTGCGAAAAGCCGCTGGCGCCGAACCATGCCGACGCGCTTGCAATGACGGAAGCGGCCGAGGCGGCCGGGGTCGTCAACATGGTCAACCTGACTTACCGCAACTCGCCGGCGATCGAGGAAGCGCGACGCATGGTGCAGGCCGGCGAGATCGGCGCATTGCGCCATGTCGAGGCGAGCTACAAACAGAGCTGGCTGGTCAGCAAGTCATGGGGCGACTGGCGCATCGAGGACAAATGGCTGTGGCGCCTGTCCAACCGGCACGGCTCGACGGGCGTGCTCGGCGATGTCGGTATCCACATTCTGGATTTCGCAAGCTATGGTGCCGACCAGGACATCGCCACCCTGCACGCCGACCTGGTGACGTTTCCCAAGGCCGAAGGCGATCGGATCGGCGATTATGTGCTTGATGCCAACGACAGTGTCGCAATGACGGCGCGGTTCAAATCCGGGGCGCTCGCGACGATCGTCGCCAGCCGCTACATGACCGGCCACGCCAACGACCTGTCGCTGGCCATGCATGGCACCAAGGGCGCCATCAAGGTCAACACAGACGCCAAGATTTCGCGCCTGTCGGCCTGCCTGGGCGAGGACATCGACCAGCAACGTTGGCGGACACTGGCGCTGCCGGATGTGAAGCGCAACGCGCTGCGTTTCGCCGAAGCGCTCGATACGGGAAGGAACGGCGATCCATCCTTCCGTCGCGCCGCCGACATGCAGAGGCTGATCGACGCGGCCTTCGAGAGTTCGTCGGCCAGACTGCCGGTCACGATCGCCTGAATCACATCTGGTCGACTGCACCGGCCAAACGTGTGTTGCCGTTATCAGAACGCGCTCGGTACGATCCAGGGATTGATGCTGATGCCGAGACGCGGCCCCTTGCCTTCAGCGGTATTTTCCGTGGCGCCCTTTTTCTCGAGCGAGCCGGTCGATGCGCAATCGAGCTTCACATTGGCCTTGGTGTCGACGCAGGTCGCGGCGGGCACGTGCTTGACCGGGGGTGTCGTGTTGGCGGCAAGGGCCGAGCCCGAAAGTGCCAGCACGGCAGCGAGGGTAAGGAGGGTCTTTTTCATTGTCCGTCTCCGGGTTCGATGGGTGAATTTGTTCTCGTACATGTACGGTATTCCGTACAAATACGCCCACCGATCGCGGAGTTCAAGCCAGAATCGTACGCGTACGGAAATTTTTGTTAACCAAGAAAATCCGTCCCGCTTGGCACGTTAAACGCGGAGCGGCGACGAAGCGTGGAAACGCAAGGAGATATCGTTCAGCAGTTGACCTGTGTCTCGGTCAGCGGGGGCACGTTCTGTGTGCTGAGCGTGGCAAGGGTGAAATCGCACATCCGTTTCACGAAAGCCTGCGGATCGCCGAAAGGATAGAAGGGAAAAGTGATCAGCAGCGAAATGGTGCCGTGGCCGACCGCCCACAGCATGGTGGCGATGGCGCGCGGATCGCCCTGCAACTTCCCCGCGGCGACGCAGGCCTCGACCCTGCTGATCAGCACCTTCATCGCCGGGTTGCTTTCTTCCATGTCCTCGTAGCTCCGGCCTGCCGGCAGCTTGGTCTTTTCGGTCATGAAGACGGTGCGGTATTCATTGGGATTGCCAAGCCCGAATGCGGCGTATTCCGTCATCACCGCTTGCAGCGCCTCGATCGGATCGTCGGCAGGATGCTCCTCGATGCGTCGGGCAAGCGTCTCGAACGCATCCTCGGCCAGCGCGAACAATATGTCCTGCTTGTCGGCGAAATAGGAATAGACCGACATCGGCGCGTAGCCGACACGCTTGGCCAGCTTGCGGATGGTCAGGCCCTCATAGCCTTCCTCCTGCACAAGCTTGTGCGCGGCCTCGACAAGTTCGGAACGCTGTTCGGCCTTTTGTTTCTCGCGGCGTGTCTGGGCGCTCACCGGCAATATCGTCTGCCTCTGCTGGTTGGGGGCCAACTGAATTATATACGCTGTACGGAAACGGACAAGGGCGTCGCTGGTTCCCAAGCGGCAGGCGTCAGATGGCGCCGACGCCGCCGTCGACAGCCAATGTGTGGCCGGTCATGAAGGAGTTGGCGGGGTCGGCGGCGAACAGGATCACCGGGGTGATCTCATCCACTTCGGCCACCCTCCTCATCGGCACGCCGCGCGTCAGTTCGGCCAAGGCGTCAGCTTCCGGAGCGCCGGAGACGCGCACGAAACTGTCGACCATCGCCGTTCTCGTGTGCGCCGGACAGACCGCGTTGATGCGCAGGCCCTTGCTGGCGTATTCAATTGCCGCCGACCGGGTCAGCCCAACCACGCCGTGCTTGGCGGCGGCATAGATCGAAAGCTTCGGCGCGCCACCCAGTCCGGCGGCGGAGGCGATGTTGACGATGGCGCCGCCCTTGCCGTCCGCCTTGAACTGCCGCTCCATCTGCGGGATCTGGTGCTTCATGGCATAGAAGACGCCGAGCAGATCGATTTCGATCACCCGGCGCGCCTCCTCCGAGGCGACCTGCGGCAAACGCACGAAACTCTGCAGGATGCCGGCATTGTTGACCGCGACATCCAGCCGGCCGAATCTTTCGACCGCCAGAGCCACCAGCGCCCGCGATAGCGCCTCGTCGGCGATGTTGCCGGCCAGGACCGCCGTCTCGGCATCGAGCGTTTCGGCAAAGCTCCTCAAGATTGGTTCATCGAGGTCGGAGAGGACCAGCCGCGCGCTCTCGGCGGCAAAAGCTTTGGCGGCGCCGCGGCCAAGCCCGCCCGCGGCACCCGTGATCAACACCGTCTTTCCGTCGAAGCGGCCCATCGATCACTCCTCGTCGATCAGTTTCAGTCGATCAGTTTCGCGGCGAGATGCGAAAGCAGTTTCACCGCCTCGCCATAGGTCCTGGCCTTTTCCGGGTTCGAGGCATTGCCGTCCAGCGCGCGCTTGTAGACGCCCTGGCAGATCGCGGCCAGCCGGAAGAAGGAGAAGGCGAGGAAGAACGTCCAGTGGCCGATGCCGGTGAGCCCGCGCCGCCGGCAATAGGTGGCGACATAGTCCTCTTCCGAAGGCAGTCCGAGCGCGGCGCGGTCGATACCGCCCAGGCCGCGAAAGCCCGAGCTATGCGGCAGGCGCCATTGCATGCACTGGTAGGCGATATCGGCAAATGGATGGCCTGATGTGGACAGTTCCCAGTCGAGCACCGCCATCACCTTCGGCCGGTCCGGCGCGAATATCAGGTTGTCCAGCCGATAGTCGCCATGCACCAGCGAGACACGGCCATCGTCGGCGGGCATGTGCGTCTCCAGCCAGTCGATCAGCCGGTCCATGTCGGCAATGGCACCGGTCTCCGAGGCGCGGTACTGGCTGGTCCAGCGCGCCAGCTGGCGCTCGAAATAATTGCCCGGCCGGCCGAAGTCGCCGAGACCCACGGCCTCGATATCGACGTCGTGCAGGGCGGCAAGCGTGGCGTTCATGGCATCGTAAATGGCCGCGCGCTCGCCATTGTCGCGCGCTTCCGGCAGTGCCGGATTCCAGAAGATGCGGCCGTCGATGAAATCCATGATGTAGAACATGCGGCCGATCGGCGAGTTCTCGGCCGAGAGATGCAGCATCCGCGGCACCGGCACGGCGGTGCCCGAAAGGGCGCTCATTACCCTGAATTCACGGTCGACCTGATGTGCGGATTTCAGCAACTGCCCCGGCGGCTTGGCGCGCAGCACGTAGCGGCCGCTGGCCGCCGTCAGCAGATAGGTCGGGTTGGATTGGCCGGATTTGAATTTTTCGACGGAGGAAAGTCCGGCAAAACCGGGGATCCGCGCCTCGAGATAGGGCGAAAGCGCTGCCTGGTCGAGCGCGTTCGGGTCGCTCATGCGGTCTCTGGCTGGCGTTCGATCAGGGTCAGCGTCAGCCAGCGGGCGGTGAGCGCCGGTTTCTTCGAGCCCTCGATCTCGATTGTCACGTCATGGGCCGTCTGCACCCAGCCCGAGGGTCTGACCTTGACGTCGGCCAGCACGAAACGGGTGCGGATGCGCGCGCCGGTCTTCACCGGCGCCAGGAAGCGCAGCGAATCGAAGCCGTGGTTGACGCCCATCTTGCCGTTTTCCAGCGGCGGCATGGTCTCGAACGTCATTGCCGACAACAGCGACAGCGACAGGAAGCCATGCGCGATGGTGCCGCCGAATGGCGTCTCGCGCTTGGCCCGCTCCGGATCGCAATGAATGAACTGGTGGTCGTCGGTGGCGTCTGCGAACTGGTCGATCATGCGCTGCGTGACCACCCGCCATGGCGAGACGCCCACCTCCTTGCCGACGCTGGCCAGAAGCACATCGAGACTGATCGGTTCCACGCGGATGTCCTCCAGTTTCATCCCCGGCTTCCCCGGCCGGACATGTCATTCCTTGAACAGGGTCAGCCCATGCTGCACCGACTGTCCACCGTCAATCGGCAGGATGGCGCCGGTGACATAGCTGCCTGCACGGCTGCACAAATAGAGCGTTGCGCCGGCAATGTCATCCGGGGCGCCGATACGGCCGATCGGAACGTGGCTGCCGACATGCCTGGCCTGTTCCTCAGTGGCGGTGGCAAACGCCGTCATCCGGCTCTGGAAGGGCCCAGGGGCAAAGGCGTTGACGGTGATGCGGCGGCCGGCGAATTCCAGCGCCAGGGTGCGCGTCAGGTGATGAACGGCCGCTTTGGAGGCGGTGTAGGAGTAGGCGTCGTCGGCCAGCGGCTGCGTGCCCATCACGGAGCCCAGATTGATCACCCGGGCCGGATCCTCGTCGCTGGCGGCGGCTTCGAGCAGCGGCAGCAGTTCGCGGGTCAGGTGGAAGACGGCGGTGACGTTGACGCCGAACACCTTGGCCCAGGCATGATAGGGGAAGCTCTCCAGCGGCGCTCCCCAGGACACGCCGGCATTGTTGACCAGGATATGCAGCCGTCCGGCCCGCGTCTTGACCTCGCCGACCAAGGCGGCAATGCCGGCCTCGCTGGAAACGTCTCCGGCAAAGCCTTCCGCCCGGCCCGGCGCGCCAAACCCGTTCAATTCCTCGGCGACCTTGATGCAGTCCTCGCCCTTGCGCGAGGCGATCATCACCGTTGCGCCGGCCTTGACGAGGCCCGTCGCCGCCATGCGGCCGATGCCGGTCGCCGCGCCCGTGACCAGCGCGGTCTTGCCGGCCACCGAAAAAAGATCGTCGAGATAGCTCATCGAACTCCTGCGCCTTTCATCGGCGGATCGGGGAAAGCGTTCGCGTTGACAAGGCTATCCGAAGTACGGTCATCCTTGCCACTGACAAAATGCCCGGCCTGAATGAAGGGTTAGCGACCGATGACGGAGATGAATCTCGGCATGACGGAGCGGCTGAGGCCGATCCACGCGCGCGTCGCGGCCATGGTGCGCGACGAGATCATGCCGCTCGACAAGGAATTCCTCGGTGAAGTCGGCAAGGCGGGCGACCGCTGGACATACACGCGGCGCCAGACCGAGATCCTCGAAGGGCTGAAGACGACCGCAAGAGAGCGCGGCCTTTGGAATTTCTGGCTGACCGGCTCGGAACGCGGCTACGGTCTTTCCACCGTCGAATACGCCTATCTGGCCGAGGAGATGGGCAAGGCGCATCTCGGTGCCGAGACCTTCAACTGCTCGGCGCCCGACACCGGCAACATGGAGGTGCTGGAGCGCTACGGCTCGGCGGAGCACAAGAAGGCTTGGCTGGAGCCGCTTCTCGACGGAAAGATCCGCTCGGCCTATCTGATGACCGAGCCGGACGTAGCCTCGTCGGATGCCACCAACATTTCGATGCGCTGCGAACGGCGCGGCGACGGCTATGTGCTGAACGGCGAGAAATGGTGGGCCTCTGGTGCCGGCGATCCCCGCTGCGCCATCTATATCGTCATGGTGAAGACCTCCGATGGAGAGCCGAAGCACAGGCGGCATTCGATGATCCTCGTGCCGGCGGACACCAAGGGTGTCAACAAGCTGCGCCCGATGCAGGTCTATGGCGACGACGACGCGCCGCACGGCCACATGCATCTTCGCTTCGACAATGTGCTGGTGCCGGCGTCGAACCTGATCCTCGGCGAGGGCAGGGGTTTCGAGATCGCGCAAGGCCGCCTCGGCCCCGGCCGCATCCATCACTGCATGCGGGCCATCGGCCAGGCCGAGATGGCGCTGGAGCTGCTGTGCCAGCGTTCGGTCCGCCGCGAAGCGTTCGGCCAGCCACTGGCGAAACTCGGCGCCAATTTCGATATCATCGCCGAGTGCCGGATGGAGATCGAGATGGCCCGCCTGCTCTGCCTCAAGGCGGCGTGGATGATCGACCAGGGCGACGCGCGCGCCGCCGCGCCCTGGATCAGTCAGATCAAGGTGGTCGCGCCACGCATGGCTCTGAAGGTCACCGACGAGGCGGTGCAGATGTTCGGCGCGCAAGGCATCAGCCAGGACACGCCGCTGGCGCGCTCGTGGACGCATCTCAGAACGCTGCGCCTCGCCGACGGGCCGGATGCCGTGCATCGCCGCCAGGTGGCGCGGGCTGAATTGAGGAAATACACGCAGGAAAAGGTTTGAGCCGGCCGGCATCTCATCGTCTTGCGTCGACAACCAAGGAGCAGCCACCAATGGCCATACCCTCCGAAATGAAGGCCCTGCTCCTGGTCGGCGACGGCTACACCAGGGCGCCGAGCGGCAGCGTGCTGGAGGCGATGGAGCCCTATCTCAAGCCAGGCAGTATCGCAGTGCCGGCACCTGGGCCGACGCAAGTGCTGATCAAGGTCAGCCTTGCGTCGATCAATCCGTCCGATGTCGCCTTCATCAAGGGCCAGTACGGCCAGCCGCGGCTCAAGGGCCGGCCGGCCGGCTTCGAAGGCGTCGGCGTGGTCGTTGCCGGCGGCGACGAGCCCTATCCCAAGAGCCTCGTCGGCAAGCGCGTTGCCTTCGCCACCGGGCTCTCCAATTGGGGCTCATGGGCCGACTATGCCGTTGCCGAAGCCGCCGCCTGCATTCCGCTCCTCGACACCGTGCGCGACGAGGATGGGGCTGCCATGATCGTCAATCCGCTTACCGCGCTCGCCATGTTCGACATCGTCAGCCGAGAAGGCGAAAGGGCCTTCATCATGACCGCCGGCGCCAGCCAGCTCTGCAAGCTGATCATCGGGCTGGCCAGTGAGGAAGGATTCCGGCCTATCGTCACCGTGCGCCGCGACGAGCAGATCGCGCTGCTGAAGGAAATCGGCGCCGCCCATGTGCTCAACGAGAAGTCGCCCGATTTCGAAGCCTCGCTGAGCGAGGTGATAAAGGCCGAACAGCCGCGCATCTTTCTCGATGCGGTGACCGGGCCACTGGCCTCGGCCATCTTCAACGCCATGCCGAAGCGCTCGCGCTGGATCATCTATGGACGGCTCGATCCCGAGGCCACGATCATCCGCGAACCCGGCCAGCTGATTTTCCAGCACAAGCACATAGAGGGCTTCTGGCTGAGCGAATGGATGCGGCAGCATAAGGATCGCCGCGGTCCTGCGATCCTCGAGGCGCAGAAGCGCTTTTCCGACGGGCGCTGGACGACCGACGTGACGGCTGTGGTGCCGCTGGCCGAGGCGATGGCGCGCGTGCCGGCGGAACTGGCCAGGCCCAATGGCAAGGTGTTCATTCGGCCGTAAGGCAGGGGGTGTGCGGTTGAGCTGCATTCCGGTTCATCGAGAGCACAGCTGCTATAACCTTCGAGGGCCGGAAAGAGGGTGGTTTGTTGGCTGCGATCGTTCAATGTCATCGGCGGCCACGCCGTTCGATCCCCCTATGCCACCCCGCTTTGTCCGTGATATGCCGCCGCCAATGAACGCTGGGACAGTGCCGGACCGGGCCTGTTCCGGATTGGTGTGGGGTGCTTGGTGAGGATTTCCAAACCGGTTTTCGACCGCCTGGGGCTTGGCCTGTGGATCGGGGCATTCGCGGTCGTGCTTGGCCTGGTCCTGTGGTCGCCCGATGCGCGCACCGTATTGCACGCCTACAGATATGGCAGTGTGGAGTTTCTCGCCGGCCGGCCGCTCTACGACCTCGAGTCCGAGATGGGATACCTTTACACGCCCGCCTTCGCCGCGCTCTATATTCCGTTCTTGAATCTGGGACCGCATCTTGGCGGGCTGGTCTGGCATGCCCTCGGTTTCGCCGTTCTCACCCTTGCCGCGGCGCGGCAGGTGCGCAAGCTGGGCGGACAGGAGCAGACCTGGCTGCTTTCCTTCGGCCTCTTTCTCGCTTTGCCGATGACACTGGGCGCCATTCGCAACGGCCAGGCGACAATCCTGCTGACCGGCGCCTGCTGGCTCTTGACCCTGTCGGCACTGGAAGGACGGCGTGCGGAGACCTTTTTCTGGGCCTCGCTTGCTATAACGGCCAAGCCGACCGCGATCATCATGCTGCTGTTGGTGGGGGCGTTGCGCCCGCGGCTGATACCGGTGCTGGTGCTCGCGGTGCTGTTCGTGCTCGCCATCCCCTACGCTTTCGCTCCCGCCGGCTACCTGAACGAGCAGTATGGCGATTTCGCCCGCATGCTGACGTCGATGGCCGTCGACAAGACCAGCCATTTTGTTCCTACCGATTTCACCGCGCCCTTTATCGAGATGGGGCTGCCCGTTCCGGATTCGGCTGCCACGGCGGTGCGCGTCGTGATCGGCCTGCTGACGCTCTCGATCGTGCTCTGGTTCGACCGCAAGCTCGAACAAGGAGCGGCCGGACTCGCGATCTTCCTGGCGGCCGCCTTCTACATGTGCGTCTTCAACCCGCGCGTCGAGCCCAACACCTATGCGATGATCGCGGTTCCCGCCGGCCTTGCCATTGCCCTGTTGTGGCGCGAAGAAAAAGGTGGCGTCCTGGCCTGCGTGCTGTCCATGACTTTATTCCTGACAGGTTTGACCGGTGTCGAGCGCCACATGCATGACTTTCTCTATCCCTGGTTTCGGCCGATCACGGTCACTTTCATCGCCTGCTTCCTGATATGGTGGTTCTGGGCCAAGGCGCGGCAAAAATTGGTGAATGCGGAGCCTGTCGCCCATGGCTGAGATGCGCCCGACACTCGATATCGTGGCGCCGTTCTTCAACGAGGCGCAATCGGCGACGGCTTTCGCGGCATTGCTCGACGCGCTCGAGGCGGCGGTGTCGAGCCGCTTCGGCATGCAGGTCCACAAGATCCTGGTCGACGACGGCAGCCGGGACGATAGCGCCGGGCAGTTTTCGCAGGCACTTTCGGGATCCTGGGAAATCGTGCGCCTCAGCCGCAATTTCGGCAAGGAGGTCGCCGTGCTCGCCGGCCTCGACCACTCGCGGGGCGACATGGTGCTTGTCATGGACGCGGATCTGCAGCACTCCCTGGAGACCAGCCTGAAGATGATCGTCGAGCTGGCTGAGAATCCGGACGTCGACGTCGTCTACGCGCAGAACGACCGGCGCGGGGCAAGCTGGCGGCGCAGCCAGTTGGCGAAACTGTTCTACAGCCTGATCAACAGCAGCCAGCGGTTCGATATTCCCGAGAATGCAGGCGACTTTCGCGTCATGCGCGGCACCGTGGCGCGCGCATTGACCAGCCTGCGCGACAAAAGGCGCTTCAACAAGGGCCTGTTCGCCTGGGCCGGCTTCCGCCAGAAGGCCATATCCTATTCGCCGGAAAACCGTGCCAGCGGCAAGTCAAAATGGAGCCGGCTCAACCTGATCGCCTTTTCGCTAGAGGGATTTACGTCCTTTTCGGTGATTCCGCTGCGCCTGATCAGCCTCAGCGGACTGCTTGCGGCGTTTGCCGGCGCGGTCTACGGCGCGAAAGTGCTCTTCGAGGTGCTGTTCTACGGCATTGCCGTTCCAGGCTATCCGAGCCTGCTGGTCGCCGTGGTGTTGCTCGGCGGCCTCAACCTGACACTTCTCGGGCTGATCGGTGAATATGTCTGGGTCACGCTCAGCGAAAGCAAGGATCGCCCGGTCTACATCGTGCGCGATATCGTGCGCAGCGATGTTCCCGCCAGGTCGGCGCCGGGCGTTTCCGGGGCATGATGCGCGGCATCCGCCTGATCGCCGACGATTACGGCCTGGCGCCCGGCGTCTCGGCGGCGATCCTCGAGCTGCTCGATCGCGGGCGGCTAACGGGCACCGGTTGCATGACCGGTTTCGCGGAATGGCCGGGGGAGGCGGAACGCATCAAGCCGCTGTGCGGCCGGGTCGCCGTCGGCCTGCATCTGACCTTGACGGACCAGCCGGCCGTGACCGGCCCGTCGAGCCTGGCGCCGGAAGGCCGGCTGCCGCCGCTCCGCTCGCTGGCATTGCCGATCCTGCGCGGCAGCATCGAGACCTGCGACGTCCATACCGAGCTCGACGCCCAATTTGGCCGCTTCGTCGAGGCGCTCGGACACCGGCCCGATTTCATCGACGGCCACCAGCATGTGCATTTCCTGCCTGTCGTGCGCAAATGGCTGCGGGGGCGTTTCGCCGGAGATGCCGGCAGACCGTGGCTGCGCGGCGCGCCGGCACTGGCCGGCAGCGGAGCGGCGGCATCGAAAATTGCGGCGATCGCCGCCCTGGCAACTCGTTTCAACCGATCCATGCGGCGCGCCGGCTTCACCGTGAGGGCGCCGCTCGCCGGCATCTATGACTGGCGGCAGCCGGAAAAGTTCGCGCCCGCCCTGCAAACCGCCGTTGAAAGCCTGCCGGAAGAGGGACTGTTCATGTGCCATCCCGGGCATGTCGACGAGACGTTGCGTGCACGCGACCCGATGCAAGATGTGCGCGAAGTCGAATTCGCGGTTCTCGCCTCCGATCATTTCGGCGCAAACCTGGCTCGCGCGCGTGTCGGCATCATGGACGGCACAGCATGAGTGCCGATCAGTCCCGGCGTTCGACCGGCAACAAGATTATCCGCTTCGCCATTGTCGGCCTGGTGAACACGGCCATCGACCTTGCCGGTTTCTTTCTGCTGCTCAAGCTGCACGTGCCGCCGCTGCCCGCCAACGTTGCGTCCTGGTTCATTGCCGTCACCTTCTCCTTCGCGGCCAACGGCTTCTGGTCGTTCGAGCGCGATCCGGCCATCCGGCTGCATCATGCCTTTCTTCGCTTCGCCTCGCTCGGCGCGCTGATTTCGCTTGGTGTCTCCAGCCTTGCGATCGCGCTGTTCGCCGGCGTCGTCGGCGTGTGGCCGGCAAAGATCGGCGGGGTGGTTGTGGCGGCGGTGCTGAATTTCCTCGCCGCGCGCTGGTCGATCGAGGGCCGTCTCTTGAAATAGCAGGCTGTTTCCCCACGAAAATTCCGGACCCGCCACACGGTCTCCTGGAATTTCCCTATTCAGCCGGCTCCACATCGGTGTAGGCGGCTTCCTCGAGTTCGCGCTTCAGCCGCGCCTCCTCGTGGGTCTTCGGCGTGACGAAGCGGCCGAGCAAGAGATAGGCGACGGGGGTCAGGAACAGCGTCGAGACGGTGGCCAGCCCCAGTCCGCCGACGATCACCCAGCCGAGCGCGATACGGGCCTCGGCGCCGGCGCCCGCCGCCAGCACCAGCGGCACGCCGCCGAGCACGGTGCAGATCATTGTCATCATCACCGGGCGCAAGCGAATGGTCGAGGCCTGTTCGATCGACTCGCGCACCCCCAGTCCGCGATCGCGCAGCTGGTTTGCGAATTCGACGATCAGGATGCCGTTCTTGGCCATGACGCCGACCAGCAGCACCAGGCCTATCTGGCTGTAGGCGTTGAGGCTGGTGCCCGAGAGCAGAAGCGCGAAGATGGCGCAGGCGAGGCCGAGCGGCACTGTCGCCATGATGATGATGGCGCTGACGAAGCTCTCGAATTGCGCGGCAAGCACCAGCAGGATGATGACCAGGGCAAAACCGAAGATGGTGACCATGGCGCTGTTTGTCTCACCCAGCGTCGCCGCCTCGGCCAATGGCACGATGCGGCTGCCCGGCGGCAGAAGCGGCGTTGCGATCTCCTCGGCGCGCGTAAGGGCCGAGCCGAGGGCGAAATCGCCGCCGAGGTTGGACGTGATCGCCACCGACGGCTGCTGCTGCTCGCGCGACAGCGAAGGCGGCACGGCACGCTCGGTCAGCGTGGCTATGGTCGACATCGGCACGAAACGGCCGTCAGCCGTCTTCAGGAAGACGTTCTCCAGGTCGGTCGGATCGTTGATCGGGTTGGTGGTCGAAACCAGCTTCACCCCGTAGCTGCGGTCGGCGATGTAGACATCGACGACGTCGTTGCCGTCGAGCATGGCCTGCATGGTGTTGGCCAGCCCGGTGATGTCGATGCCGAGATCGGAGGCGCGCTCGCGGTCGATGGCGACGGAGAGCTGCGGTTGCGTCGGGTCGATGGAAAGACGGGGTGTCTGGAAACGCGGATCCTTCTGCATCTCGGCGATGATCTTGACGGCCGCGTCGCCGAGCGCCTTGCGGTCGTTGCCGACCAGCGCGAACTGCAGGCCGTTGCCGGCGCCACGGATGCCGAGGCTGTTGGGCTGCACCGGGAAGATACGCACACTGGGCACCTGGCGGGTGAGTTGGCTGATCTCGGCCATGATCTCCTGCTGGCTGCGGCTGCGCTCGTCCCAGGGCGCCAGCGTCATCACCATGAAGCCTGAATTATAGGCGCCGTTCTGGCCGGCGCTCTCGAAAGTGCTGACGATTTCGCCGGAATCACGCAGCGGCTGGATCAGTTTTTCGATCTTCTGCATCTGCTGCGTCGTGTAGTCGAGGCTGACGCCTTGCGGGGCGCTGATGCGAAGCAGCACGACCGCGCGATCCTCGGTCGGCGTCAATTCCTGGCGGATGGTGCCGAACAGCGCGAATGCGGTGCCGGCGAACAGCAGCGCCACCAGCACCACGATCCACGGCGCGTCGAGGCAGACATGCAGGCTGCGCCGGTAGGCCGCGTTCAGCGCGCCGCCGATGCGTGCGCCGACGCCGTTGCCGCCCTCGTGGTGGAGGGCAGCAGTGGACAGCATGCGCGAGGCAAGCATGGGGCAAAGCGTCAGCGCGACCACGCAGGACAACAGCACCGACATGGCGAGCACGAATCCGAATTCGCGGAACAGGCCGCCGGTCTGGCCCGGCAGGAAGGAGATCGGCACGAAGACGGCAACCAGGGTGAGCGTGGTGGCGATGACGGCGAAGAACACCTCCTGTGCGCCGAGCACGGCGGCGGCACGCGGCCCCATGCCTTGATTGCGCCGCCGCACGATGTTTTCCAAAACGACGATCGCGTCATCGACGACAAGCCCCGTCGCCAGCACCAGGGCCAGCAGCGTCAGGATGTTGATCGAGAAACCAGCGAGGTAGATCGCCGCAATGGTGCCGATCATGGCGACGGGCATCGACAGGCCCGGAATGAGCGTGGCGCGCCAGTCGAGAAGAAAGGCATAGATGACGACCAGAACGATGGAGACGGAAAGCGCGAGCGCGATCTCCACCTCGTGCACGGCGCCGTTGACGAACACCGCGTCGTCGCTGGTGACCTTGATCGACATGCCTTGCGGCAGGTTTGCCTGCAATTTCTCGACGGCGGCCTTGACGCCGGTGGAGATGTCCAGCGTGTTCGATTCCGCCTGGCGGATGATGCCGATGCCGATGCCGGTCTTGCCGTCCGAACGCAACGTGGTCTGGCCGATGTCGGGGCCGAGCGTGACGGTGGCGACATCGCGGATGCGCGTCGTTCCGCCAATGATGATGTTCTCGAATTCTTCCGGCGTCGTCACATCGGCGGTGGTGCGAACGATCAGGTCCTGATTGGTGGTGGTGATCGAGCCGGCGGGTGAATCGAAGGCGACCGAGGCAAGGGCGGTCCTGAGGTCGGCGACGGTGAAGCCCAGGCTGGCGAGCTTGTTTTGGTCGACGTCGATGCGGAAGATCTTGTCGCGGTCGCCATAGACCTGGACGTCCGCGACGCCTGGAACGGCAGCCAGTTCGTCCTCGATCTGGTCCTGGACCACAACGGTCATGTCCTGTACCGACATGGTGTCGGAGGTGACGGCCAGGCGCATCACGGGGTCGGAGTTGGCGTCGGCCTTGACGATGCGCGGCGGATCGGCCGTCTCCGGCATCTGGTTGGCGACGCGGCCGACGGCATCCCGCACATCCGAGGCCCCGACATTGAGATCGACGCCGTCGTTGAATTCGATGGTGACGCGGCTCGAGCCGAAGGAGGAGGTCGAGGAGATCGACTTGACGCCGGAAACGCGGGCAACAGCTCCCTCGATCGTGTCGGTCAGTTCGCGATCGACCGTTTCGGCCGCCGCGCCTTCGAAAGTCGTGGAAACGGTGACGACGGCGCGGTCGACATCAGGCAGCTCGCGGATCTCGACGCCATAGAAGGCGGCGAGGCCGGCGACCGCGATGAGGACATTCAGCACCAAGGCCATGACCGGCCTGCGGATGAACAGGGCGGTAAAGCCAGTCTCGCTGGCGGGGTTGACGGCTCCGGTCATGAGCCTTCGGCCGCGTTCGCGGCGCGCTGCTCTCCGCGGGCGATGCGGACTTCGCCTCCCTCGCTGACGCTCTGGGTGCCTTCGGTCACCACCATGTCGCCACTGTCCAGCTCCGCGTCGATCAACACGGTTTCGGTGTTGCGCTGGATGATGCGCACCGGCACCCGCTTGGCCTTGCCGTTCTCGACCGCCCAGACGTAAGCGCCCTCCGAGCCCCACAGGATCGCCAGCGGGCTGACGGCGGGATAGGTCTCGCCGGGGAATTTCATGGTGATGGCGAACGACATGCCGGCGCGCAGCGAATCGGCCGGGTTGGCGATCGTCGCCTTGACCAGAAGCGTACGGCTGTTCTCGTCGATGTGGTTGTCGATGGCCGAAACCGTGCCGGTATAGCTGTTGCCGGGATTGGCGATCGGCGTCGCCGACAATTGCGCGCCGATCTTGACGGCGGCCGCGAAGCGTTCCGGCACCAGGAAATCGACAAGGATCGAGGAACGGTCGTCGAGCGTCGCGATCGCCGACTGGTTGGTCGCATAATTGCCGGCGGAGATCGGCAGGATCCCGACCGTGCCGGAGATCGGGGCGAGAACAGACCGGCGGTGCAGGGCGAGTTCCGCATCCTGTAGCGTCAGCTTGGCACCGGCCAGCACCACTTCGGCATCGGCGACGGCGACCGGTGTCGCCGCATTGGAGGCGCGCAGCGACCTGACCCGGTCGAGCTTGGCCTGTGCGTCCTGAAGCGCGAGCCGGGCACGGTCCTGGGCGATCACTTCGGTTTCGGAATCAAGGGTCGCGATGACCTGTCCCTTGTCGACATGGGTGCCGGACGAAACCAGCAATTCGGCGAGACGGCCGGAGGAGTAGGGGTTGACCGTCACCGACGCATTGGCGCGGCCGGTGCCGATGGCCTGGAGCCGATCGTTTATGGTCGCGGAAATAGCGGGCACGACGACGACGTTGACCTGACGGGCTCGCTCGCCGCCAGCGGATTTCGTGCCGGCGCCGGTTTCAGCCGGAGGCGTTGCCGCGTAGGCCCAGTCTATTCCCCAGCGCGCCAGCACGTCCGGCGCGCTGGGGAAAAAGCGCAGCCAGGCGGCAACCGCCACCACCAGCACCACAAGGGCGAAAAGTATCTGTTTCCAGGCGGCCATCGGCACTCCGGTTGGCAAAACAATCCTTCCGTCCACCGGTTTCCCGAAATAAGCAGACGCAGCGGGGCTATTCTAAGGCAAGAAGCAAGCCCCCGATATCGTGCCTTTATGACAATTCTTCAGTGTCCGCGCACATTAAATATGCGTAACGTTGCCGGTGTTCGTGCCGTTTTGATTTTTTAGTTCACTTCGAGCCGGGCTTTCGAGATTACAACGCTGGCTATGCCGCCCCGACGCCAGTTTCGGACCGAAATCGTTCCAGACTTATCCCGGGCTGCATCAACGCAGGCCTTCCATCTCGCGGATGCGCCGGGCGCCGTCGGCCTCGAGTTGCCTTGTGACGGCGCCGATCAGCGTTTCGGCGACGACGAAGAGCGCCGCCGAGGAGTCCCACGCCGAAGGCACGGCGGTTCGCCCGGCGATGACGTGACGGGCGAAGCGGGCGATCGGCGACAGCCACTGGTCGGTGAACAACACGATCTGCACGCCACGCTGATGCGCCTTCTCGGCGAAGCGGATGAGGCTGTCCTGGTAGCGCCTGATGTCGAAAATGACCAGCACGTCGCGCTTGCCCATGTCGATCAGCCTGTCGCGCCACATGCTTTCCTGACCGGCGAGGTGAATGACGTCAGGCTGGATGATGGCAAGGTGGGCGGCCATGTAGCGCGCCAGCGGATCGGTGAAGCGGCCGCCGATCAGGAATGTCTTGCCGCGACGCTCTGCGAGGCGGGACGCGATGTCGGCAAGCTGCTTGTCGGACAGGTGCCGGAACGTCTCGCGCATATTGTCGAGCGTTGCCTCCAGCATCGGCGACGCCGTGCCGCCGGGCAAGGGCGGATTGAGCGTGCGGGTCGCGGGGGACTGCAATTGCGCCGCCAGTTCGTCCTGCAGGCTCGACTGGAACTCCGGATAGTTCTGGAAGCCGAGCCTGGCGACGAAACGCAGGATCGTCGGCGAGGACACGCCGGCCGCGGACGAGAATTCGGCGACAGTCTTCAGACCGATCATCGGATAGCTCGCTATCAGCGTCTGGGCCGCGCGCCGCTCGCCGGCCGGCATTGTGCCGATGCGGTCGGCGATCAATTCGGCAATACTGGAAATCATCTTTCCCATCCATGGCCCGGCCGACGGTGTTTTCCCCAAATCGCATTTGACAAAGCCGGGCAAACTGTATGAAATCATCCATAGGGACGCAATGAGGCAAAATACGTAACATACGATACAGCGCTCCCCGGGGACCGCAGACTATGGAGAAAGCACGGCCCGCCAGCCTTGCATCGCCTGATGCCGTAAGGGTGACCAACCCGGGCGGATCGAGTCCCTTCGTGCTCACCTGCGACCACGCCTCCAATTTCCTGCCCGCCGAATTCGGCACGCTCGGCCTCACCGCCGAGGACCTGTCGCGTCACATCGCCTGGGACCCGGGCGCGCTGCCCGTTGCGCTGCGCATGGCGCAGTCGCTCGATGCGACGCTGGTCGAAACCTGCATTTCGCGTCTCGTCATCGACTGCAACCGGCCGCTTGACGCGCCGGACCTGGTGCCGCCGGTCAGCGAAACCACAGCCATACCGGGCAACACCGGCCTGTCGGAAAAGCAGCGCGCGGCGCGGGTCGCCCTGTCCTGGCAGCCGTTTCATAACGCCATCGAGCATATTGTCGAAGACAGGCTGGCGCGCGGCCAGGAGACGCGGCTGGTATCGGTGCATTCCTTCACGCCGGTCTACAAAGGCCGAGACCGGCCCTGGCATATCGGCATCATCCACGATGACGACCGCCGGCTGGCAGCGCCGCTGATATCGGCGCTGCGGCACCTTGCCGGCATCACCGTCGGCGTCAACGAACCCTATTCGCCGGCCGACCGCGTCTATTTCACGCTGGAACGCCATGCGCGCCCGCGCGGGCTGCCCTGCGCGATGATCGAAATCCGCAACGATGAAATCTCCGGCGAGACCGGGCAGCGGAAATGGGCGGATTTGCTCACAGGCATCTTTTCGGATCTGGAGCCCGAGGAGACCAGAGGCGCCAGGGAACACGCAACGGGAAAGTCAGTTCAATCGGCTAGCTGAGAACGCAAGGGGACTAAAAATGGCAGCACCTGGATATACCGAAGTTGACAAGGCGGAGGACGTCAAGGTCCTCCACAGCATGGGCTACGCCCAGGAACTGGAGCGGCGCCTCAGCCGCTTTTCGAACTTCGCCGTTTCCTTCTCCATCATCTGCATCCTGTCGGGCGGCATCAATTCGCTGGCGCAGGCAACGTCGGGCGCCGGCGGCATCGGCATCGGCATCGGCTGGCTGGTCGGCTGCTTCGTCTCGTTGACGTTCGCCGTCGCCATGTCGCAGATCAGCTCGGCCTATCCGACGGCAGGCGGGCTCTATCATTGGGGCTCGATCCTGGGCAACCGCGGCACCGGCTGGGTCACGGCCTGGCTCAACCTGCTCGGCCTGATCACCGTGCTCGGCGCCATCAATGTCGGCACCTGGACATTCTTCATCGGTGCCTTCGGACCGGCGCTCGGCATCGAAGGCACGCTGACCAACCAGATGATCTTTCTGGTCATCATCACCGGCGCCCAGGCGCTCATCAACCATCTCGGCATCAAGCTGACGGCCAAGCTCACCGACTTCTCGGGCTACCTCATCTTCTTCGGCTCGATCCTGATCGCAGTGGTCTGCCTGCTTTCCGCCGAAACCTGGGATTTCAGCCGGCTGTTCACCTTCCATAACTACTCCGGCGATGCCGGAGGCGGCGTCTGGCCGTCGGTTTCGAATGCCTGGGTGTTCGCGCTCGGCCTCCTGCTGCCGATCTATACCATCACCGGTTACGACGCCTCGGCGCATACCTCCGAGGAGACCATCAAGGCGGCCAGCTCGGTGCCGCGCGCCATGGTCATGTCGGTGATCTGGTCGGCGGTCTTCGGCTATCTGTTCCTGGCCGCCTTCGTGCTGATGATCCCGAACATGGACGATGCCGCCAAGCAAGGTTGGAACGTGTTCTTCTGGGCCTTCGACCAGCGCGTCAGCCCTGGCCTCAAGGAGTTCGTCTATCTCGTCGTGTTCATCGCTCAGCTGCTGTGCGGCCTCGCCACCGTCACCTCAGCCTCGCGCATGATCTTCGCCTTCTCGCGTGACGGCGGCCTGCCGGGTTCGTCGGCACTGGCCAAGGTCAGCCCGACCTACCGCACGCCGGTGGCCGCGATCTGGACGGCATCGATCCTGTCGGTGCTGTTCGTCTGGGGTTCGACGCTGGTTTCGGTCGCCGGCACCTCGGCCTACACCATCGTGGTGTCCTGCACCGTCATCTTCCTGTTCCTGTCCTTCACCGTGCCGATCGTGCTCGGCATGCTGGCCTGGGGCACGCCCAAATGGGACAAGATGGGACCGTGGAACATGGGGCGCGGCGTGTTCATGCTGTTTGCGGTCCTGTCGATCGTGTCGATGATCCTGATCTTCGTCATTGGCATCCAGCCGCCGAACGACTGGGCGCTCTACATCACCGTCGGCTTCTTCATCCTGACCGCGATCGTCTGGTTTGCCTTCGAGCGCAACCGCTTCCAGGGTCCGCCGCTCGGCGACATCATCGCGGCGCGCCAAGCGGCGATCAAGGCGGCTGAGCAGGCCGTCGGCGAAACCGGCCACTGAGGCCAGCATCTCACAGCCATGGCCCGCGCATCGCCGGCCATGGCTTCGACCCTTCGAAATCGACAAGCCCAAAATGACAAGCACTGGAGCGCCAAAGGAATGGCCGGAAATTTCTCGTTCGATCAGTTGAAGAAAGCGGTTTCCGGCGGGGAGATCGACACGGTGCTGGCCTGCATCGTCGATATGCAGGGACGGCTGGCGGGAAAACGGTTCCTGGCCCAGTACTTCGTCGATTCCGCGCATGACGAGACGCATGGCTGCAACTATCTCCTGGCCGCCGACATCGATATGGAGCCGGTGCCCGGCTATAAGGCGGCAAGCTGGTCGAAGGGCTATGGCGATTTCGTCATGAAGCCCGACCTCGCGACGCTGCGGCGCATTCCGTGGCTGGAAAAGACAGCGCTCGTGATCTGCGACGTGCTCGATCACCACACCCATGACGACCTGCCGCATTCCCCGCGCGCCATCCTGAAGAAGCAGGTCAAGCGGCTGACGGAGCGCGGTTATATCGGCTATTTCGCCTCCGAGCTCGAATTCTACCTCTTCAGCGAGACCTACGATTCCGCCCGCAAGAAGCACTGGCAGGGCCTCGACACCGCCTCGCCCTATATCGGCGACTATCAGATCGGCATCACCACCAAGGAAGAAGGCGTCATGCGACGGCTTCGCAACGAAATGGAAGCGGCAGGCATCCCGATCGAGAACTCGAAGGGCGAGTGGGGGCCGGGTCAGGAAGAGATCAATGTGCGCTATGCCGAGGCCCTCGACATGGCCGATCGCCACGTCATCCTGAAGAATGGCGCCAAGGAGATCGCCGAATCCGAAGGCAAGGCGATTTCCTTCATGGCCAAGTACAATTACGGGCTCGCCGGCAATTCCAGCCACATCCACAATTCGCTCTGGAGCGCCGACGGCAAGACGCCGCTTTTCTTCGACAGACAAGCCGACTGGACGCTGTCGAGCCTCGGCCAGCAATGGGCGGCGGGCCAACTTAAATACGCCAAGGAGTTCACCTGGTTCCTGGCGCCCTACATCAATTCCTATAAGCGCTTCCAGGCCGGAACGTTCGCGCCGACCAAGATCATGTGGAGCGAAGACAATCGCACCGCCGGCTTCCGCCTGTGCGGCGAAGGCACCAAGGGCATCCGGATGGAATGCCGCATCGGCGGCGCCGACTTGAACCCCTATCTCGCCTTCGCGGCGTTGATCGCCGCCGGCCTTGCCGGCATCGACGAGAAGCTGGAGCTGCAAAAGCCCTTCGTCGGCGACGCCTATCAGGCCTCGCGCCTGCCGGAGATCCCGAAGACGCTGCGCGACGCCACCGACACGCTGGCCAAGTCCAAGATGCTGAAACAGGCGCTCGGCGAGGACGTGCTCGAACACTACGTCCACACCGCTAAATGGGAGCAGTTCGAATACGACCGCCGCATTACGGATTGGGAACTGCATCGTGGGTTCGAGCGATACTAGAAGATAGTATATTACTATCCTTACCTTGATCGGAAACGCGGATTGGACTAAATTTGTACAATGACAGACGGAACCAAATACCATCCGCTTTTCGAGCATCTTCTGTTCTCGGGCCAAGGCCGTATGTCCATGAGCTTCGCGGAGATCGAGCAAGTAATAGGCGGCCGCTTGCCACCGTCGGCGCGACAGCGGCAGGAATGGTGGGCGAACAGCCCGAGCGGGCACAGCCAGGCGCGCGCCTGGTTGCGCGCAAACTATCGGGCGTCCCATGTCGACCTTGCGAACGAACGCGTGGATTTTAAACTGGAGGGATGGCCCGAGGGCTATCGAAAGCCGAACATGGCTACCATGGACAAGACTCCTCCGGAAATGGCGGAGCCAGCGCAGGCCAGCTACGAACTTCCACGGGAAAATATCGACCATCCGCTTTTCGGCATATGGACAGGCAAGGTTACGCTTTGCCCAGGGCATGATTACACCAGGCCGGCTTTTGAGCCTGATGTGCAGCCGTGACGCATAGGCTGCTGCTCGACACGTGCGCGATCATATGGATAGCGCTGAACGAGCCGATCAGGCCGGAAGCCAAGACTGCGATCAATACCGCCGCGGCTGTTGACGAGAAGATCCGGGTTTCCCCCATATCGGCCTGGGAATTGGGCCTGCTGAGCGCCAACGGCCGATTGGCGGCAGCAAAGTCGCCAACAAGCATTTTTGGGGAAGTGATCGCCACGCCAGGCATCAAGGTGGAGGCTCTTTCGCCGGGCTTGTTGATTGAATCGTCCTTCTTGCCCGGATCGCTTCACGGCGATCCGGCAGATAGAATATTGATCGCGACGGCACGGGCGTTCGATCTGACGCTCGTGACGCGCGATCAGTCGATACTGGATTATGCGAGAGCGGGGCATGTTCGCGCCCTTGCCTGCTGACGCTTTGCCTTTCGATATGGAGACATCTTCTTGGAAGTCGTAAAACTCAAATCCCCCATAGACGGCTCGATCTATGCCGAGCGGCCTGTCACCTCTGACCAGGCGGTCAATGCCGCCATCGAGCGCGCCAAGGCAGCGCAGGAAAAGTGGGCGCAGACTTCGATCATCGAGCGCGGCAAGTACATGCTGGCGATGCTCGACGCGCTGGTCGCCATGACCGACGAGATCGTGCCCGAGATTGCCTGGCAGATGGGGCGTCCGGTGCGCTATGGCGGCGAGTTCGGCGGCGTCAAGGAACGCACCAGCTATATGGTCGAGATCGCCGAGGCGGCGCTGAAATCGGTCCCGGCTTCCAATCCGAAGGACGGGTTCCGCCGCTATGTGAAGAAGGATCCGCTCGGCGTGGTCATGGTGATCGCGCCGTGGAACTATCCTTACCTCACCGCGGTCAACACGATCGTGCCGGCGCTGATGGCCGGCAACACCGTCATCCTCAAACACGCCGCGCAGACGCTGCTTGTCGGCGAGCGTTTCCAGCAGGCTTTCGACAAAGCCGGCCTGCCCAAGGGCGTGTTCCAGAACATCGTGCTGAACCACGCGCAGACAGAAAAATTGCTTGGCTCGGGCAAGATCGACCACGTCAATTTCACCGGCTCGGTCGCCGGCGGCCGCGCCATCGAAAAGGCAGCGGCCGGCACCTTCATGACGCTCGGGTTGGAGCTTGGCGGCAAGGATCCTGCCTATGTGCTGCCCGACGCCAAGATTGACCATGCAGTCGCCAATCTGGTCGATGGCGCCTTCTACAATTCCGGCCAGTGCTGCTGCGGCATCGAGCGCGTCTATGTGCATGAGAAGGTCTATGACGAATTCGTCGCAGGCTTCATCGCCGAGACGAAACACTATGTCGTCGGCAACCCGCTCGAACAGGCGACGACGATGGGGCCGATGGCGCAGGCCCGTTTCGCCGACTTGATCCGCGAGCAGAAGGCCGAGGCGCTGCGCAAGGGCGCCAAGGCGCATATCAACATGAAGGTGGCTCAGGACAAGGCCGGCTCGCCCTATCTGGCGCCGGAGGTACTGACCGGCGTCGACCACCAGATGAGCGTCATGCGCGAGGAAAGTTTTGGCCCGATCGTCGGCATCATGAAGGTGCGCAACGACGAGGAGGCGATCGCGCTGATGAACGACAGCCCCTACGGCCTGACCGCCTCGATCTGGACGCGCGACACCGAGCATGCGGTGGCGATCGGCGACCGCGTCGAGACCGGCACGGTGTTCATGAACCGCTGCGACTACCTCGACCCGGCGCTGGTCTGGACCGGCGTCAAGGACACCGGCAAGGGGGCCGGCTTGTCCGCCATCGGCTATGACAACCTGACCCGGCCGAAATCCTTCCACCTGCGCGAAGCCATCTGATTTTTTGAAAGACAAACATGTCCAAGCTGATCTCCAAATGGAACTACCCCACCACCGTTCGCTTCGGCGCCGGGCGCATCAAGGAATTGCCCGAGGTGCTCGCCGCCACCGGCATCAAGCGGCCGCTCTTCGTCACCGATCCGGGGCTGGCGAAACTGCCGGTCGTCGCTTCGACGCTGAAAATCCTCGATGACGCAAAAGTGCCCTACGGCGTTTTCTCCGAAGTGAAGCCGAATCCGGTCGAGTCCAATCTCACCGCCGGCATCGCGGTGTTCAAGAAGGGCAAGCATGACGGCGTCATCGCCTTTGGCGGCGGCTCGGCGCTCGACCTCGGCAAGCTGATCGCCTTCCAGGCGGGACAGACGCGCCCGGTCTGGGATTTCGAGGACATCGGCGACTGGTGGACACGCGCCAACTCGGACGCGATCGCGCCGATCATAGCGGTGCCGACCACCGCCGGCACCGGCTCCGAAGTCGGCCGCGCCGGCGTCATCACCAATGAGGCGACCCACACCAAGAAGGTCATCTTCCATCCGAAGCTGCTGCCGGCGATCGTCATTGCCGATCCGGAGCTGTCGGTCGGCATGCCGGGCTTCATCACCGCCGGCACCGGCATGGACGCGCTGGCCCATTGCCTCGAGGCTTATTGCGCGCCGGGCTACCATCCGATGGCCGACGGCATCGCCGTGGAAGGCATCAGGCTTGTTTTCGAGAACCTGCCAAAGGCCTATGCCAACGGCAGGGATCTGGTCGCCCGCGCCAACATGATGAGCGCCGCGGCGATGGGCGCGGCAGCCTTCCAGAAGGGGCTGGGGGCGATCCATTCGCTGTCGCATCCCATCGGGGCGCTCTACGACACCCATCACGGCATGACCAATGCGGTTTTCATGCCCTATGTGCTCGCCTTCAATCGCGAGGCGATCGAGGACCGCATCGCGCGGCTCGCCGCCTATTGCGGCATAAGAGGCGGCTTCGACGGCTTCGCCAAGGCTGTCATCAAGCTTCGCAAGGAATTGAAGGTGCCGCATGCGCTGCCAGGCCTGATCAAGGGGCTCGACATGGACAAGAAGCGCAAGGCCTTGATCGCCGATATGGCGGTGGTCGATCCGACAGCCGGCGGCAACCCGGTCAAGCTGACCAAGAAAGCAGCGCTGACGCTGCTCGAAAATGCAATCGCTGGGACGGTGTGATACCGCTTTCAGGGTAAAGTTGATCTGGAAAATCAGGGGCAACCAAGGGGAAAGGGGTGAAGTGCAAGGCAAAAGTAATTAGCCGGAAAATTAAGTGGTGGCTAATTGCTACAGTCGATTAAAAGGAGTTAACTTTCGTGCTGCCAGCGGTGGGGTTTCATAAAGCTTTCATCTGGCTGTCACACGAAAACGATACCGCATCGCAGGCGTCCAACGGCGTCAGTTCAACGGAGAGAACACATGTTCAAATTCACGGGGAAAGTGCTTTCCCTTTCGGCCGCGGCGCTGTTTGCGTCGACGGTGATTTCGTCCGCGGCTCCGCTGGACGATCTGGTCAAGGCCGCGAAGACGGAAGGCCAGCTCACCACCATCGCTTTGCCGCATGACTGGTGCGGTTACGGCGACGTCATCGCCGGGTTCAAGGCGAAATATCCGGAAATCACCATCAACGAGCTCAACCCCGACGCCGGCTCGGGCGACGAGGTCGAGGCGATCAAGGCCAACAAGGACAATAAGGGCCCGCAGGCGCCCGACGTCATCGACGTCGGCCTGTCCTTCGGCCCGACCGCCAAGGCCGACGGCCTGCTGATGCCCTACAAGGTGTCGACCTGGGACTCGATCCCCGACAGCGCCAAGGATGCCGACGGCGCCTGGTACGGTGATTACTACGGCGTTCTGGCGATGATGGTGAACAAGGATCTGGTCAAGGAATCGCCGAAGGACTGGGCCGATCTGCTGAAGCCGGAATTCGCCAATTCGGTGGCTCTCGCCGGTGATCCGCGCGCTTCGAACCAGGCCATCCAGGCGGTCTATGCCGCTGGCCTTTCGAGTGGAGCCGCGGCTGGCGAAGCCGCGGGCACCGCCGGCCTCGACTTCTTCAAGAAGCTCAATGCCGCCGGCAACTTCGTACCGGTCATCGGCAAGCCGGCGACACTCGCCCAGGGCCAGACCCCGATCCTGATCAACTGGGACTACAACGCGCTCGCCGGCCGCGACACGCTGAAGGGCAACCCGCCGGTCGACGTCGTCGTGCCGAAGACCGGCGTCGTCGCCGGCGTCTACGTGCAGGCGATCAGCGCCTATGCGCCGCATCCGAACGCAGCCAAGCTCTGGATGGAATACCTCTATTCAGACGAAGGCCAGATCGGCTGGCTCAAGGGCTATTGCCACCCGATCCGCTTCAACGATCTCGCCAAGAACGGCAAGATCCCGGCGGACGTCCTGGCCAAGCTGCCGCCGGCGGAAGCCTATGCTTCGGCGGTGTTCCCGACGCTGGACGAGCAGGGCAAGGCCAAGGAAGCCGTCACCAAGAACTGGGACTCCGTTGTCGGTGCCAACGTCAAGTAACAGTTGAATCCACCGGGCGGCTTCGCGGCCGCCCGGTTCCCCCTCGAAGACGGTAGCCGGCGCATGACCGATCTCTCGCTTTCCAGTCACGATACCGCAGGCAAGACCGCGCCGCCCGCGGAGGCACGCGCGTTGCGATTGCCGACGCAATGGCTAGGCGTCGCTCCGTTCTTCATCTTCGCCATCATGTTCCTGATTTTGCCCACGCTTTATCTGATGCTGGGCGCATTCCAGAATGATGCCGGCGAGTTCACGCTCGAGAACATTGTCGCTCTGGCGCAGCCGTCGATCGTTGCCGCTTACTGGATATCGATCAAGGTAAGCCTGGCCTCGGCGCTGATCGGCGCTTTCGCGGGCCTGGCCATCGCCATCGCCATCGTGCGCGGCGGGCTGCCGGACTGGATACGCTCGGCCACCCTGACTTTTTCCGGCGTCGCCTCCAATTTCGCCGGCGTGCCGCTGGCCTTCGCCTTCCTCGCCACGCTCGGCCGGCTCGGTCTTGCCACGGTGATCCTGAACACCGTGTTCGGCCTCAACATCTATGCCCACGGCTTCAACATCCTGTCCTTCTGGGGCCTGACGCTGACCTATGTCTATTTCCAGATACCGCTGATGGTGGTCATCATCACGCCGGCAATCGATGGCTTGAAGAAGGAATGGGGTGAAGCTGCCGCCACGCTTGGCGCGACCACCGCGCAATATTGGCGCATCGTGGTCATCCCTGTGATCTGGCCGAGTTTTCTCGGCACCGTGATCCTGCTTTTCGCCAACGCCTTCGGGGCGATCGCCACCGCCTATGCGCTGACCGGCTCGTCGCTCAACATCGTGCCGATCCTGCTCTACGCGCAAATCCGCGGCGACGTGCTGCACAATGCCCATCTCGGCTACGCGATCGCCTTCGGCATGATCGTCATCACCGGCCTGGCCAATGTCTTCTACATCTGGTTCCGGACCCGTTCCGAGAGGTGGCTGAAATGAAGTCGGGCAGATTCTGGGCCTGGGTGGTCTTCATCCTCGGCGCGGCCTATTTCTTCATCCCGTTGATCGCGACGGTGGAATTTTCCATGCGCATGCGGCGCGGCGCCTATTCCTTCGACGCCTACCGGATCGTGCTCGGCGACGCGCGTTTCCAGGCGACCTTCCTGTATTCGGTGGTCGCCGCCATCTTCACCATCATTCTGGGTGTGCTGATCGTGGTGCCGGCAGCCTACTGGATCCGATTGCGGCTGCCGCAGCTCAGGCCGATCGTCGAGTTCATCACGCTTTTGCCGTTGGTCATTCCGGCCATCGTCATCGTCTTCGGCTATATCAGGATGTACGGCTCGAATTCACCCTTGCCGTTCCTCGGGTCCGATATGGGAACCAATGCCTTGCTGGTCATCGGCTATGCGACCTTGGCGCTGCCCTATATGTATCGTGCCGTCGATACGGGGCTCAGAACCATCGACGTGCGGACGTTGACGGAAGCGGCCCAGATCCTCGGGGCCGGCTGGGGCACGATCATCACCCGCGTCATCCTTCCCAATGTGCTGATTGCGGTGTTGTCCGGCGCCTTCCTGACATTCGCCATCGTCATCGGCGAGTTCACGATGGCGAGCTTGCTGAACCGGCCGGCTTTCGGCCCGTACCTGCAGAATGTCGGGGCCAACCGCGCCTATGAGCCGGCGGCCCTTGCCATCATCGCCTTCGTCATCACCTGGGGCTGCATGTCGCTGATCCAGATCCTGTCGCGCTTCGCGCCGAAATCGGCTAATCGTCCGAACTGACCCGAAAGAAAAAGCCATGGCCGAGCCATTCCTCTCCATCCAGCATGTGCGAAAATCCTTCGGCGCCACCACCGTTGTCGAGGATTTCAATCTCGACGTCGAACCGGGCGAGTTCGTCTCATTCCTCGGCCCGTCAGGCTGCGGCAAGACGACGGTGCTGCGCATGGTCGCCGGCTTCGAGGAGCCGTCGGCCGGCAAGATCGTCGTCGGCAGCAAGGACATCACCAGGTTGAAGCCGAACCAGCGCAATGTCGGCATGGTGTTCCAGGCCTATGCGCTGTTCCCGAACCTGACCGTGGCGCAGAACATCGGCTTCGGACTGAAAGTCGCCGGCATGTCCAGGGCGGATATCGATGCCCGTGTCGCCGAAATGCTGGGCATCATCAAGCTGCCGCAGATGGCCGACCGCTATCCTTATCAGCTCTCGGGCGGCCAGCAGCAGCGCATCGCGCTGGCCCGCGCCATCGCACCGAAGCCGAAGCTCTTGCTGCTCGACGAGCCGCTGTCGGCGCTTGATGCCAAGGTGCGCGTCTCGCTGCGCGAGGAAATCCGCTCGATCCAGAAGAAGCTCGGCATCACCACCATCTTCGTCACCCATGACCAGGAAGAGGCGCTGTCGATCTCCGACCGCATCGCGGTGATGTATGGCGGCAAGGCCGAGCAGGTCGGCACGCCGTTCGAGATCTACAACCGGCCGGCAACCAAGTTCGTCGCCAATTTCGTCGGCACGCTGAACGTGCTGGAAGGCACCGTCACCGACGCGGCGTCGGGCAAGGTTCGTGTCAACACCGAGGAAGTCTCGCTCAAGGGCAGGCTCAACGGCTCGAAGTCCGGCGATACGCTGTCATTGGCGCTGCGGCCGGAAGCCATTTCGCTCGGCCGCCAGCCCGGTCGCGATTCAAGCCTGTCCGGCGAGATTTCCGAAGTGCACTTTCTCGGCTCGGTGATCCGGGTCCGGGTCGGCATCGGCGGCAACACCGTCTCGCTCGACACGTTCAACAGTTCGACGACGCCACCGCCGGCCGTCGGCGAGAAGGCGGAGATTTCCTTCTCGTCGGGCGACCTGCTGGTGCTGCACTGACGCGGCCGGAGCGCCCTGCCGATCCGGTCACCGGTCCAGTTGCCGGACGATCCTCCCCTGCTGGACAATCAACAGCATCTTGCCGCTTTGCCACTGCCAAGAGCTCTGCTTCGCCGCTACGATGAGCCATGGCGCTATTTGAGCTCACCCTTGTCCTCCTGCTGATCGCCGTTGCGCTGACGGCGCTGTCGCGGCGCCTGCAGGTTCCTTACCCCGCCTTGCTGGCGCTGGCGGGTGCCGGCCTTGGCTTCCTGCCCGGCGCGCCGACGATCGAGATCGATCCGGAACTGGCGCTTGCGCTGTTCATTGCGCCGGTGCTGCTCGACGCGGCCTACGACACATCGCTGCGCGATCTTAACCGCTACAGGCTGCCGCTTGTGCTGTTGGCGCTTGGCGCGGTCGTTTTCACGACCGCCGTCGTGGCCCTGGTCGGCTGGAAAATGGCCGGCCTGCCGATCGCCGCCGCCATAGCCCTCGGCGCCATCGTGGCGCCGCCGGACGCGGTTGCCGCGAGCGCCGTGCTCGGGCAGTTCAAAGTGCCGCACCGCATCACGGCCATCCTTCAGGGCGAAAGCCTGCTCAATGACGCCACCGCGCTTTTGATCTATCGCATCGCGATCACTGCCGCCGCCGGTCCCGTTCTTTTGGGCAGTGCCGTTCCGATGGTCCTGCTGTCGACCATCGGCAGCCTGGCCGCGGGCTATCTGCTCGGCCGCCTGTCCCAGGCGATGCTTGGACGCATCGAAGATGCGGCGAGCGGCACCGTCGTGCAGTTCGCCGGGACGTTCGGCGTCTGGATCCTGGCTGACAGGCTGGGGCTCTCGGCCATCATCACCATCGTCGTCTATGCCATGACTATCGCGCGCACCGCACCGCGGCGCATGTCGGCCAGAAAGCGCGTCAGCTCCTATTCCGTCTGGGAGACGGCGGTGTTCGTGCTCAACGTGCTGGCTTTCGTGCTGATGGGCCTGCAGGCGCGGCTGATCGTCGGTCGCCTGGCCGAGCAGGGACAGTCCGAGGCGTTCCTGTTTGCAGGGACGATCCTGGCCGTCGTCATCGTTTCCCGCCTTGCCTGGGTGCTGGGCTGCGGCGCCGTGATCCGAGGGCTTGCCCGCTTCGGCAATGCGGAGCAGCGGCAAGAGGTGCCGTCGTTTCGCGGCGGGGTGCTGATCGGCTGGTGCGGCATGCGCGGCCTGGTGACGCTGGCGGCTGCCTTCGCATTGCCGGCGAACTTCCCCGGCCGCGATCCGATCGTGCTCACCGCCTTTTGCGTGGTGCTGGGCACGCTTGTCCTGCAAGGCATGAGCCTGAAGCCGTTGCTGCGCCTGCTTCGTCTCGAACCGGACGAGACCATAGACCGCGAGGTCGCGCAGGCCCGTGTCGCCATCATGCAGGCGGCCCTCGACATATTGAGCGGCAAGACCTCGACCGCGGCGGCGGCGGTGCGCGAGCAGTATGCCGCACAGCGCAAGGTCGCCAAGAACCCCGACGACGCCCAGGCAGCAACCGAGTACGACCGGCTGCGGCTCTATGCCATCAAGCGCCAGCGCGACGCGCTGGAAGAACTTCGCCGCAACGGGACGATCGGTGACGAGGCCTATCACCGGCTGGAGGAAGAAATCGACTGGTCGGAGCTGGCGGCTTCCCCGGCGGGACGGTTCCAGCCGCTGACGACCTAGGCGAGGCGAGGGGCTTTTGCGTCGTGGCCCAGCCGGGCCGCCGCGGCGGTCCATTGCAAGGTCGCCGTCGAAACGGTACTGCCGTCACCAAACTGAGCCGGATGAGCAATGAAGCTGGTCAGCTACAATATCCAATACGGGTTCGGCAGCGACGGCCTCTACGATCCGGCGCGCGCCGCGCGCATTGTTGCCGGCGCCGATGTCATCGCCTTGCAGGAGGTCGAGCGGCACTGGCAGCGCAGCAATTTCGACGACCAGCCAGAGCTGCTTTCGCGGCTGCTGCCGGACTATCACTGGGTCTACGGCCCGGCCTTCGACATGGACGCCAGCGAACAGCGCGACGGCCGCATCGTCAACCGGCGCCGGCAGTTCGGCACCATGGTGCTGTCGAAGCTGCCGATCGTCTGGTCGCGGCTGCATGCGCTGCCGATGCGCCGCACACTGCGGCCGCTCAACACCCGCAACGCGGCGCTCGAATGCATGATCCGCACGCCGGCGGGTCCGGTGCGGGTGCTTTCATTGCATCTCGCCCATGTCGCGGCTGAAGAACGGCTCGAGCAGATCGACTATCTGCTTGCCGAGCATCGCCGGGCGCCCTCCGATGGGGGGCCGTGGAGCGGCGCCGACGACGAGCCGGCGCGCAATTGGAGCAATGGCGAGCCAGAGCCGGAGAACCCGCTGGCGGCGATCTGGATGGGCGATTTCAACATGGAGCCGGGCAGCGCCGAATACCGCCGCATCGTCGGCGGCACGCCCTATCATCGCGGTGCCGCCTATCTGGATGGGTTCGTCGATGCCGCTGCCGTGGCGATTGAACCGGCGGATGACTTCCACACGCATGAGAAGATCATCGACGGCGGGCTGGCAAAGCGCCGGCTCGATCATTGCTTCGTCGGCGGCCTGTTTGCCGGTCGTGTGCGCTCGGTCAGCTCGGACATTGGCGAAGTGGCTTCCGATCATTTTCCGGTCAGGATCGACATCGATCTCGAAACGCCCGCCGGCCCCGGAGGCGGATGAGGCCCAAATGACGCTTTTCGTCTTCTTCGCGGTGCTTGCGGCGGCCGCCATGCACGCGATCTGGAATGCGCTGGTCAAGGTCCATCTCGACCGCTTCCTGTCGATCACCCTGATGACGCTTGGCATGGGATTTGCCGCGCTTTTCGCACTTCCCTTCGTCGAGGTGCCGAGGGCGGAAGTCTGGCTCTATATCATTGCCTCCGTCGTCTTCCACATGGGCTACCGGACCTTCCTGATCGGCGCTTACCAGGCCGGCGACTTCGCCCAGACCTATCCTCTGGCGCGCGGCACCGCGCCCTTGCTGGCGGCGCTTGGCGGTATGTTCGTGGTCGCCGAAGTGCCGGCGCCGCTCGCCATTCTGGGTATTCTTTTGCTGTCGGCCGGCACGCTGGTGATGTCGTTTCGCGGCGGCGCGCATCTGGAACGATTGAACCTGCGCGCGGTGGGCTTTGCGCTGGGGACCTCGATCTTCATCGCCAGCTACACACTGTCCGACGGCAGCGGGGCGCGGCTGGCGGCCACGGCGCAGAGCTATGCCGCCTGGCTGTTCGTGTGCGATGCGCTTGGAGCGCTGGTGCTGTGCCTGATCTTCCGTGGACCGCGGGCCTTGCCGGTGCTGGCGCGGGACTGGAAAGCGGGGCTGTTCACCGGCGTGCTGAGCGGCGCTGCCTACTGGATCGTCATGTGGGCGATGACCAAGGCGCCGATCGCCTCGGTGGCATCGCTGCGCGAGACCTCCATCCTGTTCGCCATGGTGATCTCGGTGTTCGCGCTCGGCGAGAAGATGACAGGCTGGCGCGGCGCCGCCGCGCTCAGCATCGTCGCCGGCGTCGTGGCGCTCAGACTCGGCTGACGTCGTGGTCCAGCACGGTCATCACCTGGCCGCGCCGTTCCGGACTGAAGCGGATGACGATGATGATGCAGACGGCGACCACGCCGGCGAATAGCGCCAACGCGTAGCCATAGCTGCCTCCGGGAGCCTCGGCTATGCCCGCCTGATAGGGACCGCCATAGGAGGCTGCGAGATTGCCGGCCTGGTAGATGAAGCCGGGCAGGGTCGCGCGCACCGCGCCGGGCGAGAGCTCGTTGAGGTGCACCGGAATGACGCCCCAGGCGCCCTGGACCGCGACCTGCATGACGAAGGCGCCGATGGCCAGCATGAAGGGCGTCGAGCTGTAGGCCCATAGCGGGATGGACGGCAAGGCAATCAGGCAGGCGAGCGTGATCGCATTGACGCGGCCGATCTTCTCGGACAGCGCGCCGAACGCCAGACCGCCGACGATGGCGCCAATGTTGGCGACGATGGTGATCCAGCTCACCGTGTGCGGGTCGAAACCATGCTGCTTCTTCAGGAATGTCGGGTAGAGATCCTGCGTGCCGTGGCTGAAGAAGTTGAAGAACATCATCAGCACGACCGCATAGAGGGCGACGCCCCAGTGCTTTTGCAGTGTCTCCAGCATGCCGGGCCTTGCGGTCTTCCGCGCCTCGACGAAGGCCGGCGATTCCGGAACATGTGAGCGGATGAAAAGGACGATCAGGGCCGGGATGAAACTGAGCAGGAACATGGCGCGCCAGCCGATCGTGTAGCCGCCGATCGTCTGGTGATAGAGCAGGCCATAGACGACCGCCGCTAGGAGGTAGCCGGCCGGATAGCCGCATTGCAGGATGCCCGAGACCATGCCGCGGGCGCTGGGCGGGATGGATTCCATGGCAAGCGAGGAGCCAAGTCCCCATTCGCCGCCCATGGCGATGCCGAACAGTGCGCGCAGCGCCAGGAATATGCCGAGATTGGGCGAGAAGGCGGCCAAAGCGCCGATCACGGAATAACTGACGATGTTGAGCATCAGGATGGGCTTGCGCCCGAATTTGTCTGCCAACGTGCCGAAGAAGAACGCGCCAATGAAGCGCGTCGCAAGGGTCAGGAAAAGCGCCTTTGACACCGCCGGGACGTCGGTCTGGAATTCAGACGCAATGTCGGTGAGCAGGAATGTCAGAAGGAAGAAATCGAAAGCGTCGAGCGTCCAGCCCAGGAATGAGGCAAGGACGGTTTTCTTCTGCTGCGAATTGAGCTTCAAGGCGTTCCTCCTGATGTCGAGGAACGTTATCGCGTCGAGGCGGACAATCGTCAGTCACTTTTCAGAGAACTTGGTCACGTTTGCGTAGGGGGTCACCGAGTCCACAGCCGCATTCATTGGACACCCGCCGGCCGAAGCCGACGGGCTATCAGCCCAGCAGGTGGTTCCAACTGACGCGAGGCACCTGGAGGCCAAGGTTGCGAGTCGAGACATCAGTGGCAATGCGGTCAGCAACCTTCCGTCGTCGTTTCCATCTGGCCAGGGCCGCGGACTTGGCGCTGGTATCCTGCTGACCGGGAGCTGACTCCTTGGCGCTGCCTGTCTGTTGGCCCGGTGCGCAATCCTTAGCGGAGTTGGTCGACTTGGTCGTGGTCGAGTCCGTGTTCTGATCCGTCGGCATCGTTGTCGTCGTGGAGGAGGAGCCGCTCGACGTCGTATTGGTCGATTGCGCCAGGGCAAGGCCGCCGGAAAGAATCATTACGGCGGAAGCGAGAAGAAGTCGTTTCATCATTCACTCCTGGTGAGTATCCCTTCGGCCGCATAACAAGGGAGTCGGCGAACGCTTCCGTGGAGTATCTGGCGCCGTCGCCGTGGCATCAGCGTGCCGGTTGTGGTGCGTCGATGACGACATACGGCCCGGCCCGGAACAAAGAAAAGCGCCGTTAGTTTCACCCGCAGGGCACTCAAACAGAAGGACGAGCATGATGAAAATGGCTTTGGTAATCGCGCTTGCGGTGTCGTTTTCTGCGGGCTCTGCAATCGCGGCATGTCCGGACAAGTCGGCTGCCAACACGGGCGCCGACCCCCAACAGACTGCCGGTATTTCGAAAGATGGTACCCACGCGCCCTTGGAAACTCCGAAGGCCAAGGATAGTGCCGGCAAACCGGCCGCCAAGGATGGCAGCACAATGCCGTTGGCGGGGGCGGAAGGCGGCGGTGACAAGAATCTCGCAACATCGCAGCAGGATATCGAGGCGCAGCAGCATGGCGGCAAGACCGCGGCGGCAAAGGCCGACGACAGCTGCAATGACTGACGACGGAACAGGGCCGGAGCGGTTGTTGGCTCCGGCCTTTTCATCAAGTCTACAGAAGAGCCGGCCGGACGGAGCCAGCGGGGCCTCGACGGACCGCGAGTGTTTGCCTTCGGCAGGTAGAGCTATGCCTTGGACGAGGCGGCCTCAGAGTTCCGCGTCGTTCGATGGCCGAAGGGGAAGAGGGAGCCAAACGAAGAGCACTCCTCCGCGGCCAGGGCTATGATCATTTCATCGATTCTCTCAACCGTTTCTCTGCTCACGTGATCATCGCCATGAAGGCACTGACGCGCGCGCTTCAGGTGTCGTCGTGCGGCCTCGAAATCGCTGCCCATCCGTTCCTCCCGCTTAGAGAGACTCCAGATTTGAACAGTTCACTCCTTTAAGAAAGTCACCCGAAAGAGCGATTCGGTCGGCAATTGGAGGTAGATGCCCAAAACGCAGAAACCCCGCCCCGCGAGCGCAAACGGGGCTATTGAGCCGACGGAGGGCGGAGGGAAGCGTGCCGGCTAACTTCTCACGGCGCTGGTTGTTCCGTTCGGCTTTTTTCTTGACCCCGCCATATCGGGCGTAACACACAAGCTGTCACGGATCGGCCGCATCGGAATACTCAAGGGCACCATTCAGGAGCTCAGTGGGCGTTTTGTGCCGTTCTGTGCCAATCGGCACAAGAGACTAAGTCTTTGAAAGGATGGTGGGCGTGACAGGGATTGAACCTGTGACCCCTGCAATGTCAATGCAGTGCTCTCCCGCTGAGCTACACGCCCATCCGAAGCCGCGCATACACCATTTTTGATCCGGCGCGTCAATAGCAGGAAAGGGGAAAGAAGGCTCCGTTTTGCCGCACCGGCCGATAGTCGCCGATGCCTTGGGCAAAAACGGCTCAGGCCGCCTGCAGCATCTTCTCGACCTCGTTGACGAGGTCGCGCAGATGGAACGGCTTCGACAGCACCTTGGCGTCTTTCGGCGCCTTGGAATCCGGGTTCAGCGCAACGGCGGCGAAACCGGTGATGAACATGACCTTGAGGTCGGGATCGATCTCGGTGGCGCGGCGGGCCAGCTCGATGCCGTCCATCTCCGGCATGACGATATCGGTCAAAAGCAGCGAGAACGGTTCCTCGCGCAGCCGCTCATAGGCACTGGCGCCGTTGTCGAAGTCGCTGACCTGGTAACCGGCGCGCTCCAGCGCCTTGACGAGGAAGCGACGCATATCGTCGTCGTCTTCCGCCAGAAGAATGCGTGCCATGATATCCCGTCCGAATCACCCGCCCGAACTCTGCCGAAAAGCAGGGCCGTTAACCATCCTGTATATGAGGAGGCGAGGGTAAACATCAAGTGAACGAGGCGCAGCATAATCCGCATTCGGAAAGGCGGTGCCGGCGCTGAAATGCTGGACATGCGGCCCTCAAGGTGGCACTTTCATCCTATGATGCATTGGTGTTTTCGGGTTCGTTCAAATTGAAGACGGCAGCCGAGGATTTTTCGGTCGTTCCCCCCTTCGAAATCCGGTCGGGCGCCGAGCAGCGCGTCCCCTTCCTCTTCAACTCACCCCACAGCGGGCGCCATTATCCGGAGCGCTTCCTCGCCATGGCAAGGCTGGACCGCAACGCCATTCGCCGGTCCGAGGACTGCTATGTCGACGAGCTGTTCGGCGGCGCGGTGGCGCTTGGCGCGCCGATGCTCGCGGCTAATTTCCCGCGTGCCTATCTCGACGTCAACCGCGAGCCGTGGGAACTCGATCCGCGCATGTTCGCCGAGCCGGTGCCATCCTTCTGCAACATCCGTTCCGCGCGCGTGGCCGGCGGGCTCGGCACCGTTCCGAAGCTGGTCGGTGAAGGCCTCGACATCTACTCCGGTCGCCTGCCGCTGGCCGAAGCGGTTGCCCGCATAGAGGCCGTCTACAAACCCTATCATGAGACGCTGAAACGGCTGTTGACGCGAACCCACGCGCGTTTCGGCTTTGCCGTGCTGATCGACTGTCACTCCATGCCGGCGAGCATCCGCGTCGGAGACAGCGGCCTGCGGCCCGATTTCATCATCGGCGACCGCTTCGGCATCTCAGCCACCGCGGCATTGACCGAGACCGCGATCGGCCTGCTCAACGCCATGGGCTATACCGTCGCCCACAACAAGCCCTATGCCGGCGGCTTCATCACCGAACACTACGGTCGCCCGGCGCGCCATCTCCATGCGCTGCAGATCGAGGTCAATCGCGGGCTCTACATGAATGAGCGCACATTCGAGAAAGCGGCCGGTTTCGATGCGCTGACCGACGACCTGGCGCGATTTTCGGCCGACCTGATGGCCATGCCCGACCACCATTTCATGGATCTGCCGCTGGCCGCGGAGTGAATAGATCCTGGTTTCATTAGATGGCGCCATCCTCAACCGCCGCATAGTCTTGGGCGACATGGATCGGGATTGGCGGGGATTGGAACTGGCGGCGAAAAAAAGACCGCATCGTTCGCACGATACGGTCGAAGTCTAGGGAGGAAACGCCCAAGGAGGGCATGGACAGGAAACCCTGTCCGAGATCAAGGGTATGGTGCGCTGCACAAATGTCAAGCGACCTACCGGCTTTTTTAATTCAGAGTGATGTGGAAATTGCGCTTCGGTGGCGCCGGCGTGTTATTCTGGCAACAGTCGGCGCGGCGAAAAATCCTGGAACACCCTTGTCTTGGCGCGGAACTGGCGGCACACGTGGGCTCGGCCATGCTGCAATGCGGGAGAATCAGTTGGACATCAGCATCGATTTCATGCGCCGCATCGCGCAAGCCGCGGCGGCGGAAACCTTGCCGCGCTTCCGCAGCCAGGGTGCGGTCGCCAACAAGGAAAAGGGCAGCTTCGATCCGGTCACCGAAGCCGATCGCGAAGCCGAGCGCGCCATCCGGGCGCTGATATCGGCGCAATATCCGGACCATGGCATTCTCGGCGAGGAACACGGAAGCGAGAATATTTCCAGCAGGCATGTCTGGGTAATCGATCCGATCGACGGCACGCGCGCTTTCATCTCCGGCCTGCCGGTGTGGGGGACGCTGGTCGGATTGACGGTGGAGGGCGATGCCGTTGCCGGATTGATGTCGCAGCCCTTCACCGGCGAGCTCTTCTACGCCAACGCCTCCGGCTCCCATTATGAGGGGCCGGGCGGGCCGCGCAAACTGGTCACACGCAAGACGACGAGCCTTGCTGAAGCAACGCTGTTCACCACGACGCCGGCGCTGTTCCAGGGCGAGGCACGCCTGCGCTATGACCAGTTCGAGAAGCAGGTACAACTCGCCCGCTATGGCACCGATTGCTATGCCTTCGCCATGGTCGCCGCGGGAAGCGTCGACATCGTCGCTGATCCCGGACTGAAGCCCTATGACATCGTGGCGCTGATCCCCATCATCGAGAAGGCGGGCGGCGTGGTCACTACCTTCGACGGCGGGCCGGCCGAGAATGGCGGCGACGTATTGGCGGCGGCGACGCCCGAACTCCATGCGGCGGCGATGGCGGCCCTGCGCGGCTGAGCATCCGTTTCGCCGCGATGCGCTTTAGGCGTCCGAGAGACGCAGGCCCCATAGAATGAGCGCGAAAGCGATGAGGCCGGTCGGCGCGGACGAATAGGCGATGGCTTTGATCGCGTACTCCTGAAAGGCGCTTCCGTGCGCGGCTCCTGCCGCTAGCGGCATCGTCTCGTTGCCGGCTCCCCAGAGGCTGGCCATCACATAGGCTGCCAGGATGGCCAAGGCTGAATAGATCAGGAACCAGAACGCAATCCGCGACATCGCGACGCCGAGATTAAGCCTGGACCAGACGAGACCCAAAACCAGCAGCAGGACGCCTTGCAAGGCACCGAGCGTGTGAACCGACAATCCGAGCCGCGGTGCGGCGAGGTATGGGATGGCGAACCCTTCGACTGACGAAAACAGCAGGAGGGCGATGCCGAGCTGCAGCAGGCGATGCCCCTGGCGTGGCAGCGTGTCCGATGCGTTCATGGCCGCTCCTCCCGATCCGTCGACTGACCTCTGCGGACGGTAACTAGCGCTCGGGCCCCGAACGGGAACTGGCGTCAAGTTGCCTCCGGTTGAGCAGGAGGCAGGCGTAGCCGTTAGAATTGCCGAGGCGTCGGCGCGATCATCGTCCGACATTGATCGCGCAAGACGCGGGCGCTGGGAACGGGCGTTGTCAGCGGATAGCGAGCGACCTGGGGACCAACCGGATCATGGAGTTTTCGCCAAGCATGAGCCGGAACCGGCGCCGGCTCGGCAATACGCGCCATCAGGCCGTTGGGTCGTCGCTGCCGGGAATGAAAGCGTCGAAGGCGGCAAGGAATTGCTCGCGGTAGATGTCGGCCTCCTGCAGGATCTCGTGACGCGCGCCGTCGATCATGAGCAGCGAGCCGAGGCGCAGACGCCTGGCATAGGCTTCCACGGCCTTGGTCGAGACGACCTGATCGGCACCGGCGGCGATGACCAGCAGGGGGACCCGGATGCGGGCCATGAATTCGGGATCGCTTACCGCTTCCGCGGCTTCGGCAGCCGCTCTCAGCCAGCGGATCGTCGGGCCGCCAAGCGCCAGTTGCGGGTGATCCTCGTAGATCTTGGTGTTGCGGCGGTAGCGTTCCGGATCCGTCGTTACCTTGTTGGTGTCGAAGGGAGCGGTAACCTTCGGCCGCGGCCCCCAGGCGGCGTAAAGCCGGCCAAGGCCCAGGGCACAAAACAGCGAACAGACGCGGCGGACCGTCCGGATCGAGACCGGCAGGTCGGGCAAGGTGAAGAACGGCGCGATCAGCACCATGCGCCGCACGCGGTTGACCATGGAGGGCGAAGCAAGCAGCGTGATCACGGCGCCGGCCGAATGGGCTAGAATGTAGTACGGCCCGCGGCAGTCCGGCAGCACGATCTCCTCGAAGAACTGTTCAAGGTCGGCCGTGTGGTCGCGGAAGGACCTGATATAGCCGCGCTGGCGATCGCGGATCAGCCGGTCGGAGCCGCCTTGGCCGCGCCAGTCAAGCGTGGCGACGCCAAAACCGCGCGCCGCAAGATCGCGAATGGTTTCGAAATATTTCTCGATGCACTCGTTGCGGCCGGACAGCAGCACCACGGTGCCCTTCATCGGGCGGGCGACCGCGGCGAACAGGCCATAGCGTATCTTCTTGCCGTCGCGTGCCGTAAAAAAGCCGCCGGTGGCGTTTTGCGGTCGCGGGTTGCCCTCAGTTTCATGAAAAAGGGGAATTTCGTGAAAAAGGAGATCCGTCATTCGGCGCTTCGTGCTCGGCGTCTCGCATGCCTGCCTGTCGTGGCCGGCCTCGCCAAGGTTGATAGCCGTCCATGGGCCAAAAGCAAAGGAATTCCGGGAGGCGTCGGATCGGCAACAGGGAAGGCCGGAAGCCGCTATGAGCGCGCTTCCGGCCCCTGTCGATCCGGGAGGAAGGGACGTTGCACCCGGTTCGGCCTCGTCGCGGCGCCCGGTCCATGCAAATCCGGCGCCGCTTGTCCTTGATGTCGAGAGCAGTCTAGCGGCGGCTGTCTGAACGCGCGCAAAAGCGCCGGTTCATCTGCCGTTCATCCTCGATTTTTGCCGGGAGGCAAAATCTTGAAATGGCTTTGCCCGCTCCCCAAATGTGGATTGCGGCCGCCAATGTCGGGGCCGCTGGTCAAACCGGAACGCCGCTCACGGGTTTCGCACCGGCCAAACGCAAACCTTGTTGCTCAACAGGAGAACACACCATGCGTCACGTTGATTTTTCCCCGCTCTATCGCTCGACCGTCGGCTTCGACCGTCTCTTCACCATGCTTGATTCCCTTGCGCAGCCCGATGGCGCGCAGACCTATCCGCCCTACAACATCGAGCGCACCGGTGAGGATGCCTACCGCATCTCGATGGCTGTCGCCGGCTTCTCGGACGAGGAGATCTCGATCGAGGCCCACCGCAATGTGCTGACCGTGAAAGGCGAGCGCAAGGATGAGGGCACGGGCGAGGGTTCCGAACTGCTCTATCGCGGCATTGCCTCCAGGGCCTTCGAGCGCCGCTTCCAGCTTGCCGACCACGTCGAGGTCGTGGGCGCCACGCTGAAGAACGGCCTGCTCTTCGTCGACCTGAAGCGCAACATCCCCGAGGAACTGAAGCCGCGCAAGATCGCGATCACTTCGGCTCCGGCCAAGGCCAAGCAGATCGAGGCCAAGACCGCTGCGTAATCCCTAAGTCTCCTCCCGAGACGGAAGCGGCGCCGAAAGGCGCCGCTTCTTTTTTATTTGCCGAGAACAGCAATTATCCTGCGATCAACTGGCCAAAGCGGTCGACTTCCTCTGACGTCGTCGCAAAACTGGTGACGAAGCGATAGAGCAATTCGTCCTCGCCGATATGGCCTTCGAAGCCATGCGGCTTGTGCCAGCCGTAGAAAACAGCACCCGCCGCCTGCAGCCTGTCGGCTTCGGCTTTTTTCATCACCGCGAAAACCTCGTTCGCTTGCGGCAGCCAAGCCAGTTTCGCCGTCTGGGAATCCTCGATCGCCGCGGCAAGGCGGGCAGCCATGGCATTGGCGTGCCTGGCGGTGTCGAGCCACAGGCCGTCGCGGAAATAAGCCTCGAACTGTGCCGCGATAAAGCGCGATTTGGAAAACAGCTGGGCTGCGCGCTTGCGCAGGAAGGCCAATTCCCGGGCACGCTCGAGATCGAACAGCACGATCGCCTCGGCGCACCAGCAGCCGTTCTTGGTGCCGCCGAAAGACAGTATGTCGACGCCACTTTTCCAGGTCATTTCGGCGGGCGTCGTGTCGAGCGCGACCAGTGCATTGGCAAAGCGGGCGCCGTCCATATGCAATGGCACGGAATGTTGCCGCGCGATGGCCGAGATCGCGGCGATGTCATGCAGGCCGTAGACCGTGCCGACCTCCGTCGACTGGGTGATCGAGACCGCCATCGGCCGGCCCCAATGGACCACCTCGCCGGCGAAACGGCCGATCGCCGTTTCCAGATTGTGCGGATCGATCCGGCCCAGCGCGCCATCGACGGCATGCAGCCGCGAGCCGCCAGAGAAATATTCCGGTGCGCCGCACTCATCTTCGATGACATGCGATTCGCGATGAGCGAAGGAAATGCCGCCGGGCTTGTTGTAGGCGGTCAGCGCCAGCGAATTGGCGGCGGTGCCGGTGGCCACGAAGAACACCGCAACCTCGCGTTCGAAGATTTCGCTGAAGCGCTGGCAGACGGCCTGGTCGAGCGCGCCATCGCCATAGGCAGTGGAAAAGCCGCCGGCGTGGGCCGAGAGACCGGAGGCGATGTTGGGGTGGGCGCCTGCCCAATTGTCGGAAGCGAAGAACATGCATCTGCCTGTGCTGGGAAAATCGCTGCAACCTTGACCGGTTTCATGGCTGGCTCGCAAGGGCCAGACGCCAGAAAACGGGTAAAGCCAGCGAACTGCCGAAAACCGGCAGGGATGGAAGCTTGCGTTTAGCGGGTATTTCACGAAACTTTGTGTCGCGGAACGCCGAAGTTTTTTGTGAATCGGTCTTGTATGCGCCCGGCTTTTCTGCCATAAAAATTTAGGACAGTAGTGCTGTCTTATTTTGTCGCGCAAAACAGGCTGGATTGGCGTATTCTAAGCCTCTCCGGCTTTTGCCGCGAGCGACAGGTGGACGGCCGTGCTCTGGCCTGTACGATACCGGATGCGAACCGCGCGGCGAGCCGCATGGTTCGACAAGGATTTCGCAAGACGTGCCGTAAGGATGAAGGGGAAGCAATGCGCTTCCCGAGGCAAACCAGCGCCCGCAAGGACGCGGAATGGAGGACAGGACGATGACGGAATTGACGCACGCTGCGACGAACGGCAAGGCCGCGCAGACGAAAGCGGCAGCCGTCAAAACCCTGGCCAATACCCGCCGCACCGGTTTGACCGCCCAGGGCCTTTACGATCCGCGCAACGAGCACGATGCCTGCGGTGTCGGCTTCATCGTCAACATGAAGGGCGCGAAGTCGCACACGATCGTCGAGGACGGGCTTTCCATGCTCGAAAACCTGACGCATCGCGGCGCCGTCGGCGCCGATCCGCTGATGGGCGACGGCGCGGGCGTGCTGGTGCAGATTCCCGACGGCTTCTTCCGCGAGGAGATGGCCGCGCAGGGCGTCGAGCTGCCGCCGGCGGGGCAGTATGGCGTCGGCCATTGGTTCATGCCGCAGGATGCCGCGCTGCGCGCCCATGTCGAGGACATCATTGCCGAATCGGCGCAGTCCGAGGGGCTGCCGCTGCTCGGCTTCCGTGACGTGCCGGTCGACAATTCGTCGCTCTCCAAGGCCCCGGATATCGTGGCATCCGAGCCGTTCCACCGGCAGGTCTTCATCGGACGCACGGCCGACATTCCCGACGACGAGGAGTACGAGGCCAGGCTCTATCTGCTGCGCAAGGTCATATCGGGCCGCATCTACGCCGAGAACGACAACAAGGACATCGGCGCCTACTGCGTGTCGCTGTCGGCGCGCACCATCGTCTACAAGGGCATGTTCCTGGCCTATCAGGTCGGAGCCTATTACAAGGACCTGTCCGATCCGCGCTTCGAAACGGCGCTGATCCTGGTCCACCAGCGCTTCTCCACCAACACCTTCCCCTCGTGGAAGCTGGCGCATCCCTATCGCATGGTCGCGCACAATGGCGAGATCAACACCGTGCGCGGCAACAACAACTGGATGGCGGCGCGCCAGGCGTCGGTGGATTCGGAGCTGTTCGGCAACAACATCTCCAAGCTCTGGCCGATCTCCTATGAGGGCCAGTCCGACACCGCATGTTTCGACAATGCGCTCGAGTTCCTGTTCCAGGGCGGATACAGCCTCAGCCACGCCATGATGATGCTGATCCCGGAAGCCTGGGCCGGCAACAAGCTCATGGACGCCGACCGCAAGGCCTTCTACGAATACCACGCGGCGCTGATGGAGCCGTGGGACGGGCCCGCCGCGGTCGCCTTCACCGACGGGCGCCAGATCGGCGCCACGCTCGACCGCAACGGCTTGCGGCCAGCGCGCTACATCGTCACCGACGACGACCGGGTCATCATGGCGTCGGAGGCCGGCGCGCTGCCTGTGCCGGAGGAAAAGATCGTCCAGAAGTGGCGGCTGCAGCCCGGCCGCATGCTCTTGATCGATCTTGCCAAGGGCCGCATCGTTTCCGACGAGGAGATCAAGTCGGAGATCGCCACCAGGCATCCCTACAAGACCTGGCTCGCCAATACGCAGCTCATCCTGGAGGACCTGAAGCCGGTCGAGCCGCGCGCGCTGCGCAAGGATGTCAGCCTGCTCGACCGCCAGCAGGCGTTCGGCTACACCCAGGAAGACACCAAGCTCTTGATGTCGCCGATGGCCACCACAGGCCAGGAAGCCGTCGGTTCGATGGGCACCGACACGCCGATCTCGGCAATGTCGGACAGATCGAAGCTGCTCTACACCTATTTTAAGCAGAACTTCGCCCAGGTCACCAATCCGCCGATCGATCCGATCCGCGAGGAACTGGTGATGAGCCTGGTGTCCTTCATCGGCCCGCGGCCCAACATTTTCGACCTGGTCGGCAGTTCGCGCCGCAAGCGGCTGGAAGTGCGCCAGCCGATCCTGACCAATGGCGATCTCGAAAAGATCCGCTCCATCGGCCACACCGAGGATCGGTTCGACACCAAGACGATCGACATCACCTATGCCTCGATCGAGGGCGCGGCCGGCATGCAGGGCGCCATCGATCGGCTGTGCGAGCGGGCGGAAGCGGCGGTCGCCGGCGGCTACAACATCATCATTCTGTCCGACCGCCAGCTCGGGCCGGACCGCATCGCCATTCCCGCGCTTCTGGCCACGGCCGCGGTGCATCATCATCTGATCCGCAAGGGGCTGCGTACTTCGGTCGGGCTCGTCGTGGAATCCGGCGAGCCGCGCGAAGTGCATCATTTCTGCTGCCTCGCCGGTTACGGCGCCGAAGCGATCAATCCCTATCTCGCCTTCGACACGCTGCTCGACATGCACAAGCGCGGCGAACTGCCTGAAGAGGTCGACGCCTACGAAGTCGTGTCGCGCTACATCAAGTCCATCGGCAAGGGCATCCTCAAGGTGATGTCGAAGATGGGCATCTCGACCTACCAGTCCTATTGCGGCGCGCAGATCTTCGACGCGATCGGGCTGAAGACCGATTTCGTGGAGAAGTATTTCACCGGCACCGCCACGCTGATCGAAGGCGTCGGGCTGGACGAGATCGCCGAGGAGACGTTCAGGCGTCATACGGATGGTTTCGGCAACGATCCGGTGCTGCGCAACAGCCTGGATGTCGGCGGCGAATACCTGTTCCGCATGCGCGGCGAGGCGCATATGTGGTCGCCCGACGCGGTCGCCACCTTGCAGCATGCCGTGCGTCAGGGGTCTTGGGAGACCTTCAAGGAGTATTCCGCGCAGATCGACAGCGAGACGGCGCGCGCGCAGACCATTCGTGGCCTGTTCAAGATCAAGCTGGCGGAAGATACCGGCCGCAAGAAGGTCCGTCTCGACGACGTCATGCCGGCGGCCGAGATCGTCAAGCGTTTCTCGACCGGCGCGATGTCGTTCGGCTCGATCTCCAGGGAAGCGCATACGACGCTGGCGCGCGCCATGAACGCCATCGGCGGCAAGTCGAACACTGGCGAGGGCGGCGAAGAGGCAGACCGCTATCTGCCGCTGCCCGGCGGCGGCAAGAACCCCGAACGTTCGGCGATCAAGCAGATCGCTTCCGGACGGTTCGGCGTGACGACCGAATATCTCGTCAACTCCGACGTCATGCAGATCAAGGTGGCGCAAGGCGCCAAGCCCGGCGAGGGCGGCCAGTTGCCCGGCCACAAGGTCGACGCCACCATCGCCAAGGTCCGGCACTCGACGCCCGGCGTCGGCCTGATCTCGCCGCCGCCGCATCACGACATCTATTCGATCGAGGATCTGGCGCAGCTGATCTACGATCTGAAGAACGTCAACCCGGCGGCCGACATTTCGGTCAAGCTGGTGTCGGAGGTCGGGGTCGGCACGGTCGCGGCGGGCGTCGCCAAGGCGCGCGCCGACCACATCACCATCTCGGGCTACGATGGCGGCACGGGTGCCTCGCCGCTGACGTCGCTCAAGCATGCCGGCAGCCCGTGGGAGATGGGCCTTGCCGAGACGCACCAGACGCTGGTGCTCAACGGTCTCAGGTCGCGCGTGGCGCTGCAGGTCGATGGCGGATTGCGCACGGGCCGCGACGTCATCATCGGCGCGCTGCTCGGCGCCGACGAGTTCGGCTTCTCGACCGCGCCGCTGATCGCGGCCGGCTGCATCATGATGCGCAAATGCCATCTCAACACCTGCCCGGTTGGCGTGGCGACGCAGGATCCGGTGCTGCGCAAGCGCTTCAAGGGCACGCCCGAGCACGTCATCAACTTCTTCTTCTATGTCGCTGAAGAGGTGCGCGGACTGCTTGCCGAAATGGGCTTCACCCATATCGACCAGATCATCGGCGACGCCGATCTCCTGGAAAAGCGCGACGTGATCCAGCATTGGAAGGCGCGCGGGCTCGACTTCTCGAAGATGTTCTACAAGCCCGATGCGCCACATGAGGCGGTGCACTGGACCGAGCGGCAGAAGCACCCGATCGACGACGTGCTCGACCGCAAGCTGATCGAGCTGGCCAAGCCGGCGCTGGAGGCCAAGCAGCCGGTCAAGATCGAGGTCGACATCCGCAATGTCGATCGTTCGGCGGGCGCCATGCTGTCGGGCGAGGTCGCCAAGCGCTTCAAGCACAAGGGCCTGCGCGAGGATACGATCCAGGTGAAGCTGACCGGGACCGCCGGCCAGTCCTTCGGCGCCTTCCTGGCGCGCGGCATCTCCTTCGAGCTGGTCGGCGCCGGCAACGACTATGTCGGCAAGGGCCTGTCGGGCGGCCGCATCGTCATCCGGCCGCCGGATGAAGCCAAGATCGTCGCGGCCGAGTCCATCATCGTCGGCAACACGGTGCTCTATGGCGCTACCGAAGGCGAGGCTTATTTTGCCGGTGTCGCCGGCGAGCGCTTCGCGGTGCGCAACTCGGGCGTCGTCACCGTCGTCGAGGGCGTCGGCGACCATGGCTGCGAATACATGACCGGTGGCATCGTCGTCGTCATCGGCAAGACCGGCCGCAACTTCGCCGCCGGCATGTCGGGCGGCGTTGCCTATGTGCTGGACGAGGCGGGCGATTTCGCCGAGCGCTGCAACATGGCCATGGTCGAGCTGGAGCCGGTGCCGGAAGAAGACGACCTGATGGAAAAGCTGCTGCATCATGGCGGCGACCTCGACCACAAGGGCCGCGTCGACGTCTCGGGTGACATGACCAGCCATGACGAGGAGCGGCTCTATCAGCTGATCTCGAACCACGTGCACTATACGGGTTCGGTGCGCGGCCGCGAGATCCTCGACAATTGGGCGGCGTTCCGGCCGAAATTCCGCAAGATCATGCCGGTCGAATACCGCCGCGCGCTGATCGAGATGGAACGCATGCGCATGAGCGTGGCGGCCGAATAGATCTTCGCAAAGGCCGGGAAGCCCAGGCTTCCCGGCTCCATGTCACTGATAATTTGACCTCTCGCGGAAGGTTGCCACGGCTGCCTGAAGAGGTTAACGGGTGCGGCGAAAACCGCACCATCTGGACAGCAGGAACTGGACTATGGGCAAGGTAACAGGCTTTCTCGAGATCGACCGGCAGGTGCACAAGTACCAGCCGGCCTCCGACCGCATCCGGCATTTCCGCGAGTTTACGCTGCCGATGTCGGACAAGGAGGTCGAGAAACAGGCCGCGCGCTGCATGGACTGCGGCATCCCGTTCTGTCACGGGCCGACCGGCTGCCCGATCCACAACCAGATCCCGGACTGGAACGACCTCGTCTATAACAGGGACTGGGACAATGCGATCCGCAACCTGCATTCGACCAACAATTTCCCCGAATTCACCGGCCGCATCTGCCCCGCGCCTTGCGAGGAAGCCTGCACGCTGAACCTCGAGGACATTCCGGTGGCCATCAAGACGGTCGAGCAGGCGATCGCCGACAAGGCCTACGAGACCGGCCATATCAGGCCCTATCCGCCGGAGAGGAAGACGGGCAAGCGCGTCGCCGTCATCGGCTCCGGCCCGGCCGGCATGGCCGCCGCCCAGCAGCTCGGCCGCGCCGGCCATGATGTCCATGTCTACGAACGCGAAAGCCGGCCAGGCGGGCTGATGCGCTATGGCATTCCCGACTTCAAGATCGAGAAGCACTATATCGATCGCCGCATCGAGCAGATGCAGGGCGAAGGCGTGACCTTCCATTGCGGCGTCAATGTCGGCATCGACAAGCCCGTGGCCGAACTGCTCGCCGAGCACGACGCGGTGCTCTATTGCGGCGGATCCGAGACCCCGCGTGCGGCCAACATCCCCGGTGACGATCTCGGCGGCGTCTATGACGCGATGCCTTACCTGGTGCAGCAGAACCGGCGTGTCGGCGGCGAGCCGATCCAGTCGGTGGCGTGGCCGTCGCACCCGATCATCGCCAGCGGCCAGCATGTCGTCGTCGTCGGCGGCGGCGATACCGCTTCCGACTGCGTCGGCACCGCCTTCCGCCAAGGCGCCGTGCGCGTCACGCAGCTCGACATCCGTCCGCAGCCGCCGGAGAAGGAAGACAAGCTCGCCGTCTGGCCCTACTGGGCGACCAAGATGCGCACCTCCTCCTCGCAGGCCGAGGGCGCCGAGCGCGAATTCCAGGTGGCGACACTCGAATTCATCGGCGAGGAAGGCCAGCTGACCGGTGTCAAATGCTGCGAGGTCGACGACAAGCGCCGACCGATCGTCGGCACCGAGTTCGTCATCCGCGCCGATCTCGCCTTCATCGCCATCGGCTTTGCCGGGCCGGCCATGGCCGGCGTGGTGTCTGAACTGGAAGGTGAGATGAAGATCGTCACCGACAGCCGGCGCTCCCGCAATGTCGAGGCCAATGACCGCGACTACCGGACCAGCGTCGACAGGCTCTATGCCGCGGGTGACGTGCGTCGGGGCCAGTCGCTGGTGGTCTGGGCGATCCGCGAGGGTCGGCAGGCGGCGCGTTCGATCGACGAGGCATTGATGGGTTCGAGCGTCCTGCCCCGCTGAGCCCGTTTGGAAACTCTACTGCTGCGGCCATAAGGCGTTTTCTGCGCTTCCGGTGCTCCCGTACCCAAAAAGTACGCTCGCTCCGGTTCTTGAAAACGCCATCCTATGGCTCGCAGCAGCGAGTTCCGAAAACCGGTTTCGGCCCTCCGCGCTGCTAAGGAGTGATGGCCGTCGTCGTGCCAGCCGCGGCGGCCGCGGCTGCCGGATTTGTCTTCGGCGGCCAGGCGAAATCGTCGGCGCGGCCGGGCGAAGCCACCGGCGCCTTGCCCTCGACCACCAGTTTTTCGCCGGGCAGGCCCGGGTTGGCCTTCGCGGGCGGTCCGGCGCCGAGCAGTTCCGTGCCGCCGTCGAGCGCCGGATCGCTGAGCAGCATCGGCGCGGTGCGGTCAATGACGATGGGAGCGGCGGCCGGCGCCGGCGCCTCGACCGGCGCGCCGGCAGGAGCAGCGGTCGGGGCGACGCTTCCCGGCGCGGCCAGGCCCAGGACCTTCATCAACGGCTTTTCGGTATAGAAGGCGAGCTTGCGCTTGCCGGCCTTCGACATGTTGATGCCGTCATCGGAGCGCAGCCGCACGGGCTGGCCGTTGATGTCGGGGCCACTGGTGACGAAGGCGCCGTTCTCGTCGACGAATCCATCCCAGATATCGACGAATTCGCCGCCATGGCTTTCGGCCGCCTGACGGTAGATGTCGTTGAAGGCGAGCATGTCGGATGTCATCTTCGAAACCCTGAACGCCGGCATGCCGACCCACAGGAAAGGCACCTTAGCCGTGGCGATGGCCTTGCCGAACGCTTCGGTGCGACGTTCGTATTCCTTGGTCCAGGTCTCGGAACGGGGCTGCTCGCGCACATCCCCCACCTTCATCGGCTGGCGGTCGTTGGAACCCAGCATCACGACCACGGCGGCGGGCTTTTCGGTCTCTATCAACGATTTGATCTGTTCCGGCCAATTGTAGAAATCATCGCGCACGAAGCCCGACGAGCCATTGGAGCGAACGACGATCCTGACGCCGGTATTCTCGGCAAAGGCGGTATCTAGACCTTCGGCGAGCCCGGCCGCCATGAAATCGCCGACCACCAGGACGACCCGGGCGTCCGGCGCCTTCTCGGCGATCGGGATTTCCGGTTCCGCGGGCGGACGCGGGGCACGCGGCTTTTTTGCCTTCGGCCTGGGCCTTGGTTTCTGGATGTCCAGCGGCGGCTCGATCCGCTCGCTGCGGCGCGGGAACAGAAGGTCACGCAATGACCAGCCGCGGCTTTGCTGCTCCTGCGCCATGGCGGGGGCATGGAAGGCGCCTGCCATGGCGACGGCGAGCACGGCGACGGCCAGGAACAGCACCAGCATGCGGGGAATGAAGGTCCCGATGCGCGCAGCCCAAGCCAATCGTTCCTCCTCAGTTCATGACAGGCCCTATTTTTGCCTGAGCCATTTGAGCACTTCCATGCTCGGATAGCCGTCCTGGGTCAAGCCGACCTTTGCCTGATAGGCCATGATGGCCGACTTCGACCCGTCGCCGATCTTGCCGTCGAATTTGCCATCATAAAGGCCGTGCTGGGAAAGCCGCTTCTGCAATTCCTGCCTTTCCTCGAACGTCAGCTTGGTGAAAGGCCGTTTCCAGTCCTGTACGAGGCCGGTGGAACCGGCGATCTCGTCGGCAAGAAGGCCAACGGCAAGCGCGTATTTGTCGGCATTGTTGTAAGCCTTGATGACCGAGAAATTCCTGATCATCAGGAAGGCGGGACCGCCGCGGCCATCCGGTACTTTCAACGTCGCCTTGTCGCTGAGGTTCCTGAACGGCTTGCCGCTCGCCCTGACCACGCCGAGCGCCTGCCATTGCGCCAGCGTCCTGGAGCCTGCAGGCAGCTTGCCGGCCGGCAAGGCCACCTCGTAGCCCCAGGTCTTGCCGGCCTGCCAGCCATTCTTCTTGAGCAGATTGGCTGATGTCGCCAAGGCATCGGGAATGGAATTCCAGATGTCGCGCTTGCCGTTGCCGTCCATGTCCACCGCATAGTGCTGGTAGCTGGTCGGGATGAACTGGGTCTGGCCCATGGCGCCCGCCCAGGAGCCCATGAGGTGGCTCTCGTCGATGTCGCCGGTCTGGAGGATCTTCAGTGCGGCGACCAGTTGCGTGCGGGCATATTTCGACCGCTTCTGATCGCCATAGGCCAGGGTCGCCAGCGAGCGGACGACATTGCGCATGATGTCGTCGCGCTTGAGGATCTCGCCATAGTTGGATTCCATCGACCAGATGGCCAGCAGGACGTTGCGGTCAACGCCGAACCTCGCCTCGATCCTGTCCAGCCACGGCTTCCATTTCCTGGCCATCTGCTGGCCGACCGCGACCGACTGGTCGTGGACGCGGTTGTCGAAATAATCCCAGGCGGGTGCGGTGAATTCCGGCTGGGTTCGGGCTTTTTCCAGCACCACCGGATCGGGTTCGTCGATGCCCCTGAAGGCGCGGTCATAGACGGCGCCGGAAACGCCCCCCTGCACCGCGGTGGCGCGGAAGCCGGCGACCCATTGCCGGAAGCCGGCATCGGCGAAGGCCGGCCCGGCAGGCATCAGCATGGCGAGCGAGAGGCTGGCGGCCGTCATGACGCTGGTGAAACGCTTTGCGGCATTGCGAACGGACATCTTTTCCTCCTTCTCCGTCTTGGGAAAGACCATTCATCGCCGAACCAGGTTAGGAATTGGTTTACCATAGGCCGCCCCTGGAACGAAAAGGCGCCTCGATGCTTCTACCGGTGCAAGTTTCCCTTCATTCGCCCGATAATCCTCAATTCCGGCGTGAAAATGTCGCGGCGCGGGATTGCGGAGCCGGCCTGCAAACGGATAATTGAAGGCATGAAGAGAGTTCGCAAGGCAGTTTTCCCGGTCGCAGGTCTCGGCACGCGGTTTCTCCCGGCCACCAAGGCCGTCCCCAAGGAAATGCTTACCGTGGTCGACCGGCCCGTCATCCAATACGTGGTGGACGAGGCGCGCGAGGCAGGCATCGAGCATTTCATCTTCGTCACCGGGCGCAACAAGGCGGTCATCGAGGATCATTTCGATATCCAGTTCGAGCTCTATGACACGCTCGCCCAGCGCGGCAAGGACGACCAGCTCGCCAGGCTGCAGCGGCTGCAGCCCGGGCCGGGACAGACCAGCTTCACTCGCCAGCAGGTGCCGCTCGGACTTGGCCATGCCGTCTGGTGCGCGCGCGAACTGGTCGGCGACGAGCCGTTCGCGCTCTTGTTGCCCGACATGATCATGCAGTCGGAAAAGAGCTGCATGAGGGACATGGTCGACCTCTATGCCGAGACCGGCAACAACATTATCGCGGTTCAGGAATGCGATCCCGCCGAGACCCATAAGTACGGCATTGTCGGCCGGGGCGAAGCCACCCATCATGGCTTCCGCATCACCGAGATGGTGGAAAAGCCGAAGACCGGCACCGCGCCCTCCAATCTCTACATCAATGGCCGCTACATATTGCAGCCCGAGATTTTCAAAATCCTCGAAGGCCAGGAGAAGGGCGCCGGAAACGAGATCCAGCTCACGGACGCAATGCTGAAGCTGGAGAAGCAGCAGCCCTTCTACGGCTACCACTTTCAGGGCCGCACCTTCGATTGCGGATCGCCGGAAGGGTTCGTCGAGGCCAATGTGGCCTTCGCGCTCTGGCGCAACGACATGAACCAGAGCATGGCCGGCGTTATCCGCAGGCTTCTCGACGAGATGGCGCCTTCGGAGGACGTTGTGGCGGCGCTTTAAGGGAGGCGCTGTCTGGCCGATGTCTCGGATGCGGCACGCAGCTTAGCGGCCCGCGCTTACCGCTGCACCTTCAAGCCGAGATAGATGCTGTTGGCGGTGTAGTCGCGGCCAGGCAGGTTGCTGGTGAGCTTCTCGGTCCTGGCGCGGGTGGTGAGGCCGGCATAGCGGTTCAGCCACCATGTCAGCCCGGCTTCGGCGCTCAGCACCCTGTCATGGCCGTCTATGCCGATATAATCGCGCCAGTCCAGGCCCAGCGCGGCATTGCCGGTCAGGTTGGCGCGGATCTGGCGTTCGGCCGTGAGGCGGCCGGAATAGAGGATGTCGCCGCTTTCACCTGCGGTGGTCGTGGGCTCGACCGTGGTCCGCCCGGTCAGGCCGATCGTGGTGCCGCGTTCGGGCGACCATTTCAGGTCGGCGTCCACGGTGGCACCCGCGATCGCCCCCAGGCGGTCGTCGTCGATCGCTTCCCGCAGCCAGCCGGCCGAGAACTCGCCGGCGAGCTTCTCGCCCATGTCGAGCTCGAGGCCGGCGCGGGCACCAAGCCGCGTTGATGAACGCTCGAAGCCTTCATTGTCGAAGCGTTGATCATAGGCCCTGCGCCCGAGCTCGATTTCGGTGAAAGGCGTAAGGGCAGGGGAGATTTCGTAGCCGGTGCGCAAGGTCGCCGTATAAAGCGTGGAGTTACGATCCTTCTGCGACAGCGAGGTGTCGTCAGAAAGCTTGGCGTCGCCATAGAAGTCGTGCGAGACCGCGCCGGTCAAAGTGTATTGCGCCTTGCCGACGTCCTTTTCGATGCCGAGGCTGCCGTCGATGGTCTGGCGCAGCGGTTGCTTGCTGACGCCTGCAATGGCGTCGGGCGACGAGGCCGATTCCGGCACGGCCTCGTAACCGAGCTTGGCGACGGCGCGTTGCTCGTTGTCGAGGTCGACATTGAGCTGGCCTTCGATGCGGCCTTGCTCATTGTGAACCGGGTAGCCCGAGACGGTCTCGCGGAAGAGGCCATAACCATCAATGGTCGCGGAGTTCTCGCGCCAGTCGGAGGCGGCGGAAAAGCGCAGTGCCGTCTCGGACAGCAGCGCCGCTTTGCCGGCACTGCTGGAATCGCCGTTCGAGGTGGCGGTCAGGCCCTGCTCCAGCGTCGGCCTTATGACGAAGGAGCCCCATTTGATGCCTGGAGCGGTGAACGGATCGTCCTCGATTTTCTTCTTCTGCCCTTCGATGGAAGCGGTGCGTTCGGCGCCCGGATCGAGCTGCTGCCGGTCGACGCTGTCGATCGTGACGGCGCGGCGGTTGGCGGTCTCCTGGTCGGTGCCGGTGCCGGTGACGGTGGCGTCGGCATCGTCGGCCGTGCTGGCGGTGGTGGTCGCGTCGGTCGTCGCGGTGGTGTTCTTTTTCTTTGTCTTCGCCCTGTCGGCGGTCTTGTCCGCATTGGCCTGCCCGGTGGCCGATGGCCGGCGTGGTTTGGGCGGAGGCGGATTGTCGGCGGTCACGTCGTCACCGGCCGCCGGCGGGTCGAAGATGCTGCCAGTGGGCGAGGCGGCACCGCTATCGTCAGGAGCAGCGCCGGCGCTGGCGGGCAGATAGGTGCGCGACGGCGTGTCGTCCTGACCGGCGGCATTCGCTGGCTGCTGTTGACCCTGACCGGCTATGGCGGCCAGTCTCGCTTTGCGCTGCTGGTCGGACAGGATCGCCGATTCCGAGACCTCGCCGCGCAGCTCCGTTTCCTGGGCGAAGGACAGCGTCGGTCGCGGCAGGCCGAAGATGCTGGTCGCCAGCAGCAAGGCGCAGGCAGCCTTGCTCTTTCGCCTTCTCGTCTTTTCTGACTGGGCCCCGGACATCGCCACCACTGCTTGCGCGGCGCGAGCGCGCGCCATACTTACCGAACCGTAAATGGGGATGGTTAACGGAGGGTTGAGGCGGGGGGCGATTGCTTTTCCAAGCGCTCATTGTTCCAGGTCTCGACATTCGTGACCTTGCGCTTCGTTCATTCGAACCGCTCTCCTAGACGGTCGGGGGAGGCATTTCCGTTGGACAGGCGCGGCACAAAGCGCTAATCGCATCGGCCATGGATGCGCGATCCCTCGACAAGAAGCCGTTGGACAGACAGGCCTCTATCGCTTCGGCACTAAGAACGGTGGCGACCGAACAGGCGGGAGTGGCGGCGCTGGCCGAGGCGCTCGAAAATGGGCTGGCGAAGCCCTTTGCCGAAGCGGTCGACATGATCTCGAGGATCGAAGGCCGGGTCATCGTCACCGGCGTCGGCAAAAGCGGCCATATCGGCTCGAAGATCGCCGCGACCCTGGCCTCGACCGGAACGCCGGCTTTTTTCGTCCACCCCGCTGAAGCCAACCACGGCGATCTCGGCATGATCGCCAGGGACGATGCCATCATCGCCATGTCATGGTCGGGCGAAAGCAAGGAGATGATGGGCATCGTCGCCTATTCCAGGCGCTTCTCCATCCCGCTCATTGCAATCACGTCCGGTGAGACATCGGCGCTGGCGCGCGCCGCTGACGTCGTGCTTTTGCTGCCGCGTGCGCCGGAAGCCTGCCCGCATGGCCTGGCGCCGACGACATCGGCACTGCTGCAACTTGTGATGGGCGACGCGCTGGCGATCGCCCTGCTCGAGGCGCGGGGTTTCACGCCCGATCATTTCCGCACCTTCCATCCCGGCGGCCAGCTCGGCGCCAACCTGATGCAGATCCGCGAGATCATGCATGTCGGCGAGAGGTTGCCGCTGGTCATTTCGGGCACCGGCATGCAGGACGCGATCCTGGAGTTGTCGCGCAAGGGCTTCGGCTGCGTGGCGGTCACCGCCGCCGACGGCGCGCTGATCGGCATCGTCACCGATGGCGACATCAGGCGTCACATAGGCAGCAACCTGACGGCGATGACGGTCGATGAGGTGATGACGAGATCCCCCAAGACCGCCGCGCCGGACACGCTGGTGGCGACCGCGCTGCAGACGATCAACAATTCAGCCATCACCAGCCTGATGGTGGTGGAGGGCAACAAGCCTGTCGGGCTCGTCCACCTGCACGATCTCTTGCGCATCGGCGCCGCGTAGAGCAGTCCACCGTTTCACGGAAACGGCGAACTGCTCTATCTCTTTGTTTCTGCACAATTCCGGACGGAAAACCGTACACACTTTTCCTGGAATTGCGCTAGCGCGGAGCCGGTTTCACACCCGCTCGACGGTCAGTTCGAGATCGGTGTCGGCGGCTCCGGTGACGCGCACCTGGGTGCCGGCCGGCAGGTCAGGGCCAGAGACGCGCCACAGCGTGTCGCCGAGCTTGATGCGGCCGCGGCCGTCGCGGATCGGCTCGGACAGCGTCGCCATCCTGCCGATCATCTGCGCCCCACGGCGGTTGAGCAGCGGCTGGTCGGTCGGTTCGTCGCGTCCGCCGATGAGTTTCTTGCCGACCAATGCCGAGACCAGCGACAGCGCGAGGAAGACGAGCACCTGGACCTGCCAAGTCCAGCTGGCCGCATCCCAGACCAGCAGCGATACCGCGCCCACGATCAGCGCGGCGATGCCGGTCCACAACATGAAGATGCCCGGTGCGATGATTTCCATCGCCAAAAGCACGAAGCCCAGAACCATCCAGTTCCACGGGCCGAGTTCGGAAACGATGCGGTCGATCATGGTTTTGATCCACTCACAAAGGCATTAGTTGTCGCTCGGCCTGACGACCGGAGGTCGTGAGACCTGCCGTTGCGTGCCGGCCGGCCCGTCGCCCTTGAACACTTCCCTGGCGATCTCGCCGATGCCGCCCAGCGAGCCGATCAGCGACGACGCTTCGAAAGGCATCAGCACGATCTTGCTGTTGGTGGCCGAACCGATCTTGCCCAGCGCTTCGGTGTATTTCTGGGCGACGAAGTAGTTGAGCGCCTGCACATCTCCCTTGGAGATCGCTTCCGACACCACTTGCGTGGCGCGGGCTTCCGCTTCGGCGGAGCGCTCGCGTGCCTCGGCATCGCGGAAGGCGGCTTCCTTGCGGCCTTCGGCCTCGAGGATCTGCGACTGCTTGAGGCCTTCGGCGGCAAGGATCTGCGCGCGTTTGTTGCGTTCGGCCGTCATCTGCCGGCCCATCGATTCGATCAGGTTGGCGGGCGGATTGATATCCTTGATCTCGACGCGGGTGATCTTGATGCCCCAGGGATGGGCCGCTTCGTCGACCACGCGCAGCAGGCGCTCGTTGATCGCGTCGCGGTTCGACAGCAGCTCGTCGAGGTCCATCGAGCCCATCACGGTGCGGATGTTGGTCATGGTCAGGTTGAGGATGGCGTTCTGCAGGCCGGAAACCTGGTAGGCCGCCTGCGCCGCGTTGAGGATCTGGAAAAAGGCGATGCCGTCGACGCCGACGATGGCGTTGTCGCGGGTGATGATCTCCTGGCTCGGGACATCGAGCACCTGCTCCATCATGTTCAACTTGGCGCCGATGCGATCGATGAACGGCACGATGAGGTTGAGGCCTGGCGACAGCGTTTTCGTGTAACGGCCAAAGCGTTCGACCGTATAATTGTAGCCTTGCGGGATTGTCTTTATGCCTTTGAACAGCACCAGCACGACAAGAGCGACCAGAACAATAATCGCGATATCGAAACCACTGAAATCCATTTGGCTCTCCCTCAAGAGGCAAGCCATGGGAGCCATTCTCCCGCAGCCGGCTTCAGCAAACACTTAAGTGTGTTTCAACAACGTTACAATCAGGTGATGAGGGATTGTTTGTGTCGCTGCTGCCGGTGGCTGAAGGCGAACAGGCTTGCGTCCGTATCTTCCGATCCGGCGATGGCGGCAGAAACGATTTCGGATGCGATTTGCGAGAAGGCGATGCCGTTGCCGCCATAGCCCATCACGGCCTGGATGCGCGGATGCCCAGGGATGGCGCCGATATAGGGCAGGCCGGTGGTTGTGGTGCCGAAGGAGCCGGTCCAGGCAAAATCGGGCCTGGTGTCCAGATCCGGGAACAGGCGGCCGAGCTTCCTGGCCAGTCTCAGGCTCTTGCCGGCGATCAACGCGTCACGCCGTTCCTTGTCGATAAAATCCTCGTCTTCGCCGCCGCAGATCACCCTGCCGTCGGCTGTCGCCCTTGCATAAAGATAGGGGTCCGACGCTTCCCAGATGAGGGCCGCGTCCGGCCAGATCTTTCGCGGCTGCGAGCGTGTGGCGATGGCCCATGTCGAGATGACGCGGTGGGCGGCTGCCGGCACGATGTCGGTCAACTCGTAGCCGGTCGCGAGCAGGACGTGCTGCGCGGTGATTGTGGGGCTGCCCCTGGTGGCGACGACGACCTCCTTGGCGCTGTCTTCGATCGTGGTCGCCTCGACCGGGGCGTAGAGGCGCGCCTTGCGCTCCAGCGCTTTCAGCAGCAATCCGGCGGTCAGTTTGCGCGGATCGAGCGCGATGTTGCCATGGCTGAGGATGGCGCCGTCGCGCTCGATGCCGAATCGCGCAGCCAGCGGCGCAGGGGCGAGATAGGTCGCGGCGATGCCCGCCTGTCGCCGCGCCTCGGTCTCGTCACGCAACTGCGATGGGCCGAGCACGGTACCGGCCAGATAGAGGGAGGGGGCGCGGCTCAGGCGGCAGTTGATGGAGAGCTCGGCTATGCGGCCGGCAAGGTTGGAAACGGCCAGACGCGAGCGCCGCCAGGCCTGTTCCGCCGAGGCCTTGCCGATCATCCTGCCGAGTGCCGTCAGCGGCTGGTCGATCTCGAACTGCACCAGGGCGGTGGTCGCCGACGTCGACCCTCTCAGCGGGCCGCGCCGGTCGATGCAGACCACCGAATGGCCGTCCGCCGTCAGCGCTTCTGCGATCATGGCGCCGCTGATGCCCATGCCTATCACCAGCACATCGGCCTTGGCGTCACGGGTCAGAGCGCTTGTCGGGACAGCGGGTGCCCGATAGGCGGACCAGACTGGCCGGCCGCTTCTGAGGTCGAGCTTGCGGGGCATCGATGGTCTCCGGAGGGCGCGCCTCAACGCCCCGGAACGTCCATTGTTCCCGGGTTCAGATCCAGCCGGACAGTTCGCGCCGCACCATCGCCTCGATCACCGCCATGCCTTTGGGACTGTCGTTGAGGCAGGGGATGTGCGCGAATCTCCCACCGCCGGCATGATGGAAGGTTTCCGCCGCCTCGCGGCCGATCTCGTCCAACGTTTCGATGCAGTCAACGGAAAAGCCGGGGTTGACGATGGCAATCGATTTCACGCCGTCCTTGGCCAGTTTCTCCACCGTCTTGTCGGTGTAGGGCTGCAGCCATTCCTGTGCGCCGAAGCGCGACTGGAAGGTGGTGATCAGCTTCTTCTCGTCCCAGCCGAGCCTCTCGCGCAGCAGCCGTGTCGTTTCGAGGCAATGCTCGCGGTAAGGATCGCCTTTGTCGGAATAGGGTTTCGGGATGCCGTGATAGGAGGTGATGACCACCTCCGGTTCGAAATCGAGGCTGGCCAGATGCCGTTCGATCGAATGGGCGAGCGCCTCGATATAGACCGGTTCGGCATAATAGGGCGGCACGCTGCGGACGGCAGGCGCCGCACGCATCTTCATCAGCGCCCGGAACAACTGGTCATTGGCAGTCGCCGTGGTGGTGGCCGAATATTGCGGATAGAGCGGAAAGGTCAGGATGCGGTCGCAGCCCTGCGCGACCAGGCTTTCGGCGACGCTCGCGGTCGAGGGATTGCCGTAGCGCATCGCCCAGCCGACGACCACGTCGGGCAGGTCGCGCAATGCCACGGTCAGCTTCTCGGCCTGGGCGCGGGTATAGGTGCGCAGCGGCGACTCGTTGTTCTCGCGATTCCAGATCCTGGCATAGTTGGCGCCCGACTTCTTCGGTCGCGTGGTCAGCACCAGGCCGTAGAGGATCGGATACCAGATCGCCTTGTTGAGTTCGATGACGCGCGGGTCGGACAGGAATTCGCGGAGATAGCGCCACATCGGCCTGAAATCGGTGCCGTCCGGCGTGCCGAGATTGACCAGCATGACGCCGACCTTGCCCGCCTTGGCCGGCGAATGTCCGGCCGGTCTCGGCCCCACGGTTCTCGCGGGCTTGGCGTCGACAGGAGTGGAAGGCGGCATTGCGGGTCTCCGAACACGGCGCGAAAGTAGCGATGCGGCGCTGCTTTTCAATGCAGCGTCTGGCCGCACCTTACCCGAAACAGGATGCCCGCCCTGTTTCGGGCGGGTGTCCCTGCGCGCAAAGGCGAAGGCGGTTACCTCGGCGGTATGGTCAAGGTGGCGCCGACCGGAAGCCGGCGCGGCTCGTAGCCCTTGTTGGCTTCGGAAATGACTTTCCACCTGGTGCCGTCGCCATAGGCCTTCTTTGCCAGGTCCCAATAGGTATCGCCGGCGACGATGACATGGCTGGTTTCGGCCGGTGCGGCCTCGGCGGGCTTTGCCGGCTCAGCCGGCGCGGGTGTTGCCGGGGCAGGGGCGGCTTCGGCAGGCTTTGCCGGTTCCGCAGGTGCTGGCGTTGCCGGAGCGGCAGGCGTTGCCGGTGCGGGCGCAGGCGCGGCCTCGGTCGACACGGCCGGCGGCGTGTTGGCGATATCGCCGGAGTTGGCAGGCAGATCGGGCATTGCTTCGGCTGGCTTGGCGGGCTCCGCCGCAGGCGCGGCCGCTGTCGTCGCGGCGATCTCGGTGATGCGGCCGTCGAGCTTGGGCGTGTAGGGCCGGTGCGCGCCGAGATAGTCGGCGACCACCTGTTCGAGGCCGGGGCCGTAATCATAGGCGTTCTTGGCCTTTTCGGCGAAAACCTTGTAGCCGTCGCCGCCCTGGCGGACATAGTTGTTGGTGGCGACCAGATAGTCCTTGTCGGGATTGAGCGGCGTCCAGGCGCCGTTCTCCATCACCTCGACAGACTTGACGCGGCCGGCATTGGCCGGGGCGGATTTGTCGAAGGCGTATTTCAGGCCGGCCACCTGCGGGAAGCGGCCGGCGCCGTCCTCGACCTGGCTGAGACCGCTTTCGAGCCCGGCAACGAGGTCCTTGCCCGAGATCTGGAAGGTCGCCAGCGTGTTCTGGAAGGGCAGCACGGTCAGCACCTCGCCCATGGTGACGGTGCCCTTGTCGATCGAGGCGCGCAGGCCGCCGCCATTGGAGATGACGATCTCGACGCCCTGTCCCTTGACGTGGTCGAGGATGGCGTCGGAGACGAGATTGCCCATCGCGCATTCGCGGGCGCGGCAGCTCTCGCGGCTGCCGTCGATGACGTCGGTCGTCTCGGCCACTTCCTTGTTCTTAAGCGCTTCGATCGGCGCGCCGAGCTCCTTTATGCGGGCGAGCACGGCGGGATCGGGCGTGATCGACTTGTCGAGGAGGATCGGGTCGCCGCTCGCCGACTTGACGACGCCATTGTCGTCGAACACGACCTTGAACTCGCCGAGATATTTCGAATAGGACGCCGCCTGCACGACCGGCACCTTGTAGCCGTCCGGATTGTCGACCATGGTCGGATAGGGGCCTGCCGCCTTCGGATCGGTGTTGGACAAAAGCGTATGGCTGTGGCCGCCGACGACCACGTCGACGCCCGGGATCTTCGCTATGACATCGCGCTCCCTGTTGTAGCCGATATGGGTCACGGCAATGATCTTGTTGACGCCCTCTCCCTTCAACTTCTCGACCTCGGCCGTGATCGACTTGACGTCGTCCTCGATGGCGATGTTGGGGCCGGGAGTGGCGAGTTCGGGCGTATCGTTGGTGACGGCGCCGATAATGCCGATCTTCTGGCCGCCGACCTCGACGACGATGGACGGCTTGACGCGGTCACCGAGCTTGGACTGCGCGTTGGCTTTCACATTGGCGCCGAGCACGGGGAACTTGATCATGTCGAGGAACGGCGCCAATGCCGTTTCGCCGTCGTCGAATTCATGGTTGCCGAGCGCCATGGCATCGAACTTCATGTCGTTGAGGAACTCGCCTTCGGCCTTGCCCTTGTAAGTCGTGTAGAACAGCGAACCCTGGAAATTGTCGCCGGCGCTGAGCAACAGCACGTTCTGGCCTTCCAGCTTCTTGCGCTCCTGCGCGATCGCCGTGACCAGCCGGCCGGCACCGCCGACGCATTCGCCCTTTGTCTCCTCGTCCGCCGAGCAGGTGGATTCGTATTTGTTGTTGCTTTCGATGCGGCTGTGCCAGTCGTTGATGTGCAGGATATTCAGCGTGTAGTCGGCAAAAGATGCGCCGGCCGACAGGCCCAGCGTCGACGCGGAAAGGGCGGCAATGGCGGCAAGCTTCTTCATCTTCGTCTCCCGGATAGGCTGATCAGAGCCGTTTAGCGCTCTTGCTTGACCGGTCTATAACAGCCGGCTTTTTCAGCCATGTTCCCATCGCGTTCCGGAGCATGCAAGGGGAAATCGGGGCAAAATCCCGTTGATCCCTGCTGGGCACAAAAAGGACGGCGGCCATTGGCCGCCGTCCTTTGGAGGTTTGAATGCCTGGTGGTTCAGGCCCGCCGGGTCAACACGAAGTTCTGGCCGGAGCCGCTGGTGCAGTTGAGCTGGCTGGTGGACACCAGCAGGCAATTGAAGCTCACCGGCGTCTGCCGGATCAGCGAGGTTCCGTGGATCTCGACCGATGTGGCGCCGGTCATCGTATAGGTGCCGTCGGACAACTTCTGGCCGGTATCGGTCGCCACCGTGGTGAAGGTTCCGCCGGCAAAGGTCGAAAGACCGGTGCCCTTGGCGTCGATCCAGGAGCCTTCGACGCCCTTCGGCGCGGCCCCTATCGACGGCTCGTCGGGACCGCTGGTTGCACAAGCGGCCAGCCCCACCATCGTGGCCGCCGCAACACTCATCGAAAGAATCTTGCGCGCAATGGTCATGTAAAAATCCTCTCCTCGCCCGTCGGCCCGAAATCGGAAAACGACTTTCGGAAAGCACGGTGCATGCATCCAAGTTTCAAGAGCGTAGTTCATGCGTCCAGATGGACGCGGCTTGCTCCCGTCCGCATCCTTCAATCGCCCGATTTCCGGGCGATTGCAAGGCAGTGAGGCATGCTTGGCGCGACGCTATCGCACCAGGATGTTGCGGAATTGCCACGGGTCGTTCCGGTCGAGGTCCTCCGGAAACAGGCCGGGCCGATTATCGAGCGGCGTCCAGTCGGTATAATAGCCCTTCACCGGTCCGAGATATTGCGACTGCACGTCCAGACAGCGCTTGTAGTTCATCTCGTCGGCCTCGACGATGCCGGCCTCGGGGTTCTCCAGCGCCCAGACCATGCCGGCCAGAACCGCCGAGGTAACCTGCATGCCGGTGGCGTTCTGGTAAGGCGCCAGCTTGCGCGCTTCGGCGAGCGACAGTTGCGAGCCGTACCAGTAGGCGTTCTTGTCATGGCCGTAGAGCAGCACGCCGAGCTCGTCGACGCCATCGACCAGTTCGTTTTCGTCCAGCACGTGGTGTACCGGTTGCGCCTTGCCGGCGGCGCCGAACATTTCATGCAGCGACAGCACCGCGTCGTTGCAGGGATGGTAGGCGTAGTGGCAGGTCGGGCGGTACTGAACCTTGCCCTTTTTGGACCGCACGGTGAAGAAGTCGGCGATCGAGATCGCCTCGTTGTGGGTCACCAGGAAGCCGTATTGCGCACCTGGCGTCGGGCACCACGAGCGCACGCGCGTGTTGGCGCCGGGCTGCTCCAGATAGATTGCAGCCTTGGAGCCATGCTTGTGTTTCTTGCCGTTCTTGGGCATCCATTTCTCATGCGTGCCCCAGCCGAGTTCGGCGGGCTGCAGGCCCTCGGAGATGAAGCCCTCGACCGACCAGGTGTTCCAGAACACGTCCATCGGCTTCGGCTTCTTGGTGCGCTGGGTGTCGCGCTCGGCGATGTGGATGCCCTTGACGCCGGCCTTCCTCATGAGCTTCGCCCAGCCCTCGCGGTCTTCCTGCGCGGGTTCCGAAAACTCGAGGCCGAGATCGGTGGCCAGGTTGACCAGTGCCTGCTTGACGAACCACGAGACCATGCCCGGATTGGCGCCGCAGGTGGAGACCGCCGTCGTGCCGCCGGGCTTGTCGTGCTTTTCCTTGAGCAGCGACTCGCGCAACGCATAGTTGGTGCGGCTGGCATTGTCGGCCTCGGCATCGAAGTAGAAACCGAGCCATGGCTCGACGACCGTGTCGATGTAGAGCACGCCGAGCTTGCGGCAGAGCCGCATTAGATCCACCGAGCCGGTGTCGACCGACAGGTTGACGCAAAAACCCTGGCCGCCGCCATTGGTCAGAAGCGGGGTCAGGAGCTTCTTGTAATTCTTCTCGGTCACCGCATCCTGCATGAAGGTGATGCCACGCTCGTCGAGCAGCGCGCGATCGGTGCCGCGCGGGTCGATGACCGTCATGCGCGATTTGTCGAACTTGAAATGGCGCTCGATCAGCGGCAGCGTGCCCCGTCCGATCGAGCCGAAGCCGATCATCACCACAGGGCCGGTGATCTCACCGTAAACGGGCCAGTTTTCATTCGCCATTTTATCGAGCACTCCTTCAGACAGGTGCAAAACCCGGGCATTCTCGCCCAACGGGCATGCGCTACATCACAGATCATTGTCATAAACCAGTGAAAAGCGCCAACCGCCGGTCAGGCGGCGTTCGCCATTTGGTTAAGGACGCCGACCAGCCGGTCGCGGTCTGATGTCAAGCCCTTGTAATCGAGCTGGGCGATGTCGAGCGCTTCGAGCTGGGCAGCGAAAGCCGGAGCCAGCGTTGCCCGGTCGGGGTGATGCGCCAACGCCGCCAGCGGGTCGAGATGAATGCGGATGGTGAACAGGATGTCGCCCGAGACGGGCAATTTTCGAAGCGTCTGCCGCTCGACGCGGATGAAGGCGTGGGCATTGGCGTCGCCATCGGCAAATCGCGACGGGCGGCTGGCGGCGCGCTCGATTCGCTCGACATTGGATAGCGGATGGTAGAGCGCATCGCCCGATTGAATCGACCAGTTGTAGCGCTCCACGGCCTGGCCCTGGAGGCCGTCGAACATGCGGTTGATCAGCTCGGCCGGCCGCGTGCCAGGGCCAAAACCCGGCACGGGCGCATGGATCTGCTGCAACGGCTTGCCGAATTTTTCGAGCAGCGACCAGGACGAGGGAAAGCAGAGCGAGCCGGCGGCGAGCCGCCAGCCGTCTTCGCCGCGGCGCATCAGGATCAGGTCTTCCTGGACGAGCAGCGAGGCCGCGACAAGCGGCGCCTTGGCGAAGTCGCCCTCGGGATTGCCGCCGGCGGCGATCACCTCGACCCCGCCACTGGCACGCCGATGGGTCTCGGGAAATACCCGCGGCAAGTGCGCTTCGAGCAGGTCGAGCACTTCGCGCTGGGCATCGCGCGTGCCGTCTTCCTCGACGAACACGGTGCCGGGCATTTCGGCATAGAGCCGCTGCTTCTCGGCGAGGAACGGCAGGAGATGTTCGTCGACTTCGATCCAGTCGGCCAGGGCAAGCGGCTTCAGCCCGATGGTGAACAGCTTGGACGAGCCATCATAGGGCGTGTGGGTGGGCAGCGATGTCATGCTTCAGATCAGTTTTGCCGGGATCAAGCCGCGCAGTGAATTGCCGACATAGAGCGCCCTGGCGGATTTCAAGTCGTCAAAGCTGTAGATCGCCTCGCGGGCGCGGCCTTCATCCAGAAGCGCGCCGCGCAATACGCCAGGCAGCAGCCCGCAATCGAGGCGGGGCGTCAAAAGCATGCCATCGCCGAAATCGGCGAAGACATTGGTGATGGTGCCTTCGCACATCTCACCACGTTCGTTGGCCAACAGCACTTCGTCAGCCTGGGTGATGAGATATTCAGCGCGGGCATGCGTGTAGACCTGCCGGCGGCTGGTCTTGTGGCGCAGCAGCATCTCGTTCGAATCGAGCCTCGTGCGCGCCAGCCGCAGCGTCCAGACCTTATCGGCGGCGAGCTGCTCATAGGGCTGGACCGAGGCGGCCGCGTCGCCACTGCGCGCCAAAGCCAGGCGCGTGCGCAAGGCGTTGCGCGCGCCATCGACAGCCTTGCCCAACACGTCGCCGATCCTTTGCGGGTCGCAGGCAAAACCGAGTTCGGCCGCCGAACCATAGAGGCGCGCGAGATGCCGCTCGAAGCGCAGGAAGCCCATGGGCGGCTCCCAGCGCATGGTCTCGATCAATTCGAAACCGGCGGCGTTCCCGTCGCGAAGCGGGCTTTCAAGAGACACTCCTGATACTCCTCCTGCGCGGTTGAATCGAAGACGATGCCGCCGCCGACATTGTAGACGGCCTCGCCGCCGGGAAAGAGCGAGATGGTGCGGATCGCCACGGAAAAGCGCATCGTGCCGCCGGGCGCGATCCAGCCGATGGCGCCGCAATAGACATCGCGGGGCGTGCCTTCAAGGTCATGCAGGATCTCCATGGCGCGGATTTTCGGCGCGCCGGTGATGGAGCCGCAGGGAAACAGCGCGGCAAAAATCTGGCGGATCGTGAGGCCCGGCAGCAGCTTCGCCCTGACGTCGCTCACCATCTGGTGGACGGTCGGATAGGTCTCGATGCGGAACAGCTCTGGCACTTCCAGCGTACCGACCTCGCTGATCAGCGAGATGTCGTTGCGAAGCAGGTCGACGATCATCCGGTTCTCGGCCTGGTTCTTCTCATCATTGCGCAGGAAGGTTTTCTGGCGCTCGTCGTCGGCTTCCGTCGCACCACGCGGCGCCGTGCCCTTCATCGGATGCGTCTCGACCATGCCCTGCGCGTCGATCTCGAAGAACAGTTCGGGTGAGCGTGACAGCACGACCGGATCGCCAAGCGAAACCAGGGCACCGTATTTCACCGGCTGGCGTTCGGTCAGCGCGTCGAAGGCGGCCAGCGGATCGCCCGACCATTGCGCATGCACCGGAAAGGTCAGGTTGCCCTGGTAGCAGTCGCCTTGCCTGATGTGCCGGTGCAGCCGTGAGAACCGCTTCTCGTAATCCTCGAACGACCATGTCGCCCTTGCATCGAAGATCGGGCCGTTGGTCCCCGCCGCCTTGCGGGGCGGCACCGGCTCTTGCACCGGCGCGTCGAAGACGCCCAGGCAGACCAGCGGGGCGCGGCGCCCGGCCGGCAGCAACGGAACCAGCTTCGGCTCCAGCAGGTAGCCCGCCTCGTATGAGAAATAGCCGGCAAGCCATTTGCCGGCGTCATGCGCGGCCTGGGCCGCCTGCAGCGCGGCCGAGAAATCCCGGGCCTCGTGCGCCGTGATGACGTCGTCCGGCCCGTCGAAAACGAGCTGGCGCGCGCTTTCGTCATTACGGAAAATTGCGGCGGGCAGGGGCATGGAACTCGGCGCGTGGATCGATGAAGCCAATGATGGCTCTATATGGGGGGCCAGCCGCGCGCAATCGAGGGAGCGGCACCTTGCCACTTAAAGCCGACCTCTGGCCCAACCTCTGGCCCGATCCGTGCGCAGACCTTGCGGCCAAAAGCAAACCGGCGGCGCTTCGTTCGCGCCGCCGGCCGCAATCGTCGGATCTGCCCTGTCGCTCAGGTGTTGCTGGCGGTTCCAGCCGACGGAAACTGCCTGGCGAATTCCGCCTCGTTGCCGGCGGCGAGCAGCTTGGCCTGCTCGATCCAGCGCTCGCGCGCGATACGGCCGTCGAAATTCATGACGTCCTCGATCCGCTTGATATCAGCGGCTGTCCAGGCGGCGATCTGGGCAAAGCTGGTGACGCCTTGTGCCCTGAGCAGTTTCTCGTTGACCGGGCCGATACCGATCAGCCGGCGCAGATTGTCGGGTTTGCCGGAAGCCGCCTTGGCCGGCGCGGCCTTCGCCGGTGCCGCCTTCCTGGACGCCGCGCTGGCCTTGGGTGCCGCCTTGGCGGCAGCGGCCTTCGGCGCACCGGTCTTCGCGGCGCTGGAAGCGGCCTTGGCCGCAGCCGGCTTCCTGGGCGCCGGCTTGGCCGCCGGAGCGGATTTGGCAGGGGTGGGCGTCGACATCAAGGCGGCCGGCGCCGGCGCCGCCGCCTTTGCCGGGCCGGAGCCGGTCGAGGCCTCGCGCAGCTGGCGCTCGAGATCGGCGCGGGTGCGCCCGCAGGCATCCAACTCGCCGGTCAGGCGATCGCTGTCGGCCCGCAGCCGGTCGCGCTCGCTGCGTGTGCGGTCGAGATCGCCGCGCAAGCTGTCGAGCTCACCGCGCAGGCGTCCCCAGATGAACCAGCCAACCAGCACACCCACAAGGAACGCCAGGAGCATGTAGAAAAAAGTGCCCATTGTCTCTCTCTCCAGTCAGATCCGTCTGCCGCGGCATTGGACTTAATGACCTTCGGCGAAGGACTACTCGATGATGGTTCCGCCGCCTGCGGAACAGCCGGCCTCAGTCGAGCCGTCGGCGTCGGCTTTGCAAGCCATGGCCAATGGCCGTCGTCGCGTGCACCGGAACGCCGCGGTCGGCTGAGACTTCCCCGCCCGACCCGTATGCTCCGGCTGAGCTTGGCGGGGAGGCTATCATAGAGCTTACGGAAAGCTATGGGAAAACTACGAAAGAGAGTTATTCAAGAACAGATATTTAGACCAAGAATAGTGTGGGCCCCATATGCATTCCGGCTAAACTGTTCTGAGCAGGTGGGGACGACGTACAGAAGACGCCTCAGTTGTCGAGCGCTTCCAGCTCGTCGATCAAGCCGCTGATCACGCCAAGCCCGATCTGCCAGAAGGCGGGATCGGTGGCATCGAGGCCGAAAGGCGCCAGAAGCTGCGAATGATGCTTGGTGCCGCCGGCGCGCAGCATCTCGAAATATTTGTCCTGGAAGCCGCGCTCGGCGTTCTGGTAGACCGCGTAGAGCGAGTTCACCAGACAGTCGCCGAACGCATAGGCGTAGACGTAGAAGGGCGAATGGATGAAGTGCGGGATGTAGGTCCAGAACACTTCGTAGCCGTCGCGCAACTTTATCGCCGGGCCCAGACTTTCCGCCTGCACCTCCAGCCAGAATTGGCCGAGCCTGTCGGATGTCAGTTCGCCGTTGCGGCGCTCCGCATGCACCTTGCGCTCGAACTCGTAGAAGGCGATCTGGCGCACGACCGTGTTGATCATGTCCTCGACCTTCTGGGCGAGCATGGCCTTGCGCTCGCGCCTGTCGGTGGTCTGCTCGAGCAACGAGCGGAAGGTCAGCATCTCGCCGAAAACGGACGCCGTCTCGGCCAGCGTCAGCGGCGTCGAGGCCATCAGCGCGCCCTGGCCGCCGGCCAGCACCTGGTGCACGCCATGGCCAAGCTCATGCGCCAGCGTCATCACATCGCGCGGCTTGCCCATGTAGTTGAGCAGCACGTAGGGGTGCGCCGAAGGCACGGTCGGATGGGCGAAGGCGCCGGGGGATTTGCCTGGGCGCACCGGCGCGTCGATCCAGTTGCGGTCGAAGAAAGTCCGCGCGATCTCGGCCATCTCGGGCGAGAAGCGCTGATAGGCGGACAGCACCGTGTTCCTGGCCTCGTCCCAGCCGATCACCGCCTGCGGCGTCTCCGGCAGCGGCGCGTTGCGGTCCCAGTGGTTCATCACCTCCATGCCCAGCCAGCGCGCCTTCATCCGGTAATAGCGGTGCGACAGGCGCGGATAGGCCTCGCGCACCGCCGAAGCCAGCGCATCGACCACACCGCGCTCGACGCGGTTGGCGAGATGGCGTGAATCGGCGATGTCCTCGAAACCGCGCCAGCGGTCCGAGATTTCCTTGTCCTTGGCCAGCGTGTTGGTGACCAGCGTGAAGGTGCGCAAATTCCTCCGGAAGGTCTGGGCGAGCGCCTCGGAGGCGCGGCGTCGCACCTCGCCGTCGGCATCCTGCAATCGGTTCAGGGCCGGTTCCAGCGTCAGCTCCTCGCCGTCGACGTCGAAGCGCAGGTCCGTCATCGTCTCGTCGAACAGCCGGTTCCAGGCGCCGCGCCCGGTGATCGACTTCTCGTGGAACAGCTGCTCGACGCGATCCTCGAGCTGATAGGGCTTGTCCAGGCGCAGATCGAGCACCCAGGGCCGGTAATGACCGAAGGCGGGGTCGGCGGCGAGCGCGCCCTCGATGGCCGCGTCGTCGATCAGGTTCAGTTCGAGCGCGAAGAACAGAAGATGCGCGCTGGCGTCGGTCATCTTCTCCTGGATGTCGCCATAGAGCTTGGCGCGCTGCGGATCGGCGGTGTTGCCGGCATAGATGAGGCCGGCATAGGAGACGATGCGGCCGATCAGCTCCTCCAGAGCCTCATAGGCGACAAGCGCCTCGCCCAGCCTGCCTGCGCTGCCGCGCTCGGCCTCGGCGGACAGCGTGCCCTTCCAGCGGCTCTCGAAGGCGACCGCATCGGCGGCGGCTTTGGCGATGTCGCGCTTCAGCTCCGGCGCCTCCATGCCCGCATAGAGGTCGGCAAGATTCCATTCCGGCAGATCGCCAAGCTCGGCGGCGCCCTGACCGGAAGCTGGCGCCGCAGGCCGCCGATCAAACATCACGCGCATCGACAATACCTTCTTTTGAATCAAGTGGCCGGGCCAGGGCCAGAATCAAGGAGAACGGAGAAGCCGGTCAAATCCTAAGGAATTCGTTCACCGGGTTTTTTGAAACCTTATTTAGAACCCTGTGCCAAGATGGTCCATGGGGATATCAGGCGGGCGGCTCAAGACAGTCATGACAGGTTCCATACTCATAGTCGATGACGATCCCGTGCAGCGCCGGCTGCTCGAGGCGGCGGTGACGCGGTTCGGCCACACCGCAATCGTCGTCGACGGGGGCGCTGCCGGCCTCGATGCCCTCGACGGGCCCGGCGCCCGCGACGTGTCGGTGGTCATCCTCGATCTGGTCATGCCCGATCTCGATGGCATCGGCGTGCTCAAGGCGATGCGCGAGCGCGGCATCACCATCCCGGTCATCGTGCAGACCGCCCAGGGCGGCATCGAGACCGTGGTTTCGGCGATGCGCCACGGCGCCTTCGACTTCGTCGTCAAGCCGGCCTCTCCCGACAGGCTGCAGGCCTCGATCGCCAACGCGCTCAAGGTCGAGGCTGTCGAAGGCGAGGTCAAGCGCACGTCGCGCCGGCGCGGCGGGCTGCTGACCTTCAGGGACATGATCACGCACAGTCCCGCCATGGACAAGGTGATCCGCCTCGGCCAGAAAGCGGCGGCATCCAACATCCCGATCCTGATCGAGGGCGAATCCGGCGTCGGCAAGGAACTGGTGGCGCGCGCCATACAGGGCAGCGGCGACCGCCGCTCGAAACCTTTCGTCACCGTCAATTGCGGCGCCATTCCCGACAATCTGGTCGAATCGATCCTGTTCGGCCATGAGAAGGGCTCGTTCACCGGAGCCACGGAGAAGCACACCGGCAAATTCGTCGAAGCGCATTCGGGCACGCTGTTCCTGGACGAGATCGGCGACCTGCCGCTCGACGTGCAGGTCAAGCTGCTGCGCGCCGTCCAGGATGGCGAGGTCGATCCGGTCGGCGGCCGCGCCACGGTCCGGGTCGACATCAGGCTGATTTCGGCGACGCACCGCAATCTCCTGCAGCAGGTCAAGGACGGCAAGTTCCGCGAGGACCTGTTCTACCGGCTCAACGTCTATCCGATCTATGTGCCGCCCTTGCGCGACCGCCGCGACGACATTCCCGATCTGGTCGCACATTTCATGGAGAAGGTGGCTCCGGCGGACCCGCGCCATCGCCTGCGGGGCATTTCGGCGGCGGCGCTCGCCGTGCTCCAGGCCTATGACTGGCCCGGCAACATCCGGCAGCTGGAAAATGCCGTCTTCCGCGCCTCGGTGCTGTGCGAAGGCGATGTGCTCGGCGTCGAGGATTTCCCGCAAATCCGCGCCCAGGTGGAGGGCACGGTCCGTCTCGATGTGGACATCGCGCCGGCCGGCCCGGCTTTGGCCGTAGAACCGCGCGATGAGCCGGCGCTGGCCGGCGAGGGCGTTTCGGCTGCCGAACCCGAATCGCCGACGCGGCTTCAGCCACGCTTCGGCACGCTGCGCGCGCTCGACGAGCGCGGCAATGTGCGCGCGCTGGCGGATGTCGAACTGGAGATGATCAAGCTCGCCATCGATCACTACAACGGCCAGATGAGCGAAGTCGCCCGCCGCCTCGGCATCGGCCGCTCGACGCTTTACCGCAAGCTCAAGGAATACGGCATCGATCCGGAAACCGGCAGGCTCGACCGGCTCGCTTCCTGAGGGCGCTATCGCGCACAGCCGCCCGATGTCCGGCCTGAGAGCGGTCGGCCCGAGTGCGGTCACGCAAGGCCGGGACCAGCTTGCGCTGCCATCATGTCGCCGGTGCATTGATTGGACCGGAGTGTGGCGCGCCGATGGCGACGTCCCCGACGGTCCCGTTCACGCATTAAGGCTAACGGTAACAGATCGTGTTTCGGCCAAACGAGGAATCATGATCTAAACCAGCGGTTTACCAAGAAACCTTGTGGACAATTTTTGGCGGGATATCGCCACGGTCTTACCGCATTTCGGCTTCAATAAGCGATGATTAACCATTAGGATCGATATTCGGATGTGACAACGACACGTCCGTTTGGGCAAATCCGGGGACAAACGGCAGCCTGCAAGGCCTTTTGATTTGAACAGAATCGAACGACACACAAACGGGCGGCACTATCATTTGAGCGTCTGGCCGAAGTGGCTGGCGGCCATGATTGTCGCATTTGGTTTTCTTGCCGCTGCCGCAACCGGCGCCAGGGCCGAAGTCCGTTCTCTGAAGCTCTACCACCTCCACACGCACGAGAAGGCGGAGATCGTCTACAAGCGCAACGGCCGTTACGATCAGGCCGGGCTGAGAAAGATCAACATCATCCTGCGGGACTGGCGCCGCAACGAGCCGACCAAGATGGACCCGCGCCTGCTGGACCTGGTCTGGGAAGCCTATCGGGAAAGCGGCGCCACCGACTATATCCAGGTGGTTTGCGGCTATCGCTCGCCGTCGACGAACTCGATGCTGCGCAGCCGCAGCAAGGGTGTCGCCGAGAAGAGCCAGCACATGCTCGGCAAGGCGATGGACTTCTACATTCCGGGCGTGCCGCTGAAGAAGCTGCGCAATATCGGGCTCAAGATGCAGGGCGGCGGCGTCGGCTACTATCCGAGATCCGGTTCGCCGTTCGTCCACATGGATGTCGGCAATGTGCGCCATTGGCCCGGCATCAGCCGACAGGAACTGGTGAGCCTGTTCCCGAACGGCAAGACGCTGCACGTGCCGAGCGACGGCCGGCCGCTGCCCGGCTTTGAGCAGGCGCTTGCCTCGTACAAGGCACGCAAGGGTTCCGGCGGCGCCGCCATCGAGCTGGCCAGCGCCGGCGGCGGTTCCAAGAGGTCCGGCGGACTGCTGGCTGCCTTCTTCGGCGGCGGCGACGACGAGGCCGACGACAGCGCCGATGTCGCATCCGCAGAGCCGGCACCGAAGCCGAGAAGCGTGAAGCCGGCACCGGCGAGCACCGCCAAGAGCGGCACCCTGCCGGGGATCGCGATCGTGGCGCCCGAGAACGCCAAGCGCGCCGAGATCCCGCAGGTCGCCGAGGAGCAGGCCCCGGAGCCGGAAAAGGATACGCCCGAGACGATCATCGCGGCGTTGCCGGCACGCAGCATCCCGCTGCCCGATTTCGCTCCGCGGCCGAAAGTCGACGTCGGCGCGCAGCCGCCTGAGAATGTTCCCTTCGGCATGGCGGATGCGACGGCCAGCACCGAACAGACCGTGGCAACCGTGCAGACGCCGGCGAATATGCCTTTCGGCAAGGCTGATCCCTCGGCGGTCGCCGCCGATGCAGCGCAGGTTGCCGCCAACAACATACCTTTGCCGACATGGCGCCCCGAACACACGTTGCCGGCGGTGCTGGCGCCTGCGCCCAGCAAGGATGTGCTGATGGCGCTGGCCGAGACGGCCGAGCGTGGCAAGACCGCGACCGATGCCTTCTCGGTGCTGCCGAGCGCGCGGCCGGATATGACCAATATCGATGCGGCCAAGGCCGATGCGGTCAAGCCCGATGCGGTCAAGGCCGTGCTCGACGAGGCCGAGGCGCTTCCCGTGCAGGCTGACTATTATCGGGTTGCGTCGTTGTCCGAGCCTCGTTCGGCTTTCAACGACCCGTCCGGCGTCGATGCCGCATCGCCGCGCGAGGCCGTCGTCGCCCGCGCTGCCGGTTCCGATCCGGTCGCCGCGATCGGCGCCGGCGTGAAGACGACCCGCAAGGAGGCCAGAGCCACCGCCCGCGACCTCAAACCCGGTCCCAAGGCCATCGTGGTTGCCGCCGCACCGCAGGCCGCCCGCTGGGCGCTGACCAGCGGCGAGAATGTCGCGACGGTTTCGAGCGCCACGACGGCGCCGGGCTACGCCTACAACGTGGTCCACACGCCGCCGAGCGAGGTCTACACGGCCGGCTTCCAGCAGGGCGACCAGATGGCGGATGCCAACCGTTTCACCGGCAATGCCGTAAAATTCCTGTCCGTCGCGCGCTTCCAAACGAAGTAAAGACCGGGCATTCCGAAAGCCGCGCCGGGCAACCGGCGCGGCTTTTCGTTGTCAGCCGGCTGTGTGCGGGCACAACCGGCATGCATGAAGCCGGCCCCGGCCCCGCGGGGATCACGGGTGCCTGAACTTCTCGTGAAAAGGTAAAAGCTGCCTGTTTCCCGGCTAGAATGGCTGCGTTCCAACCCCGGGGATATTCATGAAGAAGATCCTGTTGGCATCCGTCCTGGCGCTGGTGGCGGCATCGGCGGCTTTTGCTCCCTCGCAAGCCGAAACCGTGATCATCAAAAATGGCAAGCATCACTGCCGGACCAAGATGGTCACGCATTGGAAGCATCGCCACAAGGCGGTCGAGAAGGTCAGGGTCTGCAACTGACCGCCAAGACACCACTGACTATCATGGCACCAGACTAGCCCGATCGGCGCAAGCCGGCCGGGCTTTTTCGTGCCGCCCGGGATGGTTCAGTCGATGTCCAGCGCGGCCGCTTCGCCCCGCGCCAGAAGCCGCGCGGCATCGCGTGCAGGCGGCAACCCGAACTGACGCGCATACTCCCGGCTGAACTGCGAAGCGCTTTCATAGCCCACGGTAAAGGCAACCCGCGCGGCGTTTCCCGGCTGGGCCAGCAGCAGGTGGCGGGCCTCCAGCAGGCGGACCTGCTTCTGGTACTGGATCGGGCTCATCGCCGTCGCCGCCTTGAAGTGGCGATGAAACGCAGCGCTGCTCATATTGGCGAGCTCGGCCAACCGCCGCACCTCGATAGGCTCGTCATAGTGAGCCCGGATCCAGGCGGTCGCCCGGCGGATCTGTGACAAGCGGCTGTCGGCGCCGGCGAGCTGGCGCAACTTCGCGCCTTGCGGGCCTTGCAACAGGCGAAACAATATCTCGCGCTCGAGCAGGGAAGCGAGCACGGGAATCTCGGCGGGCCTGTCGAGCAGCCGCAGCATCCGGCGCCACGCGTCGAGCAGGTCGTCATTGGCCAGGTAGGTCATGAAATCGTCGCCACCGACGGCCGGCTCGTGCTCGATGAGCAGGGCTGCGATCGCCTTGACATCGAGGGCGAAGCCGATGGCCACATAGGGATGCGCGATACTCGCCTCGATCAGCTGGCTGGTGGCGGGTGTCTCGACCGCGTAGACGAAATAGCTGCCGGCTTGATAACGAAGCGTGCGCTCGCCGATCAGCACCGATTTCGTGCCTTGCAGCACGAACAGCGCCGTCGGCTGACAAAGCTCGGGCATCGGCGACGTCGGGACCTCGCTGCGGCCGATCGTAACGCGAGGGATCGCCGTCCTTGTCCGCCGCCCATGCGCATGGCGGCCGGCGATGGCGATCAATTCCAGCAGCGCTTCTCTCATCGTTTCAGCATTGCCGATCCGCGTGGGCCGCGCAACCAGGTGAGAGGATCAGGCAAGAGCAAGAGAGTTTTCGGCGCGCCAGGCGGGCGGCAATCCGCCATCTCTAAGGCGCGCCGCGTTTGGCGACGCGTCTTGGGCCTTTGTTTATGCATGTCGTTCTCCCGGACCGGGGCCACTTCCAGGCGACATGCATCAGGCCTCCACAAAGGAGATTTGGATATGACGACATCGAAGCGCGCACTGGTGACCGGCGCCAACAAGGGCATCGGCCTGGAGACCGCACGGCGCCTGGCGGCAACGGGATTCAAGGTCTGGCTCGGCGCCCGCGACGCCGAACGCGGCACCGCGACGGCACAGGCGCTGCGCAGCGAAGGGCTCGACGTCGAGTGGCTCGAACTCGACGTCGCCGATGACGAAAGCGTGGCGGCCGCCGCCAGGACCGTCGCGGCGCGGGTAGCCAGCCTCGACGTGCTGGTCAACAATGCCGGCATTGCTCCTGGATATGTCGACGCGCTCGGCTCGAACGGGCGGTATGAGTTGCCGCCGAGCCGGGAGAACATCGCCGACATCAAGGCCACCTATGATGTCAACGTCTTCGGCCCGGTCCGCGTCACCCAGGCATTCCTGCCGCTCTTGCTGGCATCGCCCGCCGGCCGCATCGTCATGGTGAGCAGCTATATCGGCTCGATCGCACGCGCGCAGGACGCAACAGGCGAAAACCAGTCGCCCAACATAATGGGCTATGGCAGCTCCAAGACGGCGCTCAACGCGATTACGGTGGCGTTCGCCAGGGAACTCGCGCCGCGCGGCATCAAGGTGAATGCCGCTGCTCCCGGATACACCGCGACCGATCTCAACGGGCACAGGGGCGGTCGCACGGTGCAGCAGGCAGCCGAGATCATCGTGCGCCTGGCGACGCTAGATGCCGATGGTCCGACTGCCGGCTATTTCGACGAGAATGGCCCGCTGCGCTGGTGAACGCGAAAGCGCTTATCCGGCGAGCTTGCTCGCGGCGCGTGCGAGAGCTTCGATCTCGTCCCACCTGCCGGCCTTGACCATGTCGTCGGGGGCAACCCAGGAGCCGCCGACGCAGATGACATTGGGCAGGCTGAGATAGTCGGCCGCGTTCTTGCCGGTGATGCCGCCGGTCGGGCAGAATTTCACATCGGCGAGCGGCGAGGCGAATGCCTTCAGCGAGGCGATGCCGCCCGACTGCTCGGCCGGGAAGAACTTCAGGAAGCGCAAGCCTGCTTCGCGCGCGGCCATGATCTCGCCGGGGGTAATGGCGCCGGGCAGCAGCGGAACCTCGCTGTCGGCGGCGCCTGCCAGAAGCTCGCGGGTTATGCCCGGGCTGACGATGAATTGCGAGCCGGCGGCGGCCGCCTCGTCGAACTGACGCGCATCCAGAATGGTGCCGGCACCGACGATGGCTTCCTCGACCTCGCCGGCCACGCGCCGGATCGCTTCCAGCGCATCCGCGGTCCTGAGCGTGATCTCGATCGCCGGCAGGCCGCCGCGCGCCAAAGCGCGGGCCAACGGCACCGCATTGGCAACATCAGCGATCTTCAACACCGGGATGACCGGCTGACCGTTGAGCAACGACAGGAGTTTTTCGGTCTTGCTGGGCATCTTCTTCTCCATATCGTTGTCAATTCAACCGATTAGCAGACGGGTATTTTCCTGTCCACGCAACCGGGCGTGTCGTGATGTCACGCACGCCGGGTAGCTTACGGGCTCTTCCGGAACAGGGCCATGGCAGGCCGTCAAACCCGTTTCACCTTGAAACGGCTTTTACGAGCGTCTAGTTGCTCTGGCAATGACACCGTCCGCGCCATCCCAGCCTGTCCGCGTCGCCGCGCTCTACAAATTTGCCCGGCTCGACGCGTTCGAGGTGCTGCGGGCGCCACTGGCTGCCTTCTGCTGTGGGCGCGGCATCAGGGGTACGCTGCTTCTGGCGCATGAAGGCATCAACGGCACGGTCGCCGGCAGCGATGCGGCGATTGCCGAACTGATCGACCATCTCGAAGCCATCGACGGGCTGTCCGGCCTCGAGGTGAAATACAGCAGCGCCGCGCAAACGCCCTTCCACCGCATGAAGGTGCGGCTGAAGCGCGAGATCGTCACCATGGGTGTCGAAGACATCGACCCGGCGAAGAGTGCCGGCACCTATGTCGCGCCGGCCGACTGGAACGCGCTGATTTCCCAACCCGACACGATCGTCATCGACACGCGCAACGCCTACGAAGTGTCGATCGGCACCTTCAAGGGCGCCATCGATCCGGCGACCGCGAGCTTTCGCGAATTCCCGGCCTGGGTGGAAGAGCACCGCGTGGAGCTGGAAGGCCGCAAGGTCGCCATGTTCTGCACCGGCGGCATACGCTGCGAGAAGGCGACGGCCTATGTCAGGTCGCTCGGCTTCGAGGAGGTGTTCCATCTCAAGGGCGGCATCCTGAAATACCTCGAAGAGGTGCCGGCCGAGGAAAGCCTGTGGCAAGGCGAATGCTTCGTCTTCGACGAACGGGTTTCGGTGTCGCACGGCCTCGCCGAGGGCGACGCCGAGCTGTGCCGCGCCTGCCGGCATCCACTGACCTTGGACGAGCTGACATCGCCGAAATTTGCCGCCGGCGTCTCCTGCCCGCATTGTTTCGACGCTCGGTCGGACGACGACCGCCAGCGCTATGCCGAGCGCCAGCGGCAGGTCGAGCTGGCGCAGGCGCGGGGCAGGGGACCGCATATCGGGTCCTGATCAAGGCGCCTGGGCCGGGGCAAAGCGGCGTCCGTCATTGCAATGCCAGGTTTCGGGACCTACGTCTTCGGCGTTCGAAACCTGCCCGTTCGGCCGGGCAATCCTGGAGGCATTGATGTTCGATCCCAAGAAGCTTCTCGACGATCTGCTCGGCTCGCAAATTCCCGGCACCGGCGGCACGGTCCGCGACAAGGCCGGACAGGCGGTGCAGATGGCCAAGGACAATCCTCTTGCGGCGGGCGCGCTGGCCGCGGTGCTGCTTGGAACCGGCGCCGGGCGCCAGGTCACCGGTGCCGCCGTCAAGCTCGGCGGGTTGGCAGCGATCGGTGGCCTCGCCTACAAGGCCTACCAGAACTATAAGGCCGGCAATGCACCCGAGCAGGCGCCGGCGGCCGGCGAACCGGAATTGCTGCCGCCGCCGAAGGACACTGCGTTCCACCCGTCGCAAGCGCCGCAGGGCGAGGACGAATTCACGCTGACCCTGGTGCGGGCGATGATCTCGGCGGCCAAGGCCGACGGCCATGTCGACGACGAGGAGCGCAAGAAGATCGCCGGCAAGCTGAGCCTCGCGGGGATCGGTTCCGATGCGGAAAAATTCCTGATGGCGGAGCTGGAGAACCCGCTCGACCTCGACACGCTGGTGGCCGGCGCCAAGACCGACGCGCAGAAGCTTGAGCTCTACACCGCGTCGCGCCTTACAATCGATCCCGACACACGCGCCGAGCGCGGCTATCTCGATCTGCTCGCGGGCCGGCTCGGCCTGCCGGATGCGCTGATCGACCATGTCGAGGCAACGGTTTCGGCGGCCAAAGTGCCGGCTGCCAAGGCCGGGACCTCACCCAATCCACGCTGGTAGGCCAAAACGGAACAGGCGGGCCTTCGTGGCGTTAACCTCTCGTTAACCCAGGAAGCGCATGATTCTAGACAGTCGGATCGGCTTTCCTCCTCCCAAGTCCGGTCCAGATCAGGGCGGTCGCCAATGACCGCCCTTTTTGTCGGCCCTCCGGGCTTCTCCCAAAAAGGAATTGCACCTTTCGGCACCCGGCCAGGCTCCGAACCCGTGATAGGAATTTTTTCCTTGACTGGGTGACGGCAACTATGGTAGATATTTGGTTATGGTGCTGAGTTGCGCCAGGGACCCGCCGCACAGGCGGGTTTTCCGTTCAATGCTCCCTCGACAGCGCGCGGTCGAAGGCCGGACGAAACCTGTCAGCTTGGATTCGTTGCCCTGGACACCAGCGTCCCGCTTGCCATCGCCGCCGTCATTTGCGATGCCTTTTGCCCCTGGACCACCTGAAAATCAGTCGAGCCAAATGCGGCGCAGCCGGAGGATATCTGCCATGACCGAAAAAACCGCCATCGTCACCGGCGCCGGCACGGGCATCGGCAAGAGCGTCGCCACCGCGCTGCTCAAAGCCGGCTGGAACACTGTATTCTGCGGACGCCGGAAGGGGGTGCTGGACGAGGCGATCGCCGCGGCCGGGCAGACGGATGCCAAGGCACTGGCTGTCGCCTGCGACATCAGCAAGCCCGGCGAGGTCGATGATTTGTTCGAGACGGTGGCGGAGGCGTTCGGCCGCGTCGACCTGCTCTTCAACAATGCCGGCATGGGCTACAAGTCGGCGCCGATCGACGAGATCCCGGTCGAGGTGTGGAACGATATTGTGGGCGTAAACCTCACCGGTTCGTTCCTGTGCGCCCGCGCGGCCTTCCGCGCCATGCGCAAGCAGAAACCGATGGGCGGCCGCATCATCAACAATGGCTCCATCTCGGCCTACGCGCCGCGCCCGGGATCGGTGCCCTATACCGCGACCAAGCATGCCATCACCGGGCTGACCAAGACGCTGGCGCTCGACGGCCGCCCCTACGACATTGCCTGCGGCCAGATCGACATCGGCAATGCGCTGACCGACATGGCGCAACCGATGACGGTCGGCGTGCCACAGGCCAACGGCTCCATTGCCGCCGAAGCGGTGATGGACGTCCAGCACGTGGCCGACGCCGTCGTCCACATGGCCAGCCTGCCGCTCGAGGCCAATGTGCTGTTCATGACCGTGATGGCGACCAAGATGCCGTTCGTGGGCAGAGGCTGACCAAGCCTTTATTTTTGCGCAATTCCCAAGGGAAAGCGCTACGCGCTTTTCCCGGGAAAACCTCTACGCACTTTTTCTGGAGTTGCCTTAGGCCCCCGCCAGCGCCACGCCCGGCAGATAGAGCGCGATCGGGCGGATCTCGTAGACGGCGGTCGGGTTGACGCGGCGCAGATCGCGCGCGATGGCGATCGCGTCATCGCGCTTGGCGCAATCGACGACATAGAGGCCGAGAAGCTGTTCCTTGGTCTCGGCGAAGGGGCCGTCGATGACGATCCCGTCGCCGGGTCCGCGCAAGGTGCAGGCCGACTGGGTCGCTCCAAGCCGCGCCGAGGGGCCGAGGCTGCCGTTCGCATAGAGCCCGTCGTGGATCTTGAGCAGGTCGGTCATCAGTGCCGCATCTTCCTGCGGCGTCAGTGCCTTGATCGCGTCTTCCACGTGATAGGCAAGAATTGCATAAAACATCGAGGCACCCCATTTCGATCCTGATCCAACGATCGTAGCGGCTCCCCGCACGCAGGCACAGTCTTTGGCCATGCGCCTCCCGACGCATCATGACATTGCCATGCCGCCAGCGGCAATCGATGCGGGCTCGCGGCGAACGCCGGAGGCCTCACTTGGCCAGGAACGCTCCGATCCTGTCCAGCGCGCGCAAAATGTTCTCCTCGGAATTGGCGTAGGAGAGCCTGACATAGCCCTCGCCGAGAATGCCGAAATCGGGGCCGCCGATCAGTGCCACGCCGGCGTCGTCAAGCAGGGCCGAGGCCAGTTGCTTCGCCTTCCAGCCGGTCTTCGACACGTTGGGGAAGGCATAGAAGGCGCCCTTGGGCGTGATGCAGGATATGTTTGGCAGGGCGTTCAGTCCCTCGACCACGATCTTCCTGCGGCGGTCGAAGGCGCGCATCATCTTGTCGACGTCGTCCTGCGGGCCGTCGATGGCCGCGATGCCGGCAAACTGGCTCGGCGCGTTGACGCAGGACCAGCAATTGACCGCCAGCTTGCGCACCTTGTCGTAGAGATGGGCGCCCTTGTCGCCGTTCGGCCAGATCGACCAGCCCATGCGCCAACCGGTCATCGCCCAGGTCTTCGACCAGCCGTTGAGCACGATCAGCCGGTCGCGGATTTCAGGAAACCCGAGCAGCGAGCAGTGTTTTTCGCCGTCATAGGTCATCACGTCGTAGATTTCGTCGGAGAGGATGGCCACCTGCGGATGTGCCTCCAGTCCCTTGACCAGCTTCTCGATCTCGGCGCGCGGTGTGACGCCGCCGGTCGGGTTGGCCGGCGAGTTGAGGATCAGGAGCCTCGTCTTCGAGGTGATCAGCGCCAGCGTCTCATCGGCCGAGAAGGCAAAGCCGTTCTCCTCGCGCATCGGCACGGGAATGGGTGCCGCACCGGTGAACTCGATCATCGAGCGGTAGATGGGAAAACCGGGATCGGGATAGAGGATCTCGGCGCCGGGCTCGCCGAACATCAGGATGGCGGCGAACATGGTCGGCTTGCCGCCGGGCAGGATCATCACCGCCTCGGGCGATACCTCGACCCCGGTCGTGGTCAGCGTGCGGCGCACCACCGCCTCGCGCGTCGCCAACACGCCGTTCGCCGGCGTGTAGCCGTGGTGGCCGTCGCGCAGCGCCTTGATCGCCGCCTCGACAATGTGCTGCGGCGTCTTGAAGTCGGGCTGGCCGATGCCGAGATTGACGATGTCGCGGCCTTGTTGGGCGAGTGCCGTGGCCCTCGCGAGCACGGCGAAGGCGTTTTCCTCGCCGAGACGATCGAAGGCCGAAATCGTGTGGAGCATTTTTCCCGTCCGTGTGGTTCTTGCTATGCGGTTGCGTTTTTGTGAGCTTCGGCCCGCAAAAGTCAAACGGATTGGAGCTTTCGGTGTCGGAAAATCTCAAGAACTGGCAACCGCGTCCGCGCCCGGAGCGCAAGGTGCTGGAGGGCCGCTATGTCAGGCTTGAGCCGCTGAGCGCCGCCAAGCACGGCGATGGCCTCTATGAAGCGTCTTCCGTGGCCGACGTCGATGGCCGCTTCGCCTGGCTGCCCGACTATCCGCCGGAAACCCGCGCCGCCTTCCAGCCTTGGCTGGACAAGGTGGAGGCGAGCGAGGATCCGCTGTTCTTCGCCGTCATCGACAAACCGAGCGGCAAGGTCGCCGGGCGCCAGACGTTGATGCGCATCGATCCGGCCTATGGCGTCATCGAGATCGGCAACATCTATTGGGGGCCGCTCATCGCGCGCAAGCCGGCGGCGACGGAAGCGCAGTTCCTGTTCATGAAATACATTTTCGACGAGCTCGGCTATCGCCGCTACGAATGGAAATGCAACAACCGCAACGAGCCGTCGAAGCGCGCCGCGGAACGGTTCGGCTTCAAGTTCGAGGGCGTTTTCCGCCAGCACCTGATCGTCAAGGGTGAAAACCGCGACACCGCATGGTATTCGATCATCGACAAGGAATGGCCGGCCTTGCGCAAAGCCTACGAGGCGTGGCTCGATCCGGCCAATTTCGACGGTGCCGGCCAGCAGAAACGACGGCTCGAGGATTTTCGCGCGGAATTCGGCGCTTGAGCTGAATCCGGGCATGGGAGTTTGCCATTGGCGCACAGTGACGACGACAGCCGGCACGACGACAGCCGGCACGACCACAGCGGGCACGGCTACAGCGGGCACGGCCACAGCGGGCATAGTCATGGCTCGACCGACAAGAAGCGCGTTTTGATCGCGGCCTGCCTGACGGCAGGCTTCATGGTGGCCGAGGCGCTTGGCGGCCTCTTCACCGGCTCTCTGGCGCTGCTGGCCGATGCCGGCCACATGCTTGCCGACGCCATTGCGCTCGGCCTGGCCTGGTATGCGTTTCATCTTGCGGACCGGCCGGCGACCGTCCGCCTGACCTATGGCTTCGGCCGGGTCAAGACGCTGGTGGCCTACACCAACGGCATCGCCATCTTCGTCATCGCGCTGTGGATCGTCTACGAGGCGTGGGAGCGCCTGCAGACGCCGGCGCCGGTGCTGGGCGGGCCGATGCTGGTGGTGGCGATCCTCGGCCTGCTGGTCAACATCGGCTCCTTCCTGGTGCTGCATGGCGGCGACCGTGAGAGCCTCAACATGCGCGGCGCCATCCTGCATGTGCTCGGCGACCTGCTCGGCTCGGCCGCGGCAATCGTGGCGGCGATCGTCATTCTGGCCACCGGCTGGACCCCGATCGATCCGATCCTGTCGGTGCTGGTCTCGCTGCTGATCCTGTCCACGGCATGGTCGCTGATGCGCGCGGCCGCCCACGTCCTGCTCGAAGGGGTGCCGCCGAGCCTCGACCGGGACCTGATCGCCAGCGACATCGCGACGACGGTCCAGGGGGTGCGCGAGGTGCACCACATGCATATCTGGTCGATCGACGGCACCAGCAGCATGGCGACGCTGCATGCATGCCTCAACGAGGGCGTGGACGCGCACAAGGCGGTCAGCGCGATCAAGAAGCGGCTTGCGTCGGAGCATGGCATCAGCCATGCCACGGTGGAACCTGAATTCGGCCAGTGCGCCGACGACGGCGACGAGCACGACCATGGTCATGACCATGATCACCACCAGGGGCATGACGCGGCTTTGCATCATGGCCATCATCACTGACGCAGGGAATCCAAGCGCCTTGAATCCGAGCTCGACGACCCCTGGCCACGCCGGGACAGCATAATGGATCGCGATAGCAAGAACGCCGCCATCGCCGCGCTGTCGATCATGCTGCTGTTCGGCATTGCCGTTTATTTCCTGCCAAACATCATGCTGGCCCTCGGCGATCTGTCGACCGTGCTGGCCGGCATCTTCGGCACCGCGTTCGTGCTGGCGTTTTTCTTGGTGTTCTGGCTGCGCGCGCGCAGCCAACGCAAAAATCAGGGCAAATAAGGGAAGTTCGACATGCGCATTCTGATCACGGGCGCCGCCGGCATGGTCGGCCGCAAGCTCATTGCACGGCTGGCGAAGGACGGCAGGCTGCGCGGCCAGAAGATCACCGCGCTCGACCTGCACGACATCGTACCGCCACAGGCGCCGGCCATCGACGGCGTCAGCATCCACAGCCATACCGGCGATCTCGCCGAGGCGGGCGCCGCCGAGAGGCTGGTCGCGTCGCGGCCCGACGTCGTGTTCCATCTCGCCGGCATCGTATCGGGCGAGGCGGAAGCCAATTTCGATCTCGGCTACCGCGTCAATCTCGACGGCACGCGCGCCTTGTTCGATGCCGTCCGCCTGGCTGGGTTTGCGCCGCGCGTCGTGTTCACCTCGTCGATCGCGGTGTTCGGCGCGCCGTTCCCGGACGTCATTCCCGATGAATTCCACACGACGCCGCTGACCTCCTACGGCACGCAGAAGCAGATGAGCGAGGCGCTGCTGGCCGACTATTCCAGGCGCGGCTTCTTCGACGGCATCGGCATCCGGCTGCCGACCATCTGCGTGCGGCCGGGCAAGCCGAACAAGGCGGCCTCCGGCTTCTTCTCCGGCATCATCCGCGAGCCGCTGAACGGTCAGGAGGCGATCCTGCCGGTGCCGCACACCGTCGTCCATACCCACGCCAGCCCGCGATCGGCGGTGAATTTCCTGATCCATGCGGCCGGGATCGACGGCGCCGCCGTCGGGCCGCGCCGCAACCTGACGATGCCAGGCGTCGCCGTCACCGTCGGCGAGCAGATCGAGGCGCTGGAACGCATCGCCGGGCCGAAGGCGGTGAGCCTGATCCGCGAGGAGCCTGACGAGACGATCTGGGCGATCGTCAAGGGCTGGCCGACGCGGTTCGAGGCGCGGCGGTCAAGGGAACTCGGCTTCAGCGCCGAGAAGAGTTTTGACGAGATTATCCGCGCTCATATCGAGGATGAACTGGGCGGCAAGGTGTATTGATATTCAGGTGACGCCGGCCTGCGAACGGCTGATACCTGCGCTTCCGGTGCTCACGTACTTTAAGTACGCTCCGCTCCGGTTCTCGATATCAACCGTTCTCGGCGCGGCCTGACCTGAATCTCAACACACCTTGGGGCGCTACTTCCGGGTCAAACGCCACCCGTCAGGCTCGCCGACAGCAGCAGCAGTCCGAACAGGAACACGAAGGCGGCGCCGCCGATCTCGACGATCGAATGGATGCGGTTGCCCATGCGGCCGTCGCCGGCGAAATACACCGCCCAGTTCTTTGCGGTCACCGCGATCGTCGCCAGCGCCGAGACGGTTATGGCGGTGCCGATCGACATCGCCAGCACCGACAGCAGGCCGCCGAGCCACAGACCGTTGAGCAGGGCGAAGCTGAGCACGATCAGCGCGCCGGAGCAGGGGCGGATTCCGACCGCGGCCACCGCCGTCCAGGCGGTGCGCCAGTCGAAGCGGTCGCCCGACAGCAGCGCCGGATCGGGCGCATGCGAGTGGCCGCAGGTCTCGCAGACCTCGCCCGCCGCGTGCGCGTGATCGTGCGCGCCATGATCGTGGTGATGGTCATGCGCGCCGTGGTCATGATGATCGTGCGAATGGTCATGCCCGTGGTCATGATGATCATGCTGATGCAGCGCGTGCGCCGAATGGCTGTGAGCGGCATGCGAATGGCTCGCGTGAGAATGCCCGGCGTGAGCCGCCGACAGGCTGTAAGCGGGACCTCTGCCGAACAGGCGCAGGATGGAAGGGCCGAGCTTGCGCCACAGCAGCCAGGCGCCGAACAGGGTGACGAAGACGAAGCTCATGATCTCCATGAACCAGGCCGCATCGGTCATCGAGACGGCGGTGCCGCGCAGGACGAAATAGGCGACCGCCATGACCGCGACAGCGGTCAGGCCCTGCAGCAGGGCCGAGACAAACGACAACAGGATGCCACGCCGCAGCGCCACTTCGTTGGCGACCATGTAGGACGAGATCACCGCCTTGCCGTGGCCGGGGCCGGCGGCGTGGAAAATGCCGTAGGCGAAGGACAGGCCGATGAGCACCCAGAGCTTGCTGTTGTCCTGGCGCATCGCCTTCATCGCCGTGGCGAGCGCGCGATAGAACTCCTGCTGCCGCAGGTTGATCCACATCAGTATGTGGGCGAACGGGCCGGTGGTCGGCGCCATGCCATCGTTGACGCCGATGCCGAGCGAGCTCTGGGCATGAGCCGAGCCGGCGAAATGCACCATCGCGAAGCTGATGGCCAACAAGCCGAATGCCAAACGCAGGGACGGTCTCATCACCGGGTTCATCCTTCTGGCTGACAGGTCAGTTCGAGCTTGGTGGCAAAGATCTTGCTCATGTCGGTGCCTGTCGGGTCGTTGAAGAAGGCGTCTGTCAGGGTCTTCTGGTTTTCCTTGATGGCCTCATCCGGGTCGGGGCGGACCACCTTGTCGGTGCAGTTCGGGGGCAGGCCCTCGACCGTGATGTTGGCGTCCTCGGTGAAATCGATCGCCGTGTAGAAGGTCGGATCGTAGACGCCGATATCGATCTTGCCGGCGAGCTTGATCGGCGCCTTCGGTTCGGACTCGAACAGGATGATCAGCTGGTCGTTGTCGAAATTGGCCATCAGATGCGGCGGCGGCGTCATCGGCACGTCTTTGCCGTCCTGGGTGACGAGTTGGAAGTAGTTGAATTCGGCCAGCGAGGCGTGGACCGTGTCGGCGACCTCCTTCAACTCCTTGTCGTCAAGCTTCAGGTCGGAATTCTTGTCGAACTCCATCATGACAGTGCTGGAAAACAGATCGTCGAAGCGCCAGAGATGGCGCAGCGCTTTCACGCTTTGGTGATCCGGGGAGAGGATCACGTCGAGGCGGGCCTCGGCGAAAACGTGCGGATGCACCTCTGCCGGTCCAACGGCGGCCAATGTCGCCGCCAGGGCCGAAGCCAGCATGATTGCGTGCCGTCTCAGATGCATTCGCGGTCGCGATTCCCTTGGCTTCGGAGAGAAGTCGACAGTTACCAGAAAGGGGGCGAAAATGGGACCGCGCCGCAATTGAAGGCGGTCATGCGGTTTCGCGCGTCCTGAACCACTGGACCAGGAAATCGACGAAGACACGCACCTTGGCGGGCAAATAGCGCCGGTGCGGATAGACGGCGAAAATGCCGGCGCCCGACAGGGTGCGGTCATCCAGCACCGTCACCAGCCGGCCGCTCGCAATATCCGGCACGGCGATGAAATCGGGCAGGATGGCAAATCCCAACCCCGACAGGGCAGCAGCCCGCGCCGCCATCGGGCTGTTGACTTCGATCGGGCCGGAGACCGAGACGCTCACCGTATCCTCGCCGTCTCCCTTGAATTGCCAGTTGTTCAAGCCGCGGCCATTGGTGTCGACGATGCAGGGCATGCGGCCGAGATCCTGCGCGCGCACCGGCATGCCATGTTTTGCGATGAGTTCGGGAGATGCGCACAGCCGCGTCGAGAACGGCGCCAGACGCCTGGCGATCAGCGACGAGTTCTCCAGGCGCGAGATGCGCACCGCGAGATCGAAGCCTTCCTCGACGAGGTCGACGAAGCGGTCGTCCAGCTGGATGTCGAGCACGATGTCGGGATATTGCTTGGCGAAGTCGATCAGCGACTGGCCGATCGGCGCGTCGGCGAAGGTGCGCGGCGCAGACAGCTTGATCCTGCCGCGCACGTCGCCGGAGGATTCGCGCACGGCATCGGCAAGACTGTCGACCTCGCGCACGATCTCGGAGGCGCGGCGATAATAGGTGTGGCCGGCCTCGGTCATCGAGAACTGGCGGGTGGTGCGGTTGAGCAGCAGCGCGCCGAGCTCGTCCTCCAGCTCGCGCACATATTTCGACAGCAGCGCCTTGGAGCGGCCGATCTTGCGCGCCGCCGCCGAAAAGCCCTCGGCCTCGACCACGTCGATGAAGGCGCGCATGCGGGTCAGTGTGTCCATGAATCAGGCCTTTCGTGCGGCGTCGAGATTTCGGCCGAGCCGTATCAGGGCAATGTCGCCGCCGGAACGGCCAGCGACAGGCCGGCCCACCGGTATCTTGCGAGGGTGCAGAAGGGGGTCGAGAGGGTCGTGCGTGCCTGTCATCGTTCGATATCCGGATACGGTGAAACCAACATTGTTCGATGCCGGAATTTTTACAACCTACGATACGATTTTTATTGATTGTGAATCTCTCTGCCCCTATATCGCGCTTGCCCAAAGTCGCACGTGCCTGTGGGTGTCCGCCGATCCTCTGAATGGTGAGGGAAATCGGTAAGGTAACTGGAGCCAACCCCTCCAGTCGGTTTAGCGGCCAACCGCCAGACCGAGGACACCTTGAAGCAACGACGGTGCGGGCCTTTCTGGTTCTCTGCCGGTTGTCCAAAGACCGGGGTTACTGAAGAGGCACACCATCATTGCCGGCAGTGCGGAACGGGGTTCTCCCAGTCCAAGCCAAGGCAGACAAAGCGAACCGAAGCCGGGCAAGGCCAAGGTTCATCGCCGCGAGACGGCGTTTCATGGTTCCGGGGTCTCCACCGGCTGGTTCCATGGATTTCCGTCCCGCCTTTGTCCACCGCGTGTTCGCGAGGCCGACAGCCCGCGTCCGCACCCTTGTGCGCGCCGAAAGGCGTGATGGAGAAACCCGATGGCCACGCAGCGCATCCTCGACTTCCTCGCCACCCGACGTCCGACCGGTCCTTGCCTCGTCGTCGACCTTGATGTCGTGCGCGACAATTTCCGCGCCTTCGAGAAGGCGCTCCCCGATTCCAGGATCTACTATGCGGTGAAAGCAAACCCGGCGCCGGAAATCCTGCGCCTCCTTGCTGCGATGGGCTCGTCCTTCGACACCGCTTCCGTTGCCGAAGTCGAGATGGCGATGGACGCCGGTGCGCCGGCGGACCGCATCTCCTTCGGCAACACCATCAAGAAGGAGCGCGACATCGCGCGCGCCTACCAGCTCGGTATCAAGCTGTTCGCCGTCGATTGCGTCGAGGAGGTCGAGAAGATCGCCCGCGCCGCTCCAGGCGCCCGCGTGTTCTGCCGCGTGCTGACCGATGGCGAGGGCGCCGAATGGCCGCTGTCGCGCAAGTTCGGCTGCGTGCCTGCGATGGCCGTCGACGTGCTGCGCCATGCCAAGGCGCTCGGGCTCGACGCCTATGGCGTGTCGTTCCATGTCGGCTCGCAGCAGACCGACCTGACGGCCTGGGATCGCGCGCTGGCCGATGCCAAGACCGTGTTTTCGACGCTCGCCGAAGAAGGCATCGTCTTGAAGATGGTCAATATGGGCGGCGGCTTCCCGACGCGCTACCTGCGCGACGTGCCGGCGGCCCAGGCTTACGGCCAGGCCATCTTCTCGGCGCTGCGCAAGCATTTCGGCAACGCCATTCCCGAGACGATCATCGAGCCGGGCCGCGGCATGGTCGGCAATGCCGGCGTCATCAAGTCGGAAGTCGTGCTGATCTCGAAGAAGGCGGACAACGACAATGTGCGCTGGGTGTTCCTCGACATCGGCAAATTCGGCGGCCTGGCCGAGACGATGGACGAGGCGATCCGCTATCCCCTAGTGACCGCGCATGACGGCACGGAAACCGCGCCTTGCGTGCTCGCCGGCCCGACCTGCGATTCGGCGGACGTGATGTATGAGAAGACGCCCTATCCGCTGCCTCTGTCGCTGACCATCGGCGACGAGGTGCTGATCGAAGGCACCGGGGCCTACACGACCACCTATTCGGCGGTCGCCTTCAACGGCTTCGAGCCTCTCCGATCCTACGTGATCTGACGGTTCGAAAGAACCGTCAGATCATCCCAGGTGGGCGTTTGTCGCCCATCCGGGCTCGCCTGTGGAACAGTCTCCGCTCGTGAAGGGATCGCGGAAATGGACATTGCAAATTTCGTTGTCGAAGGCGCTGCGCGCGACATCTCCCCCTCAGATGGGGAGATGGGCGCGAAGTGGCCGGAGGGGTTTGTCTCAGCCGCCTCGACGTCTCTTGGACCGCATGGGGCTAGCGCTTCACGCGCGGCGAACCCCTCTGTCGCCTTCGGCGACATCTCCCCCTCGAGGGGGGAGAGTGCCCGTGCTTTCGCCATCGTTGCCGAAACGCCTGATGACATCGCGGCGCGCGAGGCGTTGCTCGATGCCGCCATGGGGCCGAAGCGCAAGACGAAGTCGTCGGAGAAGCTGCGGCGGGGCCGGCGGCCCTCGGAAGGCCTGGCTTTCGTCGCGCGCGACGCATCGGGCGCCGTGATGGGCACGGTGCGGCTCTGGGACGTCACGCTGGGCGAGGGCGGTCCGGCAACACTGTTGCTTGGGCCCCTGGCGGTCGCTCCTTCGCTCAAGAGTGCCGGCATCGGCTCGGCGCTGATGCGCCATGCGGTCGCCGAAGCCGCGCGTCTCGGCCACGCGGCGATCCTGCTGGTCGGCGACGCGCCCTATTACGGCCGCTTCGGCTTCTCAGCCGCAAAGACCGGTTCGCTGGCCATGCCGGGCCCGTATGAGCGGCATCGGCTGCTCGCGGTGGAACTGGTGGAGGGCGCGCTCGACGGCGTCCATGGCACGCTGAAGGCCGCGGGGCGCAAGCTGAAGGCGCCGACGCTGGCGGCCTGAGGCGCTGAGCCCCAAACGAACGAAAAACGCCGCCCGAAACGGCGGCGTTTTCGTCCCGAGAACAGTCTCGGCGGTCTTCTGTCTCAGCCGATCAACTGGCTGAGCGCCATGGCGACAGACATGTCGCCTTCGACCTTTATCTTGCCGGTCATGAACGCCATGGTCGGGTTGAGATCGCCCGATATCAGCGAGTCCAGATCGTCGAGCGAGAGCTTGATGGTACAGTCGGCGGGGCCGTCGGTGGTCGAGACATCGGCGCCGTCGATGACGATGACGCCATCGCTGCCGGTGTCGAATTTCACGGAACGATCGAACCCGCTGCTGGCCACGCGCGACCTGATCTTGTCGGCAATCTCCTGAACGCTCACGCTGTTCTCCTGTCTGGTTGCATCTGCCTGTTCGGTTGCATCTGCTTATCTGGTTGCATCTGTCGCGCCACGACACATCGATCCGCCCGAGGGCCATGCATCTTCGCGGCCACGGTCGCTGCCGCATATAGCTTTGGATTGACGTTTACGTCAACGCGAATTGCAGGGCCTGGTTCCTATCGCCGCACCGGGCGAGGACCGGATCACCGTGCCTGGCCAGTGGCATGCCCGGGGGCTCAATGCGACTTGAAGGCCTTGGTCATCTCGGACGCAGTGGCGCCGGCTTCCTGCCGGCGGCGCAACCAGTTGTCGCGTATCTCATCCTTGCTCAGGAAATTGACCTGATCGACCAGAACCTCATGCACCAGTGTGGCGCCGACGCGTGTGTTGACGGTATCGCGGATCGCGGCGCGGAAGGCGTCGAGGTCGATCGTCTCCTTCTTGGTGAAGTCGATCTGCGGATTGGAATACAGGTAGGAATAGACCTGGTCGGTGATCAGTGCCTCGGCCGGGATCGACAGTTTCTTGATCTGCTCGGGTTCGACCGTGTAGACCAACTTGGTCAGGAAATAACCGTCGATCCTGGCGTTGCGGATCAGCGGCACCGAGATGACCTCGGTCTTGACGTAGTCCAGCCCGCCCAGCATCGGCTTCGGCTTTTCGCCGACGCCGCGTTCGCCGGCGGCCTGGAACGAATAGAACACCGCGCCGAGGGTGGCGACGCAGATCCAGACCGCGATGGCGATGACCTTGACCATTCAGGCACCCGAGCCGGCGACCACCGCGCGCTAACCGCGCGCCCGGCCGAACTCGCCGGCGGAATAAGTGCCGTCGGTTTCGGCGCGCTGGATGGCGGTGCGCAACAGGCCAGCGACCTCGTTGACGGCGCTCAGATGCGCCAGGATCGCTGCCTCGTTCTTCGCAAGCTTCTGGCGAAGCCGGACAAGGCCTTCGCGGTGCTGTTCGAGGAACTCGGCTTCGCTGCCGCCGCGCATGGCACGGGTCAGTTCATAGAGATAGCGGCTCTTGCGCGCGTTCGATGCCTTGAGGTCGTAGCCGGTGTCGCTGCGCAGCCCGGCCGTTTCTTGCTCGACGACTTCCTCGATGCGGCCGATGATGGCGGCAAGGTTTCCGGGCCGCGCGAGTGCGACCGGGGCTTCCGATGTGGCCGTGCGCGCCGGCAGGTTGGCGGTGAATTCCGAAAAGTCGGCCATGGCGTTTCCCAGTCTAGATCTTGATGTCTGTCTTTGTGGTCGTTTCATCGCCGGTCATGGACCTGGCGGCCTTGCGCTGCAGTTCCTGGACGAGCGAGGTGGACAGACGGCTCTGCCGGTCGATCTCGGTCTTTTCAGGCCCGCCGGAGACCGGGCCGATCGGCACCTTGCGCTTGCCTTCGAGATAATGGTCGGCGAGCAGCGACTTGGCGATGCCGATGCCACCACGCTCGGCCATGACGTCGGCGACGCGCTCGGCGAGCTGCGATTTCCACATGTCGCCGGCCAGGCCCTTGCCGTACACGCCCTCGGTGTCCTTGGGCATCATGTTCTGGATGAAGGTCTGGAGCACCATGGCTTCGAATTTCTTGAACTTCTTGGATGGATCGGCCGCCAGGGCCTGGTCGGCGGTGGCGCGCGAGAGCATCGTCTCGGCCGAAGCGGCCTCGACCGAAAAGCTGCCGGCAACGCCGCCCGCATGCCTGGTCAGTGCGGCGCGCGCGGCCGCGAGATCCGCCGGCTCGGCTGCTCGGACAACATCCATCACGATGTCGCTGGGTGGAGAGATCGCCAAGAAAGTCCGCCTTTTATCGGTTTTCCTTGGCCAGACCATGCCTCAACAAGCTTGTGGCAGGCTTGCGGGGGGAGGGAGCAAGGTCAGGGTTCTCTGCATCCAAGCCGCGTAGCCAGATTTCAACAACGCATGTCGCGTAAAAAGTGGCTTCCGGTTTTGCGAGAACGACCTGCAGACGGCGTCTCGCCCGAATCCGTTCGAACGCGAGGGGCTTCAGGACGGAGGAAGACCGGCCCTCGACAGCATTTCAAGGAACCGGGAATGGTGATGATCCTTCACATAGCGCGGCACAAAGCCAGGGCAGACATTGCTCAGATTGAGATGTGGAAGTTGTGACAGGCAATGATGGATGGCCCGCGACGCTTCATCGCGATTGCCGGTTGCGGCCGCGGCTGCGGCCCAATAAAGCGCGCCACGAACGAAGCCCGGCTTTGTCCTGACCACCTTGCGCGCGACCTCGAGCGCCCGCTGATCGTCTCCGCCGGCAAACAGCGCCATAACGAGCCCGTGGTGACGCCAGTAGTCGATGACGTCATGGGTTCCCAGCCGGATCGCCTCGTTCGCCTCGCGCACGGCTTCGCTGACCTGCCCGCGCAGCGCGAAGAGCATCGCAATATCGCCGTGGCCGCTCGGATAATTTGGGTTGAGGCTGATCGCGTGCCGGCATTCGACGATCGCCTCGTCGATACGACCGCAACTTTCGAGAGCAAATGACAAGATGCACCGGGCAATTTCATCGTCCGGCACCGCCCGCACCGCGGCCTCGGCAAGCGCCAGCGTATACTCGATATTGCCCTGCTCGCGGGGCAGCGCGCCAAACGCGATGCCCATGGAAATCATGATCGAGAGCGTCCGCTTCGCACGGGCGTTGTCGGGCCCTGTCGAGAGCGCCTTCGTCGCAAGTTCCATCCCGACCAGCAGCGAGTCCTGGGTCATCTCAAAATATTTCATGAGCGCCTCGTTCACCAACCTGCGCACTTCAGGGGGACCAGGCGGACTCTTGTCGCGGACCTTCCAGTTGGTCAGTTGAAGTTCGAGGATCACCGCCAGAACGACGGACTGGGCGATCCTGTCCTGGAATTCGAGCGCATTCTCGGACTGGCCGTCGAACTTCTGGGCCCAGACATGATGACCGCCGACGGCATCGACAAGCTGGATGTTCACCCTCAGCCCATTGCCGGATCTCTGGATGCTGCCGCTGAGCACATATTGTGCGCGCAGCGCTCCCGGCGCTTTACCTTCCTGGCGCGGGCCGATCTTATCTGTCGGGGGAACCGCGGAGAGCACGACATAGTCGGCCACCTCGGAAAGGGCTGTCGTGATGTCCTGGACCAGTCCCTTGGAGAAAAAATTGTCGCCTTGTTTTCCGGTCAGATTGGTGAAGTCGGCAACGCCGATGGAGGGGTGTCCGAGACGATGGCTGGCCGCAACACCACTTGCCGACGGTGCGTGTGACGCCGTGTCGGAAGTGAGCAGCAGGGACTGCCATAGTGCCCGCGTCTCAGGGCCGGCTTCGACGCCGAACTCCTTCTTCAGCATGCTTCTGCAAGCCTCGTATGTCCTGAGCGCCTTGTCGCGTTGACCACAAGCAAGGAGCAATTCCATCTTGAGCCGATAGGATTCTTCCCGCGCCGGATCCATAGCCAGGACGCGATCGGCCAGGACGAGGCCCGCTTCAGCGTCGACGAGGCGAGCCAGTTTCTCGAACGATTCAAGCGCACGACCGAGCAACCTGTCGCGTTCCGACGCGACCCAGTCGTCGAAGCCATTGCTTCCCACATGGAGACCGTCGAGGAACGGGCCGGTGTAGTTCGCCAGAGCCTTTTCGAGTTCCTGCGCGGAGCGGGCCGATAAACCCGTCTCGAACTCCTCCACATCGACCCGGAACGCCTCTGGCCTGAGGTGGATCAACTCTCCGGTGGAATGGATAAGATCGACACCCGAGAGATCGCGGCGCAGGACGCTGAGCGCTTGGCGAAGACTGTTGCGCGAATGTTCGCCATCGCTGTCGCCCCATAGCAGATCAGCCAGTCTCTCCCGCGTCGCTGCCATGCCCGGACATCGGGCCAGATAAGCAACGATTGCCGGGCCGCGTTTCCCGACCAGTCGAAGCGGGCCAGTTGTTTCAATACGGAAGCCGCCGAAGAGTGAGATTCTATTTGCAGCGCCGCCGTCGTCACTTTGCATCTGCTGCCTCAGCCTGACGAAATTCTAACGCAAATCTAACGTTCCGCAATCGTCCGTCACCGCGCTTCAAGCGCTCCCGTGACGGCAGGTCATTTAGACTTCGCTAAATTAGGCGGCCAAGTCAACGCAATGCTTGGTTCAAGGGGGGCGCGTGTCCAGAACAAGAGCCAATTTGCTGCTGCTCCTTGCAGCCGCATTGTGGGGCTTCGGCAACGTCTCGCAAAAGACGGTGCTGGTCCATCTCGACGCCATGAGCGCGGTAAGTCTGCGTTGCCTGATCGGCGGGCTGCTGGTGCTGCCCTTTGTCTTGACCGAAAGGCGAGTGGCGATCGGGGCGGGCTATTTTCCGAGCCTGGCCAGGGTGGGCGCGCTGTTCGCCATCTCCATCACGCTTCAGCAGCTTTGCTATGTCGGAGCCTCGGTCACCAATGCAAGCTTTCTGGTGAGCACGGCAACCGTAATGACACCTCTGGCCGCCTGGTTGCTCGTCGGCGAGCGTCCGACAGCTGGCCTCACGATCGCTGCCGGGCTGACCCTGGTCGGAGCCCTGCTTTTGTCGGATGGGATCGGCGGCCTCGGCAGCGGCGATCTCACCGCCATCCTGTCGGCTGCCTGCTATGCGCTCTGGGCGGTCGAGCTCGGCCGGCACATGCAGGCCCATGCGCGGCCGTTCACCGCCGCCGCGGCACAATTCCTCGGCGCCGCAGTCTTCGCCCTGCCGCTCGGGGCAATGCAAGGCAACCTGTCGCTGGCCGCCGCATTCGCAGCCGGCCCGGAATTGGCGATACTCGGCGTCTTCTCCACCGCGATAGCCTTCGGCATACAGACGGCTGCCCTCCGCTTCACGCCGGCCAGCCACGCCGCCGTGATCGTCAGTGCCGAAAGCGTCTTCGGGGCGCTGGGCGCGACGATCTTTCTGGGCGAGCGGAGTTCGTGGCCGGGCGCCTTGGGAGCAGCGATCATTCTCGGTGCGATCCTTTCCGTGGCACGATCGAACCGAGCGCCGCAGGCACGTGCGTCCTTGCGGACCGCTTCGAACCAACGCTTCGACATTGCCCCTGCCTTTGCAACAGCGCCGGCAAGCGGGGCAGGCGAACGCCGCGTCAACAGTTCAGGTCCGGTGGAGGAATGCGATGACCACTGCCGCTGATGCGAACGTCGCCGTATCGAGCGCGGCCGGACAGGCCGCGGGTGCGCTGCGATGAACGCGTGGACAGTCCTTCTTCCGCTCGCACATTTGAGATCGGCCCTTGGTGCCCGCATGAAGGGACCCGGCGGCTATTACAACAGTGGCAACGCGCTTGGCCTCATCGTAGGTCTTGCAACCCAAATTGCGGCCGCGCCAGTCGGCCAGCATGAGGAAAGCGCTGTCATCGCGGCGGTGATGGACTATTTCGCGGGCAGCCATGGCACTGTTGCGCTCACCTTGGCTACCCTCGTCTTTTTCTGGGGCGGCGAAGCCTACCACCGGGCTTGGGCAAAGCCGGATGTTCCCGATCCCGCCCTCAATCGTCTGGGCGACTTCCTCTCGGGATTAGGCGCAATCGGGCTCGGCATCGCGCTCTTGCTGCTCGGCGACCCGTTGCTTGCGGCGACCTCCGGCTTGCTGCATGCGCTCGGCAAGTTCGGCAGCACCTTTCACAGGCCGGGCAGGCCGGTTCCGGTGTGGCCGACCGCCTGGCCCGATCCGTTCCGCAGTGCGGTGCTCGCCAGCAGGTTGCCGGCAGTGGTGGCGACAACCGTCGCCCTCGGCCAGGCTTTGCCGGTGGTCTGGTCGGGCGAGTCCTTCGCGGCACTCATCATGCCGCTGACGTTACTCGGCTGTTATCTTTTGTGGACCAAGGCCGATCTGCTGCTGTTCGGCGTCGGGTCCAAGGTCCCTCGTCAAATTTCCACATGTTGAAAATGGGCGGCTTTGACAACGATCGGTTGTCGCGATGGAGAATGGCATGTTTATAGGTATGTATCAGGACGCCGGTCCCTCTTCTGGAGCGGTCTCCTTTCGCGGGCGGGTGCAGCCGATAGGCGGGGCCAATCTTTTTTCGCCCACAAAGCCATCGGGAAGGGGGCTGGCAAGGCGAGCCAATTCACTCCTGAGACTGGCGGGGATACTTGCAGCTTCTGCGTTCTGGAATCTCCCGGCGCATGCGGCGAATGTCGACGTTGCCATCGTGTTCGCGGTCGACTTCTCGTCATCGATTGATCCAAAGATCGCCGATCTGCAACGCGAGGGACATGCCGCGGCACTCACGTCGCCCGAGATCATCGCCGCCATCGGCCGGAATTACGTCGGCTGCATCGGCGTGGCCTACTTTGAATGGTCGAGCCCCGGACACGCACGCACCATACTGCCGTGGACAAGCATTTGCGGACTGGAAGATGCAAGAGCGGCGGCGGCGGAGATCAGCAGGAAAGGGGATACCGGCGTCATCCGTCGAGGGCGATCCGGAACATCGGTTTCCTCGGCTATCGACATTGGCAGTCTTCTGTTGGACCAGTTTCCTGGAAATGCCGCCAAGAAGGTCATCGATATCTCTTCCAATGGTGAGAACAACGACGGACTTCCTGTTCAGCCGAGCAGGCTGAACGCCATTGCCAAGGGATATACGATCAACGCGATCGCCATTCCCACCGAAGGCGACGATCCCGGCAATTCGCTGGCATCCTATTTTGCCAAATCGGTCATTGGCGGTTCCCAGGCCTTCGTCATGACGCCGAAAGGGCCAAACGATTACAGCACGGCGCTTCGCCGCAAGCTGGTCACAGAAGTAAGCATGAACAACGAAGGGCAATTCCCGCAACCGGCGGACGAGCGCTCTTCCCAACCGTAATTCCGGACAGTGGCGCATTGCTGCACGCACGCGTAAGGGCCGAGAGCAGACGGCGGCTCCTGGCATCAGCAAACACAGCTTCCAGGCTGCTCGGCTCGACGCGCCGAGCCGTCAACTGACCTGAATACGGCGGTCACCTGTCCGTTGCTCTCCCGACAGGTATGTTTCTTGGCGATCCACGGCCCCTCGTCGATCTTGACCTCGGCCCGGTCGATCGGCGGCGCACCCCAGGCGGCTCGACGATCCGACAATCGCTGCCGACAGGAGTCACCCGAGCCGGCGCCGATTTGAGGCTGGCTCAGCCGCGGCGACCCTCATGCCACCGCGGCGGTGGGACGCGGCTCATCCGATCGAGCGGAGCACACCACCGTCGACGCGCAGTGCGGCGCCGGTGGTCGCCGAGGCCTGCTCGGAGCAGGTGTAGACGACCATGTTCGCGACTTCCTCGGTTGTCGCGAACCGGTTGATGAGCGTGGTCGGACGCAGCGATTTCAGGAAATTATGCTCGGCGTCCGTTTGCGTGATGCCCTGCTCCTTCGCGGTGGCCTTCATCCAGCCGCCGAGAATCTCGGAGTCGGTCGGCCCCGGCAGGACAGCGTTGACCGTGACGCCGGTGCCACCGACAAGTTCGGCCAGCCCGCGCGACACGGCCAGCAACGCGGTCTTGGTCATGCCGTAGTCGATCATCTCCTTGGGGATAGCGAGCGCGGACTCGCTGCTGATGAAGACGACCCGTCCCCACCCGCGCTCGACCATACCCGGCATATAGTGGCGCGCGGCGCGCACGCCGCTCATCACGTTGAGCTGGAAGAGGTCGAGCCATGCGGCGTCGTCCTGCTCGAAGAAGCCATTGGGACCTGCAGTGCCAACATTGTTGACGAGGATGTCGGCATCCGGCGCCTGCGCCGCGAGCGCCGCCGAGCCCTCGGCCGTCGCGAGATCGGCGGCAATGCCGGTGAGGTCGGCGTCAGGCAGCAGCGCGCGCAGTTCCCGGAGCGTCGCGGCGACCCGCTCTTCCGTACGTCCATTGACGACGACGGCGGAGCCTGCGCGCGCGAGCCCTTCGGCGATCGCGCGGCCGATGCCGGCGGTCGATCCGGTGACGATGGCCTTGCGGCCCTTGAGTTCGATGTTCATGCCCTTGATCTCCGATTATAAATGGCCGGACGACCGGACAGATGGCCCGGAGGTCAGCTGATGCCGCTCAGCTAGATGAGCCGCGCGAGCGCGCGCAGGCGTTCCGATGTTAGTGCCGAAGGGCGCCGAGCCGGGTGCTTGCCACGCACACCGCCATTTCCTGGCGGCCGAACATACGGGCCAATGCCTGGCCAACAGCCCCAAATCTCATGGTGGAATAGCTCATCGCGCTTCTCCTTCGGGCGGACGCATCGCCGCTGCCTCACGCCAAGAGGTAGGCATGCCCAGGCGCGCTATGCAGTCGGAAGATACGCATTACGGTGGTGCGAAATCGCACCGGAGGCTTCACGTGACGACGCGAACTTCTCCATGATCGACCGGCTGGGACGACTATCCGTTACTTCCTCGCAGTCGCGCGCGGCGGTTCGGTCCGAGCGGTGAGCGATGGATCAGGCGCCGCTGCCCGCATGGTTCAGATGGCGACTGTCTCGCGAACCTGATCGGCCGCCGCATCCAGAAAAGCCTGCGCGAGGTCGGGGTCGTTGACCACCCGCGAGAGCATGACCGCGCCGACCATTGTCGAGAGAACGGCCATTGCCTTGTCGCCGGCCTTTTCGCTGTCGTCCTCGCCAACCCAACTGCCGAGCATCTCGAGGTACTCCTTGATGCCGGCCTCGAATGAGGCCTTCACCTCGGCGCCTTGCCTGGCCGCATCCGAGCCGAGCGCGACGACCGGGCAGCCGTCCATCTTTTCCGCGCGATGATCCATACTGAGGTAGAATGAGATCACCCCGTCGAGCGGTTTCCCAGGGTTTGCCGCGGTCGCGGCCGACCACTTGTCGGTGGCGCTTTCCATCGCGCGCCTGGATGCCTGCGCCGCCAGGTCGTCCTTTGACTCGAACTGCTTGTAAAAGGCGCCCTGGGTCAGCCCGGCGCCCTTCATCAGATCCTTGAGGCCAATGCCGTCAAAACCTCGCTCCCGAAAAAGGCGGCTTGCCACATTGATCACGGTTTCGCGGTTTTCCGCGGCCTGAGTGCGACTTACGCGCATCGCCATCTCCTTTTTTAGATTGCATTCGTAATCTATACATTATATAGAGGTCGAACGCAATCCAAAAAAGGAGATATGAGATGATCCGCAAAACCCTGAGTGCGTCCGTTCTGGCCGCGATGTTTCTTGCGAAACCGGCTTTTGCCGAGGAAGCGACCATCGGACGCCCGATCGAAGCTGCCAGCCTGCACGAGGGACAGCTCGACATGGTGGTCTACTACGTCCCGGTCAACGGCGGCCTGCTGGAGGTCACCGCCACCTTCGCGCCGAAGATCGGAGGTGATCCGCTGCGCTTCGTCATGGGCCTTGCTGACGGCGACTCCGTGGCCTTTTCCATGCCGGGCCACCAGGATTCGCTTTACGCGTTCTCAAGGTCGGGCGAGGAGGTCACGATCTCGACCGAGACCGACACATACCTGCGAGCCGACGCGACAATGCGCTGACGCGCAGACCGTGCGTGGCGTCGGCTGCGTCCGAACAGCTCGCCACAGGTACCTTCGATCGCGCTACCGAATGAGTTGGAGGAGAGTGATATGCTATATAGCTATTTTGTCGAGAAATCGATCCGAAAGAGCTTCGATGACGTCAACAATCATCGCTGGGATGCGGCGGTGAAAGCACTCGCGCCGCATGTCCATCATCGGGTTGGCGGCGCCCACGCGCTTGGTGGAGAGCGCCACGACAAGGAAGCCCTGCGCCGCTGGTTTGAACGCCTCGGCCGTGTTCTGCCCACCCTCCGTCTCAGGGTCAATCACATCTGGGTGGAGGGCTGGCCGTGGCATACCACTGTGTTTGCCCAGTGGGATGGCACCGCGACCCTGCTTAACGGCGACACGTCGTACATCAACCGAGGTCTCCACGTGTTTACCCTGCGGTGGGGCAGGGTCCATGCGCTGGAGGAATTTTACGATTCACAGGCAGCGGCTCGCGGTCTTGCCGTCCAAGCGGCAGCTGGCCTCGAGGAAGCTGCCGCCGAGCAGATAACAAGTTAGCTGAAACGTCGCCTTTTTACGATCCTCCGCAATGCGGAGGCTCGGCACATTCTTCGACAGGCTGTACGGGCGGCTTCTGGGTAGACGCGAAATTGCATCCATAGCCCGTACGAGGCGCAAAGCGGTCAGTCAGGATTCCGCTGCGAAGGCTTGCTTTGCGTCCAGACCTCCTCCTCTACTCCTGTCCCCGCTTCTGCGCGATCAGATCGAGGCGTTCGCGGTCGGAGCGTTCGCGTTCGTCGCGGTTGCGCACGTCCTTGTAGGCGCGCTCGACCATGTTGGTGCGCGCGGTTGCCGACGCGACGAGGCCGGCCTCCTTCCTGGCGCTTTCGAGGTTCGCCTCCTGGCGCACGACGGCCTGGGCGATGCGGCGGTGGTAGAGATCGGGGAAAAGGCCGGAGAGGGAATTGTCCTTGTCGAAATGCTCGACCAGTTCCTTGGCCTCGGCTTCGGCGGCATTTGCGGCGGCGAGGAGGGTGGCGTGGCGCGTCTCGTGCAGCGCCTTCAACTGTTCCTGAACCTTGACCAGCTTCTTCAGGCGGTCCTTGCGCGTGCTCATGTCACCTCGCCAGCGTCAGGTCGACAAAGCCGTCGACGAACAGCGACAGCATGGAGCCGACGGCGAAATAGAAGATGAGCATGCCGCCGGCGATGACGAAGGGCTGAGAGATGAAATAGATCGGGATCTGCGGCGTCAGCTTGTTGACGAAGCCGATCGTCAGGTTGACGAGAATGGCATAGGCGACGAAAGGGCTGCCGAGGCGGATGACCAGGAAGAAGGTGTCCGACACCGTGTCGGCGACATCGACCAGTGCCGCCTGCGGGTTGAAGAAGACGTTGACCGGCGCGACCGTATAGGACGTCACCAGCGCGCGTATGATCTCATGGTCGAAGTCGAAGACGAACAGCAGCAGCAGTGCCGAGAACGAGATCATGGCGGCGAGCGCCGCCTGCGGTTCGGGCTCCTCGATCGCTGGCCCGCCCGAGCCGCCATAGCCGATCAGCATGGCGATGGCCGACCCCATGAAGCGCAGGGCTTCCATGTAGAGCCTGGTCATGGCGCCGATCAGGCCGCCGACCAGGAGTTCGGAAACGATCATCGGCACCAGGATCTGCGGACGCGGATCGACGAAGGGAAAGATCTTGTCCCACAGGAAGGCGAGCAGGCCGCCGGTGGCGGCGACCGCAACGAACAGCCTGACCTGCACCGGGATGCGGGCGCTGGACAGGCCGGGCATCAGCATGAAGCAGGCGCCGATGCGGCAGAAGGCGAGGAACGCCGCGATGACGACCGCTTGCGAGAGAACGCTCACGATATGGTCCCGAGCACCCTGATCTCGACGCCCTTGGCGATTTCGACATGCGAGAGCACCGGCAGCGTGGTGAACAGCCGCTCGATGATCATGCGCACATAGGGGCGCGCGTCGGGCGCGGTGACGAGGACGAAACGCTCGCCGGCTTCGAGGAATTTCTTGATCGCCTTGGTGGCGTCCTGGCCGAATTCCTCGAGCTGGCGCGGATCGATGTCGAACTCGCGCACCTCGCCCTTGGCGTCGCGCTTGAGGCTCTGGTGGAAGGCGAGGTCCCAGCGGTTGCCGAGACGCAACACCTTGAGCACGCCGCCCTCCGAAAGATCGCCGCAGATCTGCTGCGCCATGCGGATGCGGACATGCTCGACGATCTGCTCGGTGCGGCGCACATGCGGCGCGATCTCGGCGATGGCCTCGATGATCAGGTGCAGGTTGCGGATCGAGACACGCTCGGCCAGCAGCAGCTTCAGCACTGCCTGCAGGCCGGGATAGGAGATGTGCGTGGTGCAGATCTCGTCGGCGAGCTTGCGGTATTCCTGATCCTGGCGCTCGAGCAGCGCCTTCATGTCCTTGTAGGACAGAAGCTGCGGCAGGTTGTTGCGGATGACCTCGGAGAGATGGGTGAGCAGCACCGACATGTTGTCGGCAAAGGTGTAGTTCTCGCGCTTCAGATCCTCGGCGAATGTTTCCATGACGGAATAGGCACGCATGCCGAAGGCCGGTTCGCGGATCTCCTCGCCCGGAATTTCGGGAACGTCGCGGTTGCCGAGCAGCACCATGATCTCCCCGACGCGCATCGAATATTCGGCGACCACCGTTCCGTGCACCTTGATCTGATAGCTTTTCGGCGGGATGGCGAAATCGTCGGCGACGCGCACTTCGGGCACGACGAAGCCATATTGCTGGGCGAACTTCTTGCGCATCTTGGCCATGCGGAAGACCAGCTCCTGATGCGAGACCAGCAGCCGGGTCGAAAGCTGCTTGCCGATCAGAAGCTCGATCTCGGCGGTGGCGAGCGAGGCCTTGACCGAGTTCTTCTCTTCCTCGGCCTTGGTCGCCTTCTCCTGGTTCTTCAGCGCCTCGGCCTCGGCCATGGCCCGGTTGTGGCGCATCGGAATGACATAGCCGAGGCCGGCCATGCCGCCGGCGAGCGCGAAGAAGGGGAAGAAGGGCAGGCCTGGCATCAGCCCGAGCAGCACCAGCAGCGCCGCCGCCACATAGAGCGCGCGCGGATGCGCGCCGAGCTGCCCGAACACGGCCTGGTTCGTCGAACCGCGCGTACCGCCCTTGGAAACCAGCAGGCCGGCGGCGAGCGAGACGATGAGCGCCGGGATCTGGGTGACCAGACCGTCGCCGACCGACAGCTTGATGAACACGTCGGCGGCCTCGCCCATGCCCATGCCGTGCCTGATATAGCCGATGGCGATGCCGCCGACGATGTTGATGGCGGTGATGATGAGGCCGGCGATGGCGTCGCCGCGGACGAATTTCGAGGCGCCGTCCATCGAGCCGAAGAAGGAGGATTCCTCTTCCAGCTCGCGGCGGCGCAACTGCGCTGTCTTGTCGTCGATCATGCCGGCGGAGAGGTCGGCGTCGATCGACATCTGCTTGCCGGGGATGGCATCGAGGGTGAAACGGGCGCCGACCTCGGCGATACGGGTGGCGCCCTTGGTGATGACGATGAAGTTCACCACGATCAGGATCATGAAGACGATCAGGCCGATGACGAAATCGCTGGCCATGACCAGTTTGGAGAAGCCGGCGATGACGTAGCCGGCTGCATGCGTGCCTTCATTGCCGTGCGACAGGATCATGCGCGTGGTGGCGATGTTAAGCGATAGCCGCAGCATGGTAGCGATGAGCAGTACGGTCGGAAACGAGGAGAAGTCGAGCGGCCGCTGGATCCACAGTGCCACCATCAGGATCAGCACCGAAAGGGCGATCGAGAAGGCAAGGCCGACGTCGATGAGAAAGGCCGGGATCGGCAGGAACAGCACGGCCAGGATGATGACGATGCCCAGCGCGAAGAAGACGTCGCGACCGTTCTTGGCCACGGCGCCGGGCTGGATGCTTTCGCTTATCGCCATTCTAGTCCTCGAAAACCGTGGGCTGCCGAGCATGCGACAGCCCGGCGAGGGTAGCTGGCCAAGCTTGCGCGAGGGTGGGAGAGTGGCCTGCCCAACCATCGAAAGGAAATCTCATGCTGCTGGTCATCGGCACGGTTCGTCTGCCACCCGACAAGCTCGAACAGGCAAGGCCAGCGATGGAACGCATGGTTGTCGCCAGCCGTGCCGAGCCCGGTTGCCTCGCATACTCCTATGCGCAGGATGTCCTCGATGCCGGGTTGATCCGGGTCACGGAAGTCTGGAGTGACAGGGCGGCGCTCGACGCACATTTCGCCGCGCCACACCTTGTGGACTGGCGCGCAAGCTGGCCGGCGCTCGGCATCGGCGAGCGCAATCTCGTGCTCTACGAGGCCGGCGACCCGAAGCCGACCTGACCATCGGCGGCCGGACGGGCTCCCTCCCAAAGGGCGCGCGGGCGCCGTCATTGTGGTTGCCATGCGGTGCCGCTCGGCGTATCAGCACGGCAGTGTTTTCAATGCCTTGCTGATGTCGGCGAGCCGCTCCGGTGCTTACCAAAAACCAATCGCCCAGGAATCAACCGCAAGTCTACGCTCGCCGGCTGCGCGCGGTGCTCATCAATTCGATCCCGCTGCTCGAAGCGCGAGGCATAGCGGTTGTCGTCCTTGCCGGCATCGTCGGCGTGATGGCGGGCATACTGGTCACCGCGATGAGCCAGATCGTGCAGGACCTGCACGGGCTGTTGTTCGGCGTGCAGGCCGGCGGCCGGCTTTCGGGCATGTTCTCCCTCGCCCACCCCATGCAGGCCCTGATCCCGGCGATCGGCGGCATCCTGCTCGGGCTGACGGTGATCTGGCTGAGAAAGCGGAGATTCCGCACGCCTGTCGACCCGATCGAGGCCAACGCGCTCTATGGCGGTCGCATGTCGCTGACCGATACGTTCATCATCGCCGGCCAGACCATGCTCTCCAGCGGTTTCGGCGCCTCCGTCGGGCTGGAGGCCGGCTACACGCAGGTCGGTTCCGGCCTGGCTTCGCGGCTGGCGCGGCTGTTCAAGCTGCGCCGCAACGATGTCCGCATCCTGGTCGGCTGCGGCGCCGCCGGCGCCATCGCGGCGGCTTTCGACGCGCCGCTGACCGGCGCTTTCTATGGTTTCGAACTGGTCATCGGCATCTATTCGGTCGCCAATGTGGTGCCTGTCATGACCGCGGCGATCTCCGCCTCGCTCACCGCCGAGATGTTCGGCGGCGTGCCGTTCCCGCTGGAGCTTGCGGGCCTGCCGGCACTCACGGCCAGCCAGTACGTGCCCTTCCTGCTGCTTGGGCTGCTTGGCGGGGCCGCCTCGATCGCCATCATGCATCTGGTGACGCTGGTCGAACGCGCCTTTGCCAAGCTGTCGGTCGATGCCTCGCTGCGTCCCGTCATCGGCGGCGTCATCGTCGGCCTGCTCGGGCTGGTCACGCCGCAGGTGCTGTCGAGCGGCCACGGCGCGCTGCATCGCGAATTCGCCATGAACTATGGGCTGAGCGTGGTGGCCAGCGTCTTCGTGCTGAAGCTGGCGGCTTCCGCGATCTCGCTGGGTTCGGGGTTTCGCGGCGGACTGTTCTTCGCTTCGCTGTTTCTTGGCGCCCTGCTCGGCAAGGCATTCGCCGATGTGATGGCTTTCATCTCACCGTCGACCGGCATCGATTCCGCCGTCGCTGCCGTCGTCGGCATGACATCGCTGGCGGTCGGCGTCGTCGGCGGGCCGCTGACGATGACGTTCCTGGCGCTGGAATCGACCCGCGACCTGACGCTAACCGGCGTCGTCCTGGCGGCCTCGATCATGGCGGCGATCCTGGTGCGCGAGACCTTCGGCTACTCCTTCTCGACGTGGCGCTTTCATCTGCGCGGCGAGACGATCCGCAGTGCCCATGACGTCGGCTGGATGCGCAGCCTGACCGTCGGCTCGATGATGCGCAAGGACATCAAGACCATCAATGCCGACACGACGCTTGCGGCCTTCCGCAAGCAGGTGCCGCTGGGTTCGGCCCAGCGCGTCATTGCCGTCGACGCCGGCGATCAGTATGTCGGCGTGCTGATCGTTGCCGAACTGCACAGCGACCTGTCCGACGGCGAGACGGCGGTGCGCGATCTGGCGCAATACAAGGATGCCGTCCTGGTGCCGAGCATGAACGTGCAGTCGGCCGCCGAGACCTTCCAGCGGGCCGGCGCCGAGGAGCTGGCCGTGGTCGAGGATTTCACCGACCACATCGTGCTCGGACTGCTGACCGAGGGCCATCTGATGCGGCGCTATGCCGAGGAGCTGGAAAAAGCGCGCCGGGACTTGTCGGGCGAAGGGTAGGTCGGGCGAAGGTAGGCTGCCGAGCCGGCCTGGCTGAGCTCGTGCAAGGCGAAGCTGCCGTGGCCAAGCTTGTTCTCCACCCTACATCAGCAGACCATGGCCGACCGCGCACCATATCCGCCGCTCAACACGTTAAAGCTGGTTTCGAAGGACATCTGGATCGTGGATGGCCCGGTCATCCGCTTCGGCATGCCTTGGCCGAAAATGCCGTTTCCGACGCGGATGACCGTCATCCGCGTCAATGACGGCGATTTGTTCGTCCATTCACCCACCTTCCTGACAGAGAGCCTCGAGGCCGAGATCGCGGGATTGGGCAAGGTCCGCTACATCATCGGGCCGAACCGGATCCACTATTGGTGGATTCCGATGTGGCGCAGGGCCTTTGCGGATGCGGGTATCTGGCTGGCACCGGGCATTCGCGAGCAGGCGGGCGACAGGATCGATTTCGAGGCGAACGAGCTTGGTGCCGAGAGGGGCTACCCGTGGGACGATGACCTCAAGTCGCTGCCGGTGGAAGGCAGCTTCATGACGGAGATGGTGTTCTTCCATTCCGTCAGCCGAACATTGATCCTGACAGACCTGATCGAGAACTTCGAACCGCGGAAGCTTGGCTGGCCGTGGCGCTGGCTTGCCAGGGCGGCTGGTGTCGTTGATCCGGATGGCAAGACGCCGCGCGATTTGCGATTGACCTTCCCCAGGGGGCAACTCAAGGCGGCAGTCGAAAAGATGATAGAATGGAATCCGGAACGCGTGATCATGGCGCACGGCCGTTGGTACGAACACGATGGCGTCGCCGAACTGAAGCGCGCGTTCCGCTGGCTGGGTCCGCTCTAACGCTTTGTGTTGATGCAAGCCCGGACGAAAACGTCTTCGCGCTTTCCTTCACTCCTAATGCTCGATCGGTCCCTTTGCCATGACCAGCGCCGTGCCCGCGGTTGTCGGGCGCTCGATCACGCGGCGCACCCGCGGCGGCTCGTCGCCGCTGTGCAGTGCCCGCAGGCGCTCGCCGACCATGGCGTCGGCTTGGGTGATGCGGCCATTGTGCCTGACATATTCGAGCCAGGTCGGCGTGTGGTAGTGCTCGATCCAGATCGCCGGATTTTCGAGATCGCGCGCCAGCGTCCAGTTGCGGGCACCGTCGCGACGGCGGATGCGGCCGCGCTCGGCCATGGTGGCCAGGAACTCCGGCACGTCCTCGTCGCGGATGATGTATTCGATCATGATGGCGATGGGGCCGCTGCGCGGTTTCAGGTCGAGCGCGAGGTGCGGCTCCTTGAAACGGTTGAGCGGATCGAGGTTCAGCACCTGCTGCTGCGGCAGCGGCAGCACGAGGCCGATGGCGCCGCCAGCCAGCATGGCGATGGCCGCCGCAATCAGCGCTGTCCCGGCGCCATGCGCGTCGGCGACGATGCCCCAGATCCAGCTGCCGAGCGCGATGCCGCCGAAGGTCGCGGTCTGATAGACCGACAGCACCCGGCCGACGACCCAGCGCGGCGTTGCCATCTGCACGGTGACGTTGAAGTGCGAAAGCGCGATCACCCAGCACGCGCCGCCGACCAGCAGGCCGAGCGATGTCTGCCAGGCGTTGTGGCTGACGGCGGCATTGAAGGCGCAGACGGCGAAGCCGGCGAAGGCCGAGCGCACCATGGTCTCGCTGGACAAAAGCTGGCGCAGCCGCACGCTGATCAGCGCGCCGCCGACCGCGCCGATGCCGAAGGCGCCCAGCATGATGCCATAGGTCAAGGCATCGCCCTTGACGACGTCGCGCGCCACCAGCGGCAGGAGCGCCAGCACCGCGCCGGCACTGAAGCCGAAGGCGGAGCCCCTGACCAGCACCTTGCCGATGTTGGGCGACATGGCGACATAGCGCAGGCCTGCGCCCATGGCCGCGCCAAGCGATTCGCGCGGCAGCGTCGATGGCTGAAGCTGCGGCTTCCAGCGCGCCAGCACGACGATGAGACCGATATAGCTCACCGCGTTGGCCGCGAAGGCGGCCGCCGCCCCGGCTGCGGCGACGATGATGCCGCCGATCGCCGGACCGACGCTGCGGGTCAGGTTGAAGCCCATCGAGTTCAGCGCGACGGCGGCCGGCACCTTGTTGCGGGGCACGATGTCGCCGACGGAGGCTTGCCAGGACGGGCTGTTCAGGGCCGTGCCGCTGTCGATCAGGAAGGTGAAGGCAAGCAGCGTCCACGGCGTCATCAAGCCGGAATAGGTGAACAGGGTCAGAAGCACCGAGACGACCAGCATGAAGGTCTGGGCGACCAGCATAACCTTGCGCCGGTCGAAGCTGTCGGCGATGGCGCCGGCGACGAGCGCGAACAGCATGATCGGCAAGGTGGTCGAGGCCTGCACCAGCGCGACCTGATAGGGCGAGGTGGCGATCGTGGTCATCATCCAGGCGGCGCCGACGCCCTGGATGAGGCCGCCGAAATTCGACACGAGGCTGGCCGACCACACGGCGCGGAAGATGCCGTGCCGGAACGGCGCCAGCGCCGAAACGCTCTCGCTCTCCGGCTTTTCGTCAATCATAGGAAAGGCCCTGTCATGGCTTGCCGATCGTTGCGGTGATCCGTTTCCCCGGATGGTTTGCCGAAACTATGGCATCGTGCCGCAAAGAGCGAACGTCCTGAAAAAAAGATCATGGTCCAACAAGAGGATAGAGGAGGACCACGCAGCCGTGCGGCGTTGCTTCGACGCCGCGCCGCGGATGCAGCCCTATGCCGTACACGGTCCGCATCGGCGACAGCAGGCTGCTGCCGGTAAGTCGTCGGGACAGAACGGGCCGGCTCGCCGCAAGCAGCTAGAACCCGTTTTCAATGCGCTCGAAGACGACGTTGGTGAAGGCCGATATCTGGCTGCCGATGAAGGGACCGGTCAGCGCCGCCACGAGCATGATGGCGACGATCTTCGGCACGAAGGTCAAGGTGATCTCCTGGACCTGCGTCAGGGCCTGGATCAAGGCGATGCCGATACCCACCGCCATGGCGACCAGCACCACCGGGGCGGATGCGGTCAGCACCGTCCACACCGCGTACTGGACGATGTCGAGTGCGTCGGCCTCGTTCATGGGGTCGGCCCGCCGGAGCCGTCAGCTTGCCGCCTTGACCGAGACGCCGGGGCCGACCGCGATCTCGGTGCCGTTGCCCAGCACGGCGATGAGGCCGCTGCTGGCAAGGCGCACGGACGCGACGGTGCCCGTCGTCTTGCCGTCGGCGGACGTTATCGAGCGCCCGATCAGCGCATCGGCCTGCGACAGCGCCGAGGACTGCATGATCTGGTCCAGCTTGGTATTGGTCTGCACAGACTGCTCGACCTGCGAGAAGGTGGCGAGCTGGGCGACGTACTGTGTCGAATCCATCGGCTTGGTCGGATCCTGGTTCTTCATCTCGGCGATCAGAAGCTTCAGGAAGGACTGGTAGTCGACAGCGGTCTTTGAGGTCTGCTGGCTGGCCTGATTGGTGCCAACCGGTATCGTCGTCGTCATGTCCACGGTCATCAGCGTGCTCCCACAGCCAGCGGACGCGAGGCGCCCGGAACGTCGTCATTGCCGCCCAGCGCGCGGCGTTCGAGCGGATAGAGCGACCGGATCGCCTTTAGCGCCTCGTAGATGTGGTCCTCGCCGACCATGCGGTCGATCTGTTTCAGCGCACTGCCGATCTCGGCGTCCTCGAAACTTGCAAGCAGCAGCGGCAGGGAGCGGCGGAACATTTCGCGCGCCTCGCCGGCGCCGGCCGGATTCATGAGCATCACCTGGAGGATGAAATACAGCTGCTTGAGCGGCGTCGAGGCGTCATCGGCCTGGATCACATGGCTTTCGAGCAGGAACTGCACGTCGTTCATCAGTTCGACGGTGACCTTGCGGTCGACGCGGATGACGGCACCGTTGATGTAGATCTTCTCGTTCGGCTTCAGCGATATCTTCAGCGTGTTGGTCATTGAATGCCGTCGCGGATGATCTGGGATACCTCGATCAGTCCCTCGAAATTCTGGGTGCGGCCCTGGCGGATGTCTTCCGCCTCGCGCAGCAGCCAAAGGCCGATCGAAATCAGGTTGGCGCGCAGTTCCTTGGGAAGCGCGTTGTCGTTGGAGCCGAGATCCTCGACAAAGGCGGTCCAGACGCGGTTGGTGAAATGCAGCGCCTCCACTGCCTCCATCGAAGCGGGGCCAAGGGCGGCGGCCGCCGCCAGCATGTCGATCGAGCGGGTCAACAGCTCCCGTTCACGGTCCTTCGCATCGGCGACAGAGGTGCTCTGGATGTCGGCGTAGGAGAATTGGTACATCGTTGGCTCTACCGTTCCGGTTCAGAGTTGTCAGGTCAGGTAATTCAACAGGCTGAGCTGCTGGAGCCGCGCCGTCAATGCGAAGGAGGTCTCGATGTGCTGCGTCAGGTCGGCGACGCGGGTCGCGGCTTCGGCCGGGTCGACCGCTTCAAGATCGAGAATGTGGCGCTCGAACAGGTCGACCTGCGTCTTCATGCGGTCGACAGCGTCGGACACGCGCTTCTGGACGATGCCGGTTTCGGACTGAACCTGGCCGATGCCGCTCAGCGCTTCGCCGACCAGCGACTGCGAGCGGCCGACGATGGTGTCCTTCGCCGCCTGGCTGATGTTGGTCGACATCAGGCTGGAGACCATGGCCGCCGCCATGGCGAGCTTCTTGATGCCGTCGCTGTTGGCGCTGGTCGAGGTCGCGGTGGTTTCGTTGAGCGCGATGCGGCTGACGATCTGCTGGTCGGTGGCGTTCGACCAGTTGGCCTGCCAGCCCGAACCGAAGAACTGCGGCTCGACGTCGTTGGTGATGAAATCGTCCATCTGGGCCGCGGTGATGTTTGCCGCGGCGGGGTCATCCGGCGTGAAACCGAAATTGGCGACAAAGGAGGCGTCGAAGGCAGCCTTGGCGGGTGATCCGGCCGCTGTGAAATCGTTGATCGGCTTGACGTCGGTGTTGGTGCCGGCAAACAGATACTCGCCGTTGACGCTGGTGTTGAGGATCGAGGCGAGCTGCTGGACGGCCGTCTTGCCGGCCGACTGGGTGAGGTTGGCGGAAGAATCGCCCGACGTTGAGGTGGTCAGGCTCGACAGCAAGGTCTGCGCGACGCTGGAGAGCTGGCCGAGCGAGGTCTGCGTCGAGGAGAGCCGGGCGGCCACCAGGCCGTTGGAATCGATAATGACATTGAGCCGGTCGAGATCGCGCGAGAAGGTGACGGACTGGGCGGTGCGTCCGCCCAGCGCCAGGCCGACATCGGCGACCCTGCCGGTCGAGGACTCCTTCGTGGCTTTGACGAGCTCGGCCTGCATGCGCATCTGCTGATAACGCATCGCGTTCGAGAGGGCGGCCGAAGAGACTGAGGTCATGGATTATCCCACCGCGCTGAGCAGAGCCGCCAACATGTCGTCGACGGTTTTCATCATTCGGGCCGATGCCTGATAGGTGTGTTCGAGATCGAGAAGCAGTGACATTTCCTGGTCGACATTGACGCCGGTCGCGTTGGACAGCGCCTCGGCGCTGCGCGATGCCAGGGCTTGCTTGGCGTCGGCTGCGGTCGAAGCCTGCTGGCGCACGCCCTGGAGCCAACCGATCGAATTGGCGGCATAGTCGGCAACGCTCGACGTCGCCGAAATCCCGGCGGCGGGGTCGAATGTCATCGGCTGATCGAGCCGGTCGCCATAGGCGACCAGAAGGCTGGAATAAGAGGCGCCACCAGTGTTGACGATATAGGCCGCGCCGTTGGCGCCGCCGTCGCGCAGCAGTGCCGGATTGCCGCCGACACTTGGATCCATGGCGGCATTGACGCTGATCGTGCCGGCAAGGCCATTGACCAGCGTGCCAGCGGCCGGCACCGCCGGCGCGCCCGACCAGGTGAACAGCCCGGCGGCGTTGGGCATTGACGGCGCGGTCTCGGCGAACGCCGTGATCAGGCCGCGCGCGGTCTCGTCGAGCTGGCTCTGCATGGTCGAGGCTACGCCATCGCGCAATTGCAGCAAACCGGCAAGCTTGCCGCTGGCGCTGGTGTTGCCGCCGGTTCCCGCCGAGATCGGCACATTATCGATGTAGAGGGCATTGCCGACGGTACCGGCGCTGTAGCCGGAGGATGGGGCGAAGCTGACCGTTCGCGGGATGGTTTCGAACAGTGTCGTGCCGTCACCCGTGGTGATGACCATGTCATTGTCGCCGCGCGTGAAGGTGGAGACCGGAACATAGTCCGAGATCTTCTTCAAAAGCGCGTCGCGCTGGTCCAGCGCATCGGAAACGTCGGTGCCGGAGCGCGTGCCTGATATGACAGCCTGGTTGGCGTCCTGGAATTGGCTGAGCAGCGAGTTGAGATCGTCTACCGCCGTGGCGATCTGGCCGTCGGTCTGGGTGCGAAAGTCCTGAATGGCCCTGGAGCCTTCGTTCAGGGAGCGCACGACCTGCTTGGCCGCGTCGATAACGCTGGAGCCGAGATTCTGGTTGGACGGCGAGGTGGCATAGAGCTGCAGCGCCTGCTGCAAATTGCCGATCGCGGTCGAGGGAGAGGACGCATTGTCGACACCATTGACCGAAACATCCAGCTGATCCAGGCCGCTATAGAGCGCGTTCTGGCCGCTGTACGCCGACAGGGCGCTTAGATTCTGACGGAAGAGCAGGTCGTTGGCTACGCGCTGGATGTCAACCGAGCGCGCGCCCGGCGCCGTGCTGGTGACGACGGCGATGCGGCGCGTATAGTCCGGATTGGAAGCGTCGGCGACGTTGCGCGAGACAACGCTGGTCTGCCGAGCGGTGTTCATAAGCGCCGATTGGGCGATGCTCAATGCGGTGGAAAGCGACATGCGGGTCTTTCACGGGCGTTGCCCGGTTTTATCTCTTCAGGTTGACAAGGACGTCCATCAGGTCGGAACCCGTCTGGAAGACTTTCGAATTGGCGGTGTAGCTGCGCTGCGCCGCGATCATGTTGGTCAGTTCCTCGGCGATATCGACGTTCGAATTCTCGAGCGCGCCGGAGATGATGGAGCCAAGCTTGCCTTCATTGGCAAAGCCGACGCGGACCGCGCCGGATTCTGTGCCTTGCGAGTACACATTGCCGGGCAGCGCGGTGAGCTGGTCGGGACTCTGCACATCGGCCAGCGGGATCTTGTAGAGCGGCTTGGTGGAGCCGTCCTTGTACTGGGCGTAGATGGTGCCGTCCTTGCTGATCTGCACCTTGTCGATGGTGCTCGGCGCGTTGCCGTTGACCTGAGCGTCCGAAACCGTGAAGCCGGTGCCGAGCTGGGTCAATGCCGACAGATCCAACGAAAAGGCGCTGCCGTTGGGCACGGTGAGCGAGACGCTGTCGACGGCGCCGGTGAGCTTGCCCGTGGTCGTGTCGAACGTCAGGTTGGCCGAGCCCAGTGCGCCGCCGGCGTAGGGGAATGACGTTCCAGCGGTCGCCTTCGACTGGTCGAAGACCGACACCTGCCAGGTGCCGGCGCCGGTGTTGGTGAAATAGACGTCGAGCAGCTTCTTGTTGCCGAGATTGTCATAGGCGACCATCGAGGATTTCGAGGTGTACTGCGCGCCTGCGGCGTTGGTGGTGGGCAGGTTGCCGGCCGCGACCGGCGTCGCGCCTGCGGGCAGGTTGCCGCTGTAGAGACCCTCGGTGCTCGGGGTCGCGGTCATTCCCTGGTCGGAGATGACGACCGGGACCAATCCTTCAAAACCGTTCACCGTCGCCGCCGGCACGCCATTTTCGTAGCTGTAGGCCATCAGCTGGAAGCCGGCCGAGTTGACCAGCCTGCCCTGTCCATCGGGAACGAAGGCGCCGGCGCGGGTCAGGAAAGGCGTGCCGCTCGGGTCCTGGACGACAAAGAAGCCGTCGCCGCTGACGGCAAGGTCGGAGACAGAGGTGGTGTATTGGAGAACGCCGGGATCGCTGACCGCCTGCCGGATCGTGGTGGTGATGCCGCCGGAATTATAGGCGCCGCCCGTCGAGGGCATGACCAGCGTTGAAAATTCGGCGGAGGACCGCTTGTAGCCGGTGGTATCGGAATTGGCGATGTTGTCGGCTGTCGTCGACAGACGGTTGGCCTGCGCGTTCATGCCGGAAACGCCGGTCCGCATCATCCCGTAGAGGCTCATCGAAATGTCTCCGCAATGTCCATGCCATTGGCAGCGAGGCTACGCGTCCTGTCTTGCGCGAGGCTGGCGCGGCGGTGCATCAGAACACCAGCCGGTAGCCGAGGAAGCGCTTGGAATCGATCGGATCGGTGCCCAGCTTCTCGCGCAGCTTCTTGCGCAGCTTGCTGATGTGGCTTTCCACCACGTTCTCCTCGACCTCTTCGTCGAAGATGCCGTAGATGGCGTTGAATACTTGGGTCTTGGTGACGCGGCGGCCGCGATTGCTTGCCAGATATTCGAGAATGCGGCGCTCACGGCGCGGCAAGGGAAGCGGCTGGCCATTGATTTCAGGGTCGCGGCCATCCATGAAGATGCGCATGGCACCGATCTCGGTAAAGGCGGCATCTTCGTTGGCGCGGCGGCGGATGGCTGTTATGCGAGCCAGGATCTCGCGGATATGGACCGGCTTGCGGATGACGTCATCGACACCGCTCTCGAACAGCCGCAACGTGTTCTCCAGCGAATGCTGCTCGCTGAGAGCAATCACCGGGGCTCCGGTGCGGTCGCGGATCTGGCGCGGAGAGATCGCGCCTTCGCGGCAGTCGCCGATGAGGAAGGCCCGGACCGAGCGCAGATCGGCATCGGCCGCCGAGTTCACCCACTCGCCGAATTCGCCGGAAGCGAAGCCCGCGCAGGCGATGCCCTCGCGGTCAAAAAGTGAATTGTATCCGTCTGTCACGAGCTCTCGCTCGTCAACGATAACGATCATCGGCCCCGCCTCCGAATCAGCTCATCTGCCCCGTGGGGAAAGCCGTATCCGCTGGCAGGAATCCTGAACAACCGTCATTTCTTGTAACTAGTTTCTTGGGAGTCTGGAATCGCATCGGTTGCATTAGCATGGGGTGAGATATGCTTGGTGCTCCAAGTCCCGGCCAAGTCGAAGCGCAACGCCGAGACTTTGCGACTGATTGCATGAGATGCAACAATACACTCATGGGTTGCAGAACGTGCGGGCGTTGCCGGTCCATTTGCCGAAGCCGGTGGCCACCATGTTTGATATCACGCGGCAGACATAGACCTTCTGCGCCGGGTCGTTGTCGGGCCCCGCGTGATAGCGGGCGACGGCCATCGACCAGGTCACGTGACGGGCATGAAGGCTGGCCAGGAAACGCGCTGCATAGTCGACGTTCTGACGCGGATCTAGCATGTCCTCGACGCTGCGGAAATGCGCGCCGTGGTAGTGGTGATTGATTTGCATGCAGCCGAGATCGATCAGCGTCTTGCCCTCGCGTCGGGCATTGGCGAAGGTGGCAAGAGCTTCGGCGCGGCTTGTCGGGAAGACTGCTTTTCCTTCTATATTCAATGCGTTGGGCTGCAAGCTTCCCTTCTTGCCGGTCTCGGTCAAGCCGACGGCATAGAGGATGCCGGCCGGCACGCCATAGTGGTCGGCGGCGCGCAGGATCTCCGGTTCGCAAGCATTGGCGGCGGCAGCGGCGGCGCTCGCAAGACTAGATAAAGATATCGCCGCCAGCGCGCTCGCGAGAAGGCGAAGCGGGGCGGCCGTGTGCTTGCGCGTCATCATTGTGTCTTCCGGCGGATTGCTGGCCCGGTTGCTGGCCGCCGGCGCCGCTGTTGCCGCCGCCGGAATTCCCGGGTTGAAAGGACGACTGGTCGCGGCCCGCCGCCGTCTGCAAGGATGCGGTCGCATCAGTGCGGGTCGTTGCGGGGACCGCTACCGAAGGTTGTAGTATCGTGACCTTGTCAACCTCGAAGCCGAGTCCGCGCAGGGACTTGACGATGGCATCGCTATCAGAGGACAGCCGGTGGTAGGCGTCATGTGTTTGAGGCTTCAACTCAATCGAAAGTTGTTCTCCGGAGAGGCGAAGATTGGCGGTGACCATGCCAAGCTCGGCCGGATGAAGTTCGATCTTCAACACATGTGTCGCGGCGGCAACAGGGCCTGTCAGTTGCGCGGTTGCGGAGTGTGTCGAAAGCGTCGTTTTCGGGCCGCCATCGGCTGTTATGGCGCCGATCACGTTGAGGGCGGCCTGGCTCATCGGCGCCTGCGGCGGGGCAGGGAAGCTGCGCTCGGAGACCACGTCGATGCGCCCTGCCGCCGACAGTTGTTTTCCGGGCTCGTGCCGCAACGAGGACTGAACATCGGCCATGGATTTCAGCTGCGGTGCCGCCTGCTTCGGATCCACGCCCGGCACTTCGGCCGGCGCTGTCTGGGGCAGCGGCCCGGCCGCGATCGCATTGTCGCGTTTTGGCGTGCCAGCGGCGTCGTGGACGGTCTGGCCATCGAGCTTGGTCAGCGACCCATCGACGAGCGATGTCCGCTCGGGCTTCGAGATCGGGTCGAGATCGTCATGCCCGGCGGCGGATTTCGGCCGGTAGGCCTTCGGCAGGAGCTGCCCGTCGAGCGCCGGTTCCTGTCCGGTTTCGTTCGTATCGGCCGGTCTGGCCGATGTCGAGAAATGGCGCAGGTCATGGAACGCGATCAGCAACGGCAGATGGTCCTCGAGCGGCGTCGCACCTGTCGCGGCCGCTGCGCCATCGGAGTCCTTGTCCGGCTCGGCGGTCTTGTCGTCCCTGGCCGTTTTCGCGGCCGGCATTCCGCTGGATGGGATCCTTGCCTTGCCAGCCGGCAGTGGCTCGTCCTTCTGCCCGGCAGGACCGGCGGCAAGCCTGCTCCAGCGCTCATCGCGCGATCCGGCCCCGGCTGCCGGATGCTTGTCCGGGTGGGCCGGGCCGGCCTTGTCGTCGAGCATCTTGCCGAAACCCGTGTCGTCATTTTTTCCGGTCGCCGCCGGCTGTTCCGCCGTCGTGCGCGCGGTGGTGATTCCCGGCAGCGCCGGACCGAGGCTGGGGGTCATTTCGGAGCGGCTCCAAGCATCTGGTCGATCAGGTCGAGCTGTCGACGGGTTTTGACCATCGCGGCATCGGTTGGGTCTGACGTGTCGGTGCTGGCCGCGGCCGCCGGCGCCGATGCCGGCAGGACAGTTGCCGCATCGCCCGGAGCCGGCGCGTTCGGCGCAACTGCCACTGTATCGCCGGATGGCGCGACGGCCGGCCGTTCGGAGACAGCACCCTCGACGGGCGGCAATCCGGCGGCGTCGGCCGTCTGCGCGGCGGCAGGCTCGGGCTCGTGCGATGGCATGACCTCTGCAGGTGCCGAGCTGGCGGTCGGGAGGGAAGCGGGCGGTGCCACCACTTCGCCGGCGATGGCCTCGGCGGCGTCGAGCAGCGCGCGGTCGCCGTCCGACAGCCGGCTGCGGTCGATCTTGCCCAGCTTGGCGCGCACGTCCTCGATGGTACCCGATGTCACGGTGGACAGGCTTGAGTAGAGCAGGGCGCGCGGATCGCCCTGATTGGTGTTGCCGTCGCGGCCTTGCTCGGCCCGCGCCGAGGCGAAGGCGGACAGTTCGTTCAGGCCGTCGATCGCGGCGCGGCGGGCGATGCGCAGATAAATGACCTTCTCGCGCTCGGGATCCATCATTGAGGTGATATCGGCCAATTTGTCCTGGCTGATCGACATGTGCAGCTCAATCACGCCCGAGACGAAGGAGTCGGCGAACTGGCTGGCATAGGGCGAATAGAGATAGCGCTCGACATATTGTGTGGAGGCAAGCGCAAAGCGCGCCGCGTCGCGCTGCGCGACCGCAATGCCGACCGAGCGGCGCAATGCCGCCTCCTCGACCAGTGTCCCGGGGCCGAGCAATTTCGCCTCGTCGAGCAGCACCAGCGCCGCGGCCGGCTGGTCGCTGGCGAGCAGCGAACCCTTGACCAGGGCAAGGAAGGCGCCGAGGTCGCTGGGCTCCGCCATCGGATCGACCGGCTTCAAGGCTTCGATGGCCTCGGCGGGGCGGCCGTTCAGGTAATCGATGACGCCCCTGGCAAGGGCTAGGTCCCGCGCATCGGCGGTGGCGCGCGACACGGCCGCCTCGACGGTCACCGGGTTGCCGCCGCTCATGCCGTAGACCAGCAGCGCGCGAAAATTCTTCGGATCCCTGAAATCGTCCTTGTCCGCCTCGCGCAAGCGCGTATCGATCATCTCCAGCAGCTTGGACTGCATCGGCAGCGCGGCGTGGTCGCCGACGGCGATACGGTCCTGAATAAGCTGCAGCGAGCGCACCAGCTGATAGGGTTGCAACGAATCCTGCGCGAGGGCGGCCGTAGGCTGGCCGGCCAACAGCAAAAGGCCCATCAAGCGGCTGGTGAAGACCGCCCGCCTCATCCGCCGGTCGCCATCAGTATCTCGATGCGGCGGTTCACCGCCGACAGCGGATCGGCGGGGTCCTTCGGCTGGCGGTCGGCGAAGCCGGCGACTTCGGTGATGCGGCGCTCGTCGACGCCGCCGCGCACCAGCATGTAGTACGCCGAATGCGCGCGCGCCGTCGACAGCCGCCAATTGTCGTAGCCGGCGCTGCGGAACGGCCGCGCGTCGGTGTGGCCGTTGATGCTGATCGTGCCCTTCTGGCTGTTGACGATGCGGCCGATCTTTTCCATCGCGAGCACCAGCTCACGGCGCGGCATCGCGGAGCCGACCTCGAACATGCCGAAGTCAAGCTGGTCGGTGATCGAGATGAGGACGCCCTTGTCGGTGGCTTCGACCGAGACGCCGTCGTGCAACTTGTCGCCAGGTTTGAAGGCCTCGGCCAGCTGCTGCCTGACATCGGCCGCAGCCTTAAGCGCGGCCGCGCCCGGCTTCTTTTCGCCGGCATCGGGCTTGGCCGCCTCCTGGGCGGCGGCAACCTTGGCGTCCGCGGGCCCGGCGGCGCCGGCTTTCGCATCACCCGCCTCGGCGATTGCCGTTGTGGCCTTGCCGTCCTTTGCCAGAGGTTCAAGCGGCGCCGCGATGACCGGCGGCGCAGGCGGCACGGCCTTGACCTTGGCGACCTGCGCCTCGGCGGCCTTGTCGCCGGGCTTCACCGGATCACCTTCGATCCTGGCGCGCTGCGCGCTGGCCTCGGCGCCCGGCGAGGCCACCTGCTGAGACCAGAAATCAGGCTCGAACGGATCGCGATAGGAGGCGCCGCCGGAAGCGCCCGTTGCCGGGCCGGCACTCTGCGCGCCGCCATCGCCCTTCTGGCTGACGTTCTGCATGATGCCGGTGTTGGTGGCGATTTCCGAAAGCACCGCGTAGGGATCGGCGAACAGGTGTTCGTCGGACTGCTCGGACTGCTGCGGCTCCTGCTTTTCCTTTTTGGGATCGGATGAACCCGCGCCGCCGGCTCCATCCTGTCCGGCCTTGGTGGCCGCCTCTTCCGGATTGTCGGCGGTCAGCCCGATGGCGCGCGGACCGTCGCCGAGATCCTCCAGGCCCTTGCGGCTCGACGTGCGGTCGACCAGCTTGACCGGATTGAAATAGCTGGCGACCGCCGCCTTGGTCTGTTCGTTGGCGGCGTTGATCAGCCACATGACCAGGAAGAAGCACATCATGGCCGTCATGAAGTCGGCGAAGGCGATCTTCCAGACGCCACCGTGATGGCCCTCCTCGTGGTCGTCATGGCCACGACGCACGATGATGATCTCGTGCCTGGCCTGATCGGCATCGGCGACGCTCATGCCAACACCTGGGAGAGCGTTGCCGACCATTCGGCCATGCGCGTCTCGAACACCGCTTCGTCGATGGAGACCGTGAGATCGAAGCCGGGAGCTTCGATGAAGTCGAGATTGGCGGCGCGCGCTCCGAGCGATGCCTTCAGCGCTTCGAAAAGGGAAAGCGGGCCGCGAACGACTATGCGCACCGCTTCGCCATCGCCGACCGCTTCGCGGACCGCACCGGCAAGCGCTTCAAGCGAGCGCTTTTGCAGGTCGTCACTGACGATGCCGCCGATGATGCGGGCGACCGTGGCGGCGACGAGGTCCGTCACGCGCGCCTCCATGGCATCGATGCGCAGCGAGACCGCCTCGCCGACATCGCCGCCGAAGCTCTCGAGAAAGGCCTTCGCTTCCTCGGCATTCGCCCGGCGTTCAGCGTCCATCGCTGCTTCGTGGGCAGCCGCAAGCCGCTCGCCAAGCGCCGCCTCCGCCTGGGCGACCGCTTCGGCGATCAGCGTGCCGATATCGGCTTGCGGCGCGGCTGCTTCCGGCTCGTGCTCGGCGGCGGCCCTCGGCTGGCTGACACGTTGCGGGCGCGGGCCGAAATCCGGCAGGAGATCGAAAAGGGCTAGGGAAGGCATGGACTACACCGCGACTTCCTGGGCCGCCCATTTGCGCAGGATCTGCGCTGTGCGCTCCTCGTTGAGGTCGACCATGCGGGCAAGCCGCTCCTGCGGCGCAGGCCTGATCTTCTGGCGCAGGTCGTCGAGCGGCGTGGAACCGGCGCGCACGCCCGGCAACGCGCCGACGGCCGAGCCGGCTTCGGCGGAAGCCGTGCCCTCCGGCGTCGGCAGCGAGCGCTGGACCTCGTCGAAATTGGGACCCGCTATGGCCGGCGTGGCCTTTGCTGTCAGGGCCGCCGCCATCGGGCGCAGGCCGAAGAAGGCCACCAGGAACACCACGACGATGAAGGCGCCGGCATTGATCAGCGTGCCGGCGTGCTGGCCGACGGAATCGAGCATTCCGGCCTGCGGGATCGCCTCGCCGTCGAGCCCGTCGATGAACTCGACCGCCGAGACGTCGATGACATCGCCGCGCTTGTCGTCGAAGCCGGTGGCAGAGGTCACCATCTTCTGGATGTCGGCGACGCGCTTGGCGATCTGTTCGGGCGTGGCGTCCTTGCCCAGGATCGCCTTCAGCCGATCCTGGTTGACGACCACGGCGATAGACATCTTGGTGACGCTGTAGCCGTTGGAGACGGTGGCGATCTTCTTGGAGTTGATCTCGTAGTTGGTGATCTCTTCCCTGCGGTCGTTCTGCGAGGAGGATTGCGGACCCTCGGTGGCGGTCGTCTGCGTCTCGGGCAGGTTCTGCTCGACGCTGGCCGGGGTGGAGGCCTGCTTCTGGTTGTTGTTCTCGTTGGCGCGCACCGACTGCACCGAACGCTCGACGCGCGACTCCGGATCGAAGATCGTCTCCTCGGTTTGGCGGGTATCGGTGTTGACGTCGGCCTTGACGCTGGCGCGGAAATTGTCCGGGCCAAGATACGGGGTGAGGGCGCGCCGGATGTTGTCACCGATCTGCGCCTCGACGGTCTGCTCGACGCCCAGCGTGCGGGCGGCACTTGTGTTGGAGGGATCGTCTCCCGCCGCCAGCAGATTGCCGTTGGAATCGAGCACCGTCACCTTGTCGGCCGACAGGCCGGGAACGGCGGCGGCGACGAGATGGCGGATCGACATGGCGCTTTTCTCGGCGTCGATGCCGGCGTAGCGGATGACGACCGACGCGGAGGGCTGCTGCTCGTCGCGGCGGAAATTGGCACGCTCGGACATAACGATATGGACGCGCGCAGCCTTGACGCCCGCGATCGACTGGATGGTGCGCGATATTTCGCCCTCCAGCGCGCGCACACGCGTGATCTGCTGCATGAAGGAGGTCAGGCCGAGCGAGCCGACATTGTCGAACAGTTCATAGCCGGCATTGGCGCTGGTCGGCAGGCCCTTTTCGGCAAGCAGCATGCGGGCCTGCGCGGTGGTGCCGGCCGGGACCAGGACCGAGGTTCCGTCGGAGCCGACGTCGAAGCCGATGCCGGCCTCGCCCAGCACGAGGCCGATCTGGTTCACGTCGGCGCGGTCGAGCCCGACATAGAGCGTGTCGTAGGCCGGACGGTTGAGATAGACGGAAGCGACACCGATGACGCTCATCACCAATGCGGCGATGCCCGCCAGCATGGCCAGGCGCTTCACGCCAAACCCGCGGAGATTCGCGATGATGCTCTGGATCTGTTCCGGCACGGTCGACTACTCCCAGCATGACTGTCCGCTGGAACACTAGCCCTCGAAGCTTGTGCGAAAATGAAATCGGGCCGCGCTCGGCGCGCGGCCCGTCAACCTTGAGGTGAAGACGTCGAGTGGGCGGTCAGCTCTTGAACAGCGACAGGATCGACTGCGAGGAACTGTTGGCGATCGACAGCGACTGGATGCCGAGCTGCTGCTGCACCTGGAGCGCCTGAAGGCGGGTCGATTCCTTGTTCATGTCGGCGTCGACGAGCTGGCCGACACCGCGGTCGATGGAGTCCATCAGGCTCTGCGTGAAGGTCTTCTGCAGGTCGATGCTGCTCTTGGCCGAACCGAGGATGGTGGCGGAATCGGTCAGCTGGCTCATGACGTTGTCGATCTTGGTGATCATCTGGGTGATGATGTCGTCGGTCACGCCTGCCGCCGTGATGTCGAGATTGTAGGCGGAAATATTGTCGACCTTGGCAACCGCCCCCGCCGCGGTCTGGCCGGCGGTGTTGGCTGCGATATCCGTTGATCCACCCGCGATCGATGCCGCATAGGCGGTGTCATACAGGGTCTGCGCGGCCGCGGTCGAATAGACCGATGTCTTGCGGTCGAGAATGCCCTGGTTCTTGACCTCGCCGGCGAGACCGGAATCGAAAAGCTTGGTGCTCTCGACATCGATGTCAATCGTCCCGAGTTGGACGGCGCCGGACGAGGTGCGGTTGAACGAGGACACGATCTTGGAGTCGGGCTGGACGCCGTCATTGGCGGCCGACACCTGCTTGGAGATCACCGACAGGAAATTCGAACCGGAGAAGGTGGCGGCGTCGGCAAAGGATTTCATCTGCGCCTGAAGCGCCGTGATTTCGGTCTGCGTCTTTGCCTTGGCGGCATCCGTCTGGCCGACGGTCGAAAGCAGCTTGGTTTTGATCTTGCCGATCGTGTCCAGCACATTGTTCATGCCGGTATAGGCGGTGTCGACCTTCGAGGCGCCTAGGCCGAGCGCATCCTGCACGGTCGAGAGCGCCTGGTTGTCGGAGCGCATGGTGGTGGCGATCGACCAGTAGGCGGCGTTGTCGGAGGCCTCGGAGACGCGATAGCCCGTCGAGACGCGGGCCTGTGTCTGCTCGAGCGACTTGTTGGTGGCGTTGAGGCTTTGAAGTGCAGTCAACGCCGCAGCGTTCGTCATGATGCTCGCCAAGAAACTCGCTCCTTCTCTAAGCCGGCATGCCCACAGGCCTGGTCGGCCTGCCCATCGGCTGCGATCGTGCCGGTCGGGCCGATTCGACAACCTGTCGTAAGCTATTGGTTAACCATAGCTAGCGCGATATGGTTAACGCCCTGTTAAAAGTCAGCTTTCGACAGTTAAGGAACGAGGATTGCGCGGGGCTGGAGCAAACGCAATCGGGCCGCGCTTTTGGCGCGGCCCGATATCTTGGTGCTGTTCGTGGATGGTGAAGGCGATTAGCCGCGGAAGAGCGACAGGATCGACTGCGACGAACCGTTGGCGATCGACAGCGCCTGGATGCCGAGCTGCTGCTGAACCTGCAGGGCCTGGAGGCGGGTCGATTCCTTGTTCATGTCGGCATCGACGAGCTGGCCGACGCCGCGGTCGATGGAGTCCATCAGGCTCTGCGTGAAGGTCTTCTGCAGGTCGATGGAGCTCTTGGCGGCGCCGAGCGTGGTGGCGGCGTTCGTCATGTCCTTGAGCGCAGCGTCGACGACGTTCATCATCCCCGAGATCTGGTCGTCGCTGAAGCCTTTGCCCGTTGCGGAGTCGAAGATCTTCAGGCTGGCGACCGAATAGGTGTCGCCGGCCGCAACGGTAGCACCAGCAGCCGGAGTCGCCGCCGTGGCGGTGACGCTGCCGTCGGTGCCCAGACGCGCGGCGTCGAGGATGCCCTTCGCGGTGCCAGCCGTGGTACCCGCCTCGTAGAGCTTGGTGCTTTCCACGTTGACGTCGATCGTCGAGATCGAGACCGCGCCGGAAGCGTCACGGTTGAAGGCCGAAACGATCTTGACGTCCGCCACGGACGTGCCCGTGCCGCTGTCCACGGACAGCATGTTGGTGCCGGAGAAGCTGGCGCCATCGGCATAGGCCTTCAGCTGCTTCTGAAGGGCGGCGATTTCGGTCTGGGTCTTTTCCTTGTCGGCATCCGTCTGGCCGTAAGAGGCGGTCAGCTTGGTCTTGATCTGGTTGATGGTGTCGATCGCGCTGTTCATGCCGGTGTAAGCGGTATCGACCTTCGAGGCGCCGAGGCCGAGCGCGTCCGAAACGGTCGACATCTGCTGGTTGTCGGAACGCATCGTGGTGGCGATCGACCAGTAAGCGGCGTTGTCCGAAGCCTGGGAAACGCGATAGCCCGTCGAGATGCGGGCCTGGGTGGTTTCGAGGTTCTTGTTGGTGGCGTTCAAGCTCTGCAGCGCGGTCAGCGCCGAGGCATTGGTCATGATACTGGCCATGTCTACTCGTACCTTACTTTTTACAGGTGTTTTTTGACATACCGGATTGGCCGGTATGACGGAGCGGCATCATGCCAATGATCTGTCTGAGACCCGATCACCCGCCATCTGCGGGGAATATGGCGGCAAGTCCCTACCAAAGGACTAAACCGGACGGTTAATCGAAAAATATTGTCGAAAAAAACGGGAGGGCGCGGTTCGGCGCCGGGCGCGATCAGTTGAAGGAGCGCACCAGGCTGCCGACAAGCAGGTTCCAGCCGTCGATCAGCACGAAGAACAGGATCTTGAACGGCAGCGACACCACCGTCGGCGGCAGCATCATCATGCCCATCGCCATGGTGATGGTGGCGACGATCAGGTCGATGACCAGGAACGGCAGCACGATCAGGAAGCCGATCTCGAAGCCGCGCCTGATCTCGGAGATCATGAAGGCGGGCACCAGGATGCGCAGGTCGACGGTTTCCTTCGCAACGGTCTGGCCGCGTTCGCGCGCGAGGTCGGCGAACAGGTCGAAGTCCTTGTCGCGCACATTGTGCAGCATGAAGGTGCGGAAGGGATCGGAAATCTTCTCGAAAGCCTCGGTTTGGCTGATCTGGTTGTCCATCAGCGGCTTGACGCCGGTATTCCAGGCCTGGTCGAAGGTCGGCGCCATGACATAGAAGGTCATGAACAGCGACAGCGAAATGAGGATAAGGTTCGCCGGCGTCGACTGCAGGCCGATGCCGGCGCGCAGGATCGAGAAGGCGATGACGAAACGGGTGAAGCTTGTCACCATGATCAGCAGGCCCGGCGCCACCGAAAGCACGGTGAGCAGGCCGAACATCTGGATGATGTAGCCGACGGTGGTGCCGTCGGCCTTGCCGATGCCGCCGAGGTCCAGTTGCTGGGCCGTCGCGATCGATGTGGCGGCGCCGAGCAGCGCCGCGGCAAGAAGAAATTTCTTCATTCGAGCAGCAACGTCCTGATGAGTACCTGCTTGGCATGCCCCTGGCTGCGGATCGAGGCGCGCTCCTCGATATCGGCCTTCAGGTGCTGATAGCCGCTGGCGCCTTCTATCTGGTGCATCTTCAGGGTGCGCACGAAGGCCAGAAGATCCTGATGGATCTCATCCGACATTGCCGGCGGCTGCGGCGCGTCGTAGACCACCGACACTTCCATCCTGATCCAGGTCTCGGCGGGCGAGGCGATGTTGGTGGTGATCGGCGCCAGCGCGACGAGTGACGGTCCCGTGCCGGGCTCTTGCGCGTCGGCGGGCTTGGGCACCTTGCCCTCGTTTTCCGGCGCGACGGGTACCGATGCCGGTGCCCCCACACCCTTGAGATAGCCGCCGGACAGCCAGCCCATGCCGATGGCGGCAGCCGTCACCAGGAGCAGCATGGCGCCCTGGACGGCAAGGGAAGGACCCTTGCGAGACGGAACCTGTTCGACGCTGGCCACGGTGCTGCGGTCTCCAATGCCCTAGAACGGAAGAACCTGGTCGAGGATCTGCTGGCCGTAGGCCGGCTGCTGGACCTCGCTGACGCGGCCGCGGCCGCCATAGGAGATGCGCGCCTCGGCGATGCGTTCATAGGAGATGGTGTTCTCCGCGCCGATATCCGACGGGCGCACCATGCCGGCGATGGTGAGCACCCTGAGCTCATAATTAACACGCACTTCCTGCGAGCCCCTGATCATCAAATTGCCATTGGGCAGGACTTCGGTGACGACGGCAGCAACGTTGAGCTCCAGGTTCTCCGAGCGCTTGATCTCGCCGTCCGCATTGGTTTCGGTGCTGGAGCTCAGGCCGGCGTCGCCCTTGCCGCTCGTGCTCTTGTCTTCCCATCCGAGCGTGACGTCGTAACCCAGCTTGCGCGAGGCGGTGCGGCTCCTGTCGTTCTGGTTCTTGAAGTTGGCCTTGTCGTTGAGCTTGATCCTGACGGTGAGAATGTCGCCTTCGCGCAACGCCCTGGGGTCGGTGAACAGCCGGCTCTGGCGATCGTCCCACAGCGAGAATTTCTTGACCGGCGCGGCAGGCGGCTCAGGATAGCTGTAGGGCGAAGCTCCTTCACTGCCGATGCCGGAACCGACCGGCGACAGTGAAGGCTCCCTGCCGATCTCCTTGAGATTGGTGCCGCAGCCGGACAAAGCTGCGACCGCGCACAGGATGAGCGTTGTGCGGATCATGACGGATCTACCCTTCGGGCTGCGCTGGCCATGATGCCGGTGAGCGTCGCCGCCGCCTTCTGGTCCATTTCGTTGAGGATGACGGCGGCCTTGCGCGAATCCAGTTTCATCAGGATGGCCGCGGCCAGATCGGCATTGACGATGGCCAGGCGCTCGGCCGCCGCGTCGGGCTTCATGCCGGCATAGATCTTGACGACGCTGTCCTCGGCCCGGGCCAGGAACACCTCGCGCCGCTTCAGCCAGGTCTCGTATTCGGCCCGCTTTTCGTCCAGTGCCTTCATGCGTTGGTCGATGCCGGCCTGGAGCTGTTTCAACTCCTCCGCCTGCAACACGTAGCGGCGGTCGCGGGCGGCGTCGGCTATGTTGGAGCAGAAGCGCTCGATCTCGCTTTGGTCGGGAGCCTTCTCCCGGGCCAACAGCTGCGGCGCGGGTGCGGGCGGCGCCCCCGGCAGGACCTGGCGGACGGCTTCCTCGGCATGCACGCCGCTGGAAAAGGCCGCCAGAGCGCAGGCCGCGAACAGGATCGCGGCGGGGCGGCATCCTTGATGGAATGAGGGGAAGAAGATCATCGGCATCGCCTATTGGAGAACCAGATCGGCTTGCAGGGCGCCGGCCGACTTGATGCCTTGCAGGATGGCAATGATGCCGTCGGGCTTCACGCCGAGGCGGTTGAGGCCGGAAACAAGGGTTTGCAGGTCCGGGCCGTCGAGCACGGCGACGCGCGCGTCGGGCCGGCTGGCGTCGATGGCGGTGAACGGCTCGACGGCGGTTTCGCCCTTGGAGAATGGTTCGGGCTGCACGACGCGCGGCGCTTCGGTGATGCGCACCGTCAGCGTGCCGTGGCTGATGGCCACGCGTGAGATCTTGACGTCGTTGCCGATGACTATGGTGCCGGTGCGCTCATCGATGACGACGCGGGCCGGCGTATCGGATTCGACCACGAGGTTCTCGATCTCGGCGTAGAAGCGGGCCGCCGATACGCTTTTCGGCCGTCTGATTTGCACGGTGCGGGAATCGCGCTCGGCCGCCACGCGCATGCCGAAGCGCTGGCTGGTGTAGTCATTGATCGCGTCGGCGATGCGAATGGCGGTCGAGAAATCGGGATTGCGCAGCTGCAGCGTCAGTATCGGCTGGTCATCGAACTCGGCCTTCACGGCACGCTCGATGATGGCGCCGTTCGGCACGCGGCCCGCGGTCGGGACGCCTTGCGTCAACTGCTCGGCCTGGCCCTGGGCGGTGAAGCCCGAAACGATGACCGCGCCCTGGCCGACAGCATAGATCTCACCGTCCGCCGCCTTCAGCGGCGTCATGATCAGCGTGCCGCCGGCGAGCGAGGTGGCGTCGCCCATCGAGGAAACGTCGATGTCGATGCGCGCGCCCGACTGTACGTAGGGCGGCATGTTGGCGGTGACGATGACGGCGGCGACGTTCTTGGCGCGCGCTCTGCCGCCTTCGGTGGCGATGCCGAGATTCTCCAGCATGGCGCGGATCGACTGTTCGGTGAACGGCGAGTTGCGCAGGCTGTCGCCCGATCCGGCGAGGCCGATGACCAGGCCGTAGCCGACAAGCTGGTTGTCGCGCGAACTCTGCAGCTGCGCGATGTCCTTGATGCGCGAGGCGACCTGGCCCGGCGGCAGCGAGCTTGGCCCGGGCGAGACGCGGAACATGCGCGTGGTGGTGGCCGGATCATATTCAGGATCGTCATAGACGCCGCCATTCCTGGCGGCGAGTTCGCGCTTGGCCTTGGGCGTGAGGCCGTCGGCCAAGGCAGGCTGCAGGCCGAGCGCGGCTGCAAGCAGAAGAGCAAGCGGACGCATCATGAAGCGCTGACCTGGATGGTTCCGTCGGCCATCACCGTGCCGGAGAGAATCTTGCCGCTGTCGCTGTTGCGAACCTTGATGAGATCGCCGGCCGAGCCCGGCTGCAAGGTCACGGCGGTGGCCGATATCGTCAGTCCGCCGGCGATGAAGAAGACCTGCACGGCTGCGCCCTGCTCGACCAGCCAGGCGTCGCGAATGGCGGCGGCGGGGATGTAGCGGCCGGGCAGCAGCGTGCGCTTGGCGATCTTGCCCTGGAGTTCCTCGGCGACGGTCGTCACCGCGTCGGGCTTGTGCTTGCCTGGGATGAGGGTCACCTGCTTGAGGGCCGCGAGCTCGATGGTCTCGCCGGGATAAATGACCCGGTTTGGGATCAGCACGACCTCGCCGGCAAGCTGGCTGCTGGCGATCTGCGTTGCCGACCGCTTGGCCGCATCCTGCGCGAAAGCTGGCATGCCGCCGGTCATCAGCGCAAGGACGAGCGCGGTACGGCGGAACGCGGAGCACGAGACCGGAGCGGCCATTGTCGTTACCTGATGTTCTTGGAGACGACCGAGGCCATGTCGTCGGCGGCCTGGATGACCTTGGAATTCATCTCATAAGCGCGCTGCGCCGAGATCAGTTCGGTGATTTCCTTGACCGGGTCGACGTTGGAGGCCTCGAGATAGCCTTGCTGGATGGTGGCAAAGCCGGGATCGCCCGGCACGCCGGCATTGGCGGGGCCGGAAGCGGTGGTTTCCTGGAACAGATTGTCGCCGAGCGGCGCCAGTCCCGCTTCGTTGGCGAAGTTGACGATCTGGAGCTGGCCGAGATTCTGCAGATCGGTCTGGCCGTCGATGCGGGCGAAGACCTGGCCCGTCTTGTTGACGATGACCTCGACGGCGTCGACCGGGACGTTGATCGCTGGAATGACGCTGGCGCCGTCCACCGTCACCAGCTGGCCTGTGGCGTTGGTGTTGAAGGCGCCGGCGCGGGTATAGAGCGTGCCGCCATCGGCGCCTTCGATCTGGAACCAGCCCCTGCCGGTGAGCGCCATGTCGAAACTGTTGCCGGTGCTGGTCAGTTCGCCCTGGGTGTGGACGTTGCGCACGGCGGTGGTCTTGACGCCGAGGCCGATCGAGACGCCTTCCGGCACCAGCGAAGCGTTGGAGCGGTTGGGCACGCCTTGCGTGCGGTCGACCTGGTAGAGCAGGTCGGAGAATTCGGCCCGCGCCCGCTTGTAGCCGGTTGTGTTGATGTTGGCGATATTGTTGGCGATGACTTCCAGATTGGTCTGCTGGGCGTTCATACCGGTGGCGGCGATGGCGAGTGCTTTCATGGCCGAACTCCTCAGATGCCCATGCGGCTGACTTCGAGATAGGCCGAAACGACCTTGTCGCGGATGGCGACGGCGGTCTGCAGCGCCTGCTGGGCGCTCATCACGGCATCGACGACCTGACGGGTGTCGGCGTCGCCCTTGAGCGCCTGGACCGAGACCTGCTCGGCGTTCTGCAGCGTGTTGACGGTCTTTGTGGCCGCCTGGCTCAGCGCCTCGGCGAAGGAGGTGCCGAGGTTGCCTGCGCTCGCGGGCGCAACGCCGCCCTGAAGCAGCTCAGTCGCCGTGTCGCCAAGTCCAGGCTTCAAGTTGAGCGCGCCGATGCCGTTCACGATCATTGGTTCCTCATCAGGTCGATGGTCATTGAAATGAGATCGCGCGCCTGCTTCACGACTTGCAGGTTAGCCTCGTAGGAGCGGTTGGCCTCGGTCATGTCAGCCATTTCGATCAGCACGTTGACGTTGGGCATCTTGACGTAGCCCTTGTCGTCGGCGGCCTCGTTGCCGGGTTGGAATTCCACGGGAAAATCGCTGGGATCGCGGTCGATCGAGTTCACTTCGACCGTTGAGCTGCCAGTGGTCCGGTCGAGCTCCGAGACGAAGCTGATGGTCTTGCGGCGATAGGGGTCGGAGCCGGGGGTGGTGCCGGTCGACTGGGCATTGGCGAGGTTTTCGGAAACCACGCGCAGCCGCTCCGACTGGGCGCCGAGGCCGGAGGCTGCTACTTTGAGGGCTGCTGTGAGCGCGTCCATGGTCAGCTCTTCACCGCCATCATCATCATCGAATGGAATGCCTTGACGATTGCCGTGTTGAGCTCGAAGGAGCGGCGCACCTCACCGGCCTTGAGAAGCTGGTCCTCGAGCACGACGGTGTTTTTTGACGGCATGACGACGCCGTCGTCTTCCTGTGGCTTGATCGCGAAACCGGCATTGGTCGCGGCGCTGCCGAGGTGTCCGGCCTGTGTCGTCTGCAACGACACCGCCGCGCGGTCGAGCACCTTTTCGAACGGCTCGACATCGTTTGCCGTATAGCCCGGCGTGTTGGCGTTGGCGATGTTGCCGGCGACCGCCGACTGACGCACGGCCAGCCATTGCGCCTGCTTGGCGGCGAGATCGAAAAGAGAAACGGGCTCCATGGGAATCTCCGGGCGTGTGCCCAAAGACTAGGCCGCCAGTCTTGCGCGGACCTTGCGGGCGGACGCAACCGGCAAGCGCGGCGAACTTATCTGGAAAGCTCGATCACCTGGTTGGCGCTGGTGACCATCACCCATTTGCCGTTGCGTTGCTCGATCGACGACACCTTGTTGGAATCCGGCAGTATCGAGCCGCGCTGGACCATCCACAGCCCGGTATCGTCCTCGATCATGGCGCGGCCATTGGCGACGTGTACCATGCGGAATTTGGTGACGTCGGCCGGAAAGGGCTGGTCATCTGGCGCCGGGGCGGCGCTGGGATCGTCCTGCACGGTTCCGGTGGCAAGCAGGTCGATATTGGCATTCGGAACGTCCTTGGCCGTCAGCGGCGCGCTGCGCTCGGCAACCACGCCGCCGCCCTCGCGTCCAGAATTGGTGCCGGTGCCGCCGAACTTGATCGCCTGGACGCCGAACTGTTCCTGATTGAAGAAGATATACCAGGGAAACAGCGCGCAGATCAGGCCGAGCGTGATGCCGAGCGCGGCGATGACGAAGTCGCTGCGCCGCCCGGCCTTCTTGCCCAGCCTGGGAAACGCGGTCTTGGGCGGCTGCGGCCATTGCGGCGCCGCGAAGAGCCCGTCGATGGCCGAGTTGCGGCTGGCTTCTATCTCTTCTTCGGCTTTCGCCTCAGCGATCATTTCGCGCAGGATGCGCTCGGTATGCTGGAGCTCAGTCCCCTGGTTCGGCATTCTGCTTTCCCTTGAGATGGCGGGCGAGATCGGAGAACGGATCAGCGGACGGGCGGTCCTTGGGCGATTGCATCAGCGCCTCGTAGATCAGGGGTACCTGGCGCACCGCCATGTCGAGTTCCACGTCGGCGCCGCCCTGGTAGGCGCCAAGCAGGCGGATGTCGCGCGTGTCCTCGAAGCGGGAGATCATCGACTTCAGCCGCGTCACCAGCGCGCGCTGCTCGACGCTCCAAGCCTTGCCGGCCAGGCGTGATATGGACGACAGCGGATTGACCGGCGGATAGCGGCCCTGTTCGGCGATCGCGCGGTCGAGCACGACATGGCCGTCAAGGATGCCGCGCACGGAATCGGCCACCGGATCGTTGTGGTCGTCGCCGTCGACCAGCACGGAAATGATCGCGGTGATCGATCCTTTCCCTTCCACTCCCGGCCCGGCGCGTTCGAGCAGCTTCGGCAGCTCGGTGAAAACCGAAGCGGGATAGCCGCGCGCGACCGGCGGCTCACCCGTTCCCGTCGCCACTTCGCGCAGGGCGTGGGCAAAGCGGGTGATCGAATCCAGCACCAGAAGCACGCGGTGGCCCTGGTCGCGAAAATGTTCGGCGACGCGCATCGCGGTGTCCGGCGCGCGCCGGCGCATCATGGCGCTTTCGTCGCTCGTGGCGACGACGGCTACGGTCTTGGCCAGGCTGTCGCCGATCGTGTCCTCGAGGAATTCGCGGACTTCGCGGCCGCGTTCGCCGATCAGCGCCACAACGACGGTGTCGAAAGCGTCTGCGCCGGCGAGCATGGCCAGCAGCGTCGACTTGCCGACACCGGAACCGGCAAAGACGCCCATGCGCTGGCCGAAACAGAGCGGCGTGAAAATGTCGATGATCTTGACCCCGGTCATGAAGGCGGTGCAGACGCGCTGGCGCGCCATGGCGCCCGGCGTTGCGGCGGCGGCCGACATGCCGTCGCCCCTGACCAATGGCGGACCGCCGTCGATCGCCCTTGTGAGCGCGTCGATCGTGCGGCCGCGCCACGAGGCATGCGGCGCCACCGCGAGCGGACCGCGACGGAAAACGGCGTCGCCTATGCCGGCATCGGCACTGCGTTCGAAGGGGGCCACGACAATCTCGTCGCGGCTGATCTTGACGATCTCGCCGCGGCGCGTGCCGGCATGGCCGCGCTGTTCGACAAGATCGCCCAGCCTGGCGAAATCCGAAAGGCCGCGCACCTTGTAATGCGTCGATGTGACTTCGGTGACGAGACCGCCGCGTTTGAGCAGTCCCTCGGCATCGCTGAAGCGCCGCCATATCCGCTCCAGCGCGGCAAGCCGGTCTTCCGGCGTCGGCTGGGGCAGTCTTTCGGGTGCGCGCAGGGTTGGCTGGTCGAGCGACATGCTACTTCGAGCCGAGCGTCTTGATCGCCTCGTCGGTTGAGGAATCAGTCTGCCGCATCAGGGCGGCGGTGTTCTCGAAGGCGCGCTGGACCATGATCAGCCGCGTCATCTCCAACACCGGATTGACGTTGGATTCCTCGACGAAGCCCTGGGCGACGCCGATATCGGCGCGATCGGTCACCGGCTCGGGCGTGCGCGCCGGCACGATGCCGGAATTGCCGTAGCGCACGAAATTCTCACCCGGATCGAAATTGTACAGGCCGATGGAGCCTACCAGCTGATCGTTCTGGCGCAACGATCCGTCGGCTCCGGCCTTGGGCGGGCCGTTGCGGGGGTCGAGCTGGATCGGTGCGCCGCCGGCGTCGAGCACGGGATGGCCCTCGACCGACATCAGCTCGCCATTCTCGTTCATCGAGAAGCGGCCATCGCGGGTCATGACGGTGCCGACCGGCGTCTCGATGGCGAACCAGGCGTCGCCCTGTATTGCGAAATCGAACGGATTGCCGGTCTCGGTCAGGGAGCCATGGGCGCCGGAAAGGTAGGTCTTGCCCGAGGAGGCGAAGGACACGGATTTCGGCCCGGTGCCGGACACCACGTCCTCGAACTTCACGCCGGTGGCGCGAAAGCCGACGGTCGAGGCGTTGGCGACATTGTCGGCGATCGTGTCGAGCCGACGCTCGAGCGCGATCTGCGAGGAAAGGGCGACGTAGAGACTGTCCCGCATGGTCAGAACTTCAACTTCTGCATGGCCATCATCAGGTCGGTGGAGATCCCCGCCGTGACCGGCTTGGCGAAGAGCACGCTGATCGACGACACGGCTGAAGAGGTCGGGTGGTTGATCTCGTACATGGAGGTGAAGCGGGTCAGGAACTTGCCGAGCTTTTCGGGGTCGGAGAAATCAGAAATGTCGAGCTTCTGCTCGAACAGCTGCGCCTGCTTGTCGACGTCGGCGGTGGCGAAGGAATCGGGCAAGCCGAGCACTGTGCGCACCACGCTGGCAAGAGCGGTGTCGGCGAGCACATCGTACCAGCTGGTGATATCAGGCGCCTTGCGCTGGAAATAGAGCGCCAGCCGTACGCCCTCGTTGGTTTGGCCGGCATCCTCCTCCAGCGTCTGGCGCATGTATTTGTCGACGGTCGGCTGCTGTGCCGGATTGGTCGTGGTGGCCGCTTCGCCGTATTGTTCGAAGTTGAAGGCGGAGGCGAGCCCGGCATAGGCTTTGTTGGTCATCTTGTTGGCGACGCTGTCGGGGTCGCGGACGCCACCGGCCAGAACGCTGCGGATGAGATCCTTCCTCTCTGTCGCCGGATCGAGCGCGTAGGCCGAGAGGGCATAATTGTACAAGCGGCTGTTGGCCATCAGATCGTCGATGGATTTCACGTTCGTGATGTTGGCCAGATAATATGCGGTCTCCGACTTGATGTAGTCCGCATTTGGCTTGATCAGGCCAAGCGCCGACCCTGTCGTGTAGATTTTCGGCGTATCTTTCAGCACTGCGTCGCGCGTGGTCGTCTGATCGCCATATTGGGCAAAATCGAAGGCCGTGACGAAGTTGGCGTATCGTTTATCGGTCAGCTTGTTTGCAGGGCTGTTGGGATCGCTCACGCCGCCCTCGAGCATGGCGCGGATCTGCCGCGGGGTTTCGGTTGACGCATCCAGTCCATAGGACGCCATGGCGAATGTAAGCAGGCGCTTGTCCGCCATGAGGTCGTCAATCGACTTCACCTTGGAAATGTTTGCCGCGTAGTAGTCGGCCTCGCCCTTGACGTACTGCGCGCTCGGCTTGACCAACGTCAGCCCGGCTCCGGCCATGTAGCCCTTAGGCACCGCCTGCTGGACGTTGTCGCGCGTGGTCGTCTGATCGCCATACTGGGCGAAGTCGAACGCCGAGACGAAGTTGGCGTAACTCTTGTCGGTCAGCTTGTTGGCGGGACTGTTGGTATCGCTGACGCCACCTTCGAGCATCGCCCTGACCGTTGCGGCCGGTTCGGTTTCGGCGTCGAGCCCGAATGCGGCCATCGCGTATGTCAGCAGGCGGCTGTCGCCCATCAGGTCGTCGATCGACTTAACCTTGGAGATGTTGGTGACATAATAGGCGGTTTCGCTCTGATAGTAAGAGAAGCCCGCCTGCGAGGCGCCGATCTGGACTTGCAGCGCATAGTTGCCGGTCACCAGCTGCTGCGCCTTGTTGTAAACCGTGGTATTGGCGCCGTTGGCTGCGAAGTTGAAGGCGCTGACAAATTCGGCGTAGCGCTTGTCGGTCAGCTTGTTGGCGAAACTGTCGGGGTCGGAAACGCCTTCCTTGAGCGCCTTGACCATGAACGCCTTGGCGTAAGCCATGTCCTCCAGGCCGTAGGCCTTCATGGCATATTTGAACAAACGGTCATTGTTGACGAAATCGTCGATCGATTTCACCTTGGTGATGTTGTCCAGATAATATTTGGTGTCGCGATCGACCGTCGGCTGCTTTTCGATGCGGTCGATCGACTTGTCGATGTCCCTGGTGATCAACTGGTAGCTGGTATAGGTACTGAGCAAGGACGCGCCTCCGGCCGAAGCTATGCCAGCACAATAGACTCACTTCCTTGCGCGAAACTGAATCGCGCCAATCGGCTCGATGCCGCTCCGATTCAAGCCTCACACAAGGCACGGGGACTATTCCTTGCAGCTGACTTGAAATGCGGAAGGACCTCTCGTGGGCATTCTGATTGGACTGGTGGTGACGCTCGGCTGCGTCCTTGGCGGCTTCATGGCCATGGGCGGGCATCTGCATGTGCTGATGCAGCCCTGGGAAGCGGTGGTTATCTGCGGCGCCGCACTCGGCACCTTCCTCGTCGCCAATCCGATGAAAACGGTCAAGGACACCGGCAGGGGCATCCTCGAAGCCTTCAAGCAGGCCGTGCCGAAGGAGCAGGATTATCTGGAAACGCTCGGCGTGCTGCACAGCCTGATGCGTGAACTGCGTTCGAAGTCGCGCAGCGAGGTCGAGGCGCATATCGACAATCCCGAGGAATCGGCGATCTTCCAGGCATTCCCCACCGTGCTGAAGAACCACGACCTGACGCATTTCATCTGCGACTATTGCCGGATCATCATCATCGGCAACGCCCGTTCGCACGAGATCGAGGCGCTGATGGATGAGGAAATCCAGACCATCAAGTCCGACAAGATGAAAGCCTACCACGCGCTGGTGGCGGTCGGCGACGGCCTGCCGGCGCTCGGCATCGTCGCCGCCGTGCTCGGCGTGGTCAAGGCGATGGGCGCGCTCGACCAGTCGCCGGAAATCCTTGGCGGCCTGATCGGCGCCGCCCTCGTCGGTACCTTCCTCGGCATCTTCCTGTCTTACGCGGTGGTCGGGCCCGTCGCCACCAAGATCAAGACGGTGCGCGAGAAGAAGAACCGCCTCTACATTATCGTCAAGCAGACGTTGCTCGCCTATATGAACGGCGCCCTGCCGCAGGTGGCGATCGAGTTCGGCCGCAAGACCATATCGTCCTATGAGCGGCCGACCATCGACGCCGTCGAGCAGAGCACGATGAACACCGGCTCCGCCGAGAAAAGGGCCGCCTGAGCGATGCGCGACAGATCGGTGCCGACATTGTCATGACCAGTCCCGGCAGTCCCTCACAAGCGCGCTCGCTGATCATCGAGCGCCTGGTCGGCGACAGCGGCGAGGCCGCCCAGGTCATCGGCACCGGCCGGGGCATGGCAGAGCGCGCTGCGCCGCTGCTGCAGAAGAGCCTGACCAGTGAGCTTGGAGTTCCGGTCACCGTCGATCTCAGGGGCGTCGAGGTCAGCCGCGTCGCGGAGGCCCGCTCCCGTGCCGGCGATACGTTTGCCATGACCATCGTTGCGTCAGCCACGTCCTCCGATGCCATGACCCTGGTGATCGATGCGCCGGCGATCGCGGTCACGCTTTGCACGCTGTTCGGCGGCGACCCGGAGATGCCGGCATCGCCGATAGAGCGTGATCTGTCGCAGATCGAGGTCGATGTTTCGACCATGGTGTTCCAGCAGGTCGCGCAGGCACTGAACGGATCGGGGCGACGGTCGCTCGACCTGCGCCTGCCAGTGCCGCGGGCGATGTCGGGCACCGAAGCCAAACGACACGTGTTGCGCGATGGCGCTGCAATCCGCATCGTCTTTGGCATCTCGACGCCGGCCGACAGCGGCACCGTCACGGTTACGATGCCGCAGCGTGTCGTGCTGGCCAGCCGGGACAGCGCTGCCGCCGGCGGGGAGAACGATCAGGGCGCCAGCTGGCGCGCGCGCTTTTCGGAAGAAGTGATGCGCTCCACGGTGGCGCTCGAGGCGACCATGCCGCTGGCCCGACTGACGCTCGGCGATCTTGCCGATTTCGAAATTGGCCAGATCATCGAATTCGAGGAAACGGCGCAATCGCAAGCGCGTCTCGGCGCGCGCGGCAAGACGCTGTTCGTATGCGAGTTCGGCAAGCTGGGACAGAATTACACCGTCCGGATCAAGCATCCCTATGATGCCGGACAGGATTTTATCGACGGGCTCATGCCGGCTGGTGCCGGGCACGCCTGAGCTTTTGGAGACGATGCATGGCCAAGACCAAGGCAGAAGCCGAAATCGACCAGCCGGACGAGCAGCTCGACCGCGCCATCGAGGAATTGCGCGGGGTTCTGCATGAAGAGGAACAGCGCCCCGATATTGCGTTCAAGGCCGCGTCCGCTGCCAATTCGAGCGTCATCATGAACATCCCCGTCGACGTCCAGATCATCCTCGGCAGCACCGAGATGCCGGTGTCCGACCTGATGGCGCTGCAGAAGGGCTCCACGGTGGCGCTCAACCGCCGCATCGGCGAACCGGTCGACGTGGTGGTCAACGGCCGCAGAATAGCGCGCGGCGAGATCACCGTGCTCGAAAGCGACCCGTCGCGCTTCGGCATCAGGCTGACCGAAATCATCGCCGGCACGAAGGGCGCGTGAAGATGCGTCGCGGGTCTTGCCGGCGGCAGCGGGAGCGAAAGGCATGACGACGTCCCTTTCCCTGACGCGTCCGCAGAAGGCGGCCGCCATACTGGTGGCGATGGGCAAGCCGTCGGCCAGCCGCCTCTTGAAATTCTTCAAGCAGGAGGAATTGAAGGCGCTTATCGAGGGCGCCCGGCTGCTCAGGACCATTCCGCAAGGCGATCTCGAGCGCATCGTCGCCGAGTTCGAGGCGGAGTTCACCGAAGGGGCGGGACTGCTCGATTCCGCCGACAGGATGGACACCATCCTCAATGAATCGCTGTCACCGGAAGAGATGAGCGCGATCATGGGTGACAAAAAATTCGAGGTTGCGCCGGAAGGTCCGCCGCCGATCTGGCCCGAGCTCGAGAAGCTCGAGCCGGTGCGGCTTGGTACTTTCCTGGCCGGTGAACATCCGCAGACTGCGGCCATGGTGCTGTCGAAGCTGGCGCCGCAGGCGGCGGCGAGCGTGCTGTTGACGTTGAGCAAGCTGACGCGCGGCGAGATCATCAAGCGCATGGTGACGATGGCCAATGTTCCCGACGCCGCCAGCAGGATCGTCGAAAACCGGCTGCGCACCAGCGTGCTGGCGGAAACCGCGACCAAGGATACATCGGCCGGACAGGCGCGCGTCGCCAGCGTTCTCAACGAATTGGACAAGCCGCTGCTCGAGGAGGTCATGCAGGACCTGGAGGCCGCCGGCACGCCCGATCTCGACGGCGTCCGGGCTCGGCTGTTCGCCTTCGACGATTTGCCGCTGCTTACCCAGAAAGCGCGCGTGCTTCTATTCGACGGGCTGTCCACCGAACTGGTCACGCTGGCGCTGCGCGGCACTTCGGCGATCCTTGCCGAAGCGGCGCTGTCGGCGATCGGCGCGCGCTCGCGGCGCATGATCGAAGCCGAACTCGGACAAGGATCCGAAGGGGTCCCCCTCGCCGACATCATGGCGGCGCGCAAGACGATCGTGACGACGACAATCCGGCTGGCGCGCGAAGGCGCGTTCGAGCTTCCCGCGACCCAGAACGCCGCCGCCTAAGGCCGGATCATGGCAGAGGCGGTCGACAAGGATTCCAAAACCGAAGAAGCGACGGAAAAGAAGATCCGCGACACCATCGAACAGGGCAAGCTGCCTCATTCGAGGGAGACCGCGCTCCTGGCCTCCTTCGTCGCCATACTGGTGTTCACCGTCTTCTACGCCAAGGATGCCATTGTCGATCTCGGCATGTTCCTGTCGATGTTCCTGGAGAAGCCGGAAGCCTGGCCCATGGACACCGAGACCGACGTCATCGCGCTCTACAAGATCGTCATGCTGGAGGTGGGCCGTGCCATCCTCAGCCTGCTGGTGCTCCTGACCATCGCCGGCATCGGCGCCTCGGTGTTCCAGAACATGCCGCAATTCGTCGGCGAACGCATCAGGCCGCAGCTGTCGCGCATCTCGATCGTCAAGGGCTGGAACAGGCTGTTCGGGGTGCAGGGCTGGGTCGAGTTCCTGAAGGCGCTCGGCAAGGTGGGCTTCGCCATCGTCGTGCTCGCCTTCACGCTGTCCGAGGATCACCGCAAGCTGCTCGCCGGCATGATCACCAATCCCGTCGCCTTCGGCCTCGTCATCCGCGGCATCGCGGTCGACATACTGGTGGCGATCGTCTTCGTCATGGGCCTGATCGCGGCGATCGACATCGTCTGGTCGCGCTTCCACTGGAAGCAGGACCTGCGCATGAGCAAGCAGGAGGTCAAGGACGAGTTCAAGCAGTCCGAGGGTGACCCGATCGTTAAGTCGCGGCTGCGCTCGCTGGCGCGCGACCGCGCTCGCAAGCGGATGATGACGGCGGTGCCGCGCGCGACGTTGATCATCGCCAACCCGACGCACTTCTCGATCGCGCTGAAATATGTGCGCGACGAGGATTCGGCACCGTTGGTGCTGGCCAAGGGGCAGGATCTGGTGGCGCTCAAGATCCGCGAAATCGCGCGCGAGCACAACATCCCGATCTTCGAGGACGTGGCGCTCGCCCGCTCCATGTACAAGCAAGTTTCGGTCGATAGTGTGATCCCGTCGCAATTCTACCAGGCCGTCGCCGAACTGGTGCGGATCGTCTACTCGAAAAAGGCTGAGCGCAGACAGATTTCATGAACCGCCAACCGCACGCCAACTCCCGCGAGATCATCGTCGCCAGCGCCATCGAGCAAGTCGTGGCGGAGCTCAGGCTGATCGATGTCGCCGATTATATCGCCTTCATCCGGCTGGAGCATTTCGCCTGCCTGTCGGACCTGGTCGATTCCGCGGCGGAGCTGTTCTTCAAGCCGGGCACGCTGAGGCTCGGCCATGGCGGCGAGGCTCATGTCGACTGGAGCGGTAGCCCGCGCATCGTGCTCGATCTCGAGCTTCGGCCGCCCGGCGTCACCGTCTATTTCCAGCTGACGCTGAGCGAAAAAGGCGCCTCGGTCGCGGTCAACTACGTGTCGTTCGAAAAGCCCGGCGAGGACCCCGAGCACAACACCGCCCTGCTCGAGGCGGTGGTCGAACAGGCTCGTATCCGCAAGGTCGAGCCGCTGGCGTTCTAACTATTCGATCAGGCCGAGCCGCAGCGCCTTGGCGACCGCCTGGTTGCGGTTGACGGCGTTGAGCTTCTGGGTCGACTGGGTGAGATACTGGTTGGCAGTATGCACCGACAGTTTCAGCAGCCGCGCTATCTCCTCGCTGGTATTGCCGTTGGCGGTCAGCTTCAGGCATTCGAGCTCGCGTTTGGAGATCGCGCGCGTCTTGCCGACATCGCCCGGCCGCATGCGGGCGACAGCGGCGAACAGCGAAAAGCAACGGGCGTGGATTTCATAGAGCGCGTCCTGCGGCAGGGCGATCTCCGAGCCGAGGAAGACGACGAGGCCGCACTGGCCGCGATCGGCGTGGACGGGAAAGGCGATGCCGCTGCTGCCGGGCGCCGGCGGCGCCATCTGCTCGGTCCAGGCAAGGCCGCCGAACATATCGCTCATGGCCGCCACACCGTCATCCGTCCACCAGCGCGGTTCGGTCGAGATCCTGCTATGGCGCACGATCTCCTCGCCATTGGCGCCCGAGATGAACTTGGTCGCCACCGATATGCCGGGATAGTCGGAATCGAAGCACGGCACCAGCCGCGCCCGCTCGAGCGACGGGCTGACGAAGAACAGGCCGAAGGCCGAGGCATTGATGTCGACGGCGATCCAACGGCAGCGCCGCACAGCATCGGGAATGGTCACGGCGTGATGCGTTTCGGAGCCGAGCGAGAAGGCACCGAACGGATTGCGCTGGTCGTTAAAAAGGGCCTCGGCGGCCTGCTTGACGTCGGCCTGTTTCAAATGATGCCGCTCCTGATCGCCGTGGCGATGGCCATCGCGCGGTTGCTGGCCGCGAATTTCTGGATGGCGTGGGTGATGTAGCTGTTGACGGTGTTGGAGGACACGCCAAGGATGACGGCAACCTCGTCCGTGGTCTTGCCTTCCGAGACCCAGAACAGGCATTCGCGCTCGCGGTCCGACAGCGGATCCTGCATGGCGGCGGCGGCGATCAGTTGCGGAATATGCGAGAGCGCGTAGCAGCACTTCAACTGCGCCTTCATCAGCGCCGGTTGGTCGATCCGACCGGCGGCTGCCGCCGAGAACAGCGCGAACAGGCGTTGGCGGCCGACATTCAGCCTGAGCGAATAGATTTCGGCATGGCCGAGCACGTCGAGCAGACGTGCCTCTTCGCCGGAGACCAGCCCCTCGGCCTGTGGTGCCTGCGCCGACACCAGCGGCCTTGGACGCATGCCCGGCGCGACGGTGAGCGCGCCCTGGGCAAGGCCAGCGATTAGCCGCTTGCCGATCAGTTCGATGGCGTCGAAAATCCAGTTGGACGAGACGATGCGCGCGTCGTTGCGGTCCTGATCGTGGACGATGGCGACCAGCATATAGCTGTCGGCACCGATCTCGGCGGTCAACTCCATGAAAAAGCTGGTGAGATCGCCGCGCGACGTCAGGCGCGAGCCCAATGTGTCGGATTGAAGAAGCGCGGCGGGACTGCTCATTGCTGTTTTTGGCCGGAATCGATGCTGATGTCCGGATGCTGGAGAGCCAGCCGCCGAACCTGAAAACGCGTTACATTTACGAGACACACACAAGCGCGGGGTCGCGCCCGATCAGACGGAATCCATTCAGGGAACGCGAAGCCGTCCGCGTCTGGCGCCAGAAAATTCCGGCACTTGAGACTTTGGGTGGTCGCCGCGCCCCCCGAGGACCGGCTGATTCGGGTCTAATCTACCCGTAGATGAATCTGACATCAAACGCGATTTGACAAAATCGAATCGAGTGGACTCAAGCTGCGACTCAGGCGCCGATTTTCGCGCGTTTCGGTGCGTGAAAATGTTCGAGCCGTGCAAGCCAGTCTTCTCGGCCGGGGCTGTTTCGGTCGCGCCCACCAAGGGGCTAGAGGATGTCAAAGAGCGGCTGACGCCGCCCTTTTTCGTGGTTTCCCTGAGAGCTGCCGCGCTTCGGGCAGCCGGTGTCACCGGCCCTCGAAGCCGGTCAGCACGCCGACGGCATTGATGCCGATTTCCTCGACGGCGTAGCCGCCTTCCATGACGAACAGCGTCGGCAGGCCGAGCCTGGCGATGCGGCGGCCGATCATGGGATAGTCCGACGACTTCAGCTTGAACTGGCTGATAGGATCCTTCTCGAACGTGTCGACGCCGAGCGAGACGATGACGACGTCTGGCGCGTAGGCGGCGAGCCTGGCGCAGGCGTCTTCCAGCGAGGCGCTCCAGGCGTCCCAGCCGGTGCCGAACGGCATGGGATAGTTGATGTTGAAACCTTCGCCCGCGCCGGCGCCACGCTCGTCGGCATGGCCGAGGAAGAACGGATATTCGACCATCGGGTCGCCGTGCAAATTGAGGACCTGCACGTCGGCGCGGTCGTAGAAGATCTCCTGTGTGCCGTTGCCGTGATGATAGTCGACATCGAGGATCGAGATGCGGCTGGCCCCCTGGTCGCGGAACCACTGCGCGGCAACGGCCGCGTTGTTGATGTAGCAATAGCCGCCCATGAAGCCGGCTCCGGCATGGTGGCCGGGCGGACGGCAGAGCGCGAAGGCGGAGGCTTCGCCGGCCTTGACCAGGCCCGCGGCGGTCAGCGCGACGTCGTAGGAGGACTTGATCGCGTCCCATGTTCCTTCGACGAAGGTGGCGCCGCCGTCGAAGGAATAATAGCCGAGCAGGGCGTCGACGCGCTTGGGCGGCACGTCGCCGCGCAGGCCGCGTGTCGGCCAGGTGAAGGGCATGGCTGTGCCTGTGTGGCCCTCGGCGATCCATTGCGGCCAGACCGTCGGCAGGAAATCGACGTAGTCGGCCCTGTGGATGCGCTTGGCGGCGGCAAGATCATGCTCGGCCGGCGCGATGATCGGCCCGAGTTTCTCGCTGTCGACCCGCGCCTTGATGAACTCGGCGCGCGAGGGTTTTTCGAAACCCGGCACGATCGCCGATGTGACCAGTTCCATCTGGCCGGCGTGGCCGGCGTGAAGCGGCGAATAGACAGTCTTCATAAAATTCCTCTCGAAATGCGAAATCAGTCAAGGTTGAGGTAGGGGGTCACCAGAGCGAGCCACATGGTTTCGACATCGTCCTCGATGAGGTCGTATGTCCGGCGATCCCTTTTCAGGCCGACAAGACGGCAGGCGTGTCCGACCTCCATCATCAGCACGCCGAGCCGGTTGGCGACCTTGTCTTCGAGAGCCGGGTTCACGTGCCGCAGCCACGCCGCATAGAGGGCGATGATCTGGTCGTCATACTCGTTCTGGATCGGTCTCAGGTCGGCGTTGCCTGAAATCGCCTCGATCACCGGCATCAGGCTGGCATTGTCGAGATAAAGCCTGGAGGTATCGGTGAAGAGCCTGCGCACCTCCCGCCGAAACTCCTCGCGGTTGGTGGGCGGATCGACCCTGATGCGCCTCGCGATCACTTCGGGAAAGGATGACAGCCAGCGCCGGGCGAGGTCCAGGAGAATGGCTTCCTTGTTGGGAAAGTATTGGTAGACCGAACCGACCGACAGGCCCGCGCGCTGCGCTATGGCGAGCGTCGTCGGCGTCCTTGTCCCTTGCTCGCGGGTCAGGATCAGCGCCGCGTCGAGAATCCGGTCCACCACCTTGCTCGACCGTTGTTGCCGCGGCTGCTTGCGCGGTTCGAGCGCTATCCTGGTTTTGCGATCGAGATTGCGCTTCACGGCTTGATGTCCTCGTTCCCCGCCCGGTCCCAACATCGGGGCGGGGTTGTCCACAATACATTGCAAATTCCGCATGTTGACAAACGCGAATGATTAGTCGCATTCTTTTATCCACGCTGCCTTGGGGATAACAAGGGGAATTTCGAAGACAGCGCGCCGGCATCATCTTTTCCCATCGCCCCTCCCGCGGAGCGGCAGCTCGTGGGCAGTGGTTGTCGGTCTCAGTCAAAAGCGCGGAGTCGCGATGTCTGTCATGGGTGCGGGTCACAAGGCGGATCTGATCGTCATCAATGGTCGTGTGTTGACCATGGACGATGACAATCCGACAGCCGAAGCCGTTGCCGTCAAGGATGGCGCCATCGTCGCTCTCGGCAGCCAAGCCTCCATCGAAGAGTTCAAGGGCCCGGCCACCAGGGTCATCGACGCCAGGGGCGGTTCGGTGATCCCGGGTTTCATCGAAGCCCACATGCATCTGTTTTCAGGCGCGGCCGAGCTTGCGCATCTGCAGCTGTCGGGCGTCCACGGTTTCGAGGCGCTGCAAAAGGCGATCCGCGACTACGCGTCGACGCACCCCGATGCCAAGATGCTGGTCGGACAGGGCGTCGACTACACCGTGCTCGATGACGAGCGAGTGACGCGCCATCATCTCGATGCGATCCTGCCGGACCGGCCCTTCGTCATGGCCGCGCCCGATCACCATACGATGTGGGCCAACAGCAGGGCGCTGGACATGGCCGGCATCCTGAATGGGCGCGCGCTTGGCCCCGGCAATGAGATCGTCATGGGCGACGACGGCCTGGCCAATGGCGAACTGCGCGAGGGCGAGGCTTTCGGCCCGGTTCTCGATCTTGCCGGTGAGAGCCGGGTGCGGCTCGGGCTGGCGACAGGCGGCGAACCGGACCCGATGCCATCGGCGGAAGAGCGGGCCTTCGACCGCGACATCATGCGGCGTGGGCTCGCCTGGTGCGCGCGCCACGGCATCACCTCCATCCAGAACATGGACGGCAATCTCTACCAGCTCGAATTGCTGGCCGAGATCGAGGCCGAGGAGGGTCTACCCTGCCGGGTGCAGATACCCTTCCATTACAAGAATTTCATGACGCTCGACATGCTCGACAAGGCGTCCACAATGGCTGAGCGCTACAATGGCGAGTGGCTGTCGTCAGGCATGGTCAAGGTGTTCTACGACGGCGTGCTCGATTCCTGGACGGCCGTCATGATCGAGCCCTATGCCGACCGTCCCGACTGGGTGGGCGACCCCCTGTTCACGCCCCAGCAATTCATCGATCTCGCCGTCGCCGTCGACAGGCGCGGCCTGCAGATCGCCGTGCATTCGATCGGCGACGGCGCGGTGCGCGCCGTGCTCGACGGCTACGAGGCGGCGCAAAAGGCCAATGGCAGGCGCGACAGCCGGCATCGTGTCGAACATATAGAGGTCATCGGCGCATCTGATGTGCCGCGTTTCGCCGAACTCGGCGCCATCGCTTCGATGCAGCCGCCGCATCCGCCCGGCGCCATGGATTTTCCGCTGGAGCCGACTGTGTCGCGCATCGGGCCGGCGCGCTGGCCGCTGAGCTATGCCTGGCGCACCCTGAAGAATGCCGGCGCGCATGTCGTGTTCGCGTCGGACTGGCCGGTGTCGCCGATCGATCCGATCCTGGGCATCCAGGCGGCAGTGATGCGCAAACCATGGGCATCAAGCGATCCGGACCAGAGCTTCTCGCTGCGTGAATCGCTTGCCGCCTACACGGTCGAGGGCGCCTATGCCGAATTCGCCGAGCACCGCAAGGGCACGCTGAAGCCGGGCTATATGGCCGATCTGGTGGTTTTGTCGGCCGACATCGAAAAGACTATGCCGGCCGACCTGCACAAGGTGCGCCCGGTAACAACGATCTGCGGCGGCAAAGTCACCTACCAGGCCTGACATGGCATGCGGCTTGCCTGCTGAAATGGCGGACTGAAATGACCGACTGAACTGTGATTCAATGCCGGACTTGCCAACCCACCGGCCATGTGGTCACATCCAATAGGGGAAAAGCTCCGCCAGCAAGAGCGGGGTCAACAGTGAGGCGTAATCGTGCCGGACAAACCGGATCGGAATGCGATTGAAGTAGTAAACGTCAGCAAAATTTTCGGATCGGGTGAGGGGCAGGTCGCTGCCCTCGACACAGTCTCGGTATCCATCCGCGAAAACGAATTCTTCACACTGCTGGGACCATCCGGCTGCGGCAAGACCACCTTGCTGCGGCTGATCGCCGGCTTCGACTTTCCAACCACCGGCGAAATCCTGCTTTACGGCCAGGACATCGCGCCATTGCCGCCCTTCAAGCGGCCGGTCAACACCGTCTTCCAGTCCTATGCGCTGTTCCCTCACATGACGGTGGCAGACAATATCGGCTTCGGCCTGGAGATGCTGGGCAAGCCCAAGGCGCAGATCAAGGCGCGCGTTGCCGAGATGCTGAAGCTGGTCAAGATGGAGGCGCTGGCGGGCCGGCGCACCGGCCAGATTTCCGGCGGCCAGCAGCAGCGCGTGGCGCTGGCCCGGGCGCTCGCGCCGCAACCGAAGGTGCTGCTGCTCGACGAACCGCTCTCCGCCCTCGACTACAAGCTGCGCAAGGAGATGCAAATCGAGTTGAAGCGGCTGCAGCACGAGACCGGCATAACCTTCATCTTCGTCACCCATGACCAGGAAGAAGCGCTGACGATGTCGGACCGCATCGCGGTGATGTCGTCGGGCAAGATCCTGCAGGTCGGCTCGCCCTGGGATATCTACGACAAGCCTGCCGAACGCTTCGTCGCCGACTTCATCGGCGAGACCAACTTTCTCACCGCGGCCATATCGGGCACCGGCAACGGCAAGGCGCGCGCGACGCTCAAATCCGGCACCACCATCGAGGCGACCGTCGCCGAAGGTTTCCAGCCGAAGGACAACGCCACCGTGGTGGTGAGGCCGGAGCATGCCAAGCTGACCAAGAGTAAGGGCGACCTGTCGGGCACGGTCGACAACATCGTCTATTTCGGCACCGACACGCATATCCATGTCCAGCTCGACAGCGGCGAAGCCTTCACCGTGCGCCAGCAGAACACGCGCAGCGCCGGCTGCGGTTTCGAGCGCGGTGACAAGGTCGGCATCCTGATCGGCAACGACGCCGCGCAAGTGCTGAGGGACTGATGGCCACCGCCGAAGAAGTCGCCAAGGCAGCGGAGCGGCGCGACGTCCGCGACCGCTGGCTGCTGTCAGCGCCGGCGCTGCTGGTCATTCTGCTCGCCGCGACCGGCCCGTTGCTGATCGTGCTCGTCTATTCGTTCCTGACGCCCGGCGCCTATGGCGACGTGAAGTGGCAATTTTCGCCGGAAGCCTGGGTGTCGGTGTTCATGGAACGCGACATTTTTGACGACACGCTGTCGCTCGCGGCCGCCCACGTCACCATTTTCCTGCGCTCGATCAAGCTCGCGGTGGTGACGACGCTGGCGACTTTGGCGCTCGGCTTCCCGACCGCCTATTTCATGGCGACGCGCAGCGAAAAGACCAGGGATCTCTGGCTATTCCTGATCACCATTCCGTTCTGGACCAACCTCCTTATCCGTACCTTCGCGGTGCTGCAGATCATCCGCAACGAAGGCATCGTCAATACCATCCTTCTGAAGCTCGGCATCGTCTCGGCGCCGGTGCAGATCCTCTACACCGACACGGCGATCCTGATCGGCATGGCCTATGTCTACCTGCCGCTGATGGTGCTGCCGATCTATGCCAGCATGGAAAAACTCGATTTCCGGCTGGTCGAGGCTGGCTACGATCTCTACGCGACACGCTTCAAGGTGCTGCGCAAGATCATTTTTCCGCTGGTCAAACCCGGCGTCATCGCCGGCTCCATCCTGGTCTTCATTCCTGCCCTTGGCGCTTATGTGACGCCGAGCGTGCTTGGCGGCGGCAAGAACATGATGCTGTCCAACCTGATCGAGTTGCAGTTCGGACAAGGCCGCAACTGGCCACTCGGTTCGGCGTTGTCGATCACGGTCATGATCATCGTGATGGTGGCGCTGCTTGCCTATGTGCGCAATGCCGGCAAGTCGGGGGTGCGGCATGGCTAGCAACTTCTCCATCAAGCACCAGCCTGGATTCACCGCGATCGCGGCGACCTGTTTCGTCGTGCTTTATCTGCCGATCGTCGTGCTGGTGATCTATGCCTTCAACGCGGCGACCTCGACTTCCGAATGGGGCGGTTTTTCGCTGAAATGGTTCCAGTCGGCATATCAGAACACGCAGGTCATCGACGCGACGCTGCGCTCGTTCCAGATCGGCGCCACCGCGGCGGTGCTGTCGACCATCTTCGCCACCATGGCGGCGCTCGCCACCACGCGCACCGCGCCCTATCCCGGCCTCACCTTCAAATACGCAGCGATCAACCAGCCGCTGATGGTGCCCGAGATCGTCACCGGCGTGGCGCTGCTGATCTTCTTCTCGCGCATCAAGATCTTCACCGGCTATTCGGGCCTCGGTTACCTGATCGCCGCGCATACGGCGTTCTGCATTCCTTTCGCCTATTTGCCGATCAGGGCGCGGCTGGAGAATATGGACCTGACTCTGGAACGCGCCGCCGCCGACCTCTACGCGACGCCGTGGAAGACCTTCCGCCGCATCACGCTGCCGCTTTTGTGGCCCGGCATCCTTGCCGGACTGATGCTGGCCTTCGTCATCTCGCTGGATGACGTCGTCATCACCGAATTCGTCAAGTCGGGCGGCCAGGACACGCTGCCCACCTATATGCTCGGCCAGATCCGCCGCGGCATCACACCCGAGATCAACGCGATATCGACCGCCTTCCTGCTGCTTTCGGTTGCGATCGTCACGTTGTTTTTCTTCGTCAGCAGGAAACGAGACTGAACCTGAAATGGGAGCTGGAACGATGAACTGGAAGACAACAACGGCCACCTTGGGGTTGGCGTTGCTCGCTTCGACGGGCCTTGCGCGCGCCGACGGCGTGCTCAACATCTACAATTGGGGCAACTACACCAGCCCCGACGTAATCAAGAAGTTCGAGCAGAAATACAACGTCAAGGTGACCATCACCGACTACGATTCCAACGACACGGCGCTCGCCAAGGTTCGCCAGGGCGGCACCGGCTTCGACATAGCGGTGCCCTCGCAGACCTACGTGCCGATCTGGATAAAGGAAGGCCTCGTCCAGGAGACCGATCCGGGCAAGATGGAGAACGCGAAGAACATCGCGCCCGAATGGGCCAATCCTGAATTCGATCCTGGCCGCAAATATTCCGTGCCATGGGCCTGGGGCACGATCGGCGTGGTCGTCAACACCGACGCCTACAAGGGTCCTGCCGACACCTGGGGCATCGTGTTCAACACGCCCGACGAGTTGAAGGGCAAGGTCAATGTCGTTCCAGAGATGAACGACGTCATCTTCGCGGCAGTCAAATATGTCGGCGGCGAGCAATGCACCGACGACAAGGCGGTGCTGAAGAAGGTGCGCGACCTTCTGGTCGCGGCCAAGCCGAACTGGATCGCCATGGAATACAACACCATCGAGAAGATGGGCGCCGGCGACTTCAAGGCGACCAGCGACTGGAACGGCTCGGCGCTGCGCCAGCGCCTGGCCAACCCGGCTATCCACTACAACTATCCGAAAGAAGGCTTTGGCCTGTGGAGCGACAATGTCGTCGTCCTGAAGGAAGCCAAGAATGTCGAGAACGCCAAGTTGTTCCAGAACTTCATCATGGATCCGGAAAACGCGGCCGGCCTCTCGGCCTTCCACCGCTACGCTAATGCCATCACCGGCTCGGAGAAGTATATGCCGGCCGACATGAAGGATGCGCCGGAAGTGGTCATTCCGGCCGACGCCAAGCCGCATGGCGAATTCCAGAAGATGTGCGCTCCCGAAACCCAGGAGATCTACACCAAGATCTGGACCGAACTGCAGAAGTGATCGCTGCGTGATCGACCCGGTGGCACATGCCGCCGGGTCTTTTCCGTTTCCGGGAATGGCTTTCATGGACTCCTATCGCAACAGCGATCCGCGGCCGCCGATCATGCAGGGCTCGCCGCCCGCCATGGTGCCACCAAGGCTCGACTGGGACAGGCCGCCCTGGAACCGCTGGGCTTTCCAGCACATCAGGGAAATTCTGCCGACCGTCGAAGTCTGGCGCGGCAATGGCCACCGTCACCGCCTCGAACGCGCAGAGGTCGATCTCGACGGGCTGCCGGTCGAGGGCAGCGATGGCAAGGCCTCGACGCTCGCGGGCCTGCTCGACGAGACCTACACGGATGGTTTCCTGGTGCTCAAGGACGGCAAGATAGCCCATGAGCGTTACTTCAACGGCATGGACGAGCGCACGCTGCATCTGTCGCAGTCGATGGCCAAATCGGTCACCGGCTCGGTGTTCGGCATACTGGCCGGGCGCGGGCTGGTCGATCCGACAAAACCGCTTACCGACTACCTGCCGGAGCTGAAGGCAACCGGGTGGGCCGGCGCCAGCGTCCAGCACGTGCTCGACATGACGAGCGGAGTGCGCTTTTCCGAGGAATATACCGATCGCTATTCCGATATCGGCCAGGTCGATGTCGCCACCGGCTGGAAGCCGGTGCCGCCGGGCAGCGACCCGGACTTTCGCTGGCCCGCGCACATGTTCGAGCTGATCCTGGGCTTGAAGGACATTGTTCGGCCACATGGGGCGGCATTCGAGTACCGCTCGGTCGAAACCGATGTGCTCGCGTTCATCATGGAGGGGGTGACAGGCAAGCGGCTGGCACAGCTGGTTTCGGAAGAACTCTGGCAAAAGCTCGGCGCCGATGAAAGCGCCTGCTTCACCGTCGACAGCGCGGGCTACGCACTGGCCGATGGCGGCTTCAACGCGACGCTGCGCGATTATGCCCGCTTCGGCCAGCTGATCCTCGACAATGGCGGTGGCATCGTGCCTGCCGATTGGATCGAGGCGACGCGCAGCGGCAGCCACGGGCCGGGCTTTAGTCCGAGCCTGCCAGAGGGCAGCTATCGCAACCAGTTCTGGATCGAGAATCCGCATTCGCGGGCGCTGATGTGCCGGGGCGTGTTCGGGCAGATGATCCACATCGACTGGAATACGCGGATGGTCGTGGTCAAGCTTTCGAGCTGGCCGGATTTCAGCAACGTCGCCTATTCCATGGCGACGCTGAAGGCCGTGCATGCCATCGCCGCCGCGCTGAGCTGAACCCCCACAAGACACGACCTGGAAGGAAATGCCATGACCGGCAAGACCGCGTTCGAGACCCGTTCCGGCTTCCGCCGCAACCAGGTGCTGCTCGCCAACTGGCGGGAAAATCCGTTCAACCGATGGTCATTCCAGAACGTCGGCGAGCTGGTGCCGAGCGCGCGTGTCGCCGCCCTGCCGGTCAACGAGGCGCCGGCCGAGGATTTCGGCGGATTGCTCGACGAAAAGGTCGCGTTGGCGAGCACGCCGGAAACCGTCGCGGCTTTTCTCAGCCGCTCGCACACGGATGCGCTGACCGTCATGAGAGGCGGCAGGATCGTCGGCGACTGGTTTGCGCCGCATATGGATTTCGGCGCCCGCCACATCATTTTTTCGATCAGCAAGTCGGTGACCGCGATCATGGCCGGCATATTGGAAGGCGAGGGCGTGTTCGATCCGGAAGCGCCGGTGACGGCCTACATACCGGAAGCCGGCGATTCGGCCTATGGCGAGGCTACCGTGCGGCATGTGCTCGATATGAGTGTCAGCCTCGATTTCGAAGAAGCCTATCTCGATCCCGAAAGCGCCTTTGCCCGCTACCGGCGCGCCACCTTGTGGAACCCCGGCGGCGGCACGGAAAGCCTGCGTGAATTCCTCCTGACGCTGCAGCGTCTCGCCGAGCCGCACGGCCAGACCTTCCGTTACCGGTCGCCCAATTCCGACCTGCTTGGCCTGCTGCTCGAACGGGCGTCTGGCCAGCGCTTCGCCGACCTGATGCGCGAGAAACTGTGGCAGCCGCTCGGCGCCGCCAGCGAAGCTTCGGTGGCGGTAGATAGGGAGGGCACGGCGCGCACTGCCGGCGGCATATCGGTGACGCCGCGCGATCTGGCGCGCGTCGGCGAGATGATGCGGCAAGGGGGCACTGCGAATGGCCGCCGCATCGTGCCCGAGGCCTGGGTGCGCGACACCACGGTAACCGGCGGCAGTTCTGAAGCCTGGCAGCGTGGCGCCATGCTGCCGCTGTTTCCCAAGGGCCGCTACCGCAACAAATGGTACCAGACAGGACATGAGAACGGGGCCTATTGCGGCATCGGGATCCATGGCCAGTGGCTCTATGTCGACCCCCGGACGGAAGTGGTGATCGCCAAGATGTCGTCGCAGCCCGAGCCGGTTGACGATCCGCTCGATCTCGAGATCGTCGCATTCTTCGAAGCGCTGAGCCGGATGGTCTGAGCGGCCGCAACATTAGGGCGCGCTTTCCTGTGGACCTCTGTCGCCGGTGAAACCGCGAAGGTTGGCGGGCAGGATAACTGCGCCTATGGTCGCCGCTCTTTTCGAGAAGAGCAGGAACGGCATGGCATCCGACATCAAGCGCATCGCAGCCATTATCGCGACCGAGATTACAGCGCGGCCCGAACAGGCTGCCGCTGCCATCGGGCTGCTCGACGAAGGCGCGACCGTGCCGTTCGTGGCGCGCTACCGCAAAGAGGTGACGGGCGGGCTCGACGATACGCAACTGCGCCTGCTGTCGGAGCGTCTTGCCTATCTGCGCGAGCTCGACGCGCGGCGTGACACCATCCTTGGCTCGATCCGGGAGCAGGGCAAGCTGACCGACGAGCTTGAAACCAAGCTCGCCGCCGCCGTCACCAAGGCCGAGCTGGAGGACATCTACCTGCCCTACAAGCCCAAGCGCCGCACCAGGGCGGAGATCGCCCGGGAGCGTGGGCTGGGACCCCTGGCGGAAGCCATCCTGGCCGACCGTTCGCTGGTGCCGGCGGAACTCGCACTGGCCTATCTGACCGAGGACGTGGCCGACGCCAAGGCGGCACTTGAGGGCGCGCGCGACATAGTGTCGGAGCAGTTCGCCGAGAATGCAGACCTGGTCGGCAAGCTGCGAAGCTACATGAAGGAACGCGCCTTCATGCGCGCCAGGGTGGTCGACGGCAAGCAGGAGGCGGGTGCGAAATTCTCCGATTATTTCGACCATGTCGAGCGCTGGGCCACCGTGCCGAGCCACCGCGCGCTGGCGATGCTGCGCGGCCGCAACGAGGAGGTGCTGTCGCTCGACATCGAGGTCGATGCCGACGACTCTTCACCGGTGAAGCCGGTAGAGCGGATGATCGCCAATGCCTACGCCATCGGCGGCAGCCTGCCGGGCGATCGCTGGCTGATGGAGGTCGCAGGCTGGACCTGGCGCATAAAACTATCCCTGCACCTGACGCTCGATCTGATGCGCGACCTGCGCGAACGGGCCGAGGAAGAGGCGATCCACGTCTTCGCCCGCAATTTGAAGGATCTGCTGCTCGCCGCCCCCGCCGGATCGCGGCCGACGATGGGGCTCGACCCTGGCATCCGCACCGGCGTCAAGGTCGCGGTGGTCGACGGCACCGGCAAGCTGGTGGCGACGACAACGGTCTATCCGTTCCCGCCCAGGAACGATGTGCGTGGCACGCAGGCGGAGCTCGCCAAGCTCGTTCGCCTGCACAAGGTCGAGCTGATCTCGATCGGCAATGGCACCGGCAGCCGCGAAACCGAGAAGCTGGTGGCCGACATGCTGTCCGACATGCCTTCCGACGGCGGGCCGAAGCCGCTCAAGGTGATCGTCAGCGAGGCCGGCGCTTCGGTCTATTCGGCTTCGGCGACGGCGGCGGCGGAATTCCCCGGTCTCGACGTATCATTGCGCGGTGCGGTGTCGATCGCGCGCCGCTTGCAGGATCCGCTGGCCGAACTGGTCAAGATCGAGCCGAAATCGATCGGCGTCGGCCAGTATCAGCACGATGTCGACCAGTACCGGCTTGGCCGCTCGCTGGAGGCGGTGGTCGAGGACGCCGTCAACGCGGTTGGCGTCGATCTCAACACCGCCTCGGCGCCGCTTCTGGCCCGCGTGTCAGGCCTCGGCGCGTCGCTGGCCGACGCCATCGTCGCGCACCGCGATGCCACCGGCCCGTTCGCCAGCCGCAAGGACCTGCTCAAGGTTTCCCGCCTCGGGCCGCGCGCGTTCGAGCAATGCGCCGGCTTCCTGCGCATCCCGAACGGCTCCGAGCCGCTCGACGCCTCGGCCGTGCATCCGGAAGCCTACGGCGTGGCCAAAAAGATCGTCGCCGCCTGCGGACGCGATGTGCGTTCGCTGATGGGCGACAGTGCGGCGCTGAAGGCGCTCGATCCGCGCGTTTTCGTCGACGAGCGGTTCGGCCTGCCGACGGTGCGCGACATTTTGGCCGAGCTGGAAAAGCCCGGCCGCGATCCGCGCCCCGGCTTCAAGACGGCAACCTTCGCCGATGGCATCGACGACATCAAGGATCTGAAGCCCGGCATGCTGCTGGAAGGCACCGTCACCAATGTCGCCGCCTTCGGCGCTTTCGTCGACATCGGCGTCCACCAGGACGGGCTGGTGCACGTTTCGCAACTGGCCGACCGTTTCATCAAGGACGCGCATGAGGTGGTCAAGGCCGGCGACGTGGTCAAGGTGCGGGTCGTCGACGTCGACATCAAGCGCAAGCGGATCGCGCTTTCCATGCGCAGGGATGGTGGCGGCGCATCGCGCGGCCCGCGCGACAATGGCGGCGGCAGGCCGGCGCCACGCTCGCCAGCGCCGCAGCGCCAGCCGGAGCGACCGGCGCAGCAAGGTGCGTTCGGTGCGGCGTTGGCGGATGCGCTGAAACGGAAGTAGCTACCACGCCAGAACAGCCGGGTCCTTTTCAACCTGGCTCGTCAGCCAATCTCGAAAACTCGCGACCGGCGGATGGCCGCGCTTGTCGTGCGGGACGACCAGATAATAGGCGCTGCGGCTGTGCATAGGCTGGCCGGGCGCGGGCACTAGCTGGCCGCGCTGCAACTCGCCTGAGATGAGGATTTGCGGCAGCAGAGCCACGCCCAGACCCGCCATGCAGGCCTGGGCGGCGGTGCCGAACTGTTCGAACTGCATACCCGGTCCGGTCGGCGCGCTCAGGCCCTGATGCTCAAACCATTCTGTCCAGGCGCCAGGCCGCGTCGCCATGTGCAGCAGCGGCAGACGGCCGATGTCGGCCGGCGTGGCGATGGAGCGCTCGGCGAGAAATTCGGGCGACACCACCGGGGCCACCACCTCCCGCACCAGCAGCGTCGAGTCTGCCTCGGGCCAGTCCGGCAGGCCATAATGGATGGCGGCGTCCAGCCGCTCTCTGGCGAAGTCGAAGCGGCCGACGCGGGTGACGAAGTTGATGGTGATGTCGGGATTGTTGTCGACGAAGTCTGGGATCATCGGCATCAGCCAGCGCGTGCCGAAGGTCGGCAGGATTGCGAGGTTCAGGATGCCTCTATGCCGATTACTCATCAATCCAAGCGCTGCGTCGCGCAATTGGCCAAGTGCCGAACGGACCACTTCGGCGTAGGTTTCGCCCGCCGCCGACAGCCGGACATTGCGGCTGTCGCGCTCGAACAGCCGGCGGCCAAACTGGTCCTCGATCAGCCTGATCTGCCGACTGACGGCGCCCTGGGTTAAATCCAGCTCCTGGGCTGCAGCGGTGAAACTGCCAAGCCGGGCCACCGCTTCGAAGGCGGCAAGCGCGTTGATGTTAGGCAAAAGACGACGTTGGACGCTCATGATCTATTCCTAACGCTCATTGATCGGTGAAGCAATTTCGTTTGATTTTTTCAGGCCGTGGGCCGATAAGCCGGACTTCACCCGTTTTTAAGGATCGAGACGCCATGGCTGCCGACAAGAATGCATTCGTCTGGGAAGACCCGTTCCTGATCGAGGACCAGCTTTCGGAAGACGAGCGCATGGTGCGGGACGGGGCGGCGGCCTTCGCCGCCGACAAGCTCGCGCCGCGCATCGAGGAGGCCTATCTCAACGAAACCTTCGACACGGCGATTTTTCGCGAGATGGGCGAGGCCGGCCTGCTCGGCATCAACATTCCGGAAGAATTCGGCGGCCTCGGCGCCAACTATGTCACCTACGGCCTGGTCGCCCGCGAAGTGGAGCGCGTCGATTCCGGCTATCGTTCGATGATGTCGGTGCAGTCGTCGCTGGTGATGTATCCCATTTATGCCTATGGCTCGGACGAACAGCGCAGGAAGTATCTACCCGAGCTCGCCAGCGGCGAGTGGATAGGCTGTTTCGGCCTGACCGAACCGGATGCCGGCTCCGACCCCGGCGGCATGAAGACGCGCGCCGAGAAGACCGCCAATGGTTACAAGCTTACCGGCTCCAAGATGTGGATCTCCAATGCGCCCGTCGCCGACGTGTTCGTCGTCTGGGCGAAGCTGAAGGGCGAGAACGGCAAGGATGAGATCCGTGGCTTCGTCCTGGAAAAGGGCATGAAGGGGCTTTCGGCGCCGAAGATCGGCGGCAAGCTGTCGCTGCGGGCGTCGATCACCGGCGAGGTGGTTATGGAAGGCGTCGAGGTCGGCGAGGATGCTCTGCTGCCCAACGTGTCGGGGCTGAAGGGGCCGTTCGGCTGCCTCAACCGGGCTCGCTACGGCATTTCCTGGGGCTCGATGGGCTCGGCCGAAGATTGCTGGCATCGCGCGCGCCAGTATGGCCTCGACCGCAAGCAGTTCGGCAAGCCGCTGGCCAGCACGCAGCTCTACCAGAAGAAGCTCGCCGACATGCAGACAGAGATCGCGCTTGGGCTGCAGGCCTCGTTGCGCGTCGGGCGGCTGCTCGACGAAGGCAAGATGGCGCCGGAGATGATCTCGATCGTCAAGCGCAACAATTGCGGCAAGGCGCTCGACATCGCCCGCCAGGCGCGCGACATGCATGGCGGCAACGGCATCCAGATCGGCTATCACGTGATGCGCCATGCGCAGAATCTGGAGACGGTCAACACCTATGAGGGCACGCATGACGTGCACGCGCTGATCCTGGGACGGGCGCAGACGGGGATCCAAGCGTTTTTCTGAGGTTCGGTAGCCGTTTAAGTTAGGTGCAGCGCAACATCCGCTTGGAGAATGACGGCCAGATGTGTCAGGGTTCGGCCAGCTAAACGCCGATCTTCCGGGGCTCCATGGCAATTCTGGCCGCCGTCTATCACCTGACCCATTACAAATACGACCGGCCGGTGGTTCTTGGTCCCCAGGTGATCAGGCTCCAGCCGGCGCCACATTCGCGCACCAAAGTGCTCAGCCATTCGTTGAAGGTCGAGCCGGCGAACCACTTCGTCAATCTCCAGCAGGACCCCTACGGCAATTTCCTCGCCCGTTTCGTCTTTCCCGACCCGGTGAGCGAACTCAAGATCGAGGTCGACCTCGTCGCCGACATGACGGTCTACAACCCGTTCGATTTCTTCGTGGAGGAGACGGCGGAAAATTTCCCGTTCGAGTATCCGGAAGAGACACGCAACGACCTCGCCATCTATCGCACACCGGAACCGGCAGGCCCGCTGCTGTCGGCGTTCCTGAAAACCATCGATACCAGCCCGAAAAACACGGTCAATTTTCTCGTCGACCTCAATGCCCGGCTGCAGCGCGAAATCGCCTATATCGTGCGCATGGAGACCGGCGTGTTCTCGCCGGAGGAAACGCTGGCGGCCGCCAAAGGGTCGTGCCGCGATTCGAGCTGGCTGCTGGTGCAGATCCTGCGCAATCTAGACATCGCCGCGCGCTTTGTCTCGGGTTATCTGATCCAGCTCAAGCCCGACCTCGTCGCGCTCGATGGGCCGGCCGGTACATCCGTGGATTTCACTGACCTGCACGCCTGGTGCGAGGTCTATCTTCCCGGCGCTGGCTGGATCGGTTTCGACCCGACTTCGGGTCTGCTTACCGGCGAGAGCCATGTACCGCTTGCCGCCACCCCGCATTTTCGCAATGCAGCGCCCATTTCCGGCATGGCGAGCTTTGCCAATGTCGAGTTCGGCTTCGACATGCGGGTCGACCGCATCGCGGAGCATCCGCGCATCACCAAGCCGTTCTCGGATGAAAGCTGGCATGCGCTTGATGCGCTCGGCAACAAGGTCGATGCGGCGCTGGCGGACGGGGATGTACGGCTGACCATGGGCGGCGAGCCGACCTTCGTGTCGATCGACGATTTCGAGTCCGCCGAGTGGAACACCGCCGCCGTCGGCCCGACAAAACGCGAAAAGGCCGATGCGCTGATCCGGAGGCTGCGCGAGCGCTTCGCGCCTGGCGGCTTCCTCCATTATGGCCAAGGCAAATGGTACCCCGGCGAAAGCTTACCGCGCTGGACCTTTTCGCTCTACTGGCGCACCGACGGCCAGCCGGTGTGGAGCGACCCGTCGCTGATCGCGCGGGAGAAAAGCGAAGCCGATATCGGTCCGAAGCAGGCCGAGAGCCTGCTGACCGCGATCGCCGGCGAGCTCGGCATCGAAACGTCCATGGTCAGCGAAGCCTATGAGGATCCGGCCGAGTGGCTGCTCAAGGAAGGCAAGCTGCCGGAGAATGTCGATCCGTCCAATTCGAAGCTGGAGGATCCCGAAGAGCGCAGCCGCATGGCGACGGTGTTCGAACGCGGGCTGACCAAGCCGTCGGGCTATGTGCTGCCGGTGCAGCGCTGGAACAGCCAGGCGTCGGGCCAGCGCTGGCGCTCGGAAAAATGGACGACGCGGCGCGGGCGGCTGTTCCTGGTGCCGGGCGATTCACCGGTCGGCTACCGCCTGCCGCTCGGCACGCTGCCTCACGTGCCGCCGGAGCAGTTTCCCTACATCGTTCCGGTCGATCCGTCGCAGCCGCGCGGTGCGCTGCCCGTGCGGGAGGCGATCTTGCCCATGGCGGCTCCGGCCGATCCTCAGGGCGCCGATGAAATGGCACGCCGCCAGCAGGCGGCATCGTTCACGGCCGCGACCGCCCAGCAGGACCGGGTCGAGCAGGAGATCACCGAGATCGGCGGCGCGGTGCGTACCGCGCTTTCGGTCGAGCCGCGCGAGGGACGGCTCTGCGTGTTCATGCCGCCGGTCGAGGCGCTGGAGGATTATCTTGAGCTGGTGGCAGCAGCCGAGAACGCGGCCAAGGCGATCAGGTTGCCAGTGCACATCGAGGGCTACGGCCCGCCGCATGATCCGCGCCTCAACGTCATCCGCGTCGCGCCGGACCCTGGCGTCATCGAGGTCAACATCCATCCGGCTGCCAACTGGCAGGACTGCGTGGCGACGACCACGGCGATCTACGAGGAGGCGCGGCAAACGCGGCTTGGCGCGGATAAATTCATGATCGACGGCCGCCACACCGGCACCGGCGGCGGCAACCATGTTGTGGTCGGCGGCGCGACCCCCAATGACAGCCCGTTTCTGCGCCGCCCCGATCTTTTGAAGAGCCTAGTGCTGCAATGGCAGCGGCATCCCTCGCTGTCTTATCTCTTCTCCGGCCTGTTCATCGGCCCGACCAGCCAGGCGCCGCGCTTCGACGAGGCGCGCCACGATTCGCTCTACGAGCTTGAAATCGCCATGACGCAGGTGCCGCGTCCGGACCAGGGCAACGTGCCTTTGCCATGGCTGGTCGACCGGCTGTTCCGCAACCTTTTGACCGACGTCACCGGGAACACGCATCGCTCGGAAATCTGCATCGACAAGCTGTTTTCGCCTGATGGACCGACCGGACGACTGGGCCTGGTCGAGTTCCGCGGCTTCGAGATGCCACCCAATGCGCGCATGAGCCTGGCGCAGCAACTGCTGGTCAGGGCGATCATCGCCCGTGCCTGGAAGAACCCGCTCGACGGCCGTTTCGTGCGCTGGGGCACGTCGCTGCACGACCGCTTCATGCTGCCGCATCATGTCTGGGCGGATTTTCTCGACGTTCTCGACGACCTCAAGCTCAACGGTTTCACGTTCCGCCCCGAATGGTTCGACGCGCAGCTCGAGTTCCGCTTTCCCTTCTGCGGCGAGGTCCAATATGCGGGCGTCAAGCTGGAACTGCGGCAGGCCCTGGAGCCGTGGCATGTCATGGGCGAGCAGGGGGCCATCGGCGGCACCGTGCGCTTCGTCGATTCCTCGGTCGAAAGGTTGCAGGTCAAGACCGAAGGTCTCAATCCGGAGCGCCATGCCGTCGTCTGCAACGGCCGCATCGTGCCGATGAAGGTTACCGACAACAGGGAAGTCGCGGTGGCGGGCGTGCGCTTCAAGGCGTGGCAACCCGCTTCGGGCCTGCATCCGGCACTGCCGGTCAATACGCCGCTGGTGTTCGATATCTACGACCGTTGGTCGGGTCGGGCGGTTGGCGGCTGCGTCTATCATGTCGCGCATCCGGGCGGGCGCAGCTACGACACTTTTCCGGTCAACGGCAACGAGGCGGAAGCGCGCCGGCTCGCCCGCTTCGAAGCGCGCGGCCACACGCCGTCGGCCTATGTGTTGCGCGAGGAACAACCCACGGAAGATTTCCCCATGACGCTTGACCTTCGGCGTCCGCCAAGACTCTGATCTGACATGGCAAAGGGGAATCACAAGCGGGTACGCGGCAAGGCGCAGATCCATCGCCTGCTGGAGCACTACCAGCCGATCGACGGCGTCGTCGACGAGATGGTCGACGCTTCGGGCAATCCCCGTCCGGCCTGGAAGCATTTCATCGGGGCGCTCGACGATCTCGGCGCCGAAGAACTCGCCCAGCGTTTTGCGCGTGCCGACCAGTATCTGCGCGACGCCGGCGTCTATTACCGCGTCTATGACAAGGCCGGCGCCAACGAGCGCGAATGGCCGCTGGCGCATGTTCCGGTGCTCATCGAGGACGCCGAGTGGGCAGCGATCAGCGCCGGCCTGGTGCAGCGCGCCGAGCTGTTCGAGGAGATCATCGCCGATATATACGGGCCGAACCGGCTGGTCGAGAAGGGCATCCTGCCGGCCGGACTGATCGCGGCGAGCCCCGAATATTTGCGGCCCGTGGTTGGCACTCGTCCGGCCGACGGCCATTTCCTGCATTTCTGCGCCTTCGAACTCGGCCGCGGGCCGGACGGCCGCTGGTGGGTGTTGGGCGACCGTACTCAGGCACCATCCGGCGCCGGTTTCGCTCTGGAGAACCGCGTCGCCACGACCCGCGCGCTGTCGGACATCTATGGCGAGATGCATGTGCATCGCCTCGCCGGCTTCTTCCGGCGCTTTCGCGATGCGCTGATCGGCATGGCCAGGGAAGCTGACGGCCGCGTCGCCATATTGACGCCTGGGCCGCTCAACGAAACCTATTACGAACACGCCTATATCGCCCGCTATCTCGGCATCATGCTGCTCGAAGGCGAGGACCTGACCGTTTCCGGGGGCAGGCTGATGGTGCGCACCGTTTCCGGGCTGATGCCGATCAGCGTGCTGTGGCGACGGCTGGACGCGGCGTTCGCCGATCCGTTGGAACTGCGCTCGGAGTCGCAAATCGGTACGCCGGGCCTGGTCGAGGCGATCCGGCAAGGCAGCGTCTCCACCGTCAATGCGCTCGGCTCGGGCCTGATGGAAACGCGCGCGCTGCTTGCCTTCCTGCCCAAGATCGCGCGCGAATTGCGGGGCGAGGAACTCGAGCTGCCCACCGTCGCGACATGGTGGTGCGGTCAGGCATCCGACCGAGCGCATGTGCTCGCCAATATCGACCGCATGGTGATCGGGCCGGCGCTGTCGACGAGGCTGGCCTTCGAGGACGACGACCAGACTAGGCTTGGCTCCGCGCTGTCGGCCGGGGAGCGGGCGGACCTGGTGGCGCGCATCGAACGCGACGGCGACGCTTTCGTCGGCCAGGAAGCGGTGACGCTTTCGACGACGCCCGTCTATGTCGGCGGCTGGCTGGAGCCGCGGCCGGCAAGCCTGCGTGTCTACCTGGCGCGCACGCCCGAGGGCTGGACGGTGATGCCGGGCGGGTTCGCCCGCGTCGGCCTGTCGCTCGATCCGACCGCGATCGCCATGCAGCGCGGCGGCCAGGCGGCCGATGTCTGGGTGGTCAGCGACCGGCCGGTGGAGCGCGAGACGCTGCTGCCACAAGAGGGCGACAGCTTCAGCCGCACCAGGCCGGGCAGCCTGCCCAGCCGCGCAGCGGAAAACCTGACCTGGCTCGGCCGCTACATCGAACGCTCGGAAGACACGGTGCGCATCCTGCGCGCCTATCATGTGCGGCTCGCCGAAACTTCCGATCCGGATATGCCGCTGCTGGCCGACATCAGGGATCATCTCGAACCGTTCGGCATCGATGTCGAAACAGCGATCCCATCGGGGCTGATCGGTACGCTGGACAGCGCGGTCTACAGCGCCGGCCAGATCCGCGACCGTTTCTCGCCGGACGGCTGGCTGGCGCTCAAGGACTTGTCGAAGACCATCCATCAGTTCGCGACGACGGTGGCGCCGGGGGATGACGCGACGCGGGCGATGACCGTCATCCTGCGCAAGCTCGCCGGTTTTTCCGGCCTGCTGCACGAGAACATGTACCGCTTCGCGGGCTGGCGGTTCCTGGAGATCGGCCGGCGGCTGGAACGCGGCATACAGATCGCCAGCACGCTCGCCCGGCTGACCAGCGACAAGGCGCCGGACGGCGCGCTCGACATGATGCTGGAGATCGGCGACAGCGTCATGACGCACCGGCGGCAGTACCCTGTGCAAGCCGGCCGCCGCACGGTGATCGACCTTCTGGCGCTCGATCCGCTCAATCCGCGTTCCATCCTGTTCCAGCTCGAACGGCTGAAAGCCGAGATCGGGCTGCTGCCGGCGATCGGCGGCGAGGGGCACATGTCGCCTGCGGCCAAGGAGATCCTGCAGCTCAACACAGCCATCGCCATCAAGGAGCCAGCGGACATGAGTGTGAAGGCGCTGAACGATCTCGCCGGCGAGATAGGCGGGCTCTACAGCAGCCTCGCCAAGGCCTATTTCGGGTAAGGCGGCGCTCCGGCATGCTCTACGACATCAGGCTTCACCTTCACTACGATTACGCCGCCGTCGCCGGCGGCGGCCGGCACCAGGTGCGCGTACTGCCGCCGACCATCGAGGGCGTGCAGCGCGTCGTCGCTGCGTCGCTATCCTTCGCGCCGGCGCCCAACGAACGCTCGGATTTTTCCGATTTCTTCGGCAACAACGTCACCTCGATCGCCTTCCGCGACGCGCATGACGCACTCGACATCAGGATGAGCGCGCGCGTGGCGGTGTCGCGGCCCGAGCCCGGGCTCGACGTGTCGCCCGACCTTAGCCGGCTGCGTCAGGAGCTCGCCGCCGTGCGCTCGCTGGCGCCGGATACCCCCCACCATTTCCTGGCCGCCAGCGGTCACGCCGGCATCGATGCGGCGATTACCGCCTATGCGCGCGACAGCGTCGGCGGCTCGGCCGCCGGTACGGCGATGAACCTCTGCAATCGCATCCACCGCGATTTCACCTATGACAACGAGGCGACCACCGTCCGCACCAGGGCAGGCGATGCCTTCCGGCTGAAGCGCGGCGTGTGCCAGGATTTCTCGCATATCATGATCGCCGGCCTGCGCGGGCTCGGCATGCCGGCCGGCTACGTCAGCGGCTTCTTGCGCACCATTCCGCCCAAGGGCAAGCCCAGGCTGGAGGGCGCCGACGCCATGCATGCATGGGTCAAGGTGTGGTGCGGGCGCGATGCCGGCTGGCAGGAGTTCGACCCGACCAACGGCATGCGGGCCTCCAACGATCACATCACCGTCGGCTATGGCCGTGACTATTCGGATGTCGCGCCGATCGTCGGCGTTCTCAAGACCACCGGCGGACAGGTCGGAGAGCAAGCCGTCGACGTTATTCCGGTGGTGCTGGAGAAGACCTGACGTCAGGCCTGCTTGCGCAAAGCGCCTTGCAGGGTTCCGCCCGACGTGGGTGGCCGCCGACTTTTCGACAGGAATGGAACCAGTGCTCGGCCCAGAGGCTTATCTACGGGTGTTTCCGTGGGGCCAGCATGCTGCAGAAATCCGGATTGACTATCGACGGCGAGGCCGCACCAAAGAACGGCGCTCAGATCTCTGCCGAGGATGCCGCACTGATCTATGTCAGCGATACCGAGCCCGGTATCCGCCGACTGAAAGCGGGCAAGGGATTTTCCTACAGGGGACCTGACGGAAGGCCGGTCTCGGATGCCACCCGAGCGCGCATCGAGGCGATCGTTATCCCGCCGGCCTGGACGGATGTGTGGATCTCGCCCGAGGCGGACGGCCATATCCAGGCAACCGGCAGGGATCAGCGCGGGCGCAAGCAATATCGCTACCATCCGCGTTGGGCCGAGGAACGCGACAGCGCCAAATATTCGAGCCTTGTCGCTTTCGCCGAAAGCCTGCCGGAGCTTCGGCGTAGGATGGACAGCGACCTGCGCCGCCATGGCCTGCCGCTCGAACGCGTCGTCGCCGCGATCGTCTGGCTGCTCGACAACACCATGATCCGAGTCGGCAACGCCGCTTACGCCCGCGACAACAAGAGCTTCGGCCTGACGACGCTGCGGGACCGCCATGTCGACATCAAGGGATCGAGCCTGCGGTTCGCCTTCAAGGGCAAATCGGGCAAGGAATGGAAATTGAAGCTGGTCGATCGCCGCATCGCGCGAATCGTGCGGGGCGCGCAGGACCTGCCGGGCCAAAAGCTGTTCCAGTATCTCGATGAGGACGGCAACAGACACCCGGTGCGCTCCGAAGACGTCAACCGCTACATCCGCGAGGCCATCGGGGATGCATTCAGCTCGAAACATTTCCGTACATGGGGCGGCACCATTCACGCCGCGTCGCTGTTCGCGCAAACGGTGCTGCCCGACAGCCAGGCACAGCAGAAACGGGCGATGAACAGCGTCATCGACAGGGTCGCCGAGCGGCTGGGCAACACGCGCGCCGTCTGCCGCCAATGCTATATCCATCCGCAAGTCTTCGAAGCATGGCTGCAGGGACGGCTGCTTGCCGAAATGGCGGAAGCCAACAAGCGCAAACGGTCGATAGACGGTCTCGATGACGAGGAAGCGCTCGTGCTGCGATGGCTGAAGACGCACGAAAGCGGACCCGCGGCAACCAGCGGCCGCTGAATCCGCGGCGCCTCGATTTTTTTATCGACGCCGTGTCGGGATCGGTCCTAGTGTTTCGTCCTTTGACACAGAAGAGGACAAACCATGCTCTACGCGATCTTGTGCTATGCTTCCGAAGACGTCGTCTGCTCCTGGAGCAAGGAACAGGACGACAAGGTCATGGCCAACATTCTCGATGTCCAGCAGAAATACGCGGACGCCGGCCGGCTTGGCCCGGTGGCGCGGCTTTTGCCGACGACGGCGGCGACGACGCTGAGGAAGGTCAAGGGCGAATCGATCGTCATCGACGGGCCGTTCGCCGAGACCAAGGAACAGTTCCTCGGCTTCTACACGCTCGAATGCGCCGATCTCGACGAGGCGGTGGAGTTCGCGCGCGAACTTTCCGAGGTCAATCCGAGCGGCGGCTCCTACGAAATCCGGCCGGTATCCATCTTCAATCCCACTAGGGTCGCCGTATGACCGAACTTGCCTGGATCAGCTCAGCGATCAGCGCCGCCCGCCCGCAGGCGATGGGTGCGCTGCTGCGCTATTTCCGCGACCTCGATACGGCGGAGGAAGCTTTCCAGGACGCTTGCCTCAGGGCGCTGAAGAACTGGCCGCAGAACGGTCCGCCGCGCGATCCGGCGGCCTGGCTGATCTTCGTCGGACGCAACAGCGGCATCGACGCGGTGCGCAAGCGCGCCAAGCAGGCGCCGATGCCGGAAGAGGACCAGATATCTGATCTCGAGGACGCAGAGAGCGACATCGCCGAGCGGCTCGATGGCGCGCACTACCGCGACGACATATTGCGGCTGCTATTCATCTGCTGCCATCCCGACCTGCCGGCAACGCAGCAGATCGCGGTGGCGCTGCGCATCGTCTCGGGTCTCACGGTCAAGCAGATCGCACGCGCCTTCCTGGTCGGCGAAAGCGCCATGGAGCAGCGCATCACTCGCGCCAAGGCACGTATCGCCGACGCCGGCGTGCCGTTCGAGACGCCGGGCGCGGTGGAGCGCTCGGAGCGGCTCGCCGCGGTCGCGGCCATGGTCTACCTGATCTTCAACGAGGGCTATTCGACCAACAGCGGCGAGGCGCCGGCCCGCGCGCCGCTGTGCGAGGAGGCGATCCGGCTGGCCCGGCTGCTGCTCAGGCTGTTCCAGACCGAGCCGGAGATCATGGGGCTGACGGCGCTGCTGCTGCTCCAGCATGCGCGCGCACCGGCCCGCTTCGATGCGGACGGAGAGATCGTTCTGCTCGAGGATCAGGACCGCAGCCTGTGGAGCCGCAAGATGATCGATGAAGGGCTGGCGCTGGTCGACAAGGCACTGCGCCACCGAAAGCCCGGCCCTTACCAGGTGCAGGCGGCGATTGCCGCGCTGCATGCTCGGGCTGAAAAGGCCGAGGACACGGACTGGGTGGAGATCGACCTGCTTTACGGCCTGCTCGAACAGATGCAGCCGTCGCCCGTCGTCACCCTCAACCGTGCGGTCGCGGTTTCCAAGGTGAGCGGACCGGAGGCCGCGCTCGCCATAATCGAGCCGCTGGAGCAGAGGCTTTCCGGCTATTTCCACTTCTTCGGCCTCAAGGGCGGGCTTTTGATGCAACTCGACCGGGGCGAGGAGGCGCGGGTCGCCTTCGATCGCGCCATCGCGCTTGCCAACACCGCGGCGGAAGCGGCCCATATACGCATGCACATCGACCGGCTGATGAAGGACAGCGCAGCGCGCACCGCAAGCTGACCCTGGTTCAATGGTCTGGCCCGAGCTTGGACCATGCCGGGGTGGCGATTTTTTCCTGAAACCGCTATTGGCACGCCAAGACAGCGCCACCCTGCGCCTGACCGCATAGGGAATGCACGGCGCAATGCTTTGACCACGCCACATGAATGGCGGGATCTGAAAGGGACAGACATGACGATAGCGAAGGAAACCGCCGAGCTGCTGGCGAAACTGGGTGTTGCCAAGGAGGCGCTTGTCGGCGGCGACCTGATCGTGCGCAGCCCGGTCACGGGCGAGCAGATCGCGGCATTGAGCACGATCTCGCCGACCGATGCGGCCAGGACCATCGATGCCGCGCACAAGGCGTTTCAGGCCTGGCGGCTGGTACCGGGCCCGAAGCGCGGCGAGCTGGTGCGGCTGCTCGGCGAGGAATTGCGCGCGCACAAGGCCGAACTTGGCCGGCTGGTGTCGATCGAGGTCGGCAAGATCCCCTCGGAAGGGCTCGGCGAAGTGCAGGAGATGATCGACATCTGCGACTTCGCCGTCGGTCTTTCCAGGCAATTGTACGGACTGACCATCGCCACCGAGCGCCCAGGACACCGCATGATGGAAACCTGGCATCCGCTCGGCGTGGTCGGCGTCATCTCCGCCTTCAACTTCCCAGTCGCGGTGTGGTCGTGGAATGCGGCGCTCGCGCTGGTCTGCGGCGACGCGGTGGTATGGAAGCCTTCCGAAAAAACGCCGCTGACGGCGCTTGCCTGCGAGGCGATCTTCAAGCGCGCCGTCAAGCGCTTCGGCACTGATGCGCCGGAAGGGCTCGCGTCGGTGCTGATCGGCGACCGCGCCGTCGGCGAGATTCTGGTGGATCATCCCAAGGTGCCGCTGGTCTCCGCCACCGGCTCGACCCGCATGGGCCGCGACGTCGGCCCGCGCCTGGCCAAGCGTTTTGCACGCGCGGTGCTGGAGCTCGGCGGCAACAATGCCGGCATCGTCTGCCCGACCGCCGATCTCGACATGGCGTTGCGCGCGATTGCCTTTGGCGCGATGGGCACGGCGGGCCAGCGCTGCACGACCCTGAGGCGCCTGTTCGTGCATGACAGCGTCTACGACGCCTTGGTACCGCGGCTGAAGAAGGCCTATCAGAGCGTCTCTGTCGGCAATCCGCTGGAGACGTCGGCGCTCGTTGGGCCGCTGATCGACAGGGCAGCCTACGAAGCCATGCAGAAGGCGCTGCAGGAAGCGTCCGCCCACGGCGGCAAGGTGACCGGCGGCACGCGGGTCGAGAATGGCCATCCGGACGCCTACTACGTGCATCCGGCGCTAGTCGAAATGCCCAGCCAAGTGTCGCCGGTGACCGAAGAGACGTTCGCGCCGATCCTCTATGTGATGAAGTATTCCGATTTCGACGCCGTGCTTGACGAGCACAATGCGGTGGGAGCGGGGCTGTCGTCGTCGATCTTCACCCGCGACCTGCAGGAGTCCGAGCGCTTTCTCGGCGTCGACGGCTCGGACTGCGGCATCGCCAATGTCAATATCGGCACGTCGGGCGCCGAGATCGGCGGCGCCTTCGGTGGTGAAAAGGAAACCGGCGGCGGCCGCGAGAGCGGCTCCGATGCGTGGAAAGCCTATATGCGCCGCGCCACCAACACGGTGAACTATTCCAAGGCGCTGCCGCTCGCCCAGGGTGTCTCCTTCGACATCGAGTGACATTGCGGGTTCCGGCTCGGGTGACCTTGCGCACCCGGGCCGTTCTGCGGCCTGAGGTTCACTGCTGAGGGCAGTTATGCTGTCATTCTTCGTATGGTGCTGACGTCCCGCCGCCGAGGCGGCTTTTTTGTTTCGAGGATACGCAGCGGCACGGACCGCCTTCATAGCCTGGGCAGCGGCGAGTCTCTCAGAGGTCGGTGGAAAAGCATGCTGCGAAGGCGGCATCCACGATGGCCAGCTTGGCGGCCTGGACGGTCATGTATTCCTGAAAGAAGCGGTGCGAGACCCACATCACGGAATTGCCGCGCTGGCCCAGCCAGCCGATGCTGCCGAGCGCCTCGGCATCGCGTAGTTTTCGGGCGAGGTGGGTGCGCGACAGTTTGAGCCAACTGGCGAATTCCGCCACCGAGACCACGCTGGTCGGAATCCGATCTAGGCCGGCATGGTCGGGGTCGATGCCGGACATGAGCCGATCCATGACGATGCCGCCATTGTTGAGCCAGATGAACAGGGAAAAGGTCTGGTTGGGTTCTCGCACCGGTTTGGACGAAAGCAGGCCGTCGGCCACGAGGGGCTGCAGGGCGGCGAGCATATCGGGCCGCTCCAGGTATTTCGCCAGCCGGTCCGCGCCGTCGAGTCGGTCAAGGGTGCTTAGATGTGCGTGCACCCATCCGGTGAATGTCCGCACCGTGTCCGCTGTCGGCTGCAACGGGTGGGTGCGCCCGTCTCCGCCCGCGACGTATTCGGCGATGCGGTAATTCAGCATCTCCTTGATGAAAGCGTCGGCGGTGTTGCGGCTGGCGACCTTGTGCTGATGCACGAACTCGATGAAGCGCGACACCGTCAACGCGGTGCGACGGTCGCCCGGGTCGCGCCTGAAATGCATGGCAAGGCCGACATGGCCCATCAGCCAGCGCTGCTGCGTGGCGAATATGGAAGCAAGCCGCGGGCTGGCTTCGTAGATGTGGATCAGCGCCAGCGACTGCTCCTGGACGTGGCGGTGCAGATCCGGATGAGCGGCTATGTCCTCGATGTCCAGCATCCGCCTCCTTCTGGTTGGCCAAGCTTACTGCGCTCCAAGAGCGGGTCGCGTCGAAGCGGATTCATGCGACGCGCTTTTGGCTTTTTCCGTGCATGTCGTCCTCCCAAAACCGAGGTTACTTTTGGGCGACATGCATTAAGACATTTTCAGCCTTGCGCTTTTGTGTCCAGATGAGACAGCTCGGACTAAAGTCCAGTTCTGTAGCCAATGATGGCGGCGAGACGTCGGCGGCAACCCACACGGCGGCAAGTACGGCGCGCTTAGCGATCTGGACAACCGCAGCTACGCCCCGGGTGTCGTCCTGCCGCCCGGCTATGATGGGCTGACGCGGGGTCCGCCGGCGCATACGCATCGGGAGGCCGCCGATGGCGGGTTCTGCCGCCTACTCGGCCGCCTGAACGCGATGTGCCTGGATGATGGCGCGGATCTCAGAGCGGCAGGAGCCGCAATTGGTGCCTGCCTTCAGCGCGGCGCCGATGGCTTCCACGTTCGTGCAGCCGGAAGCCACCGCCGCCGTGATCTGGTTGATCCCGACGTTGAAACAGGAGCAGACGGTCGCGCCGGCATCGCGCCGTTCGGCACCGGCGCGGCCGGCGACGATGCGGAAGCGCTCGCGTTGGCTGGCATGGGCCTCTTCGAGCTGCTGCGTTGCCCATCCGCGCGACACGGCGACCGGGCCGGGAGCGACGAACAGGGCGCCCGCGAGCTGTACGCCATCGAAGGCGGCGATGCGATGCTGGCCGGCATCGCGGTCGTGATAGGCGAGTATTTCGGCATCGGTCGAGGCGCCGAACAGGGATTGGGCAAAAGTCGTCCAGTCGATTTTGTCGTCTGCAAAGGCGAGCTCGACCCGCCAGCCATCCCTGCAGCGGGCCACGGCCCAATAGTCGCCGGCGACCGCTTCGGGCCTTTGTCGGGTCACGGCGAAGCCGAACGCCATCACGGCGAATTTCTCGATGTGCACCGCGACGTGCTTCAGTGCCGGCTGGCCGGAAACCGGGTCGGTGAGCGGCGCGGTGAGCGTGTCGAGCCGGCCCTTGGCGGTGAACTGGTCCGTCCAGTGCATCGGCGCGAAGATGCTGCCCCGGCGCTGGCGGGACGTGATCAGCGCGCGCACGAGCACGGCGCCGCGCGGGCTGGAAACGCGCGCGATGTCGGCGTCGCCGATGCCGTATCGCGCGGCGTCGTCGGGATGGATCTCGACGAAGGGTTCGGCCATGTGCTGCGACAGACGCGGGCTTTTGCCGGTGCGCGTCATGGTGTGCCAATGGTCGCGGACACGGCCGGTGTTGAGGATGAGGGGGAATTTCTCGTCCGTGCGGGTTTCCGTGACAGGGCGGACGGCGATGAAGCGCGCCTTGCGGTCGGGCGTGTAGAAATTGCCGTCGGCGAAGAAGCGGGTGTTCGGTGGCCCTGCTTTATCGTTCTCCGGTTGGGGCTCAGCTTGAACGTTCCCCTCCGAGAGATGTCGAGCCCAGGCGCCCCCCTCTGTCCTGCCGGACATCTCCCCCTCTAGGGGGGAGATCGGCAGTTTTGTCGACGGCGCTCGTCCTGAGATATCGGCGATTGGCGAAGGCCGTCGTGGCATCCAATCTCCCCCCTTGAGGGGGAGATGGCCGGCAGGCCAGAGGGGGGTGGCCGGGCTCTGTGCTGGCCATTGGAAAGGCGCCAGCGCGTCGTATTCCTCCCCATCGAGGCCGGCATAAACCCCAATGTCGAAATCGCGCCCACCGTCGTTTTCAAATCCCGACAGCGCGGCATGCTCGCCAAAAACCTCCGCCGGGGACGCATGCGCGAACGCTTCGCCAAAACCCATCCGCCGCGCCACTTCCGCAATGATCCACCAATCCGGCCGGGCCTCGCCAGGTGCCGCCAGGAACGGGCGCTGGCGTGAGATGCGACGCTCGGAATTGGTGACGGTGCCGTCCTTCTCGCCCCAGGCGGTGGCCGGCAGCCGGACATGGGCATGGCGCACCGTGTCTGTGTCGGCCTGCACGTCCGACACCACCACAAACGGGCAGGCCTTGATCGCTGCTTCGACGGCGTCGGCATCGGGCATCGAATCGACAGGATTGGTGGCGAGGATCCACAGCGCCTTGATCCGCCCGTCGGCGACCGCCCGGAACATGTCGACCGCTTTCAGACCGGGCTTTTGCACGATGTCAGGTGCATTCCAGAAGCGCTTCACGCGTTCTCGATGCCCGGGATTTTCAATCTCCATGTGGGCGGCCAGCATGTTGGCCATGCCGCCGACCTCGCGTCCGCCCATGGCGTTGGGCTGGCCGGTGACCGAGAACGGCCCGGCGCCGGGCCTGCCGATGCGACCGGTGGCGAGGTGGCAATTGATGATGGCGTTGACCTTGTCGGTGCCGGACGACGACTGGTTCACGCCCTGGCTGTAGACCGTGACAGTCTTGCCGGTCGCGGCGAACAGGCCGTAGAAGCGGGCGAGCTCGTCCTCGCTCAGGCCCGTGGCGGCAGCGATGCCGGCAAGGTCGAGTGCCGAGGCGGCGAAAAGGGCTTGTCCGAAGCCGGTCGTGTGCGCCGTGATGTAGGCGCGGTCGAGCGCATTGTGCTGGCCGAGCCAAGCGAGCAGGCCGGTGAACAGGGCGACGTCGCCATCGGGCGCGATCGCCAGGTGCATGTCGGCGATATCGGATGTCATGGTGCGGCGCGGGTCCACCAGCACGATTTTCATCTCCGAGCGCTTCTCACGCGCGGCAGCTATGCGCTGGTAGAGCACGGGATGGCACCAGGCGAGATTCGAGCCGACCAGCACGATGAGATCGGCAAGCTCCAGATCCTCGTAGGTTCCGGGCACCGTGTCGGAGCCGAAGGCGCGGCGATGGCCGGCGACCGAGGAGGCCATGCAGAGGCGCGAATTGGTGTCGATATTGGCCGAGCCGATGAACCCCTTCATCAATTTGTTGGCGAGATAATAGTCCTCGGTCAGCAACTGGCCGGAGACATATAAGGCGACCGCATCCGGCCCATGTTCGGCAATGGTTTGCGAGAAGGTCGACGCGACAAGATCGAGTGCCTCGTCCCAGGAGGCGCGGCGGCCGTGGATCTCAGGATGGAGCAGCCTGCCGTCAAGACCTATGGTCTCGGCAAGAGCAGAGCCCTTGGAGCAGAGCCGGCCGAAATTCGCGGGATGATCGGGGTCGCCGCGGACCGACACCTGCCCGTCCGCGGCGACCTTCGCCAGCACGCCGCAGCCTACCCCGCAATAGGGGCAAGTGGTCCTCACCTCGCGTGCTTCGCCAATCTGCATGGGTCAGGCCGCGCGGCTTGCCAGCGCTTCGAGCGCGATGAACAAACGCTCGCCCTCGATCTTCACCGGAATGGTGCGCACCGCGCCCTCGTCGGCGCCGAGCGCCTTGCCGGTCTCCAGCGAGATGACCCAACTGTGCAGGGGGCAGGTGACCGCCGCGCCATGCACGATGCCCTGGCTCAGCGGCCCGCCTCTGTGCGGGCAATGATCGTCGATGGCGAAGACCTGGTCCTCGGCGGTGCGGAAGATAGCGATCTTGCCCTGCGGCGTGGCAACACAGCGCGCGCCCCGGCGGGGGATGTCGGACAGGGAGCCGATCGGTGTCCAGGTCATTGGGTCGCCTTTACTTGATACGAATGCGCCCAGGCGCCCCCCTCTGTCCTGCCGGACATCTCCCCCTCGAGGGGGGAGATCGGCAGTTTTGCTGATGGCGTCCGTTCTGCGAAGTTGGCGATTGGCAAAGGCCGTTGTGGCATCCAATCTCCCCCCTTGAGGGGGAGATGGCCGGCAGGACAGAGGGGGGTGGCTCGCGCGAACATCTCCATCACTCCGCCGCCTCCGCGAACCCGACCGAGGCCATCGGCCGGAACTCGTGCTTGTCCTTGCCTGACACGCGTTCCGACCACGGATCGACCTGGGCGAATTTCTGGGAAAAGACGAAGCGGTCGTAGAAGGCCTTGCGCTTGTCGCCATCGTTCATGATCTGGCGCTTGATCTCGGCGATGCCGACGCGCTTGGCCCATTTGTAGATGCGTTCGAGATAGCGGGCCTGCTCGCGGTACATCTGCGTCAGCGCCACGATATGCTCCAGCGCTTCGTCCTCGGTCTTGACCAGGCCAAGCACTTCGGTGCCCTTGATGTCGAGGCCTGCCGCACCCGCGAAGTGGATCTCGTAGCCACTGTCGACGCAGATGACGCCGACGTCTTTGCAGGTCGCCTCGGCGCAGTTCCTCGGACAACCCGACACCGCCATCTTGACCTTGGCCGGCGTCCACGAGCCCCACATGAATTTCTCGATGCGGATGCCGAGGCCGGTGGAATCCTGCGTGCCGAAGCGGCACCAGTCGGAACCGACGCAGGTCTTCACCGTGCGCAGGCCTTTGGCATAGGCGTGGCCGGAGACGAAGCCGGCCTGGCCGAGATCGGCCCACACCGCCGGCAGGTCTTCCTTGCGGATGCCCAGCATGTCGATGCGCTGGCCGCCGGTGACCTTGACCATCGGGATATCGAACTTATCGACGACATCGGCGATGGCGCGCAGTTCGGCGGCATTGGTGACGCCGCCCCACATGCGCGGCACCACCGAATAGGTGCCGTCCTTCTGGATGTTGGCGTGGACGCGCTCGTTGATGAAGCGTGACTGGTAGTCGTCCGCGTATTCGTCCGGCCAGTCGCAGACGAGATAATAGTTGAGTGCCGGCCGGCATTTGGCGCAGCCGCAGGAGGTTTTCCATTCCAGTTCCTGCATGATCGCGGGAATGGTCTTCAGCGCCTTGGCCTTGATCAGCCGGCGCACCTCGTCATGGCCGAGCGTCGTGCAGGAGCACATGGGCTGTACGGCGGCCGGGTTGTACTTGTCGCCGATGGTCAGCACCATCAGTTTTTCGACCAGCCCGGTGCAGGAGCCGCAGGAGGCCGACGCCTTGGTGTGCGCGCGCACGTCGTCGAGCGAAGTCAGCCCCTTGGCCGCGATCGCGCCCGTGATCTTGCCCTTGCAGACGCCGTTGCAGCCGCAGATTTCCGCATCATCCGGCAAGGCTGCAACGGCCGCCATAGGGTCCAGTGGGGCACCCCCCTGGTAGGACTGGCCGAAGATCAACGTATCGCGCATTTGCGATATGTCTGTTTGCTTCTTCTTGAGGTCGTTGAACCAGGCGCCGTCCGCGGTCTCGCCGTAGAGCACGGTGCCGATGATGCGGTCGTCCTTGAGCACGAGGCGCTTGTAGACGCCGGCCGCCGCGTCGCGCAGCACGATCTCCTGGCGGTCCTCGCCCTCTGCGAAGTCGCCGAGCGAGAACAGGTCGATGCCGGTGACCTTGAGCTTGGTCGGCGTGTCCATGTGGACAAAACCGACCGCCTCGTCGGCGGCGAGCTGGCGGGCGGCGACGCGGGCCATCTCGTATAGGGGGGTGACCAGCCCATAGATCTGGCCGTTGACCTCGGCGCATTCGCCGAGCGCGTAGATGTCCGGGTCGTTGCTGCGCATGCCGGCATCGACGACGATGCCTCTGTTGACGGCGATGCCCGCCTCCTTCGCCAGCGCTGCGTTCGGCCGGATACCGACGGCCATCACCACCAGCGTCGCGGGGATGACGGTGCCGTCGACGAGTTCGACCTGCTCGACCTTGCCGTTGCCCGTGATCGCCTTTGTATTGGCCTTGGTGACAACCTTGATCCCGCGCTGCTCGACGGCGCGCTGTAACAGATAGCCTGCCGCCGGATCGAGCTGGCGCTCCATCAGCGTCGGCATGACATGCAGCACGGTGACGTCCATGCCTTGCGCGTTGAGGCCCGCTGCTGCTTCCAGTCCGAGCAGTCCGCCGCCGATGACCACAGCCTTGGCGCGCGACTGGGCCGCGAGCATCATCGCCTGGACGTCGTCGAGGTCGCGATAGGTGAGAACGCCGGGCAGGTTGTGGCCGGGCACCGGGATGATGAACGGCACCGAGCCGGTGGCGATGACGAGCTTATCGTAGGGTTCGGTGACGCCGTGGTCCGACGTGACGGTCTTCGCTGCGCGGTCGATGGCGACGATCTTGTGGCCCTTGTAGAGGGTGATGTTGTTGGCGATGTACCAGCCGTCGCCATGGATGATGATTTCTTCGTAGGCCTTCTCGCCCGAGAGGACCGGCGACAGCATGATGCGGTCGTAATTGACGCGCGGTTCGGCGTTGAAGATGGTGACGCTGTAGCGGTCCGGCGCCTGTTCCAGCAGGTGCTCCAGCATGCGCCCGGGGGCCATGCCGTTGCCGATGATGACGAGTTTTTGGGTCATGTTCCTAATCCGCTCCGGTGTCACTCTGCAGCATAGGAAAGGGTCGACGCCTTGGTTGATGCGGCCCGCCCCATCCGCCTGACGCTGACATGCATCCAGGCAAAGCAGGCGACGACGAGGACGAAGAGCAGCATGAAGCAACTCGACCAGACGCCGGTGAGATCGTTCAGCGCGCCAAAGGCGATCGGCAGGATGAAGCCGCCAAGGCCGCCGATCATGCCCACGACGCCGCCAACGGCCCCGACGCTCTGCGGATAGTAAGCCGGGATATGTTTGTAGACGGCGGCCTTGCCGAGGCTCATGAAGAAGCCGAGCACGCAGGCGACGGCGATGAAGGCGAGCGGGCCGATCTCGAAATGGAAGGCGATCGGCCCGCTGATGCCGCGCACCACATAGTCTGCCGAGGGGAGAGACAGCACCAAGGTCGCGACGGCACAAACGGAGAAGGTCCAGTAGAGTACGGTACGAGCGCCGACGCGGTCGGAAAGCACTCCGCCATAGGCGCGGAAGATGCTCGCGGGAATCGAATAAGCCGCGCCGATCATGCCGGCGGTCGCCAGCCCGAAGCCGTAAACGCCGATCAGGTAGCGCGGCAGCCACAGCGACAGCGCCACGAACGCACCGAAGGAGAAGAAGTAATAGAAGGCGAAGCGCCAGACCTGCGGGTTCTTCAGCGGCGCGAATTCCTGCCAGAAGCTCCTCGCAGGCGTGGTCTTGCCGGCGCGGCGCTCGCGAATCACGGGATCGTCGCCGGTCGTGAACCAGAAGATGGCGGCCATGATGACGAGTGCTGCCGCCCAGATCAGCGCGACCGATTGCCAGCCCCAGGCGAGAAGCACGAAAGGCGCCAGGAATTTGGTGACAGCGGCGCCGACATTGCCGACACCGAAGATGCCGAGCGCCGTGCCCTGCCTGCCCGCCGGGAAGAAGCGCGAGACATAGGCGACGCCAACGGCGAAGGAGCCGCCGGCAAGCCCGACGCCGAGTGCAGCGATCAGCATCTGTCCGTAAGTGTGCGCAAAACCGAGCAGGAAGGTCGCTACCGCCGCAGCGAGCATGGTGGCGGTGTAAACCAGCCGTCCGCCATAGCGGTCGGTCCAGACGCCGAGCACCATGCGCACGAGGGAGCCGGTGAGGATCGGCGTGCCGACGAGCAGGCCGAACTCCGTCTCGTTCAGCCCAAGTTCCTGCTTTATGCGCACGCCGATGATGGAAAAGATCGTCCACACCGCAAAGCAGACTGTGAACGCGATGGTGGACATCAGGAGCGCCTGCCGGGGGGCATTGTCCTGGCTGGGCGCGGCTGGGAGGATTGCGGTCATGTCAGGCTCCGGTTTGCGATGGAGAAGCACCGCGCGTGTTTTCTTGATCGATGGTCAGCGGCGCGGCATCAGCGCGGCGAGCTTGGCGCGTTCACTTGGGCACCTTTGCCCTCGGCCACGGCGCCAACCGGGAACAGCATCTTCGCTGCGACGAACAGCGCCGCCGCCAGCGCGCTGCTGGCGACAAAATCGCGGCGCGTGAAATCCTTGAGGGTTGTTCCAGTTCCGATCCGTTTCGTCATCGTCGTCTCCGGTTGGGCGCTGCCTGGGACCAGCACCGTCGATTGCGTGTTCGGCCAAACAAAAAAGCCGCCGGCCAGGTCTTCGCGTCCGGGAATCCGGATCGCGTCTTGACCTGAGCGGCAGCTTTGCCTGTGGGCGCCCGCCATTGGACGCCTGTTCCGTGACCCACTAAGGGTCTGGTTATTTCAATGCAGGAACCGTGCCAGTCTCGCCTTAGAAAGGAATTTCGAATGAATTCAGCTGAATAGCCGATTCACGGGCAGATCCGGCCACCAGGTGACAAGGCCAAACATTGGTCAGCTATGCGATCAGTCCGCATAAATTTTGTGCAATGCACAAGAACGGCGCGGAAATGATCACCCTGGCCGCTGCGCCCCGATATAAGCGTCGATCTGGTCCGGATCGAAGATGCGGCCGTCGAAGAAACCGTCGGGGCCGAGCACCAGGCTTGCCCCGGCCGAGCCGACGGGCGTTGCGATCTTCAACGCCCCCTCGACCTTGGCATTGGCGCCCGGCAGCGCCACGCCGAGCGGCTTCAGCGCCGCCCGATAGAGGTCGGGCCGGTAGCAGTCGCGGGCGACGGCGAGGTTTTCAGGCGTGTGCGCGATATCGCCCCAGCGCACCATCTGGGTGTAGAACCACAGCGCATGGCTCTTCCAGGGAAAGTTCGCCGCCTTGTCGAACGGAACGAAGAAGTCCTCGACGTTCCGCTCGGCGCCGCTGCCGAGGCGGAGATGTCCGGTCAGGACCGGCATCTGGATTTCGGCGGACTGGCCAAGGAGGCCGGGCTGCGCCATCAGCGCCGCCAGTTCGCCTCGATTGGCCGGGTCCTGGCACCAGCGGGCGGAGTGGTGCAGTGCCCTGAGCAGCGCCGCCAGCGCCTCCGGCTGCGCTTCGGCCCAGGCCTTGCGCGCACCGATCACCTTTTCGGGACTGTTGCGCCACAAAAGCGCCTTGACGGTGACGATGTGGCCGGTGCCGGCCGCGACGGACGCACTGTTCCAGGGTTCGCCGACGCAATAGCCGTCGATGCGGCCGGCGGCCAGCGCGTCGGCCATGAAGGGCGGCGGCACGATGACGATCTCGATCTCACCGTCGGGGTCGATGCCGCAGGCGGCGAGCCAATAGCGCAGTTCGTAATTGTGCCCGGAATGCGGATGCACGACGGCGAAGCGTAGCGGGTCGCGGCCGGCCGCCGCGCGTTCGCGGATAAACGCGCCGAGCGCCGCGCCGGCGCGGGCCGGATCGAGATCCGATACGGCGCCGTGCGCCGCCATGCCTTCCCAGACGGCGTTGGAGATGGTGACGCAATTGCCGCCGAGGCCGAGCGAAAAGGGCACGATCGTCTCGGATGCCAGCGGCGTGAGCCCGAGGTTGCAGGCGAGCGGCATCGGCCCAAGCATATGGGCAAGGTCGAAATGGCCAATGGCGATGCGGTCGCGGATGTTGGCCCAGGAGGTTTCGCGGTGGAGGACGAGATCGACGCCTTCGCGCGCGGCAAAGCCCATTTCGCCGGCCGCGACCAGCACGGCGCTGTCGAACAGGGGCATGAAGCCGGCGGTGATCTGATGCGCAGCTGTCATGCTCATTCATCCTCCAGCGGCCCGAGCAGCCCGGCTGTCGTCACCAGGCTATGGGCGATGTCGCTGATCTTGCGGTTCTGGTTCATCGCCGTCTTGCGCAGCAGCGTGTAGGCCGCGTCTTCGCTCAGACCCCGCGATTTCATCAATATTCCCTTGGCGCGGTCGATGACCTTGCGGTTCTCGAGTTCGCTGCGCGCTTCCTCCAGTTCGCGTGCCATGCGAGAAAAGGCGTTGAAGCGGCTGACGGCCATGTCGAGGATCGGCTTCACGCGTTCCTGCCTGAGGCCATCGACGACATAGGCGGACACGCCGGCATCGACCGCGGCCTCGATAGAGGCCTGGTCGGAACGGTCGACGAACATGGCGATCGGGCGCTTCACCGCGCGCGACAGCTGGAACATGTTCTCCAGCATGTCGCGGTTGGGATTTTCGAGGTCGATGACAATCACGTCGGGTTCGATCTCGGCGATGCGGCGCGCAATGCCCGCCACGTCATGGACGACGGTCACCCGCTGATGGCCGGCCTCGCGCAGTCCCGCCTCGATGATCGAGGCGCGGATACGGTTTTCGTCGATCACCAGGACGGCTAGGGAGGATAGGACCATGCCCCGCATTGTGGGCAAGGTCGCGGAATTGTGCAATGCGGCATAGCCAGTGCAGCAGAAGGGGCGTGGCCGCAGCTTACCGCATTGCAATCAGGCCACGCAGATGCACTTCAGCGATCCTCGGGTCAGGTGCAGACACGAACCTCTTCGATCACCCTGTGATGGTGGCGCCAGTGTTTCACCAACTCGATGTGGCAGCGGTGGTGACGATGGTAGCGGCGGTATTCGCGGTCGCTGTAACGAACATCGCTGTCCTCGTCGTCGTTATAGCGATTGTCGATATAACGCTGGCGATCGTGATGGCGGCGCACGACGACCTCGCCATTGTCATAGTCGTCGTCGGGCGAATACTGGGGCTCGTCGCCGGACTGGATGGTGACGCTCGCGGCCTGCGTCGGCGCAATGACGGAAGCCGAAGCGGCCAACGCCATCATCGAGGCCAGGAAAAAGCTTCTCATGTCTCGTCCTCCTGTTGTCCAAGCCATATCAACTCGCAAAAGGAGCCGCCGTTCCGATACCGCCCTACACGCTTTCCAACGCGGTCGACATCAAGGCGTTATCGGCGCGTGGCTACAGGCGGACAAAGGCGGTCAGCGGCAGATGGTCGGAGGCGACCCGCGACAGCGGCGTGTCATGCGCTTCGACGGCCGCGATCATTCCGTGCCGGTTGGCCATGATGCGGTCGAGCGCCAGCAGGGGCAGGTTCGAGGGGAAGGTGGGAACAGCCGGAGGCAACGGTCCAAACGTCAGATGCAGCGTGTTCAGCGCGGAGCGGTTTCCGAGGCGCCATTCGTTGAGGTCGCCGAGCAGCAGCGTCGGCTTCTCGTCGGGGCTGTTCATGATATCCAGTACGACCTGTGCCTGCTGCGACCGCGAACGGCGCAGCAGGCCCAAATGCGCCGCGATGACGCGCAGGGACTGGCTTCCGTCGAGGTCGATTTCTGCCACCAGAGCGCCACGCGGTTCCAGCCCGGGAAGCCTGATCTGATGCACGTCGCGCACGACGCCCTTTTTGAAAAGCAAGACGTTGCCGTGCCAGCCATGGCCCTTGCCGGTTGCCGAAATCGGCACCGGCACCAGGCCGGTTTCCAGTTCGAGCCGGGACAGGTCGAGAAGTCCGGTCCGGTCGCCGAAACGATTGTCCGCTTCCTGCAGGGCGATGACATCCGGGTCGATCTCGCGGATGACGCGACTGGTGCGCTCGGGATCGAACTTGCGGTCGACGCCGATGCATTTGTGGACATTGTAGGAGGCGACCAGCGTTCCGGTGGCGTCCGCCTTGTTGGTCGACGTGGCATTGGCCTTCCGCATCCGCTTGTCGCGAATGGACAAAAGCATGCTTGCCGGCAGGCTGCGCCCGTTCACCCGCATCGTTTGCCCGCCATTCCTGCTGCTTGCACCATGCACCTCAAAAAATAGAACCTTTCGGCATCTGTTCCATCATCGATTTCAAGCTATCTGGCAAACACGTCCTTTTGTTAAAGATAGGGCGAGCCCAGCCACAGGATGCGATCGAACAGACGGATGACGAATGGCCGCGCCCGCAATGCTTCCAGCGTGACAGGGACGGCCGTCTCGATCGCCGCCGCGATCCGCTTTTCGACCTCGCTGGCGAAGCCGGCGTCGAGTACCTCCAGGTCGATCTCGAAATTGAGCCGTAGCGACCTGGCGTCAAGGTTGGAAGACCCGATATAGGCCCATGCGCCATCGATCGAAAGCAGCTTCGAATGGTCGAAAGGTCCTTCCGTGCGCCAGACGCGGCAATAGTGCTTCAGAACCTGGTCGAATTGCGCCGTCATCGCACGGTCGACAAGGAAAAGATTGTTCACCGCCGGCACCACGATATCGATTTCGACACCGCGTCTTGCCGCGGTCGTCAGGGCGCTGATCAGTTCGCGGTCCGGCAGGAAATAGGGCGACATGAGGCGGATCGATTTGCGCGCGACGGAGAAGGCGCCGATCAGCAGCTTGTGATTGGTCTCGACGCTGGCGTCCGGGCCGGACGCGACCGCCCGCACCAGCATGGGCGTGGCGGGCGCCGGCGACAGCGGGGCAATTCGCCAGGCATCGCCCGTCAGCGCCTCGTTGCTGGCGAAACGCCAATCTTCGGCGGCAACCGAAAAGAGGTCGGCTACCACTGGACCGGTCACGCGAAAATGCGTGTCCCTGGAACTGTTGGAGCCGGCAAACTCGGCGGAAAAGCCCTTGCGAATGTTCATGCCGCCGGTAAAGACAACCGTGCCGTCGACCACCAGGATCTTCCGGTGGGTCCTCAGATTGGCATAGGGCAGGTGCAGGCCCATGACGATGTTGCCGTTGAAGAGCCCGGCGGTGATGTCGGCGCCGCGCAGGTGGCCCAATATGCTGGGCACGGAATAGCGGGCGCCTACGGCGTCGATCAACACGCGCACGCTGACGCCGCGGCGGACCGCCCGGGCAAGGGATTCCACGAAGAGCAGGCCGACGGGGTCATTGTCGAAAATATAGGTTTCGAGCAGGACGCTGCGTTCGGCGCCGTCGATGGCCGCACACATCGCGGTATAGGCTTCGTCGCCTGTTTCCAGGACCGTGATGGCATTTCCCGGATGAAGCGCGCGCCGCGCCACCCTGTCGCCCAGCGTCCTGAGGCCGATGAAGCGCGGCCCGTATCGTTCGACGATCAGGGCCTCCTCGGCGGCAATGTCGCGGTCGTGCCTGGCGGACGCCAGATCGCCGGCAAGCGAGCGCTGTGCGCTGATCGAGGCGCGCCGGATGCGGTTGATGCCGGCCACGGCATAGATCAGCACGCCCAGGATCGGCGACAGCACCATCACGCCGACCCAGCCGGTGGCGGCCCGGACGTCCTCCTTGGTCATGACGGCATGGGCAATGCCAACGCTGGCGATCATCACCGAGATGATCGCCAGGATTTGAGGCCAGTGAGTCGTCAGGCTCTGCAGCATGGCCGGAACTATCCAGCGAGCGGGTACAGAAGGCAATGCGGCGGGTCATTCGCCCGTTCTCATGCTTCCGCGGGTTATCGCGTCCGCACGCCGGCTACGCGCTGGCCATTCCTGATCGCGTCAGACCGCGCGGCCCTCGCCGTCGAAGAAGTGCAGGTTCGTCGGGGCTGCGTCCAGGCCGATCTCGGCGCCGATCTCGGGCGCCGTTCCTTGATTGTGGATGACAAGACAAGTCTGGCCCGCGTCCAATTCAACGTGGATGAGCGTGACGGCGCCAGTGTATTCGGCAAGCTTTACCTTGCCGCGCAGCGTGGCGGACGAAGGCTGGGCCAGCGACAGGTGCTCGGGCCGAACGCCGATCGAGACGGCCGCCGCAGGCACGGACGCCCCGTGGGTGATTGGCCGTCCATCGGCGAGCGGCAGGATGTTCATCTTCGGGCTGCCGATGAACTGGGCGACGAAAATGGTTCGGGGGCTGTCGTAGAGCTCGCGCGGTGAGCCGACCTGTTCGATCTTTCCGTCGCGCAACACCACGATCTTGTCGGCAAGCGTCATGGCCTCGATCTGATCGTGGGTCACGTAGATCATCGTCGTCGACAGGCGCTGGTGGAGCGCGGCGATCTCGGAGCGCATGTGCACACGCAGTTCGGCGTCGAGGTTCGAAAGCGGTTCGTCGAAAAGGAAGACGTCGGGATTGGCGACGATGGCGCGGCCGATGGCCACGCGCTGGCGCTGCCCGCCCGACAGCTGACGCGGGAAACGGTCGAGCAACGGCTCGAGCTTCAGCGTCGCGGCGGCCTCCGAGACGCGCCGGGCGCGCTCGCCGGCCGGCACTTTGCGGACCTTGAGGCCGAAGCCCATATTGTCGCGGACGGTCAGGTGAGGGTAGAGCGCGTAGGACTGGAACACCATGGCCACGCCGCGCCTGGCCGCCGGAACCTCATTGACCAGACGGCCGCCAATGTGGAGTTCGCCCTCGCTGAGATGCTCGAGGCCGGAGATCAGCCGCAACAGCGTCGACTTCCCGCATCCCGACGGGCCGACGAAGACCACGAACTCGCCATCCTCGATCTCGAGATCGACGCCACGGATCACCTCGACCGTTCCGAACCGCTTGCGGATGTCCTTGAGCAGAAGCTTTGTCATGACTCCCCTTATCCCTTGACGCCGGAGAGGGCGAAGCTCTCGATGATCTGGCGCTGGGCGATCAGATAGATGATGAGGATGGGAACCACGGCCAGGCTCGTCGCCGCCAATTGCAGGTTCCACAAGGGCAGGCCGTAACTGTCGTTGAAGTTGGACAGCGCCAGCGGCAGCGTGAATTTTTCAAGCGAACTGAGGAAGATCAGCGGTTCGAGGAACAGGTTCCACGAATGCAGGAAGGTGATGATCGCAACCGCCGCAAGCGCCGGCCGCGCCATGGGCAGGGCGATCTTCAACCAGACGCCGAAGCGCGAGAGGCCGTCCATCTTGCCGGCCTCTTCGAGTTCCCTGGGCAGCGCCAGGAAGAACTGACGCATCAGGAAGGTCGCCACCACGCCCTGCGGGCCGAAGACCGGCAGAAGGATGAGCGGCCAGTGCGTGTCGATCAGGCCCATGGCGCGGATCAGGAAGAAATTAGGGATGATGGTGACCTCTTCCGGCACCATCAGTGCCATCATCAGGAACAGCATCAACAGCCCGGCGCCGGCAAAGCGGATGCGCGCCAGCGCGTAGCCCGCGAGCGAGGCGATGAACAAGGTCAGCACCGTCACCGTCGCGGCGATGTAGAGCGAGTTGAAATACTGCCGCGCGAAGGGCTGATAGGTGAACACTTCCGCGAAGTTCTCGAAGCGCCAGACGCGGGGAATCAAGGTCGGCGCGCCGAAGATTTCGGTGGTGCTCTTGAAGCCGCCGGAAATCATCCACAGGAACGGGAACACGAAGGGCACGGCCAAAAGCAGCAGCGCCATGGTCCAGCAGATGCGATAGAGAATCTCGGTCCGGCGCTGGGTCACTCCATCTCCTTCCGCCGCAACATCACCTGCACGAGGGTGAGCGCCATCACGATGACGAACATGATCAGGGCCAGCGCGGCCGCGTAGCCGACGTTGAAGAATTTGAAGCCTTGCTGATAGATGTAGAAGGCCAGCACCAGGGTGCCGTTTTCCGGGCCGCCGCCGGTCATCTGGTAGATGTGGTCGAACACCTTGAACGAGCCGATCGTCGTCAGAACCATGATGACCAGCGTCGTCGGCGCGAGCAGCGGCCAGGTGATCATGCGAAAGACCTGCCAGCGCGAGGCGCCTTCCAGCGCCGCTGCCTCCTCGTAGTCGCGCGGTATCGATTGGAGCGCGGCGATGTAGAGGATCATGTTGAGGCCGACCATCTTGATGACTCGGGTGACGATGACGGCCGCCATCGCCCAGTTGGGCTCGCGCAACCAATTCGGGCCATCGATGCCGATCCAGGCGAGCATCTGGTTCACGGCGCCGCCTTCGCCCTGCAGCATGAATTTCCAGACGATGGCCCAGGCGATTGCCGATGTGACCACCGGCGCGAAGAAGACCGTGCGAAAGAAGACGACACCGAAGAACGGCCGCGAAAGCGCCAGCGCGAGGGAGAGCGCCAGCGCCATGTTCAGGGGAACGAGCCCCAGCGCGAAGATCACGGAATTGCGCACGACATGCCAGAAGTCGGGGTTCTCCAGCAGCGCATTCTGGAAATTGCGAAGCCCGACGAAGGTCGCCTGCTGGCTGAGCAGGTTCCACTCGGTCGTCGAATAATAGAAGATGGCGACCAGCGGCCCAAGGAAGAAGACCAGGAAGCCGATCAAGGTCGGGCTGACGAACAGCCATGCCTCCAGCATCTCCCTGGCCTTCAAGCTCAGCCACGGCGCGCTGGCAGGGCGCGCCGCATTGTCCCGGGATGCCATGCCGGCCATGAACCGAAATCCTGTCAGAGCAATGGCTGAATGGCGGCGCAGACGCCCTTCAGCGCCTCTTCGACATTGGCGTCGGCCCGCCACAGCGCGTCGACGCGCGGCGCCATCGCGGCGAATATCTGCGGCACATGCTCATGCGAAGGGTGAACGCGGCCGTTGACGATCGCTGCGGCGACGCTTTTCATCTGCTCGGGCGGGATCAGCTTGTTGGAGTTGACGAAGGCGTCGCTCTCCAGGACGCTCTTGCGGGCCGGCGGAAAGAACTGGGCCATGACAGCCACATTGTCCTTGCTGGTCATGTCGGCCACCAGTTGCGCGGCAAGCTCCTTGTTCTTGCCGGACGCAAAGACTGTCAGCGCGGCCTGGCCGATGACCGGAGCTTCGCCGGCGGGTCCCGAAGGCAAGGGGGCGATGCCCCATTTGAAGCCTGCCTCGGGCATCTTCGAGGCTCGCGAGATCTGGTTCACGGTCATCGCCGAATTGCCGGAGAAGTAGTCGCCCTGCTCTCCCGGCGGCACGATCGACCTGTCCTTGAACACCATATCATGGAGCTGCTTGATGGCAGCCACCGCTTCAGGCTTGTCGAGGCCGCACTGGCCGTCGGCCCACAGATCACCGCCGTAAGCGCGCACGGGCGGCAGCAAGGCGTGCGTCATACGCGATGCGTAACCTTCGCCATCCTTGAATTCGAAGCCCCATTTGCCGGGATTGGCCTCGGTGATCTTCTTGGCGACCTCCTGGAATTTCTGCATGTTCCACTCGCCCTTCGCGGCGAGCTGGTTGGGATCTTCGACACCTGCTTTGTCGAACATGTCCTTGTTGTAGTAGATCAGGAAAGGCGAGGTGGAGAAGGGCACGCCGTAGACCTTGCCGTCCTTCTGCCAGAGCGCCATGGCGGGCTGGGAGAAATCGTCGAAATTGTATCCCTCGGTCGCCTTGAGCGTCGGGCCGATGTCCATCAGCAGCCCGGCGTTCTCGAAGGCGGGTGCGGCATCCTCCATCATCCAGGCGATGTCGGGGGCGTTGCCCCCGGCGACCTGGAAAGTGAGCTTCTGCGTGTAGTCGGCGACCGGAACGGTCTCGAATTTCACCGTGACGCCCGGATGCTTGGCGATGAAGCCCTGGGCGATGCCGTTCAGCATCTTGAGGTGGGCCTCGCTGCCCGTCCACACGGTCACTCGGAGTTCCTGGGCCAGCGAGTGCGCCGACAGGGCGCACAGCGCCAAGGTCGATAGTGCAAGTTTGATTGCGGTCTTCATGGTTTCCTCCCGAAACGCCGATGGTCCAATCAACAACTGCGGGCGCGCAACGAACGGGCCGGCAGGCGGCGGCGACTTGTCATGCTGTTGTCCCCGGCAGCGCGCTGGGCGCGTCGCCGATCGTCCAGCCGCCGTCGACGGGCAGGTCAGCCCCGGTGACGTAGCGGGCGGCGTCGCTGCACAGAAAAACGAAGGCGCCGACGAGGTCGTCGGCCTGGCCGTGGCGGCCGGCGGGAATCTTCGCCGCGACCGCTTGGCGGAAGGCTGCGTCCCGGTAGCGCTCGGCGGTTGCCTCCGTCTCGATCGCGCCGGGCGATACCACATTCATGGTGACGCCATGCGGCGCAACCTCGCGTGCCATGGCGCGCACCGCCGTAAGTTGCGCCGCCTTCAGCGAAGCATAGACGATTGTTTCCGCGCGCGGACGCCTCGCCATCACGCTGCCGGTCGCGACCACGCGTCCCCACCCGCGCTTGGCCATGGCGGGAACGAGCCGCGTGGCCAGGGTAAGCAGGGCCGTGAAGTTTGCCGCCACATGGGCCTGGATATGCGCTTCGTCGATCTCGCTCCATGCACGGCGCCGCTCGATCGCGCCGTTCGAGACGAGGATGTCGATGGGCCCGGCGCCGGCGGCTTCATCGGTAAAGGCCGACATTGACTTGCTATCGGTGAAATCGGCCTCGAGAACCGCGGTGCCCGGGCCGATAGCGGCAGCCGTTTCGCGCGCGCCGGCGGCGTCACCGAAGTGATGCAGCGCGACGCTGGCGCCATGCTGCGCCAGGGCGATCGCAACCGCGCGCCCGATGCCGGAGCTGGCGCCGGTCACCAGCGCCCGCCGTCCGGCAAGGGAAAAACGGTCCTTGCTCACGGCGACGGCTCCCCGAGCTTGCCGGCCACCTCGAACGAGGCGATGTCGGCCGCGTCGAAATGCTCGTGAATGCGCCGGTCCGCGAGATCGGTGTCGCCCGCCATGATCGCGTCGTAGATCGCCTGGTGCCGTTCGACGGTGGCCCGCCAATCCGTTTCCGTGCGGTTGGAGCGCTGGGAGAACAGTTCCGAAACCTCGCGTTGGACAGACCGCATCCCTTCCATCTGAATACGGATCATGGAGTTGCCCGTGGCCGTCGCGAGGCCGAGGTGGAACAGAATGTCGGCTTGCGTGAAATCGCCAGGCCTCCCGATGCCGGCGTGCATGTCGAGCACGGCCTGGCGCATCATTTCCAGGCCGCGCGGATCGCGGCGCTCGGCGGCCAGCCTGGCTATGCCAACCTCGATGACGCGGCGCATCTCGTTGGCTTCCTGAAGCCGCGTCAGGCTCGAACGGACCGCATAGGCGTAGATGCGCTCCATCGGCTCGCCGCTAAGTGCCTTGGCGCGGGCAACTTTTCCTTGCTGGGTCGAAACGAGGCCGGCGCTGGTCAACTGGCGCAGCGCCTCGCGTGCGATGGGCTTGGAGACGCCGAATTCCCGGGCGATCTCGCCTTCCGGCGGCAGCGCTTCGCCAGGCGCGATGCGTCCGTCGAACAACGCCGCGGCGATCGCATCCGAGACGCCGTCCGCGAGGCGGGAAGGGCTCGCGAGTTTCGCGGAGAAAATCGGCTTGCGTGCTTCGTCCAGGGGCATTCGGAATCCTTTCCGAGCTCACTAGCACGGTTTTCCCAAACATAGCAACTAAGTTTTTTGGTTGCTAAGTTTACAAGTGAAAGCTATGAAGGCGGTGCGAGAGGACCAAGGGAGAAATCTGGAGCCGATGCACGTGAGCGATCCAATCGCGGCGGGGCCGCTGAAGATTGCCGAGGTGATTGCCCATCCCCTCAGCCAGACATTGCCCCGGCCCACGGTCACGTCCTGGGGCGTCTATGAAAAGGTCTCGCTGGTCCTGGTCGAAGTGCGCACGAGCGAGGGCATTGTCGGCGTAGGCGAAACCCTGGCGCGGTTCTCGCCCAAGGCTTATGTCGAGCTGATCGAAAGCTCGCTCAAGCCGCGCCTGCTCGGCCAGGACGCGCGCAACATCGGCGCCCTATGGCAGTCCATGCGCCGCGCGCTTTCGGGCAGGGCGGGCGGCGTGCTGATTGAGGCCATCGCCGGCGTGGACATCGCGCTATGGGATATATTGGGCAAGGCGACCGGACAGCCGATCGCGAAGCTTCTCGGCGGTGTCGGACGCGACCGCATCGACGTCTATGCCGCCGCGGTCAACTGGGTCGACGACGATGCCGCCGACGCTGAACTCGATCGTTATCTCGGCGAGGGCTTTACGCGCATCAAGGTTAAGATGGCGCGGCCCGTGCGCGAAGCCTGCAAACGGATCGAGCGCATCCGCAAGCGCGCCGGCGATGCGATCGGGCTCTGCGTCGATGCGAACTGGGCCTACAATCTGGACGAGGCGGTCGAGGTAGGTCGTGCGCTTTCGGCAAACGGCTATTTCTGGTTCGAGGAGCCGCTGCAACCGGAAAACGAGCAGGGCTACGAGGAACTGCGCCGGCGCTGCGACGTGCCGCTGGCCGCGGGCGAGAGCAATTTCACGTTGGACCAGGCGCAGCGCCTGATCGCCAACCGGACGCTGTCCGTGCTGCAGCCCGACGTGGCGCGCGCGGGCGGCATCTCCGAGACGCGTCGCATGGCCGACTACGCCGCGGCGCATGATGTCCGCTACGCGCCGCATATCGGCATGTCGGGCATCGTCTGCGAGACCGCAAGCGTCCATCTGTCAGCCGCGATGCCGAACTTTGGCGTCATGGAGTGCGAGTGCGACGCCAGCCCGTTCAAGGCCAGCCTGGCCGATCTCGCGCCCGGTTGCGTCAGGCAGAAGAACGGCACGCTCGACGTCCCGCAGAAACCCGGGCTCGGCATCGAGATCGACTGGGACGCCGTCAAGAAACTGAAAGCCGGATGAGGCCGAGATGAAGAACCAGGTTCCAAACCAGGGCGCTGACCTCGCCGAGGCGATGCGGCTGGCGTTGTTGCGCGCGGACCCCGCGCTCAGCCGCTTCGACCCGCTGCCGCGGATATTGTCGTTCGACGATTTCGCGCGCGGCCATTGCGGCTGGTCGCAGCTTGTCGGCAACTATGAGGACGATCTGGACACCATGCTGCCGGGCTACGCGCAGCATACCAGCGCCATGCTGTCGACGCTCGCGCACTGGGACGCCGGCTCACACGGGGGGATGGATTCATCCTATGCGTTGAAGGTTGCGACACGTCCCCTGCCGGGAGCCCGCAACGTCGCCATCAAACGCCACACATTCAGGAAGCGCGGACCGATCCGCTTCGAAATGTATTTCACCTTCAAGCCCGAAGCCAATGCGCTGAAGCTTTCCGAAACCGATGTGCGCTCCGTCGGCTTCCTGTTCGACCTGCAGGGCGGAGATCAGGATGGCAACAGCGATCGGGTCATGCCGCATCTGCGCTTTTTGAACGCGCTCGACGGCCAGCACTTGCAAAAATGGCAATACAAGCGCGAGACCGAGAAGATCATCCCGATCGGCAGCGACGACAAGACGATCAGCCACTATCACCTGTCGCCGGAGGGATGGCTCGACCTTCCCGGCGGATCGCAGCGCCTGTGCTACAACGAGATCCCCACCAAGGTGAACTGGACTTATCTGTGCTTCGATTTCGATCTGGAATCGATGACGGCGCTCGGGCTGCGCTGCAACGATCGCAGCTTCGATCTCTCGGGATTCGATTCGATCCGCATTCCGGCGATGAAGAACCTGTGGTGCATGCTCAATTTCGGCCTCTTCGCTGAAACCGACGTTGCCAAACGGGCCTTCCTCTATGTCGATTCCATCTGCATTTCCGGAGACTTCTGATGCTGCCCGAGAACATCACCGCGGTCGTCTCGCGCAACGAGCGCTGGCGCGGCGAGGCCGCCAGCGAGCCTTACGAGGCAGGATGGGCGCGCGAGGCGATCTTCTTCGTGCGCGCGTTGAAGCAACCTGTCGGCCCTGCGGCAACGGCGTGGATCGAGATCTCGCCGGATGGAATGCACTGGCTGCGCGAAGGCACCGAGTTTGTCATGCCGGCCGAGCGCGACGGCATGGCAATGGCGCGGCTTAGCCATTTTGGCAACTGGCTGCGCGTCGCGGCGCGTTTCGACAGCGGCGCGGAGTGCAGCGTGCTCGTGACGCTGCACCTGAAGGCCTGAACACGCCGTGCCAAACCTTGCCGCCGGCCAACCCTTACTGTTCACGGAGACATCATGATCGATCCCTATCCGACGTTTGCCCAGGACAGTTTTGCCGGCAAGACCGTGCTGGTGACCGGTGCCGCGAGCGGCATGGGTTTCGAGACCGCCCGTGCCTTTCTCTCCAAGGGCGCCGAGGTCGTGATGTGCGACCGCGATACCGAGGGGTTGGCGAAGCGCCATGACGAATTGAGCGGAACGGCCGGGACACCACCGCACAAGGTGGTGGCCGACATGGGCGACCCCGACAGCATCGCGCGCATGTTCGACTATTGCGACGCCAAGCTGGCGCGGCTCGACAACGTCGTGACCTGCGCGGCGATCATCACTGCCAAGAGAATCGCGGAGCAGGATTGGGCGCACTGGCGGCGCGTCCTCGGCGTCAATCTGCTGGGCACCTTCTTCACCGTCCAGGGGGCGGTGCAGCGCATGCAAGGCAATGCCGGCGGGGGGAATATCGTGTGCGTGGCCTCCGACGCCGGTGTGCATGGCGGCGGCGGGCTCATCGCCGACACCGCCTATGCGGCGTCCAAGGCCGGCACGCTGTCGCTGGTGAAGTCGGTTGCGCGCGAATTGGCGGGAAAGAAGGTGCGCATCAACGCCCTCAATCCGGGGCCGACCGATTCGCCGATGCATTCCCATATCGACCAGGCTCTCAAGGACCGCATCGCGGCCAATTTGCCGATGCGCCGCATGGGCCGGCCCGACGACATGGCCGCCGCGATCCTATTCCTTTGCTCGGACGCCGCGAGCTTCGTCTATGGCGCGGCGCTCGACGTTGATGGCGGCTCGATGTTCCGCTGACCGGCACCGCCAAGCATGGTGACCGGCGTTAGCACCGGTCACCGCGCCCTGCCGGCGGCACGACCTACGGAATTAGGCGCTCTCCATGACTTTGCTCGGAACCTGACATACTTGAAACCGAAGGTTCGGCGAACGTTCTCCTCAGGCGGAAATGCCGCCTCTGCCCGTCTTGATCCCCGCCATCCAGGGTATGGAGGTCGAGACGTCTTCAAGGATCCTGGCCGAGCGCGCAAAGCCGGCAAAAGCATCGCGTGCCAGCGAGGCTGGGACATGGCCGTCATAGGCGCGTTGACACGCGCGCAGGGCGGTTTCGAAAATCGGGCCTCTGCGGTTCCGGGGCCAATTCTGCAGAAACTCGAATGCATCTTCGAGGCACGCTACTTCCTCGATCATGAAATCCCCGTTCTTCACCAGAACAGGCTGCTCGAACATTTTGTCATTCATGAACTTCCTCCATTGGCTGGATGCTTTTGAGGGGTTGGACCCAACCCCTTCATTGGGGCAGTTCATCGTTTCACGAGACGCCGAACTGCTCTAACCGTCTGTTTCCACGTAATTTCCAGGGAAAAAGCGGTATGCGCTTTTCTCGGGATTGCTCTAGGCTGCTTCAGGTTCCGGCAGGGAAAATGCCCCGCCACCACCTGCCCTCGGCGGGATCGCCGCGCAGACCGGGCTCGGAGGTGGATCGTCATCATCGTCTTCACCTCGGATGCCCGCGATCCAGCGGAACCAACTCCCTCGACGGAAGCGGCCGAAAGAACGCCGCTGGGACCGAGACGCCGCCCTGTGCGGCGGATGCCCTTGCTCGCGCTCATCCAGTGCCTTCAGCGCGCGAAGGATCTCATCCACATTCATGACCGAGCCGTCATCCAGCTTGCGCAGCGACGGAGCGTCGTCAACCGCATGCGCGTCCGAGGCCCATGAGGCAAGCAAGGCACGCTTCGCCTCAAGGCTCATGGTTGAGCAGTTGAGAACGTCGCCGGGGTTTTTCGGCACCGGCGAGACGTCGATGCGGGTCGGTTTTCTTGTGCCGGCTTGAAGAAAGATATCAGCTTCGCTTCTCATCTCCGTTCTCCGCAATCTTGGCTTCCCGGCGTTGCCGGGAGGCGGACCGCAGGTTGTTGCGACATTCTAGGCCGCCTTGCGCGACACATCCTGGCTTATCGACTTCGTTGTATTTTCAGGGTCGCGGACGCCAATCTCGATGCGACGCGGCTTGAGTTCCTCGGGCACCTCACGCACGAGCTCGATGGCGAGCAAACCGCAGTTCAGCGTCGCAGCCTTCACCCTTACGTGGTCGGCCAGCCTGAAGGCCTGTCTGAAATTACCTATCGCAAGGCCTTGGTGGAGAACTTGCCGCTGCTCTGGATCGGGCTTCTTGCGTCCGGTAACGCACAGTTCGGCGCCGTTCTGCACGAGTTCGAGCTCGTCCAGGTCGTAGCCTGCTACCGCCATGGTGATGCGGTAATTGTTCTCATTCTTCTTTTCAATGTTGTAGGGAGGCCAGTCCGAGCGAATGCTGCTGTCGAGCATGTCGAAAAGACGGTCGAAGCCGACCGTCGTGCGGTAAAGGGGTGCAAAATCCACGCTTCTCATATCCATATCCTCCGAAAAGCAACATGGGACGCCGCAGGTGTCGCGACGCCTTTTTCATCGAGCCGAAGCCTCGACGCGAAACGATCTGGGAACGGCCAGAAATCTCTTCAAGAGGGGTCCCAAAAATTTTTTGATGCTAAGTTGCCATGCAAGAACAGTGGCTTGCGGTAGTTCTGCCGCACGACCCTTTCACTCTTGCAACAGCAGGATCTGCCCCGAAGCGGTACATGGCCCGAGACTTCCGCGATGGTCGGGGCGCCGATACCGATCCCACGGACTCGGCAGAAGTATCCCTATGCAGTGTCGCCGCGCACGTCGCCATCCGTCGCGGACGTGGGGCGAGATCGGCTGTGCCTACGCTTCCTCGGAAACTTCGTTCATCATGGACTTCAGCGGCTCCTCGCCGACATTGTCCTCGATCTGGTCGTGTCCAGGCGTGTCCGGCAGCGCCTTGCGGAAATTCCTCGCATAATCCGGCGGCATCCTGGGCGGCATCATTGGCTCATAGGCGTCCACGACGGCCTCGATGATCACCGGTCCCTGCGTGGCGAAGGCCGCCTCAAGCACGCCCTCGACCTCTTCCGGCCGCGAGACGCTGTAGCCGATGCCGCCCATGGCCTCGGCGGCCATGGCGAAATCGATGGGCTGCAGCTCGCAGCCGAATTGCGGATTGCCAAGGAACATCATCTGCTCCCAGGCGATCTGGTTCAGCATGCCGTTCTTGAGCACGAGGACCTTGAGGGGAATGCCGTGCCGTACCGCGGTCGAGAATTCGCCGAGTTGCATGGCAAGCCCACCATCGCCAACCACTGCGAAGATAGGCCGCCCCGGAAAGGCAATGCCGGCGGCAATCGCATAGGGAAGGCCGCAGGCCATAGAGGCGAGCGCTCCAGAAACCCCGAATGCCTGTCCGGCCTTCATGTCGATGTGCCTGGCAGCCATCTCGGTATTCTGTCCTGAATCGGCTGCCAGGATCGCGTTCTCAGGCATACGCCTGCCGAATGCCTTGACCACGAGTTGCGGCTTCAGCGGCACATCCGGCTTGGCTTCGGATAATGCCATTGCATCGCGCCAGCGGGTCATTTCCTGCCGCGCCTTTTCCAGGAAGGAGCGGTCGCTCTTGCGCTCGAGGCGTTCGTTGAGAAGACGCAAGGTGTCGGCGGCATCGCCTACGAGCCCTGCCTCGACGGGGTAGCGCAGGCCGATCCTCTGCGCGTCACGGTCGATCTGGACGCCGCGCGCCTTGCCGGGTTCGGGATAGTATTCGATGTAGGGGAACGTCGATCCGACAATCAGCAGGGCGTCGCATTTGCTCAGCGCATCCTGCGAGGCGCGGGTGCCGAGAATGCCGATGCCGCCGGTCGTATTCGGATGGTCGTCGGGCAGCACGGCTTTGCCGAGCAGCGCCTTGGCGACGGGCGCCGCCAGCAGGTCCGACGCGCGTTCAAGTTCTTCGCGCGCGCCGAGTGCGCCGCGCCCGGCCAGGATAGCGACTTTTTTCGCTGCATTGAGAATCTCAACCGCCTGGTCGAGCTGGTCGGCAGCCGGAAGCCGGCTGCCTTCGAACCATCGATCGGGGGTGTGCGAGGGCCGGTTTCGCTTCGAGCGGTCCGCCTCGGGCAACTCGTTTTCCTGTACATCGCTGGCAATCGACAGATGGGCGACGCCGCGCCGGGCAAGGGCCGAGCGGCAGGCGAGACCGGCCAGGTTTTCCATATGGGCGGCATCGGAGACCTGTGCGTTGAAGATCGCTACGTCGTTGAAGGCGCGGGTCAGGTCGACGTCCTGCTGCGTAAAAGTCTCGATAAGGTCGTGGAACTGCATGCCGGTGATGGCAAGCACGGGAGCCTGGTCGAGCTTGGCGTCATAGAGCCCGGTAAGGAGGTGTGTGCCCCCCGGTCCCGAGGTGGCCAGGCAGACGCCCAGCCTGCCGGTCCATTTGGCATAGGCGCACGCCATGAAGGCGGCAGATTCCTCGTGCCTGACCTGGACGAACCGGATGCGGTCCTGACGGGTGCGCAACGCCTCCATGATGCCGTTTATGCCGTCGCCCGGCAGGCCGAAGACGACCTCCACTTTCCAGTTGATCAGCGTGTCGACGAGGATTTCGGCGGCATTGGGCATGGCGGATTTCCTTTATTGAGCACGCCGGCCTCTCGAACCGAGAGGAGGTTCAGTGTTTCGTATCGGGATCGGGACAGAGCTGCCGTACGTCCGCAGGCAGCGAGGCGCGGACCTTTCTGATCTGGCCGGGGTCGATATGATGAAAGAGGACTTTGAAGACCGATTGAACCGCAGCTTTCGGGTCGACGGGACGCGTATCGTCCATGCCCTGCTCAACGGGGCCGAGAAACTCTTCCAGGGAACGGCTCTTTTGCGGCATGCGTGACGGCTCGAACTGCTCATAGTAGGTGCCGCGCACGAGCAGCGGCAACTGCGCTCCAAGATGCGAAGCCATGTCGACCGGAAGCCGGTCCCTGACGGTGCGCAAGACGACGCCGAGCAGGTGCCAAGCGAACTGGCGATCCTGTCCGTGGTCGGCCATGATCTCGTCCAGCCAGACGTTGGTGGTTTGGGTGGTCTTGTCGAAAATCTCGAGTCCGGTAGCGCTCATCGCCGCCTCCTCAATCGAATCGCTCACCCGCAAAACCCGTCGGCAAAACCATCGGTGGCAGGGAAAGTTTCATGCCCGGCCGAAATTTCTTCGCTTCGGCAGTTTACGCGAGACGCTGCACCGGCTGTCGCAGTCGCTGTCCGACAATCACAACGGCCGGAGCGTCCGCAACGTGATCGAATAGCGATGCTCTTTCATCGGCGGTATGCTGTGCTCCCACTCGGTCCGGGAGGCGCCCGCCATCAGATATGCGGATCTCGGCTCGACCGTGACGGTTTCGCGGTCCCATTTCGCACCGTTCCTGCGGCGCAGGCGGAAACTGCAAGCAGCCAACAGCGACACTCCGGCGACAATGCCGAAGTGCGGCTTGTCGCGATGCCATCCGATGCCGGCGCCCGGTCGATATTCGTTGATCAGGACCTGCACGAAATCGGCGGCAGGCAGGCCGGAAAAGCCGGCTACCTTGTCCCTCAAGGGCAGCAAGAAACCTGGTATGGGTGGCGCCTCCATCACCTGGCGCCGCTCATAGTCGTAGCGCAGGCCGAAGCCTGCCACGCGCCTATTGGCGAGATAGCCGTGGAAATCGAATGGCTGGAAGGGCAGGCTCTCGAGCTCCCGAACCAGTTCAGCTTCCTGCGCCGGCGTGATCAGTTCGGGCCGGTAACGAAATCCTTCCGGCAAGCTGTCGGGCGCACCAAAGAGGTCGTCCTGGCGAGGGTCCGTGGGATTGCTGGCTCCGGGCGATGGCATCGCCCTTAGATGGTGAAATCCGCGGTTGAGGCAAGATTTACCCGGCCGGCCGCGTGGGGCGGCTCGCATTTCATGGGAACCTCGACTTCGCTGTCGGATTATTCAATGCGGGCGGGACGCATCGTATTTCAACCAGCTTTGCCAAGGAGAAACTCGTGGGGGCAATGCGTAGCCAGCCTGAACAAGGAGAGCTCGATCTTATCGACCGTTATTGGCGGGCGGCGAATTTTCTGTCGGTCGGACAGATCTATCTGATCGACAATCCGCTGCTGAAGGAGCCGTTGCGGCCGGAGCACATCAAACCTCGCCTGCTTGGTCATTGGGGGACCACGCCCGGCCTGAATTTCATCTACGTCCATCTCAATCGCATCATCAGGCAGCGTGATGCCGACGTGATCTACATTTGCGGCCCAGGCCATGGTGGACCGGGGATGGTCGCCAATACCTATCTCGAAGGGACCTACAGCGAAATCTATCCCGAGGTCAGTCGCGACGAGGATGGGCTGCGCAAGCTCTTTCGCCAATTCTCCTTTCCGGGCGGCATCCCGAGCCATGCCGCCGCGGAAACGCCGGGGTCGATCCATGAGGGCGGCGAACTCGGCTATGCGATGGCTCACGCCTATGGCGCCGCGTTTGACAACCCGGACCTCGTCGTGGCCTGCGTGATCGGCGACGGCGAGGCGGAAACGGGGGCGCTGGCAGCCTCCTGGCATTCGAACAAATTCCTCAATCCGGTCCATGACGGCGCTGTCCTGCCGATCCTTCATCTCAACGGCTACAAGATCGCGAATCCGACGGTGCTCGCCCGGATCGAGGTGCAAGAGTTGCGGAGCCTGCTGGCTGGATATGGCTATGAACCTTTTTTCGTCGAAGGCGACGAACCGCGGGCGATGCACCGGCTGATGGCCGAAACGCTCGATACTGTCTTCGATCGGATCGATGAAATCCAGAAGGAAGCGCGCGAGACCGGCAGAGTGGATCATCGGCCCCGCTGGCCGATGATCGTGCTGAGAAGCCCGAAGGGCTGGACCGGCCCGAAGGAGCTGGATGGCAAGAAGGTCGAGGGTTTCTGGCGCGCGCACCAGGTGCCGATCACCGACCCGCGAAACGATGCAGGCCATCTCGCAGCTCTGGAAAATTGGATGCGCGGCTATCGGCCCGAGACGCTTTTCGATGAAGCGGGCAGGTTTCGAAACGAGCTACAGGCCCTGGCGCCGGACGGCGAGCGGCGCATGGGCAGCAATCCACATGCCAATGGAGGGATGCTCAAGCAGGAGTTGCGATTGCCGGATTTCCGCCACTTCCGGGTCGCGGTCCCGAAACCCGGCGGCGCAAGGGCCGAGGCGACGAAGCTCATGGGAGCGTTCATCGAGGAGGTCATACGGCTGAATGCCGATGCCCGCAATTTCAGGCTCATGGGACCGGACGAGACATCGTCAAACAGGCTGGACGCCGTGTTCGACGCGACCGAGCGCGTCTGGATGGAAAAGATCGAGCCTTATGACGAGCATCTGGGGCGCGACGGCCGCGTCATGGAGGTGCTGAGCGAACATCTTTGCCAAGGCTGGCTGGAAGGATACCTGCTGACCGGCCGGCACGGCCTCTTCTCATGCTACGAGGCGTTCATCCACATAGTCGATTCCATGTTCAACCAGCACGCCAAATGGCTGAAGGTCTCGCGTGAACTTGTCTGGCGGCGGCCGATCGCGTCGCTCAACTATCTGTTGACCTCCCATGTGTGGAGGCAGGACCACAATGGTTTCAGCCACCAGGATCCCGGCTTCGTCGATCTCGTCGCCAACAAGAAGGCGGACATCGTGCGCATCTACTTCCCGCCGGATGCCAATACGCTGCTCTGGGTCACGGATCACTGCCTGCGAACCTACAATCGGGTCAACGTGATCGTTGCCGGCAAGCAGCCGGCTTCCCAGTGGCTGCCGATGGACGACGCCATACGTCATTGCGAGGCCGGCATCGGGATCTGGGATTGGGCGGGAACCGAGCGTGGAGGGGAGGATCCCGACGTGGTGATGGCCTGCGCGGGAGACGTGCCGACGCTGGAGACGCTCGCGGCTGTCGACCTTCTTCGCCAGGCGATACCGGATCTCGCCATACGCGTCGTCAACGTAATGGACCTGATGGCGCTGCAACCCAAGGAGCAGCACCCCCACGGCCTGGCGGACGCGGAATTCGACAGGCTGTTCACGACCGGCAGACCGGTGGTCTTCGCCTACCACGGCTATCCCTATCTCATTCACCGGCTGACCTACAAACGGGCCAATCACGACAACTTCCACGTTCGCGGCTACAAAGAAGAGGGCACGACGACCACGCCCTTCGACATGGCGGTGCTCAACGAACTGGACCGTTTTCACCTAGCCATCGAGGCGATCGACCGGGTGCCGGGGCTGAGCGCCAGGGCAGCCGATGCGAGGGCCCGATTTGCCGACGGCCTGAACGAGCACACGCGCTATGTTCGCGAACATGGCGAGGACATGCCCGAGATCCGGAACTGGGCCTGGCGCGACAAAGCGGGCGCGGCGGATGGTTAAGGCTGTGCCCGCCGGGGAGTGCCGCTCGTGACCAGCGCAATACTCGCCCTCAATGCAGGCTCGTCCAGCCTGAAGTTCGGTCTGTTCGAAGCCGGATCACAGGAGGGACCGGTGCTCACGGTGAGCGGTGCGTTCGAAGACCTGGATGACGAGCCAAGCCTCGTCGCCAAGGACGCGTCGGGCAAATCCATCTTCAAACGCGCCGTCAAGCCCGCAAGCCCGCCCGTAGAGGTTCTCCTGCGGGACTTGTTCGATGTCCTCGATCCGTATCTTGCGCAGGCTCCGCTGAGCGCGGTCGGCCATCGCATCGTCCATGGTGGCAAGCGGTTTTCGACTCCGGTCCTGCTGACCGGCGAGATCGTCGAGGCGCTCGACGCGCTGACGCCGATGGCACCGCTCCACCAGCCGGCCGGCCTGGCGCCGGTTCGTGCGATCTCCAAACTGCTGCCCGGCCTACCCCAGATCGGTTGCTTCGACACCGCCTTTCACCGCACGCTGGAGCCGCCCGTCAACCGCTATGCGCTGCCGCGCGAGTTCGAGGAAAGCGGGATCCGCCGTTACGGCTTCCACGGCCTTTCCTACGAATTCGTCGCAGGCCAGCTGCAGGCGCTTTCGCCCGGACTCCGGGGCAAGCGTTGCGTGGTCGCGCATCTCGGCAGCGGATGCAGCCTGTGCGCCATGCGCGAAGGCAGAAGTCTCGACACCACCATGGGGTTCACCGCGCTTGACGGGTTGATGATGGCCACGCGGCCGGGCGCCATCGACCCCGGCGTGCTTCTCTACCTTCAGCAGGCGCGCGGCATGTCCGTGAAAGAGTTGGAGACCTTGCTCTATCACAAGTCCGGCCTGCTCGGCGTTTCGGGAGTGTCGGCAGATGTGCGGACCTTGCTTGGCAGCAAGGATCCTCGTGCGGCGGAGGCGATCGATCTCTTCACGTTTCGGATCGCCCGCGAGATCGCGGCGATGGGAGCCACGCTCCAGGGTATCGAGGCGCTGGTGTTCACGGGAGGGATCGGAGAGCATTCCTGGCAGATCCGTGAAGCGGTTTGCGAGCGCCTGCGATGGCTGGACGTGTTGCTCGACGCGAATGCAAACCGGTCGGGAAAAGGGCGGATCACCGGCGAGGGCAGCGCGGTCGATGTTTACGCAATCGCCACTAACGAAGAATTGATCATCGCCCGCCAGGTGCTGGCGACCGTGCCGATCTGACCGCTGAACTCGGTCCGCGGCGACCCGCCGGGACCATCAGGCAGGAACCTCCGGCCTTGGGGATTGTTTATGGGCCAACCAAGAGTTGATATGGAAGGACTTCCTCATGGCAAGGGAGAATCCGGCTTCCACGGCCAGCATCGCCGGCCATCCCATCCATCCGATGCTCGTGCCCATTCCCATCGCCTGCTTCGTCGGCGCATTGCTGACGGACCTGAACTACTGGCGGACGGCGGAGATGATGTGGGCGAATTTCTCCGCCTGGCTGCTGACGGTCGGGGTGATCGTCGGCGTGCTGGCCGCCATTGCCGGCTTCACCGACTTCCTGGGCGATCGCCGGGTGCGCGCACATAAAACGGCGTGGCTGCACATGCTGGGCAATGCGCTGGCGGTCATACTCTCCTTCTTCAACATGCTCATACATACCCGTGATGCCTGGACCTCGGTCCTGCCGACAGGCCTGATCCTGTCGGCACTGGTGGTACTCATCCTGATATTTACCGGCTGGCTGGGCTGGGCCCTTGTCTACCGCCACCACGTGGGAGTGGCCGATGAAACCGTTTGATCGATCCGGCAAGCGACGCGCTTATGGTACAGGGCTTGCGTTCCTTTGCTTTGCCACGCTCGGCACTGCCGGCTGCAGCGACGACGCCGCCGACCCAAGCACTCAGATCGGCCCCAACCCGAATTTGCCGGAGATAAAGCAATATCTGTTCCCGCCGATGCATCTTGCATCCGTCGTCGGTTGGAAGAAGGACGAAACGCCGACGGTAGCGCAGGGCCTGCAGATCCATGCGCTGGCGACCGGGCTTCAGCATCCGCGCTCGCTCTACATCCTGCCGAACGGCGATGTGCTGGTCGTCGAATCGAAGGCCCCGCCGGAACCGCCAGCCAAACGGCCGAAGGATATCGTGATGGGCCTGATCGAATCGCTTGTCACCTCGGGCGGCGATACGGGACCGAGCAACCGCATCACCTTGCTGCGTGACAGCAATGGCGACAGCGTGCCTGACGTCCGGGATGTGTTCCTCGATCACCTGAATTCGCCCTTCGGCGTCGCCCTGGTGGGAAACGACCTCTATGTTGCCAACACCGACGCGATCATGCGCTACCCCTACAAACCAGGCGACACCAAGATCACCGCGCCGGGTGTCAGGTTGACGGAATTGCCGGGCGGTCCGATCGATCATCATTGGACCAAAAGCCTCGTCGCCAGCCCGGACGGTTCGTTGCTCTATGTCGGCGTCGGTTCGAACAGCAACATCACCGAAAATGGCATCGGCGCGGAAAAGGATCGTGCCGCGATCTGGCAGGTGGACAGGGCCACCGGACGATCGCGCATTTTTGCCAGCGGATTGCGCAATCCGAACGGCTTGAGCTTCGAGCCGCAGACCGGAGCACTCTGGACCGTCGTCAACGAGCGCGATGAACTTGGGCCAAATCTGGTGCCGGACTACATGACATCGGTGAAGGATGGCGGCTTCTACGGCTGGCCGTACAGCTATTACGGCCAGCATGTCGATCCCCGGGTAATGCCGCAGCGCCCCGATCTGGTCGCCAAGGCGATCGTTCCCGACTATGCGCTGAGCTCGCATGTGGCACCGTTGGGCATGGCCTTCTACACCGGAACCAGCCTGCCGCAGACATATCGAGGCGGCGCCTTTGTCGGCGAGCACGGCAGCTGGGACCGTCCCGGGCTGAATGGCTACAAAGTCGTCTTCGTGCCATTCAGCGGTGGCCGTCCGAGTGGCATGGCTCAAGACGTCGTCACAGGTTTCCTCAACGACCAGGAGGAGGCGCGTGGTCGGCCGGTCGGCGTTGCCATCGACAAAACCGGAGCGCTGCTGATCGCGGACGATGTCGGAAACACAGTGTGGCGCGTCACACCCTCGGGGTGATGATCGCTGCTTCAGGCATGTCGCTCTCCCGCCGGTCGGCATCAAGCTCGGTCCGCCTTCGTCCCTTTGGCAGGATGTCACGAAATATTACGTGAGGGAACGTCGGCGCCGAAATCTGCATTCTCCGGGGGAGACGACCGTCGTCTCGAAGTTGGATTGAAAGGAGAATTACCATGCCCAATCAAGGTGGTAGCCACGAGCAACATGTGAAGGCGGGCCAGCAGAGCCACAAGAACACGGAAAACAAGAACCGCCAGCAGCAACAGGCCGCAGGCAACAATGAGCGGCAACAGGGCGACGGCTCCAACATGCGGGGCGGCTCGCACGAACAACATGTAAAAGCGGGCCAACAGAGCCACAAAAACCGCTAGGCATTTCAGCCAGGCGCGCTGACGCTCGCTCCGTATCATGACATGAGAGAGGCCCATCCCGAGGAATCGGGATGGGCTTGTGTCTACCCCGGCTCAAGGTCAGTCCGCGGGAGCAGTGTAACGGCGGCCAATGGCCTCGGCGATGGCCGCGCGGCTCTCCTGCATGTCCGTGCCGGTATCCGTTTCTATGTCCGCCACCTCGTCGGCGAGGTTCTTGTCCTTGATCTTGCTGCGGAACCATTTCGAATAGTCGCCGGCGCGCAGGTGATGTTCCCAGGTGCGATCGTCGATGCCTTCTGCGATGTGAAGGAACATCATCAGGTTCTGCGCTTTCAGGTTAAGCGCTCCGTCCGGCCCCCGGAAATAGAAGCTGTTGTCGCCAAGGTCGCCCTCGGAATATTTGCGCATGTGCCGCTTGCGAACCTGGCGGGGCCGTTCGACCTTGACCGTCCTGATCGGCTCGCCCGATGATCGGTTCCAAAACAGGACTTCGTCCTTTGGCGGCGGCACGGCGCCGTCGGGAACGTCTATGCCGGTGGCGGCACAGAAGCTTGCGACGATCTTGTCGGCTTCCGGTCCAAGCGCCAGAACGGTTTCGACGCCAGCCAGGACGTCGCGCGAAACCAGATCGGGGTGCACGGTGATCAGGATGGTCGCGGGGAGGCTCTTGGGCAGCGCGAAAGACGCGCCGTCCCGGGCCTGAGGCAAAAGATGATGCGCCTCATCGATGATCAGCCAATGCGGTCGGCCGGTGCGCGCTCGAATGCTGGCCATGTCCGGCAGCAGCTTGGCAAAATTGCCGGGCCGTTCGGCGGTCTTCAGCCCCAGCATGTTGACAGCGACATTGTTGGTTGGCTTGGACAGAAGATCGAAGACCTCACGCGAGATCGGCGGGGTCTTGGCGTCGCCAACCACCACCACATTCTCGAGTTCCTGATAGTCGCCTTCGGGGTCGAGAACGCAAAACTGAAACCCCTTCTCGACAAAGCGCTCGGTCAACGCGGTGGCAAGCGTGGATTTGCCGATCCCGGACGTGCCGGCCAGCAGCACCCCGCCGCTATGCGGTGAAAGGTGCACCTGCGCGCCCGCTATGTCGGTTCCCACTTCCACGTGTTGGCGAGCCGTCTCCACGAAGCCGGCATCGCGCGATATGAGCTGTTCGATCAGTTCCACCACGCCGGCACCTCGAGGGCTGGCTGTGACGAAATCCGCCGTCTCCTTAACGGTCGGCAATGCGTTGGCCACGGCGACGCCGAAGCCGACGGCGCGCAGGAATGCATGGTCGTTCTCGGCATCGCCGACGCCGACGACGTTGTGGGCGGAAAACCCCAATTCCTCGAGTGCGCAGGCAAGACCGGTGGCCTTGTTGACCCCGCTTGGCAGCACCATCACCGCGCCCTTGTTGAAGATGATCTCGAGCTCAAGTCCAAGCTCCTTGATCTCCGACAGCACGGCGGCTTCCTGTGGTTCCCAAGTGGCCACGACGCAGCGTCCGACCGACAGGGGCGCGACCCCGCGACGCTTCAGCCGGTCGACGAATTCAGCCGGAGGCGCCGGCGCCAAAAGCCGTTCCTTCTTCGAAGCGGGCGTATAGATCAACGCGCCGTTTTCGGCGACCACCCCGTCGAAGATGTCGAGTGCCGGAAAGACCCGCTCGAGATCGGCAAGCTCGCGGCCGGTCACCATGATCAGCTTGCGGCCCGTCTGCTTCAGCCGTTTGAGCGCAGCATAGGTCGCATCGGAGACGACCCCGTCTTCGGCGAGCGTGCCGTCATAGTCTGTCGCTAGGGCAAGAACATACATCCTGGATATCGTCTGCGCTTGAAACCAGACACCCCGATCGCCCGAAGGCAGCTTCGGCTGTTCGGGCTAACGATGCCCAATGGCGATGGTTCCATGCAGGGAAACGGCCCATGCAATCATATTGAAACCCAGGACTCCGCGGGCAATTTTGCCCGTCGCGCCCGATTTCCCCCAGGCCGCGACGCGACCATGGCGGAACCAGGCAGGGTTCCCGCTGTTAACAACGCGGGCGATCAATCGGTTGCCGAAGTGTGGGAGCCATGCGTGCCATGATCAACGATCCGTTGCCGGGAACTGTTCCGGCATCCCTTCCCGCGATCGACGCAAAGGCCGCCCCGACGCTCAAGAACGCCGAGGCGGAGGTGTTCTATACCGAAGCCATTCGCGAACTCGCCGCCACCGACATTCCTTTCCTTGTCGCCGGAACCTATGCGGTAAGCGCCTACACCGGCGTCATCCGTCAGACCAAGGATCTCGATATCTTCTGCAAGGCAGGCGACTTCTCGCGCATCCTGGCCCATTTCAAGCAGCTCGGCTACGCGGTCGAGATCGAGGACGACCGGTGGCTTGGGAAGGTCTTCAAGGGCACGCATTTCTTCGACATCATATTCGCCTCGGCGAATGGAACGATGCCCGTGAGCGACCAGTGGATGGAGCATGCCCGCCAAACCGAACTGCTGGGAAGCCGGGTGAGGATCGTCGGCCCGACCGAGCTCATATGGTCCAAATGCTTCATCCAGGACCGAGGGCGTCATGACGGGGCGGACATCGCCCATACGATCCTCAAGGCGCAGGACCAGATCGACTGGCACAGGCTGCTCTCCTACCTGGAAGTCCACTGGGAAGTGCTGCTGATGCAGATTCTCAGTTTCAGATGGATCTATCCGAGCGAGCGCGACCGCATCCCCACATGGCTGCTTGACGAACTGCTCGACCGCCTTGCCAAGCAGCGCCAATTGCCTTCCCCCAGAATGAAGATCTGCCGCGGGCGCCTGCTTTCGCAGACCGATTACGAAATCGACGTCAAGGAATGGGGCTTCGCCGGCGTCGGCGGTACAGGAGAATTTCGTGATGGCTGAACGGACCGAAGACGCTCCGGCGATGGAGGGCACCGCCACGATCAAGGTGGCGGCCGTTGGCGACCTGCATGTGAAGGAGGACGCCCAGACATCGTATCGCGATCTCTTCGGCGAAATGTCGCGCGAGGCCGATATCCTCGTTCTTCCAGGCGATCTGACCAATCTGGGCAAGCCCCGCGAAGCCGAGATCCTCGCCGAAGACCTGCGCGCCTGCTCTATCCCGGTGGTCGGCGTGCTCGGCAACCACGATTATGAATCCGGTGCGGTCGAGGACGTCGCGGAAATCCTGCGTCAAGCGGGCGTCCATCTCCTCGACGGGCAGACGACCGAAATAGAGGAGGTCGGTTTTGTCGGCGTGAAAGGGTTCGTCGGGGGGTTCGGTTCACGCATGCTCGGCTCCTTCGGCGAGCCGGCCATCAAGTCGATGGTCGCCGAGAGCGTCAGCGAGGCCATGCGGCTTGAGAACGCGATGCGCCAGGTTCGCGCAAAACGCACGCTTGTCATTTTGCACTACGCTCCGATCGTCGAGACCATCGCCGGCGAACCCCTGGAGATATTTCCGTTTCTGGGCTCGTCGCGGCTGGCGGAAACGATCGACCGGTTCCAGGTCAGTGCTGTCGTGCACGGCCATGCGCATCGGGGAAGCTATGAGGGCCGCACGCCCGGCGGGGCGAGGGTCTACAACGTCGCCATGCACGTTTCCAAACCGACCGGCCGACCCTATGCCTTGCTTGAAATCTGACGGAGTCGGGACGCCGTCCCGACGGTCAGCTTACCGCTTTGATCGATTTTGCCAGTTCTTCGAGCTTGTGCGGATCGTTGCCGTGACGGCGCACGAGCTCGCGTGCCTGATTGGACGGCAGATCGGCTGTCGCCACCAGTTGCCGGACCTGTTCACTGTCGACCGCGACTTGGGGCAAGTTGCTGCCGGAAATTCTCTCGTCACCAGCCATCGTCTTTCTCCTCGATCGATGCCGAGACAACGGATTGGAAAACCGTCCGGTTCCGAAAGACGGGGCTGAAGTCGACCGGCGGATCCGATCGGCAGCGCGCCGTCTCGATCCGTGGCGGCAAGGCCGGAGGCGACCGCGAATTGGCGATGGAACAAATGACGCCGGCCAGGAGTTGCGTCCCGAATGAAGGGAGGTGATCCCGATGCCAAACCCAGGAAAACCAGATCCCAATCGCGACGTGCCGATGCCGGCGCCGACCTGGAAGCCCGAACCGATCGAGGAGCCTGATCCGGAACAACTCCCGGACGAGACGCCTCTGCCCAATCCCGACGAGAACGAAGAATCGCCGATGCATGCCGGGAGCCGCGTCGTCTGAACGTGCGACGCATGAGATCCCGATCCCGTGGCAATGGAACGTCTTGGGCCGGCGCCATTGTCCCCCCATCGTGTTTCCATCGCAGCAACGGCAAGGGGCGCTTCAACCAAAGGAGAACATCATGAAAGTTGGCAACTGCATGACGCAAGGCGTTCAGGTCGCCAGTCCGGACCAGACCCTGCGGGAGGCCGCCGCCGCCATGGCCAGCCTCGATGCCGGCGCTCTGCCCGTAGGCGAGGACGACCGGCTGGTCGGAATGATCACTGATCGCGACATCGCCGTCCGTGGCGTCGCCCAGGGTAGGGGCCCGGATACGCGGATACGCGAAGTGATGAGTGCCGAGATCAGGTACTGTTACGACGACGAGGAGATCGAAGACGTGCTCCAGCAGATGGGGGACCTTCAGGTTAGACGGCTGCCGGTGATCAGCCGTGAAAAACGGCTGATTGGCATCATCTCGCTTGGCGATCTCACGAAAAACGGCGAGGCAGCACGAGCCGGCGAAGCGCTGAACGGCATCTCACAGGCAGGCGGCGCGCATTCGCAGACGGCACACTGACCATCGATGACATTGCGAGAGCGCTGCCCGCGTCCCGCGGGCGGCGACGGCGGTTCAGCGATCGATCTCTCCAAAGACGATGTCGAGGGAGCCGATGATCGCCGAGACGTCGGCGATCATGTGCCCCCGGGACAGATAGTCCATCGCCTGCAGATGTGCGAAGGACGGCGCGCGAATCTTGCACCGGTAAGGAACATTGCCCCCATCCGAAACCAGATAGACGCCGAACTCGCCTTTCGGCGCCTCGACGGCGGCATAGACCTCGCCCTCGGGCACGTGATGGCCTTCCGTGTAAAGCTTGAAATGGTGAATGGTCGCTTCCATGGAGCGTTTCATCTCCGCGCGGCGTGGCGGCGTGATCTTCCGGTTGGGAATTGCGACCGGTCCTTGGCCTTGCGGCGACCGTAGCTTGTCAAGACATTGCCTCATGATCCGGACCGACTGGCGCATCTCCTCCATTCGTACGAGGTAGCGGTCATAGCAGTCGCCGTTCTTGCCGATGGGAATATCGAAATCCATCTGCGGGTAGCATTCGTAAGGCTGCGCCTTGCGCAAATCCCATGCCGCGCCCGACCCACGCACCATTACGCCCGAAAATCCCCAAGCCCAGGCATCGTCGAGACCGATGACGCCGACGTCGACATTGCGCTGCTTGAAGATGCGGTTTTCGGTGAGCAGTTCTTCGAGATTGTCGCAGACCTTGAGGAACGGATCGCAGAAATCCCACATATCGTCCAACAGGTCCGGGGGAAGATCCTGATGTACGCCGCCGATCCTGAAATAGTTGGCATGCATGCGGGCGCCCGATGCCCGTTCATAAAACACCATCAGTTTCTCGCGTTCGGCGAAACCCCAGAGCGGCGGCGTGAGGGCGCCGATATCCATCGCCTGCGTGGTGACATTGAGCAGATGGGACAGCAGCCGGCCGATCTCGCAATACAGCACGCGAATGAGCTGGCCGCGCTGTGGAGCCGAGATCCCGAGCAGCTTCTCCGCCGCCAGGCAGAAGGCGTGCTCCTGATTCATCGGCGCCACATAGTCAAGCCTGTCGAAATAGGGCAGGGCCTGTAGGTAGTTCTTGTACTCGATCAACTTCTCCGTGCCTCGATGCAGCAGCCCGATATGCGGATCGACGCGTTCGACGACTTCGCCGTCGAGTTCAAGCACCAGCCGCAGGACGCCATGCGCCGCAGGGTGCTGCGGCCCGAAGTTTATCGTGAAATTGCGGACCGTCGCGTCAGCCATGACGCCCTCCTTCGACCGTTGCCGCCTGGCACCGGGAATGGGACATCCGCCGAAGCACCGGGTTCTGCCCCACGCCGTCAGGTCGTGGTCTGGATGATCAGCGTCAGCGTGCCGTCGCCGTCAATGTTGGCCGCCACCACTTCGGAGGCATCAAGTCCATTCGCGGCCAGGACCGAGGAAGCTTCCGGCGATGCGCTGACCGAACGCTGCAGGACGTGAAGGTCTTCCTGGCTGGTCTGGGCAACCACGGTCTCGACCTTAGCCTTGAGGTCGGGTGGCAAGTCCGCCAATGCGACGATGGCTATGTTGGTGAATGTCTGTCCGGTGATGCCCTGGTCGGGGCCGGTCTGACCTGGCACGGCTTCCGGTGCCGGTGCGTCCGGGGGAAGGGGTGCGTTTTGGGACTGAGCATGGGCAGGCAAAGCCAGAGTGAGTGCCGCCAGGATGATGATTGCCTTGTTCATGATATCTTCCTTCCTTGTTCGAGGAGGGTCGATCGGGATGAAGCGCGACAGGGACAGCAAGCCATCGCCTCGAACAGTGTTGCGTGTTCAAAGCGCGAAGTCCGGATTTGTTCCGGCTCCGGTCGAATCCGAGGCAGGGACGAGGACGCATCGCTGCCCTGCCTATGGTCGGGGACCTTTATCGCTGATCGCGTCAAACCGTTCGATGTCGTAGCGCGGACTGATCCGCGCCAGTATCTCGACGGAGGGTTTGGCCGCGTCGGGCTGTTTCCAGCTCAGCTCGAAGGAGAATACGAACCGGCCGCGCTCGATGTCGTGCTGCATTCCGAGAAAGCGCCAGCGATAGCCCAGCGGTTGAACCAGCGCGTCGAGGTCAGGCGGAACGCCGTTCGCCGACGAGATCGCCAGGATCGCATGATGGGTTCGTGGGACCCACAGATCGACCTGCTTCAGCACCTGAAGCGTTATCAACGTCAAAACCGTCCCCGCTGTGCCAAGTGCCAGTTGCCCGCCGCCGAAGGCGAGGCCGATTGCGGTCATGACCCACAAGGTGGCGGCCGTGGTGACACCCGTCACGAAATCGCCGCGGCGGAGAATGGCTCCGCCGCCAATGAAACCGACACCCGTCAGCACGCCCAGCGGAAAACGGAGCACGTCCATCACACTGAACGAATCCGCATCCTTGCCACCCACCTCGAGCAGGATATTGGCCTGCATCATCGCGATCGCGGCCGCCAGGCCGACCAGGATGGTTGTTCTGAGCCCGGCGGTGTGGCCGCGGGCTTCCCTGTTCATTCCGATGATCACGCCGGCAACAAAAGCAAGAGCCAGGCGCAGGGCTAGGTCGGTCAAGGTTGGATGAAGCGGCATGGTCATAGCGGGGACGACTCACGCAATGGGCTCGTTCTCCAACACCGCGGAGCGTTCGATGGTTCCCTAGGTGGAAGGTGAAGCTTCTTGTCGGGTTCAGGCAACCCACGACGTCCCGGTGCGTTTGGCACAGAACGCACTCGGGAGATCTTTCCATGCCGCTCACCGCCTTTGCGCTCAATTGCACCTTGAAGGCCTCCGACGACGCCGAGAAATCGTCCACGGACCGCCTGCTGGCGGATCTGCTGGCGGCAATGGTGCCGCATGGGGTCCGCGGCGAGATTGTTCGCGCCCTCGACCATGACGTCAAACCCGGCGTGCTGTCGGACATGGGCGAGGGAGACGGTTGGCCGCAGCTCCGCAGGAAGATCCTCGACGCCGACATCTTCGTGCTAGGCCTGCCCATCTGGCTCGGCCAGCCGTCGAGTGTCGCCAAGCGCATCCTGGAGCGCATGGATGCGTTTCTATCGGAGACCGACAAACAAGGCCGGATGCCGGCCGCCGGCAAGGTCGCGATCGTGGCGATCGTCGGCAATGAAGACGGCGCTCACGCCTGTCACGCGGCGTGCTTTCAGGCGCTAAACGACGTCGGCTTCACGATTCCTGCCAATGGCGGCGTGTATTGGGTTGGGCAGGCTATGGGCGACGTCAACTATGTCGACCTGCCCGGAACGCCGGAAGCCGTGGTCGAGATGATCGAAATGACGGCTTCGAATGCGGCCCATCTGGCCAGCGTGCTGAAGGAAAGGCAGTATCCCGGCGTCGGAAAGTGAAGAGATTTTCGTGACGCACGGAGTGCCCGTTGCCCTGACACCCTCGGCCACTCGATGGTTGCCGGGCGCCAGCAAGATCAGTGTCGGCGCCCTTGGGGTCAGGGCTCGTCAAAAGGCCCGGCTCGCCTGGCCAGATCGCGCGATATGGCACCTTCCTCTTCGTCATCGGGCAATGCCTCGTCGCTGTTCTGGTAGGCGTTGTCATCGTCCTCCTCCGGCAGGTCGCCTTCCTTCTCGACGTCGACGACGGCGTCGACATTGTCGGACACCTTGTCTGGAAGAACCCTGCCGCCCTTGATTGCATCCCAGTCCGCCTGCTGGATTGCCGGGGCTTCAGTTTCGTCCCGTTGTTCGGATCGTTGCTTCTTGCGCGGTTCCATCTCATGTCTCCGATATGAACGGGTGCCTCATGTGGCCCCTTTGTCGCCAGTTGCGTCGCTTTCCGCCGCCAGAACTCGGCTATCCTGATGGATCGTGGAATCGGAAAGGCTAACGGATAACCGCCGACCCGGCCCGTTGTTCCTCTCAGTGGGATCGGTTGGTGTTCCGCCTTGGGCCTGGGATGCAGCATCGCGGGGTAGCCGCCGCATTCGCGCAACCAATCCCGCATTACCTCGTTTTGCCTTTGAGACCGGCCCTTGAACTTTACCAATTGGAAATCTCAGAGACACTCAAATGAACCCTTCAGCCGAGCCCCGATCACCGTCGGGAAACAATCTCCATATTCAGCCTTTCCATGGAACGGTGACTGTCAGATTCTCCGACGCCATCATCGCCTCCACCGAACATGCGCTGCAGGTCCAGGAAACGGGGAGGGATCCTGTGTTCTACATCCCGTTCCAGGACATCTATTTCGACCTGCTCGAGAAAACCGATACCACCTCGATATCGCCAAAAGGCACTGCGAGCTATTGGCGCGTGCATGCCGTTGGCGGATCGGCGGATGATTTCATGTGGGCGTATGAAGAGCCCGAGGCGCCTGTCCGGGTGCTTGCTCGCCACGCCGCCTTCGATCCCGGCAAGGCTCGCATAGACGCCGATCCCGCTGAAGACGAGCGCCACACGCCTCACATAGTGGAATAGCAGGACAGCGGCAGGATTTATCCAAGGGAACCGATTCCATTGGGTTGTCGTGCGATGACACCGGGCCCAGGTCGCCTTCACGCTGCGCGGTCTTCGTCGAGAATGCGCAGGCCCTCTTCAAATTTCGCGAGGGGAATCCCGGCCCGCCGCGCTTGCCACAGGTTGTCGGCCAGATCCGCACGCTTGACCGGCCGCGCCAGGGGATTTGACGCAGCCCGGCGCACGAAAGCGATTTCATTCTCGCCAGGCCTCTTCGTCAGCGCATCGACCGCAGCGACAATCGAGGGACCAAACCCCGCCGATTTCAGCCTTGTCCTTGTCCAGCCTTCCCCTTTTTCGAGGACGTCATGCAGATAAGCCACGATCTTCTGGTCAAGGGTTTCGACCGTGTCGACCACGCGCCTGCAGTGTTCGATATAGGGTTGCCCGGTCTTGTCGGTCTGCGATCGATGCGCGTCCTCGGCAATCTTGGCCGCGCGGTAGAGCATGCTCATTGCCAGCCTCCCTTCATTCAATCTGTTCGAACCCGCATTGCCGGGGCGCCTTGTCCGGCCGCCATCGCAGCAGTTTCGTTCCATGGCGAAACCGATTGCCGGTGACGTGATCGAAACGGACTTCGACCACCAACTCCGGCCGCACGGGCTCCCACTCCCCGCTGCGTTCGGTGCTCCAGCGGCTCGGCCCGCCGGGAGCCTTGCCGGTAAAGCCGGGTCCGCCTCTCAGGTTCTCGAGCTTCGCGGTAATTTCTGCCCTGTCGTCCTTGCCGATCGTCGACGTAAACCCGACATGGTCGAGTTTGCCGTGGTCGTCATAGAGACCGAGCAGCAGGGATCCGACCTGGCTGCTGCCCGTCAGGTAGCGGAACCCGCCGACGACACAGTCCGCGGTGCGCAGCCGCTTCACCTTGATCATGGTGCGCTCGCCCGGCCGATAAGGGTCCATCAGCAGTTTGGCGACAACTCCATCGGTGGAGCCGTGGCCGGCCTCGCCCAGCCAGCGCCTGGCGGTGGTCACGTCGGTGGTGCGCGGCGACAACCGCAACGAGGAAACGCCCGACCTCATGACGAAGCGCTCAATCGCGGCCCGTCGTTCCGTCAAGCTCTTGTCGAGCATGATCCCCCCGTCCGGATCGGCGAGAATATCGAACAGGACGAGACGGGCCGGGGTTTGCGCGCTCAGCATGCGAATCCTGCTTTCGGCAGGGTGAAGCCGCATCTGCAAGGCCTCGAAGGAAGGATCGCCATTCACTTCGATGACTATCTCGCCGTCAAGAACGAAAGACTGGGTATCGAGATCGCGCAACAGTGTCGTTATTTCCGGAAAATACCGGCCGAGCGGCTTGCCGGACTTGGCCCTGAGATCGACGCTTGCGGTGCCTTTGAAGGCCAGGCAGCGGAATCCGTCCCACTTCGGCTCATACTGCCAGAGACCGTCGTCGCCCGGCAGTGCGTCGGCCGCCTTGGCCTCCATGGGGCGGGTATCCAAAGGCAGCGGAAAAGCAGCGGCCACGGCTTCTACCACCGCTCTTCGGCGTCGTGGTGCGGCAGGTCCACACCGCAGCATGTCCATCCGAGCCGTTGCGCGGATCCGTAATTGTAGCGTGGCTCGAGATCGGCGGGATCGTCGAAGGTTCCCACATGCAGGGCGATCTCATCCGGCGATGCATCGTAGGCCAACGCGACGGGCGATCCGCAGTCGCGGCAGAAGCTTCTTTGTGCGATGGGTGATGACCTGCGGCAGAAAGGCTTGTTGGAAAGCCATTCCAAGCTGGCTGATGGTACCCACGCCAGGACTGCGAACGCACTGCCGGTCGAGCGTCGGCACATGTCGCAGTGGCAATAGTGAGTGCGCGGCCTGGAGATGGTGCGATAGCGGACGTTGCCGCACAGGCATCCCCCGGTTCGTTCTCTCATTTCTTGCTGCGCGACCATTGGCCGATCTCTCGAACCTCGATGCTGGTCAACGTTCCACCGATGATGTGGTTTCCGAGAGCCCGAGGGGAACGAGTTTCGCTGCCTCGCGTTTGGTCGGCACTCGAGAAACTGGGGACTAGCGCAAGGATGTCGACTTGAACGGAACCCCTATGCGGCTGGCATGTGCGTTCAGGTATCCGTCCCTGGCCGCCTTGTGCCGGCTCGACGCCGAAGACGACAAAGCGGGTCGCTGCTGATGTCGGCTCCGGGTCTGGCATATGGACCTCTGGGCGATCATTGTGCCCATCTGTGTGTCGACATGCAGCGGCTGTTCGCCGAGCCGTCGGAGTGGGCGACACCCTGGATCACCCGTGTCCTTCCCCGGATCGTCAGCCTTGCCGAAAGATATCCTTCACAAACGATCTTCACTCGCTTCCTTCCGGCGCGACGCCCGGGGCAGGGCACCGGCACCTGGAAGCGGTACTATGAACGCTGGGCATCGATGACCATCGACAGGATCGGCGAGGAGATGATCGAACTCCTGCCGCCGCTGGCGGCATGCTGCCCGCCGGCGATCGTTGTCGACAAGCACATCTACTCACCGTGGCCCGAAGGGCATCTGCACACGCTGCTTTCATCCCGCCGGATCGACACTCTCGTCATCACCGGCGGCGAGACCGACGTCTGCGTTCTGGCGACAGTGCTTGGCGCGATCGATATCGGCTACCGCGTGGTTCTGGTGACGGATGCCCTGTGCAGCTCTTCGGATGCAACACACGACGCGCTGATGACCGTCTATCATCAGCGGTTCGCGCAGCAGGTCGAAACGGTCGAGATGGAGACGGTTCTTTCCAACTGGACCTGATCTCGAAGCAATGTCCAGGTCAGGCGCTCAGGTCGATCAAGGCGATGCCGAGATCGGCGTGTTTCGTGCGGCGCAGATGAGCGGGGGACTCGACCAGTGTGACCTCCAGGGTCGGTCGCACGACGCCGCCCAGCAGATGTCCGCCCCGCGTCGCTCCGTCGCTCAGTCCGAGCACGGCATGCAGGTGGAGGCTGGGCTTGCCGTCATCGCCCAGGGCAATGTCGCCGATCGCGCTGAGAACCTCGCACTGCTCGTTGACCGGTATCTTGCGATAGTCCTTTGCCTCGAAATCGAACCAACCGACCGCTGCTCGCTCGAACGCGCCGAGCGCGGTCAGCGATGCGCCGTCGATCTGTTCTTCGCTGGCAAAGGCAGTGAGCACCCCAATCGCCTCTTCGCCAGGCTCGAGCACCACCACGAAGGTCCTCTGTCCCGCGACTTTCGAAACCAGTTTCGATTTCATTGCCGTTGTCCTGTGGCCAAGGTGCAGAAACCTTGGCGGTGAATTTTCAGGCCGGCCCACTTATTCGAACGAACCGTTCGCGTCCCGGTTCCATATTGCGGCAGGCGCGCGGCGTCGAAGCGACCGGCAGTATCCGCCCGAACGCCTACCCCTCAGCCTTGAAGTTCTTGGCTTCCTTTTTCACCTCTTTCCTGTCGTTGTCGTGCTTGCGGATAAGATCTTTCGCCTGCTTGGGCGAGACGTCGGTCGTTTCGGCCAGATGCACGGCTTCGCGATCTTCGTCTTGTGGCCGGATCTTTTCCTTGGCCATCGGTCTGTCTCCTTTTTTCCGTGTCATGGGACGTAACCAGACAAGCGCCGCCCGGTTCCATGAAACTGCCTTGCTCGAGGGAGCGCCTGCCTCGGTAGAAGCTATTTCGCGGAGGAACTCGACTTGGGAGAGCGCAGCAAAAGTGCGAGCGGCACGAGCAGGGCGGTCGCGATCGCGGAGTAGCGAAACAAGTCCACGTAAGCCAGAAGCGTCGCCTGCCGGCCTATCGTCTGGCCAATCCAGCCGACCGCCTGGACTTTCGCCTCGACCGCGGGCGAGCCCTGAGCGACGAAATAGTCGGTCATGCGCCGAAGCATCTGCTGATAGACAGGCGAGGACTGCGCCGTGTTGCCGATCAGATGGGTCTGATGCAGTTGTGCGTTCTGCGCCACGACGGTGTTGGAGAGCGATACGCCGACGCTGCCGCCGATATTGCGGGCGACATTGATCAGCGCCGAGGCCTGGTTGGTCTTTTGCGGCGGCAGGCCGACATAGGCGGCCGTCGAAATGGGGATGAACAGGAAGGGAAGCCCTACCGTGATGAAAATGCGGGCATAGGTGAAATAGCTGAAACCGGCATTCGGCGACAGCGAGGTCAGGTGCCACAATCCCACGGCAACCGCCGACATGCCGATCATGATCAGGTATTTCGGCTGCACGAAGCCGGAGGCGAAGCCGGAAATCGGCATCAGCATCAGCATGGCGATGCCGCCGGGCATCATCGAAAGCCCCGAAAGCGTCGCGGTGTAGTCGAAGGTGGTCTGCTGGAGCTGCGGCAATATCTGCGTTGTGCTGAACAGCACCGCGCCGACCGCCATCATCACCAGGAAGGATGTGCCGAACTGGCGGGTGAAAACCAGCCGCATGTCGACGATCGGATCGCGATGGCGAAACTCCCAGGGGATCAGGAAAAGGAACGAGACGGCCGAGATCACGGCGAACGTCGTGATGAAGCCCGAGGCAAACCAGTCGTTGCGCTGGCCCTCGTCAAGGAAGATCTCAAGGGATCCGAGCGCCAGCACGACGAAGATGAAGCCGACCCAGTCGATCTTGAGGCCATCCTTCAGCCTCTCCTGGCGCTCGCGCTCCAGCACGTCTGGTTCGACCAGCAGCCATTGCACAAGGGCCAACGACATGATGCCGAAGGGCACGTTGATGAAGAAGATCCAGTGCCAGGAGAAATGGTCGGTCAGCCAGCCGCCGATGGTCGGCCCGACCGTCGGTGCAACGATGACGGCGATGCCGTAGAGCGCGAAGGCCTGCGAGCGTTTTTCGGGCGGGAAAGTATCGGCGAGGATCGACTGCTCGCTGGGTGCCATCCCACCGCCGCCCAGTCCCTGAAGGATGCGAAACAGGATCAGCATTTCCAGGTTCGGCGCGAGGCCGCAGAGCAGCGACGCGAGCGTGAAGGTAGCGACGCAGATCATGTAGTAGCGTTTGCGGCCGATCACGCCGGCGAGCCAGCCGCTGATCGGGATGATGACGGAATTGGCGACCAGATAGGTGGTGATGATCCAGGTGCTTTCGTCCATTCCGGCCGCGAGGCTGCCGGCTATGTTGCGCAGCGCCACATTGGCAATGGACGTATCGAGCGCCAGCATGAAGGTGGCGATGGAGACGACGATGGCGATAAGCCAGGGATTGCGCCCGCCCGCGGCGGACCGGCTTTCGCCCGCTTGCGCGGTCGCCTGGCCGGTCATCGCACCTTGACCGTCGGCACGACGGACATGCCGGGCCCGAGCAGCAGGCCGGTCTTCTTGTCGAAGACGATCTTCACGGGCACGCGCTGCACCACCTTGACGAAATTGCCGGTCGCGTTCTCTGCGGGCAGCAGGCTGAAAGCGGTTCCGCTGCCGGCCTGGATGCTGTCGACGTGGCCCCTGAAGGTCTGCTCCGGGTAGGCGTCGATATCGATCTCGACGGGCTGGCCAGGCCGCATAAGGTCGAGTTGTGTTTCCTTGAAGTTGGCCTTCACCCACACGTTCTCGGGCACGAACATCATCAGCACTTGCCCCGGTTGGGCATATGCGCCCACGGCGGCGGATATGTTCGTCGCCCGTCCGGCCACCGGAGCGGTGATCGAGGTGCGGGAAAGCGCGGTGCGGGCCTGCTCTTCGCTGGCATGGGCCTGGTCGAGTTTTGCCGCCACGCTTTTGCGCTGGGCCTCGAGGACGGCGACTTGTCTCTGGGCCGCCACGACGTTCGCCTGCGAGCTGTCGAGCGTCGCCTGGGCCTGGCGAAGCGTCGAGGCAGCCTGTTGCGCCTGCTGCAGCGTTCCGGTTCCCTTGGCAAGCAATTCGCTGTTGCGCTGATTTTCGGCTTTCGCGAAATCAAGCGCTGCCCGGCCTTGCGACACCTGCTTCTGGGCTTGGTCCACCTTGGCCTGCTGCGCTTCGATCTGGGCTGCGATGTCGGCGGTTTCGGCGTCGGCCTGCGCCACCTGCGCCTGAACCTGCTTGAGGGATGCCTGATAATCCCTGTCGTCGATGCGCAGCAGGACGTCGCCGGCCTTTACGCTCTGATTGTCGGTCACCGCCACATCGGTGATGCGGCCGGCGATTTCGGCACCTATGGTTACGGTACGGGCGTCGATGAAGGCATCGTCGGTCCATTCATACTGTCGCGCCTGGAGCCACCAGATTATCGCTGCGGCCGATGCCAGCAGCAGAACAAGGATGACCGCGGCGGTGACGTAGGGGTGCCGCCTGAGCGAGCCGAACAGGCCCTCTTTGTTCCCGGCGGAAGCATCGAGGTCCTGTTTCGGTTGTGGGCGCGACGAGGCGCGCTTCGGTCGTGCATCGGGGCGACGTTTTGTTTGAGGTCTTTCGTCGACCGGTGCGACGTCTGGAGAGTTCGTGTCCACGTTAGCGGTCCGCGGTAGGGTTGGTGCGGCAAAGGCCGCGTGCTGGAAGGACGTAAATCAACGGACCCGCGTCCGAAAAAGTTCCTGTTTCAGATTGAGCGTTTGTGGCCGGCCGCGCTAGGCGAAGTGCAGCAGCATCATCACCAGCACGATGCCGACAAGTCCCGCAATGAAGACGATACGGCGCGTTCGCGTTCGCAGGATAATCTCGCCTTGCCGCGCATCCTCTGCGGAAAAACAGGCCCCTCCTTGTCGGGATCGTTGCTCATGAGCTGCTCCTTCCGACGAATTTGGAGTGTCTCAGGCAGCTAAACCTGCTCATCCCGGCAAGGTTCCCCAGAAATCACGGGGCTGACGGCCGGGGTCACGCTTTGCCAGCCGACAAGCGCAAGCCAGTCCGGGCCACGCCGGGAGCGCCATCAGTCGGCCGGCAACGCATAGGCGATCACGTCGTCGCCGACCTTCGTCTCCATGAAATGATGACCGCCGGGCGCGATGACGACATATTGCCGGCCGCCGACCTCATAGGTCATCGGGGTGGTCTGGCCGCCAGCGGGCAGATCCGTCTGCCAGACCACCTTGCCGGTCTTGATGTCGATGGCGCGCAGCTTGTCGTCCGTCGCCGCCGCGATGAAGATCAGGCCGCCGGCGGTCACGAGCGGCCCGCCATTGTTTGGCGTGCCGATATCCAGCGGCAGCATGGACGGGATGCGCCAAGGGCCATTCTCGACCGCCTCGCCGAGCGGCTTGTCCCAGAGCGTCTTGCCTGTCTTCAACTCGATGGCACGGATATGGCCGTAAGGCGGCTCGGAACAAAGCAGCCCCGTCGAGAGGCGCCAGCCCGCGTTGACGGCAATGGCGTACGGCGAACCCATCTGCGGGTCACCCATGTCCTTGGCCCTTTTCGAAGCGCCGCCCTGTTCGATCGACCTGAAGCCTATCTGGTCCGCCTTTTGGCGCGGTATCAACTGATCATAGTTGGGCATGTCGTTGTAATTGGCGACCAGGATGCCGGCGTCGGTGTCGACGGCAACGCTTCCCCAGTCGGAGCCGCCATTGTAGCCGGGATATTCGATGAAAGGCTTGTCCACCGTGGGGGGCGTATATTCGCCCTGGTAGGAAGCCTGCCGGAACTGGATGCGGCAGTAGAGCTGGTCGAGCGGACTCATGCCCCACATATCCTTCTCGGTCAGCACAGGCTGGTCGAGATGGGCATAGCCGGAATAAGGCTGCGTCCTGGACAATTTCTCTGGTTCGACGCCGCCCGACGGCACCGGCCGTTCTTCGACCGGGAACAGCGATTTTCCGGTCTTGCGGTCGAGCACGTAGATCTGGCCCTGCTTGCTGGGCACGATAATTGCGGGAACCTTTCCATTAACTGACGGAAAATCGACGAGCGTCGGCTGCGAACCGAGGTCATAGTCCCAAAGGTCATGATGAACGGTCTGAAAATGCCAGACCGGCTTGCCCGTCGTGACATCGATGGCGACGATTGAGGAATTGTATTGGTTTTCGAAGTCCTTGCGATCGACGCCGTAATAGTCGACGGCGGCGTTGCCGAGCGGCAGGAAGACATAGCCGAGCTGCGGATCGGCGGCGGCCACGGTCCACATGTTCGGCGTGCCGCGCGTGTAGGTATCGCCCTGGGGCGGTGCGCCCGTGCGGTCCGGATGGCCCATGTCCCAAGCCCAGACCAGTCTCCCCGACATCACGTCATAGCCGCGCACGACGCCTGACGGCGCATCCTCGGCCTGGCCGTCCTGCACCTGGGCGCCAAGCACGGCAATGCCGCGCACGACGGTCGGAGGCGCCGTCACCGAATACCAGCCGGGCACGGTTTTTCCGAGCCCCTGGGTGAGATCGACGACGCCCTGCTGGCCGAAATCGCCACATGCCTTCCCGGTCCTGGCGTCGATGGCAATCAGCCTTGCATCGAGCGTGCCCCACAAGATGCGTGTTGCGCATGGTCGATCGGCGCTTGCGCCTGGAACGGCGTAGTAGGCGATGCCCCGGCAACTGGCGCCGTATGGTATGGCGGCGTCGGATATCTTCGGATCATAGCGCCACTCCTCCTTGCCGGTTGCCGCGTTGGCCGAGATGACGATGCCCTTGGCCGAACATGCAAACAGGTGCCCGTCCACTTCGAGGGGGGTGTTTTCCGGGGAGTATTTGTCGGTCGCCGCCTTGCTTGGCATATCGCCCGTGTGGAAATCCCAAACTTTGGTCAGCTTCGCGACGTTGTCGGCGGTGATCTGTTTGAGAGGCGAATAGCGGGTGGCAAGTTCCGAGCCGCCATAGACGGGCCAATTCGGTCCAGCCTGGTGTATCGCGACATCGGGCTGAGGGCTGACCGGAGACTGACCAGATGCGCTTCCTGCGGCGGGTGGCGTGACCGGGGCAACCGGGGATGCCTCCTGGGATTGTGCCGAGGGCGTGAAATGCTGAAGCCCGATCGCGCAGCCGACAATGAAAAGGGCAGCGGATGCGGTCGCGCAGCCGCGGTCGCGAACCCGTTTCGCGTGCCCGGCGCGAAAGGCAGGCAAGGTCAAAAGAACGAAGATCAGGATGACCGTCGGCGCGAGCACCCGGGGCATCAACCCCCAGCCGTCCATGCCGACTTCCCAATAAGCCCAGGCGAGCGTCGCGATCCAGGTCAGGACGTAGAGCCAGACTCCGGCGGCATTGCCGCTCAAAAGCAAAACACCCGACGCCAGGAGAGCCACTCCGGTGGGCAAATAGTACCAGGAGCCGCCCAGCGCGACGAGCCAGGCGCCGCCTGCGCCGATCAGCAAACCAAGTATTGCCAGCAGCACACCCACGAACATGGTCCACCAGAAGGCGACGCCGGAGCGACGCCTGTCGGCGAGATTCGGATTGGCAGAGGTCATGACAGCATTTCCATTACGACAGGCTCATGATTGTTTCGAACGCTGGCCGTCCCGCATGGTTGCGATCGGCCGCGGTTTTCGAGGGTGCTCCTAACTCACCATTTTGTGAGCATTCCGCGCCGACGGAACCTTTGTCGCTTTGCCGCCGTTAGGCGCTCGATCCAAAAGCTTGTTCCAAGCGAAAAATCGGCGAGGATGCCGCAGGTCTTTTCCAGCAACGCCAATGGGATTGCCCGCTTCTTTCTGTGGGGTGTTTGCTGTTTCGCGCTTCTGGCGGCCGTCGGCGGCACGGCGTTTTTGCGTTCAGGGTTCGTTACCGGCGTGGGGCAACCGGTGGCCCAGGCCGTTCCGTTCAGCCACAAGCATCATGTCGGCGATATCGGACTGGACTGTCGTTATTGCCACAACGGGGTCGAGACATCAGCCTCGGCGGGGCTGCCGGCGACAGAAGTGTGCATGACCTGTCATTCGCAGCTCTTCACCAATGCCGAGATGTTGGCGCCGGTGCGCGCAAGTCTCGCTTCGGGACAGCCGCTGCAATGGCAGCGGGTCAATTCGGTGCCGGATTTCGTTTACTTCAACCACTCCATCCATATCGCGAAGGGCGTCGCCTGCGAGACCTGCCATGGCGCGGTCGACGACATGCCGCTGACGCGACGGGCGCATTCATTGTCGATGGAATGGTGCCTTGGCTGCCACCGGGACCCAGGTCCCAACCTTCGCCCGCCGCGGGACGTTTTCCTGATGCACTGGAAGCCGCCTGACGACATCGAGCAGATCCGGCGTTCCCTGATCGGCGTGCTCGACATTCATCCCGAGACCATGACGGATTGCTATGTCTGCCACCGTTGACCGAAATCCGGCTTTCGATCTTGCGGCATTGCGGCTCGCCGCGGCGGGGCGCGAGCCATGGCGAAGCATGGGCGAACTGGCTGACACGGCGGAGTTCCAGCGCTTTGTGGAGGCGGAATTCCCCGCGATGGCCGATCGCCTTCAGCCTGGCTTCGACCGGCGCACCGTCCTGAAACTGATGGGTGCATCGCTGTCGCTGGCCGGACTGGCCGCCTGCAGCGAGGCCGAGAGCATCGTGCCTTATGTCCGCCAGCCGGAGAACATCATTCCCGGCCGGCCGCTCTACTACGCGACAGCCCTCTCCAGCGACGGCTACGGCATCGGAGCCGTGATCGAGAGCCATGAGGGCCGGCCGACAAAGGTCGAGGGCAACCCGGATCATCCGGCATCGCGCGGCGCCACCGATGCCGTCATGCAGGCGGCGGTGTTGTCGCTGTTCGATCCCGAGCGATCTCGCACGCCGCTCAAGCTGGGCGAGCCCGCAAGTTACGATGAGTTCCTGAAAGATATCGCCGAACTGGCTGGTGGATTCCTCGCTTCAGGCGGGCAAGGGCTGGCATTGCTGCTCGAGGCGACGACATCGCCGACGACGAAGGCGCAGATCGCGGCGCTGAGGGTGCGCTATCCCAGACTTCGCGTCTTCCGCCACGACCCGCTTGCGGCCAATTCCGGTGAACAGGCAACGGGTACATTGTTCGGCAGGCCGTTGACGGCGATCTACCGTTTCGACCGCGCCGATGTGATCGTCAGCCTGGATGCCGATTTCCTGGGCGATGGTCCGGGGCGCCTGGCCTATGCTCGTGATTTCGCGCAGCGGCGGCGGGTGCGCAAATCGACGGACACGATGAGTCGCCTCTATGTCGTCGAGACGACTCCCACCATCACGGGTGCTGCCGCCGACCATCGCCGAGCTATCAGGCCAAGCGCCGTCGCAAGCGTTGCGGCGGCGATCAAGGCCGCCCTCGATGGCGACAATGCCGCGGCCGGCTTGTCGCCGCTCGATCCGGAGTGGATAAAGGCGCTTGCCGATGATCTGCACAGTGCCGGCCGCAATGCGCTTGTGGTGGCCGGAGCGCACCAGGCACCGATCGTGCATGCCTTGGCCCTAGCGATGAATGCCAGGCTTGGTGCCCTTGGCAACACGCTGCAATTGATCGAGCCGCCTGATGCCATGCCGGTGGATGGCGATCTTGCCACGCTCTGCCGGGCCATCACGGATGGTTCGATCGACAAGACCGTCGTGCTCGGCGCCAATCCCTTGCACACGGCGCCATCGGACATCGATGCGCGGAAGGCTCTTTCGAGCCTGAAGCTTCTTGTCCACTGGGGACTCTACCGCGATGAGACGGCGTTTCTGGCTCGCTGGCATATCCCAGCCGCGCACGAGTTGGAGAGCTGGAGCGATATCCGGGCCTATGACGGTACGGTCTCGATCGTGCAGCCGCTCATAGAGCCTCTGTTCGGTGGCAAGAGCCTGCATCAGTTGCTTGCCGCGCTGGGCGGTGAATTCGGCCCCAATGCGCAGGCACCGGTGCGCCGGACGTGGGCCGCCATGGACGAGGTGGCCTGGCGCAAGGCGCTGCGCGAGGGCATCGTGCCGAACACTGCTGCTGGTCCCGCTGCCGTTTCGGCACCGCCGGATAGCGATGGCTCGGCACCCAATGCCGCCACCAAGGGGTTGGAGGTTCGCTTCGTCGCCGATCCCTGGCTTCGCGACGGCCGCCACGCCAATTCATCCTGGCTTCAGGAATTGCCCCGGCCGTTAAGCAAGCTCGTCTGGGGCAATGCGGCGCTGGTCTCGCCAGCCACCGCGCAGCGCCTGAGGCTCGAAAACGGGCAGGTGGTCAACCTGGCGCGGGACGGCAGGACGCTGGACGCACCCGTCTGGATCACGCCGGGACAGCCTGACGACACAGTGACGCTGTCGCTCGGTTTTGGACGCAAGGCCGGCTCGGTGGCGGCACTCGCGGGCGGCTACGATGCCTTCGCGATCCGGACCAGCGATGCGCCATGGTTTGCCGACGATGTCGTCCTGAGCCCGCGCGGCGGTTCGGCGCGTGTAGTCACGACCCAACATCATCAAGCGATGGAGGGCAGGGCGATCATCCGCCATGCTTCGCTCGATGCGTTCAGGGCAAATCCCCATTTCGTGCGCGACCACGCGCCCCCAGCGCCCGTGGAATCGCTCTACCCCGACTGGAGCTACGACCAGGAAGCCTGGGGCATGTCGATAGACCTGTCGGCCTGCATCGGCTGCATGGCATGCGTGTCGGCCTGTCAGGCCGAGAACAACATCGCAACGGTGGGGCCGGACGAGGCGGCACTCGGACACGAAATGCACTGGCTGCGCGTCGACCGCTACTATGCGGGCGGGATCGACGATCCGGACATGTTCTTCCAGCCAGTGCCGTGCATGCATTGCGAGAAGGCCCCCTGCGAGGTCGTCTGTCCGGTCAATGCGACCATCCATACGCATGACGGTCTGAACGCGCAGGTGTACAACCGCTGCATCGGCACGCGCTACTGTTCGCAGAACTGTCCCTACAAGGTGCGGCGGTTCAATTTCCTGGAGTACCAGGAGTTCGACAATGACAGCGCGGGACCGGAGCAGGCCGTCCACAATCCCGATGTCACCGTGCGTTCGCGCGGCGTCATGGAAAAATGCAGCTACTGCGTACAGCGCATTTCGCAAAAACGGATCCGCGCCCAGATCGAGAACCGGGAGATCGAGGACGGTGAGATCGTCACCGCCTGCCAGCAGGCGTGCCCGACAAAAGCCATCACCTTCGGCGATCTCAACAGGAAGGATTCGCAGGTCGTCCAGGAAAAGGCCTCGCCACACAATTACGCGCTGCTCGAAGAACTGAACACAAGGCCGCGCACCACCTATCTGGGCAAGGTCAGCAACCCTAACGACAGGCTCGCCGCGACATCCGGCTCGGAGGGCGGCGATGGCTGACGTGGCCGCCCGCAGGACGAGCAAAGGCGTGACACCTGTGCTGCGCGGGCGTCACGATTTTCCAGAGATCAGCGGCCGTATCAGCGCGGTGGTCCTGCAAGGGAAGTTGCCGCGGTTCTTCTGGTCGGCGTTCTTCGTCTGCTTCGCCTTCGTATTACTGTTCCTCTATTCCATCACCTACCTGGTCTCGGTCGGCGTTGGCGCCTATGGGGTCAACATTCCCGTGGTCTGGGGCACGATGATCTCGAGTTTTGTGTGGTGGATCGGCATTGGCCATGCCGGTACGCTGATCTCGGCGGTGCTGCTGCTGCTGCGCCAGCCCTGGCGCGCCTCGATCAACCGCTTCGCCGAGGCGATGACGCTGTTTGCCGTGGCGATGGCCGGCCTCTACCCTATCCTGCATCTTGGCCGGCCGTGGTTCTTCTATTGGCTCCTGCCCCTGCCCAACACCCACATGCATTGGCCACAATGGCGCAGCCCGCTGGTCTGGGACTTCGCCGCGATTTCCACCTACGCCACCGTCTCGCTGCTGTTCTGGTACACGGGATTGCTGCCTGATCTCGGCGTGCTGCGCGACCGGGCGAAGTCGCGTGGCGGGCAACTTTTCTACGGCGTCCTCGCGCTTGGCTGGCGCGGCTCGGCCTATCATTGGGCGCGCTATCGGACGGTCTATTTCCTGATGGCGGCGCTTGCGACACCGCTGGTCGTATCGGTGCATTCGATCGTCGCCCTCGATTTCACCTTCGCCATAGCGCCGGGCTTCCATTCGACGATCTTTCCGCCCTATTTCGTCGCCGGCGCGCTCCTCTCCGGCTTCGCCATGGTGCTGACCATCGCCATTCCTTTGCGCTGGGCATTCGCTGTGGAAGACCTGATCACGCCGCGCCACATGGACAACGCCGCCAAACTGATGATCGCGGCCGGCATGGTCGTCATTTACGGCTATACATCGGAAGCGTTCTTCTCCTGGTATTCGGGTGAGCCTTACGAGCGCGCGATGATGGTCCAGCGCGCCGTCGGCCCTTATGCGCCGCTGTTCTGGACCATGCTCTTCTGCAATTGCGCAGTGCTGCAACTGCTTTGGTTTCGCCGTGTGCGATCCAATATGCCGCTGCTGTTTTCGATCGCTCTGGTCATCAACATCGGCATGTGGCTGGAGCGCTACATCATCGTGGTGACCGGCCCGAGCCGCGACTACCTGCCGTCGTCCTGGGGCGAGCAGTCGCTGACCTGGCTCGATTTCGGCATCCTGTTCGGATCGATCGGCACCTTCTTCGCGCTGGTCTTCCTGTTTATCCGCATCCTGCCGGCGATAACCATCTTCGAGGTCGAGGAACTGGCCGAGCAGAAAGGCGGCGCGGCATGAGCGTCCATGGCGTCATCGCGGCTTTCGCCGATCCGGATGCGCTGACCAGGGCGGCGCAAGCGATGCGCGACAAGGGGTACCGGCATATGGATGCGTTCTCGCCGTTCGAGGTGCACGGCCTGACAGACATATTGGGCATGCGAAAGACACGGCTGCCATGGGTCATGCTGGCGGGTGGCGTCGCCGGCGGCGTGCTGGTCTATGCATTGATCCTTTATTCCGTCGAGATCGACTATCCGGTCAATGTCGGCGGCCGGCCGCTGCATTCCTGGCCGCCGTTCACGGTCATCGCCTTCGAAGCCGCGATCCTGGCCAGCGTGTTTGCCGGCTTCTTCGGCATGCTGGCCGAGAACCGGCTGCCGCAATATTATCACCCCGTCTTCAACGCCGAGAGCTTCACCTACGCGAGCGGCGGCAAGTTCTACCTGCTGATCGAGGCCACCGACCCGAAATACCGCAAGGGCGTCACCAAGGGGCAACTGACACGGCTTGGCGCCGAGACGGTCGAAGAGGTGGCGATATGAACCCGCGGCTGCTTTTGCCGGTTTGCCTGCTCCTCGGCGCCTGCAAGCAGGACATGGCCGACCAGCCTCGCTACGATCCGCTCGAAACCAGCAGAGAGTTCGCCGACGGCATGTCGGCAAGGACACCGGTCGAAGGCACGGTGACGCGCGACGCCGACCTGGCGGCGACGCCGGACAAATTCCCGTACCCGATCACCATGGCGCTGCTTCAGCGTGGGCAGCAACGCTTCGATATATTCTGCTCTCCCTGCCATGGCCGCACCGGCGACGGGCACGGGATGGTGGTCAGGCGTGGTTTCCCGCCGCCTCCGACCTACCATCAAGATGCGCTGCGCAAGGCGCCGGACCGGCATTTCTACGACGTCATCACCGACGGTTACGGTGCGATGTATCCCTATGCCGCGCGTGTCGAGCCGCGGGACCGCTGGGCGATCGTGGCCTATATCCGGGCGCTGCAATATTCGCGACATGCTGCGGCCGGCACGCTGCCCGAATCCCTTCGCGCGAAACTCGATGCCGAGACGGCACGATGAAGCGCGTCCCCCGGCCCGACGACCACTTCGTCCTGCTGCTCGCAGCCGCCGCAGGGCTCTCTCTGTGCGCGGCCGGGCTGTTCGTCGCCCCGCGCGCGACACTGGCCGGCTGGCTGACGATGGCGGTGTTCCTGCTCGGATTGCCGCTTGGCGCAATGACCCTGCTCATGGTGCACGGCCTGACCGGCGGGCGCTGGGGCGACGCGTTGCGGCCGCCGCTGCGGGCCGCCGTCGCGACCTTGCCTGTCGCGCTGCTGTTGATGCTGCCGGTGCTTGCGCGGCTCGATCTGGTCTTTCCCTGGGCAGGAGCCGGCCCGGCCGCGCTGACGGAAGCGTTGCGCCAGAAAATGACCTATCTCAACGTGCCATTCTTCGTCGTTCGTTTCATCGTCTATGCTGTCGTCTGGCTGGCGCTGGCCTGGCTTGTACTTGGCTGGACGGCGCCCGGTTCGGCCGCAAGCAGGACCGGCGGCGGCTACGCCATCGGGCTCGTCGCGCACGGCTTTGCCGTGACGGTGTTTGCCATCGATTGGATGATGTCGATAGAGCCGGATTTTTCCTCCACCATCTATGCGATGCTCGAAGCGGCGGCCGAGGTCGTCGGCGTGTGCGGGCTGGCGCTGGCGGCGCTCTCGGCCGGCCGTGCGATCGAGTCGGCGCCGGGTGTCGAGGAGGACGTGGCGCTCGGCGAAGACCTCGCCAACATGATGTTCGGCTTCATGCTCATCTGGGCCTATCTGGCATTCATGCAGTGGCTGGTCGTCTGGGGCGGCGACCTGCCCGACGAAATCCATTGGTATGTCATCCGTGGTCGAAATGGCTGGCAGTATCTGCTTTGGCTGCTGATCGCGCTGCAATTTGCCTTGCCCTTCGCCGGTTTCCTGAACCGCTCCGTCAAGCGCAGCCGCGTTGGCCTGATAGGGCTCGGCGCGTTCCTGCTGGCCGGACATTTCGCCGATGTCGCCTGGCGCGTCCGGCCGGCTTTGTCCGCCCTCGGTGCAGGAGTGTCGTGGCCGGACCTCGCGGCAATGGTCGGCGCGGGCGGCATCTGGTTCGGGTGCTTCATCTATATCTGGACCAGGCCTGATCGCATCGTCGTCTGGCGCGGGAGGCTGGCCCGTGGCTAAGGTCGTGCGTCATCCCGAAACACGCGATGTCTGGCCGAGGGCGCTCGTGCTCATTGGCCTCGGCCTGCTTGTCTTCCTGGCGCTCGCCGCGCTTGGGCTGAGACTGATTTTCGATACGGCCCCGTTCTGGCCACTTGCGGGCACGCAGATGAACGGCAGCGCCGCAGGTCCCGCCTTGCAGGATTTCCCCGGGGCCGATCTTGCCGTGTTCCGTCAGCAGGAAGATCGTGAACTCGGCATGCTTGCATGGGTCGACCGCAATGGTGGCATCGCGCGCATTCCGATCGACGACGCCATGAAGCTGATCGCCGCGCAGGGACTGCCGGAGGCGGTAACGCCCGCTGCGGCCGGTGAGGACTGCGCCTTGCTCGAAGGCCAGGTTCCGCGCGCGCCGCAGGCCGGCATTTGCCGCGCCCGAGCGGACGCGGCGCAGCCAAACGCCAGGGCGCCGCAGCAGGGCCAGGCCGCACCGGCCATGGGGGCGAGGCCATGAGGCGTTTGGTCCTGCCGCTCGTGCTCCTGGCTGCAATGACCGCCAGCGTGCGCGCGCGGCCGGTTTTCGAACCGCAGATCGGCGCGCAGCTCAGCCTCGACACAGTCTTCCGCGAGGCTTCGGGCGGACGGCAGACGCTTTCCGGCATTCTCGGCGGGCGGCCGGCGCTGCTCATCTTCGGTTACGACAAATGCCCCAACCTCTGCGGCGTGACCCAGCAGGCGGTTGCCTCGGATCTGAACAAGACCGGCCTCGATCCCGCGACCTACCACGCTCTCTTCGTCTCGATAGATGCTTCCGAGACCGTCGCGGATGCGGCGTCCATCCAAGCCGAAGTCGGGCGGTCCGCCGGTCAGGCAGGGTTGTCCGCGTGGCGCTTCTTGACCAGCGAGGATGGCGCTGGCGCCGCCCTTGCCGTGGAGGCCGGCATCACATTCGACCGGCGCGACCGGATCTCGCAATATGTCCACCCGATCGCGGTCATCGCGCTGACGCCGCAAGGCCGCATCGCGCAAGTACTTCCGGCGCTGAGTTTCGAGCCGCGAGATCTCAGGCTTGCCCTGGTCGAGGCGTCGGCCGGGCGGCTTGGCTCCATCGCCGATCACGTCTTTCTGCTGTGTGCCGGCTTCGATGCATCAAAGGGCCAGTACACGCCAGCGGTCTGGGCAGTCGTGAAGGTGACTGGCATGGCGACGCTGCTTGGCCTTGGCGCCACCATCCTCGTTCTGTCGCGAAGGAGGCCGATTTGACGTTCGGCATCCCTTTTACGCCGCCGCAGGCCTCCTCGATTGCCGGCAGTGTCGACGCCCTGTTCTACGTGCTGCTTGCCTTCACCGTCGCGCTGGGCGTCTTCCTGACCAGCCTGGTCGTTTTCTACGCCATCAAATATCGCGCCGGCTCCAAGGTGGAGCGAACGGGGGAGCGTGCGCGCAGCACGCCGCTCGAGGTGACCTGGACAGTCGCCAGCCTGCTGATCGCTTTCACCATCTTCGGATGGGGAGCCGTGCTGTTCCTGCGCCGCGAACACCCGCCCCTTGACGCACTCGAGATCGCCGGCCTTGGCAAGCAATGGATGTGGGAGTTCCGTCATCCTGGCGGCCAGCGTGAAATCAACGAACTGCATGTGCCGGTCGGCAAGGCGGTGATCGTGTCGCTGGCATCGCAGGACGTGATCCACTCATTCTTCGTACCTGCCTTCCGGGTCAAGCAGGACGCGGTGCCGGGGCGCACCACGCATGTCTGGTTCATCGCCAGCGAGCCCGGGCGGTATCATTTGTTCTGCGCGCAATATTGCGGCACCCAGCATTCGGAGATGGGCGGCTGGGTGACCGTGATGCCGCCGCAAGAATATGCGGCGTGGCTGGGCAACCAGGGCCAGGGTGAAACGCTTGCGGCCGACGGCGAAAAACTCTTCCGCGCGCTCGGCTGCTCCGGCTGCCATGGCAATTCCAGCAAGGTGAGGGCGCCGGATCTGGCTGGGGTCTTCGGACGGCCGGTGGCCTTGGACAATCAACAGACCGTCATTGCCGACGACCGCTATTTGCGCGATTCCATCCTCAATCCGAAGAAGGAGATCGCCGCCGGGTATGAACCCGTGATGCCGAGCTTTGACGGCCTTGTCGACGAGCAGGAGCTACAGATGCTGCTGGCATATCTCAAATCCCTGTCGCCGCGAGCAACCAGGGAAAGCGGGGCGACCCAATGAGCAGGCAAGCCTTGGCGCCTTCGAGCTATCTGCATGGGGAGGCCGGACCTGCCGCCTGGCTCTTGACCACCGACCACAAGCGCGTCGCCTGGCTCTACCTGATGTCGCTGACGGCGTTCTTTTTTCTTGGCGGTGCCTTTGCCGTGATGATCCGGATCGAACTCGCGTCGCCTGCGGGCGATCTGGTGTCGGACGATGTCTATAACAGGCTGTTTTCCCTGCATGGCATCATCATGGTGTGGTTCTTCCTGGTGCCGTCGATCCCCGCGACGCTCGGCAATTTCCTGCTGCCGCTGATGATCGGCGCGCGCGATCTCGCTTTTCCGCGGCTCAATCTCGCCAGCTGGTACGTGTTCATCTTCGGCAGCGCCTTTGCCCTGGCCGCGGTGCTCGCCGGCGGTGTCGACACGGGTTGGACCTTCTACACGCCGCTCTCGACGCTCTATGCCAACGGCTTCGTTTCGATGGCCGCGCTGGGTGTCTTCATCGTCGGCTTCTCGACGATCATGACCGGCATCAACTTCATCGTCACCGTCCACACGTTACGCGCGCCGGGGCTGACCTGGTTCAGACTGCCGATCTTCGTCTGGACGATGTATGCGACCGCGCTGGTCATGGTGCTGGCGACGCCGGTGCTGGCCGCCTCGCTGATCCTGATCGTGCTGGAGCGTGCCTTCGGTATCGGCATCTTCAATCCCGCGCTGGGCGGCGACCCGCTGCTGTTCCAGCATCTGTTCTGGTTCTACTCACATCCCGCGGTCTACATCATGATCCTGCCCGGCATGGGCGTGGTTTCCGAAGTGCTGCCCTGCTTCAGCAAGCGCCCGCTGTTCGGCTACAAGGCGGTGGCGATGTCTTCGATGGCGATTGCCGTGTTCGGCTTCCTGGTCTGGGGTCACCATATGTTCGTATCAGGCCAGTCGGCCTATGCCGGCATCGTGTTCTCGTTCCTGTCGTTCTGCGTCGCGATCCCCTCGGCGATAAAGGTGTTCAACTGGACGCTGACGCTGCGCAAGGGCGAAATCACTTTCGAGACGCCCATGCTTTATGCGCTGTTTTTCCTGGCGCTGTTCACTTTCGGGGGGCTGGCCGGCCTGTTCCTGGCCGCTCTCGCCGTCGACGTCCACGTTCATGACACCTATTTCGTCGTGGCGCATTTCCATTACATCATGGTCGGCGGCATGGTGACGGCCTACATGGCGGGGTTGCATTTCTGGTGGCCGAAGATCACCGGCCGCGTCTATTCCGAAACCTGGGGCCGTATCGCCGCGACCGTGACCTTCCTCGGCTTCAACCTGACTTTCTTCCCGCAATTCGTGCTCGGTTTTCTCGGCATGCCGCGGCGCTATCACACCTATCCGCCGGAGTTTCAGTTCTGGCACGTATTGTCCTCGGCCGGCGCGGTCGTTCTGGCCGTCGGCTATCTTATGCCGCTGCTCTATCTCGGCTGGTCGCTGTTTCGCGGGACGCGGGCGCCGGCCAACCCGTGGGGCGCGACCGGCCTTGAATGGCAGACGGCTTCGCCGCCGCCCCCGCATAATTTCGACACCATGCCCGTGGTCAGGCGGCCGGCCTATGACTATGCCATGAAAGGCCTGAGGCACGAGACGTTCAGCCCGCACAGGGACGAAGCCTCATGAGCGGGCCGACCGAAAGCATTGCCTTCGATACACGGGCCCGCGAGAAGGCGGCCGATGCGTTCGGCATGTGGATTTTCATCGGCTCCGAGGCGATGCTGTTCGGCGCGATCGTGCTGGTGTTCCTCTACGCCCGATTGAGCTATGGCGCGGCATTCGCCGCGGCGTCGCAACATCTGTCATTGCCGCTCGGCACGCTGAATACGGCGGTTCTGATCACCAGCAGCTTCGCGATGGCGCTTGCCCATATGTTCACGGCTGCCCGGCGTTGGCGGCCCGCCTTCTGGGCCTTGATGTCCACGAGCCTGCTTGGCTGCATCTTTCTGGTGATCAAGGCCGTCGAATACAGCAAGGAATTCAGCGAGGGCCTGGCGCCGGTGCTCGGCGCGCCGTTCCGCTTCGCAGGCCCAGATCCGGCCCATGCCGAATTCTTCTTCGCGCTCTATTTCGCCATGACATCGCTGCACGCGCTGCATCTGATAGGCGGCATCGCGGTGATTGCCGGCATGCTGTTGCTCTGGCCGAGGACCGCGCAGGCGAGCCGGGCGCGCCGCGTGCAGGCGATCGGACTCTACTGGCATTTCGTCGACATCGTCTGGGTGTTCCTGTTCCCGGTCCTCTATCTGATCAACCGGGCCTGACGACGATGAGCGACCTCGCCAAGCTCACATTCGCCTATCTCGCGCTGCTCGCCTTGCTGGCGCTTACCGTCGGCTCTTCGTTTGTCGACCTCGGTGGGTTCAATTCCGCGATCAACCTTGCCGCGGCGGCTGCCAAGACAGTGGTGATCGCGCTGCTGTTCATGCATCTGGCGGGCGAGGGCATCCTCCCCAGGCTCGCGGTCGCGGCGGTGGGCCTGTGGCTGGCCATTCTCTTTGGCCTGACCCTGATCGGGCAATAGCCTGCGGGGCCTAGTGTGGCGCGCGTCATCAACGGTCACGCGGATTGCCCAAGGCTGGATCGCGGCGCCTCGTGTAGTCGTCGACGCGGGGCAAGCCGTCGGCCATGTCGATGAATGGCAGGCGCATATCCCAATAGGCCTGTGCCTGTGGCGGAAACCGCTCCGGCGCGTCCATGAAGCCGATCGAGACATAGAGTTCGTCACGCAGGCCTTCGTCGGCATAGAAGATCGAGGTACCGCAATCGGCGCAGAAGGAGCGGACGACTCCCTTCGTCTTCGAAAAGGTCTTAGGCTTCCCGGCGGTCAGCTTGACCTGGTGCGGACGATAGCCGATCCAGATGGTCATCGGTCCGCCGATCGCCCGCCGGCAATCGTCGTCATGGTCGAAGCAGATCCAGAAGGGCTCTCCTTCCATCACCGCCGTGACGGCACCGCAGAAACAATGTCCGCGCTCGATGCGAGCCATGTTGCTGCCCGTTGTCAGAGACTGTCGGTCGTCAGGACGGCGCTTCCGCTGCGGTCGAGCATGAATTTTCTCCGAAGCTGTTGGGGGATCTGATCCTGCGGGGTCAACGCAGCGCCGCCAAATTGGTTTCCGGCCATAGGAGCGGCGGCGGATTCAAATCTGCGCTTCCGGCCTAGCCGCTGGAACCTGCCGGTCGAAACCAGGTTATGACTGTGCCAAAGGAGGACCGGCCATGACTGGAAGCGAAAATCGCCGCGAGACTGGTGCCACCAAATATCCGGCCAGGAGCGACGGCGATCCCGCCGATTCATTCTCCCAGGACGCCGCAGGCAACAAGCCGCCGGCGTCCGGGCAAGGCCTGACGCGCCCTTCAGGCGAGGTGAATGAGAAAACGCATCAGTCCGAGGGGCAGAATCCATCCCGGCGGGCGCCCCCCGACCAGCCGCCCAGAAAAGGCGCCGGCTCAGCCACTTCTGAGCACTCAAAAGACGGCCAAGTGCCGCCCGGAGGCCGGGAGCCTGGTGCGTTCGACAAGGAATGAACGATTCACAATTGACAAGCCGGCGGTGCTTGTGGATTAGTGAGAACGTTCTCAGAGAACGTTCTCACCGCTGCGGCGGACTTACCTTTTGGGAGGAGGTATGGGTACCGACGAGATCCGGCTGGCTGTTCGCATCGCGAATATTGCAAAATCCTATGGACCCACAGTCGCACTCGATTCCGTCTCCATTGATCTGCGGCCAGGGGAAGTCCATGCGCTGTTGGGCGAGAACGGCGCCGGCAAATCGACGCTCGTGAAAATCCTCAGCGGCGTCGTGACGCCTGACGGCGGATCCATGTCGATCTTCGGCAAGCCTTATGCGCCGCATGGCATCATCGATGCGCGGGCGCAGGGCGTGGCGACGGCCTTTCAGGAACTCAGCCTGCTGCCGAATCTCAGCATCGCCGAGAATCTCGTGCTGCCGAAAATGCCGAAGGGCAAGCTAGGTCTCGTCTCGCGCCGCACCGCCACGGCATCAGCTGGCAAGGTTCTTAACGACTACGCTCTCTCCCACTTTGATCCTGACACGCCCGTCGGCGTGCTTTCGCTTTCGGATCGTCAGCGGCTTGAGATCGTGCGCGCCTTCACCCATGCCTCGAAGCTCTTGATCCTCGATGAGCCGACGGCCGCGCTGGCGGACGTCGAATGGCTGTTTGAGCTCGTGCGCCGGCAGAAGAACCTGCAGACCGCCATCCTCTACATTTCCCACCGCCTCGGCGAGGTGCGCACCCTGTGTTCGCGCGCCACCATCCTGCGCAATGGCCGCAGCATCGGCACCGTCGAGTTGTCCGGCGCTTCGGACGAGAACATTTTCGAGATGATGGTCGGCCGAAGCGCGCGTGAGACGACCGCCTCGCAGCCTTTGGTCGCCGACACCGCGCCCGTCGCGCTCAGCGTTCGGGGCCTCTCCGGCGGCATTTTGCGCGACGTGTCGTTTGATGTCAGGCGAGGTGAGATCGTCGGCATCGCCGCGCTCGAGGGGCAGGGCCAACGCGACCTGTTCAGGATGATGATCGGCCTCTCCAAGGCGAAAAGCGGCGGCATCGAGATCGACGGCGTGCCCGCCCAGATCGCCAGCCCGGGCGCCGCGCTCCATTTCGGCAACGGCCTTGCCTACCTGCCGGAGGACCGCAAGTCGGAAGGGATTTTCGCCGGCCTCAGCACCGCCAGCAACATGGTGTTGCCTATCATTTCGCGTATCGCGCAGGGTGGCGTCGTCTGGCCGGCCAGCGAGCGTCGCATTGCGAAAAAAACCGCTGAGGCGGTCGAACTGCAGGAGCGCTATCTGCAGTTCAAGATCGATGAGCTTTCCGGTGGCAACCAGCAGAAGGCGCTTCTGGCGCGCGTCATGATGACGGGTGCGCGCACTCTACTGCTTTTCGATCCGACGCGTGGAGTCGATGTCGGAACCAAGCAGTCGATCTACGAGGCGATCCGGAAGTTCGCTGCCGATGGCGGCTCGGTGCTCTTTTACTCGTCCGAACTGCCGGAACTCGTCCATCTCGCGCATCGCTGCATGGTGCTCTATGGCGGCCGCGTCTTCGCCGAGTATCAGGGCGATGCCATCGATGAGCCGACTATCGTCGGCGCGCTGATCGGCCACGCTGCGGGCGCGGTGAATGGAGTGGCCGCATGACCGCGGTCCAGGCAAATCCCGCGCCCCGCCGCTCCGCGTTATGGAGGGCTGTCATCAGCGGCACCGGCATCGTGGCGATGATCTATGTCCTGCTTTATGCGCTCTACGCGTTCTGGCAACCGGATGCGCTTTCGGTCTACACCTTCACCGATCTCGTCAACAACTCGACGCCATTGGCGCTCGCGGCAGCGGGCGAGACGCTGGTCGTCATCAGCCGCGGCTTCGACTTGTCCGTCGCAGGCGTCGTCTCGCTGACCAATGTGCTGATGGCGGTCTATCCGTTCGGTGGTCCGGGCGGTGCGCTGGCCAGCCTCCTGATGTGCTGTGCGATCGGTGGTGGCGTCGGCGCAATCAACGGCATTCTCGTGGCCAGGCTTGGATTGCAGACCATCGCGGCGACGCTCGGCACGATGATCGTCTGCCAGGGACTTGCGCTGGTTATCCTGGACGCGCCTGGCGGTATGGTTGCCGACTTCGTCACCTATACGCTGACCGACACCCTGTTCGGTATCATCCCGATCGCCGGGCTGTTTCTGGTTGCCGCCATCGCGCTTTGGCTTGCCTTCCGGCGGACCAATACCGGTATCGGCCTCTATGCGATCGGCGCCGACGAGCAGTCGGCTCGCTTCTCCGGCGTGCCCGTGGCAGGGGTACGCATCACGGCCTTTGTCGGCGCCGGCATCCTCTACGGCGTCGCCGGCTTCATGCTGAGCGCCCAAACAGCGACAGGAAATCCGACAGCCGGCACGCCATTCCTGATGCTCACCTTTGCCGCGGTGGCGCTCGGCGGCACGCCGTTGAGCGGCGGCCGGGGCAGCCTCGTTGGCTCGATCCTCGGCGCCGGTACGCTGATGCTTTTGCAGAAGGTGCTTTTCTCGGGTGGGGTCTCGTCCTTCTACACCGGCATATTCCAAGGTTTCGTGTTGGTGCTTGCGATCGTGTTCGGCAGCGCCGTGGCGCGCCTGCTCAAGAAGGAAGAGATCCGGTGAACGCGCATAAGGACGTCGCAACGCGTTTCGAGGCCAATTCCGACCGGCGCGGCAGGCAAAGGCTCGACCGGGAGGTGGTCAATACGCTTGTCATGTTTGGGCTGAGTATCGTGCTTGTGGTGTGCTCGCGCTTCATCAGTCCGGCGCTGGGTTCCTGGGATCAGGTGCTGACGGTTCTTATCCTCGCGTCCTTCCTGATCGTCTTGTCGTTCGGGCAAGGGCTCGTCATCCTGATCGGCGGGCTCGACCTATCGGTCCCCGCCCTCATCACGCTCGGCGGCGTGTTGACGACGACCTGGATTGGTAGCGGCAACGCCGGCATCTGGTACATGCTGCCGGCCATCCTGGTCATTTGCGCGCTGGTCGGCACGATCAGCGGACTGGGAATTGTCTGGCTGAAGGTTCCTCCCTTCATCATGACCATGGCGACCTCGATCGTCGTGGCTTCGGTGGCGCTGGGCTATACCAGCGGGACGCCGCGCGGCGGTTCCCCGTCCGCCTTGCTGTGGCTGATGAAGGAATGGTTCCTCGGCGTGCCGCTGGTCATCTACTTCACCGTCGCTTTCATCCTGTTCGGCTGGTTCTTGCAGAACTTCACTGCGCTCGGCCGCCGGCTCTACGCCCTTGGCACCAACAGGAACGCCGCCCTCATCGCCGGCGTCGCTGTCAATCGGCTCGAACTCGTCCCCTATGCGATCAGTGCCGCTTGCGCAGGCTTCGTCGGGATGATGCTGGTGGGCTATTCGAACGGGGCGACGCTGAGGATGGGCGACAGCTACATGCTGCCTTCCATCGCTGCCGTCGTGGTCGGCGGCTCCTCGATCCTCGGCGGCAGCGGAACTTTCATCGGAACGGTTGGCGGCGCAATTCTTCTCACGACCCTTGGCACGGTTATCTCCGCCATCGGTCTAAGCGAAGGATGGCGCACCGTCATAGAGGGCGCAATCATTGTCGCCGCCCTTCTGGTGCTGCGCGGCGAATTCCTGGCCCATCTCGGAAATCGAATGCTGACGCGGAGGAAGTGACCACGCCTGTGCGTGAAATGCGTTTTGTCCAATTGTGAGAACGTTCTCACAAGCTCTGGTCCGGCACCTGCAAGGGCCAAATTCCAACGGGAGGTTGATCGAAATGAGGCTGTTAAAAAGACTGGGACTGGCCGCGTCGCTGACGCTTGCCACCGCCATGGGCGTTGGGGCGGTTGTCGACCATGCCCAAGCGCAGGACAAGAAGTTCAAGATATATCTGTCGCTGAGCTACAGCGGCAATTCGTGGCAGTCGGAGGCCGCGAACATCGTCAAGGCGTTGGCGCAGACGCCGCCCTACGACAAGACCGTGGAGCTGAAGGAAGTCATCTCGGGAACCGACCCCCAGGCTCAGATCTCGGCCTATGAAAGCATGATACAGGCTGGCGCCGACGGCATCATCAGCTTCCCGATCTCGTCGACGGCGCTGAACCGCACCGTCCATCGCGGCTGCCAGAAGGGCGTGCTCTTCTTCATGTACGACGCCACGGTGACCGAGCCTTGCGCCTACAATGTCAGCTATATCACCGCAGGCTTCGGCGAGAATACCGCCCAGGCCTTGGTCAACATCCTGGGAGGCAAGGGCAAGATCTTCCTGAGCCGTGGCGTCCCGGGCAACTCGGTGGATAAGCGCCACACCGATGGCGCGATGCACATTTTCAACCAGTATTCCGGCATCAAGGTCGTCGCGGAATACTACTCCTACTGGGATGACCGCACCACGCAGCAGGAGACGGCCAAGGCTCTCGCTGCGCATCCCGATGTTGACGGCATCTGGGCTCAGGCAGGCGAATATGGCGCCGTTCAAGCGCTGCTCGACAAGGGCAACAAACTGGTTCCGATGACCGGCGAGAACTCGGACGGTTTTCGTCTCGGACTGGCAGACCCGAAGATGCAAGGCATGGGTCTCAAGGGTGTGTCCGCCGGTTCGCCGCCTGCTACGTCAGGCTATGCCTTCAAGCTGATGATGGAGATCCTGACCAAGAAGCGCGACCTGAAGCCGATGAACATCGAGTACCCGCTGCCTTGGGTGCCAGCGGATCAAGTAAAACCCTGCAAAGGCGATACCTTCGCCGACGGGTGCAATGTTTTCCCGTCCGACAAGGTCCCGAGTTCCTTCGTCACCGAGGTCTTCAATCCCGATTTGCTGCCGGAACTGTCGCTGCAGTCGGCGCTCGAGGGCAAGCCAACACCAGGAGCGACCATTCAGGCATTGCCCGCGGACGTGAAGCAGGCGCCCGATGCCCCTGGCATCAACTGCTCATCGTGCAAGGCTCCGGCCGACGAATACAAGCTCACCAAGATCGAGCCGACGGTAAAACCCTGACGATCAGCAATGCAACAGGTGGACGGCATCCTGCCGCCCACCTGACTCAACATAAGGATGAGAATATGCCGACTTTTCTGAAACGGGGCAGGGATCCCGAAGCTGTCGCCCAGAGCGATGCGGCCGTCCGGACGACCGTCGAGACGATCCTTGCCGACATAGAAAAGCGAGGCGATACCGCTGTCCGGGAGTTGTCGGAGCGTTTCGACAAATGGTCGCCGCCAAGCTTCCGGCTCAGCGACAGCGAGATCGAGCAGGCGATGTCCAAGGTGTCGGCAAGCGACATCGAGGATATTCGCTTCGCCCAGGCCCAGGTTCGCAATTTCGCCGAGAAGCAGCGCGCCTGCCTCCAGGACCTCGAAGTGGAAACGCTTCCCGGCGTTGTCCTCGGCCACAAGAACATTCCCGTGGAAACAGTCGGCTGCTACGTGCCGGGCGGGAAATATCCGATGGTCGCCTCCGCGCATATGAGCGTGGTGACGGCCAAGGTCGCCGGCGTGAAGAAGATCATCGCCTGTGCGCCGCCATTCCAGGGCGGTCCGCATCCGGCTATCGTGGCCGCAATGCACATGGCCGGCGCGGACGAGATCTACGTTCTGGGCGGTGTGCAGGCCGTCGGCGCCATGGCGCTCGGAACCGAAACCATCGGGCGCGTCGACATGCTCGTCGGTCCTGGCAATGCCTTCGTCGCTGAGGCCAAGCGGCAATTGTACGGCCGTATCGGCATCGACCTGTTCGCCGGCCCGACCGAGACGCTGGTCATCGCCGACGACAGTGTCGACGGCGAGATCTGCGCGACCGATCTGCTCGGCCAGGCCGAGCACGGTCCGACCAGTCCCGCCGTGCTTCTGACAAATTCGGAGAAGCTCGCGCGCGACACCCTGACCGAGATCGAGCGGCAGCTGAAGGTCCTGCCGACCGCCGAGATCGCCGCCAAGGCATGGGCGGACTATGGCGAAGTGATCGTCTGCGCTTCCTATGAGGAGATGGTCGCCGAGGCCGACCGGATCGCATCCGAGCACGTCCAGGTCATGACGCGCGATCCGGACTACTTCCTCGACAACATGCACAATTACGGCGCTCTGTTTCTGGGAGCGCGTACGAATGTTGCCTATGGCGACAAGGTCATCGGCACCAACCATACGCTGCCGACCAAGAAGGCGGCCCGTTACACAGGCGGTTTGTGGGTTGGCAAGTTCATCAAGACCTGCACCTATCAGCGCGTCCTGACCGACGAAGCGAGCGCCATGATAGGCGAGTACTGTTCGCGCCTGTGTGTCCTCGAGGGATTCTATGGGCATGCCGAGCAGGCCAACATCCGGGTCCGCCGCTATGGAGGTCGCAACCAGGCCTAAGCCAGCGCGCCAACGGAGTTTTCATGTCGATCATCGCCCGCAACAAGAACAGCAAGCCCCGCCTGACCGTCAAGGATCTGGCGCGCGATCTCGGCATGTCTGTTTCGACCGTATCCAGGGCCTTTCACGCCGATGCCGTGATCGCCAAGGATACGCGGGACCTGGTGCTGAACCGTGCGAGGGAGATCGGCTATTCGCCGAACCCTTTCGCGCGCAGCCTCATCACCAAGAAGACGCGTATCGTGGGTATCGTCGTCGCGGACATCAAGAACCCGTTCTATCCGGAAGTGCTGACGCGGCTGACCACCGCCCTTCGTGCCATCGACATGAACGTGATGCTCGTCGCCGCCGACCAGTCGGGAGACGTCGACCAGGCGCTACGCCTGCTGCTCAACTACCAGCCAGATCTTGCCATCATCCTGGCGGCCACCCTGTCTTCGGCGGCCGCGCAGGAATGCCGTAGGGCCGGCACTCCGGTGATCTTTTTCAACCGACTCTCGGCCGACGACCACGCGTTCGGCATTTCCTGCGACAATATACTCGGCGGCCGCAGCATCGCCGACTATCTCGTCGATACCGGCCACCGGCGCCTGGCCTACATCGCCGCCTTGCCCGATGCCTCCACCAATGTCGCACGCCACAGGGGCTTCAGCGAACGCGCCGTCGAGCGTGGCCTCGCCGCGCCGATAGTTATCGAGGCAGGCCAGTTCAGCTATCACGCCGGCTACGAAGCGGCGCGCAAGCTGCGTGACCTGAAAGAGGTTCCCGACGGTGTCTTCTGCGCCAACGACATTCTCGCCATTGGCTTTCTCGACGGCGTGCGGCGAGAGCTGGCGCTCGGCGTGCCGGACGACATTTCGATCGTCGGCTTCGACGATATCGAGATGGCCCACTGGCCTTCGCACGGGCTGACGACCGTCCGGCAGCCCATTGACCAGATGCTCGAGGCCACGGTCAGCCTGGCGAAGGAATTGAGCACGAATTCCGGCCGGGAGCCGATCGTTCAACTAATCCCGCCCGGCGCGGTGATCGAGCGCGCGACGACGCGAAAAAGGCACCATGGCTGATATCCCGGGAAAGCGCTTCTTCGAGCGGGCGGTAAGCGTCCACCGCTATGACTGCGAGGTCGTCGCGGCGCCCCATGTCTCCGTCACCGGAAGCGAGGAACCCGTCGCCACCGTGAACGATGCCGCGTTGGCCGACGAAGCCATCGTCCGCTACGTCGTGGCAACCCGCCCCGTCTACGAAGGCCTGCGCCGGCTGATCGGCCAACTCGCTGGCCTGCTGGTCCTGGCTCAGGCCGGCGGACGCCGCGACGTGCTCGATCTGCCTGACATTCCGGTGGCCCGCGAACGGTGGACGGAGGTGGAGCAGCGGCTGGGCGCCTTGCACGCGCCGCATGGGCTCGAAAGCCATTGCGCGCGTCTGCGGGCCGCTCATGCAACGCTGGGCGAGGTCCTGGACGATTTCGGTTCGGCCCGACTGCGGCGCGACTGGCAGCAGGAGCTCGACCGGGCCGGGGAGAGGATCAAACGCGCCTACGCCGGGCTGCAGGCGGCGTCGGAACCGCGGGCCGGTATGACGCCGGTCGATTTCAATCACGCCTGCTGCAGCTGTGTGCAGCGCTGGCGACAACAGGGAGGAAGCAATGGGCCAATATTCGATCTGGGTGCTTGAGTACAGCTATGTCAGCAACTACCACAAGAGCGGGGTGCTCTACGGCGCCCACAACCAGGGTTACGTCAAGCTTCCTTACTGCTACGCGCTGATCAAGGGCAACGGTCGCGTCGCGATGGTCGATGTCGGCTACAACAACAAGGACTACGGCAAGCATCTCGCCGACAAATTTGGCGTCGAGAACTGGCACTCGCCCGACGCCGTTCTTGGCGAAATCGGCCTCTCGCCCAAGAACGTCGACACAGTTTTTGTCACGCACGCGCATTTCGACCATTTCGGCAATGTCGAGGACTTCCCGAATGCGACCTTCTACATCCAGGAGAGGGAGATCGCGAAGTGGGTCTGGGCGATGTCGCTGCCGGACCGCATGCGCTGGATGAACGTAGCCGTCGACCCCGGCGACATCGTGCGCGGCGTCGATCTGGCCCGTCAGAAGCGGTTGGTAACGATCGACGGATCGAAACAGGACGTCCTGCCCGACATCGATCTCCATGCCGCTTTTGACAGCCATACCTACGGGTCGATGTGGGTCACCGTGCGCAACGGCAAGGACGACACCTGGGTGCTGGCTGGCGATCTGGTCTACGTCTTCGATAACATCGAGGGCTCGGGAGCTGCCGTCGATATCGAGACGCTCTACGTTCCGGTGGGGCTTGCGGTCGGCAGCCAGACCAATCTCGTTCTCGCTACCGAGGAGATGATGAAGCAGGTGGGCCACGAGGCACGGCGGGTCATTCCCATCCACGAAGAGCGGTTGAAGGACCGGTTCCCATCCCGCATCACTCAGGATGGCCTGCGGATCACCGAAATTTGCCTCGCGGACGGCGAGACGTCACGGGTGCAATGATGGATGCAATCCGCAAAGTCGCCATTGTCGGTGCCGGACTGGTCGGCCGTGGCTGGGCGATCGTCTTCGCCCGGGCCGGCCATGATGTGACCATCTATGACGGCAGCGCCGACATCCGCGCCGCGGTGCTCGACAAGATCCGGGCCAGCCTTGCCGATATGCAAGAGGCCGGGCTGGTAGATGCCGTCGATGCAGTCATGCGGCGGCTGAACGTTGTCGATACGCTGGAGGGTGCGGTAGCGGATGCCGACTACATCCAGGAGTCGGTGCTGGAAGTGCGCGACATCAAGGAGGCGGTCTGTCTGGAGATTGACCGGGCGATGCGGCCCGACGCGGTCGTAGGCAGCTCCAGCTCCGGCATTCCGGCCTCGGCCTTCGCTGGGTCCTGTGCCAACCGCCGGCGTTTTCTTGTCGCTCATCCCGTCAATCCACCGCATTTGATCCCGTTGGTGGAACTGGTCCCGGCGCCCTGGACCGACGCGGAGGCCGTTGCGTGGCTGCGGGTGCAGATGGAGGCCGTAGGGCAGGCTGCCGTGATCGTGCGCAAGGAAGTCGAAGGGTTCGTCCTCAACCGGCTTCAGGGGGCATTGCTGAACGAAGCCTGGGCCCTGCTCGAGGAGGGCGTGGCAAGTGCCGCCGATATCGACCTTACGGTGTCGCATGGGCTCGGCTACCGGTGGTCCTTCATGGGGCCTTTCGAGACGATCGATCTGAATGCGCCCGGCGGGATCGCGGACTACGCGAGACGTCTGGGACCGCTCTACCATTCGATCGCCCTCGCCAGGCGCGATCCGGCCCCCTGGTCGGAAGGGCTGGTTGCCAAGGCCGAGGAAGCGCGCCGCGAAAAGTTGTCAGCATCCCAACTCGCCGAACGCAGCGCCTGGCGCGACCGCAATCTAATGGCGCTGGCCGCCCATAAGCGAAGCACCGGGGTTTGACACTCAGGAGACGGCCATGACAGCCACACTCACAGGCAAGGTTGCCCTGGTCACTGGAGCAACCGGCGGCATCGGCGCGCGGATCGTATCCAGGCTTGCTGCGGAAGGGGCTTCGGTTGTCATCGGCTACAACCGTTCGCGGCAGGCGGCCGACGATCTGGTTTCGTCATTGGCGTACGGCGATCACTTCGTCGCCGAGGCGACCGTGACGGACAGCGATTGCCTCGCGCGCCTCGCTGGTCAGATCGAGAAAAGCTTTGGCCGGCTGGATGTCCTGGTCAATTGCGCCGGGACAACCCGCTTCGTGCCACATCCGGACCTCGACAGCCTGGACGATGAATTGATCGACCGCATCTTCAGCGTCAACGTGCGCGGTGTGATTGCTGCGACGCGGGCCATGCGGCCGCTGCTCGACCGCACCGGCAGCGGGGTTGTTGTCAACATCTCGTCGATCGCAGGGGTCACCGCCATGGGCAGCAACGTCGCCTATTGTGCGTCGAAAGCCGCTGTCGATAATCTGACCAAGTCGCTGGCGCGTGCCCTAGCCCCGAGAATCAGGGTCGTTTCGGTCTCGCCCGGCGTGGTCGACACCGACTTCATCAAGGGCCGTGACGAATCCTGGCGGGACGAACAGGCAAACCGGACGCCGCTGGGGCGGCTGGGCACGCCCGACGATGTCGCCGAGGCGGTTTTGGCGGCTGCGACCCATCTCCGTTTCGTGACCGGCGTTATCATTCCGGTCGACGGCGGTCGGCCCCTGGCCTAGAGCCCGGGACAGGATCAGGTCGAACGGACCTCGTTTCTACGCGTGGCCGCCAATCATCGATCTGCGGTCAAGAAGTGCCCGCGCCCGCTGATCGATCTAATCCTCCAGCAGATAGCCTGTCCGGTGGGCGAGGGGCTTTTGGCCCACCACCTTGGCAATGACCTGATTGGCGGCGACAAGTTTCTTCAGCCTTCGCGTCACCACGAGCCCGTCGGTGCGCGCCCGTACCGTCACGCGCGCCTCGCGGCCCAGCGAAGAAGGCACGATGATGTCCGCGATCGGCTGTCCACAAGTGACGCGTTCACCCAGTTCGGCGCGGTAGACGATGACACCGAAAGCGGGCGTGCGAACCACATCGCACGCATCGAAGCCGGTGATCTCGCAAAGCGCGGCGGGCGGCAGGCCCGCTTGCCCCGCGACGTAGCCGCGGCGGCGAAGCACGTTGAGCAAGGCGGAAGCGTCAGCCGACGCCATCTCATCACTGATGTCGATGAAGCCGCGCAGTTCCACCGTCGCGGCGAGGCAGCCGATCGGGATCACCTTATCGGGAAGGGCAGCCGCAAGCCTGATCCAGGGCTCGACGCTTGCTTCCGCGAAGGTTGAGCCGCCCGACGAACCCTGTGAGAACACCGCCCGGCAACCGAGTTCCCGCGCAAGGTCGGACAACTCGGCCGAGATCTCGGGCCGCACGAACAGATGCATCAGCCCTTCGTCGTCGCAGTGCAGATCCAGCACAAGATCGGAATCGAAAGCCTCGCGTGCCAAGGTGGTGTAAAGGGAATCGACAGGCTGCCCTGCGCCGCGTTCGTCGAGAATTTCGCGAATCGTGCTGCGGATGAGCACCGTGTTGTCGTCGGCGCTGCTTCCGAGCCGATCGGCAAGTCGGATGGTCAATTCGCCGGCGACATCAGGCCATTTGCGGTTGAAATTCCGGCCGCTGGCCAGATCGTAACGCCCCAGATGATCGCCATTGACGAACTGCGCCAGGCCGAGCGGGTTGGCGTAGGGAACGACGACGATCTGGCCCCGGATTTCGCCGCGCGCGTCGGCGGCGTCAAGCTGCTCGACCAGATGGTGTAACACCAGCAGGCCGGGCGCTTCGTCGGCATGCAGCGCGGCATGTATGTAGGCTTTCGGGCGCGCGTCGGCGGCACCATACCGGATGATGCGCACGCTGTGTTGGCTGCCCGGTGTGCCGTTGGCAAGAGGAACATCGAGGATTTCACGAGACATTGGTGGCTCCGGCGAGCGCACGTTCCGATAGCGGGAAGTGGCAATTGAAGACATGGCGGGGATCTTCCCGGTCGGCTGCCCGGGACGGGAAGACGCTTTTGCAGATGCCCTGCGCATAGCGGCAGCGGGTGTGAAACTCGCAGCCCGCTGGGCGCGTCATCAGGCTCGGCACCTCGCCGCTGAGCTCGACCCTGTCGAGCACGGCGTCCGGGTCGGGTTCCGGATTGGCCGACAGCAACGCCTCCGTGTAGGGGTGGCGCGGCTGCGTGAATATCCGCTCAGTCGAGCCGACCTCGATGAAGCGGCCGAGATACATGATCGCCATGCGATCGGTCATGTGGCGCACGACATTGAGATTATGCGTGATGATGAGAATGGCGATGCCGAGTTCGCCCTGCAAGCGTCCAAGCAGATTGAGGACTTCACCCTGAACGGACACGTCCAGTCCCGCGGTCGGCTCGTCGGCGATGATAAGATCGGGTTGCAATGCAAGGGCCCGCGCCACGCCGACGCGGCGCGCCTGGCCTCCGGAAAGCTGGTGTGGATATCGCCGCCCGAAGTCGGCGGGCAGGCCGACCATGTTGAGCAGGCGTTCCGCTTCGGCGGCGGGGTCGCGGCCGGTAACGCCGTGAATGCGGAAAGGCTCCATCAGCAGCGAGCGTACAGTGAGGCGCGGCGACAGCGATCCGACCGGATCCTGGAACATCATCGCCATGCGCCGAAGATGCGGCTTGCGCTCCGTCGGGGCGAGGCCGTTCAGCACCTGACCATCGAAGCGTATCGTGCCGCCCGTCGGCGGCCGGAGGCCCATGATGGTGCGGGCGATGGTGGATTTTCCCGACCCGCTTTCGCCGACGAGGCCGAGCGTTTCGCCTTTGCGGATCTCGAAGGAAACGCCGCAGACGGCGTCCACGAACGGGTTCTTAACGCCGCTGGCGAGCGCCTTCAGCGCGCCCATGGTGCGGAAGCGTACGCGAAGATCCTCGACTGAAAGCAGGGGGCTCATGCCGGCGCCACCAACGTGTCGTCGAGGCGATGGCAGCGTGCGGTGTGCGTTGCGCCGATAGCGCACTGGACAGGACTGTCATCCACGCACCGGGTAAAGGCTTGCGGGCAGCGCCGACGGAAGATGCAACCCGCCTGGGTACCGAGGAGGCTCGGCACCTCGCCTGGGATCGTCGGCAACTGGCGGGTGCGTTGCCGGATGCGTCCGGGATCACATTCGAGCAGCGAGCGCGTATAGGGATGCCCCGGTCGGCGGAAGATGTCGCGCACGGTGCCGTATTCGACCACCTCGCCCGCATACATGACCGCCACCCGGTCGCAGAGCTCGGCGACAGCGCCGAGGTGGTGAGAGACGAACAGGATCGAGCAGCCGATCTCCTTTTGCAGCTCTTTCAACAGATGGATGATCTGCACCTCCAGCGTCGCGTCGAGCGCTGTGGTCGGTTCGTCCGCGATGAGCAGCGCCGGCTTCACCAGCAGCGCCATCGCGATGCAGATACGCTGGCGCATGCCGCCGGAAAACTCGTGCGGATAGCCGCCGATGCGGCTCTCCGGGTCCGGAATGCCGACCCGATGGAGCATATCCAGCGCGCGCTGGCGCTTGGTCCGGTGCGAGCCGCCCTCGTGATGCTGGACATCGATCATCTGGCTTTCGATGCTGCGCACCGGGTTCAACGCCGTCATCGGATCCTGGAAGATCATCGACATGCGGTTGCCGAGCAAGCCGCGCCGCTCCGCCGGAGGCATGCCGAGCAGGTCGCGCCCCTCGAACAGGATGGCGCCGTTCACCATCTCCGCATTTTCCGCCAGCAGCCCCATCACGGCATAGGCGAGCGTCGATTTGCCCGAACCGCTTTCGCCGACGATGCCAACCACTTCGCCCGCCGACACGTCGATATGGATATCGCGCAGTGCATGGGCGCGACCGCGCGGCGTGCCGAAATCGAGAGACAGACCGCGGATCGCCAGAAGCGGGTCGCGGTTTGGAGAATGTCTTGCCTGAGCGCCGGTGTTCATAGGTCTTTCCGAAGCTTGGGGTCGAAAATGTCGCGCAGCGCCTCGCCGAGGAAAGTGAAGCCCAGCGTGGTTATGACGATCGGGATGCCGCCGGCGATCACCAGCCACACCGTCTTGTGGATATAGCCATAGCCGTCACTGAGGATGGTTCCCCAGTCCGGCGTCGGCGGACGGACACCCATGCCTAGGAAGCTCATGCCGGCCTCCAGCGTGATGACCAGCGGAACATCCATGCTGACCAGGATCAGCAGCGGCCCGATCACATTGGGTAGCACGTGCACGGCAAGGATGCGCACGATGCCGGCGCCCATGGCGCGCTCCGCAGTGATGAACTCGCTCTCGCGCAGTGCGTGGGCCTGCGTGCGCACCACGCGCGCATAGATCGGCACGGACGTGATCGCGACGACGAAGATGACGCTGGCAAGGCTCGGCCCGAGCAGCGTCACCACTGCCAAGGCGAAGATGATGACCGGAAAGGAGCGGATCGTGTCGAAGACCAGCAGCAGCAGATTGTCCAGCCAGCGCGGACCGAAGGCGGCGATGAGGCCGAGCACAAGCCCTGCGCTGAGCGAGGCGCCCAACGAGACGAAGGCGACGAGCAGCGCGATCCTTCCGCCCATGACGACCCGCGAGAAGACATCGCGTCCCAACTGATCGGTGCCGAGAAGAAAATGCAAAGAGGGCGGCGCCAGCCGGGGCCCAACCATGATCTTGATCGGATCGTAAGGCACGATCCAGGTGGCGAAGACCGCAGTCACCACCATCAGCACGACCAGCACGGCGCCCATCATGCCGAGCGGAGACTTGCGCAATTGCCGCAGGAACATGGCGGCCGCGCCCTGCCCGCTGCGTTCATCGACCGCCTCGCGAATGAGTTGAACTTCGGACACGCTACAAATTCTCGCGGATTCTTGGATCGAGCGCCGCGTTGACGAGGTCGGCGAGCGTCGTGGAGATGACGAACAGAACGGTGGTGACGAGGACCGTGCCCATGACGATCGGATAGTTGCGCGAATCCACCGCCTTGACGATCAGAGCGCCGATGCCGGGCCGGGCGAAGACCACCTCGACGAAAACCGCCGCCGAGAGCAGGTGCGCCATGCCGACGCCGATGATCGTCACTGTCGGCAGGATCGCGAGCGGCAGCGCGTAGCGCGCCACGATGCGCCGCTCCGAAAGGCCGAAGGAGCGCGCCATGCGAATGTGGTTCTCGCCAAGAATCTCCAGCATGGAGGCGCGCACGATGCGCGAGATGTAGCCCACCCAGCCGATACCGACGACGAAGGCTGGAAGGATGAGATGGACGAACCCGTCGCGGAAGCCTGAGCCGGCGCCGATGGCCGGCAGCCAGCGCAGGCCGACCGAGAAGATCAACAGCGCATAGATCGCCATGACGAAGGACGGGATGGCGATGGTTCCGACCGCGAATACACCCACGACCTTGTCGATCACGGAGTTGCGGCGCAGCGCCGAATAGCAGCCGAGCGGCACGCCGACGATAACGGCCCAGGCGATCGAAACCAGGATGAGTTCGATCGTGTAAGGCAATTGCTCGAAAACGATGGCCGCGACAGGGCGCTGGGTAAAGACATCGGTGCCGAGATTACCGTGCAGCAGCCCCCCGAAGAATGAGACGATCTGCACGGGCAGCGGCTTGTCGAGGCCCATTTCCTCGTGCAATTGCGCCTTCAGTTCCGGCGTCGCACGCGGTCCGAGCAGGACCGCGGCGGGATCGCCGGGAACGGCCTGGATCATCAGGAACAGCAGCGTGACGGCAACGACGACAATTGCCGCCGCCAGCACGATACGCTTGCCAAGATATAACCACATGTTTTGACTCAGCCTGTCCCAGCGACCGCGTCAGAGCGGTTCAGCGTTTGATAGAATCGCCGACCCGCTCTAACCCTTTGTTTTTTCGCAATTCCGGACGGAAAACCGCTACGCACTTTTCCTAGAACGCCCTAGGCCGATTTCGGCTCAAAGCCGAGATAGAGTGGCCGCCCGTCTGGGCGCGTCTCGGCCTCGAGTTGCGTCGTTCGGTACATGATCGGCGAGCCTTCATGGGTGAGGAACCGGTAGGAGCCGGAATCTTCCATGATGTCCTGCATCTCATAATACATCTTGGCCCGTTCCTGCGGGTCTTCGACGGTTACCGCCTTGGCGTTGAGCTCGTCGAAGCGCTCGCTGCGGAAGCGCTCCCAGTTCCACACACCGACCTGGTCGCGCACGAAAAAGGTGGTGGCGTAATAGGGATCCGGCACCATCGAGAAACGCTGCACGATCAGCTGCATGTCCTTCCAACGTTCGCCTTCCGATTCCATGCCGATGGTCCAGAACGAACCGGAATCCTGAACATTGACCTCGACCGTGATGCCGATCTGCGACAGCTGCGCCTGGACCATTTCCGCGATCGTGGAGAAGGTGGTCACGTTGAGCGCGTCGATGGTGAGGCTGAGTTCGGTGATGCCGGCCTTCTCAAGATACTGCTTCGCCTTTTCGAGATCGCCCTCCGGCGGTATCAGCGCTTTTTCCCGGTGTCCCACCAAGCCTGGAGCGATAAGGCCGGTCGCGACCTGGGCCTGGCCTGAATAGGCCGCGTCCATGATCTGCGGCACATTGATGGCCCATTGAATCGCCTTGCGGACATTGACGTCCTTCAGCTTCGGATGGTCCGAGTTCATGCCGATATAGACATAGTAGAGCGAAGGCTTTTCTTCGATCTTGGTGTTTTCGGGCGGGCTGTCCTTCAACGTGGCCAGCGAATCGAGGCTGAAATCGGTGAAGTCGATGTCGCCTGCCTGATAGGCGCGCTCGGCGGTCTTGATATCGCTCATGGGCAGGATATGAATTTCGTCGAAGCCCGGCCTAGGGCCTTTCCATTCGGGATTTCGGGTCAACAGGACGAGCTGGTTCGGCTTCCAGTCCGACAACACGTAGGGACCTGAATAGCAGGGCGGCTTCATGCCGAAATCGCCGCCGTCGGCAACTGCCTTCGTCACCGCTTTTTTCGAGACGATGTGGCCGCAACCATAGGGAAGAGTGATGTTCCAGAGCGGCACGAAAGGCGTCTTGAGCACGATCACGCCAGTATGGTCGTCCTCGATCTCGATGCGGTCAAGCGGACCCCAGTCGCCCTTGACCGGAGAATTGTGCTGGATGACGCGCTCAAACGAGAACTTCACGTCCTCGGCGGTCATTTCGCCAAATCCGCCAGTGAAGTTGATGCCCTTCTTCAGGCGGAAGCGGATGTGCGTCGGATCGATCTGCTCGACGGATTCGGCGGCCTCGAGTTCCCAGCCCCACTCCGAACCCGGTTTATAGCGCGTAAGCTTGGTGTAGATGCAGTTCATGACGTCGACATTGTACGCGTTCTGGTAGAAGCCAGGATCGAGCTTGTCGATATCGGAATAGGCGCGGGCCTTGAGTACCTTGCCTTCGGCCGCCCATACGGCCTGCGACAAGGGCAGGCCGGAGGCGATGATCCCCGCGCCGAGGCCGGCGCCTGCCTGCAGGAAATGCCTGCGATTCAATTTCATTCCATTCACGGTTTCGTTCCCCTTTCAACTGAGCGGGTTTCCCGGCGATTGCCGGGATCCCTCTTTTTGGTACCGCGCCGCCTGATGGGGCCGCGAGTTCGGACGGCGCATTCTTCAATTCAGCCGGCAAGCCGGTCAATTTCGCTGCCGACGCAGATGTGAGCGAGATTAGCGTCAGTTCGCGAATGTCACAGCAGGCGACGCTCTATCGCCTCGGTCCATTTCTGTTCGTGGACAAGCTCGTCGCCTTCCCATGCCTCGAGATGCGCCTCGACGTGGAAGTGCGATGGCGTCGCGGTCATGGTCGTTTCGGTCACAGAACGCATGCGCCAATCAGCGCGCGAAAATTCGAACTCCCATTTCGCCTCGGCCCTGGCCGACCCGAAATCGTCGCCGCGGAAGGAATAGCGTTCGCGGCCGAGCGAGGTAATGGTTAGGTCGTTGTCGACGATGCGATAGGTGCCGGCGCCTTCGCCGATCTCAACGACGGTCGAAGCGACTGCCAGATTCTCCGTGATCGTCCAATCCTTTTGCGGCTTTGAGATCGTCTCCACCCGTAAGGGCGGCGCCCCTTCGGGTTCGGCAAAAGGCGCCGGTGCCGGATCTCCGGCGCCCCCGACGCGGACCGGAAGTTCAAGGCGGCAATCCGCCGGATGGACGGTGAGCGTGACCGGCTCGGGCGAAGGCCAAGCGATCGGGAAGTAATTTGTCGAGATGGCAAGGCGTATGCGATGCCCCGCGCTGAAGCGCTGTGCTACGTGCTTGAAGGGGACAGAGGTGCGGTAGCGCCTTGCCGGTTCGAGCGGTTCGGGCCTCTCATGGCTATCGCGATGCGTCAGGTTCAAAAGGCCGTAGCTGACGCGCGTCGTCGCGCCATCGGGGGCGACATCCGAAAGACGGACGGCCACCATGGCGACGGGCCTGTCGCTTTCGAAGACAAGATCGAGCATTGCATCGCCGGCGATCTCAACATCGTGCGCCAGCTCTTGCGTCTCATAGACCAGACTGCCGGCATCGTCGCCGCGCTGGTCAGCCGGCTGGTCGCCGGGCACGGCATAGGAGCACCATTTGCCGCCGCGCAGGCCAACCGACAAGGGCGAGCGGACCGTCTGCGTTCCGGCCGCATCGTCTGCCCGGCGTAGGGACAGGCGCCCATTGCCGGAAAGGAAGAAGGACTGCCGCTCGATATTCGGCGATGGCCATGCCGGCTCCGTGACCCAGCGTCCGGCGCGCGTCTCGTAGGAAGTTTGCGGCGGGGCGCTATCCTGCATGAACAGGCGCAGCATCGGCTCGTCCATGATGCCGGTGTCACGGCCCTTCAGCCATTGATCCCACCAGCGGACGCATTCCTGCAGAAAGCCGATGGCAGGACCAGGCTTGCCGATATAGGGATAAGTGTGCGCCCATGGCCCGACCAGCCCCTTGCGCGGGCCCTGCAGCTTTTCCATCAGGCGGAAGACCGAGCGGCAATAACCATCGGCCCAGCCGCTGACGGCGTAGACCGGGCAGGTGATCGCGCCGAAATCCTCGCAGACCGAACCGTGTTTCCAGAACTTGTCGCGGTGCTGGTGCTCCAGCCAGTTCTTCAGCCATAGCCCGCTTTCCTTCAATCGACTGTGCCACAAAGCGCGCCAATTGTGCGGCTTGTTGCGTGGGTCGGGCGGCAGCGTGTTGCGCCCGAACATGATCGCCGCCCAGGAGAGATTGTCGATGAGCAGCGTGCCACCCATGTGGTGGACATCGTCGGCGTAGCGGTCGTCGGTCGAGGCGCAACTGATCACCGCCTTCAGCGCAGGCGGCCGCATGGCCGCGATCTGCAATCCGTTGAAGCCGCCCCAGGAGATGCCGATCATGCCGACGTTGCCGTCGCACCAGGGCTGGGAGGCCAGCCATTCGATGACCGAGCAGCCGTCGTCCAGCTCCTGCTGAAGGTACTCGTCGAGCATCAGCCCTTCGGAATCGCCGGTTCCGCGCAGGTCGACGCGCACCACTGCGTAGCCGTGGCCGGCCACGTAGGGGTGCATGACGACATCACGCGCGGCGGTCAGATCGTTCTTGCGATAGGGGATGTATTCCAGGATAGCCGGCACCGGCTTTTGTTCGGCACCCTCGGGGAGCCACATGCGCGCCGCAAGCCGGCAACCGTCCGGCATCGGAATCTCGAAATGGTCGACCGAGCGGATCGGATGGGGGAAGTTGGACACTGTGCGCATGACGAGGCCTCTGTTGGAGAGCGCCACTTTGGGCAAATCGGCGGTGCCGCACAATTTCGCGACCCTTCGCGACTTGACACTGTTCTGGCGTCAGTATGCATTAGGTCATGCAGACCGAACCGCTTCCCCAGAACCTCGCCTTCCTGTGCAGCTATTATCCGTCTATCGCCGCCGTGTGCCGGCGCCTGCAGATCAACCGCCAGCAGTTCAACAAATATCTGAGCGGCCAGACCTGGCCGTCCCGCCGCAACATGCGCAAGATCTGCGATTTCTTCGGCGTGAGCGAAGGCGAGCTTTTGATGGACCAGCAGCGCTTTGCCGAGATCGTCGGCCTGCGCCGCCGCCCGCTCGGCGTCCATGCGCCATCGGACATGCTGGTGCATATGGAGCAGCTCTATCAGCGTTCCGGCGATCTCGGGCGCTATGTCGGCTACTATTTCCGCTATTTCTACTCGTTCGGCTATGCCGGCAAGATCATCAAATGCCTTGTCGTAATCTATGAAAAGGAAGGCCGCTATTTCTGGAAATGCATGGAAAGGCTCGTCCATTTCGGCAAATATGGCGTAAAGACCTCGAAATATTCGGCCGCCCTGCTGCTGCTCGGCGATCGCATATTCGCGCTCGAATCCGAAACCCTGCTCAAGACCAGCATCACCCAGGTGATCCTCTATCCGAGCTACCAGACGAGCGTCGCCTATCTGGTCGGCATCCAGACGGGCATGCCCCTTTTACGAGGGCGGAGACCCGCAGCCTCGGTCGTGCTTCTGGAATATCTCGGCCGCTCCGTCGACCAGCGCAAGGCGCTGCAGGCCTGCGGCCTATTCGATGAAACTGACCCCGCCATCGATGTCGGCATCCGCGCCATGATCACCAACCGCATCCCCACCGGGACGTTCGTGCTCGAGACGGAAGAGGTGTAGACGTTCCTCCCAACGCGACCCGCATCAGCGCGGGCCTGTCCAACCCGTTCAGCACGAGGTTGTCACCCATGTCTTAGGTACAGTCTGTTACCTATGTCTCCGGGCCGTACAGGTGAGAGGTGGTAGCGGGAGAGGGACTTGAACCCCCGACCCCAGGATTATGATTCCCGTGCTCTAACCAACTGAGCTACCCCGCCAGGGCGGCGAAAGGCCCGAAATCCGCCTTAAATCGCAAGGCATTTCGAGGCGTTCGCCAAGGTCGCGCGGATATAAGGTTGGGAGGGTGAGCCTGTCAAGCTTCGAACCGCTCGGCAGGGGCGCTTATTCTCGCTGCCGAAAAGCTTTGCCGCGCCGATAATTGGTTGCAGCCGCCGGGGTTGAGTTCGAAGAGGCACGTCGCTATGTCTCGGCCACGAGTTTTTAGAGTTTGAGAACAGATGAAGCCGCGCATTGCAGTCCTCGGTTGCGGATACTGGGGCTCCAACCACATCCGCACCCTCAAGGCGCTCGGCGCGCTGCACGCGGTCTCCGACGCCAACCGTGCCCGCGCCGAAGGCTTTGCCAGCGAACAGGACTGCCTCGCGATCGAACCGGACCAGTTGTTCGTCCGCAATGACATCGACGCCATCGTCATGGCGCTGCCGCCGCAATTTCATGCCGAGATGGCGGTGCGCGCCACCGAAAGCGGCAAGGACGTGCTGGTGGAGAAGCCGATCGCGTTGACGGTTGCCGATGCCGAGCGCTCGGTGCAGGCGGCGAAGGACAAGGGCCGCGTCTTCATGGTCGGCCACGTCTTGCGCTTCCATCCCGCATTCGAGACGCTGAAGGCGCTCATCGACAAGGGCGAGCTCGGCGAGGTCCGCTACATCCATTCGCACCGGCTCGGCCTCGGCAAATTCCACACCGAGAACGATGCGCTATGGGACCTGGCGCCGCATGACCTGTCGATGATCCTGGCCATCACCGGCACCGAACCGATCGAGGTGCGCGGCGAAGGGGCGGCGCTGCTCGACAATCTCAGCGACTTCGCGCATCTGCACATGCGCTTTCCCAACGGTTTGCGCAGCCATCTCTTCGCCTCGCGGCTGAACCCTTACCGCGAACGGCGGCTGACCGTGGTCGGCACCAAGGCGATGGCTGTCTTCGACGATGTCGAACCATGGGAGCGCAAGCTCGCCGTCTATCGCCACGCGGTCTGGCAGGACAGCGGCCAATGGGCGTTCACCACCAATGAGCCCTCCTATGTCGCGGTTGGCCAAGGCATGCCGCTGACGCGCGAACTCGAGCACTTCATCCATTGCATCGAAACGCGGGCCGAACCGCGCACCAGCGGCGAGGAGGCAATCCGGGTGCTGCGCATCCTGACCGCAGGTACGGTCACGCACACCAAATCCAATCCCTGAAGAAGATCGGGCCGCGTCGCGGCGGAGAGATCGTTGCCTACTCGGCGGGAACCTGCGCCGGTGACGCGGCAAGTCGGCTCAACATCGCCTCGGCCTCGGCGCCGCGCTCGGAGCGTTCGATGAAGCCGCCGCCGAACACGCGGGCCTCGTTGCCGTCGTCGGAATAGAGCACGCAAGCCTGTCCAGGCGCGATACCGGACTCGCCATCGGCCAATTCGACCGATGTGACGCCCGCCTCGTGACGCAGCATCGCCGGGCGTGGCGGCCTGGTCGAGCGAACCTTGGCGAACAGTTCCAGCCCGCCCGCGGGCATGTCGGCCAGCGCGCCGTCACCAAGCCAGTTCATGTTGCGCAGGTAGATCTTGTGCGTCTCCAGCGCCTCGCGCGGCCCGACCACGACACGGGCGCGCTCGGCGTCGAGATGGACGACATAGAGCGGCTCGCCGGAGGCCACGCCGATGCCGCGGCGCTGGCCGATGGTGTAGCGCAGAATGCCTTCATGGCGGCCGAGCACCCGGCCGTCGATATGGACGATGTCACCCGGATTGGCGGCCGTCGGCTTCAGCTTGGCAATGATGTCGGAATATTTGCCCTGGGGCACGAAGCAGATGTCCTGGCTGTCCTGCTTGGCGGCTACCGTCAGGCCCATCTCCTCGGCAATGGCGCGAACCTGCGGCTTCGGCAGGCCGCCGAGCGGAAAGCGCAGATAATCGATCTGCGCCTGCGTGGTGGCGAAGAGGAAATAGCTCTGGTCGCGATCGGCGTCGACCGGCCTATAGAGCGCGCGATGGGCGCCATTGGCGCCGGAGCGAATGTAGTGGCCCGTGGCCAGCGCGTCGGCGCCGAGATCCTTGGCGGTGGCCAGCAGATCAGCGAACTTCACCGTTTGGTTGCAGGAAACGCAAGGGATCGGCGTCTCGCCGGCGACATAGCTCTCAGCGAAGGGATCGATGACCGCCTTGCGGAAGCGCTCTTCGTAGTCGAGCACATAATGCGGAATGCCGAGCGTCTCGGAAACGCGGCGGGCGTCATCGATATCCTGCCCGGCACAGCAGGACCCGGCCCGGTGCGTCGCGGCGCCATGATCGTAAAGCTGCAAGGTGACGCCGACGACATCATAACCCTCGCGCTTCAAGAGACCCGCGACGACGGACGAATCGACGCCGCCCGACATGGCGACGACGATACGGGTGTTTTCGGGACGTCCGGGAAGATCGAGGCTGTTCATGGTTCTTTCGTTCTGCGCGGCGCTTGCATGCCAATGACGCGAATATAGGTCAAGCTTGGCGGCTGCGCCAGCTTGCGGGAACCGATCGGCGGGCAACTGCCGGCCCGGTGACCGCGCAGATTTTTCGAGCGAATCCGGAACTTCCCGGCAGATATTTCAAATGTTTGCGAAAAGACTAACGCGGCGTTCATGATCATTACCTAGCTGTTAGGGTCTGCTTAGGCAATTTTTAAAGCTGTGGCGGTAACGTGGTGGGGATTGGGTCTTTGAGTTTTTTGTAGAGAGTACGATGACCGATCTGGTTAGACCGCGAGTCAAATATGTTATCGGGCCTGACGGCAGCCCTCTCACAATTGCCGATCTGCCGCCGACGAATACACGTCGCTGGGTTATCCGGCGCAAGGCGGAAGTGGTTGCAGCGGTGCGCGGCGGGCTTTTGAGCCTCGAGGAGGCATGCCAGCGCTACAAGCTGACCACCGAGGAGTTCCTGTCCTGGCAGGCCTCGATCGACGAATACGGCCTCGCCGGGCTGCGCACGACGCGCATCCAGCAATACCGGCACTGACGCTCAAGAATCTGCAAAAGGGCGCGAAGTTCGTGCCCTTTTGGTTTCTTGACAGCATTTGCGCGTTTCAGACCGTCAGCACCACCTTGCCGACCGGCTTGCTGGCGAGGAAAGCGTGCGCGGCGCCGGCCTGTTCTAGCGGGAAGGTCTTTGCCACATGCACGGTAAGCTTTCCCGCATCGACGAGCCTGCCAAGTTCCAGCAGGCCTTCGCGGTCGGGAACAACGGACATGCGTTCGACGCGGATGCTTCGCGCCTTGGCATCCGCCCTGGTCTTGTCGCTGATGTCGAGCAGTGACACCAGCACGCCGCCGTCCCTGAGCACCTTCAACGATTGATGGGCGTGCTCGCCGCCCACCGTCTCGAGCACCAGGTCGATGTCCTTCGCCTTGTCGGTAAAATCATCCTTGGTGTAGTCGATGACCTCGTCGGCGCCGAGCTTGTGGACGAAATCCAATTTTTCCGTGCTGGCGGTGGCGGCAACCCAGGCGCCGCCCGCCTTGGCGACCTGCACCGCCAGATGGCCGACGCCGCCGGCCCCGGCGTGGACCAGCACGCGCTGGCCGGCTTTTATCGCGCCATGACGCACGAGGCCTTGCCAGGCGGTGAGGCCGGCCAGCGGCAATGCGCCTGCCTGGACGTAATCGGCGTGCGCGGGCTTGCGCGCGATTTCATCGGCGGGCACCGCGGCCAGTTCGGCATAGGCTGCCGCCTGCTTTGGGAAGCGCGGCATGCCGAACACCGCGTCACCTGGATTCAGGCCGCTGACACCAGGCCCCAGCGCCTCGACGGTTCCCGAAAGGTCCCAGCCGAGGATGAAGGGTGGTTCGCCGAGCAGCGGGTAATAGCCGGCGCGCACGGCGCCATCGACCGGATTGATCCCGGCCGCCTTGATGCGGACCAGCACTTCGCCGGCGTTGGGCGAGGGCGCCGGGCGCTCGGCGATGACAAGGACATCGGGTCCGCCGACGGAATTCTGGATAATGGCACGCATAAGATTTCTCCTGATTGATCGGTCCCACTATCATTTGGAGAGTAATAGTCTCTTGTCCAGTATATACCTTTTTGATATATAGGCACCGTATGGATAGTGATCTCGACTCCCCCTACGGCTATGATGCATTCCGGCGGACCTGTCCCTCGCACACGGTGCTGGAGACGCTGGCCAGCAAGTGGGTTTACCTGGTTGTTTGTGCGCTGCGCCAAGGCCGGCAGCGCAATGGCGAGCTTGCCCGCAAGCTCGAAGGCATTACGCCGAAGATGCTGACGCAGACGTTGCGCGTGCTCGAGCGCGACGGCCTGGTGCGGCGCGAGGTGTTCGCGGTGGTCCCGCCTCGGGTCGAATATGAATTGACCGAACTTGGCCAGAATCTGGCGGGATTGCTCAACCAGATCAGATCCTGGTCGGAACAACACGTTCCCGACATCAAGGAGGCCCGGGCGCGAGCTGCGGCCGTGAATGAAGGGGAGTGGGCCGTTTAGCGCTCGCCCAATGCGTTGCGCGCCCGCTTGGACGTGCTCAAAGACGCGGATATCGGGCGGTTCAGCCGATCATCGCGCTACGACCGCCAGTTTCGGCCTCGCGAATCTTGGTGTCGCGCGATTCGAGCATTTCCGCCTTGGAAAGCTCCGCTTCAGCTTCGCCGAGTAATGATTCGGCGGCGCTTCGCTGCTGGGCGAGGTCGCCTTGCGAATTTCTGAGGTTGTCGCGGCGCAAACGGGCCGCCTTGGCGAAGGTCGGATAGGCGAAATGATTGATGTCGGTGATACCGGCCTTCTTTTCCTCGGCGCTGATCTGAAGCTCCAGCTCGGCGGCCATGCGTTCGAATTCGGCGATCATCATGTCGAGCTGCAGCAGCTGCCGCCGCTTCTCATTCACCTGAAACTGTTTCAGCCGAACGAGGTTTTCACGTGACTTCATGATTCGGTACTCCCGGAAACGCACACCTGCACATATCGTCCAAACCACTTGGAAAGGCCCAAGCGCTGCCCGTGTCCACCGGCTTTCCCCGCACTATGGGAAACAAAACCCTAAAGTTTTTTGCCGACGGTAACCATTCGTTTACGGGCATTGTTAATCATACGGGTCAGGACTTAAGGCCGGGTAAAAATCCGGCTGGCGACATGGAAGCGATGTCGATGAGTCCCTGGAGTCACTTAGTCCAGGTTTTTAATGTGTTGCATTAGCGGTTTGGTCCTGTGATTCGTTATTAAATTCAAGAGGGTGTAGAAAGTGGTTAAAAAATCTGGTACCGTCATCGACGCGGAATTAGGTTTTGTTAACCATTCCATGGCAGCCTCTGCACCAGGCAATCACTGCTCCGGTCCCGGATGGGTCGCAAGATGGTCCGGCAGCAGAAAAGGGGAATGAAATGCGTGTTCTGCTGATAGAAGATGACAGTGCAACCGCACAAAGCATCGAGCTGATGCTGAAATCGGAAAGCTTCAACGTCTATACGACCGACCTCGGCGAAGAGGGTGTCGATCTGGGCAAGCTCTACGACTACGACATCATCCTTCTCGACCTCAACCTACCCGATATGTCCGGCTACGAGGTCTTGAGAACGCTTCGTCTCTCCAAGGTGAAGACGCCGATCCTCATCCTTTCCGGCATGGCCGGCATCGAGGACAAGGTGCGCGGCCTCGGCTTCGGCGCAGACGATTACATGACCAAGCCTTTCCACAAGGACGAGCTGGTGGCGCGCATCCATGCCATCGTGCGCCGTTCGAAGGGACATGCCCAATCGGTCATCACCACCGGCGACCTGGTGGTCAATCTCGACGCCAAGACCGTCGAAGTCGGCGGTCAGCGCGTGCACCTTACCGGCAAGGAATACCAGATGCTGGAGCTGCTCTCGCTGCGCAAGGGCACCACGCTCACCAAGGAAATGTTCCTCAACCACCTCTATGGCGGCATGGACGAGCCGGAACTGAAGATCATCGACGTCTTCATCTGCAAGCTGCGCAAGAAGCTCGATGCTGCGTCCGGCGGCCAGAATTATATCGAGACGGTCTGGGGCCGCGGCTATGTGCTGCGCGAACCGGAAGACATCCGCGTCAGCGCCTGAGCGACGGCCGATCGAAATTCCAGACAAAAACCCGGCGGCAGCCGGGTTTTTGCGTCATAGACCGGTGGTAACCGCGGTCCGATGGATCAGGCAGCGATCTTCAGGGTGCGAAAGCGCTCGAGTAGCTGCGGGCGGTTGAACGGCTTCAACAGATAGCCTTGGGCGCCGGCGCGCTTGGCTCGCATGATCGAGGCGATGTCCAGTTCGACCAGCGAGATCAGGATCTGCGGCTTGGTCGGGCTTTCCATGGCGCGCACGCGCCGGATCAGGTCGACCGCCTGTACATCCGGCAGTGCACCGTCGACGACGATGATATCAGGCATATCGGCGGCGCACATCTCCAGCGCGTCAAGCCCGCTGGCGGCTTCGATGACCATCATGTCGGAACCGCCCAGGATGCGCTTCGCAACTTTCCTGATGACGCTAGAATCGTCGACGAACATGCAGCGTTTCATTTCCGGGTCCTCTTTGCCTTGTGGCAATCCGGTCGCGTCGGGGTATCTGCGGCACAGCATAGGCCGATCTGGTAAAGAAGCCGAAAAGCCATTAGGTAAAATTTTTGCAAAGATGCCAGTTTGCAAGGTTTTTCTTGCAGATGCTTTGACCCGCGCTGTCAGACGAAGTTCATCTTTCGTCCGCAGGTCCATTCAACCAATATTACAGCGCTGAAATACTTTGCTGCTGGTCTGCGCGGATCTCAGGCCGCCGAAAGCACGATCTCTTCCGCGGTCGCATGGATCGATATCGTCATGTTGGCCTCCCGCGCCAGAAGCAGCGTATAGTAAGGCTGCACCGAATGCGCGTCGATCGGTTCTTCCGGCTTGTGGCCGGAATGCAGTTCGAGGAATTTCGGCGGCACCCGCAACATGGGGCCGCTCGCCGAAAGCGCGAAGCGAGGCTCGGTCTCGAGATTCTCCAGCGTCACCGAAAGCTTGCCGCCGCGTGGAATGGCGGCGTTGGCGACCAGGATCAGGTTGAGCAGCAGCTTGACCTTGTTCTTGGGCAACAGTGCACGGGTTCCATTCCAGATGAGTTCCGGCTTCTCGTTCTTGAGGAAGGCGATAGCGACGGCTTCGGCATCGCCGGTGTCGATCAGCATGCCGGCGGAACCAGCCGCGCCGAAGGCGATGCGGGCGAACTGCAGGCGCGCCGAGGCGTTGCGGGCGCTCTGGCGGATCAGCTTCATGGCGTCCTCGTCGGCGCCGCCTTCATCGAGCAGTTCAAGCCCGTTGTTGATCGCGCCAACAGGCGAGATGATGTCGTGGCAGACCCGGCTGCACAAAAGTGCCGCCAGATCGGGTGCGGAAAGGGTGAAAAGATCGGACATCGGCGAAAATCCCTGCAAAAATCCCATAAATCATGGCCGCGCGATCGATCGACGCCTGCCCACGCGAATCACGCTCTCTTCCCGAGCTTTCTGAATACACAGCGCCCGTGCGTGCAGCAACAAACCCAAAATCGCCGTTGGGGCCTATGGCGCGTTCACGCAGGCCGCTTGCCTGTATGAACGACCCCAACAGCCTTCGAACCGCCATCTTCATGTGCGAGTTTAATGGTTGAAAAAGGATTACGGCATAGTTTGCCCCTAACAGCCATCCTTAACGGCCGCCTAAAGAGCCGTACGGGTGCGAGGCGTCGGCGAAAGTGCTCCCTGACGGAGATTGGAAGCATGTTTTCCCGATTCTACGGCCGGAGTTTTCTCCGTGTCCTCTCAATGGCGATCACGCTCATGGGCGTTCTCGTCTTCTCGACATCGGCCCTGCGGGCCCAGGAGTACACCGCTCAGGAGATTGTCGATTCCGGTCACAAGTTCTTCGGCGCGACATCGGGCGGCCTTGCCACAGTCGTGGAGAAGATTTTTGCTTCCTATGGCTTGCCCAATGGCTATCTGCTTGGCGAGGAGGGATCCGGCGCGCTGATCGGCGGCCTGACCTATGGCGAAGGCACACTCTACACCAAGAATGCCGGCGACCATAAAGTGTTCTGGCAAGGCCCGTCGCTCGGCTGGGATTTCGGCGGCGAGGGATCGCGGGTGATGATGCTCGTCTATAATCTCGATGACGTCGGCAATCTCTACAACCGTTATGGCGGCGTCGCCGGCTCGGCCTATGTGGTGGCGGGCGTCGGATTCAATGTGCTGAAGAACAACAATGTGCTGCTGGTGCCGATCCGCACCGGCGTCGGCGCCCGGCTCGGCGTCAATCTCGGCTACCTGAAGCTTACCGAACGGGCGACGTGGAATCCGTTCTGACCCGAGGTCACGACCGGAATGTGTATACGCTTCGATAAGAATCCAGATCCGATGACCCATATGCGCCGCGGCGAGCCCTTGCCGCAGCGCCTGATTTACGTCATGCCAACAGAGTAACGGTCAAAAGTCGCGACGGCTTTTGATCCTCGTATTGTTGCATGTCGGCGCGCGATAACGGATAGTCACTTGGTTCAGTCGGTCCTGTTCTTTGCTCTCGGCTTTCTCTGCGCCGGCTTTCTGGCGCTGATGGTGGCTCCGGCCATCTGGCGGCGGGCGGTCGCTCTGACGCGCAAACGCATCGAAGCCTCGATCCCGCTGACGCAAGCCGAAATTGGGGCCGACAAGGACCGGATCCGGGCGGAGTTCGCCATGGCGACGCGCCGCCTCGAGATGAACGTCAAGGCGCTGCGCGAGAAGTCGACCGAGCAGCTCATCGAGATCAATCGCGGCCGCGAGGCCCTGAAGGGGCTGGCGATGGAGCGCATGGACAAGAACCAGGTGCTCGATGAACTGGCTGCCAAGAACGCGGCGCTGCACCAGCGCGAGGATGAACTGCACCGGTTGTCCGAGCGGCTCAAGGAGACCGAACGCAAACTGGAGAAACGCGCGCTTGAGCTTGAGAAGCTGGAACGCATGTATGACGACGCCAGCTTCTCCTCCAGCAGCCGCCAGATCGAACTTGTGGCGCGCGAATCCGAGTTGCAGAAGCTCGCCAGCGATATCGCGCTGCTGCGCGGCCAGCGCAAGGAGGCGGACAGGCGCAATCAGGAGATCGCGGCCGAAAGCAAGGCCGCGCGTGAGGCGCTGAAGGCCGAGAGGAAAAAAACCGCCGAACTGGACAAGAAAGTCGAACGGTTGCTCGCCGCGCTTGCCGACCGAGAGGAGAAGCTCGAACGCCGCGAGAAAGATCTGGCGCGGCAGCGCGAAAAAGCGAAGGCCGAGGACGGCGCGTCGGCCTTGCGGTTGATCAGCGGGCAGGTACAGGCGGACAGGCGCGACGACGTCGAAAAGGCGATCGCCAGGCTCGATGCCGACCGTGAGCGGCTGGAGGCCAGACTGACGGCACTGGTACGCGAGAACAAGCGGCTGAAGGCGGATCTGTCCGCCGCCGAGGCCGCCGGCCCACAGGGCGATACACGCCACGCAAGTTCCATGTTGCGCGAACAGATGAATGACCTGGCGGCGGAAGTCGTCAACTTGACAGCCAAGCTCGAAGGGCCGGGGTCGCCGATCGCCAAGGCGCTGGAGGCGCAGCAGGATGCGCGTCCGAACAGCGGCGGCCGCAGCCTTGCCGACCGCGTGCGGGCGTTACAGAAGGCGGTTGCGGCAGATTGAATTCAGGCACCGCCGGCGCAGAAATGATGCAGGGCGATGGCGGATGTGGCCGCGACGTTCAGGCTGTCGAAGCCTTCCGACATGTTGATCCGAACAGTATTGAGACGGGCGAGCAGGCTTTCGGGCAGGCCTTGGCCCTCAGTCCCGAGGTAGAGTGCCAGGCGTTCGGCCGGTTTTGCATCGCGTATGTCTGATGTCCCGCGCGGCGACAGCGCAAATTGGGTAAAGCCACGCCGGTCGAGCGTCGCGGCGAACCGCGCGGTGTCGCTGAACGAGGCGAACGGGACCTTCAAGGCCGCGCCGACCGAAACGCGGATCGCCTTGCGATAGAGCGGATCGCAGCAGGTCGCATCCAAAAGGATCGCGTTGGCGCCGAACGCGGCGGCGTTGCGGAAAATCGAGCCCATGTTGTCATGGTTGGCGATGCCGACGAGCACCACGATCAATGCTCGGGCAGGCAAGCCGTCCAGCAGGGCCTCGGCCAGCTGGGGCGTCTCCTTGCGACCAATGGCAAGGATGCCGCGATGCATGTGAAACCCGGCAATGGCATCCATCACAGCTCCGGCGGCGACATAGACCGGCAGGTCAGGAGACGCCTTGTGCAGGATTTCTTCGAGGCCGGCCAAGCGGTTCTCCAGAACCAGCACCGATTCGGCGCGGAAGCGCGCGGCCGACAGTAGCATGTCGAGCACGACCTTGCCCTCGGCAATGAAGCGGCCCTGTCGACCGGCGAGGTCACGCTCGCGGATGTCGAGATAGGCGGCGACGCGCGGATCCCGCGGATCGTCGATGTGGACAAGGGTCATCTGAGCCTCGGCTGACAATCGGAATCGGTTGCCAAGAACATGATGCGCGGATGCAGTGTCAAAGTGTATTTTCGCGCCCAGGATGGACGCACATTGCCGAAGGCCGCTGGTGGCGTAAACGTTTACGCGACCAGCCGTTCAAGTTCCGGCGCGGCGCAGCCTTTGTGCCATCTGGGACAGATCATCCTTGCCGCTGCCGAAAATGCCGTCGAGCGTGGCAAGCAGTTCGCGCACGGCGTCGGATTTGCAGGAATAGTAGATCATCTGGCGGTCGCGGCGGGTGTCCACAAGGTCCAGCGCCCGCAACTTTGCCAAATGCTGCGACAGGGCGGACTGGCTGAGCATCACCTTCTCGGCGATGGCTCCGACCGACATTTCACCGTCGATCAGATAACTCATGATCAAAAGCCGTTTTTCATTGCCCATCAGCATCAGAAATTCGGCCGCCGATCCGGCGTTGGCGATTAGCTTTGTCGAGATCATCGATCCCCCATGCTCTTTGCTCATCGAGGCACCATGGGGGCAATGGTGCCTGAATCCATAAACTCAGTTGTGAATGGTCGCCAACGAGTCAGCGCCACAGCCAAAGGGTAGAACATTTCATTCAAATCTCAAGCGTTGCTTTTGATCAAACGTAATTTAAGTGCGGTTATTTGGCGACGTTGCCGCCCGGCCGCTCTTGGCCATGTCGACCAAGACGTGCCTCAACTCATGCGCTGTGACCAAGGGCTGCGGAAAGAAGACCCTGCCGGCATCGTCGCCAGAGGCCAGATCCATGCCGTCGGCATCGAACCCGGCGATGACCCAGCCGTCGCCGGATGCCCGGGCAAAATGATGCGCGTAGAGGGCGACGGCGTCGAGATGGTCCGCATTCATGTGGTCGATCGCGGATTGCTCGCTGGCCGCCAGTTCCTCGACGATCGGCCCGTCGGTGATGAGATCGGTGCGATCAAGCAGGTAGGCCTTGCCGAAGCCGCCGTTCAGGCTGGCGCGCTGCGGTTCGAGACGAAAGATCGAAAAGTCGCCGAGGCCGGCATAGAGGCTGGCCTTCGGATTGTGGTTGATATAGCGGCGTTCGGCGCGTGCATGCGCGTCCGATCCGCGCTCGATCCGCGCTGCCCGGCAGATCAGCGTCAACCGGGGATGCGCGAGCGGGTCGCCCTTGCCCGGCTCGCCGAGCAGCAGCGAACAGCGCGGGTCCGCAAGTATGGCGGGCGTATGGGCCGAAAGCTGCGACACCAGGATCAGCGGCGTGCCGTCGATGTCGGTGGCGACGCCGACCCGACTCGCCAGCGGCGAACCCGTTTGCGGCTCCAACACCGCCAAGGCGCCGAAGCGGGCGCGGCGCATGAGTGTCTTGGCCTGCCGGATCGCCTCGGCGTCGGTCTCGCGGATCACGTCCTTCGTTCGATCGGCCAAAATGCTCGCCCTGCTAAGTTGATTTGGCTATTCCACTTATCAGACGATGGCGCCAGGCTGGCAAGTGCTACTTCGGAGCCATGCGAATGGCGCCATCGAGACGAATGGTCTCGCCGTTGAGCATCTGGTTCTCGATGATGTGCAAGGCAAGGGCCGCATATTCCGACGGCTCGCCGAGGCGCGAGGGGAAGGGCACCGCGGCGCCCAGCGAATCCTGCACCTCCTGCGGCATGCCGGCCATCATCGGCGTCCTGAATATGCCGGGTGCGATGGTGCAGACCCGGATGCCGGAACGGGCAAGATCGCGCGCCACCGGCAGCGTCATGCCGACGACCCCGCCCTTTGATGCCGAATACGCGGCCTGGCCGATCTGGCCGTCATAGGCGGCGACGGATGCGGTGTTGACGACGACGCCGCGCTCGCCGCCCTGCAGCGGGTCGAGCTTTGCGGCGCCGTCGGCGACGAGGCGGATCATGTTGAAAGTGCCGATCAGATTGACTTCGATCACCTTGCGGTACTGATCGAGCGGATGGGGACCATCCTTGCCGATCGTCTTCACGCCGATGGCAATGCCGGCGCAATTGACCAGGATGCGCGGTTCGCCCAGCTTGGCCGCGACCTCGGCAAGCGCGGCAACACCGCTGTCGGCGCTGCCGACATCGCATTGGACGGCGATGCCGCCGATCTCGGCCGCCACCTTGGCCGCCCGATCGACGCCGACATCCAAGATGGCGACGCGGGCGCCCCTGGCGGCCAGCGCGCGCGCCGTCGCCTCGCCAAGGCCGGAGCCGCCGCCGGTAACAACCGCGACCTCGCCGTTTGGATTCATGGCGTCATCCTTTCACATGAGAGTCAGGCGTGGATCAGGCGCGCAATCGGCGCGAATGGTCAAGCCATCGCGGCAAAGTGCTCGGCGACCCTGGCCTGGTCGGCATGGCAGACCTCGCCCGTGAGCCTTGCAACTGCGCCCGGCATGATCTCGTGCGACAGCAGCCTGTCGAGATCGACGGGGCGTGGCATCGATATCTGGCCGCGCGGGATACGCTTGAAGCCGAGCGGTCCATAATAGGGCTCGTCGCCGACCAGCATGACGGCGGGCGCTCGGGCCTTGGCGGCCGCTTCCAGCGCGATCGCCACCAGCCGGCGGCCGATGCCGAGATTCTTGAAGGCCGGCCGCACCGCGAGCGGCCCGAGCATCAGCGCGCGTCCGGCGCCTGCGGCGATGCGGGTCATGCGAACTGATGCGACCACGAGATCGCCGTCCATGGCGACGAAGGACAGCGCGCGTTCATGCCCGCCGGCCTCGCGGATCTTGTAGGCGGCCAGCACAAAACGGCCGGGCCCGAAGGCTTCGTCATTGATGGCTTCGATCTGAGGGGCATGCGCCGGAGTTTCCGGCAGGTATTCTACGTCGGCAAGGCTCATGGTCTTTGCGTTCCGGTACAGGAGGAAAGGTTTGCTGCAAACGGCAGCATTCGCCAATCAGCGCTTTATCAAGCGTGGGCGGCCTTTCGTCGTCGGTCGAACCGGATCAAAGCAAAATCGAACATGCGGAGTGTCCGCTAGCATCAATTTCCCGCCGCTGCAATCGGCGGTTTTGCAGGTAGAGAGCAACGGGCGCCGCGACGTGCTTGACGATCTGTTCAGCGCCCGGCGATTCCATGCAACGACTTGGAGCCCTACATGATGTGCTAGACAGGAAAGGACAAGCGATGGGATTGCTGGTCGAAGGCAAATGGCAGGACCGCTGGTACGACACCAAAGGCAGCGGCGGCAAATTCGTGCGGGCGCAGTCGCAATGGCGCGACTGGATCACTCGTGACGGGGCGCCTGCCGAAGGCCGCGGCCGCGGCTTCAAGGCGGAGCCCGGTCGCTATCACCTCTATGTCTCGCTTGCCTGTCCCTGGGCGCACCGAACGCTGATCTTCCGGGCGCTGAAGAAGCTTGAAGGCATCATCTCCGTGTCGGTCGTCCATCATTTCATGGGCGCCGATGGCTGGACGTTCCTGGCGCAGGACGGAGCCACAGGTGACACGCTCTATGGCCTGGACTTCCTGCACCAGATCTACACCAGGGCCGACCCTAACTATTCCGGCCGGGTCACGGTGCCGGTGCTGTGGGATAAAAGGGATGAGACCATCGTCTCCAACGAATCCTCCGAAATCATCCGGATGCTGAATTCAGTTTTCGACGCTTGGGGTGACGCCAACCTCGACTTCTATCCGCAGGCGCTACGCGGCGAGATCGACGCGGTCAATGCACTGGTCTATCCTGCCATCAACAACGGCGTCTATCGCGCTGGCTTCGCCACCACGCAGGCCGCCTACGAGCAAGCGTTCGGGGAGTTGTTCGCCGCGCTCGACACGCTGGAGCATCGGCTGTCGAATCAGCGCTATCTCGTCGGCGAGCGGATCACCGAAGCCGACTGGCGGCTGTTCACCACGCTGGTGCGCTTCGACCCGGTCTATGTCGGCCATTTCAAATGCAATCAGCGCCGCATCGCCGACTATCCCAACCTGTCGAACTATCTGCGCGACCTTTACCAGGTGCCCGGCGTAGCCGGCACGGTGAACCTCCATCATATCAAGTCGCACTATTACGGCAGCCACGAAATGATCAACCCGACGCGTATAGTGCCTGTGGGGCCGGAAATTAACTACGGCGCGGGGCATGACAGGGCACGGTTCGCCAAGGCGGCTGCCTGAACTACCAATAGGGTGATGGCGGCTTCCCGCCAAAAACCTCGGCGATGCGCCGCAGCGTTGCCGGCGTCGTGCCCTGGGGCAAACGGTCGAGCGGAAAGAAACCGGCCTCGGCGATCTCGCGGTCCGGCAGTTTCGGGGCTGTCTGGCTGAATTTTTCGATCAGGTACAGGCCGACATGGTCGCGGCGGCTGGCGCGGCGGTTGAAATGCATCGAGCGCAGCACCGGCGGAGCGGTCAGCGTGATATTGCCCTCTTCCGCCAGTTCGCGCGCCAGCGCTTCGGCCATCGTCTCGCCGATCTCGACTCCGCCACCGGGAAGCTGCCAGCCCGGCACATAGGTGTGGCGGATGAGGAAGAGGGAGTTGGATGCCGTTTCGTGGATGAGCCCGCGCACGCCAAGCGTCATTGGCCGCCGCAGCACGAAGTAGAGATGGAACAGCCTGGCTCGCAGCCCCGGCCAGTCGGTCTGGCGCAAAGTGCTCTCGGGATCGGTCGTCATCAGTCGCGAAACCGTGGGTGGAAAGCCGCGTGCGCGTCGCCTATGAAGGAGAAATGTTCAGGCTCGCACATATTTCCGATATCCATTTGGGGCCACTCCCTGAAGTAACCTATCGCGATCTCGCCTCCAAGCGGGTGCTGGGCTACGTCAACTGGCAGCGCAACCGTCGCCGGCACATGCACGATGCCGTCATCGACACCATCGTGGCCGATATCAAGGCCAGCGCGCCCGATCACCTCGCGGTCACCGGGGACCTCGTCAACCTGGCACTCGACGGCGAGATCGAGATGGCCAAGCACTGGCTGGAGACGCTCGGCTCGCCGCATGACGTGTCGGTGGTGCCGGGAAATCACGATGCCTATGTGCCTGGCGCCTTCGACAAGGTGTGCCGGTCCTGGGCGGCATGGATGACGGGCGACGGCGTCAACAGTCCGGTCGATCGCAATTCGTTTCCCTATCTGCGCGTGCGCGGCAATGTCGCGTTGATCGGCATCACCACGGCGCGTGCGACGGCACCTTTCATGGCCAACGGCTTCTTCATGGAAGGCCAGGCCGAGCGGCTGCGCAAAATGCTCGATGCGACGGCGAAGCAAGGGTTGTTCCGTGCGATCATGATCCATCATCCGCCGGTGCGGGGCGCCGTCCCGCAGCACAAGCGGCTGTTCGGCATCGCCCGCTTCCACAAAATCATTCGCCGGCACGGTGCCGAGCTCGTCCTGCATGGCCATTCACATCTGCCGTCGCTGTTTCAGATCGGCCCGCGCGACGCCAAGGTCCCGGTGGTTGGCGTCGCCGCGGCCGGCCAGGCTCCCGGCGGCAAGCCTCCGGCGGCGCAGTACAATCTGTTCGACATAGACGGTGAAAAAGGCGATTGGCGCATCCGCCTGACGCGGCGCGGCTTGACGGGGCCGGCGATACCACCTTCGGATCTGCAGACGCTCGAGCTCGGGGCGCAACCGGCTATGGCCGCAAGCTGAGCCCCAGCGCCACGATACGGTCCCAGAACAGCACGATCGAAACCGCCAGTCCCACCAGCGCGCCTGCGGCGATCAGGCCAAGGCCGGACAGGACGGCCGACCAGCCCTTGCTGCGCGGCGGCGATCGCAAAGGCGGCTCGGCTTCCGGCACCACGTGCCGCTTCATCCCGGGAACGGCAGCCTCGACGCCACCCTCCATCATTCTCTGACGTTCGACGATCCGCTCGGCGACATAGCGCGTCACGGAATCGGCAACCGGCTTCATCTCGCTCGATTCGGCCAGCACCACACGGCCGATGCGGGTGTCCTTCAGGAAACGGTAGGTGCGGCGGTCGCGTCCCATGGCGACATGGCTGACGGCGTCGATCCACAGGCGCGGCTGCAGACCGGACGAGACGACGAAGTCGAAACTGTCCATGTCGGCGGGAACGTCGGCAAAAACGGGCGCGAGTTCGGTGGCAAGAAGGTCGAGCCGCATGCGATGCGCCTCGCGCATGTCGACGACGACGTCGTCGCGATCGGCAAAGGCATTCTTTACATCGCGAATGGCATCGGACAATTTTCTCGACGGGTCGATGATCTTTTCGCCTGCATCCTTCATGGGCGTGGCCTCGCGGGTTTGGTTAACATGGAGTTAACACAGCCGCCGGCAAAATGCACTGGCGAGATCAATGCATCAAGGGTCGCCGTTGGCGGCGCAGACGGAAGAAGTCAGCTGGCCGCGGCGGACAGTTTCACCCGTTGCGGCCCGACGCGGCGATTGCTGTTGCGGCGAATGATCTCGGCGATCAGGTCGGGCGCTTCCTCGGCCAGCATATGGCCGGCCTCCAGCACATGGTGCACATGGAAGCGCTCCGGCGGGTCATCCACTTGGGTAAAGGGTAGAACGGCGTCATCCGATCCCCACGCCACCATCACCGGCATGTTCAGCGCATCGAGCCGCTCGCGCGGGATGACGCCCTGTCGATCGCTCCTGGTCATGGCGGCCGCGATCTCGACGAGCTTTTCGGTTTGTCCGGGGCGGCCGCGCATTTCGCACAGCAATTCGGCCATGCGACGCGAGGGCGCGGCTCGAGGGCCGGACATTTCGGCGAGGCAGGCCTGGACTTCGGCCAGGTCCTGCGCGCGGGCAAAGCGGCGCAACAACGGTCCATTGATTTCGGGGCCAAAACCGCCCGGCGCCAGGAGCGTCAGCGAGGCGACTTTTGCCGGCTCCGCCAACGCCATCAGCGCTGCAACCGCGCCGCCCATCGAATGGCCGACGAGGTGGACGCGCTTGATCGCGCGTGCGGAGAGGTCGGCAAGGATGGCGTTTGCCGCGACCTTGGCCGGTCCGGCCGACGGAAAGTCGAGCGACAGGCCGTGTCCCGGCAGATCATAGGCCAATGTGCGTACGGAAGGCGGCAGCAAGGAGATCACCTCGCGCCAGACATCGTGGCTGCCGCCAAAACCATGCAGCAGGACGATGGTCTTCGAACCCACACCCCGTTCGTCGGCATAAAGTGATGAAGTCATGAAAGATTGAGGCTTTATTCGAGAAGGCGCGATGGAAATGTGGCTGAATTGCTCCTAGTCCAGAGCGTTCGCCAGTAAAATTTTCGCGATTAGGCGATTGGCCGAACAGCGAGCCGGCTGCTGGTGGATGCCGCTCCCAAAAGCGACCTCGATTTGGGCGAACGACACGCACGAGCAAAAAGACCTAAGGCGTGTCGCATGAATCCGTTTCGACGCGAAACGCTTTTGGGCCTTTCATTATTCGATGGACTCGCTGTCCGCTTGAAGTCCTCATTTTCACGCAACTCCGGAAGGGAACCCGGCACTAGCTGCCCTGGAATGGCTCACATCTAGCTCGCGTTGAAGAGCCCGGCGGCACGCAAGGCGTCGACCAGCCGCTCGGTCAGATCGGCGGGATATTTTCTGTCGATGAAGGTTGCGCGCGGATTGGCGGCGAATTTCGGAAATTCGGTTATCAGCTCATCAAGCAGCCTGCGTGCCTGGTTGTCCCGACCGGCGATCTTGGCGCCGATCAGACGGGCGGCGAGATAGTGCGATTTCGCCGCAGTGGTTCTCAGAGCGCTGCTGGCTATCGCTGCCTTGCTGGTATCGCCCAGCATTAATTCTCCGGCGAAAAGCCCAAAGTCCCACCAGGTCGGGTGGCCGCTCGAGGCATCCACGGCATGCGCCAGAAGAGGTGTTCCTTCGGCGTACCGGCCGGCGAAAACCAGCCCGTAGCCATAGGCGGCGGCCATGGCGAGATCGTAGGGGTTAAGATCATGGGCCTTCCGCATCCATCGCAGGGCCTCGTCGGCATTGCCGAGGCGCGAATTGATGTAGCCGTAGGAGCGATGTGCGTACGGGCTGGTCGGCCCCATCTGCACGGCGCGATGGGCAAACGTCATCGCCTTCTCGATCGTTGCGTCCGGCGGGTAGGCGTAGTGGTCGGTCACGGCCTCCAAATGCAATGAGGCGAGTTCCGAATAAACCAGTGACGATTTCGCGCCACTGTTGGCAAGGGCTTCGAGGCAACGATAGGCGGTCTCGTGAGTCCTGGCGTTCTGGTCGAGATAGTACTTGTCGTTGAGCAGCAGGCACTGCGTCAGGCCGGTCTCCGCGCCGGACTGCTCGATGTAATTGTAGATGGTGCCAGAAGCGGGAAGTGCTGCACTGAGAATGCCGGATATGCGATCCTCGACTACGGTTGGTGCGCTGTCGGCGGCGGTCAGGTTGCGCGACAACAGCACCCGTCCGGACGCCAAGCTTTGCAGTTCGATGGTAACGTCGCCCGCATCTGGTCCAGGCAGGATATCGAAAATGAAACTCGTCGCATCGGCGACCGGATCGGCTTTGTTGACGGTGTTGCGACCGATGAAGTCGATCGTATCAAAGCTGCTCAGGCCGGCACGCAGCGATGCGGCGACGCGACTGGCATTGGGAGTGTTGGCCCTGAGGGCGATGTAGACGAGCGGCAGCGCTTCGACCATGGGCGACGGCGTGATGCTGCCGGTTTCGCCGGCGGTCTCGAACGTTGCCGGGATGTCGCCTCCCGCCAGCAAGGCACCGCCGCCCTGGCGCAGGATCAGAACGCCCAACATGGCGATAACCACGGCGATCGCGATCCAGAAGAACCTGAGATGGCGCGTCACCGAGAGGCCCGCCGCAGGAACCTGGCCGAGCAAGGCCGCCATGGGTGCGGCATCATCGGCGGCACCGGACTGTTCGGGCAGGCTGGCTGTCGGCTCTGCGTGACTGGCGGCTTCCGCTGCTTGCGGCAGGCGGATGGCATTGAGTTCGTAGGCCGGGACGTAACCGCCGCGCGGAATGGCTATGCGGACCGGCTCGGCAATGCCTTCATTGGCGAAATAATGTTGCAGCAGTTCGCGCAGGCGGCCCGCCTGCACCCGCACGACGGCATCGGTGGACGGATCGAAATCGCCGTCCTTGCCGAAAACATCCATGGCGATGGAAAAGCCCTTGAGCCTGTCGGCTTCCCCGGCCTGCTCGCGCTCGACGAGATAGCGAAGCAATTTGCGCGCGCGCTCGGATCTCCCGAACGTTTCGCTGGCAAGCAGTCGCTCCAGTGTCTCGCGCACTGCGGGGGCGGCAGGCGTGGCATGCTGCAAGTGTCGATCCTCTCGAAGTCGGCACAGGTTGAGGCGCGATCATATCGTTGCCGCACCACCGTACAAGCATACACGTATTATGCGATCGCGTACCACACCGGATAATTTCCCGGTGGTTAATGACACAAAAGTCGGGACCAATCGCTAAACGACGATGGTCCCGAATTCGTTCCAAGCCTGTATCAACCGGCTCTTTTGCCGATAATCCGGTTGGCGGCGGACACCACGGCCTCCAGCGAGGCAGCGACGATGTTGGTGTTGATGCCTGCGCCGAACAGCTTGCCGTCAGGATGTTCCATCTCGACATAGGAAATGGCCGAGGCGTTCGAACCGCGCTGCATCGAGTGCTCGGAATAGTCGAGCACCGACATATCGACGCCGACATGGCGCGACAGCGCATCGACGAAGCCGTCGATCGGGCCTGTGCCTGTGCCTGATATCGTCATCTCCTTGCCGTCGTCGATAATGACCGCCTCGACAACGCGCCGGCCCTTTACCTCGGTGTCCGGATAGGTGTGGTGATCGAGGAATTTCAGCCTGGCGCCCGGCTGGTCGACATAGGTATCGAGGAAGCGCTCATAGATGCGCCTGGCCGGCACTTCCTTGCCTTCGGCATCGGTGATCGCCTGGATTGCCTGGCTAAACTCGATCTGCAGGTTGCGCGGCAGGTTGAGCCCGTAATCCGCCTGCAGCACATAGGCGATGCCGCCCTTGCCGGACTGCGAGTTGATGCGGATGATGGCTTCGTAGCTGCGGCCGACGTCGGCCGGGTCAATCGGCAGATAGGGAACCTCCCACACTGGCGTGTTGGCCTTCTTCAGCGCCTTCATACCCTTGTTGATGGCATCCTGGTGCGAGCCGGAAAAGGCGGTGTAGACGAGTTCGCCCACATAGGGATGGCGCTCGGGAATCTTCAGCTGGTTCGAATATTCGTAGACATCCTTCATCCGGTTGATGTCGGAGCAGTCCAGCTTCGGATCGACGCCTTGCGTGTACATGTTGAGCGCCAGCGTGACGATGTCGACATTGCCGGTGCGCTCGCCATTGCCGAACAGCGTGCCTTCGACGCGATCGGCGCCGGCCATCAGGCCGAGCTCGGTGGTGGCGACGCCGGTGCCACGGTCATTATGCGGGTGCAGCGAAATGATCAGGTTCTCGCGCCTGTCGAGATTGCGGCACATCCACTCGATGCGGTCGGCATAGATATTGGGCGTCGACATCTCGACGGTCGACGGCAGGTTGATGATGAGTTTGTTGTCAGGCGTCGGCTTCACGATCTCGGTGACCGCGTTGCAGATCTCCAGCGCCACCTCGAGTTCGGTGCCGGTGAAGCTTTCGGGCGAGTATTCGAAACGGTAGCCGCCGCCGGCACCCGCTGCCATGTCGGTGATCATCTTGGCGGCATCGGTGGCGATGCGCTTGATGCCGGCAACGTCCTTCTCGAAGACGACGCGGCGCTGCAACTCGCTGGTCGAATTGTAGAAATGCACGATCGGGTTGGTGGCGCCTCTGAGCGCTTCGAAGGTGCGGGTGATCAGTTCGGGCCGGCACTGCACCAGCACCTGCAGCGAAACGTCGGCCGGTACGCTGCCCTCTTCGATGCACCAGCGGGCGAAGTCGAAATCGGTCTGCGAGGCCGAAGGGAAACCGATCTCGATCTCCTTGAAACCCATGTCGAGCAGCAGCGCGAACATGCGCGCCTTGCGTTCGTGGCCCATCGGGTCGATCAGCGCCTGGTTGCCGTCGCGCAGGTCGACCGAGCACCAGATTGGCGTCTTGTCGATCACTTTCGAGGGCCAGGTCCGGTCGGTGAGGCCGACGATTGGGTAGGGTTGGTACTTGCGGGCGGCGTCCGGCATGCCGCCGTTCTGCTGGCCCGCCGGGGCCTCGCTTACGCGGATTTCTTCTCGTGCGTTCATCGTCGTTTCTCCCGGCGACCCTCGAATCCGCCTTCAGGCGGATGGGTGGCGAGTGGCGCCTTTACCAGTTTTTCGTTCGCTTGATGTGACTGCCAAGGAGCATGCGCTTGCGCGGCGGCTCGACCGCCGGGCGCTCCTTCAGCGAACCCGGCGATCGCCGATAAGGCCGAGAAGAAGCAGCGTCGAGGCAAGCGCGCGCACGGTCTCGCCGGCAAAGCCGGTCTGACGGGAAGCGGTGGTGGCGCGCGTGTTCATGGCGGTTTTCATACAGGAGCGGCCAGCCGGAGGCAAGCCGTACCGAAAGCCATGCCGACAGTCGGGCGCGTGCCGGGCCACGTTCCGTCTGACGTCGTCGCCGACGTGCGTGCCCTTCCAACAGGCCGAGGCCGGACCTGGCCGCCAACGGGACGTAGCGGTTCAATATATAAGATGACCTATGTATTCAAGTTTCTGTGGAAACTTCGGAACGTCTATGGCATGCCGCTGCCGGCGCGGCCCTCCTGCGGCCGATTGCTTCAAACCGTTTCGAAAGACGCGAACGATGGACCAACTGCGAGCGCAAACCCGGATCAGCGATGCGGCGATCAGGTCGGTGATGGACCGGCTGCGCACCGAGCACAGCGAATTCGAGGTCGAGACCGGTGTTGCCGATCGATGGGAACTTCGCCTGTACTACGGTTCGCTGAGCGCGGCACTCGAGGGCGACTCCATGCTGATCCGCGTCTCGGCCGTAGACGAAACCTGCCTGTCCTACATGAAGATGACGGTCGCCGGCCACGTCGCGCAGCACCTTGGAACGACGAGCGGACTGCGCTGGCAAGGCGACGGCAGCGACACCGGCACCCCACTCTTCTTCCGCGAAATCACGGTTGTGTCGTCAACGCGGATTTCTCCGCATATGCAGCGCCTGCGCTTTGCAGGCGATGATCTTGGCCGGTTTACTCATGGCGGCCTGCACATCCGGCTGCTGCTGCCGCCGCGGGGCAGGCCGCCCGTTTGGCCCTCGATGGGCGCCGACGGCCTGCTTGTGTGGCCTGCCGGTGAGGATGCGCTCACCGTGCGCATCTACACGATCCGGGCGGTGGATCCGACAAGCGGTTGGCTCGATGTCGATTTCGTGCTGCACCCCGGCTATGACACGCCCGCCGCCACATTCGCGCAGAACGCGGTGGCGGGAGACGTCATCGGCATGATCGGGCCAAGCGGCGGCGAGACGCCGACGGCGCCGACCCTGCTGCTGGTCGGCGACGACACAGCGCTGCCGGCAATTGGCCGGATTCTGGAGGAACTGCGGCCGTCAACCCGCGTCGAGGCGCTCATCGAGGTCGATGGCCCGGACGACCGCATCGCGCTGGCGCAAGGCGACAACATCGAAATCACCTGGCTTTACCGGCACGACCGCGCGGCCGGCACCGCCGGCCTGCTGGCGGCCGCCCTGCGCGAGCGCAGCCACATGGCGCTTGCCGATAGCCTCTACGTCTGGGCCGGATGCGAGTTCACCGACTTCCGCGAGATCCGCAAGATCGTGCGCAAGGAGTGGGGCCTGGGCCGCGACCGGCACCTGGTAACGGCCTATTGGCGTCGCGACGCGCAGGCCGAGGGCGACGACGAGGATTAGGATCGATCCATAAGTATGCCGGCAGCCGGGGCGGAGCAGCCTATTCCTTCACCGCGCGCGCTACCAGCCGCGCGATGCTCGGGCCGACAAGCAGCACGATCAGGAAACGCGCCGACTGGAGCGCCATGATGAAGGAGATGTCGACGTTCTGGGCGGCGGCGGCGATGATGGCGACGCTGTCCATGCCGCCGGGGCTGGTCGCGAGATAGGCGGTCAGCGGATCGATGCCGAGCAGATGGCTGATCATGAAGGCGAGGCCGCCGCAAAAGGCGATCAGAGCCACGATCGAAGCGACGATCTGCGGCAGGGCCGGTGTCGCATGGCGCAGGATCGGCCTGGTGAAGTTCAGCCCGATCGACCATCCGACCATGGCGTAACTGACAGCCAGCAGCCAGGGCGGCAATTGCATCGGCACGCCGAGGCCAAGGTGGATCAACGCGCCGAAGATGAAGGTGCCCAGAAAGGAGGGCGAAGGCAGCCGGCAAAGCTTTCCCGCCAGCCCGCCGACCAGCGCGATGCCAATGGTTGCTGCTAAGGCTTGAGCATCGATCGGCGGAAACCAGATAATCGGCGGGATTTCGACGCCTGACGTTTCGACCCACATCTTGGCGACAATGGCCGCCGTCATCGAGACGAAGATGACACGCAGATACTGCATGAAGGCGACGAGGCGCTGGTCGGCGCCAAAGGCGCCGGCCATCAGCACCATTGCGGTGGCCGCGCCTGGGGAGGATCCCCAGACGGCGGTCGTGCCGGGCAAGATGCGCCACCGGCTGATCAGCCAGCCGAGCAGGCTGGACGCCGCGACGGTGGCTGTCACTGCGCCGAGGAACAGCGGCCATTCGGCGTAGAAGACGCGAAAAATGTCGGCCGAGATCGAAGCGGCGATGAGGCAGCCGACGATCGCCTGGGCGGAGCCGAACAGAAGCCGCGGCACGCGCACGGTGGCGCCGTTGGTGCCGGCGACGATGGCCGCCAGCATCGGCCCGATGAGCAGCGCCGCCGGCAGCGCGGCCAGTTCGAGCGCACCGGCAAACAGCACGGAAATGACGAGGAGGGCCAGCCATTGCCAAGGCTTGCGCATGCGCGCCATGCGCTCGACGGCCGGCTGGCCAGGAGACGGCTGCTTGGGCGAGGAATCCATGTTCTGGTCTTAGACTGAGCGGTAAGGGATGCGAACCCCCGCTGCATCGAAAAGCGGTCGCCTCAGATGTCTGTGCCGAACAGTTGCTCGATTTCTCCACCGCTCATGCGATCGAAACGGTCGGACACCGAAAACTGACCAGCCATAAAGCCAACCCGTCGCGATTATACCGGCACCGATTGATCCATAGGAATGACCTTGACCAATGACTTGCCAGCCTTGGCGATCATGAAAGGTTCGCCGTTGGCGGCTCGCTGAACGAGACGTGAAAGATTGGCCTTCGCATCGCTAATGTTTACGATCTGCGTCGAGTCGTCCACCCGGATCAGCCCGTCTTGTCGTCAGCCAATCCAAAGCCGCCGACGGGGTTGGTTTCCACCTGGAACTCGAAGCCGGCGATGAAGGGCCTCGCTTTGGCGATGGCCGCCTGGACTTCGGGAAGCTGCAGCGAGGCTTTGTGGCTTGCCTGGTCAGTCCACACTTCTGTGACCCAGATGGCATCGGCATCGGCCGGGTCGGTGGCAACGATATAGCTCAGGCAGCCGGGCAGGGCGCCGGTGCTGGCGCGCAGGACGTCCATGACAGCGTCGCGCTGGCCGCGGGCCGCCCGCATCTTGCCGATCAGACCGTACATCCCTTCGTCTCCCTTCAGCGTTTTCGACAAGAGTATACCGTTCGTCAGTATGCAGGTCGCGGCTCAAGGCATCAACTGGCCACCATTCACCTCGATCACCTGGCCGGTGATGTAGCCGCTCAACAGATCGGAGGAGAGGAACAGATAAGCACCGACGCAATCTTCAGCCGTGCCGGCGCGCCCCTGCGGAATGGTGGCAACCATGCCCCTGATCTGCTCTTCGGTCGAGTAGCGTTCGTGGAACGGCGTGAGAATGGTGCCGGGTGCCACCGCGTTGACGCGAATGCCGAAGCCGATCAGTTCCTTGGCCATGCCGCGCGTGACGTTGGAGACGAAAGCCTTGGCCGAGCCGTAAAGCCCGGCGCCACCGCCGGCGCCGTTGCGGGCGGCGATCGAGGAGGTGTTGACGATGAAGCCGCCTTGTCTCTTCAGCCACGGCATCGCCTTGCGCGAGGCGGTCAGCACCGAACGCGCGTTGAGATCCATCACCGCGTCGTAATGCGCCTCTGTCTGCTCGGCGTAGGGCACGCGGCCGAGCATCCCGCCGGCATTGTTGACCAGCCCGTCGAGGCGGCCGAAATGCTGCGCGCTGTCCTCGACGACGCGTTCGACGTCGGCGGCCAGGGAAAAATCGCCCTGGACGAGAAGCACCTCGCCGCCATTGTCGCGAATGGCCTTGCCAAGTTTCTCGGCGGCGTCACGGCTGGAATTGTAGTGCAGTGCGACCAGACATTTCTGCGTCGCATAAGCCAACGCGAGTGCCGCGCCGATGCCGGTCGAGGCGCCGGTGACCAGCACCGCCTTGCCGGCGAGATCGGGAATGACAAGCCCGAGGGGAGTGGTTGTCGCTGGCACTGTCGTTTCTCCGGGATTTCGCGGTTCTTAGCTGGTCTTGCTACCCTTGCATTCAGTCCATGCAGCTTCAAGGCCTGAGATAGGCATAGCCCTGGCTTTGCAGTTCGGCGAGCTTGACGACGCCGCCACTGTCGGCCGCATGAAAACCGTCGAGCAGGTCGGCGAGCGAAATATCCATGCCGTGCATGGTGTTGGCGCAGGCATGCGGATCGAGCCCTTGCTGGACGAGACCGGTGAAACGACCGGAGATCGCCGCCGATATGCCCTTCGACTTGAAACCGGCAAGAGCCGGACCATGGACGACCAGCGCGATATCGACATTGCCGCCGGTGCCTTCGTAATGATTCTTGATGTTGCCCAGCACGAAATTGACCTTGTCGAGGTCACTGAGATGATAGGCGACCTTCAATCTCGTGGCCTCGGTGGCCGCGGCTTGCGCCACCCGCAGTCCAATCAGCGTGCCGGCTCCGACGAGAATCGCGCGGAACATGTCGCGTCGACGCATGGCGATGGTTCCCCCCGGGTTGAAAGATGGCAGCGAATTGCGTGGCCGCGGCGCCGAGTGTAGCATAAATCGGCGTCGCGTCCTGCCGATGCGGAGGGGTCACATGGCGTTCGAACGGAGACTGGCAAGCGTCCTGTCCGGAGCGGCCTTGTTGGGCCTGCTGGGCGCGACGGCTTCCGCCGACGAGGCGGCCAAGCTCACCGAACTCAGTCCCAACGGTCAGGACGCCTGTTTCGGCCGCATCTACGATGCCAAGCACCTCGAGGCGCATCCGGAGCAGAAGGTGGCCCGGATCTTCTTCTACTACGGCCATGATCCCGTCAGCAGGCCGAACGAGGAACCGGCCGCGAATGCCGACACGTCCTACAATGGCTTCGTCATCACCACGGTGCGTGGCGCCAAGGCTCCGGAATGGGCCGGCGGCTGGTGTAGTCACCAATCCGAGGATGGCGCATCAAACCCGATCCATTGCGGCATGGAATGCGACCGCACGCTGGCGTCGCTGAAAGTCGACGACAAGGGCCGGCTGATCCTTTCGGACCTGCAGCCCGATATCTATCTCGATGCCGGTTCCGAGGAGGAACTCGGCACGACTGAATACAATAGGCAGGCGCTGGGCTCGCAGGACGACAATTTCCGCCTCGACCCGATGCCGGCAGCGACCTGCAAGGCGGAGTTCGCCCGCATCGACCCGATCGACCCGGCGATGGGTCCGCCGCTGCGCGACCGGCTGAAGCCCGACCAGGCCTTCTGCTACGGACGCGACTACGATGCCGCGCATTTCGGTTCGCATCCCGACCAACTGACGCAGTCGATCCGCGTGTTCCGTGGGCCGGTCGAACTGGCTTCATTCGCGGCGGGCGGCGACCTTGCCAATTGGCCTGACGGCGCCGACATCGCCGTTTCGGTCACGACGCGGCAAAAGTCGGGCAAGGTCACGCAGGCGTATTCCTGCCAGGGCGAGGCCGACCAGTGGCGCTGCACGGCGAGTTCGAAGATGAGCGATTTCTCCTGCGATATCACGCAGAAGGAGATTTTCCTCAAGCGCGGCGCCAACGGCATGATGATGCTGGCCAATACCAACAACAGCCTGGCAATCGTCGATTTCTGTTCACAGGCAGCCGACGGCAAGACGAAGTCGGACGATAAGATCTACCGGCTGGAACCGATGCCGCAATCGGCTTGCGCGCCTTGAGCAGAGCCTTGTTTAGGTCAGCACGAAGGGATATATCTTTGCTATATCTCACTTGAGGATAGCACGATGGACAAAGCAAAAGTGTTCTGGTCAGGCAGATCCCAAGCCGTGCGCCTGCCGAAGGAGTTCCGTTTCGACACGGAGGAGGTCTCGATACGCCGTCACGGGCAAACCGTCATCTTGGAACCGCTTGCGCAGGACTGGGCGTGGCTCGACCAAGTGATTGGACCGCTTGATAATGATTTCGCCGAGGCAGCACTGGAACGTCAGGACGGGCAGGATCGACCTGCCTTGGACGACGTCTTCAAGTGATCTACCTGCTTGACACCAATGCCGTCATCGCGGTCATGAAGGGCGATGAGGATCTGCTTGCACTGCTGAAGCGGCATAGGCCGCAGGACTTTGCCGTCTCGGCGATCGTCGTGCACGAACTGCACTATGGTGCTGAAAAGAGCCAGCGACGGGTCGAAAATTTGGCGCGTATCGAAGCTCTGTTGTTTCCTGTGCTCGAATTCGATCGGGAAGATGCGAGACATGCCGGAGAGATTCGGGCAACGCTTGCCACATTGGGAACTCCAATTGGTCCCTACGATGCGTTGATTGGTGGGCAGGCGCGCGCGCGGAACCTTACGCTGATGACCCGCAATATCCGGGAATTCGAGCGGATCAAAGCTCTGTCAATCGAGACGTGGTGAACTGCCTCACGCGAACGGCACCGCCGTCGTGCCCTTCGGCAGCTTGGCTTCATCATCGGGCTCGACATGGATGGTGACGCGCACGGAAGGGATTTCCGCCTGCAGCGCATCCTCGATGCGGTCGCAGATGACATGGCTGGCGCCGACCGACATGTCGGCATCGACGACCAGATGAAATTCGATGAAGGTGGCGCGGCCGGCGATGCGTGTCTTGAGGTCGTGCACTTCGAGCGCGCCTTTGCAATTGGCCGAAATTATGTCGCGGATGCGCATGTGCTCCTGGGTATCGACGGCGCGGTCCATCAGCCCGTTCATCGACGAGCCGATAACATGCCAGCCCTGCCACAGGATGTTGAGCGCGACGACCACGGCCAGCGCCGGATCGAGGATCTGCCATCCGGTCAGCACCGCGCCGACAAGGCCGGCGAAGACGCCGACCGAGGTCACGACGTCGGTCATGATGTGTTGGCCGTCGGCGACCAGTGCCGGCGATCTTGCGTTGCGCCCTGTACGGATCAGCGCCCAGGCCCAGAAGGCGTTTATGACCGTCGCCACACCGTTGACGGCAAGCCCTTCCCAAGGCTGCTGGAGCGGGACGGGGTGGAGCCAGGATTGCCAGACCTCGTTCAGGATCAGGAGTGCCGCGACCACGATCAGCACGCCTTCCAGGACGGCCGAGAAATACTCGGCCTTGTGGTGGCCGAACGGATGGTCCTGGTCGGCAGGCTTGTAGCTGACCTGGATCGCCCAGAACGCGGCGGCCGAGGCGATGACGTTGACGATCGATTCCAGCGCGTCCGAATAGAGTGCGACGGAACCGGTGATATACCAGGCGGCAAGCTTGAGTGCGAGCACCACACAAGCGACGACGATCGACCAGAAGGCAAGCCTTGCGACCTTGCGCCTGGTCGCGGCCTTCGCCGCGACCGCCATCGTGTCCCGCGTTTCGACCATCGTCTCTAGGCGGCCTTGTCCTTGGCCTTGCGCGGCAGGTGGGCGACGATGTTCTCGATGATGCGCATGCCGGCATTGTGGCCGAGCGTCATGATCGATTCCGGATGGAATTGCACCGCGGCGATCGGCTCCTTGCGGTGCTCGAAGGCCATGATGACGCCGTCTTCGGTCTCGGCGGTGACCACGAAATCGTCGGGTAGCCGCACCGGATCGGCGAAGATCGAATGGTAACGGCCGACGGTGACTTCCTTGGGCAGGCCGGAGAAGATGATGCCGGGCTTGGAGACGCGAATGCGCGACGGCTTGCCGTGCATCGGCACATGCAGCTGCCGCAATTCGCCGCCATAGGCCTCGGCCAGCGCCTGCAGGCCGAGGCAGACGCCGAAGATCGGCAGCTCGCGGGCGCGCGCTCGTCCGATGGTGGCGGCGCAGTCGAAATCCTTGGGCGTGCCGGGACCAGGCGACAGCACGACGAGATCCGGCTTCAGCCGGTCGAAAACTTCTTCCGGCACGGGGGTGCGCACGGTCGAGACATTAGCGCCGGTCTGGCGGAAGTAATTGGCCAGCGTGTGGACGAAGCTGTCTTCATGGTCGACGAGCAGGATGTTGACGCCGTCGCCGACGCGCGCGGTGGTGCGCTCGGTGCTGGCGGCATTGCCCGTCTTGGCGTCGCGGATGGCGGAGAGCATGGCGGAGGCCTTCAGTTCGGTTTCGGCTTCTTCTTCCTCGGGAATGCTGTCGAACAGTAATGTGGCGCCGGCACGCACCTCGGCAATGCCGTCCTTGATGCGGATGGTGCGCAGTGTCAGGCCGGTGTTCATGTCGCCGTTGAAATTGACCATGCCGATGGCGCCGCCATACCAGGCGCGCGGGCTCTTCTCGTTCTGCTCGATGAAGCGCATGGCCCATAGTTTCGGCGCGCCGGTAACGGTCACCGCCCAGGCGTGCGAGAGAAACGCGTCGAAGGCGTCCATGCCTTCGCGCAGCCTGCCCTCGATATGGTCAACCGTATGGATAAGCCGCGAATACATCTCGATCTGGCGGCGGCCGATGACGCGCACCGAACCCGGCTCGCAGACGCGCGACTTGTCGTTGCGGTCGACATCCGAGCACATTGTGAGCTCGGATTCATCCTTCTTGGAATTGAGCAGCTTCAGGATCTGCTCTGAGTCGGAAATGGCGTCGTCGCCACGCTTGATCGTGCCCGAGATCGGGCAGGTCTCGACACGACGGCCGTTGACGCGCACGAACATTTCGGGCGAAGCGCCGATCAGGTATTCGCCTTCACCCAGATTGATGAAGAAGGAATAGGGCGAGGGGTTGATTGACTTCAGCTTGCGCGAAATCTCGGAGGGCTGGGTCTCGCAGCGTTCGTAGAACATCTGCCCGGGTACGACCTCGAACAGGTCACCGCGCTTGAAGCTGTCCATCGCGCGGCGCACAAGATTGGCGTATTCGCCGGGTTCATGGTCGCCGCGCGGCGGGATACGGTCGGCGGTCTTGAACGGCTCGGCGATCTCGTCGCGCGGCAGGCCTTCGGTCGAAAAACCCTTGCCGGCGTAGTCATATCGATCGGTCCAGGCCTTGGCCGAATAATGATCGACGACCAGGATCTCGTCGGGCAGGAACAGCACGAGATCGCGCTGGCTTGGCTTGCGTTCGAGCTTGTAGTCGACCGGATCGAACTGGAAGGCGAGGTCGTAGCCGAAGGCGCCGTAAAGGCCGAGATTGGCGTCTTCGGCGGTCTTGAACAAGGCGGTAATGGCGCGCAGAACCGTGAAGACGGAAGGAACGCGGCTGCGTTCTTCTTCGGTGAAGACACGGCCCGGTTTGGCGACGTCGAGGCGGATCAGCTTTTTCGACGCCTCGGCGATCGTGATCTCGGGCAGATCGCCGAGCGTCTTGATGATGACCGGCAGAAGCACCTCGCCCCGGCGGTTCAGCGCCTCGATGCGCATGGACCGGCCACGCGCCGAGATCACCAGGGGCGGGTCGATGATGGCGGTGTCCCAACGCGTATAGCGGCCGGGATATTCATAGTTCGAAGAAAACACCGCGCCCCGGCGCGCATTCAGCCCGTCAACATAGGCGTCGATGGCGCCTTCATAGGGCCGGTCGTGGCGCTCGCGGGTGATGGTGATGCCACCCCCGGTCACAAAACTCTCTGCGCCGTTGTCCAGAACCTTCATCGTCATTGCCGTCTCCATCAGCTTCTTGGGCAACGGACCCGGGAATGGCTTGGAAAAAACAAATGGCCGCCCGGACATTCCGCTGCGGCCACCCTCTCTTTTCACGCGCACGCGTTCGAACAGGCCGCTGTCAGCAGGCCCACCACCAAACGGTCTTGATCGAACGCATGTTCATGGCGATTCCCATAGCGGCGATTGAGCGACCGCGCAACTGGATTCGATGGAGGCTCAATCTTCCAGTGTGCCGGACCTTGCGTCGGCGCTCTTCCTGTCGCCCACCAGTTTCAACAGATCCTCGCCGGCGCGGATGATACGGCGCGAGCGCCGGGTCAGGACGATGCCGGCCTGCGGCGCGAACACCTCGGTGCGGCCATCGGCTTCGCCCGGTGCGTGGACGATGACGGCAAGCCGCGTGTCCTTGGCGACGCGGTCGCCGGGCTCCACGTCATAGAGCACGGCACCCGCCCGGGGCGCCGGCATCATGTCGATGTTTTCGAGCGGCGCGACAACCCCGGTGAAGGCACCGGGTGAGGGCAGGGCCGGGTCGGCGACCACGCCGCGCGCCACCAGCAGCCGGTAGAGCCCCGCGGCGTCCGACGCCGCGAACGCGCCATCGACATCGAGGATGCCGCGATATTCGACCGTCGTGACGACGCGCCGGCCGAGCTTCGCCACATCGGCGGGAACGTTCTGATAGGGCATGATCGAGGCGCCCTCGAAAGTGCCGTCCGTGTCTTCACTCCACAGCACCACCGCCTCGACGCCCATGGCGGCGGCGCAGTCGGCCATTGCCGGCCACAGGCTTGTGTGGACATACAGGTAGGAGAGACCCTCGTCGTCGCAATGCAGGTCGAGCACGATGTCGTGGCCGAGCGAAAGCTGCACCAGTCTCGTCTTCAGCCGCTGGTCGGGCGTGCCATGCGCGGTGTCGGGCAGGAGTGCCGTGTCGGGCGCGGCGAGCAGCGGGAAACCGCGGTTGAAGTTGGTGCGCGTGCCCAGATGAAAACGGCCCTGATGTTCGCCGAAATGATACTGGGCGCGGCCGATCGGATTGGCCCAGGGCACGATGGTGATGTCGCCCTTGATGCGCCCCTCCGCCTCGGCCCTGGCCAGCATCGGCATCAGTGCGTCAATGGCGACGACTCCGGGCAGTTCGCCGGCATGAAGTGCTGCCTGCAGGTAGGCCGAAGGCGCGGATTCGTCGGTTCCAGCGAAGCGAAACAGCGGGAATTCGTAGGAAACCCCTTCGCTGTCGCCGGCTATGCGTTCGATCGATTTCTGCATGGGGTCTTTCTCCGTCGAGAGGCGAGAAGACATGCCTCTTCGACTGTGCGCTTGTCGATTGGTCCAGGCTGTCGCGCTATGGGCGCAAGCAGCTACTGCGCGGCAGGTTGAAGAGTGACGACCGGAGCGCGCTGGTCCAGTGCCCGCGAGGCAACGGCTACGGCGACCGCCAGCAGAGCGAGTGCCGCGCCCACCAGCGGCAGGTTGGCATAGGAAACGCCCCAGGAGAGCGCCACGCCGCCGATCCAGGCGCCGCTGGCGTTGCCGACATTGAAGGCGCCCTGGTTCAGCGTGGCGGCAAGGTTCGGTCCCTCGGAAGCGGCTTCCACGACACGGATCTGCAACGGCGGCACGACGACGAAGACGAGCATGCCCCACAGGAAGACGATGCCTATGGCGACACTGGCGATAGCGCCGAACTGCATGAAGCCGACAAACAGGACCGCCAGCAGCAGCAGCGTGCCGATGACCGTCGGCATCAGCTTCCAGTCGGCCAGCCGGCCGCCGATGATGTTGCCGATGGTCATGCCGGCGCCGAACAGCAAGAGCACCCAGGTGACCGCTGAAGTCGAGAGGCCGGACACGTCGGTGAGATAGGGTTTGATGTAGGTGAAGACGGCAAACAGGCTAGCTGAGGCGAGCGCCGCGATCAGCATGGCCAGCCACACCTGCAGCTTGCCGAGCACGCGCAATTCGCCGCGCAAGCCGTCGCCGCTTGGTTCAGTGACATCCGGCGGCACTAGCCAAGCGATCGCCGCGACCGAGATCAGCCCGATGCCGACCACCGCCAGGAAGGTGGCGCGCCAGCCGAAGGCTTCGCCAAGCGCCGTTCCGGCGGGAACGCCGAGGATGTTAGCCAGCGTCAGGCCGGCGAACATCAGCGCGATGGCGCTGGCACGCTTGTTGCGGGGCACCAGGCTGGCGGCGACGACCGAACCGATGCCGAAGAAGGCGCCGTGGCCGAAGGCGGTGAAGACGCGCGCGCCCATCAGCATCCAGTAATTGGGCGCGATGGCGCAGAGCAGGTTGCCGACGACGAACAGTGCGGCCAGTCCGACCAGCACCGGCTTGCGCGGCAGATGCGCGGTGGCCATCGCCACGATTGGCGCGCCGAAGACCACGCCCAGCGCATAGCCCGTGACCAGCAGCCCGGCCGCGGGAATGGTCACGCCAAGGTCGGCGGCGACCTCCGGCAGCAGACCCATGATGACGAATTCGGTGGTGCCGATGCAGAAGGACGCAATGGCAAGCGCAAGGATCGGCAAAGGCATGGGAAGTCCAGACTGGATCGGTTCAAATGGAAACTGCGCGAGCGCCCCATGGCGCACAAGCGCCATTGCCGCAATGCAGCAATGCAGAAAGCGGAGAGCAAAGAGGCACTGGCAGCGGTGCTTATGCCGTGCTGCCTAAACGACCCTGACCGAACCCGGCCGAGCGGCCGAACCGACCGCTGAAGCCGGAGTTCAGACCAGCGGCTTCAACTCCTGGGCGATGGTTGGCAGCAGTTCCGAGACATTGGGGTGGATGTGCATGGCGCGCGCCAGCGTGTCCACAGGCGCCTTGGCATACATCAGGTCAAGCACGCAATGCACGGCTTCATCGCCGCCGGGGCCAAGCACGCAGCAGCCGAGGATTTCCCTTGTGTCAGCGTCGACGAGGATCTTCATGAAGCCTTGCGTCTCGCCTTTCTCGACGGCGCGGCCGACACGGCTCATCGGCCGCTGGCCGACCAGCGCGCGGCGTCCCGACTTCTTCACTGACGCCTCGGTCATGCCGCAGCGGCCGAGCGGCGGGTCAATGTACAGAGCGTAGGCCTCGATGCGGTCGGTGACCTTGCGCGGATCATTGTCGAGCAAATTGGCCGCAACGATCTCGTAATCGTTGTAGGACGTGTGGGTGAAGGCGCCCTTGCCATTGCAGTCGCCCATCGCCCAGATGCCGGGCACGCTGGTGCGCAACTGGTCGTCGACGGTGATGAAGCCGCGTTTGTCGACCTCGATGCCGGCCTGGTCGAGGCCGAGATCGTCGGTATTGGGCGTTCGCCCCAGAGCCAGGAGCACATGCGAGCCGACGGCCGGCGGCTTGCCGGCGGAGAAGGCAACAGCAATATCCTCGCCCTGCCTGGCGAAGCTTATGGCGTCGGCGCCGAGATGGACCGCGATGCCTTCGTTTTCGAGGATCAACAGGATGGCGTCGGACACATCCTCGTCTTCGCGGCCGATCAGCCGCGAGCCCTTTTCGATAATCGTGACCTCCGCGCCGAAGCGGCGGAACATCTGCGCGAATTCGAGCGAGATGTAGCTGCCGCCGACCACCACGAGGTGGCGCGGCAACACGTCGAGGTCCATCATCGAAGAGTTGGTGAGAAAGTCGATGTCGTGAATGCCGGGCAGATCCGGTAACGATGCGCGGCCGCCGGTGTTGAGAAAGATCTTGCCGGCGGTTAGGAGATCATCGCCGACGCGCACCGTGTTGGCGGATTCGAAACGCGCATGGCCGCGATAGAGCGTGCATTTATCCATGTCGGCGATCCAGGTTTCCAGATTGCCGCGGGCGTCGTTCGACACCTTGTCCTTGCGCGCCTTGACCCTGGCATAGTCGACGCCGACCGGGCCGGAGAGGGTCACGCCATAGTCCGCGGCGCGCCGCGCCAGATGCGCGGCATAGGCGCTGGCGACCATGGCCTTGGTCGGCATGCAGCCGGTGTTGACGCAGGTGCCGCCGACCAGCTTGCGCTCGATCAGCGCCACGCTCATGCCGGCCGCGGTCAGCCGGCCGGCCAGCGGAGGGCCGGCCTGGCCGGCACCGATGACGATGGCATCGAAGGTTTTCGCCGTCATGCCACCGCCGCCACGATCAAGAGGCCGCCGACGATCGCGACCGCGTCCTCGATGAAGGCCGCGGGCTGGTCCTTGCCGAAGGCGGCCGCCAACCGGCCGCGCGCCTCCGCGCCGCCGAGCGTGCCGATGACGGCCCCTATGGCGCCGGCGATCAGGCAGGCGATGGTGGCGCCGCCAGTGGCGCCGATCACGGCGCCGCTGAAGGCACCGAGCAGGATACGGGCGCCGAATTGCTGCGGCACCTTGCGGCTCGGCGTCGACGGCAACTGGTCGGTGACCAGCTCGACGATAGCCAGAATAGTGAAAATGCCGACAGCGGCCCAGTGGCTCATGAAGCTTGCCCAGGTGCCGGCAACCGGCAGCCAGCCGAGCCAGGCGCCCCAGGCGACGGCGGCCGGCGCGGTCATGGCGCGCAGGCCGGCAATGACCCCGATCAGAAGTGCAAGAATGTAAAGCATGTTCATCCCCCTCGATCCCGGGCCGGGACAGCCCTGAAAAGGCAGGCTACCATAGGTCCGGTATTTGGCCAGTACTTGCATAGGCGCTCTCTTACGCCGCAACGGTGCGTGGCAATGATGACGGAGGCACCGCATGGCTGAGAGCGAACGCGCAAAAATGGCGGCGGGCGAGTGGTATACGTGCATGGATGACGAACTGGAGGCGCTGCGCGGCGTGGCTGCGGGCGCCGTATTCGAGCACAATTCGCTTGCGCCCCGTCAGCGCGGCAACATCGGGCCTGCCTTGCGGGATCTGCTCGGCGGCGCGGGCGAGGGCGCCCGCATCGAGGCGCCGGTCCACTGTGCCTATGGCTTCAACATCTTTCTCGGGGACGGCGTCTTTCTCAATGCCGGCTGCATCATTCTCGACACGGCAAGCGTGCGCATCGGCAAGGGAACGCTGCTCGGCCCCAATGTGCAGATCTATTGCGCCGAGCATCACAGGGAGGCCGCGGGGCGACAAGCCGGGCTGGAAATCGCCAGGCCGGTCGAGATCGGTGCCGATGCCTGGATCGGCGGCAGTGCCGTCATCCTCGGCGGCGTCAGCATCGGCGAGGGCGCCATCGTCGGCGCCGGCGCCGTGGTGACGCGCGACGTGCCCGCGAACATGACGGTGGTCGGCAATCCGGCGCGGGCGGTCAAACGCGGTTGAGTGCCCGGCGGTCGCTCAGTGCGAAAGCGCGTGCGGCGACCGGTCGCCCTGGTCGGCCCGCCTGGAAAATTCACGCCGGTATTGCGCCGGTGAGGTCCTGAGACGCGCCGAAAAATGCTGGCGTAGCGAAGCGGCGCTGCCGAAGCCGGCCTCGAAGGCCACGACGTCCATCGATTTTTCCGTCGACTCGAGCAGACGCTGCGCCAGTTCAAGCCGTTGCTCGATCAGCCAATCGCCGAAACTGGTGCCGATCGATTTCTGGAAGCGGCGGGTGAAGGTGCGCCGGGTCAGGCCGGCGGCTTCGGCGACGCGGTCCAGGCTGTGCGCTTCGCCGAGCGTCGCGCGCACGGTGTCGAGTGCTTGTGTGAACCTGTCGGTATCGGCGCTCCTCGCCAGCGGACGCTCGATGAACTGCGCCTGTCCGCCTTGCCGGTGCGGTGAGAGCACGATCTGCCGTGCGAGCCGCAGTGCTGCCTCGGCGCCGTAGCGGGCGCGAACGATATGGAGGCAGCAGTCGAGCCCGGCCGCGACGCCGGCCGACGTCACCACGTCGCCATTGTCGACATAGAGCACCTCGGCGTCCACCGCGATGTCGGGATGAAGCTTCTGAAGCCGCTCGGCATAGGCCCAATGCGTGGCCGCACGCCGACCGCCAAGCAGTCCGGCAGCAGCGACTGCGAATGTTCCCAGGCAAAGGCCGACGATCAGGGCACCACTGCGGTGGGCCCGCCGCAATGCCTGGGTCAGCGGTTCCGGCAGCGGGTCTTCGAGATCCCGCCAACTCGGCACGATGACGATGTCGGCGCCGTCGAGCCCCTCAAGCCCATGCGGCGCGGCGACGCTCAGCCCGGCCTCGGTGTGGACGGGCCCGGCCCCGATCGCGCAGATGCGGAAGTCGAAGCGCGGCAGGCCGAACGATGTGCGATCCTCGCCGAACACCAGGCAAGGGACGGAGAGATGGAACGGGCTGATGCCGTCGAAGGCGAGGATGGCGACGATCGGGTGGGTCATGTCTGTGCCAGGGATTTCTGCGCGGGTTATGGCGGATTGTCCCAATTCTTTCGAATGATGTCAATCGGGCCACTTTCGCCCGATGGTGGCGGACCTATGCTCGGGCATCACATCAAGCCTGAAAGGAATGCATCATATCCGAACCAGCCAGCAAGACGCCGCGCCGCGCGCTCGTCGTCGTGGACGTCCAGAATGACTATGACGGCGGCAATCTCGCCATCCAGTATCCGCCGTTCCGCGACAGCGTCGTCAACGTGGCGCGCGCCATGGACATGGCAGCAGCGGCCGGTATCAAGGTGGTGGTCGTCAAGCAGATGGCGCCGGAGACGTCGCCAATCTTCGCCAAGGGCAGCCATGGCGCGGAATTGCATCCCGAGATATCGAGGCGGCCACGCGACCACTATGTCGAGAAGACGCTGCCTTCCGCCTTCACCGGCACCGATCTCGAAGAGTGGCTGCGCGCCAACGCCATCGATACGATCGTGGTGGTCGGCTACATGACGCATAATTGCGACCTGTCGACCATCATCCACGCCGTGCATATGGGCTTTGCCGTCGAGTTCCTGTCCGATGCGACCGGCTCGGTGCCTTACGCCAACAGCGCCGGCTATGCCTCGGCCGAGGAGATCCACCGCGTGGTGACAATCATCCTGCAGTCGCGCTTCGCCGCGGTGCTCAAGACCGCCGAATGGATCGAATGCCTGAAGACCGGCACCTTGCCGGAACGCGACACGATCTTCGGCTCCAACCAGCGGGCACTGTCGCGCAACGCTGCGTAGGAATTTCCGGAAACAGAAAGGGCGCCGCATCGCTGCGGCGCCCTTAGCACTTTTTGGAATTGAGGATTTCTAGAACAGGCCTTCGATCTGGCCGGCTTCGTTGAGGAAGATCTTTTCCGACGACGGCGCCCTGGGCAGGCCGGGCATGGTCATGACCTCGCCGCAGATGATGACGACGAAACCCGCGCCCGCCGAAAGCCTGACCTCACGCACCGGTACGGTGTGGCCGGTCGGCGCGCCGCGCAGGTTCGGGTCGGTCGAGAAGGAATACTGCGTCTTGGCCATGCAGACCGGCAAGTGGCCGTAGCCGGCCTGCTCCCAGGCGTGCAACTGGTCGCGCACCGACTTGTCGGCGATCGCTTCCGAGCCGCGATAGATGCGCTGGACGATGGTGTTGATCTTCTCGAACAGCGGCATGGCGTCGGGATAGAGCGGCGCGAACTGCGAGGCACCGGATTCGGCCAGCGCCACCACTTTCTTGGCGAGATCCTCGATGCCGGCCGAGCCGTTGGCCCAGTGCTTGCACAGGATCGCCTCTTCGCCCATCGAGGCGACATAATCCTTCATCGCCTGGATTTCGCCATCTGTGTCGGAGTAGAAGTGGTTGATGGCGACTACCGCCGGCACGCCGAACTGCCTGATGTTCTCGATGTGGCGGCCGAGATTGGCGCAGCCCTTCTTCACCGCCTCGATGTTTTCTTTGCCGAGGTCTTCCTTCTTGACGCCGCCATTCATTTTCATGGCGCGTACGGTGGCGACGATGACCGCCGCCGCCGGCTTCAGCCCGGCCTTGCGGCACTTGATGTCGAAGAATTTTTCCGCGCCGAGGTCGGCGCCGAAGCCGGCTTCCGTGACGACGTAGTCGGCAAGCTTGAGCGCCGTCGTGGTGGCGACCACCGAGTTGCAGCCATGCGCGATGTTGGCGAACGGGCCGCCATGCACGAAGGCCGGATTGTTCTCCAGCGTCTGCACCAGATTCGGCTGCATGGCGTCCTTGAGCAGCACGGCCATGGCGCCGTCGGCCTTGAGGTCGCGGGCATAGACCGGCGACTTGTCGCGGCGATAGGCGACGATGATGTCGCCCAGGCGCTTCTCCAGGTCCTTCAGGTCGGTGGCGAGGCACAGGATGGCCATGACCTCCGAAGCGACGGTGATGTCGAACCCGGCCTCGCGCGGATAGCCGTTGGCGACGCCGCCGAGCGAGCAGATGATCTCGCGCAGCGCCCGGTCGTTCATGTCCATGACGCGGCGCCAGGCGACGCGGCGGGTGTCGATGCCGAGCTCATTGCCCCAGTAGATGTGGTTGTCGATCAACGCCGACAGGAGGTTGTGCGCGGTGGTGATGGCATGGAAGTCACCGGTGAAATGGAGATTCATGTCCTCCATCGGCACGACCTGCGCGTAGCCGCCGCCGGCCGCGCCGCCCTTGACGCCGAAATTCGGACCGAGCGAGGCTTCGCGGATGCAGATGATCGCTTTCTTGCCGATGCGGTTCAGGCCGTCGCCGAGGCCGACGGTGGTGGTCGTCTTGCCTTCGCCGGCCGGGGTCGGGTTGATGGCGGTGACCAGGATCAGCTTGCCGTCCTTGTTGCCCTTCACCGATTTGATGAATTCGGCGGAGACCTTCGCCTTGTCATGGCCATAGGGCAAAAGGTGTTCGGTCGGGATGCCGATCTTGGCGCCGATCTCCTGGATCTGTTTTTTCTTCGCACCGCGGGCGATCTCGATGTCGGACTTCACTTCTGCCATGACGGCTTTCCTCTGGATTGGACGGTGGAGGGGACGGGTTGATCACTGGTGCATGTTCGATACGCCGCGCGGGCAAGGGCATGTTCTAGCCCTCTCGCTGCCGTGGCGTCAACTTTCATGCAACTATGTTTCCTATGAAGAAAATTCCTCTGCGGCGGGCCGACCTGCCTCCGGTTCTTTCTGGCTCCGCTTGCCGCGCCGTATAGAAGCCAGAGCGGGGACGCGTCCGCCGTCTCAAAACAGCCGCGCAATGCACGGAATGCGACAGACACGGCGGCGCAAATCCGCCATCGCCGGCCTAAAGCGCATCGCGCTTCAGGCATTTGTTTCCATGCATATCGTTCTTCCCAGGCCGGACCACTTTTGGGTGACATGCATTGGGCCGACCGGCCCTACTGCGTCAGCACGTTGCTGATTTCGACCATGTTGGAACGCACCCTGAGCACATAGAAACCCATGGTCGTCAGATGCGTGGGCAGCAGCCAGCCGTCCTCGCGGCCATTGGCGATGATGAAGGGCTGGATGCGCAGCGCTGAGACGAACTGCGCGTCCATCGTATCCCACAGGCTCTGCAGGTGCTTTTCCTTGATGACGTCCTCGAAGTCGGCCTGCGCGCCCTTCATCAGTCCGTAATAGGCGTAGAGCTGGCCATAGGCGAACCAGTAGCGGTCGTCGGCGCGGAAATCGAACCAGCCATTGTTGTGGTTTTCGGCACGTTCCTTGAGGATGGCCGAGGTTGAGCCGATATCGCTGGCGATACGGTCGATATATTGCTTCAGATTGTCGGCGCGGGCATCGAAGGTGGCCTGGCAGGTGGCGAGGCGGGCGTTGAAGGAGCGCAGCTTGCGCACGGCGTCGCGATAATAGCTCGGGGTCGGCGTCTTCGGGCCGAACGGGCTTACACCGAAATACCAGGTGTACTCGTCGAACTGCAGATTGCCGCGCGCATCCTGCAGGTCGGCGTCGATCTGCGATGTCGTGCGCACACGGCCGAGATTGTCGGCGAGCTCGGTCGCGGTGCGGCGCACCGCCTGGTTGATGCCGCGCTGGAACGAGGCCTTGTTATCCATCCACGGCGTGTTGTCCCAGCTGATGCCGAACAGGCCGAGCTTGTAGAGGATCATCGACGAGATCCAGGCATTCTGGTTGACGTTGAAGTCGGTCAAATCGGCGGCAATCTGGGCGATGCCGGAGTTGCCGCAGGTCCTGGCAGTGTCGGCACCGGCACCGGCGGCTACCTGTTCGCCCGCCGAGATGTTGCGCTTCTCGAACGTGTAGGTGTCGGGATAGTTCGGGTTGAAATTGTTCCACCACTGTGTGGCGTAGAAGAAATTGGCATAGAGGCCGAGCAGCACGAGCAAGGCGAGGCCGAGCACGGCCTTGAGGATCCAACCGCGCTGCGTATACCAGCGCCCGGCCCAGATGAACGGCCACAAGATGACGCCGATCAGAAGCCCGATGCCGCGGCCGATCCATTGGAAAATCCTGACGAAGAAGTTCACGATCGGATCGAGCATGGCTGTGTCACCCCCTCAAAGCATAATGTCAAAAAGTTGCGGACTTTTTGGATAACATCATGCGCCAAAACAACAAGTTAGAACGAAATGACGGCCGGTTTCGTTCTAGTCAGTCAGGCCGTAAAGGCGCGTGCGGAACGCCACCTTGTCCTTCAGATATGTGGTTTTCAGAATGTCCACAACATGCGATCGCCAGGCGTCGCTGAAGTCCTCATAGTCCTTGTAGAAGCCCTGCTTGTTGAAGACGTAGCGCGAGACGAAGTCCGACGGCACGAAATCCGAGATCAGCCGGTTGGTCAGCCAGGCGTCGGGATGGTCGGGCTTGGCGCGGACCACCAGGAAGCGCTGCTGCGGGAACACATCCTCGATCTTGAGATGGCCGAGCTGGGCAATCTCGCGCTTGGCGGCGTTGAGGAAGGGGAAATTGCCGTCCCTGGTGATCAGGTCGGCATGACCCTGGATCCAGGTCTGCAGCCAGACCTTGTCGACGTCGGTCAGATTGCGGTTCGGCTCGGCGTCGCGGATCAGCGCACGCACCACCATCTCGGCGCGGTGCTCGAGATAGCCCGAGGCTTCGATCCAGGAGGCGCGCGGCAGTTCGATGCGGCCGGTGGCGGCGAGGAACTTGAACACCTTGTCGGCGTCCTTGATCGAGAGATAGCTTACCTGCCACGGCCGCGAGCGGCGGAAACCGGGGGCCGCCGGATCGCTGATGACGGTCGTCATGTCGGGGTCGACGAACACGTAGAGCCCGCCGAAATGGCTGGTCCAGTAGGCGTTGTGGCGGAAGATTACCTGGTCGGGCACCAGCGCGTTCTCGCGGATGTCGCCGCAGATCTTGGCCAGTTCCACCATGCGGGTGAGCATGGCGTTGTCGCGCCAGGCGTCAGGCTCCTGTTTCAGGCGGTCGACGAGCTTGCCGAGCTCCGCGGCCTTGCCCAGCACATCTTCGGCCGACAGCACCTTGAACTCGACCTGGTTGATCGACAGCAGATCCTCGATATCGTTGACCTTGGGAATGGAATCCTCGATCTCGCCGTAGATGACATCCTTGATGGTCAGCGCGTCGATGGCGCGCTGATTCCTGGACATGAACTCGAACATCAGCTGCGAGGTGTTGGAGAAGGCGGTGTGCACCACCGGCAGGTCGATCTGCGACGGCGTCAGGATGATGAAGCGGCGGTTGACCTCATTGGGATCGAGGTAGCCGTAGTCGCCGCATTCCTCCGCCACTTCCGGCGAAAAACCGGTGCGGTCGATCTGGAAGCTCTTCAGCTTGGTGGGCTCGAGGCCAAAGGCGGCAAGCGCCTTGTTGTAGCGCTCGATGAGATGCGGCTCGTCGACGACGAGCAGCCGGCCGTAAATGAGCTCGTTGTCGCGCAGGAGATCGGGTTTGCGGGCCATTATTCCTTCTCCCACAAGGGGAGAAGGAAAGGCCGGAGCGCATCACGCATTCCACAGCCCCTTTTTCTTCATCTCCTCCATCTCACGCGCTGCCCGTTCGCGCAGCCGCGCGTCACGCAGCAGCTTTTCCACGGCGGAGTCGTCGGACTTGTCGGAGTAGCGGAACTCGCTGTCGGCGTAGCGGTTGATCTCCTGCATGACCATGTCCATCGAGAACGGGCCGCGCAGTTGCTCGATCATCACTTTCTTCTCGTCATAGCTCTTGTGCATGAAAACCTCTGGTTTTTCGAACCAGTCGTCGGGAAGCTCGATGTCCATGGCGCGCATCTTGATGGCGTCGGTGACGTTCTTGATGGCGCGGCCGGTGAAGCGCGGCTCGGCCTGCTTGATCAGGTGCAGATAGGTGCCGATGTCGGCCATGGTCTTGGGCGCGCCATTCTCCTTCATGTAGCGCTCATGGACCCGCATCAGCCCGTCCTCCTGCGGCTTCTCGTGCTCCTCATAGGCTTCGGCCACGGCGCGCTGGATCTCCTGCGCGGCGTAGAGTTCGTGGTCGCCGAGCGGGATCTTGTGGTTCTTGCCGGCGAGCAGCACGAAAATGTCGATGTAATCGTCACGCGTCTGCGGCCCGTCGACCAGCCAGCGGGCGCCGGCGCGCTGGCGCAGCGCATCGTCGACATTTTCGGGATAGTTGGAGAACATGCCGAACGAGCAGTTGCCGCGCACCACTGTGGCGGCACCGGCGAAGGCGTCCATCAGCACGCCGGTGATCTCCTGCTGGCCGGCCGAGGCGCGGTCGTCGGAACGGCGCGCCGCCACCTGGTCGATGTCGTCGATGGTGCCGAAGCCGATGACGCGCGGGTTCAATACATTGTTGATGAACTGGCGGCAGTTCTGGCCGGACTTGCCCTGATATGACGAGATCTGGTCGACGCCGAAATTCTCGTAGGCGAAGGGATAACCGGCGACCTGGCAGTAACCATTGACAAGACCGGCAATCATCTGGATCAGGGTCGTCTTGCCGGTGCCCGGCGCGCCGTCGCCGATGAAGGTGAACAGGAAGCCGCCGAGCTCGACGAACGGGTTCAGCTCGCGCTCGAAATCATAGGCCATCAGCATCTTTGCGAGCTTGACCGACTGATATTTGGCGATGTGGTTGCCGACGACCTCTTCCGGCTTCTTGAAGGACATCACCAGCGGCTTGGAACGCTTGCCCGGCGCGACGTCGAAGCCGTCGAGCGTGAAATCGTCGGCATCGATGCGGATATGCGCGTTCTCGAATGGGCCGATGCCGTCGAAGCGGCCTTTTCGCGCCAGGAGGCCGTCAATGGCGACACGGGCGAAGGCGCGCGCCCTGGTCATCAGGTCGGCATCGTCGGATGCGCCCGAAATCGCCTTGTCGAGGCCGGCCAGGATCGACTTCACCGCGTCCTGCGGCGTGTCGAAGAGGAAATCCGGCTCGGGAATGTCGTTGGGCGCCTCGCCGTCGCTGTCGATGAGCTGGAACAGATAGGAGGACAGGCTGAAGGCGGCAATGTAAGCCGAGGCCGACAGAAGCTTCTTGAACGTGGCGGCCTCGTCGCCTTCGAGGGGAGCGCGGGTGTTCCTGGCCTGCAGGCTTTCGAGATCCGAGCCTTCGGCGAAAACATCCGATATGGCGAGCGCGAGCGCCGTACCGCGCCGGGCACGAAACAAAAGCGTGTGCTGCGGGATGGTCAGCAACTGGTCGTCGGGGTGAACGGCGCCGACGGTCTTCGCCAGCTCGACCTCGCGCGTGCGGCGCACCGAACCGACCGAGACGGTGGAGACGAAGCGGCGATTGGTGCCGGCAAGCGCGGAGCCGGAGGAGCTGGACGGGTCTTCCAGCACGACGATGCGGGTGATGAAGCTCTGCGCGGTGGCGCGGTGCTTCTCGATCGCCGCTTCCGGGATGGTGGTCAGGCCGGTATCCATGAAGGTTGCTCCGTGGTGTGACGGTCAGACGTCCGAGATGACCTGTCCGTTGGACAGGATATGGACCTTGTAGCCGGAAAAGATCTTCTGCGCCTCGCCGGCGGCATAGAGCGCCTGGTAGGCCTCGTGCGGGATCAATGCGTGGTTTTCGTAGCTCGACACGCCCTGGCGCGCGGCCTCGAGGTCGTCGGTGTTGATGAAGAACTCCTGCGTCGTCTTCTCGCTCGAAAACAGCCCCTTGCGGCCGGGCTTCTCGCCCTTGGAATAGACCTCCTGGATGGTCCAGGTCAGCAGCCAGGCGTTCTCCGGCTTGCGCACCTTGGCCAGAACCTCGGTCACCGTAGAATTGTTGTCGGTGATCCCGGCCGAATAGAAGGGGCCGAGCACGACGCGCCGAAGCTGCTTGGGGTGCAGCGGCTCGAAGTCCTTGTCGAGGTTGACGGCGATGGTTGCCGGCGACAGCGTGTAGGCCGAGTTCTTTTCGGTGAAATCGTCGAAGCGATGGGCAAGCTCGGGATTGAGCAGGCCATCGACTGGCAATGGAATGTCGATCTGGTCGTTGAGCTTGCCATTGCGGTCGACGAGCTGGCGGATCATGTCTTCGGAGGAATCTTCCACCGTCACCATGTAGACCAGCGGCAGGTTGGCGCTGCCGTCGAAGGTCGCCCAATGGACGAGGTAGTAGGGCCGCGCCGTCTTCGGATTGACGGAAACCTTGGCCGTCTGCGCCAGGGTGAAGGGGCCGAAGGTCTGCTCGCTCTTGACGTCCTCGAGATAAAGCCTCTCGGCCATCGACTTCTGCAGCGCTTGGGGGAATTCCTTGTGGCGCAGGATGAAGTCGGCCATCTCCTCGCGCAATTCGTCGGCCAGCGGGATGTTGGCGAGCCGCGTGTCAGCCTGGCGGCGGTCGTTTTCGAGCTCAAGCAGGTTCTGGAACACCGGGAATCCGCTTTCGGCGCGCGAAATGCGGAACGTGTCCATGAAGCCCAGCCGGTTGCGCCAGCAGGAGAACGACTTGTCGAGCCGGGCGATGTATTCGGCGACGATCTTGGCGACGATGCCGTGCCGGTAGAGCGGCGAGCGATCGTCGCGCATGAACACTTCCAGCCCGCTGAGCGCTGCCGTGATTGCCGAGAAATACCGCGCCGCCGCGTCGTTTTCGGAGGTCATGCTATTGGCCATGGCATTGTCGCACCGGTGCGGGCGGCAATTACGACTGCACGTAATTGGCCGAATTGTGCTTCTTCAGCACTTCGTCGAAACGGCGGGCGAAGGCGTCGTCGGCCAGTTTCTTGCGGCGCTGGATATCGGCGGTGGCAACCATGTTCTTCTCATGCATCTCGAGCAGGTCGCCAATGTGCTTCTGCGAGGCGGCGCCAATGCCGGCCATGGTCTCCTCGGCGGTATTGTCGACCTGGCTGCCCAGCGTGTTGATCTTGTGGGCGACGTCCTGCTGGGCCGCGGTCTTCAGCGAATCCTCCAGCGCCTTGTAGAGGACGATGCGCTGCTCGGTGTCGATGGTCAGCTTGTTGATCAGGGTCGACTGTGCTGCGATCTGGTTGTTGAGCGAATCGACGAAGGTCTGGAACATCGAGGTGTAGCGCTCCAGCGTCTGGCTCTCGGCCAGCAATTCCTGTTCCTTGGCCTGCTTCTCATTGTATTCCGTGGCGAGCTTGGAACGTTCGCCCTCGAGCTGCGTGCGTTCCTTCTGGCTGGTGGAGGCCGCGATCTTGTTTTCGATGTCGAGCAGCATCGGATTGAGCTCCTCGATGCGCTTCTGCACGGTTTCCAGGTTGGACATGGTGGCCTTGCGGCGCTCGATAACCTGCGACAGGCTGGTCTCGGAGGTCTTGTAGCGCTGGTCGAGGACTTCTTTCTGCGCCTTCAATATGCCGACGATGGTGTCGGACTTGGCCAGCAGTTCCTGCAGGTTGCCGGCCAGTGACATGTTGCGGACGCGATCGGTGCGCAGACGCTGCTTGCGCTGGCTGGAGAAGATGCCGATGAAGTTTTCCCAGCCGGTGTAGTTCTTCATGCTCTCGAACTCGGCGCCGAAGACGTTGGTGGCGTCCTCCAGCCCGATGATCAGGTCGGCGATGTTGCCTTCCATCACCTTCTGCTGCTTCAGCACGTCTTCGATGCGGGCGTTCTCGATGTCGAAATTGGCGTCGCCGATCTTCTTGTCGGCGGTGGCAAGTTTGTCGAGCACGGCGCCGGACTGGTCTATCTTGGTGCGCATGTCCTGGACGACCTGCTTGGTCCTGGCAATTTCGGCATCGAAATTCTGCAATGTCGCCATAAGGGCCTCCCGCTCCGGCATCAGGTCGCTGATTGCGAACAGCGGCGAATATATGTGGGGCTTCAGGGGATTGAAAGACGTGAAGACAGGGGCGCTTCGAAAACAAAAACGTTGCCCACGCCCTTGAAACGCAATCGATCCGCGATCATGGCGAAAGGATCGTTTGGAATACGCGTGGTTCAACTGTCATTGAACTTCAACGTCGGCGGATGTCGGCCAGGCATTCAGTCCCCCGCTGCCACGAATGCCTGAAATCCGACGGAGCATTGAGCGCGGTGAGGACGGTGGCAGCTCGGCGTCCGTCGCGGGGACGGAATAATCCTGGCTCAGGGCTTGGGATCGGCCTTCAGATAAGCGATGACATTGGCGATGTCCTCGTCGTTGCTCAGGCCGGCAAAGGCCATCTTGTTACCGGGCACTTTTTGCCGCGGCGCCTTCAGATACTCGGCGAGGTTGGCCTCGTCCCAGACGAGACCGGCGGCGCCTGCACTCTTCATCGCTTCGGAGTAATGGCCGAGGAAGCTCTCGGCACTGCCGGCGGCGCGGCCGACGACACCCATCAGATGCGGGCCGACCTTGTCGCGGTCGCTCGCTGCTTCATGGCAGGCCATGCATCGGTTGAAGACCCTCTTGCCCAGTGCCGGATCGCCGCCGGCATGGGCGGCAAGGACGCCGGCAAGCAGAAAGGCTGCGGCAGACGAAGCGGCTCGAAACATGGCTATCCCCGACGAGTTCTGGCTGGAACGAGAGGACGCAGAATAGGACCGGGGCCTTAACAAACGCTGCATCGTGGCGGGATCGCGAAAGCCGATCGATGGCGGCAAGTGTGGCGGCCGTGATGCCACAGCCCGGTCAAGGCGCGACAAAGCCGATGAAATCGTCGGGGGCGGCGCGACCCATTTCTTCTTCCCAATGGCGACGGCAGAGCGAGACATAGACGTCCTTGCCGATCGCCACCTGTTCGCCCTGCCGAGCGACCTTGCCGTCGGGGCCGAGGCGCACCACCATCGTCGCCTTGCGGCCGCAGCGGCAGATGGTGCGCACTTCGCGCAGCTCATCGGCTATGGCCAGCAACGCGCGCGAGCCGGAAAACAGCTTGCCCTGGAAATCCGTGCGCAGGCCATAGCACATGACCGGAATGTCGAGCCGGTCGGCGATCCGGGCGAGCTGCCAGACCTGCTCCTCCTCGAGGAACTGCGCCTCGTCGACGAAGACGCAATGCACGGCACCGTGCTGATGATGTTCGGCGACGCGGGCGAACAGGTCGTCGCCGTCACGAAACATCTCGGCTTCCGTTTCCAGTCCGATGCGTGACGAAATCAGGCCGGTGTCGCCCTTGCGGTAGTGGCCGGCGACGAACAGCATCGTCGTCATGCCGCGCTCGCGGTAATTGTACGACGCCTGCAGGAGCATCGTCGTCTTGCCCGCATTCATCGTCGCGTAGTGGAAATACAGTTTGGCCATGGCGCCCTTTTAAGCCCACTTGGCCGGGCCCGGGGAAGGCCCCTGGCAGGCCTTCCACCAAAAAAGCCGGCTCGCATGGAAAAAGCGGCTGACGTGTCGCTGATCGGCCAGCCAGCGCCGTTGATCGTGATTGCCTTAATGCTTGAAACCGCACGAGAATGGTGTTTGGCTGACGAAACAAGGCGGGCACAAAAACCGTGACTTCGCCTCGCCAAAGAATCGAAATGGGAGAAAGTTCATGTCGCGTATGAATTCCTTCGTCGCAGGCCTCGGCCTTGCGGCTTTCTTGTCGACGAGCGCTGCCTTCGCCGGGGATCCGGCTAGCTGCAAGGCGGTACGCCTTTCCGATGTCGGATGGACCGATATCCAGGCGACGACCGGCATCGCCTCGGTGCTGCTCACGGCGCTCGGCTACGAGCCGCAGGTAATCCAACTGTCGGTGCCGGTGACGATGGCGTCGCTGAAGAACAAGGACCTCGATGTCTTCCTGGGCAACTGGATGCCGTCGATGACCAACGACATCAAGGACTACACGGCCGACGGTTCGGTGGAGACCATCAGCACGAACCTGACCGGCGCCGGCTACGGCATCGTCGTGCCGACCTATGTGGCGGATGCCGGCGTCAAGACACTCACCGACCTCGGCAAGTTCAAGGACAAGTTCGACGGCAAGATCTACGGCATCGAGGCCGGCAATGACGGCAACCGCATCATCCTCGACATGATCAAGAACCCGAAGGACAATCTCGAAGGCTTCGAACTGGTCGAATCCTCGGAGGCCGGCATGCTGACGCAGGCCGAGCAGTCGATGAAGAACAATGAGTGGATCGCCTTCCTCGGCTGGACGCCGCACCCGGTGATGGGCGCCATGAAGATCACCTATCTCGACGGCATGGGCGACAGCGGCTTCGGTGCCGCCACCGTCCACACCAATGTGCGCAAGGGCTACACCACCGAGTGCCCGAACGCCGGCAAGCTCATTGCCAACCTCAAGTTCAACCTGGACATGGAAGGCCAGTTGATGGACGCCATCCTCAAGGGCGGCGACGCCCAGACTGTCGCCACCGACTGGCTGAAGAAAAATCCGGATGCCGTGACACCCTGGATCGCCGGCGTGACCACCTTCGACGGCGGCGATGCGGCAGCGGCCATCAAGACCGCACTGGGGAGCTGAGCCGACTGACTTCGGCATGCACGCGTGAGAACAAAAGGGCAGCCACTGGAAAAGGCTGCCCTTTTTCATATGCTGTGAGAAGATGACGTGACGACAGCGGACACCGCGGCAAAGCGATGCCGGTAGGAGAGGGGGCAAGATGGATCCGATTTCCAAATTCCTGGTCAGCTACAAGATTCCCATCGGCCCATGGGGCAAGGCGTTCTTCGGGTTCCTCACCGACAATTTCGACAACGTCTTCAGGGCCTTTTCCAACGGCCTGAACTTCATCCTCGACGGCCTGGTCGACCTCCTGCTGGTGGTGCCGCCGGTGCTGCTGGCGCTCATCATCGCCATCATCGCCTGGCTGCTGCAGCGTTCGCGCCCGCTCGCGATCGGCGTCTTCCTCGGGCTGATCTTCATCATCAACCAGAACCTGTGGAAACAGACGGTGCAGACGCTGGTGCTGGTCGTGGCCGCCGCCGCCATGGCAATGGCCATCGGCGTGCCGCTCGGCATCTGGGCGGCGCACAAGCCGAAGGTCTACCGCTTCATGCTGCCGGTGCTCGACCTGATGCAGACGCTGCCGACCTTCGTCTACCTGATCCCGGTGCTGACCCTGTTCGGCCTTGGCAACGCGCCCGGCCTCATCGTCACCATCATCTTCGTCATCCCGACCGCGGTCCGGCTCACGCATCTCGGCGTCGTCTCGGTGCCCAAATCGATCATCGAGGCCGGCGAGGCCTTCGGCGCCACCAGGAGCCAGCTGCTGTGGAAGGTCGAGCTGCCCTCGGCGCTGCCCACCATCATGGCGGGCCTGACCCAGTCGATCATGCTGTCGCTGTCGATGGTGGTGTTCGCGGCGCTGATCGGCGCCGGCGGGCTCGGCACCGAGATCAACCGCGCGCTCGGTTCGCGCCGCATCGATCTCGGCCTCGAGGCCGGGCTCGCCATTGTCGTGCTCGCCATCGTGCTCGACCGCATGACCCGCATTGGCGTTGGAGGCAAGAAATGACCGTCGCCGTCGATTTCAGGAACGTCGATATCGTCTTCGGCGCCGACCAGGCGGGTTCGCTGGCGCTGATCGACAAGGGTGCGACGCGCGCCGAGATCCTCGAGCAGACCGGCAATGTGCTCGGTTGTGCCGGGGCCAGCCTTACCGTGCATGAGGGCGAGATTTCCGTCCTCATGGGTCTGTCCGGCTCGGGCAAGTCGACACTGCTGAGAGCGGTCAATCGCCTGAACGTCGTCTCGCGCGGCCAGGTTCTGGTCAAGGAGGGCGACCGCACCGTCGATGTCGTCACCTGCGACGAGGCTACCTTGCGGCGCCTGCGGCAGAAGCAGGTTGCCATGGTGTTCCAGCAGTTCGGCCTGCTGCCGTGGCGGACGGTGGAAGAGAATGTCGGGCTTGGCCTCGAACTTGCCGGCGTGCCGGACGCCGAGCGCAAGGAGCGCGTGCACAGGCAGCTCAAGCTGGTCAATCTCGAGCAGTGGTCGAAGAAATACGCGCATGAGCTTTCGGGTGGCATGCAGCAGCGCGTCGGCTTGGCGCGCGCCTTCGCCACCGAGGCGCCGATCCTTCTGATGGACGAGCCGTTCTCGGCGCTCGACCCACTGATCCGCACCAAGCTGCAAGACGAGTTGCTGCAGCTGCAGGCCGAACTGAAGAAGACCATCATCTTCGTCAGCCACGACCTCGAGGAAGCGCTGAAGATCGGCAGCCACATCACAATCATGGAGGGCGGACGCATCGTGCAGACCGGCGCGGCGGAGGACATCGTGCTCAAGCCGGCCAACGATTATGTCCGCGACTTCATCGCCAATGTGAATCCGCTGTCGGTGCTGACCGCCTGGAACGTGATGCGCGACCGCCGCGATCTCGAACAGGGCAAGGACGGCTGGGTGTGGCTCGACCGGCGCAAGACGACGCGCTTCAAGATCGACGATCATGGCCTTGTGGCGGCGGCCGAGCGTGACGGCAAGCCGGCGGTATGGGTGTCCTGCGCCGACGTCGAAGGCCAGTCCGAGGAAGCGGCTCAGGTGTTCTGGGCCAATCCCGGAACGTCGCTGAAGACCGTGATGCTGGCCATGCACCGATCGCAGACTGCGCCCGTGGCGCTGTTCGATGATCAGTCGCGCTTCGTCGGCGCGATCGGCATCAGGGACGTGCTGAGCGCGGTGCTGCGGCGGTAATCCCTCAGTCCTGTCTCAAGTCGCCAGCGGCAGCCTCAATTCCGTCAGCAGGCCGCCCTCCGGATGGTTGGACAGGCGGATCTCGCCGCCGGCGGCACGGGCGATGTTGCGGGCGATGGTGAGGCCGAGGCCGAGGCCGCCGGTCTGGCGGCTGCGGGACTGCTCCAGGCGTACGAAAGATCCGAACACGGCGTCGATCTGGGCTTGCGGAATGCCCGGCCCTTCGTCGCGTATGGCCAGCGTGATCATGTCGCCCGACCGGTACAGGCAGAGATGCGCCTTCTTGCCGTAGGTGACGGCATTCTGGACAAGGTTGGTGATGCAGCGCTTGAGCGCGACCGGCCGCGCCATGCAGATCAGGCCGCGCGAGCGCGTATCGTCATTGTCGAAGGAGACCTCGGTGTAGCCGTCGGCGATCGATTCCACCAGCGACCAGAAGTCGATGCGCTCGCTCTTTTCCTCGTTCACCTCGAAAGTGGCGAAGTCGATGACCGAACTGGCGATGCTTTCGACATCGGCGAGATCGTGCGCCAGCGCCTCGCGAACCGCCGACTTGCGCAACAGTTCCAGGCGCAGCCGCATCCTGGTCATCGGCGTGCGCAGGTCGTGCGCCAGCGCGGCGGCCAGGTGCTCACGGTCCTCGACATATTCACGCAGTCTCGCCTGCATGGCGTTGATCGCCTTGGCGGCGGCGCGCACCTCGCGGCTGCCGCTTTCGGCGATCGGCGGGCTCTTGAGGTCATTGCCGATCCGGTTCACGGCGGTTTCCATCATTCGGTAGGGCGCGGTCAGCCGGCGCAGCGACCAGATCGACATGATCACCACCAGCCCCGCTATCAGCGAATAGAGCGGCAGGCTGTCGAAGCTCAGGATCGGGCCGACCGGCGTGATCGGCTCGGTGAAGTTCAGCCATTGGCCGTCGGCGAAGCGCAGCGAGGCGGTCAGCTTGTCACTCTGGGCGAAATTCGCCGCCAGCACCAGGAGATCGCGTTCCACCTGGCCGACGTCCCTGTTCATGACCTCGCCACCGGGGCTGTCGGATTCCTGCGTCGCCGGATCGCGCCGGACGCGCGCGTCGGTGACGCCGAACTTCGACAGCCGTCCAACGAGAATGTCTTCCAACTCGGCGAGTTCATCGTCGCCGGCGATCGACGAGGTGACCGCGGGGGTGTCTGAAACCGTGAGAGCATAGGTGGCGTTGAACAGGCCGGATGCGGTCGCCTTGCGTTCCTCGGGCGTGGCGGCATGCATCAGCTGCACCAGCGAATAGGCGCGGTCGTTGAGGCGGTAGAGATCGACCACGTCATTGGCGGCCGCGCGGTCGCGCGACACGATGTAGAGCGTCGCGACCTGACTGATCAGCAGGCCGGCAATGACGATCAGCAGCACCCAGACAGGCAGGGTCTGCGGCAGGAAACGTCTCATTCGGAAGTCGTTTCGGGGAGGAACTGATAGCCGCCGCTGCGCACCGTCAGGATCAGCTTGGGCGTCTTGGGATCATCTTCCATCTTGCGCCGCAGCCGGCTGACCAGGATGTCGATGCTGCGGTCGAAGGAATAATCGCTGTCGCCGCCGGAGAGTTCGATGAGCTGGTCGCGGGTCAGCACGCGCTGTGCGCTCTTGACGAAGGTCTGCAACAGGTTGAACTCCGCCATGGTCAGTTCGACCCTGACATCGTCGGGCGCGGTCAGCCGGCGCCGCGAACAATCCATCGTCCAGCCGGCGAAGCGGTAGATCTGCTTCGATGTGGCGCGCTTGGGCTCGGGGGCGCCGTTGCGCCGCAGCACGGCGCGTATGCGGGCCAGCAATTCGCGGGGGTCGAAAGGTTTGGGCACATAGTCGTCGGCGCCCATCTCGAGGCCAACCACGCGGTCTGTCGTCTCGGTGACGGCGGTCAACATGATGATCGGCGTCGAATACTGGGCCCGGATGTCACGGCACAGTTCCAGCCCGCTCCTGCCGGGCAGCATGACGTCGAGCACGATGAGATCGACCTGTGCACGGCGCAGGATCGTTTCCATCTCGGTGCCGTCGGCGGCAACCGATGTGTGCAGACCGCGCTTCTGGAAGAACTCCTGCAGCAGGTCGCGAATGCCCTTGTCGTCGTCGACGATCAGTATGTGTGCGTCGGATTTCACGGGGATCCTGTCTTCGTTGACCTGCCAAGCCGGCAGGCGGCCACCCACACGATAGAATTCGGGCCATATGTTGGCCAGTGCCTTGGATTTCAAGGCAAGGTAAATCCGGCAATCTCCACACTGAATGCGCTGGAAGCCTCCCGCCGGGGCGCACAGACACAATCCAGAAACAAAATTCTACAATCGGGAAAAACTCCTGAAAAACTAGGCCGGCATAACGGTGCCGTGGCGGTCAGGTCATTTGGCCGCGACGCAAGTCTCCGGGTTCACGGATTAACCGATGCCAAGGTTGTCGATCAGTTTGTTGGGTGCGTTGATGGGCATTTCGCTCGTCACAGCCGCTGCTGGACAATCGGATGCAAAAGTGACGCCCACCACCCGGACCGAGCGGTGTGCCAATCTCAGCCACCAATTCGACGAAGCCCTCGAAACCCATGCCACGGCAACGCAGGTCACCGCGGCAAAGGCACTTCAGAGAAAGGGCAACCGGTACTGCGCCGCCAAGAAACAGGCACAGGGCATCCGGATGCTCGCCAACGCTTTGAAGTTGCTGGGGGTGACACCGAACGACCCGGTTCAGTGACACTCGAAACCCGACCCGCATGAAAAGGAAATGAAGCCATGAAAAAGTCCATCCTCTCCGCCACCGGTCTCGCCGTTGCTCTCGCCTTCGCCATGCCGGCTCTCGGCAACGCCGCTGCCACCACGACCGCCGCTCCGGCTGCTTCCTCGACGACCACCGCTCCGGCGACCACGACCGCCAAGCCTCCGGTGAAGAAGGTCGTTGCCAAGAAGCACAAGAAGGCGAAGAAGACTGTCAAGAAGACCGACAAGAAGGTCGCTCCGAAGGCTTAATCCAGGTCGGGCACACTGCCTGCCTTATGACAAGGCCGCTCCAGTCGCGTTTTGCTGGAGCGGCCTTCTTCCTGTCCGAAAAAGCCGAAGGCCGTGTATCGGCAGTGAAGCGAACGGACAGGTCCGAACGATGTGGCCGAAGCCGGCGCCGGCGGTTTTGTCTCGATCGGCCTTAACCCGATTGCAAGGCCGGCGCCGTAGGACAATCCGCATGAAGAGGCGGCTTTCGTCCATTCTGCGCTCGATCGTGTTCGGCGGCCTGGTCGCCACCGGCGCCGCCCGGCTTATGATCCTGCTCACCGCCAGTCCCGTGCCGGATCCGGCCAGCGGCCGCACCGAGCCGTCACTGTTCGCGCCTGTGATTTCCACCGACTGGGATTACATCACGCCCGCGCAGACCTGGCTGCTCATCGCACTTGCCAGCGTGACGCTGATCTGCGTCGTCGCCTGGCCGGTCGCATCCTGGATGGAACGCCGGTCGGATGCTGCCGGAAACTTGCCCTCCCGGAGCGGCTTCGGCCGCCAGGGCCGTTGAACCGCGGGCCGCACTTCCCACATAGCTCTGTGATTGGACGCTCGCTTTCGCCCGTGCGAAAATAGGGGCGTAGCCGAGGCTCGCGCAATTGCCGGTTCCCATGCCTGAAATCACGACAAAACCCCGTACGCAGACCCTACCCAAGACTGAGCGGCCGAAGCTCTACAAGGTCATCCTGCTCAATGACGATTTCACGCCGCGTGAATTCGTGGTGACGGTGCTGAAGGGCGAGTTCAAGCTCAGCGAAGACCAGGCGCATCGGGTGATGATCACGGCGCATCGGCGCGGCGTCTGCGTCGTCGCCGTCTTCACCAAGGACGTCGCCGAGACAAAGGCGACACGGGCCACCGACGCCGGCAAGGCCAAGGGCTATCCGCTAATGTTCACGACGGAGCCGGAGGAGTAGAGCAGGTTTCTTACCTTCTCCCACAAGGGGAGGAGGGAAAATGCTCCTATCGTCCCTCGCGGTACCACATCGAACCCATCGCCAGCAGCAGCAGGCCGAGGCCGAGGAAGCCGCTGAACAGCGGCACGCGCGAGACCGCCTTGAGCACGCTGTCGTCGGTGGTGCGCAGGCCGATCCAGTCGGCGCCGGACGCTTCTCCCGAGGACCGTACGGGGACGATCGAGGGCAAGGTCACGTCGCCGCCTCCAAGGGTCGATCCCGCAAGCCTGCGAACGCTGCCGCCGGTGGCTTCGGCGGGAGCCTTCAGCCGGTCCTGCGTGGAAACGACGTCGGCGAATTCGGGTGCGTTGACCGGCCCGACATGGGCGAGCGCGGTAAGGTCGCCATTGCCGACCTGGTAAAGGCCGATCTCGGAGGTCTGGGCGCTGCCCAGGAAGACACCGGGTTCGGATTTCTCGAGCTTGACGGTAATGGTCTTGCCGGAGGGCGTAATGATCTGGGCCGGGCCGGGGTCGTCGGCCATGGTCTGGCGGCGGATTTCCAGCACCATGCCGCGCCCGTCGGCGGTCAGCCGTTCCTCCTCGAGCTCTGGCTCCTTCATCAGCCAGTGGGCGATGCGGCGGTAGAGCTGGACATGCGGGCCGCCGCCTTCGAAGCCGCGCGCCCACAGCCAGCCCTGGTCGGACAGAAGCATGCCGACGCGGCCTTCTCCCTTGCGGTCGAGCAGGAGCAGCGGCCGGTTGTCGGCCCCCTTCATCACCACCTCGCCTTCGGGATTCTGCACGCCTATGGTGCGGAACCAGCGGCTCCAGTGCGGCGGCTCGCTGGCAGAACCGTCGAGACCGCGCGTCACCGGATGGCGCTGGCCGATGTCGGTGAGGCGTGGGTAGAACGCCTTGTCGACGACCTCGCCGGTCGGCATCGCCGGCAGCGCCGACATCAGCGGCGTGCGCGCGATCGAGCTTTCACCGGCATATTCGGGTCCGGCCGCAATCAGCAGCGCGCCGCCTTTTTCGACATATTCGGAGATGTAGTCGTAATAGAGGATCGGCAGCACGTCGCGGTGCTGGTAGCGGTCGAAGATGATCAGGTCGAAATCCTTGATCTTCTCGACGAACAGTTCCCGCGTCGGGAAGGCGATCAGCGACAATTCGTTGATCGGCGTGCCGTCCTGCTTCTCCGGTGGCCGCAGGATGGTGAAATGGACGAGATCGACCGAGGCGTCGGATTTCAACAGATTGCGCCAGGTGCGCTCGCCCGCATGCGGCTCGCCGGAGACGAGCAGCACGCGCAGGTTCTCGCGAATGCCGTCGACCAGCGCGATGGCGCGGTTGTTGGTGTCGGTGAGCTCGCCCGGCTCGCGATCGATGGCGAGTTCGATGATGTTGCGCCCGGCGCTGGGAATGGTCACCTGCAGCGGCATGGCCTGGCCGACGGTGGCATGCTCGACCGCGACCTGCTCGCCATTGACCGAAACGCGCACATCGACCGGCCCGGTCTCGTTGCTGGTTGAAATGACGCGATAGGTCATATCGAGCGGCTTGCCGACGAGGGCGAAGCGGGGCGCGTTCTCGAAACGTATGCGGCGATCCTTCTCGTGGTCGTTGCCGGTGATCAAGGCGTGCAGCGGGGCATTGAAATCAGGCGCGCCGGCGGGTGCGTCATGCACTTCGCCATCGGTTATCATGACGGCGCCGCCGATGCGCGAGGGCGGCACGTCGCGGAAGGCGTTTTCGAGCGCGCCGAACAGCCGCGTTTCCGTGCGTTCCTCGGCGGCTTCCGACTTGCCGGCCTCGACGACGCGGACGTCGAACTGCTTGAAGCGGCCGAGGCGCTGCTCAAGCCCGGCCAGCGCCTCGTCGGTCTGTTTGGTCCGTTCACCGATGTCCTGGCTCTGGCTCCGGTCGACGATCAGGGCAACCACGCTTTGCTGCGGCTCGCGCTCCTCGTTGAGGAACACCGGATTGAAGAGAGCGGCGGCGAGCGCCAGCAATGCGACGAGGCGCAGGACCGCGCCGCGCTGGCGAAACCACAGGCCGACGGCCGCGAGCAGGGCCAGCGGCACCAGCACAAGGGCCAGCAGCGGCCAGGAGATCAGCGGTTCGAAGGAGATCGACCAGTTCATGCCTTACCCTCCCCCTTGCAGGGAGGGCCGATCCGGGGAGCGAGCGCAAGAAGGAGCGTCATCTTACTGGCCCAACCGTTCAAGCAATATGGGCACGTGCACCTGGTCGGATTTGTAGTTGCCGGTCAGCATGTACATCATGATGTTGACCCCGGCGCGCAACGCATAGATGCGCTGCATCGGGTCGTTGGGCACGGTCGGCAGCAGCGGGTCGCCATTCTCGTCGACGGCCCAGGCGCCGGCGAAATCATTAGCGGTGATCATGATCGGCGAGACGCCGTCACCGGTACGCACCGGCCGGTTTTCGGCATTGCTGGCGTCGAGCGATGCCTCGACCCAGAGCGGGCTGCCGGCGAAGCGGCCGGGGAATTCGGGCAGGATAAAGAAGGATTTGGTCAGCACATGATCCGACGGCACCGGCTCCAGCGGCGGCACGTTGAGGTTGCCGAGGATGTCGCGCAGCCGCTCGGTGGCGGGGCTGGTCGAGTCGGCGCCGATGCCGTTGGCGAACTGGTCGCGCGTGTCGAACAGCACGGTGCCGCCCTGCTGCATATAGGCATCGATACGGGCAATCGCGGCCTGGCTGGGCATGGCTGCGGCCGGATCGATCGGCCAATAGATGAGGGGAAAGAACGAAAGCTCGTCCTTGGAGATGTCGACGCCGGCCGGCGCGCCCGGCTCGAGCGCGGTCTTCTCGATGAGGAAGCGGGTCAGGCCCTCGAGCCCGGCGCGACTGATCGAATCGTCGCCGGGCACGCCGGTCAGCACATAGGCGATCCGGGTCTTGGAGATGTCCTCTATCGCGGCGGTGTCGCCAGGCTTGGCATCGTCGGCGCGCGCGGGGCCGACATGGCCGAACAGCGCGCCGAGCCCGATCAGAATGGCCGCCATGGTGGTTACGGCCGCAGCGCGGCGCGGCCTGCGCGTCAACAGGCCGCCCATCCAGAACACCGCCAGCGTATCGAGCACCATCAGCGCCAGCGCGGCGGCCACCAGCGCGCCCTTCAAATTGCGCGATTCGTCAAAGGCATACTGAATTGTGGTGACCGGGACAGTGATTTGCGGGCGCGCCAGCGGCGCAAGTGTGCTTGTCGCATCGAGCAGATTGTGGGCGAAAACGCCGGCCTCAGAGCCATAGAGGCCGGGCGGGTTTTCGAAGGTCACCGGCAGTGTACCGGCGCCCGGCACCAGCGGGCGCGCATCCGGCGTCGGCGGCACCAGCATTCCGTCGGCCGCTATCATGCGGTAGGGCGCCAGCGAGGTGGCGGCGGCTTCCGCATTGGCGATGGCGGCGCCCTGGTTGCGCGACAACTGCACGATGCGGCGCAGCATCTCGACGAAGCTGCCGGAGATCGGCAGGTTCGACCAGGTCGCTTCGGGCGTGACGTGGAACAGCACGAGCGTGCCCTTGCCCTTCTTCAGGCCGGTGACCAGAGGCGTGCCGTCGGCAAGCGCTGCCCAGGTGCGCTCGACGATATCGGGCGTCGGTTCGGCCAGCACCTGCCTGGAAACGGTCACCTCGGTCGGCGGCGCCAGGTCGGCGAAGGGGCCAGCCTTGGGGAATTCGGTGACCGGCTGCGGCGTGGTCCATGACAATGCGCCGCCGAGCGAGCGTTCGCCGGTGCGCAGACGCACCGGCAGAAGGTCGTCGTCATTGCCGGCGGCGGCCAGCCGCGACCCGGCGAAACGCACCAGGGTGCCCCCCTTTTCAACCCAGTCGACGAGCCTTGGCCTGATCTGTGCGGGAATGGTGCCGATATCGGCCATGACGATCATCGCCGGCTTCTGGTCGAGGATCTGCGGAATGGCGTCGGCCAGGTCGGCGCTGGAAGGTTCGACCAGGTCGGCGAAGGGCTGGAGCGCGCGCCTGATATAGTAGAGCGGCGACAGAAGCGGCTGCGCCTGGTCGGCCTCGGCCTGCGACAGGAGTCCGACGCGGCGGCGCTTGGAGCTTTCGTCCAGCACGCGCACCGCGCCCGCCTGACGCTCGCCATCGAGCGCGATCGAAGCGAAATCATTGCGCAGCTCGAACGGCACCGCCATGGTGCCGGTGGCGGTGGATTGGCCGGGTGCGAAAGTCAGCGTCGCATCGGCGATGCGGCGGCCCTTGTCGTCGAAGGCGCCGGCGGTGACTTGCGCCGGGGCCGCATCGCCGGGCGGCCGGATGGCGGTGAGGGCAAAACCGTCGACCTCGTTCTCGGCGCCCGTCAGGCCGGTCAGCGGCATCCGGTCGGCGACGGCCCACACGACCCGGGCAGCGTTTTTGGACAGAAGCGTGTTGAAGGCGGCCTCGTCGCCCTTCGCCGCCAGGCCGTCGGCCAGCACGGCGACGCTGGCGCCCGGCAGGCGCTCCAGGGCGGCTGCGACGCGCGCGTAGACCGCCGGTCGGTCGGTCGGGATCGGCCGGGGCTTTGCCGCGCGCAGGCGGTCGAGCGCCGCGGCCGCATCGAAGGGGCCGATCTCGGCATTGGGTTTTTCGGCGGTGAAGGCGATGATGATCGGCACGCCGTTCGAACCGGCGTCGGCGATCAGCCGCTCGGCGGTTGCGATGCGCTTGTTCCAGTCGGCGGCGCTTGCCCAGCCATTGTCGACGACCAGCGCCAGGGCCGCGCCCTCGGCCGGCAGTTTCTCGCGCGGATTGAAGACCGGTTCGGCAAGGGCGGCGACGATGAGCGCCGCCATCAGCAGCCTGAGCAGCGTCAGCCACCAGGGGCTCTGCTGCGGGGTTTCCTCGCGCTTCAGCACGCGCGCCAGGATCTTCAGCGGCGGAAACACCTCGGTCTGCGGCCTGGGCGGGGTCAGCCTGAGCAGCCACCAGATCACCGGCAGCGCCAAAAGACCCCACAGCAGCATGGGCGCGCCAAAGGAAAGCGGCAGCCAGCTCATGCGACGGCCTTTCCTGGCTGATCGCCACTAGCGATCATGCCGCCGCGATCGCCAGCGATCGGCCTGGGCTGATCGCCACCAGCGATCATGCCGGCGCGGCCAACAGCGGTCAGCCCGGGCTGACCGCCATCGGTCATCGCCATGTGCAGGCGTACCAGGGCGTCGGAAGCCAGCCGATCGGTGTGGTTGACGGTGAAGCTCCAGCCGAGCCGCTTGCACCAGCTGGCCAGTTCCTGGCGTCGGGCGCCATAGAGCAGGCGATACTCATCGGCCAGCATCTCGGCGCGGCCGGCGGTCAGCTTCTCGCCGCTCTCCGGGTCGGTGAATTCGGTGCGGCCGGCATAGGGGAATGTCTCCTCGGCCGGGTCGGCGACCTCGATCAGATGCGCGCGCACGCCATGGCGGGCGAGCACGTCGAGCCAGGCCATGGTTTCCTCGACCGGGTCGAGGAAATCACTGGCGATGACGATGTCGCAGAAGCGGCGGATGCCGGAGAGATCGGGCTTGGCCGGCAAGTCGCCGGCATGCATGAGCTGGGCGGCGATGCGCTGGGCGCCGTTGCGGGCGGTGAACGGATCGGTAAGGCCGGGCCAGGCGATGCGCTCACCGCTACGGGACAGCAGCTCGGCCATGGCCAGCGCCAGCACCAGGCCGCGCGATTGCTTGGAAACGGCGGCACCGGTCGATTTGTAGAGCATGGACGGCGAGGGGTCGGCCCACAGCCACACCGTATGGGCCGCTTCCCATTCGCGGTCGCGCACATAGGTGTGGTCGTCGCGGGCCGAGCGGCGCCAGTCGATGCGCGAGGAATCGCCTTCGACATAGGGCCGGAACTGCCAGAAATTCTCGCCGATGCCGCGCTTGCGGCGGCCATGCCAGCCGGCGATCACGGTGTTGACGATGCGGCGCGCCTCGACCAGCAAGTCGGGCACGAGCGAAGCCCGCAACCGGCCGCGGGCGAGCGCGTCGCGCGTCGCTGCCGGAGCCTGGAGCTCGCCGATGCGCGCCATCAAATCCCTTTCACGAGCTTGGCCACCACATCGCGCACGCTGGTGCCTTCGGCGCGGGCGGCGAAGGTCAGCGCCATGCGGTGCTGGAGCACCGGCTCGGCCAGAGCCCGCACATCGTCGACCGACGGCGCCAGCCGCCCATCATAGAGCGCGCGCGCCCTCGTGCACAGCATCAGTGCCTGGCTGGCGCGGGGACCCGGGCCCCAGGCGACATGCCTGTCGGTTTCGGCGTTGCCCTGGCCGGGGCGCGCCGAGCGCACCAGGGCCAGGATTGCCTCGACCACGCTTTCAGGCACCGGCATGCGGCGGATCAGCGTCTGGATATCCCTCAGCCGCGCCGGCTGCAGCACATTCTGTGCCTTCGCGTCCTCGACGCCTGTGGTTTCCAAAAGGATGCGGCGCTCGGCCTCGAGTTCGGGATAGAGGATGTCGACCTGCATCAAAAAACGGTCGAGCTGTGCCTCGGGCAGCGGATAGGTGCCTTCCTGTTCCAGCGGGTTTTGCGTCGCGAGCACATGGAAAGGCGAGGGCAGGTCGTGGCGGGCACCGGCAATGGTGACGTGATACTCCTGCATGGCCTGCAGCAGCGCCGACTGGGTGCGCGGCGAGGCGCGGTTGATCTCGTCGGCCATCAGCAACTGCGCGAAGATCGGCCCGGAAATGAAGCGGAAGGAGCGCTTGCCGAATTCGTCCTGCTCCATCACCTCGGAGCCGAGAATGTCCGAGGGCATCAGGTCGGGGGTGAATTGGATGCGGCGCGAATCGAGGCCGAGCACGATGCCCAGCGTCTCGACCAGCTTGGTCTTGGCGAGGCCCGGCACGCCGACCAGCAGCGCGTGGCCGCCGGCCAGAAGCGCCACCAGAGCGCGTTCGACGACACTTTCCTGGCCGAAGATGATGCGACCGACCCCGTCGCGGACCCTAGAAATGTCGGCCAGCGCCTTCTCGGCCTCGGCGATCATGTCTTTTTCGCTGATCGGGCTTTCCTTGACCATCACGCTCATGCAGCATCGATCCTTGTGGTTGGAAATACCAGCTTGACGCAGAATGCCGCGATTCGGCTCCGTCTGGCGCCTGCCTTCAAATTTAAATCACAGAGTTAGGCTGACAAGCGCAACAACAGTGACTATTTCGTGACGATGGCAGAGGGCTCCGAACAAAGACAGCAAAGCCTGGCGGCCGCGACCGAGGCGCGCGGCCTCGAGGCGCTGATCTCGCGTGCGGCCCGCGCCGGCAAGGGGCCGGCCCCGGTGGAGCGCTGGAATCCCGACTTCTGCGGCGATTTGGATATGGAAATCAAGGCTGACGGCACCTGGTTCTATCTCGGCACGCCGATCGGCCGCATGCCGCTGGTACAGCTTTTTTCCTCGGTGCTGCGCAAGGACGCGGACGGCAGGACCTATCTGGTGACGCCGGTGGAAAAGGTCGGCATCCGCGTCGCCGACGCACCCTTCATCGCCGTCGAGATGGATGTCTCGGGCAGCGGCGAGGGCCAGATCATCACGTTCCGCACCAATGTCGGCGACGTCGTCGAGGCCGGACCGGAGCGGCCGCTGCGCTTCGTCGACGAGCACGAGACCGGCGGGCTGAAGCCTTATGTGCTGGTGCGCGGGCGGCTGGAGGCGCTGGTGGCGCGGCCGGTGATGTACGAACTGGTCGAGCATGGCGAGGAGATCGAGATCGGCGGCAGGTTGATGTTTGCCGTTCGTTCGAAAGGCCAGGCCTATCCGATCATGCCGGCCGACAGGCTGAGGCAGCTGAGCGCGTGACGGACAGTTCATGATGGACCAGGTGACGCCGACGCCCTTTTCCATTGCCGATTTGCGCGCGCGCTTTGCCGCGCAGCCGCAGGCGCATGCCGGCGACGACTATGGCGATCATCGCTTCAATCCAGGCCATCCGCGCCTCCACCGGGCGAAACCGCTGCGCGAAGCGGCGGTGCTGATCCCGATCGTCGATCACCAGGACGATGCCACGGTTCTTTTGACCAAGCGGGCCGAGACGCTGCGCAACCATTCCGGGCAGGTGGCCTTTCCCGGCGGGACGATCGATCCGACCGACGCCAGTCCGGAAGCGGCGGCGCTGCGCGAGGCTTTCGAGGAAATCGGCCTTGGCCGGGACCATATCGAGGTCATCGGCCGCATGCCCGATTATGTCGCGGGCAGCGGTTACAGGATCGCGCCGGTGCTGGGCATCGTGCGGCCGCCTTTCCAGTTGACACTCAATGCCGAGGAGGTCGACTTGGCCTTCGAAGTGCCGCTGCGCTTCCTCATGGATCCGGCCAACCACATCAGGGACAGCCGCATTTGGAACGATCTCGAATGGTTCTTCTACGATATGCCCTATGGCGACCGGCGCATCTGGGGCGTCACCGCCGGCATCATCCGCACGCTCTATGAAAGGCTCTATGGGTGAAGGTCTCGATCGCTGACAGGGCCGACTGGCTCGGCGACAAGCATCTGCAGCGCCTGCTTGCCATTCTGGCGAGCGGCGGCGAGGCAGCGCGGGTCGCCGGCGGCGCGGTGCGTAACACGCTGATCGGCCAGCCCGTCGCCGACATCGACATCGCCACCACCTGCCTACCGCAGGAGACAATCCGCCGCGCCGAGGCGGCGAGGTTCAAGACGGTTCCGACCGGCATCGAGCACGGCACGATCACCGTGATTGCCGGCGGCAAGCCTTATGAAATCACCACGCTGCGCGCGGATATCGAGACCGACGGCCGCCGCGCCAAGGTGTCGTTCGGGCGAGACTGGAAGCTTGATGCCGAACGGCGCGACTTCACCATCAATGCGCTCTACGCGGAAGCCGACGGCACGGTCGTCGATCTGGTCGGCGGCGTCGCCGACATAGAGGGGCGCCGGCTGCGCTTCATCGGCGATCCGGAAGCGCGTATCCGCGAGGACTATCTGCGTATCCTGCGCTTTTTCCGCTTCTTCGCCTGGTATGGCGAAGGCCGGCCGGACGCCGAGGGGCTGAAGGCTTGCGCCCGGCTGAAGGGAGGGCTCGTGCAGCTCTCGGCCGAGCGCGTCTGGTCCGAACTCAAGAAACTGTTGTCGGCGGCCGATCCGTCCCGCGCGCTGTTGTGGATGCGGCAGGCGAGCGTTTTGACCAGCGTGCTGCCGGAAAGCGAGAAATGGGGCATCGACGCGATCCACGGCCTGGCCAGAGCCGAGAAGGATCTGGGCTGGACCGCGGACCCGCTGCTCAGGCTGGAGGCGATCGTGCCGCCGGATGCGGCGCGCATGAAGACGCTGGTCGAGCGGCTGAGACTGTCGACGGCGGAAGCAAACCGTTTGCGCGACTGGGCGCTTACGCCGAGGATCGCGCCGAAAACGACCGAAGGCGAACTGGCCAAGACGCTCTACCGCGGCGACCGGCAGGGGGTCGTCGACCGGCTTCGCCTGTCACTCGCAGCGGCACGGGTGCGCGCGGTGGACCAGACCGATGCGCTCATCGAGGCAGGCGGCTTTTCCCGACTTCTCGCCTTCGCATTGAGATGGGAAAGGCCCGTGTTTCCGCTCAAGGGCGCCGATCTGACGGCGATCGGGGGGATGCCCGGGCCAAAACTCGGCGCGATCCTCAGGAATCTCGAAGCGGAATGGGTCGATGCCGGGTTTGGGCCCGATCGCGACGCGCTGCTCAAGCGCGCCGCGCAGGCCCTGAAGGCCGGATAAAGCATCAGTCAACGCAATCCGGGCGGAAATCGCCGCGATTTCCGGGACTTGCTCCAAATCAGGCCGCGTCGCGGACCTTCTCGATGCGCGAGCGGATCGCTTCGATCATCGTTTCGCGGATGATCGTCTCGCCATGCGTCTCGCGCATATGTTCGACGGCACGGCGCATGACCTCAGCTTCCTCCTCGGCGCGCGTGTGCCATTCACAACCTGGAACGAGCGAGCCGCAGTGGAATTCCTTCATGGGATTTCTCCTTTTCCTCCATGGAGTCCGGTCGACCGTCCTGCAAAAGGCGGCAGGGACTCCGCATCTTCTTGGCGCGTTGTCCGACCTTGAGACTGGTTGGACCACGAGCGGGTGAAACCATAACACAGATGGGGTGGCATTGATTGCCGTCAACGACAAAAAGGCGGAGCAGCGCTGCTCCGCACTCTTACGCCAGCCCTATGGGCAGGTCATCACTTCATGATCTTGACTGCCTCGGCAACCTTATCCTTGCCGCTCATGTCCCATGAAACTCTGACCTTCTCGCCGACCTTCAGGCCAGGATCCTTGAAGGTCCGGGGAAGCGTAAAAGACGATCCATTGTCGAGAACCAGGCTTTTGGCCGCCGTATCAAAGGTCTTGATCGTGCCGGTGGTGTGCTTGACGGCGGCGAATGCCACCGAACCGGAAGCAAGAAGGGCAGCCGCTGCGGCCGAAACAATGATCTTGCGCATTGCGAAGTACTCCTGGAAAGCGCGGGCACCCTTTTGGCAGAGGTGTCCCGCATCGTCCTGGGCCGTCCGGTTGCGTCGAGTCGCGATCCGCTTCGTTCTGACGCAATTCCGAACGGAGCACCGCTCTGCACTCCTGGAATTGCGCAGGCGAACCGCCGGCGCTTCCCGACCCGTCCCGACAAATAGCCCAGTCTTTTCCGAAGCCTATTAGACGAAAAAGAAACTTTGCGACGGCTCCCGCGCCACATTCGATGCCCATTTCGAAGCGAATGGGACATCAATGCGGCTCACGGCGCGCTCACCATCTTTTTACGGCCAGCGGGCCTCCGGCGGCAGGCTGGAGAGGATCGAGGCGACATTGCCGCCGGTTTTCAGGCCGAAAATGGTGCCGCGATCATGAAGCAGGTTGAACTCGACATAACGGCCGCGGCGGATGAGCTGTTCGTCGCGGTCGCCATCGGTCCAGTTCTCGTTGAAATTGCCTCGCACGAGATGGCCATAGACGACGAGAAAAGCGCGCCCGACATCCTGGACGAAGTTGAAGTCGGCATTCCAGCCGCCTTTGTCCTCGCCCGAATGCAGCCAGTCGAAAAAGATGCCGCCGGTGCCGCGCGGCTCGTTGCGATGCGGAAGGAAGAAATACTCGTCGCACCAGGCCTTGAATTTCGCATGGTCGGCGACGCCGGCATTCTTCTCGCAGGCGAACTGCATGGCGCGGTGGAAGGCTGTCGTGTCGGGGTCGTCCTGTGTGCGGCGCCGGTCGAGCACCGGGGTGAGGTCGGCGCCGCCGCCGAACCAATGGCGCGAGGTGACGACCATGCGCGTATTCATGTGCACGGCCGGAACGTTGGGGTTCCAAGGGTGCGCGATCAGCGAAATGCCGGATGCCCAGAAGCGCGGGTCCTCCTCGGCGCCGGGCATCTGCTTCCTGAATTCGGGCGAGAACTCGCCGTAAACCGTCGAGGTGTGGACGCCAACCTTCTCGAAGACTCGGCCGTGCATCATCGACATGGTTCCGCCACCACCCTTGCCGGAATCACGCTCCCACGGCGTCCTTTCGAACCGGCCCGGCGACCACGAAGCGAGCGGGCCCTGGAGATCCTGCTCGATCTGCTCGAAGGCGCCGCAGATGCGTTCTCGCAGCGCCTCGAACCACAGCCGTGCCTTCATCTTCTTTTCTTCGATGTCGGCGGGCAGGCCAACCGGTATTTCAGGTCGTTCCAAGTGCTGTCTCCGGTTTCGGGGCGGCCGGCCCCTACAAATGACTCGTCTTTTGCCGGCGCGATCCCTAATCTCTTAGGGGAAAGGGTCAAGTCTGATCTGATCGGAGCAAGGAGACCTTCGTGCGCACCCCGGCAAGACCGCCGCTGGATGGCCTGAAGAAAAAGCTCGATCAAAGCCGGGCTGAACGCGCGCGCATGCCGCGCGACGGATTTTTGCGCGAAACCTTCGTCCTGCCGCGTTCGGACGCTCGCCTCAAGGCAAAGGAATGGTTCGAGCGCTTCCCCAAGCAGGCTTACTGGACCGAGATCGAAAGCTGGTTCGAACGGCCGGGCGATTTGATCGAATTCACCATAAGGCGCCTGCCGGCGGCGGATTAGAATTCCTCGCCCTGTTTACGGGGACAACCCAATACAGGCGTCGCCCCTTGTATCCGCCTTCACTACGCTCAGGCACCTTCTCTCCGTGAACCGAGAGAAGGAAGAACCAGCCTTCTCGCCCCTGTTCCTTCCCTGGCCAGCCGGTCATCCTTGTTGCGGAGCGGACATTTGTCGATCGACATGCAGCCGCAGCCGATGCAGTCGGTCAGCCCGTCGCGCAATTTCTTCAATTGACCGATCTTGCGGTCGAGCCCGTCGCGCCAGGCGGTCGACAGCAGGCTCCAGTCGTCGCGCGTCGGGGTGCGGCCCTCGGGCAGGGATTGAAGCGCCGTCGCTATCTCGGCCAGCGAAATGCCGACCTCCTGCGCGATCTTGATGATGGCCACGCGCCTTAGTACGTCGCGGCCGTAGCGGCGCTGGTTGCCTGACGTGCGGTGGCTGCGGATCAGGCCGCGAGCTTCGTAGAAATGCAGCGCCGACACCGCGACACCGCTGCGCGCGGCCACTTGGCCAACCGTTAATTCCGCTGCTGGCGCCATCTCGCACTTTTCCGCTTGACCTCAAGTTAAGTTGAGCTTGTAGCGAAGAAGCCATCGACATGCAAACGACAGGAGATGGCTATGTGCGCCTGGGTGAGAATGACGGGCGAGGGCCGTGTCGCGGGCGCCGGCGGGACCGTGGCCGCCGCTTCAGCGGATGGCATTCTGGCCCAGTTGTCGCGTGGCTTCGCCGGCCACCATGGCGGCGGAGAGGGCCACATTGATGCTGCGCGCGCCGGCCTGCATCGGGATCGTCAGCCGCGCGTCCGCCGCCTGATGGACCGGATCCGGCACGCCTGCGGATTCACGGCCGAACAAAAGGATATCGCCAGTGGCGAAGTTGAAGCTGGTGTATGGGGTCGCGGCCTTGGTCGACAGCAGCACCAGCCGGCGCGCGCGGGCCTTGCGCCACTCCTCGAAGGCGTGCCAGTCGACATGCCGGGTCAGGGCAGCCATTTCGAGGTAATCCATGCCGGCGCGCCTGAGCGCTTTATCGGAGAGCGGAAAGCCGGCCGGTTCGATGATGTCGACGCCGATCCCGAGGCAGGCGGCGAAGCGCAGGATTGTGCCGGTGTTGCCGGCGATGTCAGGCTGGTAGAGGGCGATGCGGAGACGGTCGTTCATTTCCGCATCCTTCTATTAAGTGGCAAATCGGCCACAGCGGCTTCGCGGTTTTGGAAATTGCTGGACCTGCGGGTGGCCATTTTCTGCGAACTCGGGTATACAGCGTACATTGTCAACCCGAACCGAAGGAGGGGTAATTCATGATGGCCATGCACATCCAGCACCCTCTCCGTGGGCCTACATGCCCGCTGGCGGTTTCGGTACGACGGTTCTCCTGATCTCTTAGACGCTTCCGCACCGATTTCCGCCGAAACCATTCCCTGGTCTTCGAAGGAATCCTGCGATGTTTTTCAAGCTGCCGAAGGGGCCGATGGCCCCGCCCCAACGCGTCTCGACTGATCAGCTGCCGATCCCGCGGCAGGACGTCGAACACCCTTTTTATCTCTATTTTCGCACGGAGGACGGACCGATGTTCGATCCCTACAGAATACCGGGCTCGAGGAGCCTGCATATCCACCGGCTGCCGACCTGGGCGCTGCTGATCGGCGAAACCTATTCGTCGGCGGTCCACGCCGAGGTTCGCCGGCGTCCGCATCGCGGCATGCTGCCGGATGTCGATTTCTCGCGCGCGGTTCCCGACCCGAGCCGGCCCTCGTTGGTGCGCCGTCTCATCCGGGCGATCCGGCCGGGCGCGAAGATCCGCCTTGTCGACACCGCACCGTCAGGATCAACAAAAGAGCCTGTCGGCGAAAAGCCCGCGAACCCCTATATAGCGCGAAGCAGGGCCGACGGTCCGGATGATTCCGGACCGTCGGCCCTCGGCGCCATGCGGTCCGAGGACTTCGCACGTTCACGCGCCGCGTGAGCGGAAACAGATTTCATGAGCATGACCTATGTTGTTGTTTAGCTGGTTTGAAAAAAGGCTCGATCCGTTCCCGGGCGCGGAGCCGGTCGAGCCGCCCAAGACGCTGGTTGCCTTCTGCCTGCATTACACGCGCGGCGCATGGCCCTATATCCTGGTCGATGCGGTGCTGGTGGCGGCAATCGCCATCGCGGAAGTGTGGATGTTCGGCTTCCTCGGCCGCATCGTCGACTGGCTTTCGGCGCAGAACCGCGAAACCTTCCTGCAGACGGAGGGCTGGAAGCTCGCCAGCATGGCCTTCATCGTGCTGTTCGCGCTGCCTGGCACGGTATGGCTGCATTCGCTGCTCAACCAGCAGACGCTGATGGGCAACTATCCCATGCGTATCCGCTGGCAGGTGCATCGCTATCTGCTCAAGCAGTCGATGAGCTTCTACCAGGACGAATTCGCCGGCCGCATCGCCACCAAGCTGATGCAGACGGCGCTCGCCGTGCGCGAATGCGTGATCAAGGTGATCGACGTCCTGAACTACGTCATCGTCTATTTCCTCGGCATGCTGCTCATCGTCGGCTCGGCCGACTGGCGGCTGGCCGCACCGCTCGGCGTGTGGATGGTCGGCTACATCCTTCTGCTGCGCTATTTCATTCCTCGGCTGGGCAAGGTCGGCGAGGAACAGGCCAATGCGCGCTCGGTCATGACCGGCCGCGTTGTCGACAGCTACTCCAACATCCAGACGGTCAAACTGTTCAGCCATGCCCGCCGCGAGGCCTCCTTCGCCAAGGAGGGCATGATGGGCTTCCTCGACACGGTCTACCGGTCGATGCGGCTGGTGACGGTGCTGTTCGGCTCGCTCTACATCCTGAATGCGCTTCTCCTGTTCTCGGTTACCGCCATCTCGTTGTGGCTGTGGCTGGGCCAGGCGGTGACGATCGGCGCGGTCGCCGTGGTCATCGGCCTGGTTCTGCGGATGTGGGGCATGTCGCAGTGGATCATGTGGGAAATGTCGGGCCTGTTCGAGAATATCGGCACGGTGCAGGACGGCATCGCCTCGATTTCGCTGCCGCGCCTTGTCGAGGACAGGCCCGGTGCGAAGGAGATCACGGTCTCCAAAGGCGAGATACGCTTCGAGGACATCCGCTTCCACTATGGCAAGCAGAAGGGCGTCATCGAGAACCTGTCGCTGGCGGTGAAGCCGGGCGAGAAGGTTGGCATTGTCGGCCGCTCCGGCGCCGGCAAGTCGACGCTGGTCAATCTTCTGCTGCGGTTCTACGACCTCGAAGCCGGCCGTATCCTGATCGACGGCCAGGAGATCGCGGCGGTGAAACAGGATTCGCTGCGCGCCCAGATCGGCATGGTCACGCAGGACACCTCGTTGCTGCATCGTTCGGTGCGCGAAAACATCCTCTATGGCCGGCCCGACGCCAGCGACGACATGCTTGTCGAGGCTGCGCGGCGCGCCGAGGCGCTGGACTTCATCGCCGGGCTTTCGGACCATAGCGGCCGCAAGGGACTCGACGCCTATGTCGGCGACCGCGGCGTCAAACTGTCCGGCGGCCAGCGGCAACGCATCGCCATCGCTCGCGTTATGTTGAAGGACGCGCCCATACTTATCCTTGACGAGGCGACGTCGGCGCTGGATTCCGAGGCGGAAGCGGCCATCCAGGAGAACCTCTACAAGCTCATGCAAGGCAAGACCGTCATCGCCATCGCCCACCGGCTGTCGACCATCGCGGCGATGGACAGGCTTGTGGTGATGGACCAAGGCCGCGTCATCGAGGAAGGTTCGCACGAGGAATTGGTGGCCAAGGGCGGGCTCTACGCGCAGCTCTGGCAGCGCCAGTCGGGCGGTTTCCTGCTGGATGACGGCCCGATCGGTGCCGCAAACGACGTTGTTGCCAATGACGTTGGCGCAAAGGGACAAGCCGCTGAATGATGGCCGCCGCCGCATGATGACAGCCGTCTATCGCTGGTTCGAGAACTGGGTCTATCCGTTCAGGGAGCCCACGAATCTTCGGCCGCCGTCCGGCGTCGCCGGTTTTCTCTGGCACTATGTCGGCCAGGCCAAGTTCGCCTTCTTCGCCATGCTGGTCATCGGCGGCATCGCGCCGCTGGTCGAGGCCGGGCTGTTCTACTTTGTCGGGCGGCTGGTCGACATCCTTGACCAGCTTCCCGGCGAACGCAGCTGGCATGCGCTGTGGACGGCCGCCGGGCCGGAACTTGTGTTCATGATCGTCGTGGTGCTGGTCGTCCGCACCATCGTCGTCGGCCTGTCGGCCCTGGTCGACGAGCAGACAATTACGCCCGGCTTCTACAATCTGGTGCGTTGGCAGGCGCACCGGCACGTGTCGCGCCAGTCCTACTCCTTCTTCCAGAACGATTTCGCCGGCCGCATCGCGACAAAAGTCTGGCAGGCTGGGCAAGCGACCGGCGACCTGATGGAAAGCTTCATCGAGGTCGTCTGGTTCATGATCGTCTATACGGTGACGACGCTGGCGCTGGTCGCGGGGCTCGATATCAGGCTCGCAGTGCTGGTGGTGATCTGGATCGCGGCCTTCGCCTGGCTGGCCAGGCTCTATCTGCCGGCAATCCGCAAACATGCCGAGGCGACCGCCGAGGCGGGGTCGATGATCACCGGCCGCATCGTCGATTCCTACTCCAACGTACAGACGCTGAAACTGTTCTCCGCCGATGGCGACGACCGCTACATCAGGAGCGGCTTCGACATTTATCTCGACGCGTTGCGCCCGTTCACGCGCCGGCTGACCGGCGTGCGCATGGCGCTGACGACGCTGTCGGGCATCATGATCACGGCGATCGGCTGCTTTGCCGTCTATCTCTGGGTCCAGGGCTCGATTACCGTCGGCGCGGTCGCCTTCACGCTGTCGCTGGTGCTGCGGCTCAACATGCTGCTTGGCCGGCTGATGATGCAGCTCAACAGCATCCTGCGCAATCTCGGTGTGCTGGAGAATTCCAAGGCGCTGATCTCGCAGCCGCTCGGTCTGGTCGACGCACCCGACGCCCGGGAACTGTTCGTGGCCGGCGGGCGCATCGAGGTGAAGAATGTCGAGTTCCACTACGGCAAGGGGTTCGGCGTGCTCAACGGCATCGATCTCGTGGTGCGGCCGGGCGAGAAGGTCGGGCTGGTCGGGCCGTCCGGCGCCGGCAAGACCACGCTCGCCAACCTTATCCTGCGGTTGTACGAACTCGAAGGCGGAAAGATCGCCATCGACGGCCAGGATGTCTCGCAGGTGACGCAAAATTCGCTGCGCGCCAATATCGGCGTCGTCAGTCAGGACACAGCGCTTTTCCACCGTTCGCTGCGCGACAATATCAAACTCGGCATGCCCGACGCCACCGACGCGCAAGTGATCGCGGCGGCCAGGAAAGCCGAGGCGCATGATTTCATCCTGACCTTGCGCGACAATCGCGACCGACAGGGTTACGAGGCCTATGTGGGCGAGCGCGGCGTCAAACTGTCGGGCGGCCAGCGCCAGCGCGTGGCGATCGCGCGTGTCTTCCTCAAGGATGCACCGATCCTGATATTGGACGAGGCGACCTCGGCACTCGATTCCGACATCGAGGCGGCGATCCAGGAAAACCTGACGCGGCTGATGGAAGGCAAGACGGTCATAGCCATCGCCCACCGGCTGTCGACGATCGCCGCGCTTGACCGCCTCGTCGTGCTCGACGGCGGCCGCATTGTCGAACAAGGCACGCATGACGAACTGGTGGCGCTCGACGGGCTCTACGCGCGGCTGTGGAAGCGTCAGTCCGGCGGCTTCCTCTATCATGAGGAAGCCGTGCTGGAAGAGACGCGGCCGGCGGAGTAGCGGCATGGGCGCGACGCATGAGACCGACTATCTGCTGAAACGGCTGCGGCCGACGACACCGGCCTTCGATGCGCTGATGGAAGAGAGCCGGCGGGAAGGCTACTGGATGCTGGTGCGGCTTCGCGACGGCTGGACAAGCGGCCGCAACAAGTTCCTGAAACACGGCGAGGCACTGTTCGGAGCATGGCACGGCGGCGAACTCGCCGGCGTGTGCGGGCTGAACATCGATCCCTATTTCGAGGGCAGGAACCATGGCCGGGTCCGGCATTTGTTCGTCGGCGCGCGCCATCGGCGCACGGGCCTTGGCCGCATGCTGGTCGAGACCGTTGTCGACAGGGCACGCCACTATTTCGCCGTGCTCAACACCCGTGCGCCGCAGGAAGCCTTCGGCTTCTATGAGCGGCTTGGCTTCGCGCCGGTGGCGGGCGAAGAATTCGTCACGCACCGGATGATCTTCGAGAAAGGAGGTTGAAAATGTCCCTGCGCCCGCCGTCCCGTCTGACCAGCGCCTCGGCCGCCGAAGCCGCCTTCGACGCGCTCGGCCATGAAGTCCTTGCCGAGAAGGCGGCGGCACTCGGCCGCGCCGGACAACGCGTCGAAGAAACGCTGGCCCGACTGCGCAACAATGGCGACGAGCAGTTGCGTCCCCGGCTGCTCAAGGAGGCAGCGGTGGCGGTGCATGGTTACTTCATCCAGCGCGAACTGTGCGGTCTTCGAAAGCACGATGCCGTCATCCGCGAATACAACATCCCGAAGGCGGTGCTGGTCAGGCTCGGCGCCATGTAGGGTTGGCGCTTGCCGCGCCGATTTCCCTGTGGAATCTCGCCAGGCGGCTGGCGAGCGCTTCGGGGTTCTCATCGGGGACGAAGTGCCCGCTGTCGGCAATGATGTCGCCCTCGACATTCGAAAGCCCGGCGGCCCTAAGGCCCTCGACATAATCGCCGATATCGCCGGACTCGGCCGAGCCCCTGAGATACAGCACCGGAATCGCTGTAGGCGTCGCGGGCCGTGCAGCATTGGCTTTGGCATCTTCGGGGAAGGCGCGATACCAATCGAAACCGGCCTGGAGGCTTTCAGGCCGGGAATAGGCTCTCGCATAGATTTCCCTGGCCTGCGCCGGGATCGATGTCCGATCCTTCGAAAGCACATTGAAGAAGAAGTCGAAATAGGTGCTTTGGTGGCCGCTCACCAGCGTTTCCGGTAGCGCCGGGACGGCATGGAAGGCAAAGTGCCAGATCCGCGGATTGCGAATGACCTCTTCCCATGGCCCGACACCTGGAACAGCGACATTCATGATCGCCGCGCCGGAAAGGATCTCGGGATGGTCGCGCAGCAGGGCGAACACGATCTGGCCGCCGACATCGTGACCGGCCGCCACGAGGTGCCGCAGCCCGCAGGCCTCGGCAACGCCTCTCATCAGCCTCGCCAGGGTTCTCTTGTCGCCCGCCTCAGGCATGCCTTGCGAGCCGCCGATGCAGGGCAGGTCGGGTGCGACGACCCGGTAGTCGGCAGTCAGCCGGCCGATCACCCCTTCGAACGCATAGGAGCTTTGCGGCCACCCATGCAGCAGCAGGAATGCAGGCGCTTCAGCCGGGCCTGCCTCACGGATCGCTATGCTCAGCCCTTCGATTTCGATGTTCGAGGTTTGCATGTCCTGACCCTGCCGGCTGCCTATGCCATAGATCTAGGCGGCGATCGGAAAACCGACAGGGCTGGATTGTTTTTGACGCGGTTGCGGACGGAAACCGTTTCATACTTTTCCAGGAACCACCTGGGCCTGGATCACTCCAGCCACTGGGTAATGAAGTGCCGTTCTCGTGGATGTCGGTCGTCTCCAGCGGGCCGGGGCCGAGATTGGTGAATTTGTGCGGCGTGCCGGGCGGCACGATGACGATCTGGCCGGCAGAGGCCTCGATCTCCTCACCGCCGACCGTGAACAGGCCGATGCCCTGGCGGATGATGAAGATCTCGGCGTAGGGATGGGAATGCAGGCGCGGTCCGCCGCCGGTCTCCGGCAGGTAGTTGAAGATCAGGCAGGAGTTGGAACCGTAGGGGGCACATTGCAACTCGCCCTTCCAGCGGTCGGGGCGAACAGCCCATTCCTCGCGGTCTATGACATGCGACATGGGGGCAGGATAGACCCCCCGGAGCCAGGTGTCGAGGCGAAGGTGGCCCCCGGATTCGCTACTGTTTCCCGGCTGTTTGGCGGTGTTTCACGGTCATCCGCCGTCTTGTCGCGCGGTGCCGGATTTCGTCCCCGCGACAATCTGCCCTTGTGCCTTCACCCGTCTGGACAAAAACGGGCTTCACGCATAAACCGAAGTCCAAATGCCGGAGGAGTTCGCTAGCCTGTTCGCCATGCGCTGTCGGGTTGGCGTGAATGAGCGGGGAACAAGGCTCGCTCACCGGCACGGAAGAGGCGAAAGGATCAGGCACCCGTGAGCGCAACCGACACCCAGGATCCCAACCGTCGAGATTTTCTCTACGTCGCCACCGGCATGGCCGCCGTGGTCGGCGCGGGCGCCGTCGCGTGGCCGTTCATCGACCAGATGCGCCCCGATGCCTCGACGCTGGCGCTCGCCTCGGTCGAGGTCGACGTCTCCTCGCTGACGCCGGGCATGTCGCTGATCGTCAAGTGGCGCGGCAAGCCGGTCGTGGTGCGCAACCGCACCGAGAAGGAGATGAAGGACGGCGAGGCCGTCAATCTCGCCGATCTCAAGGATCCGATCGCCCGCAACGCCAACCTGCCGGCCGACGCGCCGGCGACCGACGCCAACCGCACCACGCCCGGCAAGGAAGCCTGGATGGTGATGGTTCAGGTCTGCACGCATCTGGGCTGCATTCCGCTCGGCCAGGAAGGCGATTTCGGCGGCTGGTTCTGCCCGTGCCACGGTTCGCAATACGATACCGCCGGCCGCATCCGCAAAGGCCCGGCGCCCGAGAACATGGCTGTGCCGGTATTCAAGTTCATTTCCGATACCAAGATCCTTATCGGTTGAGGCAGGGGATATTTCGATGAGCGAGGGACACTCGACCTACACGCCCAAGACCGGTATCGAGCGCTGGTTCGATGCGCGCATGCCTCTGCCGCGGCTGATCTATGACAGCTTCGTCGCCTATCCGGTGCCGCGCAACCTCAACTATGCCTGGACCTTCGGCGGCATCCTGTCGATCATGCTGGTGGCGCAGATCCTGACCGGCATCGTGCTGGCCATGCACTACACGTCCGACACAAATCTGGCTTTCGATTCAGTCGAAAAGATCATGCGCGACGTGAATTCCGGCTGGCTGCTGCGCTACATGCATGCCAACGGCGCGTCGTTCTTCTTCGTCGCGGTCTACATCCATATCTTCCGCGGCCTCTATTACGGCTCCTACAAGGCGCCGCGCGAGCTGCTGTGGATCCTCGGCTGCATCATCTATCTCCTGATGATGGCGACCGGCTTCATGGGCTACGTGCTGCCGTGGGGCCAGATGAGCTTCTGGGGCGCCACCGTCATCACCGGCTTCTTCAGCGCCATTCCACTGGTCGGCGACTGGATCCAGCAGCTTCTGCTCGGCGGTTTCGCGGTCGACAATCCGACCCTTAATCGCTTCTTCGCGCTGCATTACCTGCTGCCGTTCATGATCGCCGGCGTGGTCGTGCTGCACATCTGGGCGCTGCATGTCGTGGGCCAGTCGAACCCGACCGGCATCGAGGTGAAGTCGAAGACCGACACCGTCGCCTTCACCCCTTACGCGACCATCAAGGACGCGTTCGGCATGATCGTGTTCCTGTTCTTCTTCGCCTATTTCGTCTTCTACCTGCCGAACTATCTCGGCCACCCCGACAACTACACGGTCGCCAACCCGCTGAAGACGCCGGCCCACATCGTTCCGGAATGGTACTTCCTGCCGTTCTACGCGATCCTGCGCGCCATTACCTTCAACATCGGGCCGATCAACTCCAAGCTCGGCGGCGTGCTGTGCATGTTCGGCGCCATCGCCATGCTGTTCCTGGTGCCGTGGCTAGACACCTCCAAGGTGCGCTCGGCGGTCTACCGGCCCTGGTACAAGCTGTTCTTCTGGCTGTTCGTGGCCGATGCCATCCTGCTTGGCTGGCTGGGCTCGCAGCCGGCGGAAGGCAGCTACGTGTTCATGGCGCAGATGGCGACGCTGTTCTACTTCGCCTTCTTCCTGATCATCATGCCGGTGCTCGGCCTGATCGAGACGCCACGCAGGCTGCCGAACTCGATCACCGAGGCGGTGCTCGAGAAGAACAAGGGCGGCAGCGGGCATCCGGCGGGCGCCACGGCCGCACCTGAGACCAAGGGCTGAGCGGTAGAGAATCTAAGGGGATTTGGCATGAAAAAGATTCTCACCTCGCTTGCGCTGATCGGCCTTGTGGCCGCCGGCCTTGGGGCTACGGGCACCTGGGCGACCGCGGCCGAAGAGGCGCATAACGCGGCGGCGCCGACGCATTTCCCGATCAACGAACCGAAGGAAATGGACTGGAGCTTCACCGGCCCGTTCGGCACCTATGACAAGGCGCAGCTGCAGCGCGGCCTCAAGGTCTACAAGGAAGTCTGCTCGGCCTGCCATTCGATGAACCTGGTGGCATTCCGCACGCTTTCGGACCTCGGCTATTCCGACGCACAGATCAAGACGCTGGCGGCCGAGTACACCATCCATGACGGCCCCAACGACGCCGGCGACATGTTCGACCGTCCCGGCAAGCCGTCGGACCATTTCCCGGCGCCGTTCGCCAATGAGGAAGCCGCGGCAGCCTCGAATGGCGGCGCAGCCCCGCCCGACATGTCGCTGCTGGCCAAGGCGCGGGGCGTGGAGCGCGGCTTTCCGCAGTTCGTCTTCGACATCTTCACCCAGTATGATGCCGGCGGCCCTGACTACATCCACTCGCTGCTGACCGGCTACGACCAGACGCCTCCGGCTGGAATGGTCATCCCGGAAGGCACGCACTACAATCCGTACTTCATGTCCGGCGTGTCGCTGAAGATGCCCAAGCCGCTTTCCGACGGCCAGGTGACTTATGACGACGGCGCGCCGCAGACCGTCGACCAGTACTCCCGCGACGTCGCCGCTTTCCTGGCGTGGGCGGCTGAACCGCATATGGAAGCCCGCAAGAAAACCGGCTTCCGGGTGCTGGTGTTCCTGCTCCTGTTCGGCGCACTGGTCTACATGACCAAGCGCAAGGTTTGGGAAGCAGTCGCGCACTAAGCCGCGCGGCCGGAGATTGAAGAAAGGGCGCCCGCGAAGCGCCCTTTTTGCTTGCCGAAGAGGCTGGCGCGTGAGGTGATCGCTTTGTTGTCGAACAAGCCGGTTGGCAGCGCGGCAGGCGATTGCTATTCGACGCCCCGACGGCGGCGAAGGCTTTGCCGCCTATAGGGCGTTTGGGGTTCCATGATGCGGCTCAGCGACTGCCACAACTTCTCCGATTTCCGCCGCATGGCGCAGCGGCGGCTGCCGGGGCCGATCTTCAACTACATCGACGGCGCGGCGGACGACGAGGTCACCTATCGCCGCAACACCGAGAGCTTCGAAACCTGCGATCTCGTTCCCAACGTGCTGCGCGGGGTGAGCGAGGTCGACATGTCGGTGACCGTCATGGGCCAGAAGCTGGCGATGCCGTTCTACTGTTCGCCGACCGCTCTCCAGCGGCTGTTCCACCATCACGGCGAACGGGCGGTCGCCAGGGCCGCTGCAAAATACGGCACCATGTTCGGAGTTTCCTCGCTCGGCACGGTCAGCCTCGAGGAAGTCCGAAAAATCAGCAGCGGCCCGCAGGTCTATCAGTTCTACTTCCATCGCGATCGCGGCCTCAACCGGGCGATGATGCAGCGGGCGCGGGAGATCGGCGTCGAAGTGATGATGCTGACCGTCGACAGCATCACCGGGGGAAACCGCGAGCGCGACAAGCGCACCGGTTTTGCGATTCCCTTCAAGCTCAACCTGGCGGGAATGGCGCAGTTCGCGATGAAGCCTGCCTGGGCGATCAACTATTTCACGCATGAGGCGTTCAAGCTGCCGCAGCTGGACGAGCATATCGACATGGGCGGCGGCACGATGTCGATCAGCCGCTACTTCACCGAAATGCTCGATCCGTCGATGACGTGGGACGACGTCGCCGAGATGGTGAGGCTTTGGCCGGGACCGTTCTGCCTCAAGGGCGTCATGTCGGTGGAGGATGCCAGACGCGCCGTCGAGATCGGCTGCAAGGGCATCGTGCTGTCGAACCATGGCGGCCGGCAACTGGACGGTTCGCGCGCGGCTTTCGACCAGCTCGCCGAGATCGTCGATGCGGTCGGCGACCAGATCGACGTCATCATGGATGGCGGCGTGCAGCGCGGCACGCATGTGCTAAAGGCGCTGTCGCTCGGCGCCAAGGCCGTCGGCGTCGGACGCTACTATCTGTTTCCGCTGGCGGCGGCGGGCCAGCCTGGCGTCGAACGCGCACTCGAACAGATGCGCATCGAGATCGAACGCGGCATGAAGCTGATGGGGTGCAGCTCGATCGAACAGTTGACCCGCCAGAATTTGCGTTTTCGGTGATGGCCATTGCTTCGATGCGAAAGATCGCAGCGCCGGCAGAGGCAAGCCCTTGGACGTATGTGCTCCTTTCGCCGGATGCGCTTGTCTCGGCCGCCACATCGCGCTAGCCGTTGTCGGTCGCGCCGGGATAGGATTTGGCGCTGCGCCATTTCACGCCCTTCCGCCGAAACTGGACCACCCGGAGCCGCCTCATGAAACCTTCGCTCGAAGACACGCTGCTGGCGGCGATCCGCACCATCCCGGACTATCCCAAGCCCGGCATATTGTTCCGCGACATCACCACGCTGCTTGGCAACGCGCGCGCTTTCCGCCGCGCGATCGATGAGCTGGTGCATCCCTATGCCGGCGAGAAGATCGACAAGATCGCCGGCATCGAAGCGCGCGGCTTCATCCTCGGCGGCGCCGTCGCCCATCAGCTCTCCGCCGGCTTCGTGCCGATCCGCAAGAAAGGCAAGCTGCCTTATGAGACAGTGCGCGTCGCCTACAGCCTGGAATACGGGCTGGACGAGATGGAGATGCACAAGGACGGCGTGTCGCCGGGCGAGAAAGTGATCCTGGTCGACGATCTGATCGCCACCGGCGGCACGGCGGAAGCGGCGGTGAATCTCCTGCGCCAGATCGGCGCCGATATCCTTGCCGCCTGCTTCGTCATCGACCTGCCGGATCTCGGCGGCCGCGCCAAGCTGGAAGCGCTCGGCGTGCCGGTGCGGACGCTGATCGGGTTCGAGGGGCATTGAGAGAGCAGTTCCTCCTTCTCTCCCTGGGAGAAGGAAGAGGCGCCATTACTCCACCTTGACCAGCACGGCGCTTTCGAACTCCAGTACCTTGTCGCCGGTCGAATCGAAGGCTTCCGAGCGCAAGGTCAGCACCCGCCAGCCCGGACGTGAGGCGATCGGGCGGTGGGAAAGGGCGGTGCGGGTGAAGGTCACGGTCTGCCCGGCATAGACCGGCTTCAGCCATTTCAGGTTCTTGAAGCCGGGCGAGGGGCCAAATTCGGGCGTCGGGCCAGGGCCGCTCCACTCGGCGTCCATGCGGGTTTCGAGGTTGAGTTTCATCCAGGTGGCGGCGGTATGCCAGCCGGACGCACACAGCCCGCCCAGCACGCTCTTCTTCGCGGCATCCTCATCGATGTGGAAGACCTGGGGGTCGTATTTGCGGGCGAAGGCCTTGATCGCCTCGGCTTCGAACGTATGAGAGCCCAGCGTGACGGTGGTGCCGACGCGGAAGAATTCGTCGAGCATCATGCAAGGCTCCCCGCGGCATTGCGCGTGAGGAACATGACGGAATTCTCGAGCTCGAAGACGCTTTCGCCGCGTTGGTTGACCAGCTCGCTGCGCATGGTCACGAAGCCGAGCTGCGGCTTCGATTTCGAAGGACGCTTGGCCAGGACGACGAGGCTGCCCTTGAGCGTGTCGCCGGCCAGCACCGGCTTCTTCCATTTGACCTGATCGACGCCGGGCGCGCCCTGGCAGGTCGAGTCCAGCAGGAAGGCATCGCATAGCATGCGCATGAACATGGCGCAGGTATGCCAGCCCGAGGCCGAGAGGCCGCCCAGGATGCTTGCCTTGCCGGCCTCCTCGTCGAGATGCATCGGCTGGGCATCGAATTCGCTGGCGAACTCGATGATCTCGGCCGCGCTCACCTGTTTGGTGCCGAGGTCGAACGAGGCTCCTTCGACGAAGTCCTCATAGGCCCATGTCTTTCCAGTCATGGCGTGGAATCCGGTTGCAGAACGCGCGATCCACATGGATCGGCAAACCCGGATGCAGGCCGGACGGCGTTTGGTCAAGCCCTTTCTGGTGAGCCAGCCGCGGGCGCCCGGCCGGCCGTTGCGATCATAACCAGCCGCGGCGGCGGAAATACCAGAAGGGCAGGATCGCCGACAGAACCATCATGGCGATCGCGAACGGATAGCCGAGCTCCCATTTGAGCTCGGGGATGACGTCGAAATTCATGCCGTAGATCGAGGCGACCAGCGTCGGCGGCAGGAAGATGACGGCGGCGACCGAGAAGATCTTGATGATGGCGTTCTGCTCGATCGAGATCATGCCGAGCGTGGCGTCGAGCAGGAAGGAGATCTTCTGCGACAGGAAGGTGGCGTGGTCGGCAAGAGAAAGCACGTCGCGCGACAAGGTCTTGATGCGGGCGCGGACGTCCTTGCTCATCTTGGCCTGGGTCGCGACATGGGCGAGGAAGCCGGCCAGCCGCTGCAAGGAGATCAGGCTGTCGCGCACGGAGGAAGCGATGTCCTCCTTGCGGCCGATGCCCTTCAAGAGTTCCTGGAAGTCACGGTTGCGCTTCGACACCTTGGTCGATCGCGCCTCGAAAATGTCGCGCGAGATCGCTTCGACGTCGCGGCCGGCGCGCTCGAGGATGTCGGCGAGCCGGTCGACGATCGCTTCCAGCAGGCCGATCAGGATGGTGTCGCCGCTGGTGCAGCCGGTCGCCACCTTCTCGGCGCGCAAAGGGAAGGTCTTGAACGCTTTCGGTTCGTGATAGCGCACGGTGACCAGCCTATTGCCGGCGAGCGCGAAGGTGACCGGCGAGATCAGGGGATCGTCGACGTCGGTCTGGGCGGGCAAGGTGGCGGTCATGAAGTAGGCGCCGTCCTCGATATAGAGGCGGCTGGAAATCTCGATCTCCTCCATCTCCTCGCGGGTCGGAATGGCGATGCCGAGCCAATTCTCGATTGTTGCCTCTTCGTCCTTGGTCGGATTGAAGAGATCGGCCCAGACGACCTTGTCGCCATTGCCCAGGAGATCGTCCGTGAGACGCAGGCGATCATTGTCCACGACGAAAGCCTTGATCATCGCCAGATCTCCCTGCCGGAAAGCGTTCGGATTGCTGCGTCGTATCGGATCGCACTAGCCTTCGTGCGCCGAGCCTGTGCCCGCCGCTTAGACTTGCGGCATGACAAAATCAAGACAAGCCGGACTTGGGGCCGACACCAGGGGCGCTCAGAAAATTCGTCGAGCAGCCGGCAGCATGAAAGCTTCGACGGGTCGGGTCATCGACCGCGCTTCGGGCTTATCGTGGAGAGCTGGCCGGACCCGCGGGGGCCGGCCTGCGAATGCCCCTATCGGGCGCTCGGCAGGATCTGGTGCAGCACGATGGCCCAGACGGCGCCAAAGGCGATGGACGAGCCCAGAATGTACTGCACGATATCGGGAAGCGTCTTGACGAAATCCGGCGGCGCAAGCGTAGCAAACAGGGCCATCAGGATCGGCAGGCCGACGACCAGCATGTTCCTTTCCGTCAGCGGCGTGCCGCGCACGACGCGGAACCCGTTCATGGCGATGACGACGCAGAGCACGCCGAACACGCCGCCGATGACCGGGCCCGGGATCGAGGCGATCACCGCCGACAGTTTGCCGATCAGTCCGAACAGGACCAGGAAGATGCCTGCCGCGGCGAAAGCGGCGCGGCTGGCGATGCCGGTGATGGCGATGATGCCGGCATTCGACGAATAGCCGGTGACCGGCGTGCTGCAAAGCAGTGCGCTGACCAGGCAGCCGAGGCCTTCGCCGGTGGCGCCCCTGTCGAGCTGTTCATTCGACAGCGGCTTGTCGATAACGGCGCCGACCGCGAACCAGGTGCCGGTGGTTTCGGCGAGGACCACGATATAGACGATGAGCATCGTGAGCGTCGCCGAGAGCGAGAACGTCACGTCGAGGTTGAGGAAGGCGACGCGCGGCATCGAAAACCAGGTCGCCTCGGAGACCGCTCCCATGTTGAGTTGGCTCATGGAGGCGGCGGCCACGCAGCCGGCCACAAGTGCGATGATTACGGAGAGCAGGCGCAGCCAGGCGCCCTTTGCGCCGAGCGCCATGCCGGTCAGCATGCAGCCGACGAGCACCGCCGCCGCAACAAAGGCAAGGATGATATTGCCGCCGACGGTGGCAGTGCCGTGGACCGCGAACACGCTTTCGCGGAGTGCGACCGGCATCAGCGCGATGCCGACGACGATGATGATGGCGCCGCCGACGATGGGCGGGACAAAGCGGTCTACCAAGCGATGGAAGATTCCCGTGGGCGAACCGAGCAGCATGACCAGTATGGCGCCGGGAATGAGCGCTCCGATCACCGCGGAAAGACCGGCAATGCCGCCGCCGGCGCCGAAGGCGATAGCCAGCACCGCGCCGATCGGCACAAAGGACGGCCCCTGCACCACCGGCAGGCGCATCAGAAGCTGCGACTGGATCAGGGTGGCGATGCCCGCCGCGACGAAAGCTGACTGGATGAAGGCGCCGGCATCGCCCGCGCTGAAGGCCAGGACCGATGCGATGATGAACGGCACGATGTAAACATCCATCGCCAGCACGTGCTGGAGGCCGAGCGGGGCGGCCTTGCCCAGTGGCAGCGGATCGTCCGGCTGAGCAATCAAAGTGATTTCCGGTGCAGTGCGTTCCATGATGTCCCCTCTGGAATTTCCCGGCCGATCATGGGATCAGTCGGCGCCAAAGGACAGCGGCGCAAAGGCTTGCCAACTGTTTTCTTGCGCGCCATGCAATAACGGCCACACGCGCCAGCGCAACCGGAGCGATCCATGACAAGAGAGGCCTTCACGCTGCTTGGCACCGCCTTCCACACGCCGGAGCGCGGCCGGCTGGAGGTGCTGAAGGACCATCTGTTCAGCATCGATGCACAGGGACGGATCGCGGAGATTCTCGCACCCGGCCATCCCGAATACGCGGCGAGGAAGACCGATGCCCGCCAGGCGGGCAGCCTAGTGGAGCTCGGCGAAGGCCAGTTCCTGCTGCCCGGCCTGATCGACCTGCACATCCACGCGCCGCAATGGCCCCAAATGGGCAAGGCACTGGACGTGCCGCTCGAGGTCTGGCTGCAAAAATATACGTTTCCGCTCGAGGCGCGCTATGCCGACACCGGCTACGCCCGCGAGGTCTATGCCGACCTGATCGACAATCTTCTCGCCAACGGCACCACCACGGCGCTCTATTTTGCCACCGTCCATGTCGAGGCCAGCTTGGCGCTTGCCGAGATATGCCTCGAAAAGGGCCAGCGCGCTTTGGTCGGCAAGGTGGCGATGGACGATCCCGAGCAGTGCCCGTCTTTCTATCGCGATGCCGACGCGGCAAGCGCCATTTCCGACACCAGACGCTTCATCGAGGCGGTCAGATCCTTGGATACCGGCGAAAGACCGCTGGTCCGGCCGGTGATCACGCCGCGCTTCATCCCAAGCTGCACGGATGCGGCGCTGCAAGGCCTGGGCGAACTCGCAACGGAATTTAGCTGCCACGTGCAGACACATTGCTCGGAGAGCGATTGGGCAAGGCAATTCGTCGAGACGCGCTTTGGCTGCACCGACGCGGCGAGCCTCGACGGTTTCGGCCTGCTGACGCGCCACACCATCCTGGCGCATTCGAACTTCATCGACGGGCGGGATATGGACCTCATCAAGGGGAAGGGGGCTGGGGTCGCGCATTGCCCGCTGTCCAATTTCTATTTCGCCAATGCGGTATTTCCGCTGCGCGACGCGCTTGACCGGCACATGCATGTCGGGCTCGGGACGGACATTTCCGGCGGCTACAGCCCGTCGCTCTTCGACGGCTGCCGGCATGCGCTGTCAGCCTCGAGGACGCTGCAGAGCGGTGTCCATGCCGGCCTGGACGCAGCGCAGCGCGGCGCGCCCGGCGCGCCGATCACGCATCAGGAGGCGTTCTGGCTGGCCACCGCCGGCGGTGCCGAAGCGCTCGACCTGCCGACGGGCAGCTTTCGCGTCGGCCATGAATTCGACGCGCTGCTGATCGACACGACGGCGAAGGCCTCGAACATTCATGTCAGCATGGCGGACGACACGCTCGACGATGTCTTCCAGAAGATCGTGCTCAACGCGGCACGCGCCAACATCGCTGCTGTCTGGGTGAGTGGACGGGCGGTGGTGGGGCAGTAGCCACGTCGCAGTCTCAGATCGGGCCCTATGCGCGCGATGGTTCCTCGGCAAGAGGTTGTTTTTGCGCCTTCAGCAACACGTCCTTGGCGGCGATCACCGCGCCGACCGTGATCAGGACGCAAGCGAGCGCAACAGACCAGTGGAAGAGGCCGAACCCGGCCAGCAGCAGCACGATCACCGAGAACAGCGGCGCGGCATAGGAAAGCGCGCCCAGGATCATGATGTCTCCACGCTTGCAGCCATGGTCCCATGCGTAGAAGCCGGCGCCGAGCGGTATCATGCCTAGAATTACGATAGCGCTCCATTGCGTCATCGTCTGCGGCCAGACCGTGATCTCGAGCGCGAGATGGAGAGTGAAGGCGACGGCCGCGGTGATCAGGCAGTACACCGCCACCACATCGGTCGGCACCTGGCCGAAACGGCGCGACAGGACGGAATAACCGGACCAGACGAAGGCGCAGAACAGGGCAACGGCGTGGCCCGGCTTCACGCCGTCGGCAAGCCCCACGCTGCTGCCCTTGGTGATGACGACGATGGCACCCGCCAGGCCGAGCATCACACCGGCTATGTGGTGAGACCTCAGCCGCTCTCCCGGCAGGAAGGCGGCGAAGACGACGATCAGCAATGGCCAGAGATAGGCGATCAGGCTCACCTCGACGGGCGGGGCGGACTGGATGGCGAAAAAGTACGCGCAGTGATAGATGCACAGCCCTGCCGTGCCGATTGCCCAGACCTGCCATGGCTGCCGTAGCGACTTGAGCGCCGACGGGCGGACAATCCAGCTGGCCGCCCCGACTGAGCCTCCCAGCAGAAACGTCATTGCCGCCAATTGAAAGGGCGGGATCGGCCCTGCGGCGGTCGACAGCAGCGCGAGGAACGACCAGGTCAGAATGGCCGAGAAACCGATCAGGGTCGGGATGGTCCTTTTCATATGGTCCCCTTCCGCGTTCACTGAGCCAATAGCGGAAAGGCCTAGCGAGGGCAGCCCGTGCACGGCCTTACCCTGTCGGGAATGCGACCCGGCCTGGTCTGTTCACACTCTGGCCTGTGGTCCCTGCGGAGATGACCGAAGGATCACGTATTAAACTTGAACAGCATGATGTCGCCGTCCTGGACGACATACTCCTTGCCTTCGTCGCGCGCCTTGCCGGCTTCCTTGGCCGCTACTTCGCCGCCCAGCGTGACGAAATCATTGTAGGCGATGGTCTGGGCGCGGATGAAGCCGCGCTCGAAATCGGTGTGGATGACGCCGGCGGCCTGCGGCGCCTTGGCGCCCTTGTGCACAGTCCAGGCGCGCGTCTCCTTCGGCCCGACGGTGAAATAGGTGATGAGCTGCAACAATTCGTAGCCGGCGCGGATCACCTTGTTCAGGCCGGGCTCGTCGAGGCCGAGCGAGGACAGGAATTCCATCTCTTCCTCGTCGGAGAGCTGCGCAACCTCGGCTTCGATCGCGGCCGAAATAACGACGGTGCGTGCGCCCTGCGCGGCGGCCATCTGCTCCACGGCCCTGGTGTGCTCGTTGCCGGTGGCCGCGTCAGCCTCGGCGACGTTGCAGACGTAGAGCACGGGATGTGAGGTCAGAAGGTTCAAGCCTTGCAGAATGCGCAGGTCTTCCGCCGAGATGCCGTTGAGCAGGATGCGGGTCGGCTTGCCTGCCTGCAGAAGCTCAAGCGCTGCCTCCATCATCGGCAGCACGGTCAAGGCTTCCTTGTCCTTGCCGGACGCGCGCTTGCGGAATTGCGCGATGCGGCGTTCGAGGCTCTCGAGGTCGGCGAGCATCAGCTCGGTCTCGACCGTCTCGGCGTCGGCGACCGGGTCGATGCGGCCCTCGACATGGGTGATGTCGTCATCCTCGAAGCAGCGCAGCACATGCACGATGGCATCGACCTCGCGGATGTTGGCGAGGAACTGGTTGCCCAGGCCTTCGCCCTTCGAGGCGCCGCGCACCAGGCCGGCGATGTCGACAAAGGAGATGCGGGTCGGGATGATCTCCTTCGACTTGCCGATCGCGGCGATCTTCTGCAGGCGCGGATCGGGCACCGCCACCTCGCCGGTGTTCGGTTCGATGGTGCAGAACGGGTAGTTGGCGGCCTGCGCGGCGGCCGTCCTCGTCAGCGCGTTGAAAAGCGTCGACTTGCCGACATTGGGCAAGCCAACGATGCCGCATTTGAAACCCATTTTGTCCGGTCCTATCGGGAATTTGAGATTTGGTGAGGGCTATGGGCGATAGGGGTGATGAACGTCAAGCCCTGTAACGCCGTATGGACCCGAGCTCAGTCCTTGTTGCCGAACAGCTTCTTCAGCATGGCGGCCATCGGGCCGCTCTCCGGCAGCTTGGCGGGCGCCTGTTGCGGCCGTGCCTGGCGGATGTGGCTTTGCTGCTTGGGCGCCGGCTTTTCCGGTTCCACGCCGGCCTTGCCCTGAACGGCGAGGGCGGCCTTGTTCATGAAGCCGGATTCGTCGCCCTTGACGATCATCGCCGCGTTGTCGGCGACCGCGTCGAGCAGCGGGTCCAGCCAGTCGCGGTCGGTCTTGCCGAAATCGCCGAGTACATGATGCTGCACCATCTCCTTGACGCCGGGATGGCCGACACCGATGCGCACACGCCGATACGCGTTGCCGACATGGCCGTCGATCGAGCGGATGCCGTTGTGGCCGCCGGCGCCGCCGCCGGTCTTGATGCGCAGCTTACCTTCGGCAAGGTCGATCTCGTCGTAGAAGACGGTCAGCGCCCCGGGGCCGAGCTTGTAGAAGCGCAGCGCTTCGCCGACCGACTGGCCGGACAGGTTCATGAAGGTCTGCGGCTTGATCAGGATGATCTTTTCACCGCCGAGCGTGCCCTCGGCGATCAATCCCTGGAATTTCTTAGACCAGGGCGAAAAGGAGTGGCGGCGGGCGATCGCGTCCACCGCCATGAAGCCGACATTGTGCCGGTTGGCGGCATATTTCGCGCCCGGATTGCCGAGGCCTGCAAAGACAAGCGGCATCGTCAGCTCCGGGCGTGAAAAAGTTACTTCTCTTCGGCGGCGGGAGCCGCCTCAGGTGCAGCCTCGACCGTCTCTTCCGTCTCCGGCTTCATCGCCGACGAACCGGCGACGGTCGCGATGGTGAAGTCGCGGTCGGAGATGACGGGCTTGACGCCGGCCGGCAGCTTGACCGACGAGATATGGATCGAATCGCCAATGTCGGCGCCGGTGAGATCGACGGTAATGAATTCCGGGATCGCATTGGCCGGGCAGTGGAACTCGACCTCGTGACGCACGATGTTGAGCACGCCGCCGCGCTTGATGCCGGGCGACTTGTCCTCGTTGATGAAGTGGACAGGCACGTCGACATTGACCTCGGTGTCCTTGCCGATGCGCAGGAAGTCGACATGGACAGGGAAATCCTTGACCGGGTCGAGCTGGAAGTCCTTCGGCAGGACCTGGATCTTCTTGCCGTCGACATCGATCGTGGCGATCGTGGTCAGGAACCCGCCGCCGTGGATCTTGTAGTAGATGTCCTTGTAGGTGAGAGCGATCGCCAGGGGAGGCTGCTTGTCACCGTAAATTACTGCAGGCACTTTACCGTTGCGGCGAACTGCACGGGCGGACCCCTTACCGACCTGTTCGCGCGCTTCGGCCTTGAGCTCGTAAGTATCGTGGCTCATGGCACTTCCTTTCGCGTTGTTCTGGAGCGTTTGCGGTTGGCAATGGGCCTGGACCGTAAACGTCGAAAGCCGCCGGGTGAGGCGGCCTTCCGCCGCGTTGCCTCCAAGGGTGTCTACGCGGGTGGCGGCTCTATAGCGGAAGGCGGCCGGAGGTGCAAGCCAAAGGCAGTCATCCAAAGGCAATGGTCCGGGACGGGACGCCTCGCCCGGCCGAAAGCGCTCGAGGCTTCACGCCGGCGCCGGTCCAAGGTTGTCACTGGAGCGGTTCAGCGTGATAGGATCGCCGACCCGCTCCAGTTCTTTGTCTTAGGCAATTGCCCGGGAAGGCGCTACGCACTTTCTCCGGGAAAACCGCTGCACATTTTTCCTGGAATTGCCCTATCCGCGCTTTTCGATGACGCCATACAGCACGTTGCGGTTTTCGCCAAAGAACACCTGCGCCTCGACGGTGTTGCGGTCGACGCTGGCATTGATGATGTTCCACATGTCGGCCTCGGAGCGCAGCAGCAACACCCAGTCCATGAACGTTTCCCTATAGCCGGCGTCGGGATTGCCCTCGGCGTAGTTGGCAAAAAGGAACCTGCCGTTCGGCTTCAGCATCTGCAGGCAAGTCTTCGTGAGTTTCACGGCGACGTTGTGCTGGAGGTAGTCGTAAAGGCCGGAGGCGTAGATGAGGTCGAACTTGCCCAGCTTGTGGCCCCTGGTGAGCACGGTCCGCACCGAGCCGTCGACGGCCTCGACCGCGGTGCCCTGGAAGTCTCGCGCGATCAATCCAACGCTCTGGGGATCCTGATCGAGCGCAACCCAACGCTTGAGGCGGCCCTCAGCCAAGGCGGTCGAACGATTGGCCTCGCGCAAATGACCGGCGGCGATCGCCAGGACCTCGGCTTGCGGTCCGCTCTTGTCCGCCGTCTCGTCGACATACCGGGTCAAGAGATCGCGCCGTTCCCGCGCCGCCACGCAGGACGGTACGTCCTTGGTATGGCTGTAGAGTGCCTTCCCTGTGTCCGAGGCGCTCGCCACGCTTTCGGCCACGTGCGGATCACAATAGATGTAGTCAAGCAACTGCGCGTCGCCGGAATAGCCCCTGGGCTTGGTGAATGACCACCGGGTGAGCGGGTCCTGGAGAAAGTAGTCAAGGATCGGATGGTTCTGCGCCACCGGGATCAACGACTGCCAAACGTCGGGGTGAACCTTGGCCCGCAGGGCGTTGAGATAGGACAGCAGGCGACGAACGATCTCGGCAGGGTCTTTCTCTTCCTCGACCTGCTGGTGTGTCGCGTGGAGAATGAGCGCGAGTTCCGCGCGGGCGGTTTCGAACGCCTCGCCGTGATGCTCGGGCTTTCTTCGAGGAAAACTGCCGGCAATCATCTCGGCAGTAATCAGGCTTTTGCCATCAAAGACACTTTGCACTCGAGCACTCCATAGTTAACAGTCAGTTAACTTATTGCGTACAATGCTCGATTTGCCAATGTCGTCCCGAACGCATTTTAACGGTATGCTTAATTTCCCGCCAACCATGTTCGCGCGTTAAAACCCACCGCATTGGATTCACGGCCTGAATTAACCGAAATTTGTTTCGCGCCGTTGCATTGTCGTGCGAGGTGCGCAGTCGCCGTCGCGTCCAAGGAGTTGGCCCGCGTGGGGGCAGAAGCCAAAAAAGAACTTGGAACGCAAAATCCCCTTCAACCAGGATTTGTCGAGAGCGAACGCGTGTCATCCAGACTGGCCGACATGGCGCATGTAGAGCCGTACGAAGCCCGCTACGAGCCGGGGCCCGACGAGCTTCGCGTCCTTTACCGGAGGGAAGCCCAGGCGAAGCGAAGACTGGAAGCCCGGCCTGGGCTTTGGATCGCCGTGGCCATCTATCTCCTGTTTTCGGCAACGGATCTGCTGCTGATCCCGGACGTGGCGGCCTATACGATCATGGCGCGCTTCGCCGTCGGCGTGACCGCGCTGTCGATCCTGGAGGCGCAACTTCGCCGGGGAGTGGCCACGGAATGGCTCGACGTGACTTGCGCCGGGGCCATCATTTTCGGCTATATCGGCTGGTTGTTCCCGGCCTTTATGAGCGCGGACAAGGAAAGCGTCGCCTACTATATGGTATTCGGCACCATTTTCATGATGAGTGCAAATCTGTTCTTCACGTTCAGTTTCAATCTATCGATCGTGACATCAACCATCATCATGTGTGTCTTGTATGCCGTGAATTACTTTGTGCCTGCCACGGTAACATACAAGATGGTATTTGGCGCCTTCTACGTTTCGTGCTTCACATTCACGTCCTATGTGAATTGGAAGCTGAACGAGGAGCGCTACAACGTCTTCCTGAACGCGCTGGAAGCCAAAATCCAGCACAAGGAAGCCACCGAACGCGGCAAGGCCCTGCTGCGGCTGTCGCGGACCGATCCGCTTACGGGTCTGGAGAATCGACGGGCGATCGACGAAAAGCTCAGGGACTACTGGGGGGAGTGGCAAAGGGTCGGCACCAGTTTCGTGGCGATGCTCATCGACGTGGACTTCTTCAAGAAGTTCAATGACTGCTACGGCCACCAGGAAGGCGACCGTTGCCTTATCCATGTCGCCAATGCCCTCCGGGATATGATCAGGGAATACAATGGCTCGATCGGCCGCTACGGCGGTGAAGAATTCATCGTCCTGGCCCGCATGGAGAACAAGGATCAGATCATAGATATCGCGGAAGCCATCTGCCGCACCGTCGAGAACCTGGCGCTTACCCACGAATTGCGGCGCGACGGTATCTCGGTTGTGACGGTAAGCGTTGGCGCTGCATTCACCAGGACGCAGACCGGTGCCAAGCTGGAGAAGATCATCCACGAGGCCGATCGCGCACTCTATCTCGCAAAGGCAGGCGGTCGAAACTGTGCCCGGCTGTTCGACCCAACCGATCCCCAGAGCAGCGACGAGAGCGAGAACATTGCGGCTTTGCTGAAGATCGCGATCGGCCAGGATCTCGTTTCACTCGTCTATCAACCGATCCAGGATGTCGCGACGGACCGGGTGGAAGCGGTTGAGGCCCTGATGCGCCTCAAAATGCTGGACGGCACATCGGTTCCGCCGAGCCTGTTCATTCCCGTAGCGGAGCGAACCGGCGCCATCCTGGAACTCGGGCGCTGGGCCATCAGGACTGTTTGCGCCGAGCTCCTGGCGCACGATCATGTGCGCGTGGTCAGCGTCAACGTCTCTCCGATCCAGCTCAAGACGCCCGGCTTCGCGGCGTCGGTCGCGACCATCCTGGGCGAGACCGGCGTCACCGGCAACAGGCTGGCCTTCGAGATCACCGAGGGGCTGGAGATGGAGATGCATTCGGACATTCTTCGCTGCATCAGCGACCTGAAGCTGCTGGGGATCAAGATCTGGCTTGATGATTTCGGCACCGGCTTCGCTGGCCTCTCGTGGCTTCGCCTGATCGATTTCGATACGGTGAAGATCGACCGCTCCTTCCTTCACGACTGCGCCACCCCGAACGGCAAGGCAATGCTCCAGGACATTGTCGCCCTGGTCCGAAACCGCGGCCACAAAATCCTGGTCGAAGGGGTGGAAACGGACGAGCAGATGGCTCTCATGCGCGAATTCGGCATCGACAAGGTCCAGGGTTTTCATGTCGGCCGTCCCGCTCCGGCCGGGAGTTTCCAGGTTAAACGGACCGTCAAGCGCCCATTCACCGTGCTGAAATCCGCCTGATCAGTCTTGGCTCAGGTCCCGCCGACCCGCACGGCGGGTCGTCGATTTGATCCTCGCCCCGCACAATTCACCGTCGGAACGGCTGCCAGGCGCGGGTGTGGCCAACGATCGCTCGTCAACGCCGCGCACAGCGCCTGGATCTCTCGGTTCAGGCATCGAGTTCGGCCAGCGTCATGCCCGAGCGTTCGGTCGGGGTCTCATTCGGGCGTTGCAATGGACGGGCAGCTTGCGGCGGCGGTCGGGTCGACCTGGATCTGTCGCTCGTTGGCCTGGCGTCCGAGAATGGCGACGCCCTTGGCCGGAACCGCGCATCTGCCGAACCACTGAAGGGCGCCGCGGCGCAAACTCAATCTCTCTATTCCGCCAGTTTTGAAATCTTCTCGCTCATTTAATTCTACAAAATCGGTAGTCTTAATGAATAAGGACCGCGAGGAGAGCCCGATGACGAACAAGCTGGTGGTGGGAATATCCGGCAACCTGACCCGCCCATCGAAGACCAAGGCCTTTATCAGCCACATCGCCGGCGAGGCGGCGAACCGCATCGGGGCGACCTCGGCTATATACGACATTGAAAATCTCGGTCCGTCGTTGCCGGCGGCTCGGCGCCTCGGCGATCTCGATCCTGCGGCCCGCGCCATCATCGAACAACTGGTCGGCGCCGACGTGCTGGTCGCGGGGTCGCCGACCTTCAAAGGCAGCTATACCGGGCTCTTCAAGCATTTGTTCGATCTGCTCGATCCGTCGTCGTTGCGCGGGAAACCGGTCATCCTTGCCGCGACGGGCGGCGGCGAACGCCACTCGCTGATCGTCGAACATCAGCTGCGGCCGCTGTTCGGTTTTTTCGAGGCGCTGACCGTGCCGACCGCAATCTACGCATCGGACAAGGATTTCGCCGACGGCGTCCTGGTGTCGGAGGCCATCCATGCCCGCGCCCGGCAGGCGGTTGCCGAGGTTTCCCGCGTCGTCGGGACGGCACGCAGCGTCGGCCTCGCCGCCTGAACTCCAAATGGTTTTCGAACAAAGGGACCCAGCCATGACCATCAAATCAAGACAGATCAAGCTCGGCGCCTTTCTACCCGGTGGCGGCCAGCATGTCGCCGCCTGGCGCCATCCCGACGCTCCGGCCGACGGCGCGACCAATTTCGAGTTTCACAAGCAGCTCGCGCTGACTGCCGAACGCGGCCTGTTCGATGCCTATTTCCTCGCCGACAACCTGACGGTCGGGCTTGGCGCCCGCGAAGGCGGCAACGCCAAGATCGCGGGCTTCGAACCGGTGACGTTGTTTGCGGCGCTGGCGCCGCTGACGACGCATCTCGGATTCATCGCCACGGCATCGACCACCTATGAGGAGCCCTACACGCTTGCCCGAAAATTCGCCTCGCTCGACCTCTTGTCGAATGGCCGGGCCGGCTGGAACGTCGTCACCTCGGCGGGCGACGACACGGCGCGCAACTTCAACCGCGACATCCAGCCCAACCATGCCGAGCGCTACGCACGAGCGCATGAGCATGTCGAGACGGTCAAGGCGCTGTGGGACAGCTGGGAGGACGACGCCTTTATCCGCGACAAGAAAACGGGCCGCTTCTACGACAAGGACAAGCTTCACGACATCGACCACAAGGGTGAGCATTTCAGTGTCAAAGGGCCGCTCAACGTGCCCCGCCCGGTGCAGGGCCACCCCGTGGTCGTGCAGGCGGGCCAGTCCGAGGATGGGCGCAAGCTCGCGGCGGCCTCGGCCGAGGTCATCTTCACCGCGCATCAGAACCTTGCCTCCGCGCAGGAATTCTATCGCGACATCAAGGCCCGCGTGGCGGCGGCCGGCCGAGATCCCGAACAGGTGCTGATCATGCCCGGCGTGGCGCCCTTTGTCGGCCGCACCGAAGAAGAGGCGCGAACCAAGTATCAGCAATTGAACGACCTGATCCTGCCCGAGGACGGCGTCGCACTGCTCAACGGGCTTGCCGGACAAACGCTCGATCTCAGGGGCTATCCGCTCGACGGACCGCTGCCGCCGAGCCGCGAAACCGAAGGCATGAAGAGCCGCCAGGCGCTGATCCGCCAGATCGCCGACGAGCACAACTTCTCCATCCGCCAGCTCTATCAATGGGTCGCGACCGCACGAGGCCACTACACCGTGATCGGCAGCGCCATTCAGGTCGCCGACCAGCTGGAGGAATGGTTCAGCAACGAAGCCGCCGACGGGTTCAACATCCTGCCGCCATGGCTGCCCGGCGCGCTAGACGATTTCGTCGACCTGGTGGTCCCCGAATTACAGCGGCGCGGCCTGTTTCGTACTGCTTACGAGGGCAGGACGTTGCGCGAGAATCTTGGCCTCAAGCGGCCGCAGAACCCCTGGACGGTTGCCCGTTCGACCGTGCTCGCCGCCGAATGATGCGTTGAAGCGAAAGGCATGACGATGACTTTGCAGCACATTGAACGGCCGACCGGCATCGGCGCGCATGAAAACGGCAACGGGCTCGGCGCCGATATTCTGAGCCTGGCTGGCCGAACCCTCACGCGTCTGCTGTCGCGCTATGGCGTGCTTTTGGGGTTCCTGGCGCTCTGGCAGGCGGCGGCGAGTGGCGGCTGGGTCAATGCCGCGGTGTTGCCGCCGATCGACATGATCGTCGTAGCGCTCTGGAAGGGCCTCGCCGGGGGCAGCCTGCTCGGCGACATCGCCATCAGCCTGCAGCGCGCCGGCCTCGCCTTCGCCGCGGCGGCTACGGTCGCCATCCCGCTCGGCCTCGTCATGGGTCAGACCCGCAGCGTCGAGACGGCGCTCGATCCGATCCTGCAACTGTTCCGGCAGACCTCGGCCCTGGCGCTCTATCCCGTCTTCATCCTGCTTCTGGGGCTAGGCGAAGCCTCCAAAGTGTTCGTCATCTTCTGGGCAACGCTGTTTCCGCTGCTGCTCAACACGATCAGCGGCGTCAAGGAGGTCGATCCGAAGCTGCTCGAAATGGCGCGCGTCTACGGCGCCCGGCGGCTGACCATATTCCGGCGCGTCGTGCTGCCGGGCGCCGTGCCTTCGATCTTCGTCGGGTTGAGGCTCGGCGCGACCACCGCGCTGCTGCTGCTGATTGCCTCGGAAATGATCGGCGCCAACAAAGGCATCGGCTTCCAGGTGATGAACGCGCAGTACAATTTCCAGATCCCGCTGATGTTCGCGTCGATCGTCATCCTGGCCGCGCTCGGCCTGATCGCGAACCAGGTGCTGGTCAGCCTGCAGCGGCGGCTTTGCCGCTGGAGCAGTTCCGCCGGCTGAACAGCCGCCCCCATCATCGTCATTTTTGAAAAGTGAAAGGCCGGATCATGACCATCACACGCCGCTCGCTGCTTCTGCGCGCCCCTCTTGCCGCCGGCATCATCGCCGTCGGGCTACCATCGATCGCGCGCTCGCAGGCCGCTTCCGTCAAGATACGCTATCTCGCCAGCCGCGGCAGCATCTCGCCGCATGAGCTTGCCGACCAACTCGGCTACTTCAAGGGCCTCGGCATCGAGCTCGAGAATGTCGGCTATGCCGGCGGCGGCCCGGAATCGCTGTTTGCGCTCGCCTCCGGCAGCGTCGACCTGGGTTCGGCCGCCACGCCGGCCGTGATCAACTCGATCGCCGGCGGCAACGACTTCGTCGCCGCCTATCCGAGCAACGGCATCAACAGCCAGGTCAAAAGCGTCTTCTATGTGCTGGAGGACAGCCCGATCAGGTCGATCGCGGACATCGCCGGCAAGACGATCTCCGTCAACACGCTCGGCGCCCATCTCGACTACGCGGTGCGTGAGGCGCTGCACAGCGTCGGCCTGCCGCCGGACGCCGCCAAGCTCGTCGTGGTGCCCGGGCCGCAACTCGAGCAGACGTTGCGCTCGCATCAGGTCGATGTCGCCGGGCTCGGCTACTGGCAGGCGACTTTCGCCGGTGCCCTGGTGGCCAATGGCGGTGTGCGCGGCGTGTTCAACGACGCCGACGTGCTGGGCGAGATCGCGGGCGGCTTCATCGTGCTGCGGCGGGATTTCATCGCCGCCAATCGCGACGCCGCCAAGAACTTCGTCGAACAGTCCGCGCGTGCGGCCGACTGGTCGCGGCAGAATCCCGACGAGGCCCGCAAGGTGCTGGCCGAAATCCTCGACAAACGCGGCGAGAACGGCGAACTGGCGCGCTACTGGACGGGTTTCGGCCTGCGCGAAAAGGCGGTGGCGACCGACCGCGACATCGACTTCTGGGTGGCTGTGCTCGAGCGCGACGGCCGCCTGCCGAAAGGCAAGCTCAAGGCTGCCGACATCCTCTACCGGCCAGGCGAAAGCAAGACCAATTGAGCAAGGAGGCACCCAGCATGGCCACAGCACGCGGCGAGGTCACGATCCGCGACCTATCGAAGTCCTTTGCGCTCGGCGGGCGCTCGCTCGCCGTGCTGCGTTCGCTCAATCTCGACATCCGCTCCGGCGAGTGCGTGGTCATTGTCGGCGCCAGCGGATCGGGCAAGACGACATTGCTGCGCATCCTTGCCGGGTTAGAGATCGCCGACGAAGGCGCCGTTGCGATCGATGGCAAGCAAATAAAAGGGGTCGGCGCGGAGCGGGCGGTGATCTTCCAGGAACCGCGCTTGCTGCCCTGGCTGAGCGTGCTTGGCAACGTCGCCTTCGGCCTCGAAGTTCGCGGCGTGCCCAAGGCGCAGGCCGAGCAGAGGGCGCGCTTCTACATAGCATTGGTCGGTCTTGCCGAGTTCAGCGATGCCTACCCGCGGCAGCTTTCGGGCGGCATGGCGCAACGCGTCGGCATCGCCCGGGCGCTGACGGTGCAGCCCGAAATCCTGCTGCTCGACGAGCCGCTCGGCGCCCTTGACGCCATGACCAAGATCTCCATGCAGGAGGAACTGGCGCGCATCTGGAGCGAGGAAAACGTCACCATGGTCATGGTCACCCACGACCTGGAGGAGGCGATCTATCTCGCCGACAGAGTGCTGATTCTGCCCAAGGAGAAAGGCGGCGCGGCGCGGCTGATCACCGTCGACCTGCCGCGTCCCCGTGACCGCAGCGAAAGCCGCTTCGTGCGCCACCGTGAGGAGTTGCTGCGCGAATTCGGCCTGCACTGAGGCCTCGACGCGCTCGCACGTGTCGAGGCGCTTTCCCAGGCTAGGCCTTCCGCGCTTCCTTCATATTGGGCAGGAACACCGTCAGCAGGCCCAGGAACGGCAGGTACGAGCAGATCTGGAAGACGAAGTCGATGCCCTTCATGTCGGCCACGATGCCGAGCACGGCCGCCGCTATGCCGCCGACGCCGAAGGCGAAGCCGAAGAAGATGCCGGCGATCATGCCGACGCGGCCCGGCACCAGTTCCTGCGCGAAGACGACGATGTTGGAGAAGGCCGACGACAGGATCAGGCCGATCAGCACCGTCAGCACCATCGTCCATTCCATGTTGGCGTAGGGCAGCGCCAGCGTGAAGGGCAGCACGCCGACGATGGAAAACCAGATCATCGCCTTCTGTCCGTAGCGGTCGCCGAACGGACCGCCGAGCAGGATGCCCAGCGCCGAGGCGCCGAGGAAGAGGAACAGCATGACCTGCGACATCTGCACCGAGACGTCGAACTTATGGATGGCGTAGAAGGTGTAGTAGCTGGAGAGGCTGGCGATGTAGGCGTTCTTGGTCAGGACCAGCAGCGTCAGCACCGCCAGGGCCCCCATCACCTTGCGGCGCGGGAAGGGCGAGACGAAACTGGACGTCTTGCGGTTCGCCTGCGTGGCGCGCAAGCGGCTGTACCAGCCGCCGACCTGCCACAACACGACGATGCCGATCAGCGAGCCGACGGCGAACCATGAAATGCTGGTCTGGCCGAAGGGCACGACGATGAACGCCGCCAGCAGCGGCCCCATGGACTGCCCGAAATTGCCGCCGACCTGAAACAGCGACTGCGCCAGGCCGAAACGGCCGCCGGAGGCGAAGCGCGCGATGCGCGAGGATTCCGGATGGAAGATCGCCGAGCCGATGCCGATCAGCGAAGCGCCGATCAGGAGCAGCGTGTAGTGGCCGGCATAGGCAAGCACGATCAGGCCGATCAGCGAGGAGGCCATGCCGTAGGGCAGGGAATAGGGCATTGGCCGCTTGTCGGTGATCATCCCGATCACCGGCTGCAGCAGCGACGCGGTTACCTGGAAGGTGAAGGTCAGAAGGCCGATCTGCCAGAAATCGAGGCCGTAATTCTCCTTCAGCAAGGGATAGATGGCCGATAGCAGCGACTGCATGATGTCGTTGATGCAATGGCAAAAACTCACCGCCAGGATGACGGTGAAGGCCGTCGCCTGGGCTGAAGCATGGCTGGCGGTCGCGGGAGGGGCGACGGCTGTCGTATCGGTCAAGGCAGGCTCCGTAGTCTTTTTGGCGGGCATACCCGCGGGCAAGCTGGCGGACGCTCCTGCGGCCGCCTTGGAAACGGATGGCTTATAGGCTGCTTGCGGGACGACTTCTTTCGTGGTTTGGTCCAATAGTTTCGCAAGTGGGCCATAGCTTATGCCGCACGGCAGGGAAATTTTTCACGCTGGTAGTGCCGACCTCGAGCAGTTGCACGAGCGCCGCTGGCTATGGCTGGAGCAAGTGGCCGGACCGGCGGTGGCGTTGCCGACCGAATATCCCGACGGCTACCATGTGCCGCGGCACCGCCACAGCCGCAGCCAGTTGCTGCATGCGCTGGTCGGTGTCGTGCTGGTGACGACGCGGCACGGGCGCTGGATGGTGCCGCCCGATCACGCAATGTGGATTCCCGCGGGCACCGAGCATTCCGTCGAGATGCTGGGCGATGTCTCGATGCGCTCGGTCTATGTCATGCCGGGAGCGATCCCCGGACTGCCGGAAGGCCTGCGCGTCGTCGGCGTCACCGACCTGATGCACAGCCTGATCGTGGAATCGGAAAAACTGCCGCAAGGCGGCGTGCTGGAAGGGCGCGGCGGGCTGATCATGAATCTTCTGCTGCACGAAATCCCGACTTTGCCGGAGCGGCCGCTTGGCCTGCCGTTCCCCTCCGATCCCAGGCTGGCGGCGCTGTGCCGGCGTTTTGTGGCGGCACCGTCGCCGCGCGCGACGATCGACGAGTGGGCGGATGCCGCCGGCATGAGCCGACGCTCCTTCACGCGCGCCTTTCATCGCCAGACCGGACTGTCGCTATCGACATGGCGCCAGCAAGCATGCCTGTTCGCGGCGCTGCCAAGGCTCGCCGATGGCGAGCCGATCACCCGGGTGGCGCTCGATCTCGGCTATGACAGCGTGCCGGCCTTCATCACCATGTTCAAGCGCATGCTGGGTGCCTCGCCGCGCGGCTATATGCGCGGCGCGCGAGATGCCGGCGAAAACCCGCGGCGCATAGGCGGTCCGATCGCCGCTTGAGGCATGCCGATGGCATCAAGCTGATGCGGCAACCCTCGGTCTAAGGTCCATTGCAGGAGCACTGATTGCACGTTGTAATCTGTTTTGCTGCGCTACGCGCCCGCCGGGATCGACAATTAGTCGAACAGGCTCGACACCGATTCCTCGGTTGCCGTGCGCGAGATGGCTTCGCCCATCAGGTCGGCGATCGAGATGACGCGGATATTGGGGGCGTCGAGCACGCCCTGGGTCGGCTGGATGGAGTCGGTGATCACCAGTTCCTGCAGCTTGGAGCCGCTGATGCGGGCGACCGCGCCGCCCGACAGCACGCCATGAGTGATATAGGCGGTGACGCTGGTGGCGCCGTTGGCCAGCAGCGCATCGGCGGCGTTGCACAGCGTGCCGCCGGAATCGACGATGTCGTCGATCAGCAGGCAGTCCTTGCCGGCGACCGCGCCGATGATGTTCATGACCTCCGATTCGCCGGGACGCTCGCGGCGTTTGTCGACGATGGCGAGCTGTGCGTCGAAGCGCTTGGCCAGCGCGCGTGCACGCACCACGCCACCAATGTCGGGCGACACCACGACGACGTTGCCGAGCTGCTTGTATTTCGCCTTCACATCGCGGGCCATGACCGGCACCGAGAACAGATTGTCGGTCGGAATATCGAAGAAGCCCTGGATCTGGCCGGCGTGGAGGTCGAGCGTGAGCACGCGGTCGACCCCGGCGCGGGTGATCATGTTGGCGACCAGCTTGGCCGAGATCGGCGTGCGGCCGGAGGCGCGGCGGTCCTGCCTGGCATAGCCGAAATAGGGGATCACCGCCGTGATGCGCTTGGCCGACGAGCGCATGAAGGCGTCGATCATGATGAGCAGTTCCATCAGGTGATCGTTGGTCGGAAAGGAAGTCGACTGCAGGATGAAGACATCCTCGCCGCGCACGTTTTCCTGGATCTCGACGAAGATTTCCTGGTCGGCGAAGCGCCTGACGCTGGCCTTGCCCAGCGGGATGTTGAGATAGCGGGCGACCGCCTCGGCCAGCACCCTGTTGGAATTGCCCGCGAAGAGTTTCATGCACCGTTCCTGGTGGAGGATGGAGAGCCCCAACAGACTCGCCTACGCCCTTTAACCGGGCTTTTAGCGGCCCGCGCGGCTATTGCAAGCACCGTGATTGGAAATCCGCCGGCTAATCCTGGGAAATGTTCGCGCCATCGCGTATGGGCAACACTGGGCAGCTGACCCGCCGCCGCTGCTCCTTCCCCTTGTTCGAGCATGGGATTTCCCCGCGGCCGTTTCCATTCGGGTCCGATGGTCTAGCCCGCCTTGCCGCCGAGCCATGCCGCGAACTGGTCGATGGTCTGGTCGGCGATCGCCTGCATGGTGGCTGGCGCCACCGCTTTCCAACTGTCGCCGCCCGCGCTGGCGCCGGAACTGGCCGAAGCCGCCTTCTGCTGGCCGTTGATGCGATGCAGGCGGTTGCCCGAGGGATCGTAGACGTCCCACACATAGATGACGGTGGTGTCCTTGCCTTCGGAGATCACCGAGAAATAGCCTTTGAGCACATGGGTCGCGGTCTGGTCGGCGCTGCCGGCCAGCGTGATGCCGCGCTGCCTAGCGCGCGTCTGCAACTCCGCCGTCAGCGGCGTCGCCGCTTCCACCGAAGCGCCGACGATCGGCGCGATCTGCAGGCGCGTCCTGGCAAGGATTGCGGCTGTCTGTGCGGGCGTGGCTGACGTCGTGGTCGTTGCTGGAGCGCCCGCCGCGGTCGTGGCAGGGCCAGCGGGCGCCGGGGTGGCGGCGCTGCCCTGGGTTGCCGGCGTGGCCGGCGCCGCGGCCGTGGGCGGGGTGATGGCGGAGGGTTCGAGGACGTCTTTTGCGTTGGTGCAGGCGGCGAGCGCCAGGACCACGAGCAATGACACGGTCGTCAGCTGCGATCGTCTCATTTGCCTTCTAACTCCTTGGCGAAGAACGCCTCCCATCGTGGATTCACTGTACGATCAAGTCGAGATCATGGCGGGAAAGCGGCTTCGGCTGTGATTCGGTCGTGAGATAGGTGCGGCCAAGCGTCATCGCCGTCTCGGTTTCGGAATCCATGATGATCATGTGGGCGAACAATGTCATGTTCGGCGCGATCGGCTCGGGATTGCCCTGGTAGAACATCGGCATGTCCATCCAGGACGGGGTGAAGCGGGCGCCGACCGAATAGCCGCAGGCATTCAGCCGATGCTTGGTCAGTCCACGTGCCTCCATGACACGGGCATGCGCGTCGAACACGTCGCCGAAACTGTTGCCCGGCGTCATCGCCTTCTCGACCGCCAGCAGCGCGGCACGGGCCGCGTCGAACAAGTCCTGGTGACGCTTCGAGGCCTTGCCGGTCAGCACCGTGCGCATCATCGGCGCATGATAGTGATGAAACACTCCCGCCCATTCGAGCGTCAACTGGTCGTTCTTGGTGAGCTTGCGGCGACCGGCCTTGTAGCGGCACAGCAGCGCGTCGACGCCGGAGCCGATGATGAATTCGTTGGCCGGATAGTCGCCGCCGCCGGCAAAGATCGCGCCTTGCATGGCGGCAAGGATCAGCGCCTCGTCACCGCCCTGCTTGATCAGCGGCAAGGCCGCATCCAGCGCGTCGTCGGCCAGGTTCGCCGCCTTCTCGGCCTTGGCGATCTCGGCCGGGCTCTTGAACAGGCGCAGCCGACCGACGATGCCGGACGCATCGGCGATCTGGCCGAAGGTCTGCAGCTGCTCGTCGAGGCGGCGGCCATTATAGGCGGTCAGCCCATGAGTGTCGTATTCGACCCCGATGCGGGCGCCGAGCAGGTCGAGCTCGTTCAGCAGATTGCGCAGGTCGACGGCCGGATTGGCGCCATCGCGATCGGTCCACAGCACGATGTTGTCGATGATTGAGGTGTGGCGCGCCTGACGCAGGTCGGCCGAGCGGGTCAGCAACACCATGGACCCGTCGGCTTTCACCACCAGGCACTGGAAGAAGCAGAAACCGAACGTGTCGTAGCCGGTCAGCCAATACATGCTTTCCTGCGCGAAGAGCAGGATGGCGTCGAGCTTCTTCTCGGCCATCTCGATCACCAGCCGGTCGCGGCGCGCGTCGAATTCGGATCGTTCAAAATGCAGCGCCATTATTCACTCTCCAAAACGATTGCCGATATCTGCCGGCCGTAATCGGGTTCCTTGCGGTGCGTCGTGCGCCGGTAGGAGTAAAACAGATCTTCCTCGGTATAGGTGCAGCGGCCGAGACCTTGCGCGGTCACACCCGCCCTGTCGAGCCGGTCCACCGTGTAGCGGTTGAGGTCGAACATCGAATGACCGGGATTCGCCGAAGGCGCGAAATATCTGTCATTTTCGCCATCGGCCTCGACGAAGCGGGCGACGAATTCAGGCCCGACCTCGTAGTTTTCCGGGCCGATCGAGGGGCCGAGCACGGCGACGATGTTTTCACGCCTGGCGCCGAGACTTTCCATGGCGGCAATGGTGTTCTCGAGCACCCCCGTGAAGGCGCCTTTCCAGCCGGCATGCGCCGCGCCGATGATACGCGCCGCGGCATCCGCGAACAGCACAGGGCCGCAATCGGCGGTCGAGGCGCCGATGGCGATGCCCGGCCGGTCGGTGACGATGGCGTCGGCCTTGGGACGCTCGCCTGCAAAGGGTCCCCTGGCGACGACGACATCAGGCGAATGGATTTGCCAGGCGGTCAGGAGATGGTCCGCCGGCACGCCCATCCAGGCGGCGACACGGCGGCGGTTCTCGGCGACCAGCGCCTGGTCGTCATCCGAGCCGGTGCCGATGTTGAGGCCCTGATAGATGCCGGTCGAGACGCCGCCGACGCGGGTGAAATAACCGTGGCGGATGCCTTGTGCCTGCGCCAGGTCCAGCAGCGGCGACCGCACGGGATCCAGTTTGGTCTGATTCAGCATGTGGGCGTTGTTGTCCGTGTGGGCGGTTTCGTCAAGAAAAAGTCCGAAGCGAGACGGCCGGCGTTCAGCCGCTCTTTTACCGGACGGGAGATTGGGAGGGGTGACGATGAAAAGTCAATCCGGCGTGGCGAAGGGGCAACGCAACGAATCCGGGGTAACGGTTCCTTCGCCGCTGCGCGGTGAGGGAGCATTGAACGGAAAAACCCGCCTGTGCGGCGGGTCCCTGGCGCAACTCAGCACCATAACCAAATATCTACCATAGTTGCCTTCACCCTGTCAAGAAAAAATTCCTATCATGAGAAGTTGCCGGCCATGAAAAGCTACCGACACAACCGGGCTGGCCGTCGTCACGCCTTGTCAATCCGAGCTCGGAGCCTGGGCAAAGGGGCGAACGGCAACGCCGCGCGGCATTATGGCAAGCACCTTGAACAGGTCGCCCATGGCCTGCGGCCCGGCGAGGCGTTCGACATCGCCAGCGATCTTGTCGCGTGCCGCCTGGCTGGCATCGGCGCCAAGCCGGCCGGCGCGCTCCAGAATGCCCAGGCCGAGCAGGAAATCGCCCTGCGTCGACAGATGGGCGTCGAGACCATGCGCGCGCACCACCCCGGCAAGGGCGGCGAAATCGACATGGGAGGTGAGATCGGCTTCGCCGGGATTGGCCAGCACATCTTCGTGATCATGACGACGCAAGGCCTGCAACGTGTCGCCGACACCCGGCCGCAGATGGCCATAGTCGACAAACAGGCCGGAGCCGCCATGAGCGGCCATGCGCTCGGCGATGGTCGCCATCAGGGCGCTGCGCGCCGGCGCCAGTTCGACGATCGCGCCTTGCGGCGCCTCGCCGGCATCGGCGGGCAGCAGCGTCGGGTCGAGCGAGCCGGCGCCGGCGAAGAAGCAAAGATTGTCAGCGCCGTCGAGGCCGATCACGCGCTCGCGCCAGCCGGTGCCGGTGCGGACGAACTGGCGGATGGGGATGGCGTCGAACAATTCGTTGCCGACGATGAAAAGCGGCTGTGGCGGCAGCGTGTCGATGGTCTCGTGCCAGCGAATGGAGAACGGTGTGGCGCCGAGCGTCTGTTTCTGCACCTCGGTCAGGCGCGGGCTGGTCTCGATCATGGCGAACGCAGCGTCGTTGGCCAGTGCCGGTTCGAGCCGCGACAGGGTGCGCAGCACGTCCTTCATCAGCGTGCCGCGGCCGGGGCCGATCTCGCCGATGGTGACCGGCGTCGGCCGGCCGACCGCCAGCCAGGCCTGGTAGAGCCAGACGGCGACGAGCTCGCCGAACATCTGGCTGATCTCCGGCGCGGTGACGAAATCCCCGGCGGCGCCGAACGGTTCGCGCGTGGTGTAGTAGCCCGCTTCGGGATCGAACAGGCACAATGCCATGTATTCGTTGACGGGGATCGGCCCTGTTGCCTCGATCAGATCGACGATGCGTGCCTTCAGCCGCGTCATGTCGCCTGCGGCCGTGACTGCGGCACCGGCTTGGCTGTCGTCATCGCCCAAATGCCGGCCAGCACCATCGGAGAGGACAGGATCATGCCCATCGTCAGCCAGTTGGTGCCAAGGAGATAGCCGAGCTGCTGGTCGGGCTCGCGGAAGAATTCGACTGCTATGCGCGACAGGCCATAGCCGCAGATGAAGGCGCCGCCGACGAAGCGCGGCGTCTTCAGCTTGAGGCGCGAATGGGTGAGGAAGCGCAGCACGAGAAAGAGCACCAGGCCTTCAAGCAGGGCCTCGTAAAGCTGGCTCGGATGGCGGGTAAACGGCCCGCCATTGGGAAACTCGATCGCCCACGGCACGTCGGTTGGCCGGCCCCAGAGCTCGGAGTTGATGAAGTTGGCGACGCGCACGAGGCCAAGACCGACCGGCACGCCGGCGGCCACGACGTCGAACAGCGACCAGGTGCGGATGCCGCGCTTGATCGAAAACAGCGTCATGGCGAGGATGACGCCGAGCAGGCCGCCATGGAACGACATGCCGCCCTGCCAGACGGCGAAGATGTCGAGCGGGTGCGCGATATAGCGCGGCAGGTCATAGAACAGCACGTAGCCGGTGCGTCCGCCCAGCACGACGCCGATGGCCGCCCAGATGATGAAATCATCGAGGTCCTCCGGCTTCATCGGCAGGATGCCGTCGGCCCAGAGTTTCGGATTGGCGGCGAGCCGCTTGGCGTACCACCAGGCGAACAGGATGCCGACGATGTAGCCGACGCCGTACCAGTGCACCGCCAGCGGCCCGATCTGAATCAGCACCGGGTCGATGTTGGGAAAGGGCAACGAGGCCAGCGGCAGCAGGAAATATTCGTTCAACGGGAGCTCTCGGTTGCGTTTGGCGCGGACCATGCGGCAGGGTTTTGGCGGGGTCAAGGCAAGGTGGTCGGCCTCAAAGATCGGATCGGATCACCGCTTGCAGGCCCATCGCGCCGTGCGGGCGGTGAGCTCAGTCCCTTGGCTTGGCGGCCACCAACTGCCGCAACGCGTCGTTGATCCTGTCCTGCCAGCCGGGGCCATCTTCCTGGAAATGATCGAGCACGGCCCGGTCGATCCGGATCGAAACAAGCTCGCGGACGTTCGGCGCGGCCGAAGCTTCGCGAATTGGCGGTGCCGGCTTCTTCACCGGTTTGAAGGCAGCTTCGGCGGCTGCCATCGGATTGGTCGGTCGGCGCGGAGGGGTTGCCATTGGTGACCTGACTGAAGTGTGCTTGAGGCAATACGAGACGAGAACACAATAGGCGAGCTTGCGCCCTCAAGTACAGCTCTGGCGTCGTCCGGGAGCTTCTTACAGGAATGGCACCGCCATGCGCCACAGCAACGCAGATGGAACGGCAACCCTCAACGTTCTTGCATTCGGCGCGCGGCACTACTAACTCAATTTCAGCAACCGAGGATTTGCCATGTCGACCGGACCGAACCGCATTCTCGACGAATTCGCCAAGCTGATGACCGATGCCGCGGGCGCCGCGCAGGGCGTGCGGCGCGAGGTGGAGACCGCCTTCAAGGGACAGGCCGAACGCATCCTGAATTCGATGGACGTGGTGCAGCGCGAGGAGTTCGAGGCCGCGCGCGAGATGGCCGCCAAGGCCAGGGAAGAGAATGCTCGCCTTGCCGACCGCATCGAGGCGCTTGAGGCCAGGCTTGCCGAACTGACCGGGCAGGCCACACCTGCGGCTTCCGCAAAGCCCAGGCCGAAAAAATAATTCGTTAAACTTTTCCACAAAGCACCAGCCTGAAAAGCGCTTTGCCGTGAATCGCTTACCGGCATTGCGTGACTCTGTGTGACAGCGCCTTTCCACATGCGAATGACGCAGCGCGAAAAATTGGGCTGTTCACGCGACTCCCGATCAATAGACTGAATTTGTTGCATGATTCGGAGCAGGGTCATGCGCCGGGCGGTGGGGTCCGGTCTGGGGTCTTTGCGTCGAGAAGTCCTGGCCGTCCGAGTTCTAGATCAGATTGTTCGTCGTGTGTGCCCCGCGGAGCGTGTGGCGCTCCCCTGAACACAGGAAGCATTCCATGGAACTTCTCGAACTCGAATTCTCCCGCGAAATCCATCCGGTGGATGTCATTGAGCAGGTGGCCCACAACAATGACTGGTCCTTCGAACGGGCCGGCGACGACGAAATCTCGATCTCGGTCGCCGGAAGCTGGACCGATTATCACGTCTCCTTCTCCTGGATGGAGGATTTCGAGGCGCTGCATCTGGCCTGCGCCTTCGACATCAAGGTGCCGGAGGCCCGCGCGCTGGAAGTGATGCGGCTGTTGTCGCTGATCAACGAACAGATGCTGTTCGGCCATTTCGACCTGTGGGAGCAGGAAGGCGCTATCATGTTCCGCCAGTCGCTGCTTCTGGCGGGCGGGGTCGAGCCATCGAGCCAGCAGGTCGAGGTGCTGCTGTCGTCGGCGCTGGAGGCCTGCGAATGCTACTTCCAGGCGTTCCAGTTCGTCGTCTGGTCCGGCACATCGGCCAAGGACGCGCTGGCGGGGGTGCTGTTCGAGACTTTCGGCAACGCCTGACCAAGATGTTTTCGACATGAGTTCAAGCAGCGAGCGCAAGCCCGAGATCAGTTTCGCCGATTTCGATCGTGTCGACATCCGCGCCGGCACGATCCTCGAGGCCGAACCGTTTCCGCAGGCACGCAAGCCGGCGTTCAAGCTCAAGATCGATTTCGGGCCCGAGATCGGGGTGAAGAAATCGTCGGCGCAGATCACCAAATATTATACGCCCGAGACGCTGATCGGCCGGCAGGTGTTCGCGGTGGTCAATTTTCCGCCGCGCCAGATCGGGCCGTTCATGTCGGAAGTGCTGACGCTCGGCTTTCCCGACGAAGAGGGCGCCGTGGTGCTCGGCGCCATCGAGCGCAAGGTGCCGGACGGCGGGCGGCTGTTTTAGCCGAGAGGTAGCGTCAGGCCGCCAGTTTCCGCGTCGTGCCCAGCGCCTCCTGGACCGTATCGAGAAACATTTCCGCGCAGGCTTTCCAGCTGTAGCGCATAGCGCGTTCTCGCGCCTGGGCGCGGTCGACATCGAGGGCGGCGAGCGATGCCGCGCGCAGGTCGCTGGAGACCGCGCCGCCGAAGCCGTCGCCGACGATGTCGATCGGTCCCGTGACCGGAAAGGCGGCGACCGGCGTGCCGCTGGCCAGCGCTTCGATGATGACGTTGCCGAAAGTGTCGGTGCGGCTCGGAAAGACGAAAACGTCGGCCGAGGCGTAGATTTCGGCCAGTTCATCGTTGGGGCGGTGGCCAAGGAAATGCGCGGCGGGGTAGCGCGCCTTGAGCTTCGCCAGTTCCGGGCCCTCGCCGACAATCACCTTGCTGCCGGGCAGGTCGAGATCGAGGAAGGCGGAGAGGTTCTTCTCGATGGCGACGCGGCCGACACAGAGGAACAACGGGCCGGGGAAGCCGAGATCCTTCCTCTTGTCGGGCCGGAAATGATCGGTGTCGACGCCGCGCGTCCATGGCCTCAGCTTGTTGAAACCGCGCGCTGCAAGATCATCCGCCAGCGACTGCGTCGCGACCAGCGTGCCTTGGCCGGAATTGTGGAAATCGCGCAGCCAGCGATAGGCCCAGCTTTCCGGCACCGGCAGCCGGGCGCTGAGATATTCAGGAAAGCGTGTGTGGTAGCTGGTCGTAAACGGCCGGCCGGCATTGCGGCAGTGGCGCCGCGCCATGATGCCGAGCGGACCTTCGGTGACGATGTGGATGTGGTCTGCCTTGTAGGCCTCGATCAGGCGCGCGACATGACCTGGCGTGGTCAGCGCCAGGCGGATATCGGGATAGGTCGGCAAGGGCAAAGTGCGAAAGATGTTGGGCGTCAGGAAATCCACCGCGACGTCGAACGATTTCAGCGTCTCGGTGAGCCGCTCCAGCGTGTGGACGACGCCATTGACCTGCGGGCGCCAGGCGTCGGTGACCATCAATATGCGCATGGCGGGCCTTTGCTCGAAAGGTCGGCGGTTGCCTCGGTATGATGCCGGGACGGCGACCAGCCTGCGGCCCTCGCTTCGCTCCAGCGCACCCGGGCGGGCACGGGATCGAAGTGAGGCGGCGGGCTCGAATCAAGTGAGGTCGCGCGCTTCATGCGCGCTCTTCAGCATGGTTTCATGACGCGCCAATGAAATCGGCCGAACATGACCTCGTCCGGAAACGGTTTCCGCTTCCCGCGATTAAGTCCCTGTCAGGCCGGAACCTTGATCACGGCGCGCAAGCCGCCGAGCGGGCTGACATCGAGCGTGATGTCGCCGCCATGGCTGCGGGCGATGTCGCGGGCGATCGACAGGCCGAGGCCAGTGCCGCTGGCATCGAGATTGCGGGCCTCGTCGAGCCGCATGAAGGGTTTGAACACCTCTTCGCGCTTTTCGGCCGGAATGCCCGGACCGTCATCGTCGATGGTGACCACGAGCGAGCCGCGGCCATGATTGGCGGCCACCTCCACCGTCTTGGCGTAGCGGAAGGCGTTGCCGATGACATTCGACATCAGCCTGGCGAAGGCGTTCGGCCGCACATGCACGGTCGGATCGCCGGAAAGCGTCGTCGACAATTTGCATTTGCGCAACCGAGCTTCCTCGCTCAGCTTCTGGAAATAGGCTTCGAGATCGAAGCGCCCGGTGTCTTCCGAGGCCTCGCCGCGGGCGAAGGCAAGATAGCCTTCGAGCATCGACTGCATGTCGTCGATGTCCTGGTTGAGCGCGGCCTTGGTCTCGGCCTTGCCGCCCGCCAGCGCCAGCTGCAGCTTGAAGCGGGTGAGGATGGTCCTGAGGTCATGGCTGACGCCGGTGAGCATGGCGGTGCGCTGTTCGATCTGGCGCTCGATGCGCTCGCGCATCTGGATGAAGGCAAAACCGGCGCGGCGGACCTCCTCCGCGCCGCGCGGACGGAAATCACGCGGCATCGGCCGGCCCTTGCCGAAGCTTTCGGCGGCTTCGGCCAGCGTCAGGATCGGCCGGATCTGGTTGCGCAGGAAGGGAATGGCGATCATCAGCAGCACCAGCGAGGTACCGACCATCCAGATCAGGAAGATGTGCGTGTTCGAAGCATAGGCCTGGCTGCGGCGCACGAAGACGCGCAACACCTTGCCTTCGAGCTGGACGCGCACCTCGATGATGTTGGAGTTGCCGACCGTATCGATCCAGAACGGCCGGTTGATCTGGCGGGTGATCTCGGCGGAGAGAACGTCGTCGAGGATGGAGAAGAACGGCTTTGGCCCGGGCGGCGGCAGCGGGTCGGGCGGCAGGAGGTCGACCTTCAACTGCATACGGTCCTGGGCGATGCGGATGATGTTGGCGTAGTCGGCGTCGTGCGGATAGGTCTCGATAAGGTCGATGATGGCGGCGATGTCGCGCACGGTCGCCTGCGACAGGCGCTGCGTCACGGTCGCCCAATGCCGCTCCATGAAGACGAAAGCGACCACCGATTGCAGCAGGATCATCGGCGCGATGACGATGATCAGCGAGCGCGCGTAGAGGCGCTTGGGCATATAGAGCGAAACGAGGCGCCAGAACCGGTTCCAGACGCGCGGAACCCTCTTGAGCAGCCGGGTGGAGCGCGTGCTCAAGCCGTCAGATTCCGGCTGTTCCAGTTCCGTGGTCGCCATTCACCTTTCGCTCGCTCCGTGGCCGTCAGGCAGGCCGAAGGCGGTAGTCTATTCGACGCTGAGCCGATACCCAATACCGCGGACCGTCTGCAGCCAGACCGGATTGGAGGGATCGCGCTCGATCTTGCGGCGCAGCCGATTGATCTGGACGTCGATGGTGCGTTCGCCGACATCCGATTCGTCGCCGACCAGTTCGTGGCGCGGGATGGTTTCGCCGGCGCGCGCGGCGAATATCGCCAGGATCTCCTGCTCGCGATCGGTCAGCTTCAGCGCCTCGCCGCCACGCTTCAATTCGCGCCTGGCGATCTGGAACGTGTAGGGGCCGAAGACGAGCTGCTCCACCTTGGGCGTGGTCGCAGGGCCGCCGCGGCGCAAGATGTTGTTTATGCGCAGGATCAATTCGCGCGGATCGAAAGGCTTTGGCAGGTAATCGTCGGCGCCGGCCTCCAGGCCGGTGATGCGGCTGTCGGTTTCCGATAGCGCCGTCAGCATCAGGATCGGCACGTTCTTCTCGGCCCGCAGCGCCTTGGTCAGATCGACGCCGCTTTCGCCGGGCATCATCACGTCCAGCACAAGAAGATCGAAGTCGAGACCGGCGAGCTTGCGCCGGGCTTCGCCCGAATTGCCGGCGACGGTGACGCGAAAACCGTTTTCGGTCAGATATTGCTTGAGCAGGTTGCGGATGCGGGTGTCGTCATCGACCACAAGCAAATGCGGCGCATCGTCGTCCGGTGCGGCCGCGTGATCAGCGCGTTCAGTGCTCTCCATGGCTTTTCCCTGACATTTTTGCGGACCCAACGTCGATCTGGGCTCTCAGTTCCGGATTGACCATTGCTTCGAGGAAGCGTTCCACCTGGGTCCGTTCGGCGGCTCCGGAATCTTCCAATGCAGCATGGATGCGGCGCGACTGTGGCCGTGCCAGCGCCAGCGCCAGCGCGCGGCCCTTGGCGGTCGGATACAGTTCGCGCTGGCGACGATCGCGCGGCCCTTGCAACTGCACGACATGGTCGGTGTCGATCAGCTGCTTCAGCACGCGCGCCAGGCTCTGCTTGGTGATCTTCAAGACATCGAGCAGTTCGGCGACCGTCAGGCCCGGCCTGCGGTTGACGAAATGCAGCACCCTGTGGTGGGCGCGGCCGAAGCCATAGTCGGCCAGGATCTGATCGGGATCCGAGGTGAAATCGCGATAGGCGAAGAAAAACAGCTCGATGAGGGCGAAATCAATGCCATCCTCGATTGACATCGCGGTCCTGATCGGCGTCCCGGCTGCTCGGCTTCGATCCGTCATCTTTTCTCCATGGGCAGGGAAGATTATGTCAGTACTATTGACGTAATTTCCCTGCAATGGTAATTTTTGACAAGGTTTTGGGCGGATTGCGAACGAAAAGGCAAGACAGGCCGGGTTTTCCGGAACTTCCTGAGTTTGCCAGAGCACGATTATCCGCCTACCTTTCCAGACAGCGGCAGGCGCCCCAACCAGTTGGCGCGGCCGACAAGAGCACGCAACGAACAACGATATGCGGGCTGCCGCCCGCGGGAGGTTACCATGGCATCCGTTCCCTTTGATCAACTGGACGGCTTCATCTGGATGAATGGCGAGTTCGTGCAATGGGGCGAGGCCAAGATCCATGTGCTGACCCACGGCCTGCACTATGCCAGCGCGGTGTTCGAGGGCGAGCGGGCCTATGGCGGCGAGATCTTCAAGCTCAACGAGCATACCGAGCGCCTGCATGAATCGGCGCGGCTGCTCGGCTTCAAGATCCCCTATTCGGTGGCCGAGCTCAACGACGCCTCCAGCACCCTGCTGAAGAAGCAGGGCTTCAAGGATGCCTATGTCAGGCCGATCGCCTGGCGCGGCAGCGAGCAGATGGGCGTTTCGGCGCAGAACAACCGCATCAATTGCGCCATCGCCATCTGGCAGTGGCCTAGCTACTTCGATCCGGCGCAGAAGCTGAAAGGCATACGTCTCGATATGGCTGAGTGGCGCCGGCCCGACCCGCGCACGTCGCCGTCCAAATCGAAGGCTGCAGGCCTCTATATGATCTGCACCATGTCCAAGCATGCCGCCGAGGCCAAGGGCTATGCCGACGCCATGATGCTCGACTGGCGCGGCCAGGTCGCGGAAGCCACCGGCGCCAACATCTTCTTCGTCAAGGACGGCAGGATCCACACGCCAAAGCCGGACTGCTTCCTCGACGGCATCACCCGCCGCACGGTCATCGGCCTCGCCAAGGACCGCGGCCTGGAGGTGGTGGAGCGCGCCATCATGCCGGAAGAACTCGAGGGCTTCGAGCAGTGCTTCCTGACTGGAACGGCAGCGGAAGTGACCCCGGTTTCGGAGATCGGGCCGTACCGATTCGAGGTCGGCGAGATCGCCAAGACTCTGATGAATGACTATTCTGCGGCCGTTCAGCCGAAGCACGCGATCGCCGCAGAATAACGAAAGTCACAGCTTTTCGCGCAAGCAGGGGCGGTTTTCGGGCCGCCCCTTTTATTTCAGCGTTTCTGCATTTGACTTTCGCCGAATTCAGCGTCTCCATGATGGTGTCGGCCCGGGAGGCTGGCAGCTATGGAGGGACTGGTAAGATGGACATGAATACGCTTCTTCCGATCATCGTTCAGATCATTACAGGCATCATCGGTGGTCAGGCGGTCGGCGCGGCGATCAAGACGGCGGCGCTGGGGCAGCTTCCCAAGATCCTGGGCGGCGCCATTGGCGGCGTCGGCGGCGCGGCGATCCTCGGCAGCCTGCTCGGCGGCACAGTCGATCCGGCAGCGGCTGCGGCAGCGACGAGTGGTCTGGGCAGCGCGCTCAACCTGCAGAACATCGTCGGCGGCGCCGGCGGCGGCGCGATCCTGACCGGCATTATCGGCGCGGTCATGGGCGCCATGAAGAAGTAAGCCTGCGATCTCGGGCTGGCCAAATGGGCGGCTTCGGCCGCCCATTTCTGTTTCCAGAGCGCGCCGCATGAATGCGTTTCGACGCGACGCGCTTTGGAACGACCGATCCCAAGGGTGGACGCCCTTCGCTCGCGCCTCTACATCACGGCGTGAACATCGAAAGGACGATCATGGGTCAGCTCAATGCCGGCATCGTGCCGGTCACGCCTTTCCAGCAGAATTGCACGATCCTGTTCGACATGGACGACAAGCACGGTGTCGTCGTCGATCCGGGCGGCGATATCGACAAGGTGCTGGCGGCGCTGAAGGACAATGCGATATCGGCCGGCGCGATCTGGATCACGCATGGTCATATCGACCATGCCGGCGGCGCGATGGAGTTGAAGGAAGCGCTCGGCGTCGAGATCATCGGCCCGCACGAGGCCGACAGGATGTTGCTCGACAATCTTGAGAACCAGGGCGAGCGCTATGGCATTGCCGGCGTGCGCAACTGCGTGCCCGACCGGTTTCTCACCGAAGGCGAGACGGTCTCGTTCGGCTCGCATCTCTTCGAGGTGCTGCATTGCCCCGGCCACGCGCCCGGCCATGTCGTCTATTACAACCGCGCGGCCAAATTCGCCCATGTCGGGGACGTGCTGTTTCGCGGCTCGATCGGGCGCACCGACCTGCCGGGCGGCGATCATGCGGCACTCATCGCCTCGATCAAGGACAAGCTTTTGCCGCTCGGCGACGACATCGGCTTCATCTGCGGCCACGGTCCGGGCGGGCGTTTCGGCGAGGAGCGGCGGAGCAATCCGTTTTTGACGTGAAGCGCGTCGCGCCGAAGCCGGTGCCGGCTTGACAAAAAAGCGCCGGCCTTGCGGTCAGCGCTTTTGTTGAGGCAGGGAAGCCCTTGATCAGTTAGCGGTGCAGAAATGCTGCTCGCCGTCATTGCCGGTGAAGGTGCCGGTGCGGGCGTTGAAGGTGCGGTACCGGTCGGAGCAATAGTCGTACCAGCCGCGCGTCCACGGTTCGGCATAGCGGTCGGCGTAGACCACTTGCGGTTCGGCATAGTAGCGGCGGACCGGCGCCGGGCGAATCCGCACATCGCGATCGTAATAGCCATCATCGTAGTAGTCGCGGGGCGGCGGCTGCTGGTTGGCCAACGCACCGCCGATCAGCGCGCCGGCCGCGAGGCCGAGGACGCCGGCGGCAATGGCATCGCCATGGTCATGATGGTGGCGGTGACGCCAATCGCCCGCATTGGCCGCGGGCAAGGCCGCGAACGTGGTGGCAACCACTACGGCGGACAGCACGGCTGTCTTGAAAATTCGGTTCATGTCGATCTCCTTCGTGCCGGCCCGTAAGAATTCCGGGGATGCGGTCCGGCTTTACGAAAGATTAATATGAGACCGTGGCTGAACGGGGGCTGAACGAATTTTTGCCTGACCGGAGGGCACGGGCATCAACTATCGAACGCTCCAGGGAGCGAAGCTGTCCTGCCAGAACAGCCGCCGTTCCGGAGCAGGCTCAGCCGATCGACAGGTTGACGGCCTTGGGACCCTTGCCGCGCTTGTCAGGCTCGGTGTCGAATGTCACTTTCTGCCCATCCTCAAGACCGGGAAGACCCGACGCCTGCACGGCCGAAATATGAACGAAGACATCCTTCGCGCCATCATCCGGTGTGATGAAGCCGAACCCTTTGGCATGGTTGAAGAATTTGACGGTGCCGGTCTGCGGCATGGGAAGCTCCTTTGATCCCATAAACTCCAGTCTCGGGCCGGCAAATGCCCGAATGGAAATTTGTCCTTTATTTTAGCGTCATCGGCAAGAGAAAGTTTTGCGGGCACTTAAAGCGCGTCGCGCTTTAAGTTTTCATTATGATGCATGTCGTTGACCCGACACCGGATCCACTTTGGGGCGACAGCATTTTTGCTGCGCTGCGACATGAAAAAGGCGCGACGAAAATCGCCGCGCCTTCAAAATTCGTTTGCCTCTTCCGAAGTCATTCAAGCTTCGGAGCCTCAGTCGCACGGCCAGGAAGGGCGTGCTGCTGGCCGATGGCTCAGGCGGCGCGGAGGTTGACGGCCTTGGGGCCTTTGCCCATGCGATCCGGCTCGACGTCGAAGGTGACCTTCTGGCCGTCGACGAGCGTGCGCAGGCCCGAGGCCTCGATCGCGGAAATGTGGACGAATACGTCCTTGGCGCCACCGTCGGGCGTGATGAAACCGAAGCCTTTGGTCGCGTTGAAGAATTTAACGGTGCCGGTCTGGGCCATTGGGGAAACTCCTTCACCCGTTCAGTCTTGATGGTCCTGCCCGCCACCTCGCGTCGAGGGCAGTTCCCGGTGGTAGCTTTCGGCAGTCATGCATTGGCGCATGGTCAAACCCCCCGCCGAAAAACGGGGCCGTCAGAGATTCACAGTATCGGGGAAAGGTCGTCCAAAACGTTCCGCTCTCCGGGTCGCAAATGCCCGAACACGGAATTTATCGCACGGAAAAGTGAAGGTTGCAAGATAGCGCCGCGGGCCGCCCCCGATGGGCGCGTCCCGACTCATGAATCGACCAATCCGAGCATCGACGCGCCGCAAATAGGCCTCGTTGCCTGAGGGGTCATCGGCCACAGCCCCGTCACGCATGGGCCAGCGGCGGCGACGGCTGGCGGTGCGAGGCGCCGGGATAATCCAGGCGACGTTCTTTTTAGCAGCCGGCTGCAAACGAGGGTTGCAATCGGCGATGGAATGCGGAGGATCGCAACAGCGCGACTGGTTTGAGCCTTTGCTTCGTGAATATCATTGTCCCGAACAGCTGCGTATTTGGAGCGGCACGCAGCGAGGCGAGGATCGAGGGAGAGACGATCATGAGGTTTCTTGCGGCAATCTTCTCGCGACAGGGTTTTGTCGTCCTGTTCCTGTCGGCTGTTCTTGCCGCCTGTACAGTGGTCGTCGACGACGGCCCGGGACCGCGGCCACGGCCGCCGCGGCCGGGACCGCAATTCTGCACCAAACAGTACGAGCCCGTCTGCGCCCGGCGCGGTGGCGACCGCCAGACCTTCGCCAATGCCTGTCTTGCCGACCGGGCGGGTTATGGCATCGTGCGCGACGGTCCCTGCCGTGACGGCGGCGAGGGTGGCGGCGAGCAGACTTTCTGCACCCGCGAATACGCGCCGGTCTGCGCCCGGCGCGGCGGAGAGTTGCGAACCTTCCCCAACGCCTGCGAGGCACGCGCCGCCGACTACCGCATCGTTGGCGGGGGCCGCTGCTGAAAGGCCGGGTGTTCGTCTTTTCCGTACTTTGGGAAACGCGGATGCCGTCTAAAACAAATTTCGGGGACGTGTGACGGTCACAACGCGGATGGATAGGCGCCGTCGGCCGGGCCGGAGTAAAGCTCGCTGCCGTGCTCATCGCAGATGCGCACGCGGTCGGGGATTTGCGGCATTGCGAGCGTATGGAAGAGCGCGGTGGCGCCCTGCCAGGCTGCGCGCAGGGTAGGGGCTTCCAGCGACACCTTGTCGAGCGTCGCTTCCTCGGCTTCGCGCGATCGGTAAAACTCGATGACGAAATTCAAGGACGCCTCCATGATGCGTTGTTCCGCCAGGGAGATTCTCCGGCAGGAGATTCTGCGGCAGGGATGGGCGCGGAAGAAGTCGTCCGCGATCAGCTCTTCGATTTCGGCTTCAGGCCGCTCTCGGCCTGCTTGACCGACGAGCCGAACGGGGAGGCGGGCTTGGCCACCACCTTGTCCTTCTTGGGCTTTCGTGTTTCGCGGTTGCTGCGCTGTTGACCCTTGGCCATCTTGTCTGCTCCTCGTGCTGGTGGTCTGGCGGCGCCGGGGTCTCAGACCGCCGGATTGTTGCCAACAGTCGGATTGTCACCAATCGGATTGTCGGCTGGTTCGAGATTGTCTTCCGTGGTGACCCGCTCGTGGGTCTCCTGCTCGCTGCGGATGCGGTACTGCGGGGAGCCGTCCTTGACCGGCAGCCTGCTCTTGATCTCGAACAGTTCCGTTGTCTTGTTGAGGAGCCCTGTGCGGCTCTTCATGCGCACGGTCTGGCCGACCGCGAAGAGATGCGAGGGCGTGTCGGTGCGCGGACGCGCATTCTGCTGGAAACGGATCATGCTGCATTCTCCCTGTCGCGCTTCAGCGCTGTTTCGAGGTCCAGGTAATCGATGGCGACGAGTTGACTGGTGGTCGGGTTCTTCACCGCTCTTGCCGGCAAATGGATGAAGGTGGCGACGCGGCGCCAGGCAAGCCGCGACATGCCCTCCATCAGCTCTTCGTCGTGATCGATGTCGTAGTCGCCCGCCGGCAGTTGCCCTTCCAGCCCGCCGAGTACGAAAGGAGCCATGAAATGTGCGACGGAATGGGTCGTGCGGTCCGGCATTGTCCTGCCTTGATGTTTTAAGCCCTGTGGCGACATGCGAGGCGGAGAGCCTCAAAGCAAAAAAGCGGGGACGAGCCCCGCTTTCCTATTTCCGGCAATCGCTGGAAATAAGCCATTTTCGAGAGCTGCCAGTACATCCGTGGTCAGCGGTCATCGAATTCGGCCGGATCAGATCAGTTGCAAATTGGCGGCCGACTCGCGGCCCTTGGCATCACGCTCCAACTCGAATTGCAGCTTCTGGCCTTCGGCGAGGCCAGGAAAGCCCGCGCGTTCCAATGCGCTGACGTGGACGAAAACGTCCTTGCCGCCGTCGGTTGGTTGAATGAAGCCAAAACCCTTCTGGCCATTGTAGAATTTCACGGTTCCGGTGTTCATGGGTATCTTTCGAAGAATGAGAACGGTCGCGGAGCAAATGCGCCGCGCTGCCGATATCGATGATTTGGAGTGAGATTGGCGGGTCGAGAACCTCTGACGCCGCGAAATGCCAATTCTGGCCCAAACGCTTATATATATGTAGCTCGACTTTGCATGGATTTCAAGAAGATTCGGAAAAATAAGTAAGCCAAAGGAAAAAGATTGCTGCGTCCATTTGAAAAACTCTGCTATGGTTTGGTGATATTTTCCAAAAATTCTCAAAAAATCATTTTGGGGTCCGCTCCCGAAATTTGCGTTTTATTTCTCCAAAAAGGACAAAAACCATGGTTTCTGCGAGAAGCTCAAGAGGCAATACCACAGCGATCAACCCGCCTATCAGGCCGGCCACCGCATATGCCGTCGCCATCGGGCGTACCGGCAAACCTATGATCGTCAAGTCGGCGCGGCTGACCATCAGAAGCGACGAGGCTGAAAGGCGGACGATCGCCGATACTGACGGAACGGTTCGGCGCGCCAGGCAGACGGCTGAGACCAACCGGCTGATTTGATCTTGTCCGCGCCGATGGCAAGCGCAAGAAACCAAGCAAAGCCTTGAACCCGCCGCGCCAATGGCCTAGATCGCGGCAGGCGGACAAACACGGCAGGTTTCCCATTAACAGAGATCAGAGACGAGCGGCGGGTGCTGGCGCCAACTCCGGCTCGGGCGGACAGCCGCCGTCGAGTCTCGACCAGCATGTGCAGAGGGCGCTGCAACTGCATCAGGCGGGGCGGCGGCAAGAGGCCGAGGCGCTCTATCGGCAAGTGCTGACGCACAAGGTCAACCATGCGGCGGCTGCGCATTTTCTCGGTCTTTTGCTGCACCAGACCGGGCGCAGCGCCGAGGGGCTCGGTCTCCTCGAGCAATCGGTGCGCTTGCAGCCGAAGAATCCGGATTTCCTCAACAACCTCGGCACGGTGATGCGCGATCTCGGCCGTGTCGCGGCGGCCGCCGACTTCTTCCGCGGCGCGGTGGCGCTGCGGCCGGACCAGCTCGCGGCGCGCGACAATCTCGGCTCGTCACTGAAACAGCTTGGGCAGTTCGAGGGCGCCGAGGAGATCTATCGCGGCACGGTCGCGCGCAATCCCTTCCATTTCCGCGCCCGCATCGGGCTTGCCGAAACCTTGCAGGAAGCGGGGCGCCTGGACGAGGCGCTGGCCGTCTTTCGCGAGGCGCTGTCGATCCGTCCGAAGGACGCCGAACTGCTGCACGGGCTGGGCGTCGGGTTGATGGAAAAAGGCGAGCTCGACGAGGCGGCCGACCTGTTCCGGCAGGCGCTGGCGGCCGATCCCGGCATGGCGCGCGCCTGGCTGATGCTGACGCAGGTCAAGCGTCAGAAGGAGCGCGATGCCGAATTGACCGGGATGGAGGCCCAGCACGCCAAGGCGCTGCCGGACAGCCTGGCGCGCATGCAGCTTGCCTTCGGCCTCGGCAAGGTCAACGACGATCTGAAGGATTATAACAGAGCCTTCGACTATTTCGCCGAAGGCAATGCCATCCGCCGCAAGGGCATCGACTACGACGCGGAAAGGACACGCGCCGAATTCGAGGCTATGAAAACGGTGTTCGACAGGGATTTCTTCCAGAAGCACAGGCCCAGCGCGATCTCCGACGATACGCCGATCTTCGTCGTCGGCATGCCTCGTTCGGGCACAACCCTGGTCGAGCAGATCATCGCCAGCCATCCGCAGGTCTACGGCGCCGGCGAGCTCGGCATCCTGAAGACGGCGGTCGGCAGGCAGTTCCCGGCGACCATGCCCGGCGGCTTCCCCTGGGGCGTTTCGGATGCGCCCGATACGGATTTTGCCGAGGCGGGACGCGCCTATCTCGACATGCTGCATGCCCGCTATCCGCACATGCGCCACGTCACCGACAAGATGCCGGGCAACTTCCTGCTTGTCGGCTTCATCCACATGATGATGCCAAAGGCCAGGATCATCCATTGCGCCCGCGATGCGGCGGCAACCTGCCTTTCGATCTACAAGGTGCATTTCCGCGGCGACAGCCACCGCTACGGCTATGATCTGGGCGAACTCGCCGATTTCCACAATCTCTACACGGACATCATGGCGCATTGGCACAAGGTGCTGCCTGGCGTCGTGCACGATGTGCGCTACGAGGATTTCGTCGCCGACCAGGAAGGCCAGAGCCGGGCGCTGATCAACTATCTCGGGCTGCCATGGGACGATGCCGTGCTGTCGTTCCACCAGACCGACCGGCCGGTGCGCACGGCTTCCGCCGCGCAGGTGCGCCAGCCGATGTATCAAGGCTCGGTCGACCTGTGGAAGCGCTACGGCGACAGGCTGAAGCCCCTGCTGGACAGACTGGCTTAATGCGGCTCGGCATTTCCGGCGGAGCGCTCCCGCTCCGCCCAAGTGCGTTGCCTACAATTCCATGAACGTCTGGAATCCGCCGAAGATCATGCGCTTGCCGTCGAACGGCATTGTCGACATATCCGGCTGCAATCGTGGATCGGCCATCACCTTGGCCATGACCGCGTCGCGGTCCTGCCTGGATTTGTAGACGATCCAGGAAAAGACGACGACTTCGTCGTCCTTGGCCTGCACGGCGCGTGGAAACGACGTGACCTCGCCATAAGGCACATCGTCGCCGACGCACTCGACATAGGCGAGCGCGCCGTGTTCCTTCCAGACGGCGCCGGCGGTGTTGGCCAGCTTCTTGTAATCGTCGAGTTTTGCCTTTGGCACGGCAAGCACGAAACCGTCGACATAGGACATGGCAATCTCCTTGTTTGCTGCATCCGGCGCCGGGCCGGCAGGGATGCGACCCGGGGCAGGTGGGCGCGCACTTCTCGCCGAGAGTGCTGACGCCCGCTATCGAATTGCGACGGTTATTGCTCCACTGGAGCGTTCATCGCCCATGCGACTCCGAAAGGGTCCTTCACCTGGCCCCAGCGGTCGCCCCAGAACATCACCTGCAGCGGCGTCACGATCTCGCAGCCGGCGTCGACCGCGCGCTGCCACCAGCCGTCGATCTCGTCGCTGCCGAGATGAAGCTGGAGCGTATAGCCCTGCGGCGCCTGGTGCGGGTGGCCGTGCTCGGGATAGGCGTCACCCAACATCAGCGTCGAGCCGTTGATGTGGAGGTGGACATGCATCGTGCGGCCTTTTTCGTCCGCGGGGTAGGCAAAGACCTGTTCGGCGCCGAACGCCTTCTGGTAGAATTCGGCAGCCTTGAAGGCGCCGTCCACCTGCAGATAGGGGGTCAATCCGCCGAGCACTTTCGCCTTGGGCTGAACAGGGGTCTGGTCGGTCATTGCGTGTTCCTCTTCACGTTTGATTTGGCCTTGCGGACATAGGACGCGCGAGGTGACGGCGGTCCTACATGGGCTTGAAATTTTTCTCGAGGGCCGGGCCCGGACTGGCCGGGCGACCGGAGAACTCAAGCGATAGACGCATGGCTCGGCCGCTCATATGACCTTGGCCGAGACGGCGGCTGAGCGGCGGCTGTTCTGCGCGTCGAAGAGCTCCGGAAAGCCAACGTCCTTGCGCAGTTCGGCGGGGAGCGAAAGCAGGATGCGCTCGCTACGATGGCGGGCACGCGCCGCCGCATATCGGGTTGCGATGCGGCCGATGGAGGAAAGGACGGACATGATGCATTCTCCCTGGGTTGGCGCCGGCATCATCGTGTCGGCATCCCAAGGACGAGGCAGGTTCAGGCGATCCGACAGGTCGTCGTTTTTTTTCTCGCAGCGTTTAATTTCTCATTCGAGCGCCACGGCCTACGCAACCTTGAGCGTCGGAATAGCCGAAACATCCACCTCACGTTCGGCATGCCAGGCATCGAAAGCTGCCTGCATGCGAAGCCAGATCGCGGCCCCGTCGCCGAACAGCTTCCCAAGGCGGGCGGCTACAGCCGGTGAAACCGGCTTCTTTTCGCGGATGATGTCATAGAGCTGCTGCCGGGAGATGCCGAGCAGGTTTGCAATTTCCACCTTGGTCTTTCCAGTTGCCGGGATAATGTCCTCAAGCAGCGCTCCCGGGTGGGAGGGACAGAGCTCGATAGGACGCGTCGGCTCGTGCACGCTCATTGGTCGAACTTCTCCAATCTGGCCGCCTCAGTGGTATTGCTCGAAATCGACGCGGGCGGCGTCCTTGCCGTCGAATTCAAACGTGATGCACCACGGGCCGTTGACGTGGACCGTGTAACGGATGGGATCGAAGCCTCTCAGCGCATGGAAGGCAAAGCCAGGAAGGTTCATCTCCTCCGGCTTTTCTGAAGCTTCCAGGCGGTCAAGCCGGACAAGATGCGCTTGTGCATCTTGGCGTCGATCTTGCCGGTTTTCCCGGTTTGAAAGAGCTCTGACAGGGCCTTGTTCCTGAAAGACTTGATCATGACGTATGTAAACAGATCGCTTACAAGATTCAAGGACCTGTAAGCGGATAATTTACAATCCGATCTATCCCGCCCCTTCAGCCACTGAGCGGAAGAACTCCTCGGGATCGTCGACTTCGGTCAGCCGCCGCCTCTCGATCAGCCAGAAGCGGTTGCCGATGGCACGGATGAAGGAGCGATCGTGCGAGGCGAGCACGCAACTTGCCTGGTGCTTGAGCAATTCCTCCTCCAGCGCTTCCTGGCCGTCGATGTCGAGATGGTTGGTCGGCTCGTCGAGCAGATAAAAATTCGGATTGGCGAGCCTCAGCGCCAGCATCATCAGCCGCGCCTTCTGGCCGCCGGACAGCACACTGATCCTGCGCTCCTGCATCTCGATGCCGACGCCGGCGCCGGCAAGCAGAGAGCGGGCGCGCTGTTCGCCGACATCGCAACGGCGCGACACCATCGCCAGTGGCGTATCGTCGCCGCCGATGCCGGACAGCGCCTGATCGCTGTAGCCGAGCACCGTCGACGGCGTCACCTTCACGTTCTGAACCGTGTCGGGTTCGATAATGGCGTTGCGGATCAGCGTGACGAAGCGCGACTTGCCGACGCCGTTGCGGCCAAGCAGCACGATGCGGTCGCCCTGGCAGATGTGGCGCTTGCCGGTCCTGAACAAGAGCGTGCCGTCGGGCGTTTCCACCGCCGCGTCGTCGAGCGTGATCAGCACCTTGGCGTGCGTGCCGCGATTGGCCAGCCGGATCGCCCCCGCCGATTTCTCGTGATGCGCCGGGGCCGCCGCGTCCTCAAGTCGCTCCGCGCGCTGCTTGAGCTGCTTGGTCTTGACCGTGAGTAGGTCGCTGCCCGAATTGATGCCGATATTGTTGAGCTTGGCGGCCTGGCGGCGCAATTGCTGCGCCGCCTTCATGTCGCGCTGGAATTTTCGCTCGGTCGAGGCATCGACCTCATCGAGGGCCTGCCGGGCGTGGGAGTAGGGAAGGGAAAACACCGGCGACTGGTCCGGGCGCAGGAACAACGTGCGGTTGGTGGCGGCGTCGAGGAAGGCGCGGTCGTGGCTGGCGATCACCACCGGCACCTCTCGCGGTAGCGCGTTCAGCCAAGTTTCGAGCTGGCTAATGCGGGCAAGGTCGAGATGGTTGGTCGGTTCGTCGAGCAGCAGCATGTCGGGATCGGTGACCCAGACACGCGCGATCAGTGCCAGCCTCTGCCAGCCGCCGCTCAGCGCCTGCATCTCTCGCTCGCGCATCGCCTCAGGAACGTCGAGCGAATCCAGCACCACATCGACACGCCATAGTTCGCTTTCGGCTTGCTCGGGCGGCAAAGCGTCAGCCACTACCTGATGAAAGCTGCGGCCAAGCAGGGTAGGGGAAACGGACTGCTCGACATGGCCGACGCGCAAGCCGCGCGTGCGGCTAATGTCGCCGGAGGTCGGCTCCATCTCGCCGGCCAGGCATTTGAGCAAGGTCGACTTGCCGCGACCGTTGGCGGCAACGATGCCGAGCCGGTCGCCGCTGCCGATGGTGAGGTCGAGATTGGAAAAGAGCGGCGCACTCATCGTGACGCCGAGGGATTTGAGGCTGATCAGGGCCATGTCGATTTCTCTGGTCTATCCGGAAAGTCCGGCTCAATGCACTTTGTCAGTGCGCAAGCGGCCATCAGGCTCGGCAATGCGCACCACGAAGGGCAGACCAAAAAATCGAAGCGGGAAAAACCCGGACCGTCCCTGGTCAGCCCTGCAAGCAAGCTCGCAGGGCGGAAATCGGGCCACGCTGACGATGGTGATCGATAAACACGCAGCCCTCCTTTCAAGACGTTTGGGTGTGGGGACTGAGTACACCAAAGGTCATGCGCTGGGCAAGAGGAGGGTAGTGTCGAGCGGGGCGCTGAAGCTGCCAATCTCCCCACTCGTGGGGGAGATGTCCGGTCCACCCTCCGCAGCTGCAGCGCAGCTGCTGCGGAGGACGGGCAGGACAGAGGGGGCGCCGTCCCGCCGGCATTTCGAACGAACTACTTTCCGGGCCGTCCTGTCTTCGCGGGCCGGCGCTTTTCGCGGCGGGCGTCGCCGGGGTCTTCATAAGAACCAATGCCGGCGCGTTGGCGCACGATTGGTTTGTCCTCGCGTTCCTTCGCGCCCCCGTCTGTCCTGCCGGCCCCAACAACGGGAGAGATCGGCTGAGGCTTCGCCGGCACTTTTCCCTCGACCGGTTTCTCGGTGCGGCGCACGGTCATCTCGTCGAGAGAGTTTTTCTTGAACAGCGGTTTGGTCGGCTCGCCGGGAATGCCGAAATCCGAGCCGTGTGCTTCGGACGCCGATTGTTTCTTGAACAGCGAGCGCGACACCGCACCGGCCGGCGTCGGCATGTCGGTGCCTGGGCCCATGTCGTCGATCGATGGTTTGGCGAAGAGGGGCTTCTTCACCGGCACCGCGCCGTCGGCACCCATCTCGTCGAGATCGGGCTTGCGGAAGAGATTGGGCCGGGCAGCCTTGGCTGCCTCTTCGGCTGCGCGTGCTTCGTCGAGCCTGCGGAAACGCTCCTGTTCCTCCGATGTACGATGCCTGGCCACGCCCTTGTTGTGCTTGCCTTTTTCGCGGCCCGAGACCGGGCTTTCCATATCGGCGTATTTGGCCAGCGGATCGTCGGAGATCGACATCTCCATCTCACGCAGCCGCTTGATCTCGTCGCGAATGCGGGCCGCCTTCTCGAAATCGAGGTTGGCGGCGGCGTCGCGCATCTGCTTCTCCAGCGCGTCCAGATGGGCCTTGAGGTTGTTGCCCATCATGGCGCCGGCGCTGTCGGTGAACTGTGAGATGTCGGCGCGGACATGGTCCTTCTCGTAGACCGAATCCAGAATGTCGGAGATGCGCGACTTGACCGATTCCGGCGTGATGCCGTTGGCGGCGTTCCACTCCATCTGCTTTTCGCGACGGCGATTGGTCTCGGCCATGGCGCGTTCCATCGAGCCGGTGACCTGGTCGGCATAGAGGATGACCTTGCCATCGACATTGCGGGCGGCGCGGCCGATGGTCTGGATCAGCGACGTCTCCGAGCGCAAAAAACCTTCCTTGTCGGCGTCGAGTATGGCGACGAAGCCGCATTCGGGGATGTCGAGGCCTTCGCGCAAAAGGTTGATGCCGACCAGCACGTCGAAGGCGCCGAGGCGCAAATCGCGCAGGATTTCGATACGCTCCAGCGTGTCGATGTCGGAGTGCATGTAGCGCACGCGCACGCCTTGCTCGTGCAGATATTCGGTGAGGTCCTCGGCCATGCGCTTGGTCAGCACGGTGACCAGCGTGCGGTAGCCGGCCTTGGTCGTCTCCCGGATCTCCCCGACGACGTCGTCGACCTGGGTCTTGGCCGGGCGCACCTCGACCGGCGGGTCGATCAGGCCGGTCGGTCGGATGACCTGCTCGGCGAACACGCCGCCGGACTGCTCCATCTCCCAGCCGCCGGGGGTTGCCGAGACAGCGACCGAGAGCGGGCGCATGGCGTCCCATTCCTCGAAGCGCAGCGGCCGGTTGTCCATGCAGGAAGGCAGGCGGAAGCCGTATTCGGCAAGCGTCGCCTTGCGCCTGAAGTCGCCGCGATACATGCCGCCGATCTGCGGCACGGTGACGTGGCTTTCGTCGATGAAGACCAGCGCGTTGTCGGGAATATATTCGAACAGGGTCGGCGGCGGATCGCCCGGCTGGCGGCCGGTGAGATAGCGCGAATAGTTCTCGATACCGGCGCAGGAGCCGGTGGCTTCCAGCATTTCCAGGTCGAAGCGGGTGCGCTGTTCCAGACGCTGCGCCTCCAGCAGGCGGCCGGCGCGCTCGAGCTCGACCAGACGGTGCTTGAGCTCTTCCTTGATCGACTTGATGGCCTGGTTCAGCGTCGGGCGCGGCGTCACATAATGCGAATTGGCGTAGATCTTGACGCTTTTCAGCTCGCCCGTCTTCTGGCCGGTCAGCGGGTCGAATTCGGTGATCGCCTCGATTTCGTCGCCGAACATGGAGATGCGCCAGGCGCGATCCTCAAGGTGGGCCGGGAAGATCTCGATCGTGTCGCCGCGCACGCGGAACGAGCCGCGCACGAAATTGATGTCCTGGCGCTTGTATTGCTGGGCGACGAGGTCGGCGAGCAGAGCGCGCTGGTCGAGCCGGTCGCCGATCTGCATCTGGAAGGTCATAGCCGTATAGGTCTCGACCGAGCCGATACCGTAGATGCAGGAGACCGAAGCGACGATGATGACGTCGTCGCGTTCGAGCAGCGAGCGCGTCGCCGAGTGGCGCATGCGGTCGATCTGCTCGTTGATGGAGGATTCCTTCTCGATGAAGGTGTCGGTGCGCGGAACGTAGGCTTCCGGCTGGTAATAGTCGTAGTAGGAGACGAAATACTCCACCGCATTGTCCGGGAAGAATTTCTTGAACTCGGAATAAAGCTGCGCCGCCAGCGTCTTGTTCGGCGCCAGGATCAAGGCGGGACGCTGCGTCTCCTCGATCACCTTGGCCATGGTGAAGGTCTTGCCCGAGCCGGTGACGCCGAGCAGCACCTGCGTGCGGTCGTTGTTTTGGACGCCCTCGACCAAGTCCTTGATGGCGGTCGGCTGGTCGCCGGCCGGCTCGAAATCCGACACCATCTTGATGATGATCCCGCCCTCGGACTTTTCCGGCCGGGCAGGCCGGTGCGGCGTCCACAGCACGCCGTCCTTGTGCAGCGGATTGCCGGATTCAATCAATGCCGAGAGAGCCGCCACCGTCGCGGTGACGCCGCTCGACGTCATCGTCTCGGCTTCCTCGAGCGAGACGTCGAGGCCGGCGACGGGATTGAGGCCGGCCGCCGCGCGCTCGCGGGCTGTCGCCGCGCCGCCCATCGAGGTGCCACGCGCCGTGCGCCCGGGCGCTGCGGAGCGCTCGGGGATCTTCTTCGACGGCTTCGGCGACTTGCCGCCGTCCTTGCCGGCCTGGCGCCCTTCGCGTTCGGCTTCCTGCTCGATCTGCTCGGCCCAGTCCGCGACCGAACCGGTGAGCGGCGTGCCCGACAGTTCGGGCTGCGGCATCTCGGCGAAGCCGCCTTTGTGCAGCGGTTCCGAGGCGTCGAGGAAATCGGTCAGCGGGCTGCGCCGCTTGGGCGCGGCGCGGTCGTCATTCGCCGTCGACGGCGTTCTCTTTTCGGTGGATTTGACCATGGCCGGAATATGGGAGGTCTTGGCGAAAATGGAAAGAGCGCGATCAGCCGAGGCGCATCTCCAGATGCAGCTCCTGACAGAAGGCTGTCAGGAGGAGGCAAGTGCCGGTGATGCCTGCCTATTGCGGTCAGGCGCCGCGTGCGTTGTCCGCCACGCGTGTCGGCGATCCGTTCAGGCGCGGCACCACGACGAGGCGCTTGATTTTGCCCTTCTTGAAGGCGGCGAGGAAGCGCGCATAGTCCTTGAAGGCGACGCATCCACTGGACTGTGCGTAGCGGCCCCGAAGCAGGTAGGTGTGGGCCAGCAGCCCGTCGCGGTTGTATTTATTGCGGCCATCGACGGGTGTCAGACGCAAAGCCTCGACACCATGAAAGCGCGACTCGCGCAAGGACAGATTGTAGGTGTTGGGCGGTGTCGGTCCGCGGTTCTTCTGATCGGCATAGCGCGGCTGGTCCGCCATGGCGCCGATGCCCGAATGCGCTTCGAGCCTCGAACCGTCGGGCATGTAGACGGTCTTGGCGCTGATGTCATAGATGGCGACACCGCTGCCGGCTCCGCTCCTGGAGCCGCCCGGCGCGTTGAACAGGTTCCTGAACGCCTGGCCGAGGCCGCCCGAAGGCGTGTCTGGCTTTGCATAGGCCAACGCGTCGCCGCCATCCGCCGGCCGGCCCTGCCGGGCCGGCTTTGCCGGCTGGGCTTGCTGGATCGGCTTTGCCGGCTGGGCTTGCTGGACCGGCTTTGTCTGAGGTGCCGGCTTCTGCTGCACGACCTTGGGCTGTTGAGTCGGCTTTTCCTGCTCCACGGACTTCAACGGCTCCGGCGCGTCGAATTGCGGCCGACGGGTCGGCAGCGGCACGTCATCGGTGAGCGCGTCGGGCAAGGCCGCGGCATCGCCCGGCTGTTCCTGCTGGGTTTCGACAGGCGAAACCGCGACATCGGCCGAAGAGTCCGTCATCGGCAATGGCGAGGCGAATGCCTCGTCCTCGACAGGCAGCGAGCGGGCAAGCGCGAGGGCCAGTTGCGAATTGTCCGGCGTGCCGGCATCCGGCTGGGCAAAATGCATCGGCTGCGGCGCTGTCTGGACAACCACCGAGCCGGTGTCGATCCGGGCGAAGCGCTCCGCCGCGGGTGCCGGCAAGTCTTCAGACAGGCTGGCGACGAGCTTGGCGCCCGGCACCAGCGATGCCTCGGCGACCTGTGGAGCGGAGGTCGAGATGATAGGACGGGCGGGTGCGCCGGCCGTGGCCACGGGCTTGGCCGCGTTGGCGAAGGCGGCGGCGAGCTTGCTTGGCGAGAGAGATGCTTCCATGCGCTCGAAGCGCTCCTGCGAGGTCGTCTTGGCGACCGGGACCGGGTGTGCCGTGGACGCGGCCACGAGGCGCGCCGACTTTTCCGCTCGAGGAGCGAGCGCGGCCAGCCTGAAGCATCCGGAGCCGCATTGCACGGCGTGGTTCTGCAGCGCCTGCGTGCCGCCATCGGCGTTGGCCAGTGCGAATGGCGCAGCGGGCATCAGGAAATGCTGTTTCAGCGGATCGGCAAGAGCGAGCGAGCCCGGCATGGCCAGCCTCTGCGGCAGGACGCTCGACGTCGACGACAGCGAAGCGCCGACGGAGCTCAGACCAGCCATTGTCCCGACCAGCCACAGGCCAACGGCAGCGCTGACGCCGGGCACCGCGACCCAGCGGACGATCCGCTTAGAGTTGAAGGATGAGGCACGTGACGCGTTGTCGGCAGCTTCGCCGTCCCAACGCCTGTCCCCGACAATTTTCTTACTCAAGAACGCCATTCAACCAATCTTGCTCCAATCGGCTCCCACGTCCGCGGCTGTGATAGCCGCGACGACCATTCTGTGAGTGATCCCAGGTGGTCCCCGACGCGTTTGCCGCGCCTGTCTTTGGTTGCCGATTGCTTCAAAATATGGACAAAGTTGGTTAACCAATCCCTCTCAAAACCAACCGAGAGACGTGGACTTTGTGCCAAAAAAGGCTCGTCCACGACCATGAACGCGGTATTGCAGCCCTTCCAAGAGTATTTTGCTGCCTGCTTTTAACGGCCGAGTCAAGCAAAACAGCTCTTGCTAATTGAAGCGAATGGCCGTTTCAGCGGGGCCGCGACGGTGGCGCGTGTCATTCCGTACTCCCGAGAAGGCCCAGTGCGTCGCCCCAAAACTGCTATCCGCCCGCAGCAGATAACCGGCCCGTACCGCGGTTTCGCGGCGACCATTGATCGGCCACCGTGTTGGCGCGGCGGTTCGCGCCGGAGGAGGCGGAAGCGGTGCTGTACCAAGGCGCGATTTTCTAGGGTTTGCAATGGAGCTTCTGCCTCCCCCTTGTGGGGAGGTTGGACCGCAGGTCCGGGTGGGGGGCTGGCGCTGACCGCCCAGGAACGCAGCCCTCTTGGGCCCTCAGTTGAACCACAGCGCAAACGTCAGGAAGCCACCGCCGCCGAACTCGCTCTGGATCTGGTCGAAATCGTCGCTGGTCAGGATCCTGCCGCTTTCGAGATAGGGCGCGATGGCCGGGCCGGTGATCGACAGCACCAGGTCGAAGGGTTTCGGCTCGTCGAAGAAGCGCTTCATGTTGATGCCCTTGCCGGTGATGCGGAAATGCGGCAGCAGCACGCGGCCTTCGAGCAGGTCCTCGGCCATGGTCAAGGTGGCGAGCCAGGCCGCGACCTGCTGCTCTCCGACTTCGAGGCCGGTGAGCGGGTTTTCGCCCTTCTGTTGCGGTCCCGGCAGCCATTCGCGGTCATTGTCGGTCTCGGCGCGGATCGCCTTCCAGTCCTCGCGCGACAGCCGGATCATCTCCAGCAGGTGACGGCGCGCCGCCTGCCGCCGCTCGGGCTCGACCACCGGCCAGTTGACAAGATGCACCAGCGAGATGAAATCGGCGATGCGCCATTCCGAGGAGAAGATGCTGCTGCCCATGTCGCCAGCCGGCGGAACGAGGATGTCCTGCAACGGCAGTTTTGCGCGCGGGAAGAGCATGTGGAAGGAACCGTCGAACGTGCTCCTGAAATCATGCGCCAGCCAGAAATCGGCCTGCGCCATCAGGAACTCGGCATAGCCCTGCAGCCAATAACCGTCGGCGCGGTCGAAGCGGAAGGTGAGCGCAGGCGCGGCATCGTCGGGCGCCACGCCGCGCGACAGCGAGGCCATTATGGCGGCCATGCTTTCGTCCGGCGCGATCGTGCCGTCCTCGTCGAGGTCGATACCGACCTGGGTGAGGTCGATGACAATGCCGATATCGGCATCGGCAGGCACCGAGCCCAGCGTGGCTGCGGATTTCTCGAGCCGGTTGCGGAAGGCGACCAATATGACGCGGAACTGTTCGTAGGTCAGCGGTTCGGGGTTCGGGTTTTCCGGCACAGGCAGCCGCATCAGCGGCAGCATGAAGGATCGCGGGCTCTCGAAGCCGTGGCGGTGCAGGCCGCTGGCCAGCAATTCCAGCGCGCTGAAGAATTCGCCGGCGCCGGCGGCATAGGCTGATGCTGCATCTTTGGCTGCGGCGGTCTCCAGCGTCGAGAGCGCCGTGTCGCGCGCGGTCACGGTTTTGGCCTCGAACAGAGCGGTCGCGGCTTCGGGCATGGCGGCCTGGGCCGAAGACATCGGCAGAACCAGAGCAAGTGCCAATGCCAGCAGACTTGCCAATGGTGTCATTTCCCCCTCCCATGCGCGTCGTGCTGGCAATCATACACGCATTTGCAATGCCGCGTCTGCCGGCCCTGACGCATGATTGTCATTGGCTGGCTTCAACGCGCCCGGCGGACGGTCTACACAGGGCAAACGATTGGACATCGCGTGTCGAACTATCCGCTCTCCTACAAACTGTCGTGGCTGCCGCGATTCCTGAAACCGTCGCTGGCCGGCGACGCACAGGGCTTCGCGGCGATGGCCGGGACAATCATGGATCCGGCACCGAGGCAGACGGTGCGGCTCGCCTTCGTCGGTGACATTTCGGCGGTGGCCAACCGCAGCGCGCCCGACTGTGATCCGGTGATCACGACGCTGCTTGGCGCGGCCGACCTGGTGATCGGCAATTGCGAAAGCCCGATCGTGGACAAGCCAAGCGCCGTGCTCGGCACCAGGCTCGGCACACATCACGCGATGAGCGAGCGCTTTCTCGGCGACGCGTTGGCGGCAGTCGGCATCTCGCGTGAAAGACTGGTGCTGTCGCTGGCCAACAACCATGTGCTCGACCAGGGCGTCGCCGGTTTCGATGAGACCGTGGCGGCGCTGAAGCGGCTCGGTATCGGCACTATTGGCCTCGCCGGCAACAGCCCGGTGCAGCCTGTCGAAGTCGGGCCGCTGACTGTCGGGTTCGCCGCCTTCACGCTGTGGCGCAATGCGGGCGAGGACCTGTTCGCCGGCCGCGTTTCGATGGCCGGCGATATTGCCCACCTGCGAGGTGACGGGTTCGATCTCCTCTGCGCCGTGCCGCATTGGGATTGGGAGTTCCGCCACTTTCCGCGCGCCGAAACGCGGAGACTGGCGAGGCGCCTGGCAGGGCAGGGCGTCGGGCTGATCGCCGGCCACCACGCCCATGTCGTGCAGCCGGTGGAGCGGATCGGCGATACGATTGTCGCCTATGGACTTGGCGATTTCCTCGGAACCGCCCTTATCCGCCAGCCTTGGCCGGGACGCATTGGCGGGATTCTTGTCGCCGACGTCAGCGCCGATGCGGGAACGCGGGGGTCAGTCATTTCCTACCGGATACATCCCTTTGTGCGGCTGCGCGCCGGGGATCATGAGCGGCTGGCGCCGGTGGAAGGATTGGAGGGCCGCATGCGTGACAAGGTGCAAAGGCGGTTGAGCGCTGTCTTTCCGTAACTACAGGTGGTGGACATTGGCCAAGATCGCCATGTCGGCGCTTTTCCAAGCGCTGATGATTGGCGAATGAAGAGGCGGCGCAAGCATCTGTTGAAGAGGCGCTACAGTCGATACTTCAGACAAAACCGGCTATCATGAACCGGTCCAGGCAAGCGGGGGTGGCGGTGGAAACAGCGGATTTCATGCCTGGCGACGCCGTGGTTGCCGGCATCCGGAAAAACATCGAGGCTTATGAAGCGGCGCGGGCCTCCGTGGTGCGGCAGGTACGCTGGCGGGTGCCGCTGTTGGTCGGTTTGGTGCTGGCGACGGTGGTGCTGATCGCCTGGCTGTTCAACAAGGTCGCCGATCCCAACGAGCAATGGTTCTCGACGCCGCATGTGTTCCTCTATGTCGTCGGTTTCGCAGCTTCGATCCTGCTTTATTTCCAGGCGATGAAGCCGGCGACGCGGCTGCAGCAATCATTTCGCCAAACACTGCTGCCCATCATCTTCGGCTTCATCCGCGACGTGCGCTACGCGCATGGCGGGCGGCCAAATTCCTTCGACCGGCTGCCGCGCGAGGCGGTCGGGCCGTTCAACCGGGAGTCGTTCGACGATGTCGTTTCCGGCCGCTACGAAGAGTTTTCGTTCGAGCTCTACGAAGCGGAACTGCGGGAAGGGACAGGCAAGGGCTCATCGACGGCTTTCAAAGGCGTGATCGTCGCCTTCGAAGCCATTGAACCGTTGCCGGGAATCCTGGTGGCGACGCGGCGGACCAATGCCGTCGTCGGCTTCTTCCGTGGCATGTTCGCCAGCAAGATGCAGGAACTGTCATCCGGCGTGCCGGAACTCGATGCCGCCTATGAGTTCCGCACCGACAATGCCGAGGCGGCGCAGCCATTGGTGAGCGGCCGGTTGGCGCAAGCGCTGAAATGGCTGGGCGAAACCTGGCCGGAGGAACCGGCGCGCGTGGCCCTCAACGGCAGCGACGGTTTTCTGCTCCTGCCGCAGGCGAAGAATTTCTTCGAATTGCCCGCCATTTCGGTGCCACTGGACTACCAGACCCATGTCGCGCCGATGATATCGGATATGGGCGCGATGCTGGCGACGGCAGCGCTGGTGCGCAAGATCGGCGCCAGGGACGAAGCGGCTTGATCAGCCGGCGTTCCCGTCAGCAATCGAAGCCGTACTTTTCGCGCATGTTGTCCGCCTCTTCTTTCGACATTCGCTTGAACATCACGCAGATCGTGAAGCTGCCGACCTGATGGCCGTCCCGCGTATATCCCCAGTCGGAAATGTCGTCCCTGGTGAATTCTATGTTCTGGCCGAGCACGACGTTGTGCACTGCCTCCGGCTCATTGGCCAATATGCCGACAAACCCTGTCCCGGCACGGCGGAACGGTATGACCCAGAAGTGCTCGGTGACATGCCCATCCCGCACCTTGACCTTCAACTTGAACCTACCTGTGCCGGAGGGAGGCATTTCGGACAGTGCCAGGAATTCATCGAGGCCGGCGAGCGCCTGCGCGGTCGCCGCCGCCATGTCGGGATCGCCCGGAGCGAAGATGATCCCCTTGTCGTCACCCGGATCCACGCCTTGCGCGCCGACCGATCCCGGAGCAAGCGCCAGCATCAAGGCTGCCGCAGTTCGAACCGCTGGTTTCATGGAAGGCCCCCCTTCATCGTTGCGGTCGACACAATGCTGCATCCCCATCCGGTTTGCAACCTTTGCGCGAGTCTTGTCTCTTCAGGTCCAAGGTGGCGGCGACCGTTGATGACAGACCGGGATGGTGACGCCGGTGAAGAAAGTTTCGTCCCTACAGCTTGCTCGGCACCAGGCCAGCCAGCCAGTTGGCTGACCGCTTGGCCATGTCGGCGGTCGCCGATACAGCGCGGCCAAGATCGGTCTTGACGACGGCATAGCCGTTTTTCGTACGATAGAGCACGCCGGTGCCGCCATCGACCACCTGTTCATAGGCGACCGGCCGCGCGGCGGCCGCTTCCATCGCCGTCGTCGGCGAGCCGACCGGGACCGTCGGCCTGTGGCTCAGCTCGGGCGGCAGCGTCGGTTCAACGGCGCGGCTGGCGGGCCTCAGCTCCGGGCGCGAAGCGGTCGCGGCCAGTTGCGAGGAGGACGCGGAACCTTTCGCGCGGCAGATGCCAGAGACGAGCGGATAGTTGAAATTGCGCTCGTGCAGCATCTGGCTCTTCATCGCCGCTTCGCACTCGGCGATGGTCGACCACTTGGCCGGCGTCTCGCCGATATATTCGCAAAGCTTGGCGTCGCAGTCGCAGCCGACGATGGTCATGGCGACAAGGGCGGTCTTGATCACGGTCTCGTCCCCTCGATGTGCCCCTCGGCAGCCCATTCAGGTGCATGTCGCTGTCCAAACCGGTCCCTGAGCGGAGCCCGCGGGCACGCTTTGGGCGACATGCGACAGTCCATCGCGCGCGAACAAGGCGGGATTTGGCCGCGATTGTGAAATGAGCGTGGCGTGGCGCTCGACACGGCCGTTCTCCGCGCAGCGTGGCCGAAAGGCCTCAGTAGTCGTAGACGTGCTCCAGCCTGGCGCCTGACTTGATCAGCGCCGGCAATACCAGATGCAGCCTGGGTACGGCTACGACCATGCCGGTGCGGCGTGTCGATGGATCGGCCGGCAGCGGATAGCTGAACAGGATGCGCATGCCTTCGGGGACGGCGATCGAATCCGTGGAGAGCACGGTGATCATGATCTCGTCGTTGCCGCCGATCTCGACGAATGAGACGCCCTTGTCGATCAGGCGCGGAATCATGTCGGTGAACATCTGGTAGCGCTTGGTGACGAAAACGGTGCCGTCGGGGCCGTAGTCGCGTTCGAGCAAGGTGTCGGCTTCGTTGCGCGTCGCTTCGCCGACCGGTCCCTTGGCCCAGACGTGGATGTCGAGCAAGGCCGGATCGGACGTTGCCGCGAGTGCCTGCCTGATCAGGCTGGCATAGAACTGCTTGATCGTGTCGGCGAGGCCGAAGGCAAGCTTTCGTTCGCTGGAGCGCACGGCGCTGTCGCCCGGCGCCGGCTGGACCGCGAAAAGCCCGGCGCGCTTCTCGGCATAGGGAAACTGGTACCACGGCCCCTGGTCGAGGAAGGCGGCGTATTCGGCCGCCACCTTGCCCTGGTAGATGTCAGTCGCCGTGCGCCTGCCCGCAATCGCCTCGGTGATGCGGCCGACCGTGTTTTCATAAGCCCATTGCACGGCATGCTCGATCGTGTGGCTGGTGCCGATGACGACCGGCATCTGGTGGTTGGCGTAGTTGAACTTGTAGGCGGAGCTGGCGCGGATCACCATGGCGTAGTCCTGCCAGAAGCGGCCGACATAGGCGAAATAGGGAAAGCCGCTCGGCTGGTCCTTGGCGACGAAGCCGGCATATTCGCGCGCGGCATAGACGATGGCCCATTCCGGGTAGGTGAGGAAGGTCGATTCCTCAGGTCGCTGGTAGCCGGGGATTTCGGCGCGCACCCTGGCGGCGAGCGCCGGCGGCGGTGCACCTTCGGCGATACCCGGCAACGGTGTCTTGTCCAGCGACGGCGTCGTCAGGAAACCGTAGGCCAGCCCGGCGATCGGGATCAGGACAATGATGACGATCAGCCAGAGGATCGTCCTGATGATACGCTTCATGAAGCGAAACAGGACCATGGCCGGTCAGGCCATGGCGGCGGCAAGCTTCTGGATCAATGTCATGAAGTATCCCCCTTCAGCGAACCCGCCTGCAAACGCAAACGGACTCTGACACGGCGATACTAACCGATTTTGGCGCGCGGTGAAGCGGCGCCCGCAACTTCGCCGGGAAGGCGCTTGAGCGGGAGGGAAAAAGACAGTCGGCGCCGGGATTTCTCCCAGCGCCTCCCTGTCAGACCAGGACACGGTCACGGCAGCAACTCCCCTAAAGTCGTCGCACCAAGCCGGCCTTGATTTTGACGGTCCTGCCAGTCGCCGCCCGAAGGCCGCGCCCGTTCCAGACCACGCCGGTCTCCACCCTTGCGGGCTTTGCCCTGCGGCCATCGAAGGTTTTTGCCGTCCTTCATGGCAGCATCGGTCCGCCGTCGGCGTTGGCACGCTTTCCGCGGCCCCGTAGGTCTCGGCTTCCGTCCCTCGAAGCAGGCGAGCCTGCTCTCGCTTCGGGCCGTACGGGCCTCAGGAAATCCGCCTTTCACCTTCGCCTTTCGGCTGGGCGATCGGTAGCCGCCTGAGATGGGTTAAACTTACGCCGGCCAAGGATGTTGGGGAATGCCCGCAGGCCTGTGGATAGCGGGATTATCGGGGACCATTGCCAGAAGTCTCGGAATTTCGCCCTCCAAGGCCTTGGACAGCCTGCCCTGCTTTTTCGGCACGCGAACCGAGAGCGCCTATTGCTCAGCCGACGGGCGCGGGCTTCAATGCCGGCAAAGGATCGGGCAGTGCGTGCCTGGCGCCTTGCGGGGAGGGATGCGCATTGAAGGTCGGGGTGGTGCTCAATCCGATTGCCGGCGGCGGCTGGCTGAAACGGCACTGGTCCGAGGTCGCCGCTTCGTTGAAAAATCACTTCGGCGATTTCGAACTGCGCGAAACGCAGGCCGAAGGCGATGCCGAAAGGCTGGCGCTCGACCTCGCGGCAAACGGGTTCGACCTGGTGATCGCGGCCGGTGGCGACGGCACGGCCAGCGAGGTGGCCGACGGCCTGTTGCAGGCGTCCAAGGAAAACGGCCGCGCGTCCGAACTCGGTCTGCTGCCGTGCGGCACGGGTATCGATTTCGCGCGCGGGCTCGGCCTGCCGAAGGAGGTGGACGCGACGCTGAAGCGGATCGCCGAGGCGAAGGGCAGGGCGGTCGATGCAGGGCGCATCTGCTATATCGACGACCATGGCGCGCTGGCCGCCCGGCACTTCGTCAACATTGCGAGCCTGGGGCTCTCGGGCGCTACCGATCGCGCCGTCAACGCCGACAAGCGCAAGGGCAAGGTTGCGGCCAAGACGCTGTTCCTGTGCCGCACCGTGGTCGAATTCGCCCGCTACCGGTTCCAGGATGTAACGATTTCAGTCGATGACGGCGCGCCGGTCGAGGCGCGCATGGCGCTGGTCGCGGTAGCCAATGGCAAATTCTTCGGCGGCGGCATGATGATCGCGCCGGACGCCGAACTGACCGACGGCCAATTCGACATCGTCATCCTTCGGGCTGCCAGCAAGCTGAAGCTGATCTGGGATATCCGCCTGCTCTATGGCGGCAGGCATCGCAACCATCCGGCCATCACCATCCTGCGCGGCAAGAAAGTGGTTGTCGAACCGCTCGGCGACGTGGAAAAGAACGGCGCGCTGGTCGACATCGACGGCGAGTCGCCCGGGCGCATACCAGCGACCTTCGAGATCCTGCCCGGCGCTCTGACGCTCAGATATTGAATCAAGACGTTGCGGCTTTGATTCAGGTCGCTCCGGTCCTGATTCCAGATGAGCGCTCAACCTTTTGAAACCGCTTCAAGTTTCCCGGATTCAGATTTCCAGTTTGGACGGAAAACCGGGCGCGCGCAGGTCGGCGCCGACAGCGTCCTCGAGCAATTTGACGATCTGGGTCGACCAGGCGCCGCCGCCGTAAGCCGCCTTGCCCTGCTCGAAAATCGCATTGACGCGCGATGCCAGTTCCACCGGCACACCGAAATCCCGACCCATGCCCAGCGCGAAGCCGAGGTCCTTCAGCGCCAGGTCCATGGTGAAGCCGATGTCGTAGGAGCCGTTCAGGATGAGTTGGCTTTCGGTTTCGTGGACGAAGCTGTTGCCGGAGGAGGCAACGATGGCGTGATAGGCTTGGGCGAGGTCGAGCCCGCCTTGCCTGGCCAGCATCAGCGCCTCACCGGCGGCGACGAGATGGATGAAGGCCAGCATGTTGGTGATGACCTTGATCACCGCCGCCGAGCCGATCGGGCCCATCAGGAACGACTTCGCGCACATCGCATCGATGGCAGGGCGATGACGCCCGTAAAGATCGGCATCGCCACCGACCAGCGCGGTGATTTTCCCGGCCGCCGCCAGATGCACGCCACCGGTGACCGGGCATTCCAAGGTCTCGATTACCCTGGCCGAGGCAAGGCCCGCGAGGCGCACGATCTCGTCGCGGCCATTGGTCGACATCTCAATCCAGGTGCCGCCGGCGGGGAGGCCGTTGAGCAGTCCATCAGGACCGGCGAGTACCGCCTCACTGACCCTCGGCGATGGCAGGCAGGTGATGGCATTGCCCGCCCGCTCAGCCGCCTCGGCGGGGCTGCCGGCAGCGATAGCGCCGAGCGCCACGAGGCGCTCGATAGCGGCCGGGTCGCGGTCGAACACGGTGACAGCAAAACCATTTCGGACCAGGCTGGCGGCTAGCTTGCCGCCGAGATGACCAAGGCCGATGAAGGCGTAGCGTTCGCTCACGGCATCAACGGCGTTTGCATCATCTGCAAATGCAGGTCCTTGCCGGTGTACGGATGGGCGTCGCAGACGTCTTCGTTGAGTTCGACGCCGAGGCCGGGCTCCTTTGACGGGATGACGTTGCCGTCCTGCCACTCGATCTTCTTCTTGAGCAACGTGGCGTGGAAACCGTCCCACTGCTTCAGCGATTCCAGGATCAGGAAGTTGGGCAGCGTCACCGCCAGCTGGATGTTGGCGGCGCCGACGATCGGTCCGCAATAGCAATGCGGCGCGATCTGGATGTGGTAGGCCTCGGCCATGGCGGCGATCTTCTTGGTTTCCAGAATCCCGCCGGAGCGGCCAAGATCCGGCTGCAATATGGTCGCGGCGCGGTTCTCGATGACGCGGGCGAATTCGAACTTGGTCGTCAGGCGCTCGCCGGTGGCGATCGGGATCGAGGTCGCGCGGGCAACTTGTGCCATCACTTCGGGCATGTCGGGCGGCACCGGCTCCTCGAACCACAAGGGGTCATAGGGCTCGATGGCGCGCGCCAGGCGCAGGGCGCCGGAGGCGGTGAACTGGCCGTGCGTGCCGAACAATATGTCGGCACGCGTGCCGACCGCCTCGCGGATCGCCTTGATCATGCGGGTCGAGACGTCGATGTCGAGCAGGCGCGGCTGGTGGCCGTCAAAGGCGGTGTAGGGACCGGCCGGGTCGAGCTTGACGGCATTGAAGCCCTGCTCGACATATTCGAGCGCGCAGGCCGCCGCCATTTCGGGGTCGTTGTAGACATTCCTGCCGTCCGGGGCGTCCTCGGAATGGACGCTGCCGGTATGCGGATAGAGGTAAGTGTAGGAGCGCAGCGTCTCGTGCACCTGGCCCCCGAGCAGCTTGTAGACGGGTTTGTCCGCTTCCTTGCCAATAATGTCCCAGCAGGCCATTTCCAGCGCCGAGAAGCAGCCCATGCCGGACACGTCTGGCCGCTGCGTGAAGCCGGAGGAATAGGCGCGGCGAAAGAAATTCTCGATGTCGTGCGGATCGCGGCCGACGAGATAGCGCTCGGCCATGTCCTTGACCATCCTGGCCGTGACATGGGCGGAGAAGGTGGCGTTGTAGGCCTCGCCGTAACCCACCACACCGCCATCGGTGGTAAGCTTGACGAAGATGAAATACTTGCCGCCGATGCCGGGCGGCGGATTGCCGACAACCCAGGTCTTGACGTCGGTGATCTTCATTCTTGGTCCTCCAGAACCAGTTCGGCGCCTTTCCATCCGGTCAGGATCGAGGCGGCGTTGGTGTTGCCGGTTATGTTGTCGGGAAAGATCGAGGCGTCGATCACGCGCAAGCCTTCTAACCCATGTACCTTGAGCCGCGGATCGACCACGGCGCGCGCGGGATCGGGTCCCATGCGGCAGGTCGAAACCGGATGATAGACGGTGCCGGAGCGTTTCCTGAAATCCGTGATCAGGTCGGCGTCCGAAGTGATTGATGGGCCTGGCAAAACCTCCTCCGCGATGATCTCGGCCATAGCCGGCATCGAGGCGATCTTGCGCACGAATTTCACCGCCGCCAGCATCTCCTCGACATCGGCATTGGTCGAATAGGCGTTGGCGGCGATCTTGGGATGGTCCAACGGATTGCTGGAGCGGATCATGATCTCGCCGCGGCTCGACGGGCGGCAGTTGGACAAGCCGATGGAGAAGCCAGGCCAAGGGTCCGGCGTCAGGATCGGGCGCTCGCCACTCTTCGGGATGACGGTCGAAAACGCCTGGAAATAGAGCTGCATGTTGGGGCGCGAAAAGGCCGGGTCGGTGCGGAAGAAGCCACCGCCGTGGTTCATCGACAGCGACAGCGGGCCGGAACGCGTCAGGATGTACTGCATGCCGACCATGAGCTTGCCCCACCAGGGACGCAGGATCTGGTTCAGCGTCGGCAGCCTGCCCTTGAAGGTGTAGTTGATGCCGACATGGTCCTGCAGATTGGCGCCGACATTCTCGTTGGCGTGAATGACCGGGATGCCCAGCCCGTGGAGCAGCGCCGCCGGACCGACGCCGGAGAGTTGCAGAAGCTGTGGCGAGTTGATCGAGCCGGCGGACAGGATGATTTCGCGGCCCGCGCGGGCCGTTTTCGTCTGGCCGTTCTGTAAATATTCGACCCCGACGGCACGCTTGCCTTCGAACAGGATGCGGCTTGCCAGCGCGTTGGTCTCGACACGGACGTTTGCGCGCTTCATCGCCGGGCGCAGGAAGGCGCGCGCGGCCGACATGCGGCGGCCGTTGCGGGTCGAGATCTGGTAGACGCCGACGCCTTCCTGGGCAGCGCCATTGAAATCGGAGTTGAACGGCAGTCCGGCCTGCTGGCCGGCGGCGAGGTAGCGCTTCGTCAGCGGGTGGACGGCATCAGACGTATCGCTGATGTGCAGCGGGCCACCTCTGCCACGCCATCTATCGGCCCCGGCTTCATTGTCCTCCAGCGCCTTGAAGGCCGGCAGCAGGTCGTCATAGCCCCAGCCGGGATTGCCCGCGTCGCGCCAGTCGTCGAAATCCTCGCGCGCGCCGCGGATCCACACCATGGCGTTGATCGAGCTGGACCCGCCAAGCAACTTGCCGCGCGGCCAGTGGTCGACATTGCCGCCTAGACCGGGATCCGGCTCGGTCTTGTAGTTCCAGTTGACCGTGGGATCGAAGAAGGTCTTGCCGTAGCCGAGCGGCATCTGCACGTAGAAGCGGCGATCGCTGCCGCCGGCTTCGAGCACAAGCACCGAAAAGCGGCCCGAGGCCGACAATTTATCGGCGAGCACCGAACCGGCCGAGCCGGAGCCGACGATGATGAAGTCGTAGGTCTGCATGATGGGTATGGCCGGCTCCGGAAATCTGGCCGCAGCCTAGACGGGGCGGGCTTGCCGCGTCGCTGGGCCTTCCGGCATGCGTTGTGAAAAAAGCGACCGCGATGCCGGATCCAGTTGCGGGGAACCCTTAACAATCCCGCTTGATACGCATGGGGTCGACAGCTTATGCGAGGACATCGGCCAATCTGCGCAAGGCAGGAGATCCCATGCGCGTCCTGTCGGATGCTTTCATTCCCGAACTGCCGGGTCACTACAAGGGCAAGGTCCGCGAGAATTACGACCTCCCGGACGGGAGGCGCATCATCATCGCCACAGACCGCCTCAGCGCCTTCGACACCATCCTGACCTCGATCCCGTTCAAGGGCGAGGTCCTGACGCAGACGGCGCGGTACTGGTTCGAGGAAACCGCCGATATCTGCCCGAACCATGTTCTCGAATATCCCGACCCGAATGTCGTCGTCGGCACCAGGCTCGACATCCTGCCGGTCGAGATCGTCGTGCGCGGCTATCTGGCGGGCACCACCAGCACCTCGATCCTGACCCGCTATCGTCGCGGCGAACGGGACATGTATGGCATGCGGCTGCCGGACGGCCTGCGCGACAATGAGAAGCTGGCCGAACCGATCATCACGCCGACCAGCAAGGCCGCGCATGGCGGCCATGACGAGCCGCTGTCCAGGACCGAGATCATCGAACAGGGCCTGCTCACCCAGGCGCAGTGGGACACCGTCTCGGATTACGCCTTGAACCTGTTCGCCCGCGGCCAGGCGCGTGCCGCCGAACGCGGCCTGATCCTCGCCGACACGAAATACGAATTCGGCATCGACCAAAACAGGACGATCATCCTGGCGGACGAAATCCACACGCCCGACAGCAGCCGGTACTGGATCGCCGGGAGTTACGAACAGGCCCTGGCGAACGGCACTCGGCCGGAGAGTTTCGACAAGGATTTCATCCGGTCGTGGGTGACGGCGCGCTGCGATCCCTACAGGGAGCCTATTCCGGAAATCCCGGATGAGATCGTCGAACAGGCCTCCAAAGTCTATGCGCAGGCTTACGAGGCCATCACCGGCAAGACGTTCGTCCCCGACGTTTCCGGGCATACTGTTCTCGATCGCATTCGAGCGAACCTCGAGCGCTATTTATAGAAGGCCGCGAGCCCTTGCGGGGGGACTCGAAATGAAGGTCCGAGCCGTGGATCGCGATCGTCTCGCGTTGACGCGTTGGCGCCTTGACGATACGGGATCAGGGCAGTCAATCTCTGGGGATAACTCGCATGGTGCATTACGCGGACGGGCGGCCGATCGGCGATCTGACGCTGCGCACGCTGGCCATGCCTTCGGACGCCAATGCCGCCGGCGACATTTTCGGCGGCTGGGTGATGGCGCAGATGGACCTGGCCTGCGGCATCCGCGCCGCCGAGCGCGCCAAGGGCCGCGTGGTGACGGCGGCGGTCAAGGAGATGTCCTTCGCCAAGCCGATGAAGATCGGCGACACGCTGTGCATCTACACCCATGTCGAGCGCGTCGGACGCACCTCGATCACGCTCAAGGTCGAGGCCTGGGCGCAGCGCTATCTCTCCGACCTGATGGAAAAGGTCACGCACGCCGATTTCGTCATGGTGGCGCTGGACGGCGAGGGCAAGCCGAAGGCCGTTCCAGCCGAAAACTAAAGCCTGGGACCGCTGTGAAACTGTCTTTCAGCCCTGCGGCGGCGGTGCAGGCACGAAGACAATCAGTCAATGATTGCTGAACGACTGTAGAATTTCAGCCATGCAGGCCATCGAATTTCGCACGCGCGGCCCGCACGCGCGTGGTGTTCCTGCGCGCCCATTCGCCGAGCGCGCTGACGGGGACCAGCAGTTCATGGCCGAGTTCGGTCAGCTCGTAGTCGACGCGCGGCGGAATGGTCGGGAACACGGTGCGGGTGACGAAACCGTCACGTTCCAGCCCTCGCAAGGTGGTGGTCAGCATCTTCTGCGAGATGCCGCCGACAGCCGCGCGCAGCTCATTGAAGCGCAGCGGTCCGTCGCCGAGCTTGCCGACGACGAGCACGGTCCACTTGTCGCCGACGCGCTGCAGGATTTCCGAAACGGCACGGCAGTCTTCGGTGTTGTGCGGGTTCCTCAGTAACAAAAAGGTGCCTCCTTGCGCATGAAGTTGACAGGAACTCATATAGCCCCGGTATCCAAACGATACCAGTCTTACCTGCCCAGGAATTGCTTACCAGGAGAGCCCCTATGTCCAAACCCAAGATCGCCATCATCGTCGGTTCGACACGCGCCGCGCGCTTCGCCGACGTGCCCACCCAATGGATCGCCAAGATCGCCAAATCGCATGCCGATATCGAGGTCGATGTCGTTGACCTGCGCGATTTCCCGATGCCCTTCTTCGACGAGGTCGCATCCTCCGCCTGGGTGCCATCGACCAACGAGGTGGCGCAGCGCTGGCAGAAGAAGGTCGCCGAATATGACGGCTTCATCTTCACCGCCGCCGAGTACAATCACGGCCCGACGGCCGTGCTGAAGAACGCCATCGACTACGCCGCCAATGAATGGAACAAGAAGCCGGCCGGCTTCGTCGGCTATGGCAGCGTCGGCGGTGCCCGCGCTGTCGAGCAGCTGCGCCTCCACGCGGTCGAATTGCAGATGGCGCCGGTCAAGTCGGCCGTCCATATCGCCTGGGGCGATTTCCTCGCGGTGCGCCAGGGCGAGAAGAAGCTCGAGGAGATCGAGCACCTGAACCAGGCCGCGACCGCGCTCGTCAACGACGTCGCCTGGTGGGCCAAGGCGCTCAAGACCGCGCGCCAGGCCGACGCCATAGACGAGGAAATCAAGGCGGCCTGACCGCCTCGAAATCATCCTCCCAAGGATGTGGGGCGGCGCTTGCGCCGCCCTTTTCAATTGCGAAAGGCTGCTTGCTCGTCCCGCCCTGGTCGTGGCCGGATGACGCAGTCGGCAAGGCGCTGCTTTTCGTTCAGTTCGTCGGCGTGGTGCTGGCCCCATTGGCACAGCGCCAGCAGGATGGGCTCGAGGCTGAGGCCGAGCGGCGTGGCGGAATATTCGACGCGCGACGGAACTTCGGCGAAGATTTCGCGGCTGACGAGACCGTGCTCCTCCATTTCGCGGAGCTGCTGGATCAGCACTTTCTGGGTGATGCCCGGCATCAGCGCCTTGAGTGCGGTCAGCCGCCTTGGGCCGTCGAAGAGATGGTAGAGGATGACCGCCTTCCAGCGCCCTGCGATCACTTTCAGGGCGCGCTCCGCCGGCAGCATCGGCAGTCTCTTGGTTATTCCCGCCATGGTCACCACCTGGTCAGCAGGGGACAAATGAGTGTGTAGTCGAGGTCTCGCAGATAGTGGCAAACCGCGGCCGATGCCATAGCGATCGGAGTTTGCCATGAAAGCCGCACAATTCAGCCGTTTCGGCGGCCCCGAGGTGCTGGAGACTGTCGACCTGCCGACACCGGAGCCGCAGGCCGGCGAGGTGCTGATCCGCGTTCATGCCGCCGGCATCAACTTCTTCGAGGTGCTGATGCGCGCGGATCGTTATGCGGTCACGCCGCAATTGCCGATGGTTCCCGGCGTCGAGGCGGCGGGGGTCGTGGAGGCCGTCGGGCAAGGGGCGGACGATACGCTGGTCGGGACCCGGATCGCGGCGCCTTTGTTTGCCTCGACACGCCCCTTTGGCGGCTATGCCGAGTATGTGACGATCGACGCAGGCTTGGCAGTGCCCCTGCCGGATCCGCTTTCGTTCGAGGAGGCGACGGCGTTGATGGTGCAGGGGCTGACCGCCTTTCATCTGTTGCGGCAAAGTCCGCCGGCGAACAGGACGGTTTTGGTTCCCGCCGCCGCGGGCGGGGTCGGTTCGCTGCTCGTCCAGTTGGCGAAGCGCCAAGGCGCGCGCCGGGTCATTGGGCTCGCCGGCGGCAAGGCCAAGCTCGACGTCGCCATGTCGCATGGTGCCGACATCGCCATCGATCGTCATTCCGGAGACTGGGTGGCCGAAACCAGAGACGCCGCGCAGGGTGGTCTCGATACGATCTATGACACCGTCGGCGGAGCGATGACCGGGGACTTCCTCGATATCCTGGCGCCCGGTGGCGAGCTCGTGTTTGCAGCACTTGGCCGCTATGCGCTTGGCGTTGCCCGGCTTGAGGCGATGATCGGCAGGAATCAGTCGTTGAAGGGCTTCGCGCTGCTCCCGCTGCTGTCCCCTGGAGTGCTGAGAGCGAGCCTTTCGGAGCTTTTCGATCTGGCTGCCAGCGGCGACATTGTCGTCACGACTGGCGGGCGCTTTCCGCTCGACCAAGCCGGCGAGGCGCATCGCCTGCTCGAAGAGCACCGCTCGATCGGCAAGGTCGTGCTGATGCCTTAGTGTCGGGCTGCCGGGCAATCCGCTGGGGATGGAAATAGCCTTCGGCCCAAAATCGTGCGTGTCAAACGCCGGCGACGGCGAAAAGCCAGGCGAGGATATCGAACAACAAAAGAACCAGCGCGATCTGCAATGCTACCCGAAGCCGCTGGATGATGCGCCAGTTGCTGGCCATGTCCGCCTTGATGCGAAGGGCAAGCGCGCGCTGCATGGCCGATATCTTCAGCGGCCTGTCGCCATCTACATAGTGATGGAGCAGCTCTTCCGGATCGAAGCGGAACGTGTATTTGTGATAGGGCCAAAGCAGGAAGACGATCAGTCCGCCGATGCCGAACAGCAGGGCCACTGCGATCCAATCCCAGAGCCCGAGCCCGTCGGAAAGCGCCCTTGCGCCAAGCAACGAGTTTACAAACGCGGTGGCGAAGATGAGGCTGCCCGCGCGCGCGTTCATGTTCTCGACGAGATTCTGCTGATGATTGAGGCCTCGCACTGCCTCCTGATAGATAAATGCCAGGCGAGGATCGTCGTCGGCAGGATCGCTTGCGACTGCCGTGTTGCTGCCTCCGGCGCCGGTACGTTCAGTCATGAGAATGCTCTATGCCGCATCGGTGATGCGTCACCTTAGCTCAAAATCCCTTGGCGCTAAAACGTGCCGGAGCATCAGTGGCGAGGTGAAACCACTTGGCGTCGCAGAAAAGCCGAACCAGGCGGGAAACGCCATGCACGTTTCCTGGAGTTGTTCTAGCCACCCCATGAAAGCGCGAAGCGCCGATCATTGTAGTCTTTGAGATATCGGGAGTGGATCGGCGCGGCGAGATGCCGGGATTTCTGTAGACATACGCCGAGACAGGCGGCCCGCCATCGACAGGCTCTGCTTCGATCAGCACGCGCAAATTTCCGGGCTTGCCAACGGATTCGATCCTGTCGAGGTTTGCCAAGGCGCGATCGTCCACGGCGTAGAGTTCGCCGCCGACCTGGAAGCCGACGCCTGGTTCATTGAACATCATCGGAGCGAAGCGAGGTCCAGCGATCAGCATCGGGAAGCGCTCTCGCGTCCTGTAGGCGCCCAGAAATGCGGCTTCGGACAAACCCTCGCCGTGAAGGGGAAAGCCTTTCTTCAAGGTACCAAACACGAAGAGTTTCCGCATCATGCGCGGGGAACGCCGGCCAAGCTTGGAAGTTCATCTGTTTTCATCGGCGTTCGGGGCAGCGGAAGTGAGCAGGACAGCGGATTCAGCATCGTATCTGGGCTGAGGCGTGGAGCTGTGAAGGTTGCTTTCGCGCGATGCCGGACCGATACGGGTTGGCCCTCCATATGGGCGGAGCTGCCATCTGGCTCGGCCGTTCTGCCCTGATATATCCGGCCGCGATCCATCACATGAGCAAAGCCCCGTGAAGTCATCCAGCCTGGCAGGCGTCGTTTCCCCCATGATCCCGGTGCTGGTGTGCGCGCTCGGCATCTTCCTTCTGTCGGGGATGGATGCGGCGATGAAGGTTCTGGTCATTGCCGTGGGCGTCTACAACACGGTGCTATGGCGCAGCATGCTGGCGACCGTGGTCGCGGGCGCCGGCTGGTCGGCAGGGTCGCGTTCATTTCCCGCCCTTTCCGTGTTGAGGCTGCATGCGCTGCGTGCCGTTGTTGTCGGCATTGTCTTGCTGTCGTTCTTCTGGGGGCTTGCCAAGCTGCCGCTGGCGGAGGCGATCGGCCTCAGTTTCGTGGCGCCGCTGTTTGCGCTCCTGCTGGCCGCGCTGTTGTTGGGCGAACGGATACAACGGCAGGCGATCTGGGCATCGCTGGCCGGCATTGCCGGTGTCGCAATCATAATAGCCGGGCAGTTCGGGCATGCGACCTATGCCGAGGATGCCCTGCTCGGCACGGCCGCCGTGCTGGTATCGACGGTGTTCTACGCCTACAACCTGATCCTCGCGCGGCAACAGGCGCTGCTGGCCAAGCCGATCGAAATCATGCTGTTCCAAAACCTTTGCGTTGCCGTCATCCTCGGTCTCGCGGCACCCTGGCTTGCCATTGCGCTGCCAAGCGAGCTCTGGCTTCCTCTCGCCGGGGTGACGGCGCTTTCGCTCGCCGGCCAATTCCTGATGAGCTGGGCCTACGCGCGCGCCGAAGCGCAATATCTGATCCCGACCGAATACTCCGCCTTTGTCTGGGCGATCGCGCTTGGGTGGTTCTTCTTCGACGAGGCGGTGACCTGGACCACGCTGGCGGGAGCGGGCCTCATCGTGGCCAGCTGCCTGATCGCCTCGCGCTCGAACCCGAAGCTTTCCGAACCGATCGAAGCCGCGGTTTGACGGTGTTCCCCTGCGACAAATAGCAGGCACTGCGCCGCCGGCCCGAGGCCTGTTCCCTCGCTCGATGCGCCAGCCCTCGAATTCGCCCATCGCTCCAGAGCGGCAATGTTACGGCCCGCCAGAAAGCCGGAATCGCTTTTTTGTGACCTACGCCAGGCGTGGCAGCAAGTATATCGCCGTTTTCTCGGTATAAGCGAAAATTTTATTAAAAGTTTTACTGACTTCATTACGATTTATAGACCATTTCTTGGCCTCTAGTGCTTTCGTTTCGAAAAATGTCACCCAACAGTCGATGTAATGCTGAACTGTGTGGCAAGCTCCTGGAACGACATCGTGCATGGCAACGTTGCTCCGTAAGCGGTTGCCGTTTCGAATGACCTGAACAGGCGCGAGGAAAGGATTTCCTGATGAGCACCGTCGTGAACGCCAAAGGCATCCCTCTCCCCTACACGGGCACGTCCACCCATTGGTTCTCGGCGACCGGATCCGGGCCGGAATTGCACGGCACCTCCGGCAACGACTCCTTCTGGGGGGACGCCAGCGTCAACGTCACCATCTATGGCGGCGCGGGCGACGACTACTATCACCTCTATTCCACCAACAACAAGGTGGTTGAGGATCCCGGGACTGGCATCGACACGATCGACACATGGATGAGCTACAAGCTCTCCGACAATTTCGAGAATCTCGTCGTCACCGGCAACAATCGCTATGCGTTCGGAAATGCGTTGGACAACATCATCAAGGGTGGCTCGGGCCATCAGACGCTGGATGGCGGTCAGGGCAACGACGTGCTGATCGGCGGCAGCGGCGCCGACACTTTCATCATCACCAAGGGCAATGGAAGCGACCTGATCACCGATTTCGGCGCGGACGACACGGTCCGCCTCAATGGCTACGACTTCATGTCTTTCGACGACGTCAAGGCACATATGACCCAGGCAGGATCGAACCTTCTGCTGAACCTCGGATCCGACGAGGTGCTGGTCTTCAACAACACGACGGTGGACAAGCTGGCGCCCAGCCAGTTCGAACTGCCGATCGACAAGTCCGGAATGACGCTGTCCTTTTCCGACGACTTCAACACGCTCAGCCTTTGGAACGGCCATGATGGCACCTGGAATTCCAACTTCTGGTGGGGAGCGCCGAACGGAAGCACGTTGAGCAGCAATGGGGAGCTGCAATGGTACATCGACGCCAATTACGGCCCGACCAGCTCAGTCCACCCGTTCAGCGTGGAAAACGGGGTGCTCACCATCACTGCGGCGCAAGCGCCCGAAGACATCAAGCCACTGATCAACAATTACGAATACACCTCGGGCATCCTGACGACCCACGAAAGCTTCTCGCAGACCTACGGCTATTTCGAAATGCGGGCGGACCTGCCCGAAACGGCCGGAGCCTGGCCGGCCTTCTGGCTGCTGCCGGAAGACGGCTCGTGGCCGCCGGAACTGGACGTCCTGGAAGCGCGCGGGCAGGATCCGAACACGCTCATCATGACGGCGCACACGAACGAGACGGGACAGCACACCAAGGTCTCTTCCTCGGTGAATGTTTCGGACACCGACGGCTTCCATACCTATGGCCTGCTGTGGACACCGGATACGCTCGTCTGGACCTATGACGGCGTAAAGGTCGCCGAAGCCGCGACGCCGTCCGACATGCACACGCCCATGTACATGCTGGCCGATCTAGCCGTCGGCGGTTTTGCCGGCGCGCCTCCCGACCATCTCGCCACGCCGGCGGAGATGAAGATCGACTATATCCGCGCCTATACGCTGGATGACCTGCAGCACCACCCCCTGGACGTTGCGGGCGACCACTCGGTCTGAGCGCCGATGTCTCGGGACATGAGCCGCCAAGGGAGCGCGGGAACGATGGGACAGTCAGGTCTGCGGGCGGTCTTGTGGCGCGCCATCGCCGATGTCGGCGTTTTCTCGTTGCTGATCAACGTCCTGCTGCTGGTGATCCCGCTCTATCTGTTGCAGGTGTATGATCGGGTCCTGCCTTCCTCCAATGTCGAGACGCTTGTCTACCTGTCGGTCATCGCGGTTCTCGCGCTGGTCTTTCTGGGCTTTCTGGACGCGGTGCGCTCCATTTACACGCAGCGCGTCGCGGCCAGCATCGACAGCAAGCTCGGGGCGGAGACGTTCGCCGCTTCGCTTGGCGCCGACCACGCCTCCGCAGGCCTGTCGCCATTGCGTGATCTCGCCTCGGTATGCGCCTTCATCAGGTCGCGCGGCGTGGCGGTCCTGTTCGACCTGCCGTTTGCTCCGTTCTTCCTCGGACTGCTCTACCTGATCCATCCCGTGCTGTTCTGGCTCACCCTGGCTGGCGTGGCGATGCTGCTTGCACTGGTCCTGGCAACCCAGCTTGCCATCGGCAGGAACGACGCCTTGTTTTCACGACGTTCGGCGGTCGCCAGCCAGTCGGAGCAGGCCTTTGCCCGCGACGCCGAGACGCTGCGCGCCATGGGCATGGTCCAGAACGCCGCGCGGGCGTGGGGAAAGCACGTCGCCGAAGCGCTGATCGTTCACGACCGCGCGTCGACGGCTAATGCGATCTTCAGCGGAACGTCGCGGGCGGTGCGGATGATGCTGCAGCTGGCGATACTGGGCGTGGGTGCGTGGCTGGTCCTGCAAGGCAAGATGACGGCCGGGATGATCTTCGCGTCTTCCCTGGTATCGTCGCGCGCGCTGCAGCCGCTCGACCAACTGATCGGCTCGTGGCGGCAGATCGTCGACGCCAGACGATCGTGGAAACGGCTGGAGGCAACCCTTTCGGCACGTCCGTCCGCGGTGCAAAAACTGGCCTTGCCTGATCCGTCAGGCGCGATTTCGGCGCAGGATCTGATCTACGTCGCGCCGAATACGCCCGGCGGTCCGCCCATCGTCAAGAGGCTGAATTTCCACATCGGGGCCTGCGAGGCGGTGGCGATCGTCGGCCCGAGCGGAGCCGGCAAATCGACGCTCGCCAGATTGCTTGTCGGTGCGCTCCAACCGGTCAGCGGCTCGGTCAGGATCGACGGTGCCGATCTCAGGACCTGGGACGAAAAGCAGCTTGGAAGGCATATCGGCTATCTCGCGCAGGAGGTGGAACTGTTCCCGGGATCGATCGCGGAGAACGTCGGCCGCTTCGACCCCGACGCGGATGACGCCTCGATCGTCGAGGCGGCAAAGCGTGCCCAGGCCCATGAACTGATTTTGACGCAGCGCGACGGCTACCAGACGATGATCGGTCTCTCTGACAGGGCGCTGTCGGGCGGCGAGCGCCAAAGGATCGGGCTGGCGCGCGCCCTGTACGGCAACCCCAGAATTCTCGTCCTGGACGAGCCCAACGCTCATCTCGACGGCGCCGGCGAGGCGGCGCTCGAAGCGGTGCTCTCGGCTGCGCGCGCGGCAGGGACTACCTTGATCGTGATCACGCACCGCCCTTCGATCGCGGCGGCCTGCGACCGCGTGATGCTGCTGCGCGACGGCGTGATCGAAGCCTTCGGCCCGAGCGGCGATTTGCTGCGACAGCCGCTCGCCGGCAATTCTCCCCAGCAGAATACGGTGGTGACGGGGTCGTTCGCCACGACGATCCGCAGTGCCCCGCAAAAAACCCGCTTTGGATCGTAGATGATGGCAGTGCACAGCCTCGCCGGGGAACGCAGCCCGCGCACCGACACAGGGCGCGTGGCATTGGCCGGCTATGCGGCGATAGCGATATTTGCAGGTTGCTTCGGTTATTGGGCGGCCTATGCCCCCTTGTCCGGTGCGGTGATCACGCAAGGCACGATCTCGGCGATGGGCGGGAACATCCTCATCCAGCACCCCGAGGGCGGCATCGTCCAAGAGTTGCTGGTCCACGAAGGCGATCGCGTGCGGCAGGCGCAGGATCTGATCGTGCTGGATCCAACCGCCGCGCAGGCCGAGCTCAACCGGCTGACGAGGCAGTCGATCGCGCTCAGGGCAAGTGCGGCGCGGCTAGAGGCGGAGCGGGACGGGCTGGACAGGCTGGCGCCGATCACAACAGCGGCGCCGGCGCCGCTTCAGCACGATTTCGAAATGCTGGTTCGCGAACAGCAGAAGGAATTCGACGCCAGGCTCGCCCGGTTCCGGTCGGAACGATCCATCCTCGCGCAGCGGGTCGCCATGCATCGCCAGTCCGTGGTGGGATTGAACGCCCAGAAACAAGCCATCCAGCAGCAGGTAGACGTGGTGAAAAAGGAGCTCGGCATCAAGACCAGCCTTTTGGACAAAGGCCTGACCAACCGCACCGAATACTCCCAGCTTCTGCGCAGCGAAGCCGACCTCGTCGGCCAGGCGGGAGCGCTGGAGGCCAGTCTTGCATCGGCCAGCACCCAGATCGTCGAGGCGCAGGAGCAGACCGAGCGCTTGACCACGCAACGGGTGGAGGAGGCGCTGACGAAGTTGGACGAGGTTCGCTCCAACCTGGCCGACGTCGAGGAACAGATCAGGGCGGCCGCGGCGGTGCTGCGGCGCACGACAATCAAGGCGCCGGCAGCGGGCATCGTGGTGTCGTCGACCTACAATTCCAAGGGCAGCGTAGTTGCCCCGGGCGAAAAGATCATGGAGATCCTGCCGACGGCATCGGGATTGGTCGTCGACGCGAAGCTGCGGCCGAAGGACATCGATCAGGTGCGCGTCGGCCAGCCGGCGAAACTGCGATTGTCCGCCTTGAACACGCGGCTCACGCCCGAGGTTCCAGCCACCGTGACACAGGTTTCCGCGGATCGGCTGATCGACGAGGCTACGCGTGAACCCTATTTCCGGGCGAAGCTGAAGATCGACGCCCTGCCATCCCGCGTGAAGCCCGAACAGCTCTATCCCGGGACGCCGGTCGAGGCGTTCATCAGCACTGGCGACCGGACTTTCCTGGAATATCTCGCGCGGCCGATGCTCGATTCGTTCGCCCGCGCCTTCACGGAGCAGTAGGCGCGGACCGGTAGATCGATCGGCCGATGCCCATGGCCGCTCTTGGCCCGAGGCAACGTTGGAAAAGTCAGCGCACCACTTCGCGGTGGCCGCTGGGCAGGCGCGTGGCGATCAGCTTGTCGATGCGGCGGCCGTCGAGATCGACCACCTCGAAGCGCCACCCTTGCGCGTCGACGCATTCGCCGGTCGCCGGCAGATGGTGCATGTGTGACAGCACATAGCCGGCGACGGTCTCGTAGTCGCGGTTTTCCGGCAGGTCGATGCCCAGCACCTCGGCCATCTCGTCGGCCTGCATATAGCCGGCAAGCAGCCATGAGCCGTCGTCGCGCTTGACGGCATTCTCCTCCTCGCCGGCTTCGAGGTCGGAACGGAAGACACCGGTGATGGCCTCCAGGATGTCGGCGGGGGTGACGATGCCTTCGAAATGGCCGTATTCGTCGTGCACCAGCGCCATCGGCACGTCGGATTCCTTCAGCGTCTGCAGCACGTCGAGCGCGTCGGCCTGATCGTGCACGATGGGCGCGGTGCGCACGTGCCGACGCGGGTCGAGCGCGCGGCCGCCCAGCAATGCCGCCAGCACATCACGTGTCTGGACGACACCGATCATGGCGTCGACGCCGCCGTCGCCGGCGGGCAAGCGCGAATGCTGCGTATCCATCAGGAGCTTGCGGATGGTGGCATCGTCGGACTGGAGGTTCATCCAGTCGACCTCGGTGCGCGGCGTCATGACGGCGCGCACGGCGCGGTCGCCAAGCCGCATGACGCCGGCGATCATGCGGCGCTCGTCGGATTCGATGGTGCCGTGATGCTCGGCCTCGGCGACCAGCATCTTGATCTCCTCGTCGGTGACCTTCTCCTCGCTTTCGCCGCGCTGGCCGAGCAACCAAAGCACGGCCCGGCCCGAAATATCGAGCAGGAAGACCAGCGGCGCCGAGACGGTGGCGAGGACGGTCATGGCCGGGGCAGCCCGCACGGCGACCCGCTCGGGATCGCGCAGTGCGATCTGCTTGGGCACGAGCTCACCGATGATCAGCGAGGCATAGGTGATGATGGCCACGACGATGCCGACGCCGAGCGGATCGGCGATGTTTTCGCGGATGCCGTTCGAGGCCAGGAACTGCGCCAGCCTTTCGCCGAGCGTGGCGCCGGAAAAGGCGCCGGACAGCACGCCGACCAGGGTGATGCCGATCTGCACCGAGGACAGGAACTTGCCGGGGTTGGAGCCAAGCGCAAGCGCCCGGCCGGCGCCCTTGACCTCGCGATCGATCATTGCCTTGAGGCGGGCCGGCCGCGACGAGACGATGGCAAGCTCGGACATTGCCAGAAGGCCGTTCACGCAGATGAGGACGACCACGGTGGCGATTTCAACATATAGCATCAGGGGTCAATAGCATTGCCGTGCTGGATTGGAAAATAGTCAGCAGCCGTTTTCAGGAAGATGACAGCGCATGCGGCCCCGTCAGGCGGCATCCCAGGGCGGCGCCGAAAAATGCTCGACCAGCGCATCGACGACGACGCGGACCTTCGGCGTCACTGCTCGCGTCACCGGCCAAACGGCGTGGACGGCAATGTTTTCGACGAGGCGGTCCGACAGCACCATTTCGAGCGCACCGCTCCTGAGGCTGTCCGCCGCCAACCATGTCGGCAGGAAGGTGATGCCGCAGCCGGCAAGGGCGGCGTCGAGCATCGGCTCGCCATTGTCGAGGACCAGCCTTGCCCGCGGTGTGAACTTTCCGATTTGGCCGTCGGCGTGCCTTATGGTCCAGGGATGGGCGACGCCGTTACGGGTGTAGCCGATCAGCTTATGAGCGGCGAGCTCCTCGATCGTTCGCGGCCTGCCGTGCTCCTCGAGGTAGGCGGGGGCGGCCAATACGTACGAGCGTTGGACATAGAGCCGCCGCGCCGCGAGCGACAGGCTGTCGTCGAGCTCGCCCATGCGAACTGCCAGGTCGATGCCTTCTTCGATGAGATCGACGCGACGGTCGTTGAAGGAGATCTCCATCGCCAGATCGGGGAAGCGCTTGGAAATGTCGAACAAAACTGGGGCAACGCAGCGCTGGCCGAAGGCCGACGGCAAATCGACCCGAAGCCGGCCCGAGGGCACCTGCCGGTGCGAGGCAAGCAGCGACTGGGCGGCTTCGATTTCGGACAGCGCCCTGACGCAGGCTTCGTAATAGCTGAGGCCTTCGCTTGTCGGGCTCAGGCTGCGGGTGGTGCGATTGAGCAGACGCACGCCAAGCCGATGCTCCAGCTGTGCGATCGATTTGCCGACCGCCGATTTCGTCACGCGCAGCCGTTCTCCCGCACTGGTGAAGCTGCCGGCTTCGATCGTTTGAACGAAGGCGACAATGCCCTGCAGATCGGCGGATTCCATGGCTGTGCCCCTATTGTAGAATAATGATCTTCAATTCGTTTCCAATTATGCCACATAGAAGCACTTTTTTCCATAGTGGAATGACGTAAAGATCTCGCCAGCAACTCAATCCGGAGCAGACGAGATGAACAGGGACATCAACAGATCCTGGCAAATGACCGGTTTTGGCCTGTCCAAGCTGCAACCGGCGCAGGGAAAGGTACCCGCACCCGGGCCTCGTGAGCTGCTGGTGCGGATCAAGGCCATATCGCTGAATTACAAGGATCGAATGATCCTAGACGGGGTGCTGATCCCGGACCTCGTCTTTCCCTTCGTGCCGACATCGGATGCGGTGGGCGAGGTCGTGGCGGTCGGCGGCGGCGTCAGCCGCTTCCAGGCCGGGCAACGCGTGCTGGGCCAAGTGATCGCCGACTGGCCTGACGGCGATGCGCCGCCGGTGCTTCACCAGCACACGCTGGGATTGTCACTGCCCGGCACCTTGTCCGATTACGTGCTGCTTCACGAGGATGCCGTCGTGCTGGCGCCGCCTTCGCTCAGCGACGCCGAGGCCTCGACGCTGCCGATCGCGGCGCTGACGGCGTGGTTTGCCTTGGCGGAGGCGACGAAGCCGGTGCCCGGCCAGACCATTCTTATCCAGGGTACCGGCGGCGTGTCGCTGTTTGCACTGCAATTCGCGGCCGCTTTCGGCCTGCGCGCCATCGTCACCTCGAGCAGCGACGACAAGCTCGAACGGGCCAGGAAACTCGGCGCCTGGCAAGTGATCAACTACCGCACCCAGCCGGCATGGGACGAAGCCGCGCGTGACCTGACGGGTGGAACCGGCGTCAACCATATCCTGGAGATGGTCGGCGGCGACAATGCGCGGCGATCGCTCGATGCCCTGGCCGCCGACGGCCGCCTGTCGGTCATCGGCCTGCTGGGCTCGATGGAACTCAGCTTTCCGATCGTGCCGTTCCTGCGCAATCGCATCGTCGTGCAAGGGATATCGATCGGTCATCGCCGCGCCTTCGAGCGGATGAACCAGGCGATCGAGGTGCTCGGTATCCGGCCGGTGGTCGACAAGGTCTTCGGCTTCGAGGAGGTGGAGCAGGCCTTCCAGCATCTGGAGAAGGGACCGTTCGGCAAGGTCGTGGTCGCCACGAGCTGACTTCAGGCATCACGGCAGTTGCTTCAGCACGCCGAGCACGGCCTTGCCGTCGGTGAAATAGGGGTCGCCGCCGCCATTGCGCCCGTGCGTGGTGGCGCCGATGCCTTCCAGGTCGCTGGTTGAGATCAGCATTCCGGCGGCGGTCAAATCCTGCATAAGAAAGTCGCGTTCGGCGTCGATGTCGGGGCCGATATGATGGGTGATGGCGCCGGTGTCGTGGCTCAGGCCCACGCCACGGTCGAAACTGGCCGAGCCCAGCCACAGCGGACGGCCATCGTCGCCCGTGGCATCAGTCTGCCAGAAGCGCACATGGTGACGGCGGTCGGCGCTGCCGCCGACCGGCTTCTCGAAGGCAAGATCCTGGGCGCGACCTTCGAACAGCAGCCGGCTCACCGGCGCGTCCGGATAGGGGCGCGAAAACAAGACGCTTTCGCCGATGTCGATCGCTGTCCTCAATGTGATGGCGTCGGCCGTGTCCCAGCCAGCCACGGCGAAGGCATGGACAACCTCCTTTTGCGTGCCGATCAGGCCGACATTGATCGGGTCGCCCGGAATGCCTTGCGGGGTGTGCGTCACCATCTCGAAGCTTTGGCTGCGAAAGCCGCGATCGCGAAACGTCCAGAATTCCGGCGCGGCGACATAGGCCAGCACCAGATAGGTCGCCAGGAGCAACACCAGCCAGGTCGCAGCGCGTCGTCGGAAGCTTCGTTGGCTCATCGATGCCGCTCGAGTTCTACGACGTCACTGTACGCGGCGAAGCCGCCGCCAGGCAAAGGGATCAGCGGCAGGCGCGATAGCCGCTCTTGCGATTCTTGATGTCGAAGTGGAAATGGTTGCGGTGGTCGTAATTGTAGCCGGGGCCGAGCACGGTGGTGAAATACTGGCAGCCGTCGGCGCGCACATTGTTGAGGAAGCCGCGGGTGCGGAAGGCGAACAGGCCGGGCTTGCGCACGTCGATGTCGTCGCCATTGTTGAGTTCGATGCTCATCACGTCGAGCGCGTTGCCCTTGCCGTGTTCCGACAGCACGCCTTCGCCGGCGATGTTGCGGCAGGAATAGCTGGAACCCTGGTGGATGGTCCTGACGCCGGAGAAGTAGCGCCAGCGGGCGGAAGGAACGAGCTCGTTCTTCGTCCAGGCGGCGAAGCTGGCGGCCATGTCGCAGGTCAGCGTCGCGGCGGGCTTCATCTCGACGCTGCCGATGGCCGAAACCTTCACCGGATAGTCGATGCCGCACTGGCCTTCATGGATCGGCGCCAGGTCGGTGAAGGTGACGCCGAGGCGCCTCAGCTGCTGACGGCAGTCGGTCTCGCTGGCCGGCATCTGCTCGACCGGCGACATCGGCTCGTCCATGCGTGGATAGGCGGCCTGCGTCATGTAGGGATTGGAAGGAACCAGCCGCTGCATGCCTGAATATTGCGGCACGGCCGCGGTCTGCGCGCCGACATCGACGGCTGGCTCCAGTGCCAGCACGTTGCCGGTGTTGCAGGCCGACACCGCGGCCAGCGCAAGCAGGGCGGCCAGCCCGCCGGCAGCGGCGCGCGCGCGTTTCGATTGCCGCGCAAGCGCCAGCGCGGCACGAAATATCCCGTCCATCGGCAGTCCCTTTCCCGATAGGCGGGATTTTAACGATCAACGGTAAAGGAAAAATCAGCGCCGGCGTTCATGCCTGCGGCCGAATTGCGGCATCGCTTCTGAGCCGGCCCTACTGGCAGAAGGTACCGCCGTGGCGGCGCGGCTCGAGGTCGAGGTGCAAATGCAGCGAATGATCGGCATCGCTGCCCGGGCCCAGCACGGTCTTGAACGGCCCGCAGGCGGCCTTGCGCACCGCGTCGAGGAATTTGGCGTCCTTGTCCGGTGGCGCCGGGCCGACCTCGATCGTCCTGCCGTCCGCAAGTGTGAAGCTGGCAATATCGAGCGCATTGCCGAAGGCATGTTCGGACAGTTTGCGCGTGCCGTTGCGTGGCCGGCACACAAAGGCCGATGCCTGGCCGATCGATTTCAGGTCGGCGCCGAATTCGGCTTTCGCCGCCGGCTGGATGACGTTGCCGGCAAAGCGTGCCGCCGCCTCGGCCATTGCGCAATTGAGCTCGGCGCCCGGGGCAATGGCGATCGACTTGCCAAGGCTCTTCAGCACCAGGGGATAGGGGATCGAACAGCCGATATCGCGATCGCTTTCAGCCTTGTGCTCCTCGAATTCGACACCGAGACCCCTCAGCCGCTCGCGGCAGGCGACTTCCTCGGCAGGCATTTTCGCGTCTGGCAGGTCAGCCGAACGCGGATCGGGAAGCATCTCCTTTTTGTCCGCGTCCGCCGGCTTTGGCGGCGGTGGCGGGGCGAGGGCTGGCGGCTCAACCTCCGGTTCCGCAGTCTCAGGCCTTTGTGTCGGCGTCGGCGCCACGGCTGGCGGCTCCGGTTCGCCTTTCGCATCGGCTGGCGGCTCGGGCCGGGCTTGTTGCTTCCGAGGGGATCCTTCCTCCTGAAACCGGTCGGATGTTGCGGCTGGATTTTGCGTGTTCGGTTCTGTCGCCTCTGGCGCGTCAGCGGGGCGCGGTTCAGGCACTGGGACATCCGCACGTACCGGCTTCGGATTTTGCGTCCTCTGCCGTGCCGGCTTCGGCTTGCGATGCCTTTCGCCGCGCGGTTTCAGCGGCCGGTCAACCCGCGGCGTCAGCGGCTGTTCCACCCGTGGTGAAAGCGGCTCGTGATGCCTGTGACGATGCCTGGCATCGGCCGGCGTCACCAGCAGTGCTGTCACGACCATGACCAATGCAATCCTGTATTTTCGGGAAAAGCTCAGTGTTGCCATCGCCTCGAAACGGTGCCGGGATGCTCGAAGTTGCCTGGAAGGCGCTTAGGCCCGATCACAATCGATTACCGGCGCGTTACGCACCGATCGCTTCCAGCCCTTCCTCCAGCCAATCGGCGAGCAACGGCAAGCCGAGCAGGTATTTGGCCGTGTGCTTGTTGGCGCGCTCGCGCGCGGCGGCGACGGCGTCGGCCCATTCCGAGGCATCGTAGTCGCCACGGCCGACCCAAGCGAGCGCGACGAGCTCGGCCGCCTCGTCGACATTGAGGTCGTTGATCAGCTCGCGCAGTTCCTCTTCGGTCAGGTTTTCCGAGCTTTCCTCGGCGAGTCCGTCATGATGATGATTGTCACGGGTGTTTCCATCGAACTCGATTTCGTGTTCGGCGCCGTCGGCATAGTCTTCATTGATCGCGGCGCTCAACGCCTTGCATTTGAGGATGAACAGCCGCACGGTGTCGGGCCCGATCGTCAAATCCCAGTTCTTTTCAAGCCGTCGCTGCACTGGCGGTCTCCGCTGGCTCAGCTTTCATCGCCGCCGATGATAGCGGATTTCGAGCATCCGTCACCTCATGTTAGCCCCTTGCTTTTTTCCGGGATGAAACCGCCGACACGCTGCGTTAGTGTTGCATTCTCACCCCTCCAGGAGGCTCCGATGCATAAAAGAGTGCTGATCCAGGCGGCGAGCGCGCTTCTCGCTCTGCAGTTCCTTGCCGTTCCGGTGTTTGCCGCAGGCAGCGGTGACGACACCAGTACGACCACCAAATGCAAGAAAGGCATGGTCTGGGACAAGAAGAAGAACAAGTGCGTCGCACCCCAGGAAGGCATGCTGGACGACGACAGCATCTATGATGCCGGGCATGACCTGGCGATGGCCGGCCGCTATGACGAGGCGATCGCCGTGCTCAGCCTCGCCGCCAACAAGCAGGACCCGCGCATCCTCAACTATCTCGGCTATTCGCACCGCCATTCCGGCCGCGTCGCCGTTGGCCTCGGCTATTACGAGGAAGCGCTGCGCATCGATCCCAACTACACGCTGGTGCGCGAATATCTCGGCGAAGCCCATCTCCAGATCGGCGACCTGGCCGGCGCCCAGCAACAGCTGATGGAGATCGAAAAGCGAACCGGCAAGGGTTCACGCGAATACGGCATGCTGGCCGAACAGATCGACCATTTCATGAGGAGCTGACCCCCTCAATGCCTTTTCGAACCGGCCGCGAGCAATCACGGCCGGTTTTTTGTTGCCATGCCGGCTCCTGCGACGGCGCGCGCGAAAACGGTGATGATTTCTTCAGAAACCGATTTTTGGGCGTGAAAAGCCCGCAAAGATTGCTATATTCAGGGAAATTGCGGTGAACGGTTCCGTTAGCCCGAGGCTGCCGGACCGTTTTCTTTTTGCACCATCGATAAGGCTTTCCCCGAAATGCGGGGGTGGCGGCAGGAAAGGTCAGGTATCATGAACAAGGTCCCGATGACAGGCGAGGGGTTCGCGTCATTGAAGGAAGAACTGCGCTGGCGCCAGCAGGAGGAGCGGCCGCGCATCATCGAGGCGATCTCCGAAGCGCGCTCGCACGGCGACCTATCCGAAAATGCCGAATACCATGCCGCCAAAGAGGCGCAGAGCCTCAATGAGGGCCGTGTCAACGAGCTCGAGGATCTCATCGCCCGGGCCGAAGTCATCGATGTCACCAAGCTCAGCGGCGACAAGGTCAAGTTCGGCGCCACCGTGGTGCTGGTCGACGAGGACACCGAGGAGAAGAAGACCTACCAGATCGTCGGCGATCAGGAGGCGGACGTGAAGTCCGGCCGCATCTCGATCTCCTCGCCGATCGCGCGGGCGCTCATCGGCAAGGAAGTCGGCGACGCCATCGAGGTCAACGCGCCGGGTGGTGCAAGGGGATACGAGATCGTCCAGGTGCAGTTTATCTAAGGGGTTCGAGGGGCGCTGATCTGCGCGTTTTTAGCCAAGGTTGGCGCCGCCCCTCATCCGCCTGCCGGCACCTTCTCCCCGTATAGTGACGGGGAGAAGACGGCTGAACGCGAAGTCGGCGTCTATTCTGCAAACGCTTAAAATTGGCGCAGTCATCGGTGAAGGTGTCCTTCTCCCCGGCAGGGCGATGAGGGGCAGCGCCAGCTTTCCGATTGAATAGATCAGTTCTTGCCAGCGCCGGCCTGACCATGCGTCTGGTGCTCCAGCAGCCTCTCAGCCTCAGCCACCACCCTCGCGGGCGACACTCGCTCACCGGGCGCGGCCTGCAGCGTCGATGCATAGGGGCCGCGCGGACCGGTCAAACCCGGCTCCGTGGCCAAAAACACCGCGACCGTCGGCAGGCCGAAGGCGCTGGCGAGATGCGTGAGCCCCGTATCGGCGCCGATTACCAGCCTCGAGCTGCCCAGGATCGCCGCGATGTCGGCCAATGGTGATTTTGGCACGATGCTCGTCGATGGAACTGCCCGGGCGATCGCTTCAGCCACCGCCTGTTCGCGCTCGTCCGACCAGGTCGTGACCGGCGTCATGCCGCGCTCAACCAGCAGGCGGCCGGTTTCGATCCAGTCTTCAACAGGCCACTTCTTGTCCTCGCGGCTGGTGCCGTGCAGCAGGAAGGCCGTGTTGCCGGCTATGCCGGTCAGATTGCCGGGCGGCGGCACAATGCCCGAATCCAGCATCGAAAGATCGGGCCGGTAGCCCAATGCCAGCCCGAAAAGCCGCCGCGTCCGTTCGATGGCGTGGAGGTTGCGAGGGACGGCGTGGCCGACGTCGTAAAGCAGCGTTGCCGAAGGCTCGCGCGCGCTTGAGCGGTCGAAGCCGGCGATCGGCGCTTTCGCCTGCCTGGCCACCAGCGCCGACTTCAACAGGCCTTGCGCATCGATGACCAGATCATAGCGGCACGCACGCAAGGCGCGTCGCAAGGCGGTCGCCTCGCGCCAGGTGGCCTTGTCGAAGAGATGTTTTCGCCAACGCCGGATGGCGACCGTGTGGATGGTTCCGACTGCGGGGTGCAGCGCGACGATGCCGGCGAAAGCCTCCTCGACGCACCAGTCGAAAGCAATATCGGGCCGTGCGCGGCGCGCATCCTGGAGCGCCGGAAAGGTGTGGACGACGTCGCCCATCGACGATGTCTTGACGATCAGCACCCTCATGCGGCGGCCGGGATGTCCAGCAGCCGGTCCGCCGCCGCCATGACCCGTGCGGCCTCGAGCGTCTTCAGGCAATTGAGGTGGCCGAGCGGACAGATCTTGCGGTGGCAGGGCGAGCAGGACAGGCCGAGCCAGACCAGTTCGCGCCGTTCGGCCAGCGGCGGCGTGTTCTGTGGCGAGGTCGAACCATAGACGGCGACAACCGGCGTGCCGACCGCCGCCGCAACATGCATCAGCCCGCTGTCGTTGGAGACCGCCAGCCGCGCGGCCGCGATCAGGTCGATGGCGTCCTCCAGCCGCGTCTGGCCGGCCAGGTCGACCACGCCAGGAGCGAGGGCTGCGATCTCCGCTGTCACCTCGCGGTCGTTCTTCGACCCGAACAGCGCGACCTTGAACCTTCTGGCCATGAACTCCCGGGCAAGGCCGGCATAGTGTTCGCTCGGCCAGCGCTTGGCCGGGCCGAACTCAGCACCCGGCATCAGCGCCACGAATTTCTGCGGCCCCAGGCCGAAACGGTCGAGCAGGGTGGCCTGGTTTTTGGCGTCCACCGTCAGATGAGGCGCCCGAAAATCGCCACCCCGTGCAAGGCCGAAATAGGCCTGCGCGGTGAGCCGTTTCACGGCCTCCGGCAGCGGAACGATATCGGTCAACAGGCCGTAGCGCATTTCCCTGAGATGGCCGAAACGGCGTGGAATGCGGGCAAAGAACGGGATCAGCGCCGACTTCCAACTGCCCGGCAGGATATAGGCGCTGTCGTAACGGCCGCGCAGCAGGCGGCCGAAGCGGCGGCGGTGTGCGAATTCGAGCGCGCCGGGTTTCAGCGGGAAATCGATCTGCTGGCGGACCTCAGGCATACGCTTGACCAAAGGGGCCGCCCAGGCTGGCGCCAGCACGTCGATCGCCGCATTTGGATGAAGCTCCTTCAGCGCCGAGAACAGGCACTGCGCCATCACCATATCGCCCACCCAGCGTGGGCCGATCACGAGGATCGCTGGGCTTTCAGCCATTCGACATAGTCTCTGACGCCGGTTTCGACGCTGCGGAATTGCCCGTTGTAACCGGCCGCGCGCAGACGCGACATATCAGCTTGCGTGAAGCTCTGGTAGCTGCCCTTGAGGTGGTCGGGAAAGGGGATGTACTCGAGCTCGCCCTTGCCCAGCGTGTCGATGACGGTTTCGGCAATGGCGCGGAAGGGTTGCGCCCGGCCGGTGCCGCAGTTGAAGATGCCGCTCGCGCCGCGCTTCCACAGCCACAGATTGACATCGGCGACATCGCCGACATGAATGAAGTCGCGGCTTTGCTCGCCGGGGCCAAAGCCGTCATGGGCGCCGAACAGCTTTGGATTCTCGCCACGCCCGACCTGGTTGAACAGATGAAAGGCGACCGAGGCCATGGCGTCCTTGTGCGCCTCGCGCGGCCCATAGACGTTGAAGTAGCGCAGGCCCGCGACCTGCGAATGATCGGTATCGAAGACATTGCGCCTGACATAGTCATCGAACAGCTTTTTTGAATAGGCGTAGACGTTGAGCGGCCGCTCAAGCTCCGCGTCCTCGCGGAACTCGGAGCCGCCGCCATAGACCGATGCCGAGGAGGCGTAGAGGAAGGGCACGCGCAGCGCCAGGCAGGCATGCAGCAGCCGCTTCGAATAGGCGTAGTTCACCTCCATCATGAACTTGCCGTTCCATTCGGTGGTGGTCGAGCAGGCGCCCTGATGGAAGACGGCCTCGATGCGGCCGAGCCCGCCGTCCTCGAGGCGGGCCAGGAAATCGTCCTTGTCGAGATAATCGGCGATCCGCAAGTCAGCAAGGTTGGCGATCTTGTGGCCATCGCTCAGGTCGTCGACGACCAAAATGTCGTCGTGGCCCTCCGAATTGAGCGCGGCGACGATGTTGGAGCCGATCATGCCGGCGCCGCCCGTGACGATGATCATGAACGCCTCTGGTTGCTTGCGATTCCGGCCCTTATAAGGGAGGCTTGCGAAGCTGTCGACAAAGCAGCGTTGCCGGGCGGCACTGGGATCCGCAAGAACAATCGAGGGGTGGACCCGTCCGCGATTGCCCTGCGCGGGGCAGCGCGCCACAGTGGCGCCGCAAAGCTGCCGCTTCAGTCAGCTCGCGCCGCCGGGCGCGATCATGAGGGACCAGGAATGCCGTCGACAGAGCTGCTCGTCGCGTTTTTCGCCACCACGGCGATCTTCGCCTATATTCCAGGCCCGGCCATGCTCTATGCCGCCGCGCAGACGATGGCGCGCGGCCGCTGGTCCGGCCTGACTGCGGCGCTCGGCATTCATCTGGGCGGCTATGTTCACGTCTTTGCCGCCGCCGCCGGCCTGTCCGTGCTTTTCCACGCCGTGCCGCCGCTCTACATGGCGGTCAAGCTCGTCGGCGCGCTCTACCTGATCTGGCTCGGTGTGGCGCTGTTCCGCAAGCGCGCGGAAGGCGACATGGCACTGCCGGCGATCGAGCGGAAATCGGCTTGCCGCGCCTTTTTCGAGAGCATCGCCGTCGAGGTGCTCAATCCGAAGACCGCGATCTTCTTCATGGCCTTCCTGCCCCAGTTCATCGATGCCTCTGCCGCATTCCCGGTCTGGCTGCAATTCGTCGTGCTGGGCACGACAGTCAACCTGATGTTCTCCTCGGCCGATATCGTCTGCGTGTTCCTGGCTGGTGCCGTGATCGGCAGGCTGCGCCGCTCCAGCAGCGCCCAGCGCATGATGCAGCGAGCCGGCGGCGCGGTGCTGGTCGGGCTTGGCGTCCATGTCGCCTTGCAGAAGAGTTGACGAGGCCAGCCGGCGTTGCGCTGGCTCAAATTGCGGTATATCGGCATCGCCATGAACGACCGATCCCGGCCAATTTGTCCTCCATGCATCTTCAAAACCGGTTTTTGCGCGTTGCCAGTGACATGATCAAGCACGACCCACTTTCCCCCGAACCCTTGCATCGCGCCATCGCGCGTTTCGGCCAGGCCACCGTGCTGGTGGTTGGCGATCTCATCCTTGACCGGTTCGTCAACGGCATCATCGAGCGGATTTCGCCTGAAGCGCCGATCCCGGTGCTCCATGGGCGCGGCGAGAGCCTGGCGATGGGCGGCGCCGGCAATGTCGTGGCCAACATCATCTCGCTCGGCGCCGCCGCCATTCCGGTCTCGGTGATCGGCTCTGATACGGCAGGCGACAGCCTGGTGCGCATGCTCGGCGAGCTTGGCGCCGACACGACAGGCCTGGCGCGGGAGCGCGGCCGCATGACGTCGTCCAAGAGCCGCTTCAGCGCGCTCAACCAGCAGGTGCTGCGCTTCGACGAGGAAGAGATCAAGCCGCTCGGCGCGGCGGAGCGCGCGGCGCTGGTCCGGCATTTCCGCGCCGCGCTGGCGCACGCCGACATCGTCATCCTGTCGGATTACGGCAAGGGCATCCTGCTCGACGGCGTCGCCGGCGAATTGATCGCGATCTGCCGCGAGGCGGGAAAGCCGGTGCTGGTCGATCCGAAGGGCCGGGATTATGCACGCTATGCCGGCGCGACCGCCATCACGCCCAACCGCAAGGAACTCGGCGAAGCGGTCGAACGGCCGGTGTTCAGCGATGACGAGATCGTGGCCGCGGCGCGCGAGCTGCTTGCGGCGCATGGCTTCGACTTCGTCGTCGCCACGCGCAGCGAAAAGGGCATGAGCGTCGTCGGTCCGACGGAGGCGCGCCACATCGCCACGCAGGCGCGCGAAGTGTTCGATGTGTCGGGCGCCGGCGATACGGTGATCGCGACCTTCGCGCTGGCGCTTGCCGCCGGCGCCGATCCGGCCGCGGCCGCCTCGATCGCCAATGCAGCCGGCGGCGTTGTGGTGGGCAAGCGAGGCACGGCGCGGCTGACGGTCGAGGAACTCAACGGCGCGCTGTTTCGATCGCACGGTCCGAGCGTCCACAGGGATGCCATCCTCGACGCCAAATCGGCCGCACGGCTGGTGGCGGCGTGGAAGGAGGAAGGCCTCAGCGTCGGCTTCACCAATGGCTGTTTCGACATCCTTCATGCCGGCCATGTCAGCCTGCTGCACGCGGCGCGCAGCCAGTGCGACCGGCTGGTGCTCGGCCTCAACAGCGATGCCTCGGTGCGCCGGCTGAAGGGGCCGGAACGGCCCGTCAACGACCAGCACGACCGCGCCTGCGTGCTGGCGGCGCTCGCGTCGGTCGACGCGGTGGTGGTCTTCGACGAGGACACGCCGCTGGCGCTGATCGAGGCGCTTCTGCCCGACATACTCGTCAAGGGCGCCGACTACACGGTCGACACCGTGGTCGGCGCGGACGTGGTGCAGAAAGCGGGCGGGCGCGTGGTCCTGGTCGATCTCGTCGCCGGCAAGAGCACGACCGGCACCATCGGCAGGCTGCGCTCGGCCGGCAACAAGAATTGAGGGTTTCATGTCCGAACTGAACGATTACCTGGTCCGCTCGGCGGCCGCGATCACGGCGCTGGTCGAGCGCGATCTAACAGGCGCGATGGAACGTGCGGCGAGCGCGATCGTCGCCGCCCTTTCGTCGGGCAAGGCGCTGCTGATCTGCGGCAATGGCGGTTCGGCCAGCGACGCCATTCACATCGCCGGCGAACTGGTCGGCCGCTTTCTCAAGGAGCGCAAGGGCTACAATGTCATCGCGCTGCCGGCCAATGCCGCGGTGCTGACCGCCTGGGGTAATGATTACGGCTTCGACACCGTTTTTTCGCGCCAGGTCGAGGCGCATGGCGCTGCCGGCGGCGTGCTTCTGGCGATCTCGACCAGCGGCAATTCGCCGAGCATCCTGGCGGCCGCCGAACAGGCACGGACCATGGGCATGACGGTGATCAGCCTGACAGGCGACACAGGCGGCAAGCTCGCGCCGCTCACCGACATCCTGCTCAACGTGCCCTCGACCTCGACGCCGATCATCCAGCAGGGGCATCTGTGCCTCTACCATCACCTGTGCGAGGTGGTGGAAGCGCGCCTCAGCAATGGCTGACAAGGCGCCGCACCCGTTGGCCGAGCCGGGCCTGTGGGTGGAGCGGATAGGCGGCAGGGTTTTTCCCGCCGGCCAGCCGGCGCTGTTCCTCGATCGCGACGGCACCATCAATGTCGATACCGACTATCCCAGCGATCCGGCCGAGATCGAGCTCCGGCCGCAGATGTTGCCGGCGATCGCCGCCGCCAACAATGCCGGCATCCCGGTCGTGGTGGTGACCAACCAGTCCGGCATCGCGCGCGGCTATTTCGGCTGGAGTGCCTTCGCCGATGTGAACCGCCGCGTGCTCGAGCTGTTGCGCGATCAGGGCGTTGTCGTGGACATGGTGCTGGCCTGCGCCTACCACGAGGCTGGCGTGGGGCCGCTGGGCATATCGGATCACCCGATGCGCAAACCCAATCCCGGCATGCTCTTCGAGGCGGCGAGACGCCTCGATCTCGATCTCCGGCGGTCCGTGATCGTCGGCGACAAGCTGGCCGACATGGAGGCAGGCCTGAGCGCCGGCCTGCCGCAGGGCTGGCTCGTCGGCGGCGAGGCGCAGCTTCGCTCCGGCTTCGTCATCAGGCCCTTGCGGGACAGCAGCGACCTCGACGGTCTCATCGCCGCCATAGGGCGGCTCGATGGCCGGGATAAGCGGTCTTGATCCGGGCCTGACCGCTCACGCCGGTTCGCTGCCTTGCGAGGCCTCATACAGTTTGGCCTCGGTGGCGAAGGAATAGATCATCACCGACATCGAATAGACGAAGCCGTGCCGGCCGCACAGGAAGTAGCGCTTGGCCAGGTAGAATTTCAGGAAGTTGCCGAGCGGCGAAAGCACCAGCCGCACCAGGCCCGGCTTCTTGCCTTTCTCGACCAGGGTGGCCGCCTTGAGGCTGGAATAGGCATTTGCCCGGGCCAGATCCTCCTCGACCGATATTTCGCGGCGATGCAGCAGCACGCCGCTTTCGATCGTGCTGGTCTCGCCGGAAACGCCGAAGGATTCATGGACCCGCGCGGTCACGTCCATGGTCGCACCTTCCCGGCGGAAAAGCCGCAACAGCCTGTTGTGCAGCACCCAGCGATGGGCATAGCCGTAGCCCTTCAGCCAGTCGCGGCGGCGGATGTACCATCCGCTGATGCCGGCATTCGCCGTCTCGACCGCCGCCATGATCGACTGCCGCAGCCGGTCGTCGACGCGTTCGTCCGGGTCGATCGAAAGACACCAGGGCTGCGTGGCGTGGTCGAGCGCGAATTGCCGCTGATGCGGAAAACCCGGCCAGCCATTGTGCAGCAGCTTTATCGGATAGCCCTCAGCGACAAACTGCCGAACGATGTCCAACGTGGCGTCGGTGGAGCCTGAATCGACGATGACGATCTCGGCGCAAAAATCGATGCTTTCGAGGCACGGGCCGATCATATCGGCCTCGTTCATGCAGATGATGAGCGCCGAAATCGGGCTTGCAAACCTGGTCATGGTCCCTTCCACGGCGGATCGTCCTTGGAACTTACGCTGCTTGGGCAAGGAAACCAATCAGGCGCCAAATCGCACAGGACGATCCGGCTGCCTGCGCCTGTCCGTTATCAACGCGGCGGCGATGTGGCGAAATTCCGGAATTCGCTTTGGCCGGGCGCCGCAATCGATCGGCGTCACGGCCGCTCGAACGAGACCAACCCTTCATCCTTGACCCGGCGGATGGTGAGGGCTGTGCGCACCGTGTCGACGTTCGGCGTGGAGGTCAGTTCCTCGATGACAAAGGTCTGGAAGGCGCCGAGGTCGCTTGCCACGCAGTGCAGGAGGAAATCGGATTCGCCCGACACCATCCAGGCATCGCGTACGACCGGCCAGCCGCGCGTGCGCTCAGCGAAGATGCGAAGCTCGGCATCGGCCTGATGGTGCAGGCCGACCAGGCAGAAGGCGACCACGTCGAGACCGAGCGCCGGCGCGTTGAGCAGCGCCCGATAGCCGCGAATGATGCCGGCTTCCTCCAGTCGCTTGACGCGGCGCAGGCAAGGTGGTGCCGAAATGCCGACGCGGTTCGACAGTTCGACATTGGTCATGCGTCCATCTGCCTGCAATTCGCGCAGGATCTTCCAGTCGATTGCGTCGAGGTCGGCCTTGAGCGGCATTTCGGGGCTTTCGATGATTGCGGGTGGCGAAAGAATCTTGCGGGATTTTGTAATTAAACGACTTTGCTGTCCACGCCATCCCCCACGCGGAAATCCACGCAGCACCAGAGCGGTTCGCCCGGTGCGACAAAGCTTTCCGGGGACGAGCGCCAACTTGCCTTGCTGGCGTCGTGGGCAACACTTACATTACGCGCGACATCGACGAGTTTTCCATGCCGCAAACGCCGGCAGCCCTCCGCAGAGGCTTTTCATGACCACCAAGCACGCGCCTGTCCTCATCATCGGTTCCGGCCCGGCCGGTTATACCGCGGCGATCTATGCCGCCCGCGCCATGCTGAAGCCGATGCTGGTCGCCGGCCTGCAGCAGGGGGGCCAGCTGATGATCACCACCGACGTCGAGAACTATCCCGGTTTCGGCGAACCCATCCAGGGTCCGTGGTTGATGAGCGAGATGCTCAGGCAGGCAGAACATGTCGGCACCGACATCATCGCCGACATCATCACCGAGGTCGATCTCAACGTGCGGCCGTTCCGCGCAACGGGCGATTCCGGCACCGTCTACACGGCCGATGCCCTGATCATCGCCACCGGCGCGCAGGCCAAATGGCTTGGCATTCCGACCGAACAGACGTTCATGGGCTTCGGCGTATCGGCTTGCGCCACATGCGACGGCTTCTTCTACCGCGGCAAGGATGTCGCGGTGGTCGGCGGCGGCAATTCGGCGGTGGAAGAAGCACTCTATCTGTCGAACCTCGCCAAGAGCGTGACGGTCATCCACAGGCGCTCGGACTTCCGCGCCGAACGCATCCTGCGCGAGCGGCTCTTGAAGAAGGACAATGTCCGCGTCATCTGGGACACGGTTGTCGACGAGATCACCGGCCGTCCGGGCAAGACGCCACTGCCGCCTTCGGTCGAAGGGTTGAAGCTGCGCAACGTGGTGACGGGTGTCGAGACGCAGCTCGAGGTCGACGGCGTGTTCGTCGCGATCGGCCATGCGCCGGCGGTCGAGCTGTTCGTCGGCAAGCTGAAGCAGAAGCCGAACGGCTATCTGTGGACGGCGCCGGATTCGACCCGCACCGACGTGCCCGGCGTGTTCGCCGCCGGCGACGTGACCGACGATATCTATCGCCAGGCGGTGACTGCGGCGGGGCTGGGCTGCATGGCGGCGCTCGAGGCGGAGAAGTACCTGGCCGGCATCGAGGTGCATCGCGAGGCGGCCGAATAGCGGTTCGCAAACTGTTGAAAGAACGGCTTAGAAACGCCGTGTAAAAGCCTGATTTTTCATTCAGACGCCAAACAGGAACGAGGGGAATCATGGCGTTGGACTGGGACAAGCTACGCGTGTTTCACGCTGCGGCGGAAGCAGGGTCGTTTACACATGCGGCCGAGACGCTGCACCTGTCGCAATCGGCGATTTCGCGCCAGGTCAGCGCGCTCGAGCATGATGTCGGCGTGCCGCTGTTCAACCGCCACGCCCGCGGCCTGGTGCTGACCGAACAGGGCGAGATGCTGTTCCGCACGGCGCATGACGTGCTGATGAAGCTCGAGACCATCAAATCGCGGCTGACCGAGACCAAGGACCGCCCCTCCGGCGTGCTCAGGGTCACGACCACGGTCGGGCTCGGCGCCGGCTGGCTGACCGAACGCGTGCAGGAGTTCATCGAGCTCTATCCTGAAATCAGCCTGCAACTGATCCTCGCCAACGAGGAGCTCGACCTGACCATGCGCCAGGCCGATTGCGCCATCCGGCTGCGCCAGCCGCAGCAGCCGGACCTTATCCAGCGCCGCCTGTTCACGGTGCATTTCCACCTCTATGCGTCGCCAGGCTATATCGCCAAGCATGGCAGGCCGGCTTCGGTGGCCGAGCTCAAGGCGCACCGCATCGTCACTTTCGGCGTGCCGGTGCCGGCGCATCTGTCGGAGCTGAACTGGCTGGAGACGGTCGGCGATTTCGAGGGCGGCCAGCGCGTGCCGACGCTGCAGATCAACGATATATTGTCGATCAAGCGCGCGGTGCAGGGCGGCGCCGGCATCGCCATGCTGCCCGACTATGTCATCTCCAAGGATTCCGGCCTGGTGCAGCTCCTGCCGGAAACGGAGGTGCCTTCCTTCGACACCTATTTCGCCTACCCCGACGCGATGAAGAACCAGGCGAAGCTGCACGTGTTTCGCGACTTCATCATCGCCAAGGCGCGGAGCTGGTCGTATTGACCCCGGAGATCGCGCAGACTCTCACCCCCGCCAGCGCGTCAGGCGGGGCAGCCGGGCGGGCACGTTGCGGCGGTAGGTTTCGTATTCATCGCCATAGCGGCGTGCGAGCGTCGGCTCCTCGTACAGCTTGACGAAGGTGGCCATGGCCGCGGCTGCCATGGCGGCGTAGGCGACAAGCGTCCAGCTTGAAAACAGCAGTGCCTGGCCGATGATGATCGACAGCACCGCCACATACATCGGATTGCGGACATGGCGGTAGAGTCCGCCGACCACCAGTCTCTCGGTCGGAGCGACCGGAGCAGGCGTGCCGAGGCCTTCAAGCGCAAAGCAGGCGAATGCATGCAGCAGCGCCGCCACGGCGACCGCGATGAGGATCCAGCCGAGCGGGGCAAGACCCGGCAGGCTCGACCATGGCCGGTCCCAGCGATCCGTCAGCAGCCACGGCACGAGGCCGGCGACGATACAGGGTGCCGCGATGAAGAACGCAGCACTGCCGGCGATCGCCGAAAAGGTCCGCATTGCTTGTCTCCCGCCTGAAGCATGTCACGCCCAAACCGATTCCCGCGACGCGCTCACGTCTTTGTTGTTCACGTCGCTGCCGAACCGAGCACACTTTGCGCGACATGCATTAGTTGCCTCGGAAATAAACGCCTGCTGCCTCATTCCACGCCATTGCGCATTTTTGACATTTCGGGATGAAAACCGAGCGTGATTCGCGATTCCGCCGTGACAATTGTCTCATTGCGGGTTCCGCTTCGGTGATTCTGCTGGTCCTATTGGGTCCAGAAATGGCTTAGACCACAGCCTGCGTCTTTTTGCATGCGTGTGTTGCAAAATAGATGCTTGTTTCTTGGGCATGATGAGCACATATATAGTTCATCTCCTGGGCGCGTTCTCCTCCCATTAGCGCCCTCGAGTGTTCCCCTCTGGAGGTTAGCCTTAACAGGCACTTCCAATCAAACTCAGCCGGATCTTCATTGATCCGGCTTTTTTGTTGCCCGGAGGCTGCCGGAAGGGCGGGAAAATCCACCGAAATAGCCACGTAACAGTGACATGTAACCTCTGGTAACATGTCAAAGGCGTTCGGCTCCTGCTAAGCAGACCATAGGACGCGGTGTGGTCGGACGGGAGATGGGGGCATCACTCGGACGATCCGGGCTCAGGCGGCTACCGCGTCCGAACCTTCTTCCGCCGAAGCGGCGACTTCAAGATGCGGCGGACCTGCCGTTTCTCCTCCCAAGAAAACGGTCCGCAAACAAAACGGCGTCCGGCCCCCCCGGGCGTCGTTTTTTGTTTGCGCCCCCTCGAACAAGGTTCGAGAGGGCACTCACCCAAATCTTTGTGGATGTCGATGTCCCAAAGCCGAGATCACTTTAGACGACATGCATCAGAATCAGGCTGCCTTGCCGTTGGCATTCATCGCTTCGTCGGCGAGCCGGCCGGTGAGTTCGGCCATGTGGTCGAAGACGGCGCGGTAGCTGGCGACGCCTGAGGTGGCCGAGCGCAGCTCGATGATCAGATCCCCGATCTCGGATTGCGGCATGGTCGCCTCGACGACATCCCATCCTGGCCAGCCGGGTCGCGCGTCGTAGCCGAGGATCTGGCCGCGCCGCTGCGGGATTAGCGCGATGATCTTTGAGGTCGCATCGGAGGGCGTCACGATCTCGACCTTCATCACTGGCTCCAGGAGCACGGGCGAACAGCCCGCCATGCCTTCCTTCATGGCAAGCTTGGCCGCCATCTGAAAGGCCATGTCGGAGGAATCGACCGCGTGGTAGGAGCCGTCCGACAGGTTGACGGCGACGTCGACGACGGGAAAGCCGAGCGGGCCCGACTTCAGGTAATCGCGTATGCCGCTTTCGACCGACTGGATGTAGGTCTTGGGCACCACGCCGCCGGTGATGGTATCGGTGAACTGGAAACCTGCGCCGCGCGGCAGCGGCTTTATCTCGATCACCACATCGCCGAACTGGCCGTGGCCGCCGGACTGCTTCTTGTGGCGGCCGCGCTGCTGCGCCGATTTGCGGATAGTCTCGCGGTAGGGCACCGCCGGCGGATGGCCTTCGACCGGAATCTGGTTCTTGCCCTCGAGCCGTTCGCGTACGACGCGCAGGTGCATTTCTCCATGGCCCGACAGCACGGTCTCGGCCGAGTCCTGGTTATGATGCAGGCTGAGCGAGGGATCTTCTTCGGCCAGCCGTTGGATGGCGGCCGACATCTTCACCTCGTCCTTGCGCTCCTTCGGCCGCAAGGCGAAAGCGAAGACAGGCTGCGGCGGCTCGAACTGGAGCAGCGGCTTCATGCCGCCCTTGGCCGAGGTCAGCGTCTGGCCGGTCTTGACCGCGTCCAGCTTGCCGAGCGCGACCGTGTCGCCGGTCTTCGCCGCGGTGAGCTTCGACTGGTCCTTGCCAAGCATCCTGTAGATGCCGGACACCTTTGCCATGTCGCCGCCGGGCAGCCAGAGCTCGGAGCCATCGGCGACCTGTCCCGAAAGGATGCGCGACACCGACAATTTGCCTCCATGCGGTGTATGGATGGTCTTCATCACCTGAACCACGGTCGCGTTGCCTTCGGGGGCGCCGAGCCGTTTGCGGGTCGCGTCGATGTCGGGCGCATCATGGCGGATCGCCTTCAGGAGACGCAGCACGCCATTGCCTTTCTCTGCGGTGCCGATCAGCACCGGCGTGACGGCGCCGTCGCGCAGATCCGCGGCAAGATCGTCGAAGACCGCGTCCTTGGGCGGCTCGATCTCCTCGAGCAGCTGTTCCATCAACTGGTCGTCATGGTCGGCCAGCCGTTCCAGCATCGAAAAACGGGCTTCCAGCTCACGCGCCTTTTCGTCGCCGGGTATCTGGGCCACCTCGCTCTCGGCATATTCGCGGTAGATGTAGGCGCGTTCCAGCGCCAGGTCGATCGAGCCAATGACGACGCCGTCCTTGCGCAGCGGTATCTGGCGCAGAAGCAACGGCACCGCACTTGCCGGCTGCAGCATCTTCAACGTGTCGCGCACGCCGGCAATCGCCTTGTCGACCTTGTTGAGAAACAGGATGCGCGGCACGCCGAGATCGTCGAGCTTGCGCATGATGAGCTGGAGGGCGGGGATCTTCTTCTCGTCGGCCTCGGCGACGACCACCGCGAGGTCGCAGGCGGCCAGCACCGGTTCGGCCTCGAAGGAGAATTCGATCGATCCGGGACAGTCGACGAAGGTGAACTGCTCGCCCATGAATTCCGTGGTGGCGAAGGTCGCCTCGACGCTCATGGCGTGCGCGCGCGCCTCGGGCGAATGATCTGAAACGGTGTTTCCCGAGGAAACCGGGTTCTGGCGGGGAATGGTGCCCGTGCGGGCCAATATGGCTTCGAGAAGTGTCGTCTTACCGCTTGCGAAGGGACCGACTATGGCAATGCATTTCGGTCCCGTGCGTCGTCCTCCGGCGCGATTACCCATGACTGACCTCCACTCAGGCGTTTCCCTGGAGACCGACTGGCATTCATGGTTCAGGCCAAGGTCAGTCGGTCCTGAGCGGCGGCCGGCCTGTTCGACCGTCGCGGGCGGGCTTGTCTTCAACCGGCCCAAAGGTATCGTCCCACTTGTTTGCCGGCAGGGCAAGGAAAATAGGTAGCCTCAAGGGCCGAGCGCGCGGTGCGGTTGCCGCTGATTTGCAAGCCGAACAGACCGGTTGCGTCGACGGCCATATCGGCCGAAACTAGGGTCTCGAAAGAAGAGCGGCGTCGCCGCCGCCCGCATCGCCACCAGTTCCAGGGATCGAACGATGAAGATCATTGCTTGCGGCAGCACGCCGACCGTCATCGCGCCGGAAAAGTACTTCACCGGCCGGGTGCTACAGACGCCGATCATCGAGAAGGAGGCTCCGGCACGGCTGCGGGCGACATTGGTCAGCTTCGAGCCGGGCGCGCGGACTCACTGGCACACGCATCCGCTTGGCCAGACGCTGTACGTCACGTCGGGCGCCGGCCTCGCCCAGACCTGGGGCGGTCTCATCCAGGAGATCAGGGCAGGGGACGTCATCTCGTTCGCGCCAGGCGAAAAGCACTGGCATGGCGCCGGGCCGAAAACGGCCATGACGCATATAGCCATGCAGGAAGCGCTCGAGGGCGTGCATGCCGACTGGCTGGAAGCGGTGACGCCGGCCCAATATGGCGGCTGAGTACCGTGTCGAGCCGATCTAAAAACCCGGCGTTTGGCCGGGTTTTGTTTTCACGATCAGGTCAGTGATGCCGTAAAGCGCTGGATGCGCGTGCACGCCTCCTCCAGCAGCGTCTCCGACGTGGCGTAGGAGATGCGGAAGTTCGGACCGAGGCCGAAGGCCGAACCGAATACCACCGCCACGCCCTCGGCCTCGAGCAGCTCCGAGCAGAAGGCCTCGTCAGTGTCGATCACCTTGCCGGCCTTGGTCTTCTTGCCGATCAGCTGGGCGCAGGACGGATAGACGTAGAAGGCGCCTTCCGGCGACGGACAAGAGATGCCGCGCGCCTGGTTGAGCATCGAGACGACGAGATCGCGGCGCCCCTGGAAGATCGCCTTGTTCTTGGCGATGAAGTCCTGCGGGCCGTTCAGCGCTTCGACCGAGGCCCATTGCGCGATGGTGCAGGCGCCCGACGTCTGCTGGCCCTGGATCATGTCCATCGCCTTGATCAGCTGGACGGGACCCGCGGCGTAGCCAATGCGCCAGCCGGTCATGGCATAGGCTTTCGACACGCCGTTCATGGTCAGCGTGCGCTCATAGAGCTTCGGCTCGACCTCGGCGATGGTCTTGAAGACGAAGTCGCCGTAGGTCAGATGCTCGTACATGTCGTCGGTCAGCGTCCAAACATGCGGATGCCTGAGCAGCACGTCGGCGAGCGACCGAAGCTCGGCCTCGGTGTAGGCGGCGCCCGACGGGTTGGACGGCGAGTTCATCAGCAGCCACTTTGTGCGCGGCGTGATGGCCTTTTCCAGCACAGCGGCAGTGAGCTTGAAGCCATTGTCGATCGAAGTGTCGGCGAACACCGAGGTGCCGCCGCAGATCGCCACCATCTCGGGATAGCTGACCCAATAGGGGCGTGGGATGATGACCTCGTCGCCGGGATTCAGCGTCGCCATGAAGGCGTTGAACAGGATCTGCTTGCCGCCAGTACCGACGATTGTCTGTTCGGGCTTGTAGTCGAGATTGTTCTCGCGCTTCAATTTCTTCGCGATCGCTTCGCGCAGCGGCACGATGCCCGACACCGGCGGATATTTGGTCTCACCACGGCGGATCGCCTCGATCGCCGCATTCTTGATGTTGTCGGGCGTATCGAAATCCGGTTCGCCGGCACCCAGGCCGATGACGTCGCGGCCGGCATTTTTCAGCTCGCGGGCTTTCTGCGTCACCGCGATGGTGGCGGAAGGCTTCACGCGTGAAAGGGTGTCGGCAAGGAAGGCCATGACCTTTTTCTCTCCAGAAAGGATCAGCGCGGCCAGGAGCGGCCGCGGCGCTTCTCATGTCGCATCATTCCCGTGAGTGCAAGCATTGTCGGCTGGGCCAGTGCCGCAAGGAGGTCAATGAGCCGTGATCGGCAACAGAAAGTTCATTAACGGGCGGTAGAGGCTTGCGTGGCAGGATCGTAACCCAATTGCGCCAGTTCGCGGAGCGAGGAACCTTGTCGCGCAGCATCGGGCTTGCCCATATCATCCGTCATGATGACGGCACCTCGTCAGGTGTCTGGGGCATTTATACGTTGCAAAGCGCCTTCCAGCCGATCTTCGCCTTCAGGGAAGGCAAGCTGTCGGTTGCCGCCTTCGAGGGCTTGATCCGGCCGTTCCGCGACGGCGAGCCGCAATCGCCAATGAGCTTCTTCAGCACCTGCCCGGCCGCCGACCGGCTTCATGTCGAGGCGCTGACCAGGACGCTGCATCTGCTGAATGCCGGCGCCTGCCTGCCGCAGGAAGCGTCGATCTTCGTCAATTTCGATCCATCGGTGTTCACCGAGCGCGCCGTTGCCGACAATGCCTTGCGCGAAATGCGCCTGGTGCTGCACGAGGCCGGCATCGATCCGGGCCGTGTCGTGTGCGAGGTGACCGAGCAGCGTCCAGCCTCGCAGGAGACCCTGCACGGTTTCGTCGCGGCGTTGAAGGGCAACGGCTTTCGCATTGCCGTCGATGACTATGGCGCCGACGATTCCGACATCAACCGCATCAAGGAGTTGAAACCCGACATCGTCAAGTTCGATGCCCACTGGATCACGCAGTTGATGGAGTCCGGCGCCGGCTTCGCGCTGCTGACGTCCATGGTGAAAAGCTTCGAGGCACAAGGCATCCGCACCGTGTTCGAGGGCATCGAGGAAGGCTGGCAGCTGGAGCTGGCCGAGAAATCCGGGGCTTCGATGGTCCAGGGTTTCGTGCTGGCACGGCCGGAACTGGCGCCGACCAGCTTCCGCGTCTTCGGCGAGGACGGGCCATCGCCTGTCGCCGACAGTGCCTCTTCCGTCCCGGCAGCCGCGCCGCATACCGCGCGGGCGGCGAAAGCCTTTGGGCGCAGGGGCACACGATGAGGCCCGAGCGGCGGCGCGATGTCGGCGATGCGATCTTCATGGACGAGATCGGTATCGAATATGGCGTTTATGGCGACTTCCGCCTGCGCAGCGCCTACCAGCCGATCTTCGCGCCGCGCGGCCGCTTCCTGCACGCAATCGCGGTCGAGGGCCTGATAGAGCCGCATCGCGCCGGCCGGCCGGGCGCCGCACGGGCGTTCTTCGAAGGCGTCGCGGCCGAGGACCGGCTGTTCGTCGAAACCATGTGCCGCGTGCTGCATCTCAGGAACTTCCGCAACATCGGCGTCGACGGGCTCGATCTGTTCTTCAACTACAATCCATTGGTCAACGCCCATCGGGGCCGGGCCTTGGCCGAAATCCGGCTGATGAGCAGGCATCTCGGCGAGCTCGGCCTGGCCCCCGGCATGCTGGTCTGCGAAATCACCGAACAGGCGGCCGACGACACGCTGCTGGCCAGGCTGGTGCGCGAGATGCGCCGCGACGGCATCCGCATCGCCATCGACGATTTCGGCACCGGCCACTCGACCGAGGAGCGGGTCAGCCTGCTCAAGCCCGATATCGTCAAGATCGACGGTGGCTGGTTCGCGCAATTCTGCCGCCACGCCGCCGCCGAGCGGTTCTTCCGCCCGCTGGTCTCCAGCCTGCACGACCGCGGCGCCAAGGTCCTGGTCGAGGGCATCGAACAGCCCACCCATCTGCGCGTCGCGCTCGATGGCGGCGTCGACCTGCTGCAAGGTTTTCTACTCGCCCGGCCGGCGCTGGCCGGGGTGATCTTCGACGAGCGACCGCTCGCCATCGACGCGCTGCTGGGCAGGGACAGCAAGGTGGTGCCGCTGTTCGGGTAGCGCCGTGTGCTACACATCAGCGGCGCTGATCGTCGCGCCAAAACTAATCATTGGTGAGGACGGCGCGGCTACGATAATCGCGTCTGCACATGGCAGCGCTCGGGGACCAGCGATGATACTTTACAGCATGATCGATAGCGGCAACTGCTACAAGCCGCGCCTGCTGATGGCCAAGCTCGGCCTCCCTTTCACCACTGTCGAGGTGAGTTCGCACACGGGCGATACGCGAAAAGCGGATTTCGTCGCCAAGAATCCGAACGCCATGGTGCCGCTGCTGGAGCTCGACGACGGAAGGCGGATCGCTGAATCCAACGCCATCCTGCTCTACCTCGCGGAGGGCACGCGCTTCCTGCCCGCGGACAAGTATGAGCGCGGGCTCGCCTATCAATGGCTGTTCTTCGAACAGTACAGCCACGAGCCCTATATCGCCGTGCGCAAGGCGCTGCTGACCTTTCCCGAAAGGGCCAAGGACGCGACGCCGGAGCGGCTGGCGGTGACACTGGAGCGCGGCAACAAGGCGCTCGGTGTCATGAATAAATACCTGGAGAACAACGCGTTCTTCGCCGGAAGCGCCTACAGCGTCGCCGACATCGCGCTCTACGCTTATACGCATACGGCGGAGCAGGGCGGCTTCCAGCTCGACGCCTACCCGGCGGTGGCTGCGTGGCTGAAACGAGTGGAAGCGGATCCGGGGCATGTGCCGATGGAGTGGGTGGGGTAGCTTTATCCTCAACCTCGTCGCCGCCTCGCGGCTCTTTGGGGGCGGGGCACGCGTCAACAGGCGCGAGGCCCGGCCGCCCATCGTCCGGGAAGCTGCGCGGGAGCTATTTCAACAGATGGTCGTAGTCGGCATAGGGTGCCGATCCAGAACCAGATCACATCTTCATTGTTGCGTATGGCAACAGCCGGTAGTTTCGTCGACCCGCGCCGACCAATAGCAACCGACCTGCTTGAAATGTAAGGAGGGATGAAAAGGATCGGAACGCAGTATGACAAAACGCCTGTCCGCCTTTGCTTTGATCGACGATGACAGTTTTTCATAAGCCTTCCAGAATGATGGAGAGGCGCCGTGATTCACAGAGGGCGAGTCCGGCCGGCGCGATGGTCAGCCAATGCCTGTTCGGCAAGCTTGTCCAATCGCCCCGCCCTCACGTCGGTCTCGATCTGCCGATCCCACAGGTCCGCCTGGAGCGCCTCGAACCATGCGGCAAACGCCTTCAGCTCCTCGGGGCTCAGTTCGGTGATGGACTTTTCGATTTGCTCAAGCTTGGTCATGGCCGGATAATACCACTCTAGTGGTACCACAGGTGGGACTCCAGGTTCGGCTTTACATGCCTGGAATCCAGGCAAATAAAAAGGCGGGACAATGCCCGCCTTCCCATTTCGGTAGCCTGATCGGGAGCGTCCGGTCCGGGCTGGCAGCTATCTGCTGATCCGGCTTGTCGGGTCTTTCCGCTCCGGCGCGCTTCTCGCGCGACCGTCAGTACATCCGTGACTTGCCGCGCGCCCCGGGCTGTCGCCCGGCGCGCGCCATTTTCAAAATCAGGCTGCCTTGCTCAGAGATCCAGCGGACGACTTGCCAGTGCGGCGGTCCTGCTCGATCTCGAAGTTGATCTTCTGGCCTTCGACCAGGGTCGACAGCCCAGCGCGCTCGACAGCGGAGATGTGGACGAAAACGTCCGCGCCGCCCGCGTCAGGCTGGATGAAGCCGAAGCCCTTGGTGGCGTTGAACCACTTGACCGTTCCAGTTGCCATAAAAATAGTCCTTCACATTTGCTTTGGTTTGACCGAACCGAGGTCCAGCCGGTGTGCATCGAGATTTTGGAGATAGACGTCAGCAAACGCGAAGATCGCGAGGCCCGGATCGATCGGCCGAAATATCAATGGGGCTGATATAGGCTGCTTTCGCACGAAATACAAGACTGCGTGAGAAAGCCGTGATCGAGGGACCGCCCAACGGCCGCCCCAATCCGGTGAAACCGTTGCGTCAGATGGCGCTGTCCGTGGGCCGCGCATCAGGGGAGAGGACCATGAAGACCATTCTGCTGGCAGCATGCCTGACGCTGATTGCCGCCGAGGCGCAGGCGATCTCGAGCTACGATCCGACGCGGATGGGGTGTGGCCGCGTGCAGGCGACGATCGCGCGGCAGGGCGCCGTCATCCTGCGTTACCAGTCGAGGCGGGTACCGGGACTGCCACTCTACGACCGCTATGTGCAGAGCCAGCAATTCTGCACCATGGGCGAGGTGAGGACACGCGCCTATGTGCCGAGCGCCGATACGAAATCCTGCCCGGTCTACAATTGCAAGCGACCGGACAACGACCGGCGTTTCCGCCGGCGTTTCTTTCACAGCGACTAGGTAGTCGCTCGGCGCGGCCGCTATCGCTTCAAAATCCGAATGAGACCTTGCGCGGGCGGCGGCGGGCCGACGCGCACGCCTTCCATGGCCAGCATCTTTTCCTTGGTGGTCGAACCGCCGGGCGCCGAAAAGCCGCCGATCTTGCCGCCGGCCGCGAGGATACGGTGGCAGGGAATGACCAGCGGCACCGGATTGGCGCCAAGCGCGGCACCGGTTTCGCGCGGCAGGCCGGCATGGCCGGCGCGCTTGGCCAGTTCTCCATAGGTGGTGGTTTCGCCATAGGCTAGCTTTCGCGCCGCGCCATAGATGGCGAGGCGGAAATCGTCGATGCCGTCGAGATCGACCGGCACGCCGGAGAAATCGATATCCTCGCCCGCCGCATAGGCCTTGATCGAGGCGATCAGCTCGACCACCCACGGCGGCTGCACGGTAGCGGCCGAAACGCCGGCGTGGCGCATCAGCCGCCGCTCGACCGCCTCGCGGCTGCGTTCGGGCAGGCAGAGCCGGATCAGGCCCTTTTCGCTCCAGGCAATCCCCATGAAGCCGATCACTGTTTCTAACACTGCGTGGCCGGCTGTGATCTGCGACGGCGTTTGCATGGCGTGCTCCTTTCGCAAAATGGCCAGAAACCGGCATTCATGCCGGTACATATCAGGAACAATATGGCATTTCGGCCCGAGTCTCGCCACCCGAAAACCACCTGAGCGCCCCGATTGCTCGCCAGGAATCGCTGGTGTAAGGGATTTCTTAACATCCGACGAACCGGACCCGAACGCGGCTTGCCAGCAAAACAAACCCTTATCGCGCTCGGCGTGATCGCGGCCATGGCCTGCGTCAGCGGTTGCACGTCGACATCGCAGATGAAATCCGCGTCTTCCCTGACCGAAACAGCGACCGTCGCCGGCACCGATGCCGGCTTCACCATACCGTTGCCGGAGACGGTTTCGGTGCTGCCGGAATCGTCGGGGATTACGCCCGTTCAAACCGCTGAGTTGTCCGCCGGCCCGACCACACAGGCGGCCGCGGCAACCGCGGCCTTTGCCGGAGCGACCCCAACCGCACCGGCCGTGCCGGCGGTGATGACCGCCAATGCCTGGCAGGCGCCGCCGCCGGCTGGCGCCGGCGCACCAATCAAGGCGGCAGCCACCTACGCCACCGCCGGGCTCATCGTGCCGGCGATCGCCAGGAACGATCAGAAAGCCATGCCCGGCGTGCAGCAGGCGGCCTATGTTGTGCCGCAGAATCCGGCTGCCCTCGTCCAGTTTCCTGCCGCTCCGGTGCAGGAAGAGCATGCGACCGGCGTGCGCGGCGATATCGACCGGCTGATCGTAAAATACGCCGCGTTTTATCAGGTGCCGGTCGACCTTGTGCGCCATGTCGTCAACCGCGAAAGCACCTTCAATCCCAAAGCCTACAACAACGGCCATTGGGGGCTGATGCAGATCAAGCACGCGACGGCGCGCGGCATGGGCTATGACGGACCGGCCAGGGGCCTGTTCGATGCCGAAACCAACCTGAAATACGCCGTCAAATACCTGCGTGGCGCCTGGCTGGTGTCGGACGGCAACGCCAAGCGCGCCGACTGGCTCTACCAGACCGGCTACTATTTCGACGCCAAGCGCAAGGGCCTGCTCGAGGCGACCGGCCTCGGCGTCGACCGCAAGCGGCGCCGCCTGCTGCCCGACGCCTGAGCGAAATGCCCGAACCGCGCCCGCCGGCTCCGAACGACATCCGGCTGCGCAAGATCCTCGACGAGACGCTGGTTCCCGCGCACTGGCCGGATGGCTTTGTCATGCGCACCCTCGAGCACGGCGATGCGCCGGCCTTGCATGCGCTGCTGAGCGAGGTGTTCGATGATGGCGCCGACGGCCCGTTCGACGAATGGTGGCCACGCATCTCAGGCGACCCCGAATTCGACCCTGCGCTCTGTTTCCTCGTCATCGACACCAAGGGCCTGCTGGTGGCGGCGGCGCTGTGCTGGACGAGCGCCTTCGTCAGGGATCTCGCCGTGCATCCGCAGGCGCGCGGCAGGGGCATCGGCGAGGCGCTGATGTGGCACGCCTTCGCCGTCTTTCGCGAACGCGGCGCAGACCATGTCGACCTCAAGACCAACACGGTGGAAAACGCCGCCGCTGTCAGGCTCTATCAGCGGCTTGGGATGAGCCCTGTCGCCTGGGAAGGCTGAAGCCGCGGCCCGGCCCACCGCCGCTCGCGGGCATCGCTCGGGAACCCAGAGCGCCGCTCCGCATTCAAAGAGTGGTGGAGGGGTCCGACGAGCTTCCGGAGCCTCGAAGGCTTGCGTCGCCGTTCCGAAAGGAGATCCTCCGCCGCCATGAGGCTCTTTCACGCATTTGCCACGTTGGTCGCTGCCGCGATGATTGCGGCTGTGCCTGCGCGAGCCGTCGAATTGTCGATCGTATCGGGCGACACAGGAATCGGCATCAAGGTGCTGCGTGAAATCCTCGACCGCTATGAGAAGGACAGCGGCAACAAGGTCAGCATCGTCGTCATGCCGGCATCCGGGACCGACCAGTTCGGCCAGTACAGGCTGTGGCTTGCCGCCGGCAATAGCGATATCGACGTCTACCAGACCGATGTGATCTGGGCGCCGCAGCTCGCCAGCCAGCTTGTCGACCTGACCGCGGCGACCAAGGATGTCGTCGGCGCCCATTTCCCCTCGATCATCCAGTCGCAGACCGTCAACGGCAGGCTGGTGGCGCTGCCGATCTTCACCGATGCGCCGGCGCTCTACTACCGCAAGGACCTGCTCGACAAATACGGCGCCAAGGTGCCTGCCACCTGGAAGGAGCTGGCCGACACCGCCAGGCTGGTCATGGACAAGGAACGGGCTGCCGGCAACAAGGACATCTGGGGCTTCGTCTTCCAGGGCAATGCCTATGAGGGGCTGACCTGCGACGCGCTGGAATGGGTGATGTCGAACGGCGGCGGCCAGATCATCGAGCCGGACGGCACCATCTCGATCAACAATCCAAAAGCGGCGGCAGCGCTCGACACGGCCAAAGGCTGGGTCGGAACCATCGCGCCACCCGGCGTGCTGGCCTATCAGGAAGAGGAATCGCGCGGCGTGTGGCAGACCGGCAATGCGGTCTTCATGCGCAACTGGCCCTACGCCTATGCACTAGGCAATTCCGAAGGCTCGCCGATCAAGGGCAAGTTCGACGTAGCGCCGCTGCCGGCCGGCACCGGCGAAGGCGCGCGTCCGGCGGCGGTGCTGGGTGGCTGGAATCTTGCCGTGTCCAAATATTCCAGGCACCCGGACGCTGCGATCGGGCTCGTCAAATTCATCGCCTCGCCCGCGATGCAGAAATACCGCGCGCTGAGGAACTCCAGCCTGCCGACCATCCAGGCGCTCTATGACGATACCGACATCGCCAGACAACAGCCGATCGTTCCGCGCTGGAAGCAGATCTTCCTCAATGCGGTGCCGCGTCCCTCGGCCGCGGCCAGGATCAAGTACAACGAGGCGTCGAGCCAATTCTGGAACGCCGTCCACAAGACGCTGTCGGGCGATGGCACCGCGGGCGACAATCTGGCCGACCTCGAAGCCATGCTGACCAGGCTGAAGGGGCGTGGCTGGTGACGCCACAACGCGCCTCCATGTCCCGCCCGGCGCGAGGGATGACAGAAGCGGAGCCGAGGACTGAAGCCGTCGCGACCCACCGCCCGCGCTCGCGGCTGATGCGCCAGCGCGTGCGTTCGGCCTGGCTGTTCCTGGCGCCGATGCTCCTGGTGCTCGCCGCCGCTGCCGGCTGGCCGCTCGCCCGCACGGTCTATTTCAGTTTCACCGACGCTTCGCTGGCCGATCTTGACGCCCGCCAGTGGGCAGGCTTCGCCAATTACTTCTCGGTGCTGCGCATGCCGAGCGGCCGGGTGCTCTACGATGGCGTGCTGGCCGACCCGGTGTGGTGGAGCGCCGTCTGGAACACGGTGCGTTTCGCGGCCCTTTCGGTTACCTGCGAGACGATCCTCGGCATGATTGTCGCGCTGGTGCTCAATGCCGAATTCCCGGGCCGCGGCATCGTCAGGGCGGCGATCCTCATCCCCTGGGCGATCCCGACCATCGTCTCGGCCAAGATGTGGCAGTGGATGCTCAACGACCAGTTCGGCATCATCAATGTGGTTCTGCTCAATCTCGGCCTGATCGACACCAAGATCGCCTGGACGGCCAACGCGGACACGGCGATGGCCGCCGTACTGGTCGTCGACATCTGGAAAACGACGCCGTTCATGGCGCTGCTCATCCTTGCCGCGCTGCAGATGCTGCCGCGCGAGATCATCGAGGTCGCCAGGCTCGACGGCGCCAATCCGTGGCAGATCTTCTGGCGGGTGACCTTGCCGCTGATCCGCCCTGCGGTGATGGTGGCGGTGATCTTCCGCGCGCTCGATGCGCTGCGCATCTTCGACCTGATCTATGTGCTGACGCCCAACAACGTGCACACCAAGTCGATGTCGGTGTTCGCGCGCGAGAACCTGTTCGAGTTCGACAAATTCGCCTACGGCTCGGCCGCTTCGACGCTGCTGTTCCTCATTCTTGCGCTTCTCACCATGGCCTATATCCGGATCGGCGGGGTCAGCCTCGAGGGCGGGCGCTGAGATGTGGATCCTGAAGCGGACGGCTTTCTACCTGCTGGTCGCGGCCATCGTGCTGGTCGCGGTATTCCCGTTCTATTACGCCATCGTCACCAGCCTGAAATCGGGGACCGAACTGTTCCAGGCCGACCTCTGGCCGAAGACGTTCAGCCTCGGCAATTACAGGAATGTGCTGACAGAAGGCGCTTTCGTGCGCAACCTCATCAACTCGCTGGTAGTCTCCGGCGCGGTCGTCGCGCTCTCGCTGTTGCTCGGTGTCACCGCGGCTTACGCGCTGGCGCGCGTGCGCTTCCGCGGCCGCTCGGCGCTGATGCTTACCATCCTGTCGGTGTCGATGTTTCCGCAGGTGGCGGTGCTGGCCGGGCTGTTCGAACTGGTGCGGATGTTCGGCCTCTACAATTCGCTTGTCGCGCTGATCTTCTCCTACATGATCTTCACCTTGCCGTTCACCGTCTGGGTGCTCACCGCCTTCGTGCGCGACCTGCCGGTCGAGGTCGAGGAGGCGGCGATCCTTGACGGCGCGACGCCGTGGATCATCATCACGCGCATCTTCCTGCCGCTGATGTGGCCGGCGCTGGCGACCACCGGGCTTTTGGCGTTCATCGGCGCGTGGAACGAGTTCCTGTTTGCGCTCACCTTCACCTCCAACAACGCCCAGCGCACCGTGCCGGTGGCGATCGCGCTGCTGTCGGGCAATTCGCAGTTCGAGATCCCATGGGGCAACATCATGGCCGCATCGGTGATCGTCACGGTGCCGCTGGTGGTGCTGGTGCTGATTTTCCAGCGCAAGATCGTCTCGGGCCTGACAGCCGGGGGCGTGAAGGGGTGAGGGGAAATGTCGGAACCGGCCGCAGCGGCGCGTCCTTAGGTCTTAGAGCAACCGCGCCGGGACGCCGGCGCTGTGACCAAGGAGCCGATCATGATCACCTTCCCCAACGAATCCGCCAGATACCGCGCCGCCCGCGAAAAGCTGCTGAAGAAGGAAATCGAGCTGCGCCGTGCCATGGAGGATGTGGCCGTGGCGCGCCGCGCGTTGCCGCCGGGCGGGCTGGTGCCACAGGATTACGTGTTTGATGGGCTGGATGCCGAGGGCAGGGCGGCTGAGATAAAGCTGTCGCAACTGTTCGCACCCGGCAAGGACACGCTGATCCTCTACCAGATGATGTTTCCGCGCCATCCGCAGGAGACGCGCGACGTGGCAATGACGGGCGGCACGGCGAAGCTGGCTCGGCCGGACCAGCCATGCCCGTCCTGCACGGCGCTGCTCGACCAGTTCGACGGCGCCGTCGGCCATCTCCAGGCGGCCGGCTTCAACTTCGCCGTGGTGGCGAAAACGGCGCTCGAAAACCTCGTCACGCTCGGCCGCGACCGTGGCTGGAAGAACATGCGGCTGGTGTCGTCGGCCTCCAACAGCTTCAAGCGCGACTACAACGCCGAGGATGCCGACGGTGCGCAGATCCCGCTGCTCTCGGTGTTCCACCGCGACGCTGACGGCATCAGGCATTTCTGGTCGTCCGAACTCGGCTTCGCGCCGCCCGAACCCGGCCAGGACCCGCGCGCCATCGGCACCTGCGAGATCCTGTGGAACCTGATGGATTTCACCCCGGAGGGCCGGCCGAACTGGCACGAGCAGCTGCAATATGGCGAGGCATGCTGCCATTGACGGCAAGGCGCCCGGCGCAACTTCCGTGCATCTGCGGCGTTGGAATTCCGAGGGAACCATTCCGATCGGAGATTGCAGATGAAAACGCTTCTGACCATGACCGCCGCGGCCTTGCTCGCCGCCGCGCCCGCCGCGCTTGCCCAATCCACCGCCCAAACGACGCCGTTGGCGGCCGACAGCAAGGTCGACACGCAGACCTTCATCAAGACGGTGCCCGGCGCCAACGAGTTCGAGATCCAGTCGAGCAAGCTCGCCGAGCAGAAATCGGCGTCGGCCGACGTCAAGGCCTTCGCCAAACAGATGATCGAGGACCACACGAAGGCCGGCGAGGACTTCAAGGCGGCGCTCGCGCAGGGCCAGACCACCGCCTCGACCAAGCCGGCCGGCCCCGCGCTGCAGCCGAAAGAACAGGGCCAGCTCGACGAGCTCAAGGCCGCCAGCGGCAAGGACTTCGACACCAAATACATCATGATGCAGACAGCCGCTCACAAGGACGCCGTCGCGCTCTTCAGCACCTACGCCCAATCGGGCGACGACCCGGCGATGAAGGAATTCGCCAAGAAGACGCTGCCGACGCTGAAGATGCACGAGAAGCACGTGAAGGAACTGGGCGCGGCGCATCAGGGGTGAGGGCGGTCGAGAGGGAGCTGAACCGCAGACGACAGCACTCTACGGCGCCCCCCTCTGTCCTGCGGGACATCTCCCCCTCTTGGGGGGAGATCGGCAGCTTGGGCGTCGGCGCTCTTTCTGCCCACGCCGAAAATTTGGCGAAAGCATTCGCGACAGCCAATCTCCCCCCTTGAGGGGGAGATGTCCGGCAGGACAGAGGGGGGCGCCGTAGGGCGGCGCGACGGCCAGGGTTCTTCCCAGGCCTGCGTGGGACTACACTGCCGCACCACCACCCCGAGAGCACCCATGCCCAAACTCGACCTCGCATCCCTGCCCATCCGCAAGGGCTCGGGCTATCCCGCGCCCTTCGATGGCCCTTGCGCCGGCCGCACGCGCCGCCGGCTTGGCGATGCCGGCGGACTGACCGATTTCGGCGTCAACCTGATGACGCTGCCGCCCGGCGGCTGGTCAAGCCAGCGTCACTGGCACAGCCACGAGGACGAGTTCGTCTATGTGCTGGAAGGCGAGCTAACGCTGGTCGAGGATGGCGGCGAGACGCTGCTCAAGGCCGGCGACTGCGCCACCTTCGCCAAGAACAGCGGCAATGGCCACCATTTGATCAACCGCTCATCCACGACGGCGCTCTATCTCGAGGTCGGCTCGCGCAACCCCGACGATGTCATCACCTGCTCCGACATCGACATGATGAGCCCGACTTCGGATGGACGCTTCCTGCACAAGGACGGCACGCCTTATCCGGGGCAAGGGTGAAGGCTGGACAACGCGTCGGCGCCAGGGGGAGCGCCCTACGAGATTTCGCAGGCGAGGGACGAGTTCCGGCTCTGGACTGCGGGTCGGCGCTGGCGTTCCCCGGCCGGCACTATAAGCTCCCCAAACCCAGGGAGCGTCGCCATGAAGAAAGAAATCATCGAAGTGCCGGTCATGTCGGACAAGGTGCGGGCGCTCGGCCTGCCCTGTTCGACGGCGGTGAAGGCCAACGGCTTCGTGTTCATCTCGGCGACACCGCCGGTGGACATGGTGACCGGCGAGATGGTGCGCGGCGACATCGAGGTGCAGACCGAGGCATCGCTCAAGGCGCTGAAACACTGCCTGGAAGCGGCGGGCACCTCGCTGGACAATGTGGTGATGGTGCGCATCTACGCCGTCAATTCCGGCTTCTACAACGCGATTAACCGGGTCTATGCCAGGTATTTCAGCGTGAACCCTCCGGCGCGGAGTTTTGTGCCGGTGGCGTCTTGGCCGATGGAGTTTGATATCGAGATTGAGTGTGTGGCTGTGGGGTGAGGGGTGCCGCCAGCCGACCGCCTCGAACTCACTATGGTCCCTATTTCATCTGTTTTGCTTGCAAAAAAAAATTATTTGGAAATATCTAACCTGCAAACGGTTCTGTCGTCTGGGGGATAAGGTGAGAGCCGTGTCCGAAAGCGTTAACTGTGGCTGCTTGGGGCCGTTTCCGATACCGTTTTCGGGGGAGTTATGAAATTTATCAAAGAAATAGAAATAGCCTATTTCCGCAGTCTCTACAAGGAGACGCTTTTTAAATGTAGCGATTTGAACGTTATATTTGGAAAAAATGACATAGGTAAATCTAATATTATTAGAGCTTTGAATTTATTCTTCAATAATTCTACCGACGATGCTACGGATTTTAATTTTGATATTGATTTTAGCGACAAAAGACGCGCGGAGTCCGAAAATTCGGAAGGTATTAGGAAATTTATCTACGTAAAAATCACGTTCTCGACACCAAGTAATTATAGAAAGTCGCTTGGGAACGAATTCTACGTGAAACGACAGTGGACAGTGTCGAGAGATGATGAGTATGTCGAGGAGGTTTCCTCTCATATCAAAGGAAATCAAAGACATATTGTAACTCGATTTTTAAATCTTATAAGATTTATTCACATACCGGCTATAAAAGACACGGCCACATTTAGAACATTGCTTGGAAATATATATGGTATATTGTCAACATCTGACGATTTTTTAAAAACTGTAGAGGATTTTGCAAGTAGAGTTCAGTCATCAACTAGCGAACTCTTCGCTTCTATGCCGAAAGAGATTGCTCATCAATCGAAGATATCTGCTCCGTCTCGAATGGTTGAGTTGTTTGAAACGCTCGATTTTGAGACTATAGGGGCAGACGGACGCTCAGCAAAATCGCTTACTCTCCAGAGAGGGGACGGCATAAAGGCTCGTCATATCCCAGAAATTCTAAATTTCATATGCGATCGAGATTCCTATCAATTCCACATCTGGGGTTTCGAGGAGCCGGAAAACTCGCTTGATTTCGTTTCGGCTGAAGCCGAGGCTTCTAGGTTCTTAAAGCTTGCGTTGGCTGGGCATATACAGATCTTTGTGACGACTCATAGCCCATCGTTCTACAATTTAGGCGACGATGGCGTGAAGAAATTTTACGTAACGAGAAATGATGATCAAGAGGCCACAATAGTTCAAGGGCGAAATCTCGAAAAATTGGACATTGTAAGCGCGGTTGGCGAGGGATTTTATTTGCCGGCTGTTGCAAAGGCTCTTGAGCAGTATTCCGTCAGGGAGGCTGATGCAGCACTTTTTAGGACTCGCGCGGAAGAATTTCAGCAGCAGGTTAAGGCGTTTACGCAGCCGGTGGTTTTAACCGAGGGAAAAACCGATGAAGTTATTCTTTTAGAAGCTTGGAAAAAAATTCGCGGAGGTAAGCCACCTTTCAAGATTAAGTGTTGCGATATCACAGACGGTGCGGATGGAGGGTCGGCTGGAGCGTCCAGATTGGCTCTTTCACTGCGCGCAGTTCCGTACGATAGCAATAATATAGTAATTGGATTGTTCGACCGTGACGATGCCGGTGCTAAGGAGTGGCGGCTCGACGGCACATTTGTTAGCGATGATCTGTTTTCAAACGTAAAAGCCTCAAAAAATGGCAAGTCGTTTGCAGTGCTTCTGCCTGTGCCGGATTTTAGAACTGATTGCGCAAAAAATCAAAATCTTCCTATAGAGTTTCTTTTTCCCGATGAATACCTTGCCAAGGAGGTAAATGGTCGACGTTTGGAGCTGAAGCCGATTATGGCGACGAGAAAGTTAGGCGAAGAGAATTTCCGTATTAAGATAGGTGACGGCACTGCGTTTCAGCAAATAGAAGACAACTCCAAAGTCGAATTTGCTCAGGTCGTTGTGCCGAACTTGCCAAAGGAGGCTTTCGTAGCATTCGAAGCTTTGTTTAAGAATATTAAAGAAATAATAGCTAGGTAGCCATTCTGGATGAAGTCGACATCGCCTCATCCGCCGGCATCTTCTCCCGTATAGTGATGGGGAGAAGAGAGCCAATCCCCTAAGAAAAATACTCCTGCAGCGGCCGCACCTCCAGGCTCCCCGCCTTCAACGCCGCAATCGCCTCCGCCACCGCAGCGGCACCCGACAGCGTCGTGTAATACGGCACCTTCTGCATCAGCGTGGCGCGGCGGAGCGACTTGGAGTCCGACACCGCCTTCTGGCCGTCGGTCGTGTTGAAGACGATCTGCACCTGGCGGTTGCGGATGGCGTCCTCGATGTGGGGGCGACCCTCCAGGACCTTGTTGATCTTCTCGGCGACGACGCCGTTTTCGGCGAGGAAGCGGGCGGTGCCTGATGTGGCCATCACCTTGAAGCCGAGGCCGGCGAGGCGCTTGACCGCCGGCAAGATGCCTTTCTTGTCTTCGTCGCGCACCGACACGAACAACGTGCCGGAGCGTGGCAGGTCCACGCCGGCCCCTAACTGGCTCTTGGCGAAGGCGAGGGCAAAATCGCGGTCGAGGCCCATGACCTCGCCGGTCGAGCGCATTTCCGGGCCGAGCAGGATGTCGACGCCGGGGAAGCGGGCGAAGGGGAAGACGGCTTCCTTGACCGCGATGTGGCCGGGGTTCCTGGGGTCGGGCATGGCGCCGTAATGAGCGAAAGCGTCTTCCAGGCTTTCGCCGGCCATGATGCGGGCGGCGATTTTCGCTATGGGACGGCCGATGGTCTTGGCGACGAAGGGCACGGTGCGCGACGCGCGCGGGTTGACCTCCAGCACATAGACCGTGCCGTCCTTGATCGCGTATTGCACGTTCATCAAGCCGCCGACATTGAGCGCCCGGGCAAGAGCCGCCGTCTGGCGCTCCAGCTCGTCGACCAGCTCCGCAGGCAGCGAGTGGACGGGGAGCGAGCAGGCCGAGTCGCCCGAATGGATGCCGGCCTCCTCGATGTGCTCCAATATGCCCGACACGAAGGTCGCCTTGCCGTCGCAGAGGCAGTCGACATCGACCTCGATGGCGCCGGAGAGATAGGTGTCGAACAAAAGCGGGTTCTTGCCCAGCAGCGTGTTGATCTGGCCGGTCTTGTCGTTGGGGTATTTCTGCTTGATGTCTTCCGGCACCAGGCCGGGCACGGTGTCGAGCAGGTAGGATTGCAGCATACCCTCGTCATGGATGATCTGCATGGCGCGGCCGCCCAGCACATAGGAGGGGCGCACCACCAGGGGGAAGCCGAGCTCGCCGGCGACGAGGCGGGCCTGCTCGACCGAATAGGCGATGCCGTTCTTCGGCTGGCTGAGGTTGAGCTTGTGCAAGAGCTTCTGGAAGCGGTCGCGGTCTTCGGCCAGGTCGATCATGTCGGGCGAGGTGCCGAGGATCGGGATGCCGGCCTTCTCCAGCGCGTCGGCCAGCTTCAGCGGCGTCTGGCCGCCGAACTGGACGATGACGCCGACCAGTTCGCCCGAGGCCTGCTCGGCGCGCAGGATCTCCAGCACGTCCTCCGCCGTCAGAGGATCGAAATAGAGCCGGTCCGACGTGTCGTAGTCGGTCGACACGGTCTCGGGGTTGCAGTTGATCATGATCGCTTCATAGCCGGCGTCGCGCAGCGCGAACGCCGCGTGACAGCAGCAATAGTCGAACTCGATGCCCTGGCCGATGCGGTTCGGACCGCCGCCGAGGATGACCACCTTCTTGCGCGACGAAACCTGCGCCTCGTTTGCAAGCGCGCCGGCGAAGGGAACTTCATAAGTGGAGTACATGTAGGCGGTCGGCGAGGCGAACTCGGCCGCGCAGGTGTCGATGCGCTTATAAACTGGATGAACGTCGAGCTTTTCGCGAATCTTCTGAACGACTTCCACGTCGGTCCTCGTCAGTGACGCGAGGCGGGCGTCCGAAAAGCCCATGGCCTTCAACATGCGCAGATTGGCGGCATCCTCAGGCAGGCCGTGCTCGCGGATGCGCGCTTCCATGGCGAGGATGCCCGCGATCTGCTCTAGGAACCAGGGGTCGATCTTGCACATTGCGTGCACGTCTTCGAGCGAGGTGCCCATGCGGATCGCCTGCGCCACCATGCGCAGCCGGTCGGGCGTCGGGGTGCCGAGTGCGGCGCGGATGGCATTGCGGTCGTCGACATGGCTGGCGGGCGTAGTCCCATGGCCAAGGCCGGGAATCTCGATCTCGTCGAGGCCGGTGAGGCCCGTCTCCAGCCCGCGCAGCGCCTTCTGCAAGGATTCCTGGAAGGTGCGGCCGATAGCCATGACTTCGCCGACCGACTTCATCGCGGTGGTCAGCACCGGCTCCGCGCCGGGGAATTTCTCGAATGCAAACCGCGGGATCTTGGTGACGACGTAGTCGATAGACGGTTCGAACGAGGCGGGTGTCGCGCCGCCGGTGATATCGTTCTCCAGCTCGTCCAGGGTGTAGCCGACGGCAAGCTTAGCGGCGATCTTGGCGATGGGGAAACCGGTCGCCTTGGAGGCCAGCGCCGAGGAGCGGGAGACGCGCGGGTTCATCTCGATGACCACGAGGCGGCCGTCGGCCGGGTTGACGGCGAACTGCACGTTGGAGCCGCCGGTCTCGACGCCGATCTCGCGCAGCACCGCGATCGAGGCGTTGCGCATCATCTGGTATTCCTTGTCGGTTAAGGTCAGCGCCGGCGCGACGGTGATGCTGTCGCCCGTGTGCACGCCCATCGGATCGATGTTCTCGATGGAGCAGACGATGATGCAATTGTCCGCTCTGTCGCGGACGACCTCCATCTCGTATTCCTTCCAGCCGAGCACGCTTTCCTCGATCAGCACTTCGGTGGTCGGCGAGGCGTCGAGGCCGGACTGGACGATGTCGAAGAATTCGGCCCTGTTGTAGGCGATGCCGCCGCCGGTGCCGCCCATGGTGAAGGAGGGGCGGATGATGGCGGGCAGGCCGACATGGTCGAGCGCCTGGGCGGCGATCGCCATGGCATGGCTGATGTAGCGCTGCTTGCGGTCGCCTTCGCCGAGGTTCCAGCTTGTCTCCAGCGCGTCGAGCGCGGCGTCGAGATTGTCGGGCTTTTCGGCCTTCAGCGCCGCGCGCTCGGCCTCATGCGTCTTGCGGTCGGCATTCTTGACGTCGGTGGCGTTGGCCAGCATCGACTTCGGCGTTTCCAGGCCGATCTTCTTCATCGCTTCGCGGAAAAGCGCCCGGTCCTCGGCCTTGTCGATGGCCGTGGCGTCGGCGCCGATCATCTCGACATTATAGCGCTCCAGCACGCCCATGCGGCGCAGCGACAGGGCGGTGTTGAGCGCGGTCTGGCCGCCCATGGTCGGCAGCAGCGCATCGGGCCGCTCCTTGGCGATGATCTTGGCCACGACCTCGGGGGTGATCGGCTCGATATAGGTGGCATCGGCCAGTTCCGGATCGGTCATGATGGTGGCCGGGTTGGAATTGACCAGGATGACGCGGAAACCCTCTTCCTTCAGCGCCTTGCAGGCCTGGGTGCCGGAATAGTCGAATTCGCAGGCCTGGCCGATGACGATGGGGCCGGCCCCGATGATCAGGATCGACTTGATGTCGGTGCGTCTTGGCATCTTTATGAATTCCGTTCGGCGAGCGGCTTGCACGAAAAACCGGGACGGGAGACCCGGCCGGTTGTGCTTGCGATTCTGGTATCAGGCTAGGAGGGCCTTATAGGGAAGAGTTTTGCCGGATGTAACCCCGAAAATGAGGGCAGTAGGGCAGTAGGGCAGTAGGGCAGTAGGGCAGTAGGGCAGTCACTCCAGGCACTTCACATATTGCCTTACTGCCCTATTGCCTTCCAAACTAATCCCCAAACGCCACCGCGTCCGTAATCTCGAATCGCTCCGAGATGCCGACGCGGATCATGCTGAGGCTGCCTTCGCGGGTGAAGCGGAAATCGCTGTCGCCGTCGGAACCTGCGGGCAGGCCGCCGTAGAAGGAGATGACGCGGCTGCCGCCGTCCGGCCAGGTCACGGTGACGTCGGCCTTGTCGCTGCCCTTGTGCTCGACGCTTGCCGCGCAAAAGGTCATCGGCTGGCCGACATTGCGCGCACAGGGAATTTCAATGGCGGCGCCTCCGGCGGTGGCCTCCGCCTGTGCCGGATTCTCCCCAGTGCGCGGTTCATTCGCCACCAGCGCCAGGCCGTAAGCATCCTGCATGGCGATCACCGCGGCGGATTTCGGCGTGGTTGCGGGGGCAGCCGCATTGTCGGCTCCGCCTAGCCGCGCCGTCAGGTCGGGCGGCTGAGCGGCCGCGGGGCTGGCGGCGCCGAGCGCCTGGCCTGCATTGTTGGTCGCGGCAGCGGCCGCATCCGCCTGATCCGGATCGGGCGGCGAAGCCGGATTGACGGGGTTCAGGTAGCGGGCAGGGGTCCAGCCGCTGATTTTCGGGTTCTCGGCCTCGACCTTGCACCATTGCCGGCCGTCTACGTCGATGCAGCCGAGATTGTTCACGCTGGCGCCATTGGCCAGACGCGCCTCGGTCTTGCCGATCGGCGATGGCTGGGCGCGGACGTTGAGGAGATCGTCGGGGGCGAGGCCGGTGACGATGGAGATGAACGGCCCATCTTCGGCATGGGCCACCGTCAGAAGCACAGGAGCGGCGATCAGCGCGAAGAGCGTCGTTCGGAGCGTAGACCGGCGCTTCATCGCTTCGCCGTGGCCGATAGATTGCATTACCAAAGGCACCGCCAGATACGAAAACGCCGCCACACGCGAAGCCGATTTTATAGGCGACGACGCTGCGCCATGTCCAGAAGCGAGATTTTCTTCCGGCAGGGACGAAGCTGCGTGAGGGCGATGATCGGAGGAGCGGGGAGCGAGCAGCCTGGCGGCATGAATGCGAAGAGCATTCAGCCGGGCATGCAAGGGCATTCAGTCGGACGGCATGAATGCAAGGGCATTCAGCCTGGCGGCATGAATGCAAAAAGCATTCAGCCGGGCATGAAGCCGGTTCGCAGCGCATGGGCCCATTCCGGCCGTCCCGCCTGTTCGGCCTGGCTAGCGGCCGCCTCGTGATCGTAATCGACGGCGATGGCCTCGAAACGGTCGGGCCGGCCGGGCTCGCCTGAAGTGACGATGCCATAGCGCGCATGCGGCGCGCCCTGCTCGGAGGAATGCGCCGGCGGCGTCGAGTCTTCATAGGCGGGACAGCCGACGCTGCCCGGGTTGAAGATCACCGGACCGCCGGGCAAGCGGATCAGTTCGGCCCGGTGGCTATGGCCGCACAGGGCCAGGCGGCAGGCCGGATCGAGCGCCTTCAACCGCCGCCGGATCGCCGCCAGCGGCGCACGCACCAGCCGGCCATCGGTGATCGCATCGAGCAGGTATTTCTCGTCATGATCGGGCCTGGCATGGAAAGCGATCACGCCGGGCGCGATCTCCAGCGTCAGAGGCTGGGCGAACAGCACCTCGCGCTGCGCCCCGGTCAGCCGTTCCCGCGCGTAGATGTCGGAGGCCCACATGGTCTCATCGGCCGGATCGGCGGCGACGCGGCGGTCATGATTGCCGCGCACGGTCCGCAGGTCCAGCGCTTCCAGCCGCGCAAACGTCTCGCGCGGCCAGAGCGGACCCGAAACGCTGTCGCCGAGATTGACCGTGATATCCGCGCCGCCGCGCCGCTCGAGGTCGGCGAGCACGGCGTCAAGCGCCAGCACATTGCCATGGATATCGGCGAGGACAGCGATGCGCATGGGGAGCTCCGGTTGTGAGGCAGCGTTTCCTCTCCCCACTTCCGTGGGGGCGAGAACCCAGATCCCGCGAGTCAGGCCGTCACTTCGATATCATGGCCGCCGACCGCCGGCAGCGCCGGATCGTCGCCTGCGGCGGCAATAATGCTGTCGAGCAGGCCGGGGAAGCGGGCATCGAGATCGGCGCGGCGCAGCGTGATCATGCGGTTGGTGCCGGCCACTTCTGCGCGAGTCACGCCGGCCTCGCGCAGCTTTGCCAGGTGGTAGCTCAGATTGGTCTTCGAGGCGAGATCGAGGAATTTGCTGCAGTTCAGCGGCACGCCTTCCTTGCTGGCGAGATAACGCACGATCGCCAGCCGCGTCGGGTCGCCGAGCACGGCGAGCACGATCGGCAGGCTGATCTGGTCCGTATTGGGATGTGGCAGGCTCATGGCTGCAACCTAAGCACAGTTCCGGCCGATTTCAACGCACCCGCTCCGCGTCTGCCGTGCACCCCGCTCTCCCTTTCACGACCGTGCTGACACAGGGCTGTCAGGATGGTTGTGCTATTTTTCCCTGGCTTCATTGACATCCTGCCGGGCTATGTCCAATTGTTCAATAACTTTTGAACTAAGGACACATCGCCATGGACAAGCGGATTTTCTGGCTTGCGCTCGGATCGTTTGCGATCTCGACCGAAGGCTTCGTCATCTCCAGCCTTCTGCCCGACATCGCCAGGGATGCCGGCATCTCCGTTCCGCTCGCCGGCACGCTGATCACCGCCTTCGCGCTCGCCTATGCGGTCGGCACGCCGATCCTGGCGACGCTGACCGGCGAATGGGACCGGCGCCGCGTCATCCTGTGGACGCTGGTGTTCTTCGTCATTGGCAACGTTGCCGCGGCCTTGAGCTCCTCCTTCGAAGTGCTGCTCGCCGCGCGCATCATCATGGCGCTGTCGTCTGGCCTGTTCGCGGCGACCGCGCAAGGCACGGCGGTGGCGCTGGTCGATGACCATCACCGGGCCCGCGCCATTGCCGTCGTCGTCGGCGGCACCACGGTGGCGGTAGCGGTGGGCGCCCCGCTCGGCGCGCTGGTCGCGGCGATAGCCGGCTGGCGCGGCACGTTCTATGCCATCGCAGGCCTCGGCGCGCTCGCCGGCGCCATCCTCTGGTATCGGCTGCCGCGCGGCATCATCGGCACCAAGCTGCCGCTGAAGCGCCGGCTGGCGGCGGCAATGCGTCCCGGCGTGATGCCGATCCTGGTGACGACCACACTTGCCCTCATCGGCGCCTTCACCGTGTTCAGCTTCATCGCGCCGCTGGCCATCGAAGCCAGCGGGCTCTCCCCGATAGCGCTGCCCGGCATGCTGCTCGCCTTCGGCGTCGGCGCCGTCATCGGCAACATCGCCGGCGGCCAGGCCGCAGACCGCTTCGGCGCTACGCGCACCGTCGGCTGGTCGCTGGCGCTGAGCGCTGCCATGCTCGTCACCTTCTCGCTGATCCCGGCCTTTCTGCCGCATCATCTCGCCGGGCCGGCGCTGATGGGCATGATGGTGCCATGGGGCATCGTCGGCTGGGCCTTCCCGCCGGCGCAGGCGAGCCGCATCATCAAGCTCGCCCCGGACGCTGCCCCGATCGTGCTGTCGCTCAACGCCTCCGCGCTCTATCTCGGCGTGGCGCTCGGCGCGGTGGTTGGCGGCGCCGTGCTGCGCTATGGCGGGCCGGCCGATCTCGGCCTCATCGCGGCCGTCTTCCCCGTCGTCGGGCTCGGCATCGTGCTGGCCGGCCGGATGCTGGCGCGGCCGGTCGCCATGCCGGCGGAGTAGAGGGCGCCGAGCTTTTCGTCACTGCTTCTTTCGCGGCCGCTTCAGCTGGAGGGAGCGGCCGCCCGCGTTTCGAGGTCCAGAGAGGCCACAGCATCCAGCGTCGCACGCAGCTTCGCGGCTTGCTCCGCGCCGATCATCTCCTCGAAGCGCTGCTGTGCGACACTCCACAGCTTGATCGCCTCTTCGAGCTTGGCCTGGCCGTGCGGCGTCAGCCGGACGCGCTTGACGCGGCGATCGTCCTTGTAGGGGAAGGTTTCGACATAGCCGTCGCGGACCAGTGGCTTCAGCGTATGGCCGAGCGCCGAGAGATCCATGATCAGCGCCTCGGCAACGGTCCCCATCGCCGGTTCGCTGCTGGCACTGATCTGAAAGAGCAGGCCAAATTGTGTGCCTTTCAGCCCGGAAGGCGCAAGTGCGTCGTCGTAGAAGCGGCCGAGCCTGCGCGCGGTGCGCCGCAAGGTGGCATTGTTGCACCGGCTGAATCCCGGTTTCTGAAGGTCGGTCATGTCAACTCCTCGCCGGCAAAGACTGTGCCAGCCTGCCGCCAGAAATAGTTTTCGCGGCCGCCGTTGACAAGATAGTGGCATATACCTACGTCGCAAAAGTGGCATATGCCACTAATTGGCGATCGAGAAGCTCGGCAGCCGGCGCATCCGTCGAAGCCGAACCAGAGCGAAAAGCGCGAAAGGAACAGGACAATGAGCAAGAATGAGAACAAGGGCACCGCCGTCATCACCGGCGCCTCCTCCGGCATCGGCGCTGTCTATGCCGACCGGCTGGCGGGGCAGGGCTATGACCTGGTGCTGGTGGCGCGCCGCGCCGACCGGCTCGAGGAATTGGCTGAAAGGCTGCGCTATGCCTACAGCCGCAAGGTCAGCGTGATCAGTGCCGATCTGGCCGACGACGATGATGTGCGGCGGGTGGAGCGGGCGGTATCGACGGATGACAGCGTCACGCTGTTGGTCAACAATGCCGGGCTTGGCGGTGCGCAGGTGGTTGCGACGGCGGACGCCGATGCGGCTGAACGCATGATCAAGGTCAATGTGATCGCCCTGACGCGGTTGACGCGTGCTGTGCTGCCGGGATTTCTCGCGCGCAACCGCGGCGCTATCGTCAACATCGCCTCGGTGCTGGCCTTCGACACCTCATTCGGCGGCATCTACAGCGGCACCAAGGCCTATGTCGTCAACTTCACCGAAGCCCTGCAGCGCGAGGTCGCCGGCACCGACGTCCAGGCGCAGGTGGTGCTGCCGGGGGCGACCCGGACCGATTTCTGGGAAGCCGCGGGAAGCGATATCGACCAGCTTCCGAAGGAAATCATCATGACCGCCGACGATATGGTCGATGCTGCCCTTGTCGGCCTGGCCAGGGGCGAAGCCGTCACCGTGCCCGCGCTTGCCGATACGGCCAAGCTGGACGCCTTCCTTGGCGCCCGGCAGACCTTCTACGGCAGCCTGCACGCCGACAAGCCAGCCGCACGCTACGCGGCTTGACAGGATTCGGGTTCCTCGCCTCGCCTTGCGGGGGCGAGGAACCCAGGTTCTGCAGGCCCATCTTACGCCTGCCGCCACATCGGAATGATCGATGCCGCCAGCACCAGGCCGAGCAGGATATTGAGCGCGCGCCATTGCTGCTCGGTCTTCAGCAGCCGGGCGAGCAGCATGCCGGCCACACACCATAGCGACAGCGAGAAGGCGGCGGTGAGGCCGAAGGTGGAGCCGAGCAGCAGGGCCAGCCGCGCCGGCCCGTCGGCGAGTGCGGCGAAGGATGCCGCGGCTCCAAGCCCCATCGCCCAGCCCTTGGGGTTCAGCCACTGAATGCCGGCACCGCCGAGAAAACTGTTCGGTTTGATCATCGTCACATCGAGCTTGGGGGCCCCCGCACGGCCGATCTTGAGCGCCAGCCAGACGAGGTAGAGCGAGCCGGCGATCTTCATGGCAAGCTGCAAGGACGGCATGGCGAGAAGCAGGCCGGCCAGCCCGGCGGCCGCCGCCCCGGTGACGGTGGCCAAGCCGGCCGCGCTGCCGACCACCAGCGGGATGGAGCGGCGAAAGCCGAACTGCGCGCCCGACGCCGTCGACAAGGTGGTGGCGATGCCGGGCGTGCTGGTCGCCACCAGGGCGAACAGGATCAGGGGGATGACGGGTTGGAGCATGCGGCGTCCTCAGTCGGAGGCCCCATGGTAGATGCAGCCGAATATCAGTAAATGCAATATTTGCGATGACGGGCATTAGCATCTATAATGCAGGACATGATCCGCAACCTCGATACGACGCTCATGCGCACCTTCGTCACCGTCGCCGACAAGGCCAGCATGACGGCGGCGGCCAATGCGCTGCACCTGACGCAAGGCGCCGTCAGCCAGCAAGTCCGGCGGCTGGAGGAGGCGCTCGGCCGCAGCCTGTTCGAGCGCGACCGGCGCGGCTTGCGGCTGACCTCTTCCGGCGAGCGGCTGTTCGGCAAGGCAAAGCGGCTGCTCAGCCTTAATGACGAGATCTGGGCCGAAATGGCTGCCAATGTCGTGGCCGGCCAGGTGCGGTTCGGCGTGCCTTACGACCTTGTCGGCACGACGCTGGCGCCGGTGCTGAAAGCCTATGCGCAAACCCATCCGCAGGTCGAGATATCGCTGGTCTGCGCCTCCTCACCGGAATTGGCCGCGGCGCTCGCGGCCGGCACTATCGACCTGGCGGTCATCGAGGAGCGGGTGGGGGCATCGGATGGCGAGTGCCTCACCATCGATCGGCTGGTGTGGGTCGGCGCCAAGGGCGGTGTCGCGCGCGCCAAGCGCCCCCTGCCGGTCTCGATGGTCGCCGACAGCTGCGCCTTCCGGCCGGTGGTGCTTTCGGCGCTCCACGAGCATGGGCTGGAATGGCGCACCGTGTTCGAGAACGGCAATATCGACGCGACGACCGCGACGGTGCGCTCCGACCTGGCCGTCACCACCTGGCTGGCCTCCACGGTGCCGGCCGACTTGGAGATCCTATCGTCTGACGGCGCGCTGCCGCCGCTGCCGAATTTTGCCATCAGTTTGCATTTGCCAAGGCATGGTGTCGGCCCCGCGGCCCAGGAGTTTGCGCGGTATGTACGCGACGGTCTGGCGCGGCGGCTGATGGCGGCTTGAGACCAAGTAGACCTTGGGTTCCTCTCTCCCCTCCGGAGGGAGAGGAAGGTGCCAAGGCCGACACACTACTTCCAGGTCCTGCGCCGCTCGAGCTCGGCGTCGGATGGCTCCCCCGTGACAAAGGAACCGGTCTTGATTTCGCCGGCGCGCTCGTAGGTCGCCATGATGACGCCGGTGCTGGAAGTCTGCGAGCGGGTCAGCTTGAAGGCGGCCGGCATCGCGTCATCGCCGAACAGCCGCTTGCCCTTGCCCAGCAACAGCGGGAAGATCATCAGCCGAATCTCGTCGATCAGCCCGTTGGCGAGCAAGGTCTGGATCAGATTGGCCGATCCCTGGATGAGCAGGTCAGGTCCATCTTCCTGTTTGAGGCGGCGCAACGCCGGGACGATATCAGGCCCAAGCGATTGCGTGTTCTGCCAGGTGAGCGAATCCGGACGATGCGTCGCCACATATTTGGTCGCAGGGTTGAAGGCATCCGCGATCGGATCTTTCTGATACGGCCAGTACGCGGCGAAGATGTCGTAGGTTCTGCGGCCGAGCAAGAGGGCGAAGGGCTCGGAGAATAGTTCATCCATCGCCGCGCCCGCCACTTCGTCAAAATAGTGGAACGTCCAGCCGCCGAACTTGAAGCCGCCGACGGGATCCTCCTCCGGGCCGCCCGGCGCTTGCATCACGCCGTCGAGGCTGACGAATGTCGCCGCTATGATCTTTCTCATGGGATGCTCCTCCTGTTTCGATCCATGCCGTCAGGGCCGGACTTCAGTCCAAGGACGGATGACTGGCTGGCCGTCCGACAGGCCCTGCCGAATTTCGGTTCGTCAGCCCCGAGGCCGCGCGTCGAGGCTGCGTGACGAAAACCAGACATGCTCAAAGATCGCGGTGGCGGTGCGGTCCGGCAACTTGTCCGCCGTCAGCCAGATCGAGCGGCTGCGCGCGGCCTGGTCGCGCGTCGGGATTTTTGCCGCGGGGCTTGCAATCGACGCGCCGGAGCAAGGGATGAACCAGGAGCGCATGAAAGGGTCGCAGGCAAAACCGTTTTCGGTGCGGGTCACCAGAACGGCCAGGGGAACGCGCTCGGCCGGGCGCCACGGGAAGATCATGCGGCCGTCCGGCTTCAGCGCCTTGAGCCAGCCGGGTGGAGGTGCCGCGACGCCGGCATTGACATAGATGACGTCCGACGGCGGCAAATCCGATGTGACGGCATCGCCAGGAATGACAGTGACGTTCTCGTAGCCCGCAAGGTTTGCCTTTGCCCGCGAGGCAAGATCGGCGTCCAGTTCGAAGGCGGCAACGGTGCCGCCAGGTGAAACCAACCTGGCCAGCAAAGCCGTGTAGTAGCCGGTGCCGGCGCCGATGTGAGTGACAGCCTCGCCGGGCCTGGGCGCGAGTTTCCCGATCCACATGGCGTGCAGGAACGGCTCGCCATTGTTGATGCCCTTGTCGGCATCGAGCACCACCAGCACGTTCTGGTAGATGAAGCGCGGGTCGGCGCTCGGGGTCTCGACCGCGCCTTGGCCGGCGACGATCGTCCATGGGCCAGGACCGAGAAACGCCTCGCGCGGCACGGCCGCGAACACCTCTTCAAGACGCGGATCGGCGGAACGCGCCTGGGCAGCCATCAGCTTGGCATAGAAGCTTCGGGATTGGGCTATCGTGGTCATGATCGAGCGAGAAATAGCGCGGGCCGCGTCTTTGTCGCGGCCGATCTCAGCCGATCCCGAACAGCGTGTCGTAGAGCAGCTTGAAGTTGAGCACCAGGATGATGGCGGCGACCACCCAGGCGAGCGCCGCAACGCCGCGCGGGATGGCAAGGCTGCCCATCTTCTTCCTGTCAGAGACGAACTGGACCAGCGGGATTACCGCGAAGGGCAGTTGCATCGACAGGATCACCTGGCTGAACACCAGCAACTGGCCGGTGCCCTTTTCGCCGTAGAGCGCGGTGACGACCACCACGGGGATGATGGCGAGGCCGCGCGTCAGCAGGCGCCGCGCCCATTGCGGAATGCGCAGGCGCAGGAAGCCTTCCATGACGATCTGGCCGGCAAGCGTGGCGGTCACCGTCGAGTTCAGGCCGGAGGCGAGCAGCGCCACGGCAAACAGGATCGAGGCGATGCTCAGGCCGAGCAGCGGCGACAGCAGTTCGAAAGCCTGGCCAATCTCGGCGACGTCCTGGTGGCCGGTGTTGTGGAAGGCGACCGCCGACACGATCAGGATCGAGGCGTTGACGAACAGGGCCAGCATCAGGGCGATGGTCGAGTCCGTGGTTGCCCATTTGATGGCGTCGCGCTTGCCCTCGTCGGTGCGTTCATAGGCGCGGGTCTGCACGATTGAGGAGTGCAGATAGAGATTGTGCGGCATGACGGTGGCGCCGATGATGCCGATGGCGATGTAGAGCATCGCCGGATTGGTGACGATTTCGGATGACGGCACGAACATCGAATGCAGGATCGTGCCGGCCGGCGGCGCGGCGACGAAGATCTGGATGGCAAAGCAGCTGAAGATGATGATCAGAAGCGCGATGACGAAGGCTTCGAGATAGCGGAAGCCCTTGTTCATCAACAAAAGCACCAGGAAGGCGTCGAGCGCGGTGAGCATGGCGCCGCCGATCAGCGGAATGCCGAACAGGAGCTGCAGCGCGATCGCGGTGCCGATCACTTCGGCGAGGTCGCAGGCGATGATGGCGAGCTCGCAGGCGATCCACAGCACGAAGTTCACCGGACGCGGGTAGTAGGCGCGGCAGGCCTGGGCGAGGTCGCGGTCAGTGGCGATGCCGAGACGCGCGGCCAGCGCCTGCAGCAGGATCGCCATCAGGTTGGACAGCATGATGATGAACAGCAGCGTGTAGCCGAACTGGGCGCCGCCGGCGAGGTCTGTCGCCCAGTTGCCCGGGTCCATATAGCCGACCGAGACCATGTAGCCCGGCCCCATGAAGGCAAACAGGCGACGGAACCAGACGCCCGAATTCGGCACGGCGATCGAGGAATTGACCTCACGCAGACTCGGCTGCTCGTCGCCTGGCCTGTCGAACCGCCACGCGGGTCTGGCTATGGCGGTGGCGTCGGTCTCGGACATGGCGAATTCCGCTTGATGCAATGGATGATGTCTCCTATCTATGTCGCGGCTCAACATTATGCAATATGCTATATTTCATTGATCATGCTTTTGTGATGTGATCGATCGTGCTCCGACGCGGCGGCGATGCGGTTGCGCCTGGGCCCGAATGCAAATAAACGCCAGGATTGTGGGGGCCCGTGCTATGAATGCGGGCCGATTCAATCTTCGGGCAGCCAAGGAGGAGCGCATATTGGCGCTGAAGAACAGACCGGTCCCGCGTGAGCCGCTGCCCGATGCCGATGTCCATTCGGAAGGGTTCCGGCAGACGCGCGAAGCGCGCCGCAGCGCGCTGGTCGAGGACTATGTCGAGTTGATCGCCGACCTGATCGAGGACGGCAACGAGGCTCGCCAGGTCGACATCGCGGCCAGGCTGGGGGTCGCCCAACCGACAGTGGCCAAGATGCTGACCAGGCTGTGTGCCGACGGGCTGGTCTCCAGAAAGCCTTATCGCGGCGTGTTCTTGACCGAAGCAGGTCGCAAGGTCGCGGAAGAGAGCCGCATTCGCCACCAGACGGTGGAGGCTTTTTTGCGTTCGCTCGGCGTCAGCGCCGAGACGGCGCGCATCGATGCCGAGGGCATAGAGCACCATGTTAGCGCCGAGACGCTGGAAGCGTTCCGCAAGGCGATGACGGCGGGCTAGGGATTTTGCCAAGCCCGCAGGCCTATTTCGCCGGCGCTGCCATAGACATTCCACAGTCGCGGCCAGAGCAGCGGAGCCATCATACCAGCACGGCCACGGCTGCGAAAAATGCTGTGACTTGGCGCAACCATTGAGATAATTGTTTATGAGGTGGAGCCGGCCTCGCGCCGGATCGACCAGTAAATTCGCAGCGCGGGGAGTTGCCATGCTCTGGAGAGGCCGTCGTCAGAGTGACAATGTCGAGGACCAGCGCAGCAGCGGCGGCGGCGGATTTGGTGGCGGCGGACCCGGTCAGTTCCGCATTCCGATCGGCGGCAGCAGCGGCGGCGGCATGTCGATCTCGACCATCATCATCCTCGTCGTGCTCTATTTCGGCCTGAAAGCCTTCGGCATCGATCCGATCCAGGTGCTGAGCGGCGGCGGTGGAGGCCTGCTGCCTGGCGGCGGCGAGATAACGGACAACAGCGGCAGCCAGGGCGGGGGCACCGGTGCGCCGGCTTCCGACGAGATGAAGCAGTTCGTGGCAACCGTTCTGGCCGAGACCGAGGACACATGGACCGGCATTTTCAAGGCCAATGGACTGACCTATGAGGACCCCAAGCTGGTGCTGTTCAGCGGGCAGATCCGCTCGGCCTGCGGCTTCGCCTCGTCGGCGGCCGGACCGTTCTATTGCCCCGGCGACCACAAAGTCTATCTCGACATGACATTCTTCCAGCAGCTGGACCAGCAGTTCGGCGCCTCGGGCGAGTTCGCGCGGGCCTATGTGATCGCGCATGAGGTCGGCCATCACGTGCAGAATCTGACCGGCATCATGTCCAAATTCAACCAGATGCGGCAAAGCATGGGCGAGGCCGAAGCCAACCAAATGTCGGTGCGCGTCGAGCTTCAGGCCGACTGCTTCGCCGGCGTCTGGGCGCATTACACGGCGCAGAAGGGCATATTGGAGCAAGGCGATATGGAAAGCGCGCTCAATGCCGCCAGGCAGATCGGCGACGATACGCTGCAGAAGAAAATGCAGGGCTATGTGGTGCCGGAAAGCTTCAACCACGGCACGTCGGCGCAGCGGCAGACCTGGCTGGCGCGCGGCTACAAGAGCGGCAAGCTTTCCGACTGCGATACGTTCAACAACCCGATCTGAGCATCCGGTTCTTTCACGGGTGACCTGACGGCAAGGATGTCGTCAGGGGATGTCAGGATGCGAACGTCCTGCTTGTTCCCTCATTGTTCCTGACGGCCGGCTCGCCTATAAGTGCCTCCGCCTGCGCGCCAGGCGCCGGGAAGGAGCAGACGAACCATGATGGATCCCAAAACCGCCAAGCGGGGGCTTGCGCTCGTCTTCACGACGCTGCTCCTCGACATCATCGGATTCGGCATCATCATGCCGGTGCTGCCGGCCTATCTGCAAGAATTGACCGGCGTCGGCGTCTCGCAGGCGGCGATCGAAGGCGGCTGGCTGTTCTTCGTCTATGCGGCCATGCAGTTCTTCTTCGCGCCCATCATGGGCGGGTTGAGCGACCGGTTCGGCCGGCGGCCGATCCTTCTCGCCTCCGTGCTGACGTTTTCCATCGACAATCTGATCTGCGCCATAGCCTGGTCCTACCCGATGCTGTTCATCGGGCGCGTGCTGGCCGGCATTTCAGGCGCCAGCTATTCGACCACATCAGCCTTCATCGCCGACATCTCGAACGATGAGAACCGGGCCAAGAATTTCGGCCTGCTCGGCATCGCCTTCGGCGTCGGCTTCGTCATCGGGCCGGTCCTTGGCGGGCTGCTCGGCACCTTCGGGCCGCGCGTGCCGTTTTATTTCGCCGCCGGACTTGCCTTTGTGAACTTCCTGATCGCGCTGTTCCTGCTGCCCGAAACGCTCGATGAAAAGCACCGCCGGCGCTTCGAGTGGAAACGCGCCAACCCAGTCGGCACGCTTCTGCAGATGCGCCAATATCAAGGCATTGGCTGGATCGGGCTCGTCTTCTTCCTGATGACGCTCGGCCACATGATGTATCCGGCGGTCTGGTCGTTCGTCTCCAACTATCGCTATGGCTGGAACGAGCAGCAGATCGGTTTTTCGCTCGGCGCTTTCGGCCTGTGCGGAGCCATCGTCATGGCAACGGTGCTGCCACGCATCATTCCCAGGCTTGGCGAGTGGAGGACGGCGGTGATCGGTCTGGCGTTCACGGCGCTCAGTGCTTTCGGCTACGCCTTCGCGACGCAGGGTTGGATGATTTATGCGGTGATCGTCGTCGGCTGCCTGGAAGCGCTGGCCGACCCGCCGCTCAGGAGCCTCGCCGCCGCCAAGGTGCCGCCTTCGGCGCAGGGTGAATTACAAGGCGCGATGACGTCGATCTTCTCGATCACATCGATCGTCACGCCGCTGCTCTATACCGCGATCTTTTCCTGGTTCACCGGGCCAAGCGCGCCAGTGACCTTCGGCGGTGCGCCTTACCTGGTTGGCGCGGTTTTCCTAGTGCTGGCGCTCGTTGTCTTCGTTACGAAAGTGGCGAGGCCCGCGGCACTCGGAACCGTCACCAAAGGCGTCGCGGAAGATGGGGCACGAATATGAGGATCTGTCGGAACTAAGCCCGTTCGGCCAGCAGTTCCTCGCCGCGCTTTTCGCGGATCAGGTTGACGAAGCGGCGGAACAGATAATGCGAATCCTGCGGGCCGGGCGAGGCCTCGGGGTGGTGCTGGACCGAGAATACCGGCCGGCCTGTCAGCGCGATGCCGCAATTCGAGCCGTCGAACAGCGAGACATGGGTTTCCTCGACGCCTGACGGCAGCGAGTCGGCGTCGACGGCAAAGCCGTGGTTCATCGAGACGATCTCGACCTTGCCTGTAGTGTGGTCCTTGACCGGATGGTTGGCGCCGTGATGGCCCTGATGCATCTTGGCGGTCTTGCCGCCCAGCGCCAGCGCCAGCATCTGGTGGCCGAGGCAGATGCCGAACACCGGAATCTCGGTCCTGAGCAGGTCCTGGATGACCGGCACGGCGTAGGCGCCGGTGGCTTCAGGGTCGCCGGGGCCGTTGGACAGGAAGATGCCGTCCGGCTGCATGGCGAGGATTTCCTCGGCGCCGGTCTTGGCCGGAACCACGGTCACCTTGGCACCAAGCCCCGCAAGCAGGCGCAGGATGTTGCGCTTGACGCCATAGTCGATGGCGACGACATGCATGGAGGGCTCGTCCTGTTCGCCAAAGCCCTCGTCCCACACCCAAGGCGTCTCGCGCCACACCGAGGACTGGCCTGACGTGACCTCCTTGGCGAGGTCGAGGCCGATCAGGCCGGACCACGCGGCGGCGCGGCGTTTCAGGTCGTCGAGATCGAAGACGCCGTCGGTCGCATGCGCGATAACGGCGTTGGGCATGCCCTTTTCGCGGATCAACGCGGTCAACGCGCGGGTGTCGATGCCCGAGAGGGCGACGATGCCGCGCTTCTTCAGCCATTGATCGAGATGGCCGGCAGCGCGGTAGTTGGAGGGATTGGTGACATCGGCCTTGAACACGGCGCCGACCGCACCGGCGCGAGCAGCCGGATTGAGGTCCTCGACGTCTTCGCCGTTGGTGCCGATATTGCCGACATGCGGGAAGGTGAAGGTGACGATCTGGCCGGCATAGGACGGATCGGTGAGGATCTCCTGATAGCCGGTAAGCGCGGTGTTGAAGCAGACCTCGGCGACCGCCGAACCCGTTGCGCCGAGACCGCGACCCTCAATGACGGTGCCGTCGGCCAGCACCAGCAGGGCGGTCGGCTTTTGCGTGGCCCAGGCGGGCGTCATCTCGGCCATGGCGGCACTCCTATCAGGCCGCGCGCTTCAAACTGGCCCGGCGGACCATTTGCGCGGCAAACGACGCGGAGCGGCGAATTCGCGGCCTCCACGCACTCAAGCTTCAGTTCATGCAAGGCCCAGTACATAGGGGAAGGGGGCAGGTCGGTCAATGATGATGGGAAATGCTGCTGCGATTTATTTCATTGAGCAATATCATAGGCTTGCCTCGACATATCAGGGTTTGCGTTGGTCTGCAGCCGGCGCTATTGTCCGCGCCGACCGAAGGAGAGAGCACGATGCGCGCAAAAATCGCCGAATCCCTGAAGAGCGCGATGAAGGCGCAGGACAAGCAGCGGCTGCCGACATTGCGGCTGATCCAGGCCGCCATCCACGATCGCGATATCGCCAATCGCGGTGCCGGCAAGGAACCGGCCAGCGACGAGGAGATCCTGCAGATCCTGGCCAAGATGGTGAAGCAGCGCGAAGAATCGGCCAAGGCCTTCGAAGACGGCAAGCGTCCGGAACTGGCCGCGCAGGAGCGCAGCGAGATGGAGATCATCCGCGATTTCCTGCCGACGCAGCTCGACGATGCCGCCATCACCGCCGCGGCGCGCGAGGCGATCGCGGCGACCGGTGCCGCCAGCCAGAAAGACATGGGCAAGGTGATCGCGGCGCTGAAGCAGAAATATGCCGGCCAGATGGATTTCGGCAAGGCAAGCGGCATCGTCAAGGGGCTTTTGCAATAGTCGGCGCGTCGAGCGCGAGCGCCAGCGCTCGCCTGCCTATAAAACAACCTTCTGGGGCTCCAACGCGTGGCGCAATGCTGGCGCCTCCTGCTGGATATGATCCCACAAACGGTTGGCGACCGGCCCGTGGGGACGGTCGCGGCGACGCGCAACCACCAGTTCGTCGGTGCGGCCCGGCATATGAGGGCCGGCGATGGACCGCAGGCGTCCATCACGCAGCTCCTCCTCGATCAGGAAGCGTGGCAGGTGGCCCCAGCCGAGGCCCTGCAGGATGATCTCCTTCTTCATGCCCTGGTCGGCGACCAGGCATTGCGGCGCGCCTTCGACCATGAAGTAGTCTTGTTGCGGTGAATGGCGGGCAGTGTCGCGCATCACGCATTGGGTGAGCGCCTGCATCTGGTCGGGTGTGATCGGCGGCTCGATGCGCTCCGGCAGAAAGCCCGGTGCCACCACGGGAATGAACGGCACCTTGCACAAATCGATCCATTCCACCCGCGCATCGCCCTTGTCGATCCAGTGCAGGACCAGATCGGCCTCGTCGTCGAAAAGGCGTTCCCAAGGGCCGCCGACGGCCTCGAAGTGCAGGTGCAGACGCGTGCCGGGACATTGCGCGAAGAACCGCCCGAGCAGGCCCAGCACCTGCGGTCGTGGGCATAGGTCGCCGATCACCACATGGATTTCGCTTTCTTCGCCCATCGAGAGCTGGGCGGCATGCACGCGCAGGCCTTCCAGTTCGCGCAGCAGCGATTGCGCCCGGCGGTGGAACGACAGCCCGGCCTCGGTCGGGCGCCCGCGATAGCCGCTGCGGTCCAGGAGAACGAGGTCGAGCTGCCGTTCCAGCTTGGCGACAGCGGCGAATACAGCCGGGTGTGAACGATGCAACAGGGCCGCCGCCGGCTGAAAGCCGCCGGTGCGGATCACGGCGTCGAAGCACTGCAGGTCGTGCAAGGTGAATTCAGCCATGTCAGCTTTGATTACAGAGATTGTCCTGACTTTGTAATATCAACAAACCAACGATCTGACTACGCTCTGTCATTCAACCCTTCCAGAAGGATCTTTCATCATGAGTGAGCTGAATTTTGTGACTGTTGGCGACGGCACGCGCATCGCCTACCGTTTCGACGGCGATGCGCGAAAGCCGGTTCTGATGCTGTCGAACTCCATCGGCACCACGCTGCATATGTGGGATGGACAGGTCGGCGAGTTGTCCAGGCATTTCCATCTTCTGCGCTATGATTTTCGCGGCCATGGCGGATCGAGCGTGCCGGCCGGCGCCTATTCGCTCGATCGGCTCGGCGGCGACGTGATCGAACTGCTCGACGCGCTCGGCCTTGGCCGCGTGCATTTCCTCGGCCTGTCGCTGGGCGGCTTCGTCGGGCAATGGCTCGGCATCCACGCGCCGGAGCGGATCGACCGGCTGATCCTGAGCAACACCTCGTCGCATCTCGGACCGGCAAGCTATTTCGACGAGCGCATTGCCGCCGTCCGGCAGGCGCCCGACATGGCCGAAACCGCCGAAACGTTCCTCAACAATTGGTTCCCGGCAAAAATGGTGGCGGCCAACGAGCCCGTCATCGAGGAATTTCGCGCCATGCTGCTCGCCATCGACCGGCAAGGCCTGGCGGGCCTCTTTGCGGCGGTGCGCGACGCCGACCTTCGCCGCACCGTGGCGCTGATCTCGCGGCCGACGCTGGTGATCGCCGGCGAGCACGACACGGTGACGGCGGCCAGCCACAGCGAACTGATCGCCGCGGCGGTGCCCGGCGCGAAACTGGTCGTCCTGCCGGCGGTTCACCTGTCGAATGTCGAATATCCATCCGGTTTCATGCAGGCGGTGTTCGATTTTCTGCGCTGAGGGATGCGATCCCGTAGACCCCGCATCCCCGGAGCCGGGACGGACCTCACGGCTCCTTGCAGATCGGCACCGGCTGCGGCGGCGGTGCCGGGTGGTCCTTCCTGTATTGGGCAATGATCGGCTCGAGCGTCTTTCGCGGCCAGAATTTCGGCGTGCCGATTTCCTTCAGGCAGGATGCGTTCCAATAGGGGCCAGCGTCCGACAGCGAACGGCCCGCCGCCACGATTTGCGCAACGGCGGCGATGTCGCGCGATTCAGGGTAGATGTAGAGCGTAGTCGGATTGTCCTTCACCATCGGGATGATCTGCTGCGCATCCGCCGCCGACCAACTGGTGCAGCCATTGCTGCGGCCGCCGGCATAATCCACCAGTTTGCCGAACGGCACGTAGCCGTCATGGTCGGCATGCGAGCTGGCCGGGTCTTTGCGAAGACACATTCCCTTCAGCACTTCCGCCGGATGCCCGCCGATCACGCGCTGCCTGGCGTTCGCGGCCTCGCCCTCGCCATCGAACTGCACGAAGGTACGCATGAAAGCCACGTCCTGCTTCGCTGCGGTGCGATAATAGCCCTTGAACGAGGTTTTCGCCTCGCCGGTCATATAGGCGCCGCCGGCGGTCAGTGACGAATCCAGCGCATTGCCGAAGTTCTTCGCGCAGCGCTTGCCATTGGCGAAATCTGCGACGCCCTTCAGATTCCGGCCGCTGCCGTGGCCCGCCGAAACGGCGCGAAACGCCTGGCTGGCCTCGCAGATGATGTAATAACGGTGACCCAGTTTGTTGTTGCCCAGATCGCTAGGGCGCGTCGCATCCATGGCGAAGTAGCAGGGATTGTTAACGGCTCCTGCGCCGACTTTCTTCAGGTAAAGCGCTCGGGCCCGCTCCAGGACCACAGCTGAGATCTGGCCATCACCTTCGCCGACATGGGCCTGCAGCCAGGCCGGAATGGCCGAGGGCGCGGCAAAGGACCGTGCCGTCAAAGCGACGACAACGAGGAAGAGGCTGGCGACGACACCCAGCGGGATAGATCTCAACCGCACCAGACCCGTTCTCCTGTCGAAGCGTTTGTGTTTTGGCGGTGAATCACCCCCGGCACGATCATAAATCGGCTTATGCCGGCCGGCGAAACACATCTTGTTCAGCATTCCCGGCACGTATGCGCGTTTTCGACCGGTCAGCATTGGGGTATTGTCTGATTCCGGCGCGCCCACGCCTCCTCCCTCCGTCGGGAAAGCATCATTCATGCGGGGCAATCCGATCATCGAACCGACTGTTCGAGCACCAAGCATAAGGAGGGGTTGCGAAGACTGCTCGCACCAGGAGGTTTGCGATGATTGCGCCCATTTACCATCTGAAGCGTCAAGCCAGGCTGTTGTCCCGCAAGGAGAAGATTCCGCTCCATCAGGCGCTTGACCGTGTTGCAGCCCGCGAAGGTTTTGCGAGTTGGAGTCTGCTTGCGGCCAAGGCAGCCGAGACGACGGCCGCCGGCAGGCTGTTCTCGCGGCTGATGCCCGGCGACCTGGTTCTGGTCGGTGCGCGACCAGGCCACGGCAAGACGCTGATGAGCCTCGAGCTCGCGGTCGAAGCCATGAAGCGTGGCCATCGCAGCGTGTTCTTCTCGTTGGAATACACGCATCGCGATGTGCTGGACCGGTTTCGCGCCATCGGGGCGGACCCCGCCCAGTTCGACCGATTGTTCGCGTCCGACACTTCCGAAGCCATCAGCGCCGACTACATCGTCGAGGTGTTGGGATCGGTGGCGCGCGGGACGCTCGCGGTCATCGACTATCTGCAACTGCTCGACCAGAAGCGGGAAAATCCGGAGCTGATGAACCAGGTCCGGACATTGAAGGCTTTTGCGCGTGACAGGGGCGTGATCCTGGTCTTCATCTCGCAGATCGACCGCTCCTACGATCCGTCAACGAAGCCGTTTCCCGATATCAGCGACGTTCGGCTACCGAACCCGCTGGATCTGTCGCTGTTCAGCAAAGCGTGTTTCCTCAACAAGGGCGCGATCCGCTTCCAGCCCGCTTGAGCGTTCCAGTGGCCATCGCTATGCCTGCTTGGCCTGCGAGGGAGCATGGATCATGATCGAAATCGTCAAGCCCGGGCTCAAGCATCTGGCGTCCTACAAGGCTGCGCTCGAGCGCGGCTGGTCGCCCGACAATGTACGGCTCATGGAGGCAGCTCGCGAGCAGCTTGCCGCAATCGAGGAGGATCCGGCGGCGTTCCTGGCCAGCCTCGATGATCCCGAGGCCAAGGGGCCGCCGATCACCTTGCCTGACGGCAGACAGGTCCCGCGCCTGCCGGGCTTCAGGCGCTGGATGTGGGACGGCGAGACGTCAGGCTCGATCGGCCTGCGCTGGCAGAAGGGCACGTCGGCGCTGCCGCCGCACGTGCTTGGCCATATCGGCTACGCCGTGGTGCCGTGGAAACAGCGACGCGGCTACGCGACGGAAGCGCTGCGGCTTATGCTGGATGAGGCGAGGGCGGTCGGCCTGGCTCATGTCGACATCACCGCAAAACCTGGGAATCCGGCCTCGCACAAAGTGATCCTGGCCAACGGCGGCAGACTGGTCGAACGTTTCCTCGAAGATGCCGCCTATGGCGGAGCGGAGACCCTGCGGTTCCGCATCGATCTGTAATGCGTTGGAGCTGCGCAGCCGCCGGGCGAGACATGACTGTTCATCGCGTCGTGCTTGCGCCGGTGGACGCCCGGATCAGGCATGATCGGTGGTGGATGTCCTGACGCGGATAATCTACTCAGCCGCTGCCGTCAGCGGTGGCGTGGCGTTGCTGCGCCACTCCCAGATGTGCGAGGCGAGCGCCACCGCGACGGCGACGAGCATCGCCACAGCGCCAAGCAGCGGCAGGCTGCGATAACCGTAACCGCCATTGAGCATGGCAGCACCGAGCGATGCCGCGAGCGCTATACCGACATTGAAGCCGGATGGGATCAGCGAGGAGGCCAGGTTCGAGGCATCCGCAGTCCAGGACAGGATGCGGGTCTGAATCGGCGTACCGATGGCGAAGTTGAGGCCGCCCCAGATGACGATCGCCACGATCATCGGCACGGGATAGGGGCTGACGGCATAGATCACCGCAAGCGTCACCGCCTGCAGGGCCAGCATGGTGATCAGGGAGGGCATCAGCTTCCAGTCGGCTAGCCTGCCGCCGAGGAAGACGCCAAGCGTGGCGCCGACGCCGTTGAGCAAGAGCACCCAGGGCACCAGGTTCTCGTCGAGGCCGGTGATCTCGATCAATGTCGGGGTGATGTAGGTGAACAGGCCGAACTGGCCGATCATCAGCATCAGCATCAGGATCAGCGAGGTCCAGACCTGCTGGCGGGCAAGCACGCGGACCTCGCGGGCGAGGCCGGCGGGTTTGGCCTGATAACCTGTGGTGCGCGGCAAAAGGGCTGCCATGGCAAGCGTGGCCGCCACGCCCAATGCGCACATAACCCAGAAGGTCGCGCGCCAGCCCCAGATGTTGCCGATGGCAGTGCCCGCCGGCACGCCGATCACGTTGGAGACGGTGAGGCCCGACAGGATGACGGCCACCGCCATGCCGCGCTGGTCCCCGCGCACCAGCCCGACCGCAACCACCATGGCGACGCCGAAATAAGCGCCATGCGCGACTGCGACGGCAATGCGCAGAAGCAGCATCGAGGTGAAGTCGGGCGCCAGCGCGCAGGCCGCCTGACCGATGGTGAAGGCGACCGCCAGGCCGAGCAGCAAGGTTTTGCGCGGCAAGGACTTGGTGGCAAGTGCCAGAAGCGGACCGCCGATGGCGATGCCGCAGGCATAGCCGGAGACGAGATAGCCCGATGTCGGAACCGAAACGCCAAGCCCTTGCGCCACCTGCGGCAGCACGCCGGCGATGACGAATTCGGTGGTGCCGAAAGCGAAGGCAGCGATGAACAGGGCGATGAGCGGAAGCGACATGGCGGGAATTAAATCCTCGAATGCAGGCCTCAAACCACGGATGCGCGCTGCCGGCAATCCAGAAATCTTTGTCGCCGCTTTAGCTTTTCTTGATCTCCGGGTTCAAAATCTTGACCCCGGGTTCAGAACGGGGTCTTGCGTCCATAAGGAACCTTCAACCATGCCCGCTCATGAAAATAATAGAGCAGCGACTTGGTGAAGACTTCTGTCACGCCGATGGCGGCCGCCAGCTTGACGCTTCCGGTCACCACCAGCGAGATGATCATCGTATCGATGGTGCCGGTCACGCGCCACGAAAGCGCCTTGGCGAAACTGCGCGAATGGGTGTCCATCGATCTCCTCCGAAAGCTTTGGCTGATATGCCTAGCCCGAGCGATGGAAACGCGGCAATGGCAATTTTGCCGCCGAAGGACCGACGCCATGCAATTCTGCCGCAATACAATTTTTTCGACAGAGTGCGGCGCTCTTCCTTCTGCCCTTGTTTGTTGGGAGGTGGCGTCGCAAAGCGAGGTGGGATGAGGTATCTCAAAGAAGGGAGAGATGTCGTTGATCAGCTCGCCTTCAACCTGGATCCACCGAGGAGGCCGCGTTCTTCCAGCACGGGATAGGCCATCGATGCCAGCAGCGAGTTGATCTGTTTGAGATCGCGGATGGTGTCGAGGTGGATCGAACTGGTCTCGACGCTTTTGGCAGTGCCTTCGCGCAGCCGCAGGAAATGGCTGGCGCTGGTCTCTTTTTCGGCGTCGCGCAGCCGTTCCTTCTCCAGCACCAATTGGCGAGCCGTCTCGGCATCGCGCGACACCAGCACGTTGAAGGCAAGCCGCGCATTGGCGAGCACCGAAGCGTGGAAGGCGCACAGCTCGCTCCAACCCTCGTCGGTGAATTCCAGTCCACGGTCGAACTTCTTCTTCACATGTACCAGCATGTTGCGCACGATGATGTCGCCGACCTGCTCCAGCTTGACGCAGGCGCCGATCAGTTCCTGGCAGCGCAACGCCTCGTCCTCGGTCAGCGGGTTCTTGGTGACCTTGGCGAGGTAGAGCTTGATCGCCGCGTGCTTGCGGTCGACGCGGTCGTCAAGGGCGGCCAGCGCCTTGATCTTGTCGGCATCGGCGCTCTCGTAGAGCTCGATGATGCGCTTGAGCATGATCTCGACCGTCTCGCAGACCCGCACCACCTCGCGGGTGGCATTGGCCAGCGCCTGGCTCGGCACGTCGAGCGCGCTTTCGTTGAGCGCCGAGAGTTCGACGACGTCGAGCGTGGCGGCTGGCGTCTTGGTGCCGAGCGCCACGATCTTCTCCGAGGCGCGGTAGACGAGACCCGCCAGCGGCAGGCCGGCGAGCAGGATCAGCACATTGAACAGGATGTGGGCATTGACGATCTGGTCCGCTGCCGTCGCGCCAAGGAACGCGAAATGCGGCCTGAAGATCATGACCAGGATCAGCATGACCAGCGAGCCAAGCCCGCGCATCAAGAGGTTGCCGATCGGCACGACGCGCACTTCGGGGCCGGAGGAGCGGGTCAGCATGGGCGCGATGATCGACGAACCGAGATTGACGCCCAGGATGAGGACGACGCCGAGTTCGGGCGTGATCAGGCCGCGGCCCGCCAGCGTCGCCATCAACAGGACCGCGGCGATGCTCGATTGGAACAGCCAGGTGATCAGCGCCGCCAGCAGATAGGCGGTGATGGAATCGCCGGAGAAGTAATTGATGATGACCGGCATCAACTGGCTGTTGCGCAGCGGCTCGGATGCCTGACCGATCATTTCCAGCGACAGGATCAAAAGGCCGATGCCGACCAGGATGCGACCGGTCTGGCGCCAGTCGCGCCGCTCGGTGGCCATGAACATGACCGTGCCGGTGATCAGGCAAAGCGGCACCAGCAGCGTGAGATCGAAGGTGAGCAGCTTGACCACCAGAGCCGAACCGATCTCGGCGCCGCGCACGGCCAGTTGCCCGGCCGCGCCCGAGACGATGCCGGAGCCCGCGAAGGAGCCGACCAGCAGCGTGACGGCGGTGGAGCTCTGCAGCGCTATAGCGAGGCCGGTGCCGGCCAGCACCGCCATGACAGGATTGCGCATGGTGGCGCGCAGCTTGTGGCGCAGCACGTCGCCATAGGCGCGCTCGACGCCGGTCTTCACCATGCGCGTGGCAAACAGCATCAGCGCCACGGCGCCGGCCAGATGCAGGAGAACCACGGAGCCGCTCATTGCGGCGCACCGATACGGACAAGGCCGGCGACACGGGCAGCGCGGCGGTCGGGAGAAAGAGGAGGGGTGCGAATCATGATCATGACGTTGGCCGATAATAGCTCGAATATTTTAGCCGGATAATAAAAATTTGTCGATTTCAAGGGCTCTCCGCGCGCGACGGGCCGTGTCGGAGAATGGACGGATGCCGAAATGGTTGCATGAGCCTCGCCGCCTTGACGCGGCGGATAGGCCGGTGTTGCCGCCCGCCCTTCGCTCGGAATTTGCGAGGATGTTCAACCAACCGGTCTAAAGCTTCGGATTCATTACGGAATTGTAATGCTCATGTTCAGTTTCGGTTCATTCTTCGACGGCTATTTCTGCGGCATCGACAACCAAGGAGATTCCTTCATGAAACGCATTGTTCTTTCCGGTCTTGCTTTCTCGATGCTGGCCGCCACGTCCCTGACGGGCCAGGCCGCACCGCTCAATGCGCCGGTCGCGCCGCAGTCGAACTATACCAATGTCGACTGGCAGAAGCCTACCAACCGGGATGTCAGGAAGCGCGTCATCCAGAAGCGTGTTATCCAGAAGCGCATCATTCAAAAGAAGGTCGTCGTGAAGCGGAACAACTGGCGCAATGGCCAGAAATATTCCGGCTGGCGGCAGCATCAGCCGGTCCGCGATTATGGTCGCTACGGCCTGCATCGTCCCGGCCGTGGCCAGGAATGGATCCGCGTCGGCAACGACTATGTGCTGGTCGGCGCCCTCTCCGGCATCATCTTTGGCGCCATTGCCGCGCAGTAAAGTCCCGATAGTGCCAGACTGGAGGAAGGGCGGCCCGCAACGGCCGCCTTTCCTTTTGCCCTGTGGAAACCGGGCATCGTCAGCATTAGGGGTCGCCGGATTTCGCGGGCATGATTATATGGGGGATAAACGAGTTCCCCGATGCGCTTTCCGCCCGCCTTCCTCGACGAGATACGCGATCGCGTGCCGATTTCGCAGGTCATCGGCCAGCGCGTCGCCTGGGATCGCAAGAAGACCAATGCGTCGCGCGGCGATTATTGGGCCTGCTGCCCGTTTCATGGCGAGAAGAGCCCGTCCTTCCATTGCGAGGACAAGAAGGGCCGCTATCATTGTTTCGGCTGCTCGGTCTCGGGCGATCACTTCAAGTTCCTGACCGAACTTGACGGACTGAGCTTTCCCGAGGCGGTCGAGAAGATCGCAGACATGGCCGGCGTGCCGATGCCGGTTCGCGACGTGCAGGAGGAGCGGCGCGAGAAGGAACGCGCCAGCCTTACCGACGTCATGGAAATGGCGACTGCCTTTTTCCAGGAGCGGCTACAGGGCGCGGAGGGCGCCAAGGCCCGTGCGTATCTGCGCGACCGCGGACTGACGCCCGCGACGCAGCATGCGTTCCGGCTGGGCTATGCGCCCGACAGCCGCAATGCGCTGAAGGAGCATCTGGCCGCAAAGGGCGTGCCGAAGGGCGATATCGAGGCCTGTGGGCTGGTGCGCCATGGCGATGACATTCCGGTCTCCTATGACTGGTTCCGCGACCGCATCATGTTCCCGATTCCGGATTCGCGTGGCAAGGTCATCGCTTTCGGCGGGCGAGCGCTGGCGCCGGATGCGCTCGCCAAATACATGAACTCGCCCGATACCGAGCTCTTCCACAAGGGCAACGTGCTCTACAATTTCGCCCGCGCGCGAAAAGCGCTGGCCAAGGGCGGCACGGTCATCGCCGTCGAAGGCTATATGGATGTCATCGCATTGGCGCAGGCCGGCTTCGAGAATGTCGTCGCGCCACTCGGCACGGCGCTAACCGAAAACCAGCTCGAACTGTTGTGGCGTATGGCCGCCGAGCCGGTGCTGTGCTTCGACGGCGACAAGGCCGGGCTGAAGGCCGCATGGCGGGCCGCCGACATGGTGCTGCCCGTAGTCCAAGCCGGGCGCACGGCGCGTTTCGCGCTGCTGCCGGAAGGCAAGGATCCCGACGACCTGGTCAAGGCGGAGGGGCCGGATGCCTTCCGCGCCGTGCTGGCGGAAGCGCGTCCTCTTGCCGATCTGTTATGGATGCGCGAGACGGCGGGCGGCGTCTTCGACACGCCGGAGCGGCGGGCCGAACTGGAGAAGCGGCTGCGCGAACTGACCAGCCGCATCCGTGATGAAAGCCTGCGATATCACTACCAGCAGGACATGCGCGAGCGCGTGCTGAGCTTCTTCGGTTCTCAGCGCGCAACGCGGCAAGGTCGTCCGGACTGGAAACCGGGGCAGGGCAAGGCGCCCGCTCCCGGCGGACAATTCGCTAAAGCCGGCGGTGGTCGCATCGCCATCACGGAAAGTCTCGGCCAGTCGGCACTGGTCAAGCGCGGCAACGAAGGAATGTCGGTGCGCGAAGCGACGATCATCGTGGCACTGGTCAACCACCCGGCGCTGATCGACGAGAATTTCGCCCATGTCGAGTTCCTTGATCTCGCCAACCCCGAGCTGAGGCGGCTGCACGGCGCCATCCTCGACGCGATGGCACATGACATGGCCAATGACCGCCACGCCGTGGTGGCGACGATCGAGCGCGCCGGCTGCGCCGAGATCTGGGAGCGTGCCGTCGGCCTGATCAGGCGGGCGCGGCAGTGGCCGGCGCTGGAGACGGCAGCGCTCGAGGATGCCCGCGACGCTCTGAACCAGGCGCTGCACTTGCAGCGCAGCGCGCGCACCTTACATAAGGAGCTGAAACAGGCGGAAGCGGCGATGGATGCGGATCCTTCGGACGAGAATTTCCGCCATCTGATCGAAATTCAAGCGCAATTTCGGGATGTACAAGCGACGGAAGCGCTGATCGAAGGCTTCGGTGTTTCGTCGGGCAGGGCTGGTCGGGCCTGAAGCATGGTTCCGAAAAGCGGGACCCGGTTTTCGGGAACGATCATACTCCAGTAGAAGAAAGGCGGAGCTCATTTCGGCCCGAGGGTTGGGACGGGCTCATGCCAGCAAGTGCAGGAAAGACGGCGTTGTCATGGATCTTCTAGAGCCGGACCGCGCTAAGTCGGGTAATTGATTCGCTTTTTTCATGCGAATCATGCGAGAGGCGCTTGACCTTCCGGCAGAATGGCGGAATCAGGACGATTCGAAACGTTAACCCGCACCCGCGTCGACGGGAAAAGCAGCGATGTGAGGTCTTGGTCACTGGACAGGCAGCCAGCCTGCCACAGATATCAGGGTTAATCTGGACTTAATGCATGTCGCCCAAAAATGGAAACCGGTTTTGGGCGACGACAGGGCACCAACAAAGAGATGATGCAGTTATTGGCCCGGTGAAGCGCGTTGCAAAAGCGAGCCCAGCCGATTTGACCGGTCCGACAGCTTGCGCGGCCTCGATGTCGGGCCGCTAGGAGAAGATAAAGACTATGGCGACAAAGGAAAAGGAAGAGGTCGAGACCGAACGCGAAGGCGCCACCGATGGCCCTCTGCTCGACCTTTCCGATGATGCTGTCAAGAAGATGATCAAGGCCGCCAAGAAGCGCGGCTATGTCACCATGGACGAGCTGAATTCGGTGCTGCCCTCCGAGGAAGTGACCTCCGAGCAGATCGAGGACACGATGGCGATGCTGTCCGACATGGGTATCAACGTCGTCGAGGACGACGAGCAGGGCGAAGAGGCCGAGGCCGGCGACACCGCGGCGGATGCCGAGGAAGACGCCAACGAACTGGCCGAGCAGACCGGCACCGCCGTCGCCGCCACAACCACGAAGAAAGAGCCGACCGACCGCACCGACGATCCGGTCCGCATGTACCTGCGCGAAATGGGTTCGGTCGAGTTGTTGTCGCGCGAGGGCGAAATCGCCATCGCCAAGCGCATCGAGGCCGGCCGCGAGACGATGATCGCGGGCCTGTGCGAAAGCCCGCTGACCTTCCAGGCCATCATCATCTGGCGCGACGAGCTCAACGAATCCAAGATCCTGCTGCGTGAGATCATCGACCTCGAAGCCACCTATGCCGGCCCCGAGGCCAAGCAGGCGCCGGTGGTGGAGCGCGTCGAGGAAGCGCCCAAGGTCGAGGAAAAGCCGCGCCGCGGACGCGACGATGAAGACGACATCACCAATGTCGGCGCCGACACGCGCGGCATCGGAGATGACGACGAGGAGGACGAGGACGAGGCCAGCCTGTCGCTGGCGGCAATGGAAGCCGAGCTGCGCCCGCAGGTCATGGAAACGCTCGACGTCATCGCCGACACCTACAAGAAGCTGCGCAAGCTGCAGGATCAGCAGGTCGAGAACCGGCTGGCCGCGGCCGGCACGCTGTCGCCCAGTCAGGACCGCCGCTTGAAGGAGCTGAAGGATCAGCTCATCAAGGCGGTGAAGTCGCTGTCGCTCAACACGGCGCGCATCGAGGCGCTCGTCGAGCAGCTCTACGACATCAACAAGCGCCTGGTGCAGAACGAGGGCAAGCTTCTGCGTCTCGCCGAAAGCTATGGCGTGCGCCGCGAGGAGTTCCTGAAGGAATATCAGGGCTCCGAGCTCGACCCGAACTGGACGCGCTCAATTGCCAATCTGACCTCGCGCGGCTGGAAGGAGTTCACCAAGAACGAGAAGGACGCGATCAGGGATCTGCGCGCCGAGATCCAGAATCTGGCCACGGAAACGGCCATCTCGATCCTGGAATTCCGCAAGATCGTCAACCAGGTGCAGAAGGGCGAGCGCGAAGCGGCTATCGCCAAGAAGGAAATGGTCGAGGCCAATCTGCGCCTCGTCATCTCCATCGCCAAGAAATACACCAATCGCGGCCTGCAGTTCCTCGACCTGATCCAGGAAGGCAATATCGGCCTTATGAAGGCCGTCGACAAATTCGAGTATCGCCGCGGCTACAAGTTCTCGACCTACGCGACATGGTGGATCAGGCAGGCGATCACGCGTTCGATCGCCGACCAGGCGCGCACCATCCGCATTCCGGTGCACATGATCGAGACGATCAACAAGATCGTGCGCACCTCGCGCCAGATGCTGCACGAGATCGGCCGCGAGCCGACGCCGGAGGAACTGGCCGAGAAGCTCGCAATGCCGCTCGAAAAAGTGCGCAAGGTGCTGAAGATCGCCAAGGAGCCGATCTCGCTCGAAACGCCGGTCGGCGACGAGGAGGATTCGCATCTGGGCGACTTCATCGAGGACAAGATGGCGATCCTGCCGATCGACGCGGCGATCCAGGCCAATCTGCGCGAGACCACCACGCGCGTGCTCGCCTCGCTGACGCCGCGCGAGGAGCGTGTGCTGCGCATGCGCTTCGGCATCGGCATGAACACCGACCATACGCTCGAGGAAGTCGGCCAGCAGTTCTCGGTCACCCGCGAGCGTATCCGCCAGATCGAAGCCAAGGCGTTGCGCAAGCTCAAGCACCCGAGCCGCTCGCGCAAGCTTAGAAGCTTCCTGGATAGCTGAGGCCTACCGATTGTGAAGAGATCAAGGGCGCCCATCGTGGCGCCCTTTTTCTTTGGCGCTCGCCATTGCGGCACGCGCCCTTAGGGAGGATAATTTCGTGTCGGATGCATTTTTCTGGGCGACAGCCCGGGAAGCCCGCCCCGGTCGAGGCCGTGTCGACATCGCCATGGCCTGAGCACCGTGCTCCGTGGCCCCGGAGGAGGCGTGCCATGACGACTTACATCATGCTGATGAACTGGACCGAGCAGGGCGCGAAGAACGTGCGCGAATCCCCCAAGCGCCTCGATGCCGCCAAGACGCAGCTGGGCGAGATGGGGGGATCGTTCAAGTCGTTCTACCTGACCATGGGCGAATTCGACATGGTGGCGGTGGTCGAAGCGCCCGACGATGCGGTGCTGGCGCGTTTCGCGCTGATGCTGGCCGCGGGCGGCAACGTCAAGTCACGGACCCTGAAGGCTTTCCCGGACCTTGCTTACCGCGAGATCATCTCGTCGCTTGGATGATGCAAATCGGGACGTTCCGGAGCCGATGAGCAGGTGCCGGCTCGACGGCGCCTTGCGGCAAGACGGTGCGCTCCATCGTGATAGAGTGCAGCCAGCGGAGATCGCGATGAAGAAAGTTTCGATATTGGCTATCAGCCTTGCCGCGTGGTCGTCGATGCCGATCGATGCCCACACTGCCCCGCAAAAACCGGTCGGCATGTCCAATCCCGCATCGGTCCATTGCGGAGAGATCGGCGGGCGCCTGGTGATCAAGAAGGACAAGGCTGGCAATGAATATGGATTTTGCCGCTTGCCCAATCGGCGGCTGTGCGAAGAGTGGGAGCTGTTTCACGACAACAAATGCGTCGGGCCGAAGACGGTGATGGGCCTGAAGTGATCGACAGCAGAACCAGGCCCTTGCTGACCGTCTGGTACAACACGCGCTGCCCGGTCTGCGATGCCGGCATTACCAGGCAGAAGCGGCGGCTGATCGAGGCGATCAAGGCCGGGCGGATCGAATTTCGCGACATCAATCATGAACCGGAAGCCTTGGCCGGATTTGGCGCTTCGCTGGAAGACATCCGCCGCCGGCTGCACGCGACCGATGCTCAGGGCAGGCTGCTGGTCGGCGCCGATGTCGCCATCGCCGTGTGGGCGCTGACGCCGGGCGAGGGCTGGCTGGCAAAGCTGCTCGGCAACGCCCTTACGCTACCGCTCGCTCGCTTCGGCTACGACCGCTTCGCCGACCTGCTCTATGCCTGGAACCGGCGCAACGGCCGCTGGTAGCGCCGGCTACTCCAATCATGATGAACGCATGTTCGAGCGCGACCGGCGGATCGGCGTCCGACAGATGCTGTTCGCTTCCGGCCCGATACATCGTAAGATATATCTTGACTCCACGCTGGCGTGTGCCTATCTAAGATATGTCGTAAGATATAACTCAAGGAGCAATCAATGCACGGACACAATCATTTTGGCGATCGCGCCGAGCGCGTCTTCATGCACATGGCCGGCAAATTTGGCGGCAGAGGCGGGGGCGGCGGCTTTGGCCCGTTCGGCCATGGCAGGGGCGGCGGACGCGGCGGCCCGGGCGACATGTTCCGCGCCGGGCGCATGCTGGCCGACGGCGACCTCAAGCTGATCACGCTGTCGCTGCTGGCCCAGGCGCCACGCCATGGCTATGACATCATCAAGGCCTTGGAGGAGCGCACCAGCGGCATCTACAGCCCGAGCCCGGGCGTGGTCTACCCGACGCTGACCTTCCTGGAAGAGGCAGGCTATGCCGTGTCCTCGAGCGAAGGCAACAAGAAGGTGTTTTCGATCACCGAGGCCGGGCAGGCGCATCTTGCCGACAACCGTGAGATGATCGACGGCGTTCTAGACCATCTCGAGCGCTTCGGCCGCAAGATGGCCAAGGCGCGCGACTGGTTCGGCTGGAACGACGATAGCGAGGATCGGCGCGACGGCCGAGGCGGCCGTTCGGAAAGGCGCGACGAATTCCGTGCGCTGCGCCACCGGCTGCGCGCCGCGCTGAGCGACATCGTCGATGCGCCGGCGGACAAGCAGGCCGAGGCGATGAGCATCCTCGAAGACGCCGCCGCGGCGCTCGAAGCGCTGTCGCGCAAATAGCCGGCTTCGGTCCAACCGGCACGGCCCTTGCCCGTTCAGGCAAGGAGCGATAGTGAAATTCATCCCGCGCCACATTATGTGGTGCGGGATGAATGCTGTTGGAGGAAGTCCGATGTCTTTTCTGAAGCGTCTTTTCGGCGGTGGCGGTGATGAAGCGGCCGAGCCAAAGAGCGCCGCACCGGCCAAGCAGGTCGAGCACAAGGGTTTCACGATCAGCGCCACGCCCTACAAGGCCGATGGCCAGTACCAGACCTGCGGCGTCGTCTCCAAGGACGTCGACGGCGTCCTGAAGGAACACAGATTCATCCGCGCCGATCGCTTCGCCGGGTTGGACGACGCCGTCGACATCTCGATCAAGAAGGGCATCCAACTCGTCGACGAGCAGGGCGAGCGGATGTTCGGGTAGACCGCCGACGAACGGCTCAAGAATTCCAGAGATCCGAGGGCCGGTCCAGATATGGGCCGGCCCTTTCGTTTGCTCCGCTATGCCGGCTGCAACGCTCTGCGCGGCAGTGGCGGGAAGGCGATGGCGATGCCCGCCGCACCCAGCCCGATGAGGGCCGAACCGATGAACAGCCAATGGTAGTTGGCGTAGGCGTCGAACACCATGCCGCCGGCGAGCGGGCCGAGCGCCATGCCGAGGCTGGACAGCATGGTGGCGGCGCCGAACACGGTGCCCAGGATGCGCTGGCCGAAATATTCGCGCGCCAGCACTGCGTAGAGGGGCATGACGCCGCCATAGGTGGCGCCGAAGACGACGGCCAGCATGTAGAACTGGCCGAGCTGACTGATCGAGAGATAGGCGGCGATCACCACGGCCTGGATCAACAAGCCGGCGATCAGCACCGGCTTGACGCCAAGCCTGTCGGCGAGCACGCCGTAGAGCAGACGCCCGCCAAGCCCGGCAAGGCCCTCGACGCTGTAGATCGAGACGGCGGCCATGGGCGCCACGCCGCACAGCATGGCATAGCTGACCATGTGGAAAATCGGCCCCGAATGCGCCGCGCAGCAGGCGAAGAAGGTGAGCCCCAGCACGATGAATTGCGGCGAGCGCAGCGCTTGGCCGACGCTCAGGCCGGCGCCCTCGGCAACCGGCGAGGAGCCAGTGTCGGTCACGACAGGCTTCGGTGGCTGGCGCACCAGAAGCACCGCCGGCAGGAGCAGCACCCAAGCCATGATGCCGATGTCGAACATGGCGGTGCGCCATTCATGGGCCGAGATCAGCCAGCGGGCGAAGGGCGAGATCGTCATCGGCGCGACGCCCATGCCGGCCGAGACCAGCGACACGGCAAGGCCGCGATTGGTGTCGAACCAGCCTGTTGTAAGCGCGATCATCGGTGCGAAGAAGGCGCTGGCCGCGAGCCCGACGAGCACGCCAAAGGTGATCTGAAAGGTGACAAGCGAGCCCGCACGGCTGGCCAGCACCAACGCCAGGCCGAGGAGCACCGCGCCGACCGTGACGACGATGCGGGCGCCGAAGCGGTCCGACAGCGCGCCCCAGGCGAAGCCGCCAAGGCCCATGACCAGGAAATTGAGCGTCATCGCGCTCGATATGCCGGCGCGTGACCAACCGGTATCGAGCGCCATCGGCTCAAGGAAGATCGCCAGCGAAAACATCGTGCCGATGGCGACACAGGACATCAGCGCGCCGGCCGCGACAATGACCCAACGATAGGAAAGGTTCATGGTTTTCTCCCATGCCGTAAGGCATTTGTTGTGCGGCACGGCCTGACTTGGCCTGCCGCTTGCGTCCGAAGGACGCCGGCGCCGGCACCAATCCTACAATCCGGTTGCATTTTTTATCCAGTCCGGGATGGGCCATTTCCCGGCGCCTAGATCGGCAGTTCCGATGTGTATTTGATTGTCTGGCTGGGAACGTCGGTCTTGACATTCTGCACGCCCCTGATGCGGCTGAGATGTTCCGACTGGAAGCGGCGGTAGTCGTCGATGCCGGCCGCCACCACGCGCACCATGGCGTCGCAGTCGCCGAGCATCAGATAACATTCCATCACCTGCGGCAGCTTGGCCACTTCGGTGGCGAAATGCTCAATCGTGTCTTCGTCCTGCGCTTTCAGCCAGATGCGGGTGAAGAAGGTCAGGCCCTTGCCAATGCGGGCCGGATTGAGCACTGCGACGTAGCGGTCGATGACGCCGGCCTCCTCCAGGAGCTTGACGCGACGCAGGCACGGCGACGGCGACAGGCCGACTTCAGCGGCCAGTTCATTGTTGGCCATGCGCCCGTCGCGCTGCAGTGCCCGCAGGATGCGCCTGTCGATCTCGTCAAGTTTCATGGCTTCAAATTCCGTTCATCTGATGATTCATGGCATAAGATGCCAAAATATGGTGAAAGACAACAATCTTCGCAACCAAATTGCGAGGCCTGACGACTATGATTGCCCTGATATCAGCGACATCCAACGGAACCGGCAGAGGCGGCCGCGCGGCGCGGCCGGAGGAAGATCATGAGCATTGCAGAGACGAGATCGGCGGCGGGCGGCGGACTGAACTCCGAGTTCCGGCGCGGCGTGGCCTCCTGCGCGCCCGTGCTGTTCGGCACCATCCCTTATGCGCTGGTGCTTGGTGCACAGGCCACACAGAGAGGGCTCAGCACCGCAGAACTGTCGCTGCTAACGGGACTGAACTTCGCCGGCGGCTCGGAATTCGCGGCGATCCAGCTGTGGACGTCGCCGCCGCATGTCCTGCTCATCATCGCCATCACCTTCCTGGTCAACAGCCGCCATCTCCTGATGGGGGCGGCACTGGCGCCGTTCCTGCGCGACCTGCCGCGGCGCAAGGTGTTTTCCGCGCTGTTCTTCATGTGCGACGAAAGCTGGGCGCTCGGCCTGGCCGACGCCAAACGGCGCGCCGCCGACGGCGTCGCGCCGGCCTTCAGCCGGCGCTACTATATGGGCGCGGCACTGGCGATGTACCTGACCTGGGTGGCCTTCACCACAATTGGCGCCTTGCTCGGCCCGGTGCTGGGCGACGCCGAGACCTACGGCTTCGACATGGCGTTCGCGGCCGTCTTCCTGGTACTGCTGCGCGGCATGTGGAAGGATGTTGCCGCTGCGCGGCCGTGGCTGGTCAGTCTGATCATCGCGGCGCTGACCTACCTTTTCGTTCCCGGCGCCTGGTATGTAGCGGCGGGCGCGCTGGCGGGGCTGGTCTCGGCCTGGCTGTTGTCGAGGGATGAGGCATGATCGACGCGCAGACGGCTCTCACCATCGTGTTGATGGCTGGTGTCACGTACCTCAGCCGCGTCGGCGGCTATGTCGTGCTGCGCAATCGGGTGCTCAGCGCGCGGGCAACGGCCGTGATGGAGGCGGCGCCCGGCTGCGTGCTGATCTCGGTGATCGCGCCTGCCTTCGTCTCGAAAAACCCGGCCGATCTTCTGGCTCTGGCCGTCACGCTGATTGCCGCCACGCGATTTTCGATGCTGCCGACCGTGCTGATCGGGGTCGCTTCGGCGGGACTGCTGCGGCACATCATTGGATAGGCCAAAAAAGGCAGGCGCGGGCGCCTGCCTTCGATCTGGTTGGCAATCAGAGCTTTTACGCGGCTGCCGCGACATCCCGGCTGGCAGCCACCACGGCGTCGACCTTGGCGGTTGCCTTGGCGAGCGCTTCGCTTACTGCATCAGGACCCTTGGCGACGCCTTCGATGCGGATGACGTCGACGTCGGTCATGCCGATGAAGCCGAGCACCGAGCGCAGATAGGGAACGGCGTGATCGAACTGCACGGCCGCGCCTTCCGAGTAGATGCCGCCGGATGCCAGCACGATATAGACCTTCTTGCCGGTGACGAGGCCTTTGGGGCCGTTTTCGCCGTAAGCAAAGGTTTTTCCGGAACGGGCGACATGGTCGACCCAGGACTTCAGCGTCGAGGAGATGTTGAAGTTGATGAAGCCTGTCGCCAGGATCACCGTGTCGGCGGCAAACAGTTCGTCGAGCACGGCATCCGAGACTCCGACCACTTCGGCCTGACGCGGCGTGCGGGCTTCGGCAGGCGTATATATGCCGGTCGCATAGTCGGTATCGATATGCGGCAGCGGATTGGCGACGAGGTCGCGCACGACAAGCGTGTTCGACGGGTCGGCGGCGAGCAGCTTCTGAGCGAATTCGGTGGCGATACGGGTCGAGTGCGAGGCAGCGCCGCGCGGGCTCGACGTGACGAGAAGAATGGACATGTTGGGTCTCTCCAGTGGAATTGGATTGTCCCGCTACATATGGGCCTTCAACCCATCAGATAAACTGGTATATTTTCTATATGATCCATCCATTAATTAGATAGAATGATGCAGCCTAACCCAACACTCGACCAGCTTCAGATCCTCTTGGCCGTTGCCGACACCGGAAGTTTTTCCGCCGCCGGCCGCAAGCTCAACCGGGCGCAATCCGTCATCAGCTACGGCATCGCCAATCTCGAGGCGCAACTCGGGCTGAAGCTGTTCGAGCGCGAGGGCACGCGAGAGCCGCAGCTGACCGAGATCGGTCGGGCGATGCTGGAAGACGCGCGGCGGATGATCAGCGTGCTGCACCGCATACGCTCGCGCGTCGATGGTCACCATCGGGGGCTGGAGGCGGAAGTCGCGCTGTCGGTGGATGCGGCGCTGCCTTCGCCAGTGCTGGTGCGGGTGCTCAAAGCGTTCGAGGCGCAATTTCCGACCGTGATGCTGCGCCTGCACATCGGCACACTCGGCCTGATCCCCGACCATGTTGTCGGTGGCCAGGCCGATCTCGGCATTGGCGGCCTGCTAGGCGATGTCGACGTCCACTTGGTGGGCATAGGCTTCATGTCGATAGTGCTGGCGGCCGCGCCCAGTCACCCGCTGGCGCTGCTGCCCAAACCGGTCGCGATCGAGGACGCGCGCGAACACACACAACTCGTCGTCACCGACCAGTCCGAGCGTACCAAGGGGCGCGATTTTGGCGTCTTCGCCTACCGAACCTGGCGACTGACGGACCTGCGCACCAAACATATGTTGATGCGTGAGGGGCTGGGCTGGGGCGGGCTGCCGCGTTGGCTGATCGCTGACGATCTGGCTACCGGCCGTCTCGTGGAACTCGACCTCGAGCCTTTCAGGGAGGTGCGTTCGCCGCTTTATGCCATGCACCGCGCCGACCGCAGCCCGAAGCCGGCGGCGGCCTGGCTGATCGACCAGTTCAAGCGCCAACTTGGCTGCTTCAACGAATTCGAACCGGGCGAGGTGCCCGACGAAGAGCCGGAAATTTCAAGCGCGCAGATTTGATTCCAACCTTTGCCCTGGATCTCACCACCGGTGAGCCTTCGGATCAGGCGCGGAACAACCCATCGATCAGTGCCGTGAGAACGTTGCGGTAGTCTTCGGCCGAACCGCCCGCCTCGATGGCAAGTGCCGCGCGGTCGAAAGCGGCGGCGAGCAGGGCGGTCGTCGCTTCGGCCGGAAGCTTCTTCATCGTCCTCGCCCGCATCGCCGCGACCAGCCCTTCGCGCAGCGAGCGATTGCCATGGCGGTTGTCGATGGCGTCCATTTCGGCGCGGCCGAGCACGGCCGGGCCGTCGAGCAGCAGGAGCCGCGTGCGGCCGGGCGCGCGCATGGCGGCAAGATAGGCGTCGGAGCCGGCAATGAGCGCGTCGCGGGCATTGATCGAAGGCGGCGCGGCGCCTTCGATCTCCCGCGCCACGGCCTCTGCCTCCTGCTCGACGACGGCGCCGAACAGCGCCTGCTTGTCGGAGAAGTGGTGGTAGAGCGCGCCGCGCGTCACGCCGGCCGCGGCGACGATCTCTGGTGTGCCGGTCTCGGCGTAGGATTTTTCGATGAACAGTTTTCGCGCTGCGGCGATCAGATCGGCGCGTGTCGCCTCGGTGCGGTCACGGTTGGAACGGCGCGCTGATCTCTGTTGCATACATGCAGCCTGTATGTTAATTCAATTTACATGCAGACTGTATGTTGCTTGACGGGAGAAGGAAAGATGAAGACGACGAGCTACTATCCGGTGCTGATGACCGGGGACGTTGCCGGCACAGCGGCGTTCTATGTCGAACATTTCGCCTTCCGGCCGCTGTTTACGAGCGACTGGTACGTGCATCTGCAATCGGTGGAGAGCAAGCGCGTCAATCTCGGTATCGTGCAAGGCGACCATGAGACGATCCCGGAAGAGGGACGGGGTCGGAGCTCGGGCCTGCTGATCAACTTCGAAGTCCGTGATCCCGATGCGGTCTATGAGCGGATCACAGCCGCCGGCCTGCCCATCCTTCGGTCCCTGCGCGACGAGCCTTTTGGCCAGCGCCATTTCATCACCAGGGACCCCAACGGCGTCCTGATCGATGTCATCAAGCCGATCCCGCCGAGCGAGGAATTCCTGGCACAGTATGCGCAGGGTGCAGTGAGCGCCTGAGTGGAAACCCTCAACCAGCCCTTGCCACTGGCGTCACTGTCACCTGGCTGACACCGGTGCGGCGCACCACCGTGCACCGCGTCTCGCGGCCGATCCGCTCGGCGTCGAGCAAACGCACCAGGTCGTCGACGCCGGTGACCGGTCGGCCGTCTATCGCGGCGACGATATCGCCTTCCCTGAGGCCGGCCTTGGCCGCAGGGCCCTCCTTCTCGACGCCGCGCAGCCGAACCGCGGTCTTGCTCGACACTTGCGACAGAAGGGCCGCGCGACGGGGCAGGTTCACGGTGTCGGCCGACACCCCGATGAAGGCGCGGCGTACGCGGCCGAAACGGATGATCTCCGAAATGACGAAGTTGGCGGTGTTGGAGGCGACGGCAAAGGCAATGCCTTGCGCGCCATGGATCATGGCTGTGTTGACGCCGATCACCTCGCCCGCCGAGGATACCAACGGTCCGCCGGAATTGCCGGGGTTGAGCGCGGCGTCGGTCTGGATGACGTCGTCGATCAGCCGCCCGGTGGAAGCGCGCATCGAGCGGCCGAGCGCCGAGACGACGCCCGAGGTGACGGTCCATTCGAAGCCGAGCGGGTTGCCGATGGCTATGGCGATCTGGCCGCGCCGCAGGCGCTTGGAATCGCCCAGCGGAGCGACATCGGCAAAGCTGCCGTCGGCGCGCACCAGCGCTATGTCGGTGTCGGCGTCGCGGCCGAGCACGCGGCCTTCGCTGGAGGCGCCGTCGGGCATCGACACGCGCACCGTTCTGGCATCGCCGACGACGTGGAAGTTGGTGACGACGAGCCCATCATGCGCAATGACGAAGCCCGACCCATGCCCGCCCTGGCCACCGATGCGCTCGATGCGGCAGACAGCCGGGCCGATGCGGTCGACAGCATCGGCCACCGTCGTCGAGTAGGCGTCGAGCAGCGCGTCGTCGGATTGGAATTTGGCGGCAGCAACGGCCATTGGCAGGCTCCATGTTTTCAGGCGCAACGATGACTATATGTGCGGAGCGGCTTCATCCGCCGCGACCTGACCAGATGGCCAGTCGCCCGGCCGACTAGCCGTCAGGCGAGTATCTCCAAGCGCGCTGCCGCGCGATATCTGGGGCATGGATGAACCCAGGAGACTGCTATGAGCGAATTCAATCTAAGTGCCTTTTCGGAAGCCATTGCCGATCTGGCAGCCAAGGCGGCGCCGGCGACCGCGAGCTTCACCACCCACAATCATCGCACAGCGAGCGCTTTCCATTGGCGCGACGGCTACTTCGTTGCCGCCGAGGAAGCCGTCGAGGCCGGCGAGGAGATCGAGCTGACGCTGGCTTCGGGCGAGACGGTGAAGGCCGATCTTGTCGGCCGCGATCCCTCGACCGGCGTCGCCCTGCTCAAGCCGGCCGGTGCTACCAATGCCGAGCCGTTGGCCAGGGCGGATGCGGTGCGGCCCGGCAACATTGCCGTCGCCATCGGCAACAGCCGGGGTTCGGCGTTGGCAGTTTCAGGCTCGGTCGGCGAAGTCGGCCCGGCCTGGCGCTCAATGCGCGGCGGCACCATCGACCGGCGCATCAACCTGGCGGTGGGCGCCGGCGGCCGTTTCGAGGGCGGCCCGGTGCTCGATGCCAAGGGCGCGCTGATCGGCATGCTGTTGTTCGGGCCGCGCGGCCGCGCGCTGGTCATGCCTTACGAGACGATCGAGCGGGCGGTCGCGACGCTGCGCGAAAAAGGCCATGTCGCCCGCGGCTATCTCGGCGCCGGCTTGCATCCGATCCGCGACGGCGAGGCCCGCGGCGCCATCGTCATGAGCCTTGATGACAACGGTCCGGCCAAGGCCGCCGGCCTTTCCCTCGGCGACATCATCGTCGCCTGGAACGGCGAGGCGGTGAGCGGCCCGCGCGAGCTGATCCGCAGGCTCGGGCCCGACAGCGCCGGAGCTTCGGTTACGCTCGGTGTCGTGCGCGGCGGAGAACAGCGCGACGTGGCGCTGACGGTCGGCGAAAAGCCGCTCAGCTGAGAGGATTAATGGACGCGATCGCGACAGGCGAGATGACGCAAAGCGGCACCGGCGAGCGGCAGCTGGTCGTGCTGGTCGCGCTCGGTGATGCCGCGCGCGCCGAGCGGCTGTCCGCGTCGCTTGCCGCGACCGACGATCTGCTGCCGGTGACGCCGGGCAGCAGCGAAGCGGTTGATGTCGCCATCGTCGACGAGACCGCCGGCCCCACGGGTGCGGGAACAGGGAAGGGCGACGCCGTTCCCGCCGCGACCGCGCGGGTGCTGTTGTCTTCGCAGGCCGGCCTGGCACGGCCGCAGGGGCAGGTGTTCGCCGTGCTGCCGACGGCGGCGGATGCAATGCTGATTGCGGCCGCCGCCAAGCTGGCGGCGGCCGGCTACCGCGTCTTTGGCGACAGCGGATCCGTTCCTGGCCGCCGCGATGATTTCCACGGCGGCGATATTGGCGGCGACGGCCTTTTCGACGAGGAGCATCCCGACGAGCATGCCGCCCGCCCGGCGCTGTCGCCGCGAGAAGCGGAAGTGCTGGCGCTGCTGGCCGAGGGCGCCCCCAACAAGGTAATCGCGCGGCGGCTCGACATTTCCGTGCATACGGTGAAGTTCCACGTCGCAGCGATCCTGATCAAGCTCGGCGCCGCCAACCGAACGGATGCCATCGCCATTGCCATGCGGCAGGGGCTGGTGTTGGTCTGAGGTGACGTCTCAGCCGGAATTTGACGATCATCGCCAACGAATGGACCCTCCGCAGCGTCAGCATGGCCTGCCGCCGCAAGCTCTTGTATCCGGGACCGCCACAGGCAAGGATCGCGCCACCGGACAATGCAAGCGGAGGAAAAATGTCGCTCAAGGGAAAGACGCTGTTCATCTCCGGCGGGTCGCGCGGCATCGGGCTGGCGATCGCCTTGCGCGCCGCGCGCGACGGCGCCAATGTGACGATCGCGGCCAAGACCGCCGAGCCACATCCGAAACTGCCGGGCACGATCTACACCGCCGCTGAAGAGATCGAGCAAGCCGGCGGCAAGGCGCTGCCGGTCCTGTGCGACATTCGCGAGGAGGCGCAAGTGGCCGAAGCGGTGTCGAAGACGGTCGAAAAATTCGGCGGCATCGATATCTGTGTCAACAATGCCAGCGCCATCCAGCTCACCGGGACCCTGGAAACCGACATGAAGCGTTACGACCTGATGCACCAGATCAACACGCGCGGCACGTTTCTCGTTTCCAAAATGTGCATTCCGCACCTGAAGTTGGCCGGGAATCCTCATATCCTGAATCTGGCGCCGCCGCTCGACATGAAGGCCAAGTGGTTCAAGAACCATGTCGCCTACACCATGGCCAAGTTCGGCATGTCCATGTGCACGCTGGGCATGAGCGCGGAGTTCGCCAAGGACGGCATCGCGGTCAATTCGCTGTGGCCGATCTCGACCATCGATACCGCGGCGGTGCGCAATCTTCTGGGCGGCGCGACGGTGGCCGCGATGAGCCGTTCGCCCGAAATCATGGCCGATGCCGCGCATGCCATCTTCATGCGGCCATCACGCGAAGCGACCGGCAATTTCTACATCGACGAGGAAGTGCTGCGCGCCGAGGGGATCAGCGATTTTTCGGTGTATGCGCCGGGTGCGGCCGGGCCGCTGGCCGGCGACTTTTTTGTCCCGGACGAGGTGTTTGCCAATTCCGGCACGAAGATCAGGACGGCTTTCTAAGCTGTCTCGAGGCGCAATTCCGGATGAAACTCGGTTTCAGATTTTCCTGGAGTTGCTCTGAGCAAAAAGCCCCGCCGGAGAGGGCCGGCGGGGCTCAGTGCGTCCCGCTGGAGTCGGGACGGGGCAGGGAACGCCCGATCCTGAATCTGGGGTAGGCCACCTCGCGATTCAATGAGCGGGATCTAACGCCAGGACAATTCTTGTTGAACTTGGGGCCGTTGCCCGCGATCTCGCCCATCCCGGTTTAGCCGGGATGGGCCTTTTACCGATCCGATTCCAGAAGCCTGCTCAAGCGTCTGGAAATGCAGACATTTGATGGATCATGATCTTTTCCGAAAGCCGGTTTCCAGCTTTCCCGACCATGGTCAGTTGTTGCTCGCCACCGGCGCCACCAGCGAGGTGATGCGGCGGATGGCGACACGCCGGTTCTCGCGGTTGGGGCCTGAGGTGTCGACCTTCAGATATTCCTCGCCATAGCCCTGCGTGGTCAGGTTTTCAGGCGGTATGCCGAAGGCGTTGGTCAGCGCTTCGGCCACCGCTTCGGCGCGGCGGTCCGACAGAGCGAGGTTCGCCTCCGGTGTGCCGACAGCGTCGGTGTGGCCTTCGATCAGGAAAGTCTCGGCCGGGTTTTTCTTCAACAGCTTCTCCATGGCCGTGGCGACACCCTCGAGCTTCTGCACCTCGGCATCGGAGATCGAGGAAGAGCCGAATTCGAAGTTCAGCGTGTCAAGATCGATGCGCCGGGCAATGTCGCGCACCCGTGCGGAACGCTTGACCTCGTTGATCGAATAGAGGCGCTGCACCTTCTCCACCGGCGGTTGCTCGAGGAAGGTGTAGTAGTCGTCCGGGCTTTCGACCTCTTCGGAGTCAAGGATGTAGTCCCGGCGCGGAATGGTCAGCCGCATCGGTGGTAGGTCGTCGCCCGGATCGCGCCAATCGTTATCGTCGTCGTAGCTTCGTTCGTCGACATAGCTCAACACATACTCATGACCGTCGGGCATGATGCGCGACCGCTGGATGATGTCGCCGTAGCGGTTGCGGATGGTGACGATCTGCACGCCGTTGTCGCGCTCGACTGTCTCGCGCGTGCGGCCTTGCGACAGATCCTCATAGTAGACATCCTTGGCGCCGCGGGTCAGGCGCGGCCGGTCACTGCTCTGAACGTATGTCTGATCGTTGAGCTGAATGATGACGCGATCGCCGATCTCCTTGAGCACGTCGACACCCTTCGGGCGGCGGCGGTCGCGGATGTTCTCGTCCGGTGCGCGCTCGAGGCGTTTGCCCTTCTCCTCGGTAACCGGGACGATTTTTTCCGGTTTGATCTCCTGCTGAGCAGCTCTATCGTCGGTCGGGGGCGGACCCTGGTCGACGGGAGCGACCGCGGGTTGGCGGCCCTGAGCACCGCCCTGCCGGGCGTTTTGCCCACCATTCTGCTGCTCGCCATTTTGCTGCTCGCCATTCTGGTTGGCGGGGTTCCTGCTGGCCTGGCCGTTCTCGCCGCGGCCGCGGCGTCTGGCATCCTTCTGGCTGTCGAGAATGGGGGCAGCGTTCTTGTCGGCGGACGTCTCGGCCTGCTCGGGGTTTTGCCCCTGGACAGGCGCGGCCTTGCCGGCACTGGGCTGTTCACCCGTGGCCGGCTGCTCGCCCGTTGCAGGCTGCCTGCCGGTTTGCTGTTGTTCGCCATTGGCCGGCTGCTGTTCGCCATTGGCCGGCTGCTCGCTAGCCGGTTGTCTGGCGTTCTTTTTCCTCTTGTCCTGGGGTTGTTCGCCCTGGGCTGCCGGCCTCTCGCCTGAGGGTGCCGGTTCTGCCTTGGGTGCTTCTGCGGCAGGTGCTTCCTTCGGTGTCGGCACGGCGCTGGGCTCGGCCTGCTGCTCCTGTTTGCGCTTCTTGCGCTGGTTGTCGTTGGCAGGTTCCGTTTGGCCCGCCGGTGCCTGTTCGGTCTGCTGTTGTTGGTCGCGCTTCTTCCTGCGCGGCTGCTGTTCCTCGGTGGCGGGTGCTGCCTCACCGGCTGGCGCCTGCTCGGTCTGCTGCTGCTGGTCGCGCTTCTTCCTGCGCGGCTGCTGTTCCTCGACAGCGGGCGCGGCTTCACCGGCGGGCGCCTGCTCGACCTGCTGCTGGTCGCGCTTCTTCCTGCGTGGCTGTTGTTCCTCGGCAGCTGGTGCGGCCTGCTGCGCGGGGGCTTGTTCGGTCTGCTGTTGCTGATCGCGCTTCTTCCTGCGCGGTTGTTGTTCCTCGACGGCGGGCGCGGCTTCACCAGCGGGCGCCTGCTCGACCTGCTGCTGATCGCGCTTCTTCCTGCGTGGCTGTTGTTCCTCGGCGGCTGGCGCGGGCTGCTGTGCGGGTGCCTGTTCGGTCTGCTGTTGTTGCTGATCGCGCTTCTTCTTGCGTAGCAGTTCCTGGTCGCTCTGCTGTGCATCGTCAGTCTGGGTGTCCTGGGCCAGGACCAGCGGCATTGCGCTGTCTCGCATGGGGCCGAACGCGGCACTTCCCTGAAGCGGGGATGCGCCCAACGGCGCGGATGCCATCAGCAGGCCGAGTGCGGTGCCTGCCAGAATCCGTGGTTGGCGTTTCATCGAAATTCTCCTTGTGGGGTCCCATCCTTGCCGAAACCGATTTTAACGAAATTGGTTCCGGCGGCTCATGGTTAGGGACCGTACGGGGCGATTGGCCGGCCTTTTGAAGGCAACTTCATGTCTTTCGACGGGGGTGCCGCCCCATTCCAGCCCTTGCCCTGCTTGACCTTCGCGGCGGCTGGGGCCACATGCCGGAGATGGAAACGCCGTTCTGGAAAACAAAGACGCTGGAAGCAATGAGCCCGGCCGAGTGGGAATCGCTCTGCGACGGCTGCGGCAAGTGCTGCCTGTCGAAGCTCGAGGACGAGGATACTGGCGACATCTACTGGACCAGTGTCGGCTGCCGCCTGTTCGACGCGCAGACATGCCGCTGTTCGGACTATCACAACCGGCTGGCGCGCGTTCCCGATTGCGTCGGGCTGACGCCGCAAAATGTACGCACCATCAGTTGGCTGCCCAGCACCTGCGCCTACCGGCTGGTCGCGGAGGGGCGCGATCTCTACTGGTGGCACCGTCTGGTGTCGGGCAGTGCCGAGACGGTGCATGAGGCCGGCATGTCGATGCGCGGCCGGGTCAAGGCCAGCGAGACGGACCTGGCCGAGCCGGAGGATTATTTCGACTATATGCTCGATGACGAGCCATAGCTCGCATCGGGATGACGAGCCATAGCTCGCATCGGGATGACGAGCCATAGCGCGCATCGATATGCGGAGCCTGGCTCGCATCGGTATGCCGAGCCCTGAGGCCGGTGTCCGCAAGGGCGCGCAGGAACCAGGAACCATGCGAGACGTTTGGGGCACATTGTTGGAAAACCGGCAGAAGCTTCCTTTTTCCGCCACATGAACCGCGGATGAACGGCGGGTTCGTAAATAGTTCAGACAGGCGGGTGCATTCTCCCATCATCGATTTCAAGAGGACGGGCGAGAGCCCGCAACAAGGAGAGAAGACCATGTTCAACACGGTGAAAACGGCAGCACTTTCGGCCCTCGTCGGCCTCGGTACGCTGGCGGCCGTTCCCGCCCATGCCGACAGCCTTTACCTGGGCTTCGGCAACAACAACGATCCGCGCTTCGGCGTCTATGCCGGCGATGACGGCTATCGCCACCGCCGCGATGAACGCCGCGACGACTGGCGCCGCGGCTGTTCGCCCGACTGGGCCCTGAACAAGGCCGAACGCATGGGGCTGCACCGTGCCCGCGTCGTCGACGTCAGCCGCCGCACGGTCAAGGTGATGGGCCGCCAGTATGGCGACCGCGTCGTCATCGTGTTCGCCAATGAGCGTGGTTGCCCGATCATCAACCGCTGAGCCTCTTAAGGCGCGACCTTCTGCGAGGGTTGGTAGCGGCATGATCTTCTGCGGGGTCAGTCGCAGACACCACCCTCTGCGAAGATCCGTCTGGAGACATGATCCTTTCAGGATCAGTCTGGAGACACGACCTTCTGCGAAGGTCGGTCTGGAGTAGTGGAGCCGCTTTCCTTCGGGAAGAATGCGGCTCAAAAAACCCGCGGGAGCGATCCCGCGGGTTTTTCATGCACCACGGCGGACGGTTCAGGGTCGGGCTCGGCCATGGACCATCGAAGACGCTTATTTCAGTTCGAAGGTAACGGTGACCTGGACATTGTAGGCGTTCTCGCCGGCCTGCACCGGAGCAGCACCGACGGCCGCGTCGAAGGCCTTGGCGTTGATCGGCATCGGTGGCGGCGCGATGTTCTGGTCAGTGATTTCGATCACCCGGCCTATGCTGACGCCGGCGGCTTCCGCCAGCGTCTTGGCCTTGGCCATGGCATCGGCCACCGCCTTTTTGCGCGCTTCGGTGACGGTGGCAGCCGGATTGTCGTTGGTGAAGACGATGCCGCCGCCCTGGTTGACGCCCAGCGATACCGCCTTGTCGAGGATCTCGCCGGTCTTGTCGACATCGCGCACGCGCACCGACAGCGTGTTGGTTACCTGGTAGGCAATCAATTCGGCCTCCTGGCCGCCGTCGGGCTTGTTTGTGTAGTTATAGCGCGGATTGATCTGGATGCCCGCGGTCTGGAGGTCGCGGTCCTTGATGCCGGCCGACTTCATCGCGGCGATCACGGCCGCCATGGCGTCGTTGTTGGCATCCAGTGCGGCGCGCGCCGTCTTGGCTTCGCGCATGACGCTGAGCGTCAGGACCGCCAGGTCGGGCGCTACGGTCGCCGCCCCTTCGCCCGAAACCACGATACGGGGCGGTGTCGGCGACTCAGCGGCCGCGGCCAGCGCCGGAAAGGCGATGGCGGCGGCGAGTGCGAGGGGCAAAAGAGGTCTGGTCATGAAATCTCCTCGGGTAAGCATATCCGCGCCCAGCGGGCGCACGCGGCTCCTTATGGCGCGATTATGGGCTGATTTGGACGATTGTGACCAGCGGTCCCGGAAAGCCTTGTGCCGCGATGCGAAAAACATTAATCCAGCCCGCGTGGGGCCTGTAGCTCAATGGTTAGAGCCGGCGGCTCATAACCGCTTGGTTGGGGGTTCGAGTCCCTCCGGGCCCACCATGACCATTGATTTTATTTCGGAAAAGTGCCCTCGGCCCAAAACGTTTTGGGTCCATTATGGGCCAAAACAAGGACCGTGGTCCCGGTTTGTTCCGACTCGGTGTGATTATCTGACGATGCGGAGGTTTGCCCGTCGCTTCATGGCGTCGCGTTTGGCCTCGCGCTCGTTGATCGCGCGAGCAATATCAACCGCGATCCGCTTCTTGTTGGCCTCACGCACGTAGTCATCCGTCACCGTCATGGAGGAATGCCCCATGGCGTCCATGATGGCCCGGGCCTGGATGTTGCATTCAGCGAGGTAGGTGCCGAAGGTACGGCGCAGGCCGTGAAGCGTATAGCCGTCAGGAATATCGGCCTGTCGTGCCCAATGCTGCATCATGCCTGTCAGGCTCTTTTCTGAAAACGGGTTGCCATAGCCATTCTTCAAGACGGTTCCACCCTTCGAGCGGTCAAGCGGGTCTAGCGCAGCCGCCAGTTTGTCCACCACCGGGATAAACATCTCCCGTCCGCCATGACGGTTTCGGTTCTTCTTCTGTCGGAAGGCGAACGCCTCGATCAATGCCAAGGAACCGTCGAACAGTTCGATCTCCTCGGTCACGAGATCATCCCATTCAAGGTCAGCGATGTCGCCTCGTCGGTTGCCGAGCCAGAAACCAAGCGCGTAGCACGTCCGAGCCGGCGTCCCGATCGGATGCCGCTCCTCGTACTTTTCTCGGATCGCAATTGGCCAAGCCGGGTTCTTGGTCGATTTGGGCACGCGTACGCGAATTGACAGTGAAGGATCATCCTGCGGCTTTATCCATTTCTCGACATCGGTCGCGACCCATAAAAGCTTCTTGATGGCAACCAGCATATGTTTGGCGACTGTGCGGTTGCTCCTGAAGATGCTTTCGATGATGGCGCGAAGCCGATCCGCGTCGAGATGTTGCACCGGAGTATCGCGCCAAGTGAGTGGGTAATTTGGATCGACCCGCAGATTAAGAAAACGCTCAATCAGTCGCGCATTCTTCCGCTGCGTCGCTTCATCAAAATCGAGCCACTCCATTGTCGTTTCAAGCCGGCGCCCGGCATGGCCAAAAGTTTCAGGCAGTGCCCGACCGGGCAAATCGATGATCCCTGCATTCTTGTGTTGGCCCTGCGTGGCCTTCTCGTAAGCCGCCTCGAACTCGGGATCGCCAGGTTTGCCAGGAAGGTGCATCTCGGGCACGCCTTTTGCGCGGTAGCGATAGATTCGCTTGCCGTTCTTGAGGCGCGAAGATACCCCAGGGTAACTGGGGTCCTTAAATGGGCGAGCCATCAAATGCTCCTTTCAGGACCCTTTCAGATCTGCCCGTACCGAACGGGTTTTGCTTTCGATGGCAACCCGCAGGAGCACCGGGTAAGGAAAGCCTCTTCCTTGCTCTATGCCTTCAAAGGTGCGCTTCGGTATTCCAAGCACCTTGGCCGCGGCTGCGGCAGTGAACCCTTCCTTGGCCCGCCATGCTTTCACGTCTTGCGCAAGTTTGTCGTTCTCGCTCACGTCATGCCTTCCGCACACGGGCTTTCATCGTACTACGTCCGCAGCGTATACGCAATAAACGTATTTTCTATCGCTTTTCTACCTCCCGCCTACTTCGTTCCAACAGCTCTTGAAGGCGGCTATCTTTGTCCGGCAACGAGGTGAAAGCAATATCCAGGGCTACACGATCCCAGACAGCGCGGCTGTTGATGCGCTTGGGCTTCGGCATTCGCCCATCGGCAACCATCTCGTCAAAGAGCGTCGATCCTACACCGATGTAGCGAGCCGCTTCCTCACGAGATAGCCCTCGTGGGGCATACGAGATTGCGTCACTCTTCATGGACGCTGCCTCGGTCCTGGTATTCCCGGCGTGTGGGTATCGAAGCACAAAAGCCACATCTTAGTTGCCATTCCGCAGCGAGGAGATCATGTTTGGCTAAAATAAGAAGAGCCTCGTTAAGCGGAAGCGGCCTGACTAGTTCGTTCGGCGTAAACTGGCAGCAACGTGTGAACGGGGGGCATTCCGGCAGGAGCGCAATCCCATGGGCGCGAGTTGATATCCAAATGAGGAAGAAACTGACATCAGCCCTCGCCACAGCCCGCGAGCATAGTTCATGTCCGCCGCGTAATATTCCCGTTGAACGCACACCGAAGCTATTGCGCTGAAAGCATAAAATTGCCATCTCCCGACGAAGTTACCGCTGGTGGGGATGGGAATGGGCGTATCTGACGAGTTCTACAACTTCCGGAATAACTACAATATCGGCACCGACCTGATCAGCTCGATAGGACAGCGGTACCGGCGTATCACCACGCGCCTTAACACAGACTTCTGGAACACTGATTCCAGCTCCGCCCACAGTCTCTATGTTGGCTCTTACGGTCGCGACACCGCCGCACGCGGAATCAGCGACCTGGATATCGGCTTCCAGCTCCCCTATGCGGAATACGTCAAATACAGCGCGTATCAGGGCAACGGTCAGTCCGCACTTCTTCAGGCCGTGAAAAACTCCCTCCTCAAAACCTACGGCTCCAGCAACGTCGGCGGCAACGGTCAGGTTGTCGTCATCTCCTTCACGGACGGAATCACATTCGAAATCCTCCCCTATTTCGACAACACGGACGGTTCCTGGACGTTTGCCGATTCAAACGGGGGAGGTACCTGGCGACAGTGCAACCCCCGGGCAGAGATAAATGCCGTCCAGACACGCAATACGGCCGTTAACGGCAACCTGAAAGCGCTCGGCCGCATGATGAGGGTGTGGAAAGACCATAATAGCGTTCCGATGACTGGAGCGCTGATTGACGCGCTTGCCTATCAGTTCATCGAAACGTGGGAGTATCGGGATAAATCCTACGGCTATCATGACTACATGGCGCGGGACTTCCTGAAGTATCTCTACGACCTCGACCGAGAGAAAACTTACTGGCGGATGCCGGGAAGCGGTTCCTACGTCTACAAGACGGGGGTGTTCTGGTTGAAGGCGCTCAGTGACTACAATATCGCCGTCGAGGCCTGCAACATGCAGACCGACGACAAAGCCGCACAGCGCCGCGCGAAATGGAGGATCGTCTTTGGCACAACCTTCCCAATTTGATCCGCGGTACCAACTCGAGAGCCAAGTGCGCGAGTGTTACGGCCGTTGCGCCTACACCCACAAGATCCACGAGAAGATGGCCGAGCGGCTTGCCGACCATCAATGGTATGCAAAGTGGTTCAACATCATCCTGTCCGCGCTCATCGCCGGCGGCGCGGTGACGACCGTTTTCAGGGCGGAGACGGGGCTTCTGCAATATGCGGAATACGCGACCGTCGTGCTTGCCATTCTCAGCCTGATCTACAACGCCTACCAGAAGGACCTAGACCCCGGTGCTCTCGCGCAGCGACACAGGGAAACCGCGTCCGACATCTGGAATGTGCGAGAATCTTACCTCAGCCTGATAACCGACGCGCTCAATACGGCAGTGCCAATTGACGACCTTCGGACTCAGCGCGACGAGTTGCAGACCAACCTTCACGAAATCTATCGGGCGGCACCCTTCACGGACGGGAAGGCCTACAAGAAGGCACAGAATTCCTTGAAGGACAACGAGGAGCTTATGTTCTCCGACAAGGAAATCGACGATATGCTGCCCACCACGTTAAGGCGGTCGAGCAGGGCTTAGTCAAGCGCCGGTCGGTCCCGCCAGCAGGCTAGGTAAATAAACGAACGGCGGCCTTTCGGACAGTGTAAAGGGCGTCTCAACGACCGAAATCGGGCGCAAAGCTCTCTTTCACTTCCAGCCATGTGTGGGCCGAATCGAGTCAGAATGCTTGGCTTCACTAGAAAATCGGGCAGTGTTAATGTGCCCCGAAGCGGGAGGGATCACTCTCGCAGAGTTTAATTCGGTACAATGGTACAGCGCTGCAAATCTCCATGTCTTGGTCATTAGATTCGCCAGACCAAAGGTGGCCCAGTTTTAGCGATCTTCAACCGCCGTTTTCACCCGCGCGTTTTTGCTCTCGAGTTCATCCAGATAATCGGCCCACCATTGCATCATCTTTACGCGCTCTTCCCAGTACTCTGCCCGGGCGTAGGCGCGACGTACGTCGTTGTTCTCAACATGGGCCAGCTGCCGCTCTATGGCGTCCGGATGCCATCTTCCGCATTCGTTTAGCAAAGTTGATGCCGTTGCTCGAAAACCGTGCGCGGTGGCTTCTTCCTTGCCGTACCCAATACGGCGAAGGGCAGCGTTAAGCGTGTTGTCGGAAATCGGACGCGAGCCCGATCGAATACTAGGAAACAACAGCGTGCCCCCACCAGAGGTTTCTCTAAGTGAGGTCAGGACCCCGACGGCCTGCCTGGAGAGAGGTACGCGGTGCGGCCGTCTCATTTTCATGCGCCCTTCAGGGATGCTCCACACCGAGCTTTCGAAATCGAACTCGTCCCATCCGGCCGCGCGCAGCTCGCCGGGGCGGGGAAACAGCAGGGCCATCAGCCTTAGGGCGGCTCGGGTTGTCGGCTGCCCGTCAAATGCATTGATCGCCCTCAGCAAGCCTCCCAAGGCCTTAGGATCGGTAACGGCGGCGCGCGGCGTGACCGTTGGACCGACGAGTGCTCCCCGCAGGGCGATCGTCGGATCTGTATCGGCGCGTGCGGTTGCGATTGCATATCGAAACACGCTGCCGATAGTGGAGCGCAGTCGCCTGGCCGACTCGTATCGACCGCGAACCTCCACGCTGCGGAGAGCGGCAAGAATTGTGGCCGGATCAATCTCCCGAACGCTTTTGTCCCCCAACGTTGGATGGGCAAAGTCGAGCAACCATTTGACCTTGGTGATGGTCCGGTCGGCACGACCCTCCTTCTTCAGCTTGTCGACATAGTCCTCCGCGATTGAGCGAAAGGTGTCCTCTGCCGAAGCCTTTTGTGACTTACGCTCCTGGGCGGGGTCGATGCCACGTAGGAGGAGACGTTTGGCGGTATCGCGCGCCTCGCGTGCCTCAGCCAGGGAGATGAGCGGATAGCTGCCCAACGCCAGAAGCTTCTGCTTGCCGCCAAAACGATAGGCGAGGCGCCATAGGCGAGATCCGGTAGGCTGAACCCAAAGCTGGAGCCCGCCACCGTCAGACAATTTCACGAGCTTTGAAGCGGGTCGGGCATTTCGGCATTTTACGTCGGAAAGCGCCATTTCCGGGAGCTCCATTTGGCTGCATCGATACCATCAGGATCTCCAATACCACCGAAAATACCAGCCCTCCGCCTCGTTGGACCAACTACGCCGAAATTCCACAAAACACGGCCAACCGCGCCTTGCGTCACAAAAATTACCAAGGATTTCAGACATTTGCCGAGACAAAAGCGTAGATGCTTCGGCGAAAGAGACTGTCGGGAGAAGAGGGGATGGTGCCCAGAGGCGGAATCGAATTGTTATCTAAGTATTTGAAATCACTCATAAATCTTCAATGTGGGTAGTGACCCTTACCCGTAAAATTACCCAATTCAAAATCATACCGGTGGTTCGGCTCCGCTTTTCCACAGAAAATTGCATTGCGCGTCCGGTACACCTTATCGGCCTGCCTCTCGCACCGGTCCTATTGGATTTTATCACCATCTCGCAGCGGCCTCCAAGATGCGGGGTTCTCTACCCACCGATTGATTTCCGACTCCCGCCAGCCGGCACCGTTGACGCTGATCCTGATCTGCGCCGGGAACGTGCCCTCGGCGATCTTGCGATACATGGTCGAGCGGGACAGGCCGGTCCGGGCCAGGACGGTTCTGCTACGGATGATGCGGTCGGGTTCGGGCATGGCTACGCTGTCTCCTGCTGGGTGCTCCTGCTACCTGATGGGGCAGACAAAGCAGGCTGTATCGATCGCGCAAGACGTATTCCCGCCCTACCGCAGCCCGGCGCGCAAACGGCGGCAAATCGGATGGGTCAGAGTCCGATGCCGCGACCCCTTCCGAGCTCGATGCCATGATTGAAGGCGAGTTCTGCGCCCAAGCGCCGACCCGATTCGACCTGGATGCCGAGCGCCTTTTTGTGATTGGCGAGCAGGGATTCCAGTTGCGGGTCGCGTTCGAGACTCTTGGCCATGTCTGACATCGCGGAACGGGTTGATTTGTAGCTAGCCATGTCGCCAACCTGGTACTGGCGCTGGCTGGCCTGGTCGAGCTTCTGCCAGCGCTCGACGAAGCGCTCGGCGCGCACGGTCGGACTGATGCCCGCATCGGTGCTCCGCCCACTGCGGATTTCGGTTTCGAGCTGGAGGGCGCGCACGATGCGATTGACCCGGCCAGATCCCGCCTCACGGACAAGCTCGGGATTCTTCACATAGGCCGCTTCCGCATCGCGCCAGCCATGCGAGCGAACTTTCTCGAAGGCGGTGCGTGTTTCCTTCAATTCGCGCATCTGCTCCGGCGTGCCGTGGCCGTCCGTACTCCCGGCGGAGAGGATGGCATCGATCGCACGCGCATGGCGCACAAGCGCCTTGGTGCGAGCACTGCGCAATGCCGCTTCTGGGTCCGCCGGCACTACCGCTTCTCGCTGCGCATCCGGCTTTGGCCTTTCCCGTACGGGCCCCTCCCTTTCCGGCTGGGCTCCACCGCGCCCAACCGGAGCTCCACCATTGTCCCTTCCCGGCCGGCGCCCGCTTTCCTGGCCGGACGCTTCGTCTCCCGGCGTGCGTAATCCGTCCAGCAGGCCGTCGATCCTGTCACGCAGCTTCTCCGGCACGATTTTCCTGACGATCTCGACGACCCGCTGGCGGAAGGTGATCCCGCGCCGCTCGGCATAGCTTTGCGCCGGATCGAGCTTCTCGTAATCCGACGCCATGTCCTTGGCGCGACCGCGCGACAATGTGCGGATGAGTTTGTCCCGGCTGGCAAAATCGTCACGGCCATAGTGCAGGTCCATGCCGCCGCGATGCCGCGACAGTGCGACGTAGCTGCCATGGGCATCCATGCCCGGCGTCGCCAGCACATGGGTGCGGTCGACCGTCATGCCCTGTGCTTTGTGGATGGTCGCCGCATAGCCGCGGTCGATGTGGGCATAGTCCTTCAGGTCGAACGAGATGGAGCGGCCGTCATCGATCTGCACGGTCATGCTCTGCGCGCTGACCCGGTCGATGGTGCCGAGCGTACCATTCTTGACACCCCCTTCAACGCCACCAAGGCTGCGCTCGTTGCGCAGGAACATGACGCGGTCGCCACTGGCGAAGGTTCTCGTGCCACGCTCGACAGAGATCTGAACGTCATCACCCAGATCGCCGGCGGCGCGCATTCTGTCGCGTGCTGCCTCGTTGAGTTCCCGCACCTCGGCATTGGTGTGGGTGAGGATGATGCGGCTCGCGTCCGGTTGTACTTGCCGATCGCGGTCCCAGCGCTCGATCAAATCGCCACGGGCCTGTTCCCTCGTCTTTGTCTCGTGGACCATGCCCTTTGCGTCGTAGGCATCGATCGCTGCGCCGATCTTGCCTGTCGCCAGATCGCGCGTGGCGTCACGCTGCCAGTCCTCGCGCTGCCGACGCACGGTCTCGATCTCGACGCCGCCATGACGGTCATGGATGGAGCGGAAGGCAGCACCGGCTTCTATCGCCTGAAGCTGCTGCGGATCGCCGACCAGCACGACCTTTGCACCGGCTTCCGCCGCATGGGAGAGCACGCGCTCCAACTGGCGCGTGCCGACCATGCCGGCCTCGTCGATCACCAGCACATCACGGGATGTGAGCAGGTACCTGTCTTGTCCCCAGCCATGTTCCATGCTGGCGATGGTGCGTGAAGATATGCCGGATCCGCTTTGAAGGTTCTCGGCGGCAATGCCGGAAAGGGCAGCACCACGAACCTCGTAGCCGGCCGCCTGCCAAACCTCACGCGCTACCCCGAGCATGGCGCTCTTGCCGGTGCCGGCATAGCCGACGACGATGCCGAGATCGCGGCCATCGGTGATATGTGCCAGCGCATCGGCCTGCTCATCGGAAAGGACAAAGCTGCGATGTTCCGCAGATGACAAAGCCACATTTCGATGCGCATCGTTCAGAGAATGCCGTTCCCGCTCGGCCATCAATTCCGCGGCGCGATGCAGGCGCTGTTCCGCCTCGATCATCTGCCGGGTGGTGAAGCGACCTTCTCCACGTCCGTCCTTGCCGAGTTCGACCAGGTCGGGCGCGTTGGAGATCGCGCCCATCACCTCGTTGAACTGGTCGATGCCGTCGCTGTGCCGGTGTGCAAACCGCGCCATGTCGCGGCGGGTGAAGGTCGATTGCTGGTGTGTGATTGCATCCAGCGCCACAGAAGGATCGGCGACGATGCGGATGCCGTTGTTGCGGGCGATCTCGCGGTGCAGTTCGGCGCGGTCGGCAACATCTGCCGCGTCGATTCCATCGCCGGCGATGTCCAAGCCTTCAATACGTTGTGCCGGCGCGCCGATCTGCGTTTGCGGCTCCAGTTCGATGCCCTGCGCTTCCAGGCTGCGATGATCGATGCGGGCGTCGATATCGAGTTCGGCCAGGCGTTCATTGGCAAGCTCGGCCCAGCGTTCGCGCCAGTGCTCGACCAGTTCGGTGCGGTTCCAGTCCCGCACTTTTGGGCCAAAACCATTCTCATCGGTCTCCCGCATGGTGAGCATGACATGGGCGTGCGGCTTGAGACTTCCGTCCTCGGCAACATCCCAATGCACATTGAGATCGGCCACCATGCCGCGATCGACGAACTCTGATCGTACGAAGTCACGGGCAAGCTCGATGCCCTGTGCCTCGCTCATCTCGCGCGGGAGAGAAAACTCCACTTCGCGGGCAAGCTGGGCATCCTTGCGTATCTCGAAGGCCTCGACATCGTTCCACAGCCGCTCGCGGTCGCTCCAGGCTTCGGGTGCATTCTGAGGCAGCAGCACCTCGGAATGGACAACGCCGCGCTTGGCGGAGAAATCCTGGACGCGATCGATGCGCTCGTCGCGCATGCGCGAAGCCGAGCGGTAGGCGGCGGACGCCACCGCACTGCTCCCAGCGTTCCGGCCAATGACCTTGACATGAAGATGATAGATCGCCATCGCGACCAGATCATTTGCACGGCAAAGCGCACGTCGGCACGACGTATAAGCGCGCCCTCCCTCGAAAAAATCTCGGGATGGACCGGCGCATGCCAGACCGTCCCGGCAACAGGGAAGCCTTCCGCAGAGCGTCCAACTATCATCGCCGCATCGACAACTGACCAAGGTGATGGAGACGGCAGATGCGCAAGCCACGCGACTACGACGCCGAACTGAAAGCACTGGAGGACAAGGCGAAAGACCTCAAGACCCGCAAGGTACAGCAGCTCGGCGAACTGGTGATCGCCACCGGCGCCGACAGCCTCACCGCCGACGAACTGGCCGGCGCGCTGATCGTGCTGGCCGAAACGAAAGAGGCCGCGAAGCGCGAGGCCTGGGCCAGGCGAGGAGCGATGTTTTTTGAGAGCAGGCCACGACGATCTGCAGCAACGCCTGGCCGCAACACTGGCAGCGCTCAAGCGCAACCGGGCAGCGCGCAATCGCCGGCAAGCGGCGCGGGCTCGTAATGACATGCGCGTCTGGCAGGTCGAGCGCCGCAAGCGCACGCGACACCTCATCGAACTCGGTGGCCTCGTCGTCAAAGCTGGCATCGTCGAGCTGACCAACGACAATCGCGCCACCATCCTCGGCGCGCTACTCTGGATGGCCGACAAGCTCAAAAGCGAGGACGCCGAGCGGGCGCGAAACCTCTGGGCCGAAAAGGGGAAAGAGGCGTTTATGGCGGAGCGGAATGAAGAACTAAGGGACAGCAAGCGTAGCGATGTTTGCCGCGAGCGGCGGGCAGTGCGGAGACCTCAAATATCGTAGCGCCGCCCACTTCGCTCCGGCCGTCGATTTTGGGTTTCAGCATCTCGAAGGTCTCGATGGGGGCCGAAGAACGAACCCGCTGCGCGGGATGGGCGCGCTGGGATGAGGTAGAGATCACGAACCGGACGTCGCGCTCG